>NZ_JAAEAA010000003.1 GCF_010119545.1 Pontibacter fetidus | reverse complement strand
TTTTGGTCCTGAATAACACCCCTATAATCCCCTCAAGGGGATAGTTCTCGGCAGAACTTAACGGCCCTGCCCTTCAAAGGGGGACTTTCTGGCTTTGCTATAGCTGATTTATGGTTTTATAGTGACGGCCTTTGAAGCAGACAGGTCGCGACCTGTCCCTACGGAACTATAACCACGATCAATTTCGGAGCGAGCAAGTTCAAACTATAGTTAGTGGTGAATAGTAGAAAGATATCAGTCTTTGGGTTGAGCGCCTTTGACTTGTTGCGGTGCCGATAGGCAATCCGACGCAGGAGGATAGCAAGAAGGCAGCAGCGCGATGCCAAAAGACGAGGCCTCCCGGCCGTGAGGGAGCCAAAGCTAAAGATGAAACGATAAGTCAGTAAAGCTCCCAGGAGTACAGGAAGTTTGAAAGGAAGACTTGTTTCATATTGCAGAAGTCTTCAACTATAAGCTGTGATAGATTTCTCACTCTGTTCGAAATGACAAATAATCAACTATAGCTTATAGCTGCAACTTTAAAAGCAACTATACTTTAATGCACAAGCGCTGATTTGATCATGATAAACTCATTGATATTATCAGTATTGATAACGCCAGCCAGCCGGCCATTTTCCAGCACCGGGTATAACGGGGAGCGGGTTTTCTGAAGGGCAGTGTACGCCTGCGACAGCTTATCCTTTACATCAAATGTTTCAAAGTCGCGCGACATGATCTCGGCAACCGGTGTGTTTGTCTTGTCTTCTTTTACGGCCTGTATCAGTTGGCTCCGGGTAAGCGTACCCACTACATTACCATCCAGCTCTACTATAAATTCGTGCTCCGAGCCCATCAGCAGTTTTTCGAGGGCATCGCGCACAGTGTTTTCAGGGGTCAGGGTTACATAGTTGGTCATCATACCTTCGCGCACCAGGTGGCCTCGCAAAAAGTCGAGGTGCTGCACCATCATGTTCTCGGTGTAAGCGCCAAAAAAAACAAAAACACCTATCAGTATCAGAAAAGGATTAGAGAAAAACCCCATGAAAATAAAAAGGATAGCTAGTATTTGGCCTAAATTGGCAGCAATTTGCGTGGCACGTACGCGCCCCAGTTTAAAAGCCAGCAAGGCACGCAGCACACGTCCGCCATCCATCGGGAATGCCGGGATAGCATTAAAAACCACCAGCATCAGGTTAACAAAAAACAGCAAGTAGAAAAAGTTGGCTGGTGTTACGCGAGCAAAAAAGGCTTCGTCGGGGATTTGGGTAAGCGGTGGCAGCACCAGCCAGAGGATAAACGCTATGACCACGTTTACGGCAGGGCCGGCTATGGCTATCAGCAGTTCCTGCTTCGGGCTTTCGGGCATACGCTCCAGGCTGGCTACACCGCCAATGGGCAGCAGTGTTATGCTTTTAGTGTTGATGCCATACTTTTGAGCCGTTAAGGAATGGCCCAGCTCGTGCAGCACTACACACAGGAAAATGGTAAGCACAAACCCAACCGACAGCAAGGTAGTGGCGAGGTCGCTGCCCCGGCCCATTTCGGTAAAAACAATCCACCCGATCAGGAACAGGAAAGTCCAGTGCACCAGTATTTTAATGCCCGCTACGCGCCCTAAGTTTAACGCCCATTTCATATTGCAACAACCAATAGGTACTTTCTTCTGAAACGGATAAACCAGGCTATAGTTTATAGTTAGTGTGCTTTATACCAGCCACTTACTACTTTAACAGCTGCGGCACTACTTTATCGCCAAACACATCTATAAAACGCTCTTGCTGCAGGTTTACATTGTGCAGTATCAGTTGTGTAAATCCGAGGTCCAGGTCTTTTTGGAGCCACTCCAGATGCTGTTCAGGCTCATGCGATATCCGAACATGTTGGCGCATTACATCTTTAGGGATGTGCTCGGCGGCCAGTTGCAGTTGTTTGGCCCTTCGGAGTTCGGTAAGTACGCTGCTTGCAAAAATGTTGCTGCGCCATTGTTCGCAAGCGCCATTCAGGGCATCATGGTCAGTGGCGGCATAAGAAAGCTGCACTTTCAGGTACATGGGTTTTCCTTCGCCTCCACCTTTTCTAAAAGCCTCTACCATTTTTTTAAGCTCTTCCGGCGGGCGCGACGTCGTAATCAGGCCATCGGTCCAGCTGCCAACCCATTCGGCTGTTTCGGGGGTAACTGCTGCTCCTATAAGTTGTGGCGGATTTTGGGGACGTGTGTATAGTTTGGCATCTTCTACAACCACATGCCCGTGGTGCGTTACGGCTTCGCCTTGCCACAGGGCACGCATAATTGCTGCACACTCTTTCAAGCGCTCGTTCCGTAACTGTTTTACAGGCCAATGCTCGCCGGTAATGTGCTCGTTTATATATTGCCCACTACCTACAGCAATCCAGAAACGCTCCGGAAACATTTCGGACAGGGTGGCTGCTGCCTGCGCTATAATGGCCGGGTGGTAGCGTTGCCCCGGTGCATTAACAATCCCATACGATAAGGAAGTAGCCTGCATAGCTGCCCCCAACCACGACCACGCAAACCCGCTTTCGCCCTGGTCGGGACTCCACGGAAAGAAGTGATCAGAGGACATAGCAGCGTTGAAACCAGCCGATTGTGCAAGTTTTACATACTTTAAAAGAGCACTCGGTTTAAACTGCTCGTGCGAGGCATGGTACCCTATCTTCATCATAATTCTGGCTTTAGTATAAACTATAGCTACGCAGTCATTTACAGGAACGGTTAAAAAACCTTTAGTGCGTGGAGCTATAAAAAAGAAAAAAGCCAAAACCCAGCCTATCTTTATAGTTGATACCGGCAAGCGCGTAAGGTAAATTTGAGCTGTGAGTTTGCTGTATCCGAAATGGGTTCACAAAATAATTTTACCCGTATAGGTGTGCCTAGGGCCAGACTATAGCAACTATAGCAACACATAAAATAAGCATGACAGATATAAAAGAAAGAGGATTAGAGCAGGAACTGACCTTTCAGGCCTCCAGGAGCGGGGGTGCGGGCGGTCAGAACGTAAATAAGGTGTCATCTAAGATCGAGCTGCGTTTTCATGTGGCGAACTCTGCACTGCTGACCGACGAGGAAAAAGCCCTGGTACTGGAAAAACTCACCAACCGCATTAACAGCGAAGGATATTTGCAGGTAGTAAGCCAGACAGAGCGCGGCCAGCTGCAGAACAAGGAACAAAGTATAGCCCGCTTTTACGAACTGCTGCGCCAGGCCCTGACACGCCAGAAAAAACGAAAAGCCACAAAACCTACGCACGCATCGGTTAAACAGCGCCTGGAAAGCAAGAAAAAGCAGGCCCAGAAAAAAATGAACAGAGGATTTAGGGGAGAGAGCTAAGGGGCAACCCACAAACTATAGTTGGAGCAAATGCAAAACGGAGCAACCTTATGGCTGCTCCGTAGCTTTTAATTTGTGAACGTGGACATTAGAATTAAACCTGTGCTAGTATCATAATCCGATAACCCGCACGTTTACCAGAACATCAACTATAGTTATACAAGTTTAAAAATTTGAGAATAATTTAAAGTCCTACAGCAACAGTACCAGTTACTTACACAAAAACACACCTTGCGCCTTAATCCCGGAAAGGTTTTTGTAAAGCCATTTAAGTAAATACGCATAACCCCGATATGAAAATAAAAGCACTCCTGACCTTACTTGTAATTGCTACCATAACTATAAATGCCCACGCCCAGAAGTACCGTACCGCCGCCGGTGCCCGATTTGAAAGCGATAAAATTGGTTTCTCTATTCAGCAGAAAGTGCACGAGCGCGGAACCATAGAGGGCATTGCCACACTTGGCGAACGCGAATACAGCGGAACCGCACTATATGAATGGCACTTTCCGTTACTGGGCGAGCGCTTTAACTATTATCTGGGTGCCGGCGCGCACGTGGGTAACCTAAAAGACCACGGCGTATTTACCGGTGCCGATGCCATACTTGGCCTGGAGTATAAAGTAAACGGCTTACCTTTCTTATTGTCTGCTGATATAAAACCGGCCTTTCACTTGAACCACGAAGACTGGGTGGGTTTATCCTCCGGCGTATCGGTAAGGTATGTGCTGGTAAAAGAAAAAAAGAAAAAGAACCCTATCTGGCCATTTGGCAACAACGACGACGACAGCAGAAAGAAGAAACGAAAAAATAAAGACGAAGACACCAAACCTTCCATTTTCGATATTCTGAAGGGCGGAGACAACTAAAAAACAAAAGACCCGGCGGGGACCGGGTCTTTATAGGTATGTGTAAGTCCGTTTGTTGCGGCAGGTTTGTTTTCTACCAGTTAGGTTGTATTGGTTGGCCAACTATAGCAGGGGGCTACCACGTGCCTTACTTCTTTACGTCCGCAACAAAGTTAGTTGGTAATTGGGTTTAAGCTTACACTTACCCTGTAACAGCCCGCAGGCATGTTTTGCAGCGCAATTTTACACTTTAACACCTTAACATTGCACTGCACATCAAAAGTAGGCTTTTTGTAATTTCCAAAAAAGGCAATCGGTTATACCAACGTAACATCGCTTTTTGGCAGCCCGGTTGCTCTAAAAGGCTGCATCTACAGCGCTAGCCGGATTTATTTGTCAAAAAAAAGCCGCCATTGTCATGTTTTGTAACAGTGGCGGCAAATTAATATGTCAGGTTTTTTTTAATTGGGGAAGGGTGTGTTTGAAACCGTGGTGCGTTACACGTTACGTGTAACCGCCGTAGGTCCGTAAACCAGTTGGGTAGGGCCAACCAGTAATGCAGGGTTATCAGCAGGTTGCGTCATCAGAGATCGGGCACTTCGGGCTTTGTTCAGGGCCAGGTACAAGCCCAGTACCAGCGCCAGTAGTAGCAATAACGTTTTCATAGTATAGGTGGCGTAGCCAAAAGTCAGGTATGTTGTGGTACGGTGATCAGGCAGTGTATCTGGTGTTAGCTGTGCGCTACCACCTCTACAACCGGCAGCAGGTTAGGGTAAGCATCCAATTGCTCAATTTCCTGCTGAATAGCGATTTCTTTTACATTTTCGGCGGCTTGTTTAACAGCGAAACCGAAAGCAACAAACAGTGCTAAAAGCAAAACGATAATTTTCATAGTTTTAGGTTTAATAGGTTGATAATTGGTTTTATAACAGGTTAGCTCTTATGTCCGACAACTTCTACAACTGGTAATAAGTTAGGGTAAGATTTATACTGGTTCAGCTCGTGTTGGAAGCTTATATCTTTTTGTGCGTTAGCAGTTTCTTTCATTCCGAAACCGATACCCAGTAATAAAGCGAGAAGCAATGCTAGAATTTTCATAATATTAGGTAGTTAGGTGGTTATAAATTGTTTTTAATTTCTGATGCTTTGTAACTAATAGATGGTGCTCTTATTTAAAAGGTTGCTTGGGCCTTTATAATTTTTTTTATTTCTGATTGGGATATTACACTTTGCGTGCCAAACCATGTAACACAATGATTTACAGTATATTACATTAAAACACTAGCTATATAGCTTTTAAAAAGTGTCCGGTGCCGTACACTTTTTTGTTCAGAAGCGAACAGATTTTTACCCTCCGTACAGCTAACTTTTGTCTATGCTGCAAATTCTTTTCAGAGGTTTATGAGCAATGAAGGGTGAGAAGTTACCGGCACGACACGCTTACAGGTTTTCTAAATGCTGTAAGGCGATGTGAGTAAAGCTATAGTTTGCTTTAACAGGATACTTAAGGATACTGGCGCAGGTGTCCGTGCTCGTGTCAAACTATAGCGTTGTACAATTGGCCCACTAGGTACAGGCATGATAAAGGCGCTGGCTATAGTTCTATAGTTGCTGTTTGTCATCCCCTTACCCCCTTCAAAGGAGGCCTTTTCTGCCTTAGCTATAGTTGACATTATAGTTCTATAAATAGAGTAGTAATCCTTTCAATACCTTTTTAACTAAGTAAAAAACTTTTTTCAGACCTTGCAGCGTTCGCAGCTCCTGCAAGCATCTATGCCACAAACGGTTAACAAAATGACCTCGGAGCGTCTAATCCCAAATCCTCCACTCCTTGCAAATCCTCCAAACCGCTATATCAATGCACAAAACGGCACTGCCCCAATTACTATAATACACTATGAAAAGCAGATTGAAATGAAAGGCAACTATAGCTTCTAAACTATAGGCCAGCTACATCAACAAAGGCAGGTAAAAACAAGTATAACTTACACAACAGTTAGCGAAAGCACATATGGAACAGGTAAAAGGTAAATTGATTGCACTTGGCGGCGGAGACGACGACGGACTCATTAAGCTGATACGATCAGAGATCTGCGACAGGCACTCTAATATAGAAGTGATCGCAACGGCCACACCCAAGTCATCGGATGCTGTTGATTCTGCCAAGGCTTATAAAGAGGCTTTTGAGGAACTGGGCTGCAGCAGCGTACATTTTATGCAGATAGATGAAGAGCACGAAGCGGACCTGCCTGAGAACATCTCGCGGATAAAAGTGGCTGATGTGATTTTTTTTACGGGCGGAGACCAGTTGCGGCTTGCCAAATTTCTGAACGGCACCAAACTACTGGAGATAATGCAACGCCGCTACCGCGAAGACGACATTATTATATCGGGTACCAGCGCCGGTGCAGCCGTAATGTCTGACAGGATGATATACGACGGGTACGGGCATTATTCGCTGATAAAAGGAGAAATGAAAACCACGCATGGTTTCGGGTTTATAAGCAACGTTTACATAGATACACACTTTGCAGAACGTGGGCGTTTTGGCCGCCTGGCCCACGCCGTAGCCCACGACCCAACCCACATCGGTATTGGCCTGAGCGAAGAAATGGGCATTATAATAAAGGCCGGCGATCAGGTAGAAGTTTTCGGGCCGGGTGTGGTAACTATAATTGACGCCAGCAACATTAAATTTTCGAGGGTACGCAAAGCCGAAGAAAACGAACCTATAGCTGTTGAGAACCTGGTTATGCACCTACTGATAGAAGGTTATCGCTATTGTCTGCGTGAGCACCTGTTTCAGCCGGTAGAGCACCAGGCGTCATTTGTTAACGGTAACGCTGTTGAGGTGCATAAATAACGATAGCAGGCAACTATACTTTTGTATAAGTAACAGAAGCCTGCTATAGTTTTTTTATTTTCGCTCTTCGCGTTGCAATTCCATATTTATAGCTACACCAGCCTTGGCGCCTTCGGCAGCGGCCACTATTACCAATTGCATATCGCGGGCTGCATCGCCGGCCACATACAAGCCAGGTATATTAGACTTTTGCTGCCTGCGTGTTTTTATCACTCCTTTGTTGGTAAACTCACAGCCCAGCTGCTCGCCCAGGTCGCATTGCTGCGAGCTGCCTGTAGAAAAAAACATAGCCTGATGTGCCCGCTTCTCGCCATTAGCCAGTATAATGTGCTCCAATATACCTTCTGTACCTTCCAGGCCAGTAATTTTATCGGTGCAAATTTTCACATCGTTGCGCTGTAACAATTCCATGTCAAGGCGGCTGATTTTGTTGGTGCCATCTGTAAATAAGGTAACATTGGAGCTCCAAGTTTTCATGGCCAGGGCCTGGCCTATGCCGTCGCGGTTCCTGCCATAAACGGCAAGTGCTTTGCCACGGCTTTCCCAACCATCGCAGTACTGGCAGTGGTACACCGATTTGCCATAAAATGCTTCAATCCCATCTATTTCGGGCAGTTTGTCTTTAAGGCCTGTAGCCAGCAGCAGCTTTTTGGCTTTGTACATGGTGCCTTCGTCGTCGTTAACTACAAAGTGGCCTTTGGTGTGCGTCGCCGATACAATTACTTTATACTGAATCTCCACGCCATACTTTTCCACTTCTTCCCGGCCTATTCTTATAAACTCACGCGGGTCCATGCCATCACACCCCAAAAAGCCGTTCATGTGCACTGCCCACCGGTTACGGTGTTTCCCGTTATCAAACACTATCACCTTCCGGCGCGAGCGCCCCAGCAACATGGCGGCATTCAGCCCGGCAGGGCCTCCGCCAATAATTATAACATCATACATAAAGTCGTTTCTAATCCAGATTTAAAGACTATGTAAACGTATGGATGCCCCAACAGGTGGTTGCAAAAACATAAAATTTACGCGCGACAGCACATTCCTGGCCTTTACACTATAGGTTGCTATAGTTGGTGTTGTAAGCTTATAACCCACAAAATAGCCTTATCAGTGCCATTTACAGGCTTAAACCAATTTTTCGACCGATATTAAAAAATATTTGAAAAAAGATGCAACAGCCATTAGCGTGCATATATATTATTTCTATATTTGTTTAGACGTACTAACACTCTACATTTAAAATAAAAGTCGCATTTTATGAAAAGCAAAATCTTAGCCTTGCTGGGCAGCACTCTGCTTACGGGCACGGCAATGGCCGGCGGATACCAAGTGAACCTGGCAAGCCAGCGACAAATTGGTATGGGCCATACAGGTACTGGTTTAAATACCGGAACTTCCAGCATCTTCTTTAACCCGGGTGCTATGGCGCAGGCGCGCAACGGTATAACTATAGGTGCCAGTGCAATTATCTCTAAAATAGCTTACCAGGCTCCGGAAAGCAACAACACTGTAATGGCTGACAACCCTACCGGTACGCCTTTCCAGGTGTATGGTGTGTACGGCATCACTGATAAATTAAAAGCTGGTTTAGGTGTTTATACACCGTTTGGCAGCACTGTAAACTGGGGCAACGAGTGGAATGGCCGTTTCGGGCTGAACGAGCTATCTCTGAAAGCAATATTTATACAGCCAACACTTAGCTACCAGATAACTGAGAAGTTAGGCGTAGGTGCCGGTTTCGTATACTCTACAGGTGGTGTAAACCTGCAGCGCTCTATTCCGCTGGAAAACAACGAAGGGGAAGGCAGAGCCGAACTTGATGGCGATGCAAACGGCATGGGCTACAACGTAGGTATCTTCTTTAACCCAACCGATAAGCTATCCCTGGGTTTAAGCTACCGCTCTAAGGTAGATATGGAAGTAGAAGAAGGAACTGCTGAGTTTGATGTACCTGCTTCTGTGGCCGCCCGCTTCCCGGCTGGTACTACCTTTAAAGCAGCATTGCCTTTACCATCTACTTTAACACTAGGTATCGGCTTTAACCCAACCGAAAAACTTACGCTTGCTGTAGATATTAGCCGTGTAGGCTGGAGCGCATATGAGAAACTTCGCTTCGACTATAGCCAGAACGTGAACGGCAGTAACTTTACAGAAAATAGCCGCAACTACGAAGATGTATACATTTACCGTATTGGTGGTGAGTATAAAGTTACAGACGCCCTGGCCCTGCGTGCCGGTGCTTACTACGACGAAACTCCTGTACAGGATGGTTACCTGACTCCTGAAACTCCGGACTCTGACTCTCGTGGTCTGTCTGCCGGTATCGGATACACTTTCTCTGAAAAAATCAGTGTAGATGCTTCTTTCCTTTATATCAACAAAAAGGAGAGAACAGATGCGTCTAACCTGTCTGGTGGTATAGCAGGTACTTATAAGTCAATTGCTTATATCCCAGGTGTTGCCCTTAACTATAACTTCTAATTTTATTTCTCTTACGATATGAAGAAGAATTTTATCTATAGATCTGGTATGCTGGCGCTTTTTGCCGGTGTACTAACGCTTACCAGCTGCGACCCGGAGATTGATACTCCGAATCCAACTGCGGGTGAGGCTGATTTTACAACATATGTAGCCCTTGGTAACTCGCTTACAGCTGGTTTTACAGATGGTGCTTTGTACCTGGAAGGCCAGCAGAGCTCTTACCCATCTATACTTGCACAGCAATTTGCAACTGTAGGCGGTAGCCAGACTTTTAAGCAACCGTTGATGCCGGCAGGTGTTAGCGTAGGTAGCCCGGTAATTACTTCAACTGGCGCGCAGGTGCCTCAAAAGCGCGTTCTGAAGATCGTGCAGGATTGCAACGGCGTAGCAGGACTTTCGCCGGTTGAAGCTGGTGAAAGAGCTCCTTATCCAAATGCATTTTTGGCTTCGGCCCCAACCGTACAGGGTCCATACAACAACATGGGTGTACCGGGTGCTAAGTCTTTCCACCTGCTGGCCCCTGGCTATGGTAACCCGGCCGGCCTGGCAGATGGTACTGCTAACCCGTTCTTTGTAAGATTTGCTTCTTCAGCAACTACAAGTGTACTGGCTGATGCAATGGCGCAGAACCCAACGTTCTTCACCCTTTGGATCGGTAACAACGACGTGCTTGGTTATGCACTGGCAGGTGGTACTCCGGCCGTAGGCGAAAAAGATTACCCAACAGGGCAGCAGCAATTTGCTGGTTACATCAACATGCTGGTTACACAGCTTACATCAAAAGGTGCCAAAGGAGCTATAGGTAACATCCCGAACGTATCTAAGATACCTTACTTTACAACTATACCTTACAACGGCCTTAACCTTACTGCAGAGCAGGCTACACAGCTTACAGCAGCTTATGCTTCAAAAGGTCTGACGCACATCACGTTCCAGGCTGGCGCCAACGCTTTTGTTGTATTAGAGGATGGTATGCCACGTAAGATCAAATCTACAGAGCTTATCCTGTTGCCAGCATCTGACCTGCTGAAGTGCCAGCAAGGCGGCTCTGCGGTTCCGCTTGATGACAAATATGTACTGTCAGAAGCTGAACTGGCTATCATAAACGAGCATACAAACAGTTACAACGCCGCTATTCAAGCAGCTGCAACTGCAAAAGGATTAGCCTATGCTGACTTTAATAGCTACCTAAACAGAGTAGCAACAGGCTTCTCATTAAACGGCATTACCTATAGTTCAACATTCGTTACAGGCAACATTTTTAGCTTAGATGGTATCCACTTTACACAACGTGGTGCTGCATTAGCTGCTAACGAGTTTATTGATGCGATCAACAAAACTTACAAGGCAAGAATACCTAAAGTTGACGAAACACAATACACTACAGTTGTTTTCCCATAAGTTTAACCACTTATAAAATACAGAAAAGCGCCTCCTTAACCGGGGCGCTTTTTTTTGTAAACTATAGCTTAAGCTACATCAGATAAAACTATAGTTATAGTTCGTCGAGAAATAGGGCAGGTTCGTCTGTGAGTGCTATGGTTTGGCCGAATCGTGTTAGAGGTGCCAGATATTAGCTGGGATGTTGGCGGTATTTAAGCTAATTTTAAACGGAGAAGTTGCGCCTGTTACAAGGCTGAAACTATACTTCCAGACAGTATCATTTTACACTTAACACTATATGAAACGTAAAATTATCGCCTGCCTTTTGTGGTGCGTTTCCGGTGCGGCTGCACTGGCACAAACTCCGGGCAACAAGATTGAGTTCACGGAATACACCCTCCCGAACGGACTGCACGTGATCCTGCACAAGGATAGCTCTACACCAAACGTAGCGGTATCGGTGCTGTACCATGTAGGTTCTAAAAACGAAGTGAAAGGCCGTACCGGTTTTGCCCACTTTTTTGAGCACCTGATGTTTGAAGGTACCGAAAACATTGACCGTGGCCAGTACATGGGCATGGTGCAGGCAGCAGGCGGCTCGCTGAATGCTAATACCTCTTTCGACAGAACGTACTACTACGAGTTGTTACCATCTAACCAGGTGGCGTTGGGCTTATGGATGGAAGCTGAGCGTATGAAAGGCGCTAAAGTAGATGAAGTTGGTGTTGAAACACAGCGTAAGGTAGTGCAGGAAGAAAAACGCATGCGCGTAGATAACCAGCCTTACGGTACCCTGTTAGAAAACACGTTTGGTTTAGCTTACACCGAGCACCCTTACAAAATTACCCCGATCGGTACATTTGCCGACCTTAATAACGCGAAGATCGAGGAGTTCCGCGATTTCTATAAGACCTTCTATGTGCCAAACAATGCAACCCTTTCTATCGCCGGCGACATAAACATCGACGATACCAGGAAAATGATAGAGCAGTATTTCGGCAGCATCCCGAAAGGCACAAAAGCAATACCTCGCCCAACTATAAAAGAGCCGAAGCAAACCGAAGAACGTCGTAAAATTGTGTACGACAACATTCAGCTTCCGGCAGTTATACAGGCATACCACATTCCGGCACAAGGCACTCCAGACCATTATGCTTTATCAATGCTGACCACACTTTTATCTGGCGGCGAGAGTGCACGTTTACCAAAAGCTCTGGTTGATAAGCAGCAGAAAGCGGTAGCTGCCCTGTCTGTTCCGTTCCCTACCGAAGACCCGGGATTATTCCTGACGTATGCAATTGCCAATGTTGGCGTAGATGCTCAGGCCCTTGAAGATGCCATGAACGTAGAGATTGAGCGCGTAAAAACAGAGCCGCTAAACGATAAAGAGTTCCAGAAGCTACGCAACCAGGTCGAGAGCCAGTTTGTACAGCGCAACAGCACAGTTGCCGGCCGCGCCGAAAACCTTGCTAACTACCATGTATACTATAAAGACGCAAACCTGATTAACACGGAGCTAGAGCGTTACATGAAAGTTACCAAAGAAGATATTCAGCGCGTGGCAAACGAGTACCTGACCAAAAACAACCGTGTAGTGCTACACTACCTGCCAAAGTCAGCTCAGCCAAAACAGTAAGTTTTTAGACAACGGAAATGATGCTACAGGACGCCAGATTTATACTACAGCAACTCCTTCGCTTCATAGCCTCACGTCAAGTATAAAAAGAGATATATCACTCATGATAAAGAAATTATATACCACACTGGCGCTTGCTCTGGCGCTGGTATCTGTTGCTCCGGCACAAACAAAACAGTCTCCGCCTGCTGCAGGTCCTGCTCCTAAAATTGAGTTAGGCAAGTACGAGCAGATTACCTTAAAGAACGGCCTGAAAGTTTATGTAGTAGAAAACCACAAGCAGCCGGTGGTATCTATGTCGCTGGTGCTGGACCGCGACCCTATATTAGAAGGCGACAAAGCTGGTTATGTGCAGGCCGCAGGCCAGATGTTGCGCACCGGTACCACTACCCGCACCAAAGATCAGTTTGATGAGCAGGTTGATTTTATTGGCGCCAACCTGTCGTTTAACTCTACCGGCTTTAATGCGTCGGCTATGAAGAAGCACCTGCCAACGCTGCTTACGCTAACAACTGATGCCCTGCTAAACCCGAAATTTACACAGGAAGAGCTGGATAAAGTGAAGAAGCAGATGAAGGCAAACCTGGCATCTGAGAAGGATAACCCAGATGCCATTGCCGGAAAGATCCGCAACTCGTTGTTGTATGGCAAAAACCACCCATACGGCGAGGTTATGACAGAGAAAACTGTTGATAACATTACTCTTGCAGATGTTCAGAACTACTACACTACTTACTTTAAACCAAACATTGGTTACCTGGCTGTAGTTGGCGACATTACACCGAAAGAAGCGAAAAAGCTACTGAACAAATCGCTGAAAAACTGGAAGAAAGGCGAAGTACCAACCAAAACATTTGCCTTACCGGCAGCCCCGGCTAAAACCCAAGTAGTTATAGTTGACAGACCAAGTGCGGTACAAAGCGTGCTTTCTTTCGTTAACCCAGCCGATCTGAAGCCAGGTGCTCCTGATGCCGTAGCGGCACAACTGATGAATGCTATACTTGGTGGTGGCAGCTCTGCCCGTTTGTTCCTGAACCTGCGCGAAGACAAAGGCTATACTTATGGAGCTTATTCTTCTCTTTCTTCAGATGAGATCTTAGGTCGTTTCAATGCATCGGCTAATGTGCGTAACGCCGTTACCGACAGCGCTGCAACCGAGTTTATGAAAGAACTGACCAAGATCCGTAACGAGCGTGTTACTGATAAAGAACTAGCTTACGCCAAAGCTTATATGACCGGTAACTTTGCCCGTGGCCTGGAAAGCCCTGCAACAGTAGCTATTTATGCCATTAACACAGCCCGCTACAACCTGCCAAAAGACTATTATGCTAATTACCTGAAGCAGGTAGAAGCGGTTACGGTGGAGGATATCCAGCGCATGGCCCAGAAATACATTACACCAGATAACCTATACCTGGTAGCTGTTGGTAATGCTTCTGACATAGCTGGTAAACTAAAGAAATTCGACCTGGAAGATGGCAAAATAGCTTACTACAACGCTGTTGGCGAGAAAGTAGAACGCTCAGCTGCTTCAGCCACTGTACCAGCTGATGTTACTGCCGAGAAAGTGCTTGCTAACTATATTAAAGCAATTGGCGGCAAAGCGAATATCGACAAGGTAAAAGACATTACCATTACCAGCAATGCAACTATACAAGGCATGCCACTTGTAATTAAGCAGCAGCAAAAAGGCACTGATAAGTTTGTAGCGCTTGTAAGCATGAACAACAACCCGCTGCAGCGTGTGGTAATTAACGGTAGCAAAGGTAAAATGGAAGCCCCAATGCAAGGCGTTAACAAAGAAATGTCTGCTGAAGAGCTGGCTGCCCAAAAGCTTGAGTCTGATATGTTTGCCCAATCGCGCTACGACAAGCTTGGCGTAAAAACTAAAGTAACTGGTATTGAAGATGTAGACGGTAACGAAGCTTACGTAGTAGAAGCTACACAAGCAAACGGCCAGAAAACACTACATTACTTTGATAAAAATACCGGTTTGTTGCTGAAAGATGTGAAAAGCATGCAGTCGCCACAAGGTGTATTAACACAAACCAAAAACTACAGCAACTATAAAGAGGTAAGTGGCATTAAAGTACCGCACACTGTAGAAACTTCTGTTGGTCCACAGGTGATTAAAGCTGAAGTTCAAAGCGTTGAAGTTAACAAAGGCATCAGCGACGACACATTTAAGATCTAAAAGTTAATTTCTTAACTATAGCAAAAGCGGCTGTTCTATCCAGAGCAGCCGCTTTTTTGTTTGTCTGAACCGCAGATTAATGGGGATTTGATTGATTTGCAGGATAACCCGAAAAACGACGTAATGGTATTACGTCGCTACAATCCCAATTTGCAGGGACAAGAAACTATAGCTGTAGCAGTAAAAATTCCCCTCCTTAGACTACCGAGAAGCGATTTCGAAGATAGCTAGCGGAACTCTGAGGGACAGGGGTGGTTGGATTACACGACCTATGAAACTATAACTTAAGCGTCTGTCACGCCTGTCCCTCGCGGGCCAGTTGAGTCAGGAGACTCAACACCATAGTTAGTCACGAGCGAGGACGCTCGCGCCAGCGGAAGCCAGCGGAATAGGGTAGTATGTAAACTATAGTTTAATCCTGCAAATCCATTAATCCTAAAAATCTTGGTTCAGACAAAAACCCTCTCTCCTGTTTTTAGGAGAGGGCTGGGGTGAGGTCAAACTATCAAAACAACTCTCCCTGCACCGGCTGCACGTATTTCTTCGGTACTTTCAGGTCAAGACCGCACACTTTGTTCAATTGCTCTATCAGGTAAATGGCCAGGTCCGGAGCAAAAGTGTTGTCGGGTTCGTGCACAAAGAAGTATAGCTGCTGCAAGCCGTTGTCAAACCAGGTTTTTAGTCTTGAAACCCAGTCATCTATGCGGGTATAGTCCGTCGGATGCAGGCCGTTGCCAACAAAACGGATCATAGCTGTTGGGGTGGTTAAGCGCATGTGCAATACATCCCGGCGGCCGGCCACATCAGTTAGCACAGTTCCAACGCTATACTTCTCAAGCACCTCAAACAGCTCCAGGCTGGCAATATTGTCTACAAACCAGTCAGGGTGGCGTAGCTCTACAGCAACAGGTATGGTTTCAGGTATAAACTTCAGGAACTCTTCCAGATCCGGTAATTGGTCAGGGCTAAAGTAGGGCGGCAACTGCAGAAAGGATGTTCCCAGGTTATCTTCCAATCCGGCAATCGCTTCGCAAAAGGCAGCCGTTATACTTTGGGTATTGCGTAAGGCACTTTCATGACTAATAAGTTGCGGAAACTTAGGGCAGAACCGAAAGCCTCTCGGTACCGAATTACGCCAGCGTTCTATGGTGGTTTCGCCGGGGATATGGTAATGCGTACTGTTCAGCTCAATGGTGTTAAACTGCCTGGCATACCACAGCAGCGAATCCTTTTCGCGCATGGTGGCCGGGTATATATTTCCTATCCACGACTTGTTAACCCAAACCGGTAATCCAATGTATACTTCGGGCTTGCTGTCCTGCTTATGCGCTAGCAATAACCTCTGATTATCAGGATGATCTGAAGGAAGTGTAAAATCTACGTTCGTTATGTTCTGTAATTTCCCGAAATCCATAGTTATAAGTAGTAGCCTGTTTTATACGCAAACAAACATAAGGTTGTGCCAACGCATGAAATTATGCTGTTATGAAAATATATTGATAATTTTTTTATTGCACTTTTGGCTGAATTAATTTATTAAAATAAGCCTATACTTGCATAAAAAGCACTTTTTGCATTAGAGCCCTTATAGCAACTTTGTACCCTATCCTGTATCCCCCCACATCCAACGCACAATATTGGCGTAAAAGGCCTCGTTTAAAAAATTATTCGTAAATTTGCTGTTTCACCAACAATTAGTAATATGATATATAATAGAAAGTGCATCCTGCTAACAGTAATCATTTTTCTATTTATCGGCATCGGCCAAGTAACATTAGCACAAGACAACACTCAAACCCAAACAGGGGCTGCCTCCTGGTACGGAAGCAAATACCACGGCAGAAAAACAAGCAGCGGCGAACGTTATAACAAGAACGACATGACCGCAGCCCACAATACACTTCCTTTCGGCACAAAGGTAAAAGTTACCAACCTCGCCAACAACGAATCTGTAATAGTACGCATCAACGACCGTGGCCCGTATGTAGGCAAACGCATTATTGATGTATCGGAAGTAGCCGCCAGAAAACTTGATATGCACGGCGCAGGTGTAGCCAACGTAAAAGTGGAAGTGATAGAGCTTGATGGCAAAGCCATTGCTGCCGGCGACCCAATCAGGCCAAACCTGTTTACCATTCAGCAAGGCGCGTTTACATCAGAAGAGATGGCCCTGGAGCAGACTAAAAAGCTAAAGGCTTTTGACAAAAACCTGCAGGTAGAGCTGAAAGCGGAAAAGATAGAAGGCAAAAAAGTACACCAGGTTAGAATTGGCACGTTCGAGAGCAGACAGCACGCCGAAGCTTTTAACGAACTCCTGAAAGAAGAAGGCCTCGAAGGCCTGGTACGAGAATCCTGACAGTTAATTATTTGATTACAGATAAGCGGCTCCTTAACAGGGCCGCTTTTTTGTTTTATACCTTTTACTAAGCAACTCATGCTTTATATAGGTTATCAGGTGTTTAGTCTATAGTTGTGGTGGGTTAAGCTTATTTAGTAGGCTTATGTTTTGAAAACTATTCAGATATACTTATACTTAGTTACCGAAAACTAAACCTACAAACTTTACTAACCTGCCTTACTTTGAAAAGAAGAAACTTCCTCGAATTGTCGGCCATGGGGCTTGGGGGCTTAATGCTTACCTCCATCCCGGTCTTTGGCGACACGGTTTCGCCGGAGCGCCTGCTGGAGACCGTTGATACGGCTCTTAAAAAGAAACTTGCCGACGTAGCCCTTAACACTGCCAAAAGCAAAGGCGCCTCTTATGCCGATGTGCGCATAGGCCGTTACCTGCAACAGTATGTGTTTACCCGCGAAAAACAAGTACAGAACATCGTAAACGCAGAGTCTTATGGCGTAGGTATACGTGTGCTGGCTAATGGCACCTGGGGCTTTGCCGCTACCTCCGATGTATCGGATAAAGGGATAGCCAAAGCAACAGAACAGGCCGTAGCCATTGCCAAAGCCAACTCCAAGCTACAGAAAGAGCCGGTACACCTGGCCCCTGTAAAAGGCTACGGCGAAGTAAGCTGGAAAACCCCGCTCGAGAAAAACGCTTTTGAAGTACCTGTTGGCGAGAAAGCAGAACTGCTGTTGGCCGCCAACGCCAAAGCACTTGATAACGGTGCCAACTTTGTAAACTCGGCGCTATTCCAGATAAACGAGCAGAAATATTTTGCCTCTACCGATGGCTCTTACATCGATCAGGATATTCACCGCATCTGGCCAAACTTTACAGTAACTGCTGTAGATAAAGCATCCGGTAAGTTCCGAACCCGCGAAGCGCTTAGCGCCCCAATGGGCATGGGTTATGAGTACATGATCCCGAAGGCATCTGAAAAAATTAAAGGACCGGAAGGCACAGGTATGATGGGTTACCGTTATGCCTACGACATGCTGGAAGATGCCGCCCTGGCAGCCAAGCAGGCCCGCGCAAAACTAACCGCCAAATCAGTAGCAGCCGGCAAATATGACCTTATACTTGACCCGAACCACCTGGGCTTAACTATACACGAATCGGTGGGTCACCCGCTGGAGCTTGACCGTGTGCTAGGTTACGAAGCCAACTATGCCGGTACTTCTTTTGCCACTCTGGACAAATGGAGATCGAAGAACTTTAAGTATGGCTCTGATAAAGTAACCATCTTTGCCGATAAAACACAGAAAGGCTCGCTTGGCTTAGTAGGCTGGGATGATGAGGGTGTAAAAACTAAACAGTGGGACCTGATTAAAGACGGCGTGCTGGTAAACTACCAGGCCATCCGCGACCAGGCGCATATAATTGGCGAGAAAGAATCGCATGGTTGCGCTTACGCTGATAACTGGAGTTCTGTACAGTTCCAGCGCATGCCAAACGTATCATTGGCGCCAGGCAAAGAGAAAAAGAATGTAGACCAACTGATAGCTGGAGTAGACAAAGGCATTTACATTGCAGGCCGTGGTTCTTACTCTATCGATCAGCAGCGCTATAACTTCCAGTTTGGGGGTACGGTGTTCTACGAAATCAGCAAAGGTAAAATTGTTGGTATGTTAGAGGACGTGGCTTACCAGAGCAACACCCAGGAATTCTGGAACTCTTGTGCCGGCTCCTGCGACGAAAGCGACTACCGCCTGTTCGGTTCGTTCTTCGATGGCAAAGGTCAGCCAAGCCAGGTAAGCGCAGTATCACACGGCTCTGCCCACACCCGTTTCAACGGTGTAAATGTGATAAACACTGCCCGTAAAATCTAACGATTTAGTTTAGAGTTAAAAGTTAATAGTTAAAAGTAGATGTTCTTAGAAACGCCAGCACTTACAGTAGCCAACTTTCTAACCTTCTAACTTTTTAACTTTCTAACTCCTTAACTCATAACTCTCAACTCTTAACTATCTAAACATGGCAATATTAAGTAAAGAAGAAGCACAGGCTATACTTAAAAAAGCGCTTGCTTATTCAAAGGCTGATGAGTGTGAGATTACACTTAGCGGCAATAATGGCGGCAACATACGCTATGCCCGAAACGAAGTATCTACCAGCGGTGCCGAAGAAAACACGGCTATGTCTGTGGAGTCGCGTTTTGGCAAGCGTTCTGGTGTGGCAACTATAAACGAGTTCGACGATAAATCACTGGAAAAAGTAATTCGTCGTTCTGAAGAAATTGCGCGCCTGGCTCCTGAAAGCCCGGAATATGTACCGCTACTGGGACCTCAGAAATACATCACTACCAAAGAGCATTTTGATACCACAGCTAAAATAGACCCAGCTTACCGAGCAGAGGCTGCCGCAAAAAGTATAGCGGCCGCAAACGCTAAAAGCCTTACGGCTGCGGGCTTCCTGGAGCACTATACCGACTTTACGGCCAAGATGAACAACAAAGGCCTGTTCGCTTATCATCCGGCTACGGTAATAGACTTTTCGGTAACGATGCGTACCGAAGACGGAACCGGCTCCGGCTACGTAACCCAGGATTTCTCAGATGCCAGTAAGCTTGATACAGGCAAAGCATCGGAAATAGCTGCCCAGAAAGCTGCCAGCTCGCGCAACGCTAAAGCCCTGGAGCCGGGTAAGTATACTGTTATATTGGAGCCAGCCGCATCTATAGATTTACTGCAAGGCATGTTCCGTGGCCTGGACCAGCGTAGCGCCGAAGAAGGCCGCAGTTTCCTGAGCAAAGCAGGTGGCAAAACCAAGCTGGGCGAAAAGCTGGTAGATGAGCGTGTAACCGTTTATTCTGACCCTGCTCACCCTGAAATTCCGTCAGCACCTTTCTCAGGAGACGGCCGCCCGCGTGAAAAAACAACCTGGATTGAGAAGGGCGTTGTAAAGAACCTGTCGAACTCGCTTTACTGGGCCCAAAAAACAGGAGCCAAGTCAGTGCCAAACCCGGGCGGTATGATTATGGAAGGTGGCACCCAGTCGCTGGAAGATATGATCAAGAGCACCAAGCGCGGTATACTGGTTACCCGTTTGTGGTACATCCGCTCCGTTGATCCGCAGACATTACTTTTTACCGGCCTAACCCGCGACGGTACTTTCTACATTGAAAATGGTAAGATCATGTACCCGGTTAAGAACTTCCGTTTCAACGAGAGCCCGATTATCATGCTTAATAACCTGGAGGCACTTGGTAAACCGCAACGCATCAGTGGCAACCTTATTCCGCCGATGAAAGTGCGCGACTTTACCTTCACCAGCTTATCGGATGCCGTGTAATTGCTGAAGATTTATAGTATAATTTTCCTGTCATCTCGACGATAGGAGAGATCTGATACAAGTGTTCGAAATAGATCTCTCACGTTGTTCGAGATGACAGTTAGTTTAAACACTATCTGTTTTATAAGTGCAACCTTTTACCTTCGTACGCCTGCAATACCGATCCGGCAACTGGGATACCGACCCGCGTATGCCAAGCAACCTGATGCACTCGCTTATCCAATACACTACTGTAAAGGTAAACGAGCAGGAGAAAGTGGTATCATTGGAGAGTGCGGAGCTGTTCCATTACCCATTTAGCTACCTGAGCGGGCACAAACTGGTGCAGTTTAACCAGAAAGAGCGAAAGAACTTTGAGACCTATGTGCGCAACGGTGGCTTCGTGTTTGTAGACGATTGCAACCACGACATCGATGGGCTTTTTGCCAAGTCGTTTGAGGAGCAGATGCGGCAGATATTTGGGGCGGGAGCGCTGAAGAAGATACCCAATAACCATAAACTATACCGCAGCTTTTTTACCTTCGAGGACGGCCCGCCTACTACAAGTTTTGAGCTAAACGGCTGGGGCGACGACCTGGTGCACGACTACCTGAAAGCGATAGAGATAAACGGCCGCGTAGCCGTGCTTTACAGCAACAAAGACTATGGCTGCGAATGGGATTACGACTTTAGAAACAAACGCTGGCTGGCCGAAGACAACACCAAATTTGGCGTAAACATTATTATGTATGCGCTAACTAGTTAATGAATAGTTATTAATGAGTAATGATTAATAGACTGCGAAAGCTGCTCAATAATTAGTCATTATTCATTCATCATTAGTAATTAAGAACTGTGACTGAACAAGACATAAACCACCTGTTAGGCAAGCTACCGCAGCTAAAGCAGGAGATACAGAAAATAATTGTAGGCCAGGAAGAGGTACTTGACGAGGTACTGATAACCATGATGGCTGGCGGACACGGTTTGCTGGAAGGTGTACCAGGTTTGGCTAAAACGTTGCTGGTTCGCACGCTGAGTAGCGCTATGGATCTAGGTTTTAGAAGAATACAGTTCACCCCGGACCTGATGCCGACAGACATACTTGGTACTGAGGTGCTGGAAGAAGACCACGCCACCGGCAAGCGCTTTTTCAAATTTAACGAAGGTCCGATATTCTCGAACATTGTGCTGGCCGATGAGATTAACCGGACGCCACCTAAAACGCAAGCCGCTTTGCTGGAAGCCATGCAGGAGCACGAAGTAACCTATGCCGGTAAAACATATTCGTTGCCGAAACCTTTTTTTCTGCTGGCAACCCAAAACCCGATAGAACAGGCCGGAACCTACCCGCTACCGGAGGCGCAGCTCGATCGCTTTCTGCTCTTCATCAAAATAAAGTACCCAACCGAGCAGGAGGAGCTAAATATACTATCCAGCACCACCGGCACACGGCAGGCACAGGTACAACCTATACTTAGCGGTGAAGAAGTAATGCTGTTGCGCCAAATGGTACGCGAGGTAAGCATAAACGAAGACCTGTTGAGCTTTGTAAACCAACTGGTACGTGCTACCCGCCCCGACAGCACAACTTTAGATTTCGTAAAAAACTATTGCCGCTGGGGAGCAGGTCCAAGAGCCGGCCAAGCACTTATACTTACCGCCAAAGCCAGAGCTTTACTGCATGGTAGGTTTGCTGTAACTATAGATGATATAAAAACAATGGCTTATCCTGTCCTGCGCCACCGCGTACTGGTAAACTTTGCCGCCGAAGCAGAGCGCATTACCCCGGATAATGTAGTAGACGAGCTGCTGCAAAGTATAAAGCTGCCAAAAGCAGTGTTGGTGTAGTAAATCATGGCGCGAGCGTCTTCGCTGTGACTAACTATAGCTGGGCCTCTGGCCCGTGTAGATCTGTCATAAAGTGGCCAGAGGCCACACTATAATAAGCACGAGCGAAGACGCTCGCGCCATAATTACAAAAAGAAACAGATGGAAGAAGTAGCAACTATAAAACTGACAGAGACGAGCACACAACTCTTGAGGAAAATTGTGGGAGAAAGGATCTGTTACTTCTTCACTGACAGACTAAAAGTTGAAGCAAATGGCGATAAGCTGCTGTACTGGGCTCCGGAGTTTGCGCTTGGCCTTAAAACCAACCGCGGCGACCTCACTTTCATCAACATCAGCGCAGACTATAAACTTACGCCTGATACAAGCACCACTTACTACGAGTTTGCCATAGAAGAAAGTAAAATGCCGCTCCGTTGCGAAAAGCTGCTGCAGTCAGGGCAATACTCAGAGATAAAGGTACTGTCGTCGCAGGTGCTGATGCTGGAAGTGTACCAGGATTGGAATCAGGAGTTCTACGAAACTATACACTACGACGCAGCCATTGTACTCTATACCGACACCCGAAAGTATATGCTCAAAGTACGTGAAGAGTTAATCGGTGGGGTAGATATTATACTTGATGAGGCAGCTATTGAGGCTGAGTTGGTGGATCTGAAGTTGCGGCAGAGTTTGGTATAGGTTTTATGAAGCATAGAAAACCATATAAGATATTTAAAAATCAGACAAATCTGTATATTTTTCTGGTTGTAGCGGTTTTGCTTTTAATCGTTTCTTCTTTTCATTATCTAACAAACTATACTGTCTATTGGAGCCAACCTGCTGTAAAGAGGTTAACTCAAATAGGCAGTACAACTTTTGAGCTACTTGATTATCAACAGAGCCCAAATAGATGTTGGCATGGGCATGAAAATGAAAATCTATATCTGTTTTATGTTAGTTCAACTGATCGGAATTCTATCATTGAGTTTTTAGAAAACTTTAAGTCGCTTAATTACTGCTATACTTTAATATTCTTTCAACGTGACAAAGTAATTGAAAAGAACTGGAAAGAAGCAGTATACATGAAAGCCCCTAATATTGTACCACCTGCCCGTGCTTTTGCCAGCAGCTTTTATGAGCAATACAGTTATAGTTTAGCTGATTTAGTAAATAGAAAACCACACGGGAAGTTTACAGTTTATCATCCCCGAAAAGAGCTTTTTATTGAAATGGATTATGTAAATGGTGTTGCTGAAGGAAAGAAGATAATTTATAAAGATGATTACAAAATTGAGGAAGTATGGCAAAATAATGAGTTAGTTGCAATTGATACAATTAGATAAGCCCATCCATCACATAAAACTCTAAAATCCTACTCCTTGACCACCCATAAATTCATCGACCCGAAGGTATTGGCTACCATAAAAGACCTGCCGCTGTTGGCTAAAACGGTGGTGGAGGGCTTTTTGGCGGGGCAGAACCAGAGTTTGCGGCGTGGGGCGGGGCTGGAGTTTAGCCAGTACCGCAGCTACCAGCCCGGCGACGATCTGCGGCAACTCGACTGGAAGATGTTTGCCCGCTCCGACCGCTATTACATCCGGGAGGCCGAGGTAGACACCAACATCACGGTGCGGTTTATTCTGGATGGCAGCGCCTCGATGGCACACGAAGATGTAAATGGTATCAGCAAGATGGATTACGCGCGGTTTATGGTGGCCTCGCTGGCTTACCTGGCGACTACGCAGGGCGATGCGGTGGGACTGTATGTACTGCACGAGAACCAACTCATTAACCTGACGCCGCGATCAGACAACATGCACCTGCAGCGCTTCTGGCACCAGTTGGCCGAGGTAAAGCCGCAAGGTAAGTTTCCGGGCATGGAGGTGGCAGCTAACCTATTTGCGGCCCGCCGGCAGAAAGAGCTTACCGTTTTTCTGTCGGATTTGTATGAGCATGAGCATGAGATAAAAGATTTGCTATACAAACTGGGCGCACAGGGGCACGAGCTGCTGCTGGCACACCTCATGAGCCGTAACGAGCTGGAGTTTACCTATAACGGCACCCTCACCTTTGAGGACCTGGAAACGGGGCAAACGCTGCAGGTAAGCAGCGCCGCTCAAAAGCAAACCTATTTAGCCAAACAGCAGGAGTGGCTGCAGGACATAGAAAAAGACATGCGCAACCGTCAGATCGCCTACGACAGGTTTGTTACCGACGAGCCACTAGATAAGGCGCTGAGAACATTCCTGCAAAAACGGCTGCTGTATGGGTGATGGTTTAATTACTGATGTTAAATTGTTGATTGTTTACTCAAAAAATAAAGCTCAGGCACGCACCTGTCATTTTGGAAAGATCTTGGTAAGAGGGAGGTTAAGCCTTTGCTATTTGCACTCAAGATTCTTCCAGAATGACAGAAAAAAACAACTCTTTAACTTTTTAACTCTCTAACTCCTAAACTCTCTTGTCTTTTCTCGCACCATACTTTCTCTTCGCAGCGGCGGCTATAGTTATACCGATTGCTATTCATCTGTGGAATAAACGGCAGGGGAAGACGGTAAAGGTGGGTAGTCTGCGTTGGCTGGAGGCGTCGGCGAGTAACCGCTGGAGCAGTATAAAGCTGACCAACTTCTGGCTGTTGGTGCTGCGCTGCCTTATACTTATACTTCTGGCCGTGGCGCTGGCGCAACCAGTTTGGGAGCATCAGGCACAAAAGCAAAAAGAAGCTAAGGCTATAGTTATCGGTGAAGAGTTGCTTTATACTTCTGCCCTAAAACCCATCAAACCAACTATAGATTCGCTGTTGCAGCGCGGCTATAGTTTGCATAGCTATACTCCGGATTTCAAACAGCTATCACAGGAAGAATGGCAACAGATCAGCAACCGCACACAGGACAGTTTGGTGAATAGTAACTATAACTACTGGGGCCTTTTGCCGGCATTGGCAGCAAAGTATAAATTACCACAGGATAGCGTATTGCTTTTCACTTCAGACCAGCAGCAGTATTTTGCAGGCACCCGTCCCGAAAGTATTTCCCAGCATATACAATGGATTCCGGTGGCTACTGATAAAAGTATAACCTGGCTACAGGCGGCCATTCAAATTAAACCCGACAGTCTGCTGCTTATACTTGGCCATAGTTCCCGAGAAGGTACCCATTACAGCAAGTTCAAAACAGCTGCATCGGCACAAACTATAGCGCTGCCCCGCAACCAGCAACTACAGTTAAAACACCAGCAGGACAGTTTAGAAGCTATCATATCTGGTAGCAGTAATAAAGTAAAAATACGAACCAGCGCTTTGCAGGTAGCTATATTCACCGATGAAGCGCAACAACCTGAAGTGCAGTACCTGAAAGCTGCGTTGCAGGCAATCAGCAACTATACAGGTTTTCCTTTTCAATTTAAGGCAGATACGACACAGGCGGATTGGGTTTTCTGGCTTCGAAAAGACGAACTGCCTGAAAGTATAGCGCAGCAAGTTAATAACGGACTAAACATATGGGTGCAGCCAGGTCAAAAACCGCAACCTGTAACAACTCATATAACAGGGATAGGCAGCACAACTATAAAAGTACACCAGCTTAGCCAGTTGCAACCTCAGCAACAGAACCAACTCTGGGCCACAGCCAACGGAGAACCTGTACTTTACTCCGACAACTATGGCAAGGGCAAAATCTATACTTTCCGGAGTGGGTTTGCGCCTGCCTGGAGTGAGTTGGGGCAGAGTGCGCAGCTCCCGGAAATGTTGCTTCCTTTACTTTTACCGCAACCGCAGCCAACTTACAACTATAGCGCTGTAGATGACCAGCAATTGTTACCAGCCAAAACTATAAAAGCCGCAACTATACCCAAACTAAACACAGCACAAATCCCATTACTGAAGTGGTTTGTGTTGGCAGCTTTTATTTTATTTTTGATAGAACGGATTATCGCCAACAGGCGCAGCAACCTATAAATGAGCACACCGGAAAGCATCCATATTCTACACCAAATTCGCGGGCGGTACGTGCGGGCAAAGCTGTGGCTGTATGCGCTGCAGGCATTGGCGGCTATAGTTGTAGGCCTGGCTATACTTTGGCGCTGGCAGTTAGAAGTTTCGTTATTAGCTACAACGGCTGTAACTATAGTTGTGGCGGCAGTTTTATACTTTGTACTTGGCTGGAGGGCAGTTACTAAAACAAGCTTACAACAGGTTGCACGGCACCTAAACAGGCAATATCCGCAGCTACAGGACAGCACCGAATTACTTTTGAAGGCACCCGAAAACCTGCTTCAGCAACTACAGCAACAACGCGTTGCAGCAACGCTACAGCAGCTTCACCCGGAGAACGAAAAGATATTTACTCTGCGCAGCACTGCCACTTATACTTTACTGGGTGTAGGCTTACTGTTTTCGGCGGGTATTTTATATCTGCCGGCCGCACCGCTTACCGCACCTCAGCCCGAAACTATAAAAGTTGATTTTCCTGACAATCCGGTTACCGCTGCAGATACAGCTGTTAAAATTGAGAAAACAGAAATAACGGTAACACCACCTGCTTACACCGGCAAAGGCACTTACCGTGCCCAGAACCCCAATTTGCTAATAGAGCAAGGAGCCACCGTTTCCTGGCGCATCAGCACAACTAAACCTGCAATATTACAGCTGCAGCTAAACGAACAGCAACCCATCAACTTCAAAAAACAAGGCAACAGCTATAGTTTGTCGCGCAGCTTTACTACTCCGGGACTTTACACGATTAACCTGAACGGGCAGAGATCAGCGTTTTATACGTTAGAGATCATCCCCGACGAGGCACCAACTATAGCCATACAGAAGCCTGAACAGTATACCGAGATACTGTTTGGGCAGCCGCAGCGCGTAACCTTACAGGCCCAGCTAACCGACGATTACGGCATCCGGGAAGCGAACATGGTGGCTACCGTAGCCAAAGGAACCGGCGAGGCTGTGAAGTTCAGGGAAGAAAAGATCAACCTAAACCTGAATGGCAACCCTAAAAACTATGCGGTAAAACAAACCCTGGACCTGCAAAAACTGGGCATGACCTACGGCGATGAACTATACTTTTACCTGCAGGCCTGGGACCGCCACCGTGGCTATACCCGCTCCGAAACCTATTTTGTGCAGATAGAAGATACCACTATAGTTGACAATTCCTTTGACCTGTCGATGGGCGTGAACCCGGTGCCGGAGTATTTCAGGAGCCAGCGCCAGATCATTATAGACACCGAAAAACTACTGAAAGAGCAGAAAACTATAACCCGCGCTCAGTTTGAGGAACGTGCCAACAACCTGGGCGTAGACCAGAAACTGTTAAGGCTGCGGTATGGTAAATTTCTGGGTGAGGAGTTTGAAAGCGGCATCGGGCCGGGTGGCGGCATACCCGAAGGCGAAGAACACTACAAAGGCGATGGCCACGACCACAAGGAGTTTGAAGACAAGAACAGCCCGGAAGCGCTGCTTGACCCCTACATGCACAAACACGACCAGGAAGGCGAAGCTACCATTTTTGAGCCCGCCGTGAAAGCCAAACTAAAAGGAGCCCTGGCCCAGATGTGGGATGCCGAACTGCGCCTGCGCACGCACAAACCCAAAGATGCCCTGCCCTACGAGTACAAAGCGCTGCGCATGTTAAAAGAAGTGCAGCAATCGCAACGGGCGTATGTAGCTAAAACCGGCTTTGAGGCACCACCGCTTAAAGAGCCTGAACTACGCCTGACAGGTGAACTAAACAAGATAACAGCCCCATCAGAAAGCAAAACTATAGTTACCGAAAAGCAGCTGCCACAAACCAAAGCTGCACTGCAATGGCTGGCAACCTATAAACAAACCGGCAAATACAAGCCTACCGATGCGGCCATACTTGAAAAAGCTGGTCAGGAGCTGGCGCGGCAAACACTGCAGAAGCCCGGCAGCAACCTGAAAGCGCTACGTGACCTGCGAATGATACTTACAGCGATGCAGGCTGGCAAAACGCTGTGCAAAACCTGTTTGGTTACTGTGGAGCGCGCCTGGGTTAACCTGCTGCCGCCGGCTACACCAACGCCGCAGTCGCAGCAAGCAGTCAGAAGCAGGTTATCGCAGCAATATTTAAAACAACTGAATCAGAAGTAAAGCGTGTATACAACTCCGGCATATTTACCCTGGCTTTTAGCAACCTTGGTTGTGGGGCTACTGCTATGGCTGGCATGGCGCAGACCTGCCCGGAAGCGGCTGGCCTGGCGTTTACTGGCAAGCCTGGTAGCAGGCATATGTCTGGTGCTGATCGTTTTTCCGCCAACTATACAACATGCCATTAACCCGGGCGCAGCTACACTTTTAACCAAAGGCTACCACACCGACACGCTAAATGCTTTGCTCAACCGGCAGCCCGCAAAACCTGTAATTTATAGTTTAGAGGCCGAAGCAGAACATGCCATTTCTTTAGCAGATCTGCATACCCTACGCCAGCAGCAACCCAACCTTAAAACACTGCATTTACTTGGATATGGCCTGGACGAGGCCCAACTAAAAACATTGGAAGGAATCAAACTTGTACCGCACCTGTCTGCCTCACCGGCGGGCATAAGTGCTGTGCAATGGCCAGAGAGCGTAAACCTGGGAGAGACTGTAACTATAGCCGGCAAGTATAAAACAGCATCAGAAACCAAACTATACCTGCAAGCAGCAGGCCAGCTCCGCGATTCCGTAGAACTGCAACCGGATAGTACCTTTACGTTTAACCTACGCTACGCACCTAAACAAACCGGGCGGTGGGTTTATACTTTACTGGCCAAAACCGACGGGCAGCAGGATACGCTGGGCCATGTCCCGGTGCAGGTAAAAGAGCAGCAGCAGTTGCAGATACTTTTGCTTGCCGCAACTCCTTCCTTCGAATTTAAATTTCTGAAAAACCACCTGGCCGCACAACAGCACAAAGTGGCCTATCGCGCTACCGTTAGCCGCAACATCAGCCAGACCGAATTTGTGAATACACCCAAAACCGACCTGAGCCAGCTAACCCCTAAACTGCTGCAAAACATTGATGTGGTAATAACAGACGAGCAGGTGCTCCAAAATTTAAGCGCCCGTGAAAGAGCAACTTTACAAAGAGCCGTAACCCAAGATGGTTTGGGTGTACTAACTATAGTTACGGAGCCGGCCTCAGGTAAAACTACGGGCTTTTTTACCGGCTTCCGGAGCAAACGCCTCTCGCAGCATAGTAGCCGCAGCACGCGCGCCAGCTGGCCCGGAAACCAGGCAACTATAAACGCATCGGCTTATGCATTGGCACCCACTGAGGCAGTTACAGGCCTGGTAGCCGCGCAAGGCAACAACCTGTTGGTTGCAGCCAAAAAAGCCGGCTGGGGAAAAGTAGCCATGAGCTATGTGCCGCAAACTTTTCAGTGGCAGCTGGAGGGTAACAAAAACGTATATGCCAGTTATTGGGCTACCATTTTGGCAGCTATCGTTAAAGAAGAGGTTAGGGATAAGTTCTGGCAACTGGAAAAGCCGCAGGTACCGCAGCCCCGCAAGCCAGCTATACTTTCGTTTACAGATTATACTTTAACTACAGGCGCAACCCCGCCAACTGCAACTATAACCAGCTTAACCGACTCCACAACTATAAACCTGCCACTGGCCCAAAACGTGCATCAACCCGAAAAGTATAGCGGCACTTTTTGGCCTGGAAAATCTGGCTGGCATAAAGTAGAAACCCCGGACGCTGCGCCATACTTTTTTTATGTGCAGCAACCTTCGGATTGGGAGTTTGAAACTATAGCTAACCGTAAAATGGCTACGGAAGAATTTATCGCAAGGCAAACTATAAAAGCAACCGAAAGCGCTATAGCTTATAAAGATGAGCCCGTTTCGCTGATCTGGTTTTTTGTTTTGTTTACTCTTAGCAGCGGTTTTTTGTGGCTGGAAGAGAAACTATAGTATAGCGGTCAGCTTCACTCATTAAAACTTTGACTATAGCCATCCGTACCCACAAACACCAACCCAGCATAAGCTACTGACAGCAAATTACTTAGCATAAACAAAAGCATACATTATCTTATAATCCGGGCAATAGCAACTTGTGTATTAAACTTTAAAAAGTAGCGCCTTGCAGACTAAATTCTACACACCGCACATTCTGTTGCAGGAATTCGTTAACTGCATTATGGTGATTCATGCCGAAGTAGGTCCGACCTCGTCCGCCTGCCCTTATCCTCCTGCCCCGCAAAATTCCCTTTTCTTTTATATCAACGATCGCATCAAAGTAAAAAAGGAAGGTACTACTGAGTTTGTAGAACAGCCCCGCAGCGTAATTGTAGGGCCGCAGGTTAGCCGCGTAATGCTCGATATCAACAGAAGCCACAAAGCTGTGCGGGTTGGCTTTCATCCGGGTGGGCTGCATCGGTTTATGGGCATACCAATGTGTGAGATGATCGATAGCCACTTTGACGCGACTGATGTGTATGGCAACGAAATGGCACTGGTAAACGAGCGGCTGCAGGAAGCGCAAAGCTTTGATGAGATAAAGATTGTGATCGAGGAGTTTTTGCTAAGCAAAGTAAAGACCCTGAAACAAGCGCTCCCTTTTGACAGGGCGATGCTGGAACTGATGCGGCATAATGGAAACGCCCCGATAGAGCAAATTTCCTCACTTGCCTGCCTTAGCCTGCGCCAGTTTGAGCGGGTGAGTAAAGAGCGGATCGGGCTTACGCCTAAATTCTTTGCCCGTCTTGTCCGCTTCTCTAAAGCCTACCGCATGCACGAAAATTACCCGGAACTAAGCTGGACTCACATTTCCTATAGTTGTGGTTACTTCGACCAGATGCATTTTATCCGTGATTTTAAACAGTTTGCTGGTGTGGCACCGGGCACCATCGAAAAAGACCTGCAAAAAGCCCCGGTGCGCCTGCAGGCCGAATTGCGCCTATAGTTGTCGTTTTTATACTATTTCCCGTCGGTACATTATCTGAACTTTAGGTAAACTAAAAACACAGATTTATGAAGCCGTATATCTTACTTTTATTAGCATTTGCCTTACTGTCAGCACAGCCTGCCGGGGCACAGCATTACAGTCAGCTCCACGCCCTGCAGGGCCATACTTCACAGGTGCACTATAGCACTGGTCACAAGCAACGTGCAGAAACCATAGCCCACCGTATAGACGAAGCCATGGCTTATTACCAACAGATGTTGGGGTTTAAACCGGCCGTAACACTCCTCATTCTGAGCCCGGACGACTGGACCAGGTATACGAAAGGGCCCATGGTATATGGCATGCCGCATTATACTGACGACCAAACACTTATAGTAGCAGCTGAAGACAATCCATTCTGGAAAAGTTTTATACCTCCACTAAACCAGCTACCCCAAGATTTAAGTAAGCAAATCCGGGAAGTATATCAGGACGACGCGGGTAACCTGAGCATGCAACCTTTCTTCGATTTACTAGCCCTGCATGAACTGGGCCATGCTTTCCATTTCCAAGCTGGGTTAAATATGCAGCGCAAATGGCTGGGCGAGCTGTTTACAAATACACTTTTGCACACTTACATTGCCGAGAAAGAACCTGCTGCGTTACCCGCACTCACGCTATTTCCGCGCATGGTGGTAAGCAGCGGGGCCAGCGAGTATACCTATACCAGCCTGCAGGATGCTGACCAGCGCTACAACGAAATAGGGCAGAAGCACCCGAAGAATTATGGCTGGTACCAGAGCCGCTGGCATATAGCCGCCGGAAACATTTATGAGGCTGGTGGCAAACAGGTAAGCAAAAGATGGTGGGATGCCTTTAAAAGCAATAAAGAAAAACTAACCGATGAACAGCTGACCTTGCTGCTAGCAGAAAAGGCCGATAAGAGTATAGCAGATATGATCCGGAACTGGGATCGGGAAACCGTGAAATAACTACTGTAAAGCTGCGCTGGCTTACTACCAAACCAGGAATGGGTTAAAAGCCAGTGCTGCTTTTTTAAAGTATCAAGCTATACCGTCTGCCTCGCCTTTGTAGCAAAAGTATCCAGCAACTGTATCAGGTCCGGGATGCACTCCAGGTTTAGCGTGTGGCCTACGTTTGGCAGTATCTCCAGCTTGGCGTTGGGAAGTGCCTGGTACATGGCTTTGCCCATTTCTATAGTGCACAAATAATCTTCTTCGCCCTGCACCACTAATACAGGTACTTCTACTTTTTTCAATTCTTCCAGGTAATTGCTGCTTTCCTTGGTAGCCTGTGTCAGGTTCAGGATTTTTTCAGGTGTCGGGCTTTGGGTAGTTTTAGCGTTCTTCAGGTTCTCTATCGTGATAATCGGGTTCAGGAAATAGCTACGGCCCAGCACCGTTGGCAGCATCACATCCAGCATCAGCGGATAACCTCCGGCTTTTAAAGCAGCTTCCCAACTATAGCCTATGGCATCAAAAAAAGCATCCTTGTACGGGAACGTTGAAAGCAATGCCCCTGCCTGCGCCAGATCCGGGTAGTTCACTAAAAAGCGTTGCGCCACCGCCCCGCCATACGATATGCCAGCCAGCAAGGTGTCCGGTAAATCAAGCGTTTTTAGCAAGTCGGCTACATCGGCGGCGTGGCCTTCAAAGCTGCGGTGTTTTGGCGCTGCATCGCTCTGCCCCTGAAACAGAAGGTCTATCAGCACTAACCTATACTTTTTACCCAGCACCGGTACCAGCCCGCCCCAGGCCGCCGTAGACTGCGAAAGTCCGTTCAGGAAAACAATAGCCTGCGTAGCATTTACATCGCCGTGCAGTTCATAGTATAGCTGTAGTCCGTCGGGTAAGGTGTGTTTCATGGCAGGTTTTATGTGTAGGTATCTGGCAAAGCTATCGGAATATTTGAGAAAGTGAAACTATAGTTGGTTTGTTACCCTTAGCAAATTTCTCCTTCCAGTTCGCGGGCTATAGTACGGTTGGGTTTAACAGGCACTAATGGTATCGTAAACCAGAAACAGGAGCCTTTGCCCTCTTCGCTTTTTACTTTGATGCTTCCACCGCAACGCTCTACAAACAGGCGGCACAGCAGCAGCCCTAAGCCAGTGCCCTTCTCGTTAGCGGTACCTTTGGTTGTAATGGCAGGCTGGTCTGTATGGAAAAGCGATTTCACTACATCGGCACTCATGCCTATACCATTGTCTTCAATATACACTTCGGCAAATCGGCCGGCTTTTATTTTTGCGCTTACTTTTATCTCGCCGCCGGGGTTAGAGAACTTAATAGCATTGTGCAGCAGGTTCCGGAATACAAAATCAAGCATGTTAGCGTCGGCAAAAACCTGCATCTGCTCCGGCTCCTGTAGCTGCCATTGCAGTTGCTTGTTTGCGGCGGTATCCTGGTGCAGGGTAATGTTGCGCTGTACCAGTTGCTGCAGGTTTAGGGGTTCCGGCTCGAAGCGCATGGAGTGATCGGAAGCGGTTTGGGAGGCGGCCCATTGCAGCAAATTCTCGAGCAGGGCCTGCAGGTTACGCACCGATAGTTGTGTGTGGTTGGCCAGTTTCTGCATTTGCTCCGGTTTCATGCGGTCAGAGAAGTTAAGCAGGATGTTCAGGAAAGAATCTAAAGTGGCTAGCGGCGTGCGCAAGTCGTGGGAGATGATCGAAAAAAAACGGTCTTTTAGCTGGTTAAGGCGGCGCAGCTTGTGCTCTGATGCCCGCAACTGGCGTACGGTCTGGTTCAGTTCCTGTGTTTTAAGGCGCAGGGCGGCGGTGCGGTTCTCTACGGTTACTTCCAGTTCTTTTTTCTGGCGCTCTATTAAGCGTTTGCGTTCGGTTTCCTTTTCCAGTTCCAGGCGTTTTTTCTCCAGCACTTCCGTAGCCAGTTTGTTGGTTACGGTGTTTAGCCTGTAGGCAAGTCCCAGCGAGAATAACACCACCTGCGCTACCACGCCTACCTGTGCCGAGTACACGGTAAAAGAATTATCGGGTACCAGGTGTGTTTCTTTTAGTATAAACAGCAGTGCGCCTGCCACAAAAAACACGTTGGCAACCAGAAAGTAGAAAGCCGGCCTGTACCCTTGCCTCAGCGACGCAATGCCTGCCAGCAGCATCACTACCAGCACGCCCCCGCCAATAATGCCTATCAAATCTACGCAAGGCTGCAACAGGTCCAGCGGTGTAAAGTACGACAGTAAACCCATGGTTATAGGCAGCGCATAAAGTATAGCCAGCAGTAACAGCAGTTTGTCCCAGAGCGGCAGGTTTTGTTTGGTGCCCAGGTAACTACGGGTAAACAGCAGCCGGAAGAGGCCATTGAACGTAACTATAAACGCAAAGCTATGAGCGTTCCAGTAAGGGGCGTTTGGCCAGAGCAGCTCCAGGGCAAAGCCGTGGTAAAACATAAAGTATAAGCCCGTGCCCAGCAGCGCCAGTACATAGTATAAATAACTACGGTCGCGCACTGATATGAACAGCACCAGGTTATAAAGCGTCATCACTAAAATAATACCCATAAACAGGCCCTGCACCAGTAAGCGGTTGTTGTTTTGCTTTATCACTTGCTCCGGGGTGTATAGTTCCAGGCTCAGGCGCTGTGGTTTGTACAGGTTCAGGTCGCCTTGCAGGCGCAGGTAAAGCAGTGTGTGGCTTTGGGGCATCAGTTTAAGTCGCAGGTACGGTTTATATTGCGGCACGTCCCGCTCCTGCACCGGCACAAGTTGCCCTGTTTGCAGGGTTGTATAGTTGCCCTCAGGTTGTAGCGTATATAGTTGCAGTTTGCTCCAGTCACCGGCGTACAGGTATCGTTCCTGCTCGTTTTTGCTGTTGTTTTGCAGCACCACCCGTACCCAATGCACTGTTTTACCGGCCTGCAACGTAGCTACCGTGTCCAGCTTCCCGAAGTATAAATGCTCCACCTCCTGCACCGAACGTTTGCCACTTGCATCGTGGTAGACCTGTAGCTGGTGCGCCAGCACCTGTTGCCCTGGTTGTAGCGCTACGGTATCCGGGTGCGATTGGGCAGCCAGCACCGGCAGGCACAGCAGCCACAGCAGCAGGCAAAAAAGCCAGTTGCAGCGGTGGTTATACTGTAGCGTGTAGGGCAAATGCATTCATCAATTTACAAAAAATAAGCAAAAAGCTATACTTATAGTTAACACAAGCTGTAGTGGCTTCTTAGTTAGAGCATGTTTAAATTTCGTTTTTGCAAGGTAAAATCAGACAGAAAAGGCTCTGGCGAAATGTTTTGTGAGCCGCATAGCAGTGCTACGAGGTAAGAAAAAGATGAAGGCAGGTCTTTATTTGGATGATTTGCAGCGCAAAGAATGAATTTTAAACATGCTCTTAAAAGTAAATTTTCTATCTTGATCGGGTAAAAGCAGCTGGTATGGCCAACGTAAAGTTATTGATAGCGGAAGATGATGTGGTGATCGCTCAGAACCTGGCGTTTTCGCTGGAGGAAATGGGCTATGAAGTGTGCACCATTGTGAGCTCTGGCGAAGAGCTGCTGCTGCAGATACATGAGCACAACCCCGACCTGGCTATACTTGACATTACCCTGGATGGTAAACTGGATGGGATTGACACGGCAGCTATACTTGCTAAGGTGAGTAAAATACCATTTATTTTTATGACGGCCCTGTCGGATAAAGAGACCATTGACCGCGCCAAACTCACCAGCCCGCACGCTTACCTGGTAAAGCCTTTTGATGTGCGCACTCTGCAAAGCAGCATAGAGGTAGCCATCCACAACGCTAGCTTAAGACAGCAACCACCCACAGCTGCAACTATAGAAACTACACCCGAAGCGCCAACTAATCAGATAACTGATAATTACCTGCTCCACGATACCCTGTTCCTGAAGGTGCGCAACCGCCTGGAGAAAGTGGCCTTAGCAGATATAGTTTGGGCAGAAGCACAGGATATCTACTGCAATATTAAAACGCAACAGCACCTGTACCTGGTTAGCCAAAGCCTGAAAAACCTGGAACAGCACCTGCCTGCCAAAGATTTTATGCGGGTTCATCGTTCCTATATTGTACGCCTCACGGCCATCGAGGCTATCGAAGACAATAACATCCTGATCGGCGGCAAAAGCATCCCGATCGGTAACACACATAAAGATGCATTGCTCAAGCGGCTGCAGATAATTTAGAGCACACTGTATTCAGGTTCAGAAAACGATTATCGCCCCTGCACTCTTTAAAGGGGACTTTTAAGGCTAAGCATAAGCTTTAAGAATTTGCTGTCATTCTGTAAAGAAACCTGGTGGAAGGGAAGTTAAGCTCTCGCTATAGGCTACAAGATTTCCCGAATCAAGTTCAGGATGTAACACGTTCAGGATGACAAAAAAGAGGATAGAACAGATTTAATTCCCAGCGAGTCCTTCTTTGTAGGGGTAAGGGATGAGTTCATCAGCAGATACGACTATAGTTGGGAACTGGCCCGGTAGAATTGCAAATCCGGCAACAGCGTAAATCACGAATCGAAGATCAGCGCCAGCCTACAGCCACTTATACCCGCCTTACCTTTAACTCAGTACCCGAAACTATTAAACAGCCTCACCTCACAGCTTCCCGATTTCACCTCGAAAAAAGCGAAGTTGGCAAGTATAGCTGTGGAGCTATGTGTAATATTATCTAAATTAATAGAACATTTTATTACAAATAGCCCCACCCCTATGAACACCTTAGCGTCTTCTGAACTTGTAACAGCAGGCTGGATACTGGTAATTGCTTATGCTGCTGTTATCCTGTTTTTCGTGATACGCGGTGCGTTGCGTACCAGCTCCATCGCTGATTATGCGCTTGGCAGTGTTACCTTTTCACCGGTAGCTGTTGGCCTGGCGCTGGCTGCCTCCATGACGAGCGCTGCCACTTTTATTATCAATCCCGGTTTTGTAGCCCTTTACGGTATCAGCGGTGTCATCTCGATGGGTATTGCGTTGCCTGCCGCCGCCCTGGTGTCGCTGGTAATACTTACCAAAGGCTTCCGGGCGATGGGCACAGCAGTAAAAGCACAAACTATGGCCCAGTGGATGGGAGCTGTTTACAAAAGCAAAGGCTACACCTTGTTCTTTGCCTTTCTGTCGTTGCTGCTGATCACGTTTATAGTTCTGATCTGTGTGGGCTTGACCAAAGTGCTGGCCAGCGTGCTTAACCTGAACGAACTGTATGCCTGTGTGGGCATTGTGGTGTTTGTGTTCGGGTACATGATGTTTGGCGGTGCCAACTCTATGGTATATACCAACCTGGTGCAGGCTGTATTGATGCTTATTGTTGCTGTAATCTTGCTAGGTTCGGGTTACGAGCATTTCAGCAACGGCGTGCATGGCTTCCTGGATAAACTTGCTGCCATAGACCCGGCACTTACCACTGTTACCAACCCCGACAGTTTCCTGTTCAGGGATAGCTTTGAAAGTATCTTTTGCCAGATCATTATAGGGGTAGCCATTGTTTGCCAGCCGCACATCATTACCAAATCGCTGCTGCTGAAAGACGCCAAGGATGTAAACCAATACCTGCTAGTAGGCATTATCGTACAGGCGCTGTTCTTCCTAGTGGTTATCGCCGGCCTCTATGCCCGCCTTACCTTCCCAGACCTGACTATAAACGGCACTGCCATACCTGTAGATGGCATTATGTCAGCGTATGTGGTGCAGGAGTTTCCGGTATACATGGGCTTGCTGGTTGTTATGGGCCTTATCTCGGCGGGGCTTTCTACGCTGGAAGGGCTTATTCAGTCGCTTTCCATCACCATCACTTCTGACATCATCACACCACTTTTCGGCATAAACTCAGAAACTAAAAGCGTACTGATAAACCGGCTTGTAATTGTTGTGCTGGCTATAGTTACCATTCTGCTCACCTTCGACCAGCTGCAGAACCCGAACCTGAGCGTTGGTATTTTTGCCCAGAACGGGGTGTATGCTTATTTTTCTGCTGCCTTTGTGCCGGTGCTTTTTGGCATGTTCCTGAAGCGCGTGCCGCTTGTTGCGCCGGTCGCGGCTTCGCTTACATCGGTGGTGGTACATTTTGCTATTTATTACGGTGGCCTTACATCTTACATGGATGCGCCGGTGCGCAACCCCGGCATTGCCGCCGCACTGGCTATACTTGCTTCGGTTATAGTTGGCCTTGCCCTTTATTATGCCTTCCGGAAGCCAGAACCTGCCAAAGAAATGGTAACTTCTAACGCTTTAAAACAACCTGTTGCTTATGAGAACGAAGTATAAAACTCCGGCACTGCTGTTGCTGCTTTCCCTGGCTGGCCTTAATGCCCAATGCCAGTCGCCGGCAACTATAGCCACCGGCGCAACTATAGCAAACCCGGCCACAGACCCCACATTCGAGAACCTGAACTATAAATACCCGACTCAAAAACTGAGGCTGGCCAACGGCACCACTATAGCTTACACCGACCAGGGCAAGGGCTCCGAAACACTTATTTTTATACACGGCCTCGGCAGCTACCTGCCCGCCTGGAACAAGAACATTGAAGACCTCAGCACAAACTATAGAACTATAGCCATAGACCTGCCGGGTTACGGAAAATCATCGAAAGAGAACATAGAGGTAGGCATGGCCGCTTACGCGCAAACCGTGCTGCAGTTAATGGATAAGCTGAAAATAAAGCAGGCGACCTTAGTTGGCCATTCGATGGGTGGGCAGATTGCCATTACCGCTGCACTGCAGGCCCCGGAGCGGGTAAAGAAACTGGTACTGGCAGCACCTGCCGGATTAGAGACATTTACCGAGCAGCAGAAGCAACTGTTTAAAATGACGGTAACGCCGGAAAGTGTACAGAACACCAGTCCCGAAAAAGCCGCAGCTAACATTAAAATCAACTTTTACCAGATGCCTGCCGATGCGCAGTTTATGGTGGATGACAGAATGAAGATGGCTACCTCGCCGGACTTTGCAAACTATAGTAAGGCGGTAGCAGCCAGTGTAGCCGCTATGGTAGACGAACCGGTTCACGAAAAGCTGACGCAACTACAAACCCCAACCCTGATCATATTCGGGGAACAAGATGCCCTGATACCAAACAAATACCTGAACCCGACCTTAACGACCCAGGCAGTGGCAACTATAGGCAAAGAACGCATAAAGAACAGCCAAGTGCTGTTGTTGCCACAAGCGGGACATTTTGTGCAGTACGAGCAAGCCGCGGCCTTTAATAAAGCTGTCCGGGAGTTTATAAATGAAAAAAATAATTAACACCTAACCTATAAAACATAAATTAACTGACCTACTCATGAAAAAACTTTACTTACTCATGCTGTCGCTTTTCTGTATTACACAGATGGCGCTGGCACAAAGCGGATCCATTACCGGTAGGGTATTGGGCGCTGACACACAGGAACCTTTGATCGGCGCTTCGGTGCTGGTAGAGGGCACATCTAAAGGAGCAACTACCAACGCATCCGGCGATTTTACCATTACCGGCGTGCCGGCTGGTAACTATAACCTGCGCATTACTTATGTGGGGTATTCTTATCCTAAAATTGCTATTACAGTTGACGCCAGCGGCTCCGCTAACGTAGGCACCATCTCCATGAAAGCTTCGTCGCTGGTGAGCGATGAGATCGTGGTGTCAGCAACCCGTCGCCCGGAAAAAATTACCGAAGCGCCTGCTGCCATTGGTGTTATCTCTTCCCGTGACTTAACTGAGCTTCCTTCGTTCAACATTGGCGAAGTGCTGAATAAGGTACAGGGCGTGGAAGTGGTTCGTTCTGGTGTGATCGGGGTTGGTATAAACGCACGTGGTTTTAACAATGCCTTCAACGTGAAAATGTACCAGATGACGGATGGCCGTAACTCGATGCTGCCGGGCGGTACTGGCTTGCCAGCCGGTTTCTACAACACAACTATAAAAGAAGACATCGAGCGTGTAGAGGTTATTCTTGGTCCGTCTTCGGCGCTTTATGGCCCGAATGCCCACAACGGTATCATCAACACTATTACAAAAGACCCACGCCGCTACCAAGGCACAACAGTTGCCTTAAGTGCCGGTAACCAGGATGTACTAAGCACCCGCGTTCGCCATGCCAGCGTTATCAGCCCGAAATTTGCGTTTAAAGTAACCGGCGAATACACCACCGGAAATGACTTCGAGTTCCAGGATTCGGTTTATATAGGCACCGTGGGCGTACCGGAATATGATGTAGATTATAAGTTTGAGTCGAAGCGTTTTGGATCGGCGTTATACTATAGCCCAACCGATAAAATAGACCTTATTGCAGACTATGGCTTCGGGCAGGGCTCTAACCTTGGCGTAACTAACAACGGTCGTAACCAGATCAACGACTGGACATTCCAGTACCTGCAGGGCCGTATTGTAACGCCTAGAGTATTTGGCCAACTATACGCCACCTGGAACGATGCCGGCGATACCTACCAGATAAACGCCCGTACCACCAACTACTATACTTTACTTAGCAAGGGTGCTACACAAGAGCAGGCACACAAATACTCAAGAACAGGCGCCAAAGCAGGCGAGATATTTGAAGGTTCTCCAGCAGTTGCATTCCCGGGATTTATTGACCTGAGCCACCGCCTGAATGGTGAACTACAGTACAACAACAATTTTGCAGGTTTTGACATTGTAACTGGCCTGAACTACCAGCGCGATGTAGCTTACAGCCGCCAGACGTACCTCGACGACAAAGCCGGCAACATTATCCTGAACCAGTATGGCGGGGTATTGCAGATAGAGCGTAACCTGACAGACAAGTTCCGCGCCCTGGTGGGTGGCCGCGTAGATAACCACGACAACTATGGCACACAGTTCAGCCCTAAAGCAGCTTTAACTTACAACGCGCTGGGCGGTACGTTCAGAGCTACTTATGGCAAAGCTTTCTCGGCTCCGTCTATCCAGTTCCAGGAGTTTTATGCCAACACCGGTTTGCTGGCCATACTTGGTAACGGTGCCGGCCTAACTATAAAGAACACCGAAACAGGCGATATCAGAACAATAGAAAAGCTGAAAGTAGAAAAAGTGCAGACGTTTGAAGTAGGTTACAAAGGCACTCCAGTTGAAAACCTGTATTTCGACATCAGCAGCTGGTACTCTAAGTCAAAAGACTTTATCTCGCCGCTTACCGCTATAACACCAATTATGGGTAAAGAGCGTGTGATCAAAAAAGGAGATGTAGATGTAACCGAGTCAGCAGCAACTGTGCTGAACTACTACCTGACCTACCTGAACTATGGTAAAGTAAACTCGTGGGGTACTGACCTTGGCCTTAACTATTACATCGACGACAACTATAGCATCGGGGTAAAATACTCTTACTTCAACTCCGACATTACAGACCAGGACAACCTGGATAACGATGCCAACAGAGATGGTAAGGTATCGGATGCAGAGAGCAGCCTGAACGCCGCCAAGCACCGTGCTAACTTTAACTTTACGGCCCGCAACCTGGCAAACGAAAAGCTGTTCATGTCGCTTAATGTGCGCTGGTTGCCTGAGTTCAACTTCTACTCCGGCCAGCAGATAGCAGCCGAAAAAGGTGCCGGTACTCGTGTGCTGGGCTCAAACTATAACTACGGCCCGCTGGGTGGTTTTACATCTGTAGACCTGAGCGGTGGCTATAAGTTTACAGACTGGGTAACGTTGGGTGCAAGCGTATCTAACCTGTTTGATGATGAGCAGCGCGAGTATGTGTATTCTCCAAATATCGGTCGCCTGTACTCTGTAGAGTTACTCTTCAATTTTGGTGGAAAGAAAGAAAATAAGTAGATCAGTTAAAGTTAGATTTGTCCAGAGCGCTCTTATAGGGCGCTCTGGTTTTTTACACCAACTATAGATTACCAGCATATGAAAAATGTTTTGATAACCGGAGGCACCAGCGGCATTGGCTTAGGCATTGCCCGGGCTTTTGCAGCAAAAGGCTACAACCTGTTACTTAACGGCCTCGAGCCAAACGGGCCTGAAATAGCAAAAGAACTGGCTGCCGAGCACAGCGTTAAGGTACTACACTCCCCTGCCAACCTGATGAAGCCGGAGCAGATACGCGAAATGGTAAGCTTAGCCGAGCAGGAACTTGGCCAGGTAGATATCCTTGTCAACAATGCAGGCATACAGTATGTGGCACCTGTAGATGAGTTTCCGGAAGACAAATGGGATGCGATAATATCAGTTAACATGTCGGCGTCATTTCATGCGGCTAAGGCAGTATGGCCTGGTATGAAGTCCCGAGGTTTTGGCCGTATCATCAACATAGCATCGGCGCATGCCTTGCGTGCGTCAGAGTATAAAATTGCTTACGTAACAGCCAAGCACGGCATTGCCGGCTTAACAAAAGTACTGGCCCTGGAAGGTGCACCGCACAACATTACTTGCAACGCTATCTGCCCTGGTTATGTACGTACGCCTTTAGTAGAAGCCCAGATAGCTGACCAGGCCAAAGCCCACCAAATGTCGGAGTCGGAGGTGATAGAGAAAGTAATGCTGAAAAAGCAGGCTGTAAAGCAGTTTGTAACGATAGATGCTATTGCCAACTTGGCTTTGTATTTGGCCACAGATACTGCCAGCCAGCTTACCGGCGCTATGTTGCCTATAGATGGTGGTTGGTCGGCGCAGTAAACTATAAACTATAGTTTCAATAAAAAGAGCGGCACTGGTATAGTGCCGCTCTTTTTATTTTTATGCTACTGAAGTCAGTTTCTTAGCGTGCCAGTATCTTAAATTCGGTACGGCGGTTTTCCTGGTGCATGTCTTCTGAACACGATACCCCATCTGCACATTTGTTTATCAGCTGGGTTTCGCCGTAGCCTTTGGCTTCTACGCGGCTGCGCTCTATGCCTTTTGCTACCAGGTAATCTACCGCCGATTTGGCTCTCAGTTCCGACAACATCTGGTTATAGTAGTTGGTCTGTCGGCTATCGGTATGCGAGCTAAGCTCTATGCGGATATGTGGGTTATCTTTCAGAGTCTGCACCAGTTTATCCAACTCAGCAGCTGCCTGCGGTGTCAGATCGTACTTGTCCAGGTCGTAGTAGATATTTTCCAGCACGATTGGTTTGTTAGGGGTATCGCGGTTAAACACCATCTCTACTCGCACTGAGTCTTCGGTTTTGCGGCAGTCTGCTGGCACAGTTATAGTTTGTGTCAGGTAGTTTGGTTTGGAACCACGAATGGTATAGGTCATTCCGCCATATACCGGCAGCATAAAAGTACCATCAGCGTTTGAGATCACCTCAATAGGACGGGCATCGCTGCCAACTTCGGTAACCGTAAGCCTTACATTGCCAACCGCCATCTCTTTCTTCTTTCCACGATTCTGGCTATCCGCCACATACTCTATCGTTTTACCTGTTATAGTGCACGGGATGCGATTCTCTACAAATGACAAAATATCATCATAACCCTCCTCCGAAAATCTGCCAGACGAGATCAGGCCGGTTTTGCCGTTTGCGTCCATTTCAAAGCCTAGGTCATCGTGCGAGGTATTGAACGGGTATTTCAGGTTCTCAACTCCGGTCCAGGCTTTGTGTGTACCTACCGCTTTAAACAGGTCCAGGCCGCCCATGCCCATGTGCCCGTCCGACGAAAAGTATAACACCCCATCAGCACCTAAACTCGGGAAACTTTCGCGGCCGGCCGTGTTAACTTTATTACCTGCATTTATAGGCTGGCCCCATTCGCCGTTTGGCTGTCGTTCGCTATAGTATATATCAGTTTCGCCAAAGCCGCCGGGCATATCCGACACAAAGTACAGGGTGTTGCCATCTTCGGTTATGGCGGGGTGGCCAATCGAGTATTCTTCGGTTTTGTTATACTTAAATGCTTTTACCTTTTTCCATTTATTCCCCTTTTTAGCAGCTATATATATGCCAAGCCGGTTTATGTGTGTGCCGCCCTCCGTACCCTGGAACCAGCTGGTAGGGTCGCTGTTTTTTTTCACTTCGCGGCGTACAGCGTGGGTTCGGGTAAAGTATAGCGCCTTATCTTTTTCGTGAAATACACCCGGACCGTTGTGGTAACGTGTGTTTATAGCTGATGGCAATATTTCTGGTGCGCCCCACGAGGTATCGGATTTGGCAGGTGCAAAGTACATCTGGATGTAGCCGTTGCCCGTCCAGGCGTATTGCTCCACTTTTTCCTTAGTGTTGCCTTCCAGGCGGTCAGAGGCAAAGTATACACCGTCTTTTGCTTTAAACGGGCTAAAATCAACACCTTTGGAGTTCAGGTTATTTACTTTTTTTATTCGGTAAGGCTTGGGGTTGCGCATCCACTTCATCGACGTATCGCAGGAGGCGGCCATGCGCTGCGCCAACGCTGCCTGCCCCGGCACGCGGCGGCTATACTCCATAAACAGTTGCTTTGCCTTGGCATAGTTCCCGTTTCGCTTCGCCGACTCGGCATATAAATAGTAAACCGACGGATCGGCGCCGGCAAACGTAATTACCTGGGCGTACCAGAACTCTGCCTCTTTGCTATTGTTTAAGATGCGGTAGATATCTGCAATGCGCTGCACTACATTTAAGCTCGGCTCTCCCTGGTCAAGTATGGCTTTGTACTCGTCCAGGGCCAGGCTGAATTCAAACTCGTTAAAGTGTTTATCGGCCTGTTGGGTATCCTGTGCTTTTACCTGAAACGCGAAGCTCAACACAACACATAACAGGATAGCTGACAGGCAGTTTTTAAGGGTAAAAGGGTGCATCATAAGTTACGCGGCGTAATGGTACGGCCGTTTTGTTTTTTGAAGAAAGAATAGCCCAAAGATACTTCATGCGAGGAATAATCGCGCAGTTTTGTAAGGCTTACATCATACGAATAACCGATCCTGAACTTAGGTGTCGCATATACCTGTACCAGCGCTGCCCAGGCATTCCGCTTTTTTATATCATCCATTTTCACATCCGTAAAAACGGGCACAGCAGTGCGGTAAGAGCCCCCCAGCCATACACGGTTATAAAGCAGCAAAAAAGCATTCAGGTCCAGGTTGGCAGGGCCTTTAAAGTCTTCTTTCCAGAGGAAACTAGGTTTCAGGCGCACCCATGGCCCCAGGTCAAACATGTACCCCGAAGAGAGGAAGTAATGCCGGCGCGGTGTCGCAATTATAGTTTTGTCATCCTTAAAAGGCACCAGGTTGGCAATAGATAAGCCTGTATAAAAGCGCTCTGTGTTAAAGAACATCCCAATCTTGGCATCTGGCAGTATCTGCGATTCGCGGTTTTCAGGGATCGCTGTATCGGGTGTGTCGTCGCCTTTTCTGAATTTGGTGCCATCCAGGGTATACTGCGAAATGCCACCGGCTATGCCTAGTGATAACTGCGAGGTGCGGCTGGTATTAATGCGCATAGCTATGTTGGCATAAGCCCCGGTCTGCGATTGCGCCCCGGCCACATCGTTTATCAGATGGGCTCCCCATCCTATGCGTGCATCTTTAGCGGGGCCGTCTACACTTATAGTTTGCGTGGTAGGGGCTCCTTCGAGGCCGGTCCATTGGGTGCGGTAAGTAGCATTTACGTTTACGATGTCTTTACTACCTGAGTAGCCCGGGTTAATTACCAGCTCGTTAAAAATGTACTGGGTGTATTGCGGGGCCTGCTGTGCGGTGGCCTCCTGCACAACCAATGCAACGAGTAAGGTAAGTAAATAGGGTAGTTTTGTTTTCATTGGGTATATGGCTGTGTTGTTTATCTTACAATCATCACGTAACCTTTAAGCGTCCTGTCGGTGCCATCGCATAACCTCACGCGCGCTACATAGTAGTAAGTGCCTTCCGCTAAGTTATCACCGGTCCAGTTATTTTTGTATGATTTTGCTTTAAATACTTCGGTACCCCACCTGTTCAGGATAGTAATGTCGTTATCCGGGAATCTTTCGAGGCTGGAGATAACCCAGGTATCGTGGTTGCCATCGTTGTTCGGTGAGAACACATTCGGGAATTCGATCAGGGTCTCGGCCTTCGATTTGTCTGACTTTATAGTTGAAGGTACTGTGCCGCAGGTTCCGTTATCAGCTACCACACTTATAGTTCCGTCCCATTTACCGGCGTTTACCATAATAATGTTGGTCCCCTCGCCGGCAATTATAGTCCAGCCGTCCGGCAGCGTCCAGGTATATGAGGTAGCTCCCACTACAGGGTCCACCATGTATTTCAATCCATCGCATGGCGAGCTCAGGTCTTTTATCTCACCAATCGAGCCCATTTCTACAGCCCGTACCTGAATTTTGGTGGTTGCACTGGAGCCACAACCGTTGTTGGCCATTACCTCCACTGTACCGCTCAACGGACCTGCCATAACCGTGATGTGGTTTGTGCCCTGCCCCGTTATGATCTGCCAGGTTGCCGGTACTATCCAGGTGTAAGATGAGGCCTCCGGAATGGCAGCCACGCTGTAAACCACATTGCGCCCGATGCATGCTTCGTTAGGACCTGTTATAGTTGCCGGCTTTAATGGTGTGTTTGCTACCGGGTTTACATTTAGTGTGGTAAAGGTGCTCTGGCTACAGGCGTTTACTGCTTTTACTTTTATAGTGCCCGGAGCGCTGGTTACGCCAACCGTTATTGTTGTAGATCCCTGTCCGGCTATCAGCGTCCAGCCAAGCGGCACTTCCCATGCATAGCCCGTCGCGCCCGGCACGGCATCTATACTATAAATAGTGGTTGGTATCGAGCTGCAGGCATCCATGTTACCGGCTATCGGGCCCGGTGCGGCCAGTGGCGCAGCTGTGCTTACTGCCAATGCGCTGTTAGCTCCTTTACCGCAGGCATTTTCTGCAGCTACTTTTATCTCCCCGCCATTGGCACCGGCATTTACAGTGATGCTTGTAGTACCCTGACCAGAAACAATAGTCCAGCCTTGCGGCACAGCCCAGGTATAAGCTGTTGCGCCACTTACCTGTGTTATGCTGTAAACCAGTCCGGTAGTTGTGTTACAAAGCGCAGTTGGCCCGGCAATGTTTCCTGCCACAGGTGCGCTGCTTGTTATGGTTATGGTTTTAGTTGATGATGAGCTGCTGCTTCCGCAATCGTTGGTGGCTGTTACTGTAACTTGGCCTGTGGTAGTTCCGGCCTTCACATCAATCGTTGTCGTTCCCTGCCCTGCTGTTATAGTCCAGCCCTGCGGCACCGACCAGGTATAGCTTACCGCGCCGCTTACAGGTGCAATGCTATACTTTTGTGTGCTGCCCGAACAGGCGCTTGCGTTGCCGGTTATAGCGCCCGGGGTAGCCGGTACCGTTGTGTTTACCTCCACCTGTTTGGTTACTGTTACAGCACCGCAATCGTTAGAGGCTGTCAGTTTTATAGTTCCGGATGTAGCACCTGCCTTTACGGTTACCTGTGTGGTGCCCTGCCCCGAAACAATAGCCCAGCCAGCCGGTACTTCCCAACTATAACCCGACACGTTTGTGCCTGCTGGTACGGTAAAGGTTATATTGCCTGTCGTACACGTAGTAGTATTGCCGCTTATGCCGGTTATACCAGAGATGGCTCCGGTTATAGGGCTTACTGCTAATGTTGATGCAGGGCCGGTACCACAACCGTTTGTAGCTGTTACGCTGATGTTGCCTGCTGTTGTTCCTGTTTTTACTACAATGCTGTTATTGTTCTGCGATACGATGCTCCAGCCGGTTGGCACAGCCCAGGTATAGCTGGTGGCGCCTGCTACAACCGGCACAGTATAAGTTTGGTCTTTGCCCACGCAGGCAGCTGTAGTTCCGGTTATAGTTCCCGGTTTGGCTGGAATCGATTGTGTTACAACTGCCGCTATCTGCGCAGCACTTGTGTTGCCGCAGGCATTCTTCGCGATAACCGAAATGGTTGTTCCGGTGTTGCCCGAATTTACCGTGATGCTTGTAGTGCCCTGCCCCGAAACAATAGTCCAGCCTGGTGCGCTCCAGGTATAGGATGTTGCCCCCTGAACGGCAGCAATGCTATAGGTTATACTTGCCTGGCCTCCGCAAACAGTAGCCGGACCGGTAATAGCTCCCGGAGTGGCCGGTATATCTGTAGATACTTTTACGGCCATAGTTTTGGCTGCACTGGTACCGCAATCGTTGGTAGCTGTTACCGAGATGTTCCCGTTAGTAGTGCCTGCATTTACTTTAATGGAAGTAGTACCCTGTCCGCTTACAATTACCCAGCCGCTTGGCACCGACCAGGTATAGCTTGTCACGCCCGTGATGGCTGCTACACTATAGGTAAGATCAGTCTGTGCTTTACAAACCTCATCGGGACCGGTTATAGTTGCTGGTGCAGTTGGCAAGGTTACCTGTGGCTGCACATTTAACGTAGTAGCTGGTCCGTCGCCGCAACCGCCTTTTGCTTTTACTGATATGGTGCCTGGTTCTGAGCTTACTTTTACAGTTATACTTGTTGTGCCCTGGCCGCTTATAATAGACCAGCCTGCCGGCACTGCCCAGGTATAGCCCTGCGCACCCGCCACCGGGTCGATCGAATAGGTAGCTGTCTGAGTAGCGCAACCATAAGGTGTTCCTTTTATAGCTGTAGGTGCTGCCGGAAGGGTGTTGGTTATCTGTACTGCTTTGGTGCTGCTGCTGGCATTGCCGCAGGCATTTTTAGCGATTACAGTTATAGTTGTGTTAGCTGTGCCTGCTGCTACGGTTATAGTTGTCGTGCCCTGGCCGCTTACAATTGTCCAGCCTGGGCCGGTCCATTCGTAGGAGGTGGCACCTGCAACTGCAGCTATACTATAAGTTAAGTTTGATTGGTTTGAACATGCCGTTGCTACTCCGTTTATAGTGCCCGGGTTAGCTGGTACTGCCGTTGATACAGTTACTGGTTTGGTCTGGGCGTTGCTCGTGCCGCAATCGTTGGTAGCGGTTACACTTACATTTCCGTTTGTTGTGCCTGCTGTAACCGTTATAGTTGTAGTGCCCTGTCCTCCGGTTATTGTCCAGCCGGTTGGTACTGCCCAGGTATATGTGGTAACACCTGCTATAGGAGCCACACTATAAGTTAAACCGGTTTGGCTCTTGCACACTTCTGCAGGGCCTGTTATAGTTGCAGGAGTTGCAGGCAAAGTTACCTGAGGTTGTACGGTAAGTGTTGTCGCAGGGCCTTCGCCGCACGGGCCTTTTGCTTTTACCGAAATCGTACCTGATCCTGAGCCTACTTTTACGTTGATGCTGGTGGTACCCTGTCCTGAAACAATTGTCCAACCATTTGGTATAGCCCATGTGTAACTTTCAGCTCCTGCTACCGCATCAATTGTATAGGTAGCCGTTTGTGTGGTGCAACCGTAAGGTGTTCCTTTTATAGCAGTTGGCGCTGCCGGAACTGCTGTAGTTACCTGTACTGGCTTTGTAGTGCTGCTTGTGTTGCCGCAGGCATTCTTGGCAGTTACGGTTATAGTTGTGTTGGTTGTTGCCGCATTTACGGTTATAGTTGTCGTACCCTGACCAGAAACAATAGTCCAGCCCGGAACACTCCAGGTATAAGAGGTTGCCCCTGCAACGGCAGCGATACTATAGGTTACACCTGCCTGGTTGCCGCAAACCGTTGCAAGCCCTGAGATAGGGCCCGGTGTGGCAGGAGCTTCTGTAGATACTTTTACGGGTAAGGTAGTGGCTGAGCTGGTGCCGCAATCGTTAGTTGCTGTTACCGATATGTTACCGTTAGTTGTGCCTGCTGTTACTTTTATAATTGTAGTGCCTTGCCCACTCACAATTACCCAGCCTGTTGGCACCGACCAGGTATAGCTTGTTACGCCTGTAATAGCAGCAACACTATAGGTTAGGTCAGTCTGGCTCTTACAAACTTCGGCAGGTCCTGTAATGGCAGCTGGTGCAGTTGGTAAGGTTACTTGCGGCTGCACGTTCAGAGTGCGGGCCGGGCCTTCGCCGCAGGTGCCTTTTGCTTTTACTGAGATCGTACCTGCGCCAGAACCTACTTTTACGGTTATAGTTGTTGTGCCCTGCCCTGAAACGATAGACCAACCTGCTGGTACTGCCCATGTATAACTTTGTGCACCCGCTACCGGGTCAATAGTATAGGTAGCTGTTTGGGTGGCACAACCGTATGGCGTACCTTTTATAGCTGACGGAGCCGCAGGAGGCCCGCTGGTTACCTGTACATCTTTGGAGCTGCTTCCGTTAGAGCCGCAATCGTTTAAAGCTACTACTGTTATTTTGCCATTACCGGTACCGGCCGTAACCGTTATAGTTGGCGTGTTCTGCCCAGAAACAATTGTCCAGCCGGTTGGCACCGACCAGTTATAGCCTTTTGCATTTGGTACGGCATCTATACTATACACATTGCCCGCTGTGCTGGCACAAACCACATCCGGACCTTTAATTGCGTCCGGAGCCAGCGGAGGATTCTCGACAGGAGTTACTGTTAATTTCTGTGCTGTGCTTTCGCCGCAGTCGTTAATTGCTTTTACAGTAATGTCTCCGGCCTGTGCAGTTGGCTTTACGGTTATAGTTGATGTGCCTTGTCCGCTAAGGATGGTCCAACCAGTGGGCACCGTCCAGGTATAACTGCTGGCATTGGCTACTTTACCAATACTATAGGTGGCGGTTGCTACGGTAGCACAAACGGCAGAAGGGCCACTAATGGCCCCGGGTGTATTTGGCACTTTAAGCACCGGTGTTACATCTAAAAAGCTTGGTTGTCCGTCGCCGCACATATTATAGGCTGCTACGCTAAGGCGTTTTGTGGTGGCGTCGCCGTCTGTAGTTACGGTTATCGATGTGCCGTTATCGCTTACCATGGTCCAGCCGGCAGGCAGGGTCCAGTGGTAGCCAATGGCTCCTGCTACAGGGGCTATACTATAGGTGGTAGCTTTACCAGAGCAAAGTTCCAGCGTACCATTTATAGGGCCTGGCTTTGGCGGTACATCCTGCACTACCTCTACGGTAAGCCTGCTGGGTGGGCTAGCACCACAAATATTGTTAACTGTTACCGATATGGACCCAGATGTATTTCCAACTTTTACTGTTATCTCAGATGAGTTTCTGTTTCCGGCTGTTATTACCCAATCCGATGGAACGGTCCAGGTATAGGTGGCACCGGCTATCTGCTTAATGTTATAGGTGTTGGTACTGCCGGCACAGGCGGCTACAGGGCCTTGTATCTGCCCGGCATCCGAAAGCACCACGCACAGGTCTGCATCCGATTTATTGTTGTTCAGGTTTTCGTCTACGGTAGTGCCTGCTATAGTTGCGGTGTTCACAATATAGCCAGCCATAGTAGCGCGGGCCGTTATAGTCAGCGACTGCACCTCGCCCACTTTAAGCTGATCTATTATCCAGAGGCCGAAAGAAGGGTCGTAGTATGTGCCGGTTTTGGTGGTTGTAGACGAAACGTAGCTTAAGCCCGCAGGCAGCACATCGCGTATCATCACGCCCTCGTCATCTATCGGGCCCAGGTTCCTGGCTTCAATTTTATAGGTAACCAGGTCACCGACAGCATATTTCTGGGAAGGAGAATCGGCTACTTTGGTTTTTATAATGCTAAGGTCGGTTGGCAACGACAGAATGCTGTTGCTCAGATTTACGGTATTTTTAATGCTCATTACCCGGCCAAGCACCGCGGCATCATCCTGTAGCGTAATGTTGTTGTTGGCAACTATATTGCCCTTCATGTAAGCACCCTGCCCGATAACGGCATCTTCGGCAACCAGCCAAAGCACGTTGTTTACTTTTGCCCCGTTTATAAGCGCAATGGTGATATTCGCGTTTACCTGCAGGCTTTTACTTACTTGAAATATGAATGTAGCATTTGGGTCGTAATTGGCGTCCAGCACGACGGAGCCAGTGATAGTGCCTGCCGCATTAAATTTATAAACGCCTGCTGTAAAAGTCTCGTTGCCGATGGTGGCCGGAAGCACCCTGGTGGCTGCTCGCTGGAAATAAGTAGTATAAGCTGCGGAAAGATCTGAAAGTGCGTTAAGTGCTACTGCGTCGTTGATGTGCTGCTGGCCTTTTATACTTCCGGCTGCAAAACCGGAGATAACTGCCCCGGTACCAACACCCACATTGCCCTGAACTATAGTGCTGCCTTTGTTTATTACCTTCTGACTGGCCAACAAATTAAACGCAGCAGCAGAACCCAGGGAAAGCCCCTGCGCCATAGCACTGGCAAATACACTGAAGAAGACCACCGTAAACAGCAGTAACTTCTTTACTAAGCTCCCCATTTAGTAAAAAGTAAATGTTTTACAATAGGACTGATTAAGTTTGTAGATAGATTGTATTTTAACAGCACCCGCCTAAGCCACTTTATAGTTGTTACACAGGCAGTTTACTACAGATAAGTAAGTCAATACAGTGCAACAGTTTCTTTCGCCAAATGCTAGTTGTCAGAAAGTTACATCCAATTTTCAAATATCGTTCACACGCTTGCAATTATGTTGAATAAATACAAATTATAGTATTCATTATAATATAAACACCACATAGGCAAGGTACATAGATGTACACTAATATAAGAAAATTATAAATACAGCCTAACATTCTGATAAAGAATGTTATAAAAATCTTAAAATTTGTAGCCGGAGATAGAGAAGAAAACGGTGCAATTACGCAGCTATAGTTGGGGACAGGAACCGGAAATAAAAAGGCGCAACTTACGCTGCGCCTCCTTAGCTTTTTATTTGTAATATACAGACATTGCTACCATATCCATTGCGGACAAAGTATACCCCTGTCGTTAAGCAGTTTAAACCCAATGACCACTTCGTGTGTGCCTGCGCTAACTTTATTTAGGTTTGAGGTGGTGGCATCGTAAGAGTACGACACATCAATCAACGGGCTGACATAAACTCCTACCATCCCAATTATAGCATCGTTATGGCGGTACGCGGCCCCTATCCAGAACCGTTCATCGTAAATAGTGCGCAAACTTACATCTACCGACGTAGGACTCGGGTCGGCCAGTTTCACCATTACAGAAGGTATCACATCCAGGGTAGAGGTAGGTTCGAAACGGTAGCTGGCTGTGGCAAAATAATGGCGTTGCAGGTCCATGGCGGCACGTTCCTCTTCGGCAGCACTAAAGCTGCCTACATTCTCCAAAAGTTGCGCCCCGGCCACGCCCACCGAAAAATTGCGGGAATAAAGCCAAAGCCCCAGGTTCAGGTCTAATATGTTGTTGTTTAGCGTTCCGCCTCCTACCAAAGGGTCGTTACCTTTTCCATTCCCAAACTCCAGGTCGTTGGCATTTATAGCATTGCGGATAATACCCACCGAAGCTCCCCCCGAAAGATTGATAACATTGGTAAGCGGCAGATGATAGGCATAGGCAAAGTTAACACCTGTGCGGCGCAGCGGCCCGGTTTTGTCGGTATGGAAGGTGGCGCCTATACCGTGGTGGGCAAGGGCCCGGTGGTACTGTGTACTGCCCATGCCTTTATTAAGGGGCGTATGTGCTGTAAGGTAATACGTAACCGGGGCACCATCTAAGCCAACCCACTGCCGCCTGTTGCTCACGCGTATATCGGCGTAATCTTCTATACCTGTAATGGCGGGGTTAAGTATAAAATTGTTGAGCATGTACTGGCTATACTGTGGCCGCTGCTGTGCAAAAGCTGCCTGCACACAAACCACCCAAAAAAGTATCAGCAGGTATAGGTATGGCCTTTTCATAGTTATCGGATAATGGTAACGTTGCCCGAGATAGGTTTCTCTGACTTGTTAAGGTAAATCATGTAGTAGTAAGTTGCCACCGGCAGGTCTTCGCCGTTCAGAGTGCCATCCCAGGGGGTACCGTAGCCATTGGAAGTAAACACGATATTGCCCCAGCGGTTAAATATCTCTACACGCACATCCGGGTAATTCTCGATGTTCTGGATCTCCCAGACTTCGTTCACGTTGTCGCGGTTCGGGGTAAAGGCGTTGGGTACAACTATAGCCGGAATAACAGTTATAGTTACTTCATCGGTAGCGGTACAGCCTTCTTCAGTACTCACTGTTACACGGTAGGTGGTGGTCTCGTTCGGTCTGGCCACTGGGTTGGCCACATTCGGATTGCTTAAACTCTCAGCCGGCTCCCAAACATAGGTATCGCCACCTGTTGCCCGCAGCTCCACGGTTTTGCCTTGTATAATTGTTACATCCTGGCCTGCATCTGCTACCGGCTCTACAATACGCACAGCTACTGTGGTGCGGGTTGCGCTGGAGCAACCATTGGTATTAACAGCCTCCACATAATAGGTGGTTGGCTGCGTTAAGTTCGGAGTCCGGAACACAGGTCCCTCAAAGACCGGCTCTCCACCGGTAGCATCGGCAAACCATTGATATATTCCTCCGTTCGGGTTCTGAATAGATAAGGTAGCCGAGCCTCCGGGGCAGGTTGTGGCATCTTTCACGGTAAGTATAGGTGGCGATGGCCGCGGGTTTACGGTGATAAGTACAGGCTCTGAAGTTGTTTTACACCCTTGCGAATCTACTACTCTCCTGAACCACGTATTTTGTGTAAGCGCCTGTGGCGTATAGTTTATACCGGTATTCGTGCCGGCCGCCGACCCAAAACCGGAATCAGGACCAGAAATGCTGCTTTGCCACAGATATGTATAAGTGCCACTGCCCCCGTTAGGCGTAGTACCTGTTAACGCTGCCGGCACGTCGCCGGCGCAGATGGTTTGTGGCGCCCCAATACTGTTGTTGGTTACAGCCTGGTTAACGGTTATAAGTATGGCTTCACTTACATCGGCTTCGCAGCCTTGCGAGGTTACTGTTCTCCGGAACCAAGTATTTACTTTTAAGTTGCCCGGTGTGTAGCTTTGCCCGTTGTTGGTACCTGCAGCCGGCGAGAAACCACCGGTAGCACTGGTAATGCTGCTTTCCCAGAGGTAAGTATACGGCCCCGAACCGCCCGTTGGCGCAGAACCTGTAAGCGGGGTCGGCGTACTGCCCGCGCAGATGGTTTGTGCAGAGGCAATGGTATTGTTATCTAATGGTGGCACAATGTCGATCATCACAGGCTCTGAGAAAACCACACAACCCGCCGACGTTACTACCCGCCTGAACCAGGAAGCTTGTGTTAGTACACCCGGGCTATAGTTCTCGCTGGTATTATTGCCAGGTGCTGGCACAAAGCCTGTTCCTGGGCCTTCGGTACTTACCTCCCATCTGAACTCATATACAGCACCATCGCCGCCCGTTACACGCGTGCCTACCAAAGTAGCCGGTTGTTGACCTTCGCAAATATCCTGCGCTGCCGAAATAGTATTATTCTGAATCTTTGGCACTGCGTTTACCAACACGGCATTACTGGTATCTGGGGAACAGCTGGCTACCGTTATCAGTCTTCTGAACCAGGTGCGCTGGATTAACGGTTGTGGTGTATAGTTTACATCGTTGTTTACACCCGCTGCCGGCACAAATCCGCCATCCGGACCAGAGGTGCTGCTTAGCCAAGTATAGATGTAGCCGCCGCCAGTACCGCCGGTAGGAGTGCTGCCGGTTAAGGGCGCAGGCGCATCGCCCTGGCAAAGGCTCTGGTCGCCTTGTATGGTGTTGTTGGCAAGCGGCGGCACTACGGTTACTTTTACCGGCACGCGCTCACTCGGGCAGTCGTTATCGCCTATTGTTTCTACCGTAAAATCGGTGGTTTGGGTAATGCCCGTGGTCGTATAGCTTGGCCCTGTAGAGAGCAAGGTTCCTGCAGCATCGTAAAAGTTATAGTTGCCGCCCGGGCCGGTTGGCTCCAGCGTAACAGAGTCGCCGCTACAAACGGTAATATCCTGTATAGTTGGGGCTTCGGGGATTGGCAATATCGTTATCCGCTGCACTACCGGGAAAGTACCTGCCAGTTCTTCAGAAGAGCCGCATTCGTTCTCGACGGTGAGCGTGACCTCGTGCACGCCTTCTTCAGTAAAGCGTATGGTCTGGTTTTGCCCGCTGAGCGTGCGGGTGCCGCCTGTGGGGCCTACCACTGTCCAGACGGCTGTTTTTATTTTGCCCAGGTTCGGGTCTACAAATACGTTACCTGTACCCGGAATAGCACCTGTTGTATACTTAAAGTCTATCGGCCCGCAGGAGGTTGTATCAGGAGGAAGCTGCACCTGTGGCCAGCCCACAACCACCGATTGAGAAGTGGTATCATCGTCGCAGCCATTTTCAACTATAAGTTCTATCTGGTAAATACCGCTTTCAGTAAATAACAGCGAGAGGGTATCCTGATCGAGGCCACCAAACTCTATGGTAAAGCCTGTACTCGGCTGCACAGTCCATTTGTAGGTAAGGTTGCCACCGGTAGAGCTATCACCCAGCGCAACTATAACCGGCAAACAGGACGATGGTGTTGCTGCAGGCTGCTTACTGAGCGTAAAATTGGCTTTCGGTTCTTTGCTTACATTGTAGTTCTGCTCAAATACAAACTCGCAGCCGTTGCTGGCAACAGCGCGTATAGTTATCGGGTAGTCGCCAACTTTTGTATAAGGGTTGGGATTTTTGATCGGGAATTCGTTGCGGGTATACTGTACATCCGGGCCCCCATCGCCCCAGTTCACTATATAAGTTCGGATATCAGATAAGTAAGGTTCTACGGTTTTATTTTCGATGTAAGCGAAGACCTTAATTTCGTCATCTTCTATAGTATCGGGCAAACAGGTCTGAAAATCGGAGCTATCTGCAAAAGCTGCTTCGGGCATACGGGCTACACGCACCTGCTGCGTTACGGTATCGGACTGGCAGCCCTGCGCGCTGGTCGCAATTACTTTTACATTATAGTTTGCAAAGTTTATTCCTTTATCGGTGTAGGTGTGGCCTACCGAATCGCCTTTTGCCGAACCACCATCTCCAAAAATCCAGGTATAAAAAATGTCGGGCTGCGGTGCATTTACCTGAAACGCAAGCGGTGTACCGGCACATTGTGTTGTAGTTGGGGTTACTAAAAAGCTGGGATTAGCCGGCCTAGGACTTACTGTTACCTGAAATGGTGTAGACGTTGCAGCCTGGCAAGTCGCACCTGACACCCGCACGGTATAATCCCCGGCTATACTTACCGAAATGGTAGCATTGGTTTGGCCTGCTAGGGGCGCACCGTTTAAAAACCACTGGAAAGAAGAAAGCTGGTTTGATGATACAGCCCGTAAGGTAACAGACTCGCCCTGGCAGAGTGAGGATGAACCTTCTGCATCTATAGTTACCTGGCATGCGGGCTGGGTCTGGGCAACAGCGGTTTTCGAAAACAGCAGGCACAGTAAAAGCAGGGGCCAGTAAATGTGCGTTAATAAAGGTAAGCGCATCAAGTCAGGTTTAAAAGGGTGAACTCCCAGCTATGCCACTGCGCTGCAATGGCCAGCTACCATTAGGTATATCTCTCCGGGTACGTGGTTAGTAGCTACGGAGCCATCTCGTTTGCTGCACAAAGCAGTTTAAAAGTATAGCTTCAGTATCAGATGGAGGCCTTATACCCGGCACCAGTTTTAGCTGCCGGCAATACGCACACCACCGAACCTACCTCTAATGCAAAATGCCCTAAAAGGTTGCACAACAGCTTTGATATTTACAAAACGTACTTAAAAAACGCCAAAAAAGGGTAAGCAAGTATAAAAAGTCTGGCGTACAGCATATAAACGCAAAAAGGCCCTGCAGGTTAGCTGCAGGGCCTTCGGTAAGTATAAATTATTATGGTTATTTTGTCAGAAGCACTTTACGCACCAACCTGATCTTTTTAGCCTGCAACTGCACCAGGTATAAACCAGCCGGAAGCTTGCTCAGATCTACCTCAAGTTTGTCGTTTAGCACGGCCATTGAAGTGCGGTAAACAACACTACCCAACAGGTTGGTGATAACAATTTCTGCGTGCTGCAACTGTTCTTCTGTCGTGATGCTGAATTTGCCGCGAGCCGGGTTTGGCGCTACCACTACACCTGCTGCTATTTCATCTTCTATAGCTGTTGGCTGTAAAGTTGCCGCAAACACATCAGATACAACCGACGCACAGTTACCTGCACCCACCACACTTACTGTATAGTTGCCGGCTTCAGTTATAGTTATAGTTTGCGTTTTGGCATCTGCTATAGTTATACCGTCTTTTTTCCACTCATACGTTGTGCCGGTAGTGCTTGCTGTAAGCTGGTTACCTGTCTGCGTGATAACCGCTTTGGCAGGCACTTCATTTATAGTTACCGCATAGGCTGTAGTTTTGCTTTCGCCGCAATTGTTGGCTACGTTAAGTGTCACATTACCAGAGTTACCGGTTGCCTTTACGGTTATAGTTGCTGTTCCGGCACCAGCTACGATCGTCCAGTTTGCAGGTACTGACCATGTATAGTTGGTTACGCCTCCCTGAACTGCTGATGTGTAAGTTATAGTTTCGCCGGCACAAGCAGTAGTTGGGCCTGTTAGTGCTACAGCTACCGGACCACCTACAGTTACCTTTACTTTTGTGCGAGTGCTTGCAATACCTTCTGGATTTACCGCTTCTACGTAATAAGATCTTGTTGCTGTAAGCTGGCCTGTATAATAAACACCTCCTCTGCCTACCGCAATATTTGATGTTTCCGATTGGTACCAGTTGTAAACCATTACAGGATCCAGATTAGAAACTTCTAACGTAGCAGACTGGCCAGAGCAGATTGCGACATCAGCAACCACCGGTGCTGCAAGTGCCTGTACGGTAAGGGTTACCTGGGCAGTAGATGCGCAACCGTTTTTAGTTGCTGTAACGGTGTATACATAGGTGCCTGGCGTGGTTAATGTAAGTGTTGGGTTTGCTGCTGTAGCATCAGACAAACCTGCCACAGGAGACCAACTATAACTATAACCTTCCTTTGCTTCGGCACCTATCGTTACCGACTGGCCCGTATAAAATGTTTTGCTCTCACCTGCATGGCCTTCCAAAGCAAACTCATCGCAGTCAGTTGGGGTAGTTGCAGCAGCGCTTAACAAGGCTATATCATCCACATTCCAAATCTCTTTATCGCTGTTTGCTTTAATTACAAGCTTTGCTTTTACTGAGGTAGTACCGTTTGGTATAGTTACACGAAGTATGGACGGCGCCTTATCAACAGGAAGTGCACCTGTTTCTGAGAAAATCTTTTCGACAGGCGTGCCGGCTGCTGTAGTTATAGTTGCCGTACCGTTCATGCCATACTGTATGTTGTTTGATGTGGTAGTACCGGTAATCTTAATCTCAGGAGTTGCGCTGTAATCTGCACCGTTCAGGGCTACATATACTTCAAACAAATCTGAATTCTCGATACCGTTACCTGAGGTAGTTGCTACAGATGAGTTATAAAGTTGCAGGTACACATCCTGCTTACCTGTAACATTTACGTCGCTTAGTTCTAACGTGTGGGCTGTAGCTGCTGCGGTAATCTGTAAGCTTTTTCCACTTCTTAAACGCTGCCCATCCGGGTAACCAGTGTTTAAAGCTGATATTTTGGTGTCGTCGAAACCAGATGTAACTACCCAGCCATCGTTAGCCGTTCCGTTAAAATCCTGCATCACCAACACATTGCCATCGCCTACAGGTGTGCTGCTGGCTGCTGTAGTTGTAACTGCTAATGTTTGTGCGGCGGCTGTTTCGTACTGGTTGCCATTAGAGCAGCTTTCGTATACCTTCACAAAGTATAAACTGCCAGCCTGCAAACCTGTAATGGCCACATTATTGCCTGTGCCGCTGTATACCAGTTTGCTGCCATCAGCTAAAGACGCTGCCAAGCTATAGTTTGCCGAAGCGCTGTTGTAAGTCGTACCCGCTACAGGCACAAATGCCGGAGCTTCATCTTTACGGATCACTACTATTCTGCCATCGCCGGAGCCATTGGTCCAGTTAAGGGTAAAACCGTTTTGTGCAATGTTAGCTGATGCAAGTGCTGTAGCAGCAGTTGGTGTACCTGTGCAGGCGTAATCCGGAGTGGTTGCATTTATAGTTGGCGCACTGGTTGTATTATAGGTATTGCCTGTTGCACACGACTCAAAAGCCTGCACATAATAGGTAGTGTTTGCTTTAAGGCCGGTTATAGTTACGCTGTTGCCGCTGTTATAATAAACGATACGCTGGCCGTTGCCCTGGTCTGTGGCAGCCGTAAAATCGGAATTAATACCGTTATAAGATCCGGTTGGCGTAAAGTTTACCGCGCTGCCTTCTTTCACAACTATAAGTCTTCTGTCGCCGGAGCCGTTTGCCCAGTTTAAAGTTATAGTTGATGTAGTTTTCTGAGAAACGCTAAGGTTGCTGATCTGGGTGGCAGGAGAGCAGTTTACTGGTGCCAGCCCCCAGGCTTTGGCTACCAGTTCCGGGTAATCGATATATGGGTTACGGTTACCTTGCGCTATCTCTACACGGCGGTTACGCTCGCGTTCGCGGTCATCAACAGGGTCTTTAATATGCCACTGGTAAAGGGTATTTATATCTGCCACTGCCGAGATCACCCCTTTGCCGCTGTCAAAACTCTGGCCGGCGTGCATGGTGTAGAAATAAAATACCGAACGGGCCAGGTTGCCTTTGTGGTCTTCGCGGGGCTCAAACTGGGTATTGGTATCTTCGCTATACTCATCTATGTTAGAAGTCGGAATTGTACTCTGTGAGCTTGTACCACGCATCCACTTTGTGGTCTGGTTGTCAGGTATTTCAGCAAACGGATCGCTGCCACGGTCGCTGTTCCATTGTATTACAGTCGGGAAGAGGTGATGTATATCGGAGCGCATGCGCACCACTTCGTTAAACCACGACTGCGGCACCGTATGCTCACAGTTAATGTTGGCCATACTCGTAGATGTATTGCTTTCGCTGTAAGGCTTTGCTTCCTGATAGCCAGAGTAAACGCAGGTTACCTTGCTATCATAGTTATCTACATAGTTATACATTTTGCCACGTGCTGCATCGTAACTTAACACAACACGTTTGCCATCATACCAGTTGGTACGCAGCCAGGCTTTTAATTCTTCTCCCGAAAGGTTGGAGGGTGGGGCCGTTTGTGCTACAAGCTGTAGCGTAGCAGACAGCAAAATACTGAAAGCGAGTAAAATTCTCTTCATGAAAAGTAACTAAGGGTTGATGCCGCAAAGGTACTTTATTAAAGAAGATTTATCACATCGTCAGTATATTAAGAAAAGGCTAACTTACTGTAAAAATCCAAGTTTGCAGATGATTATCAGCTATTTATAGTTTGGCAGGTAACTATAAAACAAAGAAGCCTGACTCATTTCTGAATCAGGCTTCTTATTAGGTAGCGGGAACAGGACTCGAACCTGTGACCTTTGGGTTATGAGCCCAACGAGCTACCAACTGCTCCATCCCGCACTGTTATTGTGTTACAAAAGTAGTACATCTAAACTTACCTTGCAAGGGATTATACCTAAAAAGGTCAAAAAAAGTTAAAATTTGCTGGTTACCCCGAAGTGTATTTTAGAGTATTTAAGCGAAAGTGGCTGTTGCTCAGAGCGTCCAACGGAATACACTAGCTGAAAAATTCCGGCGCCGGTGCTAAAACTAATTCCGCCACCCAACCCCGACGGCCAACCGCTTGCTTTAGATTTCTCCAGGTCGCTGCGGTAGTAGGCCTGGTCATAGAAAAGTAGCACGTATGAGTCGGAAGCCGTAAACAGGCGGTATTCTATAGTTCCGATGGCGTAAGAAGAGGCATAAAAGAAATAATCGTCGAAACCCCGGATAGAAGTAAGCCCACCTAAGCGGTACATGTCGTTCAGGAAGATCTGGTCGTTGAGCAAGGCATTTCCTTGTAACCGGGCCAGCAGGGCACTGTTTTTACTTAACCTGAAAAAGTTTTCGGCACGTAGGCCTAACCGCAATTGTGAGGTGCGCATATCCAGGGTATCGTAAAAGCTTTTCTCGAGGGCAGGGTTGCGCAGCAGATTTTTAGTACCAGCTGCCAGTTCCAGTTCTACCAAACGGCCACGCCTCGGAAAGTAAAAATCGTCGAGGTTGTTCCAAAGGTAGTTAAAGCCATAGGTGGTTGTGCGGGCATCGGCCAGGTCTAAATTGCGCAGGCTTTGGTTGCTGGCATCGCCCAATATGCGGGAGTTGCGCCACTCGCCGTAAACAGTAAACTTGCCATACTTTAAGGTATAGTAGCCCAATTGTAGGCGCGGCTGTATGGTTATAAACGACGAGTCCTGCTTAAGTAAATTAAAACGCGTGCCCAGCTCAAACGGCGTACCTAACAGGTTGGGGTGCAGGTATTCGCCATTTAGTATTACCGAGCCTTTATTTACGCGCCGCCACTGCAAAGCCACACTTTTGCCTGTGCCTTTAATATTCCGGATATTCAGGTTGGCCTCGCCAGTTATCAGTAGTTTGTCTTTGCGGGTAGGGTCAGGTAAAAAGCCCACTACACCATCCACCTGGTTTGCTTGCCTATCCTCCAGAAAATAATATACCCTTGCCTTGTCGCGGGCGAAACGTACCTGTGGCGGCCTGGTAACGCGTATATAAGGCAACTGGGTAAGCATGCGCTGGGTAGCCTCTATCTGGTCCTGGTTATAAGGCTGGCCGGGGTATAGTTGCAGGTAGCGCATCAAAAATTTTGGCTTTGTTTTACTACCACCCATCACCTGCACCGAGTCATAGGTAACTATAAAAGCTTTTTCTACCATCAGGGCAGCCTCAATTTTATTGTCTTTTATAGTTATGGTATCCAGCCACACACTGGCAAAGGGGTAGCCGTTGCGCTCGGCATAATCCAGTATGCGCTGTTGCAGTTTTACATACTCGGCGGGCTTAAAGGGCACATTGCGGTAAAATTTCTCCCTGAGCCCGGACTCTATCAAAATACCTTCGCTTAAGTTACCGTTCCGCAAACTGGCATACTCAAACCGCTGGCCAATGTATAGTTTCACGTGAAGCGTGTCGTTGCGCATATACAGGCTGTCGGCTGATGTGAGCAAATAAGCATCCTGCTGCATCTGGTACACCAGGTTTTTCACTTCTTCGCTGGCCTCTACAGAATCTGGGTGGGTGCTTTGGTAACTATAGTTGCGTAGTCTTGGAGCATCTTCGGGGGTGGCATGAATACGCAGTATAACATTGGGCTGTGCCGGCGCAGCAGGTTGCGATTGGGCCTGTGCCAACGGCAGCCACAAAAGCAAACACCAAACTACGGCAGCTATTTTATACATTTGTGTTATTACTAGTTGAATTGTTTAACGGCTAAATTGTTTAGCTATAGATGATCTCCTAAGCTGATCCCCCTTGCCCCCTTCAAAGGGGGACACTCACAATGCGTAATTCTAACTATAGTTTTACGTAATTCGGGAAAGTCCCTTTGAAGGGGGCAAGGGATGATTTACGTTATCTGATAATCATTGCAATTATACAAATGTAACGGGTTCTGTTTTACAGATTTATAGTTCATCAACAATTTATAATCCAACAATTTAGCAATTAACCCTTGGCCGGAATTTACCTACATATCCCGTTCTGCAAACAAGCCTGCCATTACTGCGATTTCCATTTCAGTACCAGTATGGGGCACAAAACGGCAACTATAGCTGCCATTGCCCGCGAACTGGAGCTCCGGAAAGATTACCTGCAGGGCCAGCAAATAGAAACCATTTACTTTGGCGGCGGCACCCCTTCGTTGCTTACCCAGGCAGAGCTGGAGTTGTTACTGCAAACTATAAGATCATTAGCTATAGTTTCGGATGATGCTGAAATTACCCTGGAAGCTAACCCCGACGACCTGAAACCAGCAAAACTACAGGAGTTGAAAGCCGCCGGCATTAACCGCTTAAGTATAGGTTTGCAAAGTTTCCATGAGCCGCACCTGCGCATGATGAACCGTGCCCACAACGCTACCGAAAGTTTACAGTGCGTAAAAGATGCCCAGGCTGCCGGCTTCAGCAACATTACCGTTGATTTAATTTACGGTATTCCGGCGCCGGATCACAGCATCTGGTTACAGGATCTAAGAACGCTTTTTGCGCTTAAGGTGCAGCATGTATCGTGCTATGCACTAACTATAGAACCTGATACCGCGCTGGGCCGCTGGAGCAAAAAAGGTAAGTTTATACCTTCAGAAGATGATTTTACAGCACAACAGTTCGAGATTTTACTGGACCAGATGGCGCAGCATGGCTTTGTACAGTACGAGATTTCCAACTTCTGCCAACCGGGCTACGAATCGAGGCACAACAGCAACTACTGGCGCAGCGTGCATTACCTGGGCGTAGGGCCAAGTGCACATTCTTTTAACGGACACAGCAGGCAATACAATGTTGCCAACAACCGCAAATATACCGAGGCCATCAGCCAGCAGCTTATCCCTACCGTAATAGAAGAGCTAACTATAGCTGACCAGGCCAACGATTATCTGCTTACCACGCTTCGCACGATCTGGGGCTGCGACCTTAACCAACTCCGCAACAAGTATAACTACGATGTGCTGGCTACACACCACCTATACTTGCAGCAACTACAGCAAAAAGAACTGGCCACCATACAAAACAATGTATTGCACCTAACCGACAAAGGCAAACTGCTCGCCGACCAGATCACGCTGGACCTGTTTATGGAGTAACTTTATAAAGACTGGTTAAACTTTATTGTGGCAGTACACATTCGGTTATAGTTTCCGTACAGGGTAGTGTTGCCAAATACGTACCTATAAATGCAGACGCTCCCGCTGACTACGGTTTACAAATCTGATGGTCTTAAAATTGAAGTTGCCGACAGCCTTAGCTTTGTCAGGACGGAATGGTTGCGCCCCTTAACTGATGCGCAGTTTCAGTCTGAGGCAATGGAGGCGTACCATACTATTGCCACCAAAAAGGCCGAAAAGGTGCTGGTTAATTCACAACTGGTGTCTATACTTGGTCCCGAAACCAAAGACTGGCTTTCTAATACTTACTATAGTTTGTTTTCGGCTACAGCACTCAAAAAGATGGCCCGCGTTATGCCCGATAACCTCTTTAAAAAACTAGCGCTGGCGTCGGTGGTGGCAAGGGCAGATGCAACCGGCTCGCTTAATTACGACATCCAGGATTTTGCCTCGGAAGAAGAAGCCGTGCGCTGGCTGCTGGAAGAATAGCAACTATAGTTTGAGGATTTTCTGCTATACTTGTCTAAAAGTCCGCCAACTATGGAAGCCACCATTACCTACCACGACCAAACCTATACTTTTAACCCGCTGCAACCGCTGGATATTTCGATGCCGTTGCATAACCGTGAGCCACAACCCGAGTGCTTCTGGGCAGAGCCGGTTCAGTTTGACGTGATAAGAGTAGGGGATTTTGTAGGGAGCGTGGCGGAAGGCGGCAGCACCAACTATAAACGCGTACACGTAACCCCACACGGCAACGGCACCCACACCGAGTGCTACGGTCACATTTCTGCAGACGAGCATGCCACTATCCACAACTGCCTGAAGCGCTTTTTATTTGTTGCCCAAGTTATAACTATAGCTCCGCAAAAACAGCAAAATGGCGATGGAGTGGTGCTACTGGAAGATGTAAAAAAGCAATTAGATGGTATAAAATGTGAGGCAGTTATACTTCGTACGTTACCAAATACAGATGCTAAACTTACGCGTCATTATTCCGGCTCCAACCCGCCTTACCTGGAGCATACTATAGGTCAGTACCTGGCAGAGAAAGGCGTGCAGCATTTACTTTTAGACTTACCCTCTGTAGACCGCGAACTGGATGAAGGCAAGCTTTTATGCCACCACGCGTTCTGGCAATATCCGAAAAACACCCGCTGTGGTGCTACCATTACCGAACTCATCTATGTACCAACTCATATTGCCGACGGTCTATACTTACTTAATCTGCAGATAGCAAGCCTGCAATTAGACGCCAGCCCAAGTAAACCTGTGCTTTATAGTTTATCACCAGTATTTCCGCAACTATAGTTTGAGTTATAATGCAGACTACCGACACTATTCTGATGATCGAGCCTACCAGTTTTGGCTATAACCCGGATGCAGCCGAGACAAACAAATTCCAGCAGCAGGCCGAGGGCTTAACACCAGCGGAAGTTCAGAACAGGGCGTTGCAGGAGTTCAGGAAGATGGTGCAGCACTTAATAGAAGCGGGTGTTGAAGTAAATGTGATCCGGGATGTAGAAAACTCCCGCACCCCGGACTCTATCTTCCCGAACAACTGGTTCTCGACACACCAGAGTGGTGAATTGGTAACCTACCCGATGGCACCGGCTAATCGTCGCCAAGAGCGCCGGCAGGATATTACCGATTTCCTGAAAGAGAACTATAGTTACAAGGAACATGTGCATCTGGAGCATTTCGAAAATCTACCTGAGCCGAAGTTTCTGGAGGGTACCGGCAGTATGATTCTGGACCGGGTAAACAAAATTGCCTACGCCGCTTTATCGCCGCGCACTGAACTGGAACCACTACAGGAGTTTTGCAACAAGTTAAACTACAGGCCTGTTACTTTCCGTGCTTATGGCCCCACAAACGAGCTTATTTACCACACCAACGTTATGATGTGCTTAGGCGAAAGCTTTGCTATAGTTGGTATGGATGTAGTGGATGCACAGGACAAAGAGAAGCTGCGCCAGCAACTGGAAAGCACCGGCAAAGAGATCATCGAACTTACCGCTACGCAAACGCACTACCATTTTGCCGGAAACATGCTGCAGCTGCGTAACAAGCAAAACGAAACGCTACTGGTAATGTCAGAAGCGGCTTTTCGTTCGCTTACCGATGAGCAGCTTACCAAACTCAAAAGGCAAAACAACTACTTGCTGCACTTGCCGATACACCTGATAGAGCAATGTGGCGGCGGTAGCGTACGCTGCATGATAGCTGAGCTATTCAGGCCCGAACACCTATAAACTTAAAAGCCGGAGCATTAGCCCCGGCCCCAAGCAGTTTAGTTGTTTGTAGGTGTGTAGTTTAAAATAGAGCCTCAGCTACTTTTCTAACCGATTCTGATTTGCCCATCGAGTAGTAATGCAGGCACGGCACCCCAAATTCCATCAGCTCCCTTGATTGCTTAATAGCCCATTCTATGCCTACTTGTGCAGCTGCTTTGTTGTCGGCGCAATCTTCAATCGCGTCGGCCAGTTCGCATGGCACCTCAATATGGAATAGGCTTGGCAATAAGGTTAGCTGCGATTTGGTAGTCATTGGCTTTAGCCCCGGAATGATTGGCACATTTATACCTTCTTCGCGGCAACGGTTCACAAAATCAAAATACTTCTGGTTATCGAAAAACATTTGTGTTACAATGTATTCTGCACCCAGTTCTACTTTCTTCTTCAGCCACCGCAAATCCGATTTCTGGTTTGGCGCTTCAAAGTGCTTCTCCGGGTAACCAGCTACCCCAATGCAAAAATCTGTGCCACTATTGTACACCTGTTCCTCGTCCAGGTAACGTCCGCAGTTCATGTTCACCACTTGCCCTATCAGTTCGGTTGCATAATGGTGCCCGCCCGGCTCCGGCACAAAACGTTGTTCGCTTTTCACGCAGTCGCCACGCAGTACCAATACATTGTCTATGCCTAAAAAATGCAGGTCTATCAGCGCGTTTTCGGTTTCCTCTTTGTTAAAGCCTCCGCAAATCAGGTGTGGCACCGTATCTACTTTATAGTTGTTCTGGATAGCCGCACAAATACCTACCGTTCCCGGGCGCTTGCGTGTGGTTATTTTCTCTAAAAGGCCATTTTCGCGCTGCTTGTACACATATTCTTCCCGGTGGTAGGTTACATCAATAAACGGTGGATTAAACTCCATCAGCGGGTCGATGTGGTTGAATAGGGTGCGCATGTTCTCGCCTTTCAGCGGAGGCAGTATTTCAAAAGTGAACAGCGTTTTGCCATTCGCATTTTTGAAGTGGTCTGTTACTTTCAATTTATTTGGTAAATTGTTAGATGGTTAAATTGTTACATGGCTGGTTTTGCAGCGCCGGGTCCAACCACCCCTAACCCCTCCTTGTCTAAGGCGGGGAATTTTTACTTACTACTTCAACTGCGATACCAATAGCTTCTGTTTCTCCTTTTTGTCATCCTGAAAGGATCTTAGTGGAAGGGAGGTTAAGCAGTTACTAAAAATCTTATACTTTATAAGAGTAATGCCGAAGTTCCCCTCCTTAGACAAGGAGGGTCTAGGGGTGGTTTGATCACACCGCCTGCTGTGCTACAGGCTTCGGGTCATAGTTCAGGTTCGGCGATAACCAGCGTTCCAGTTCTTCTTTTGCCATACCCTTACGCTGCGCAATGTCGGCCACCTGGTCTTCGCCTATTTTACCCAAGCCAAAATATTTAGACTCCGGATGCGAGAAGTATAAACCGCTCACCGCTGCGGTCGGGTACATGGCCAGGTTCTCGGTAAGTATAACCCCAGACGATCTCTCCGCATCCAGCAAATTAAACAGCGTGATCTTTTCGGTATGGTCCGGGCAGCCAGGGTAGCCTGGCGCAGGTCGAATGCCTTTATAGTTCTCTTTGATCAGGTCTTCATTGGTCAGGTTTTCATCCGGTGCATAGCCCCATAGTTCTTTTCTAACTTTAGCGTGCATCAGCTCAGCAAAAGCTTCTGCCAGCCTGTCAGCCAGGGCTTTTACCATAATGGATTTATAGTCGTCGTGGTCTGCCTGGTATTTCTCCAGCAATTGCTCAATGCCAAAACCAGCCGACACCACAAAGCCACCAATATAATCCTTTACGCCGGTTTCTTTGGGCGCCAGGAAATCAGAGAAAGCCAGGTTTGGTACATTTGCACCCTTCTTGCCCTGTTGCCTTAAGGTATGGAATTCGGTCAGCACGTTTTCACGTGAATCATCGGTGTATACTTCAATCGTATCATCGGCTTCCACGTTGGCAGGGTAAAAACCAACCACAGCGCGCGCTTCCAGTAATTGCTTATCTACAATCTCCTGTAGCATCGCCTGTGCATCGTTAAACAGTTTGGTTGCTTCTGCGCCTAACTCAGGGTCGTTCAGGATTTTCGGGTACTGTCGCTTAAGTTCCCATGCATGGAAGAACGGCGTCCAGTCGATGTAAGGCACAATCTCCGATAACGGGTAATTCTTGTATGTTTTGTTACCAATAAAGCTTGGCTTGGTTGGCTGGGTTGTATTCCAATCTACTTTATACTTGTTGGCGCGGGCTTCTTCTATAGTTGCAAAAGCACGCTCTTTGATGCGCCCAAAGTGATCTTCGCGCAGCTTATCATATTCTGCTTTGATCTCGGCAATGTACGCATCCCGTTCACTACTTAACAGGCTGCTTACCACCGTTACGCTGCGCGATGCATCGTGCACATGCACTACCGGCCCGCTATATTGTGGCGCAATCTTAACGGCGGTATGTACCCGCGAGGTAGTAGCCCCACCAATCAGTAGCGGAATTTTCATACCACGGCGTTCCATTTCCTGCGCTACATACACCATTTCGTCCAGTGATGGCGTGATCAAACCACTTAAGCCAATGATATCTACTTTATGCGCTTCGGCTTCTGATAGTATCTTATCCAGCTGTACCATCACGCCCAGGTCTATTACTTCATAGTTGTTACAGGCCAGCACTACGCCAACTATATTTTTACCAATGTCGTGTACGTCGCCTTTAACGGTAGCCATCAGTATGGTTCCTGCTGTAGATTTAGACGTATCGCCAGCCAGCTTTTCCTGCTCCATAAACGGCAACAGGTAGGCCACCGATTTCTTCATCACACGGGCGCTTTTTACTACCTGCGGCAGAAACATTTTACCTGCACCAAATAAGTCCCCAACTACAGTCATACCTGCCATCAATGGCCCTTCAATCACGTCCAGGGTTTTTACTGCTTCCTGCCGGGCTACTTCCGTATCTTCTTCTATGTAATCAACTATACCACGCACCAGCGCATGCTCCAAACGCTCTTTTACTGGTGCATCACGCCAGGCGGTGTCGGCTGCAGTGGCTGTTTTGCCTTTGCCTTTTATCGTTTCAGCGTAGGTTACCAGCTTTTCGGTAGCATCCGGGTGGCGGTTAAAGATCACGTCTTCGATCAGATCGAGCAGCTCGGTTGGTATTTCGCTGTAAACACCCAGCATACCGGCATTCACGATACCCATGTCCATACCGGCATGCACGGCATAGTATAAAAACACGGTATGCATCGCTTCACGCACTAGATCATTCCCACGGAATGAGAACGAAAGGTTACTTACCCCACCACTGATTAGTGCGTGCGGCAGGTTCGCTTTAATCCACTTTACTACTTCTATAAAATCTACGGCATAGTTGTTATGCTCTTCTATACCGGTAGCAATGGCCAGTATGTTCGGGTCGAAAATGATGTCCTGCGGCGGGAAGCCTACTTCATCTACCAGAATGCGGTATGAGCGTTCGCAGATTTCTTTCCGACGCTCCAACGTGTCAGCCTGACCTGTTTCGTCAAAAGCCATCACTACTACAGCCGCACCATACTGGCGTACTTTGCGAGCTACTTTCTTAAAGGCTTCTTCCCCTTCTTTTAGGCTGATGGAGTTAACTATAGATTTGCCCTGCACACATTTCAAGCCAGCTTCAATTACGCTCCATTTCGAAGAGTCGATCATGATTGGCAGTTTAGCAATGTCGGGTTCAGAGGCGATCAGGTTCAGGAAGTTGGTCATAGCCTGCTCTGAATCGAGCATGCCTTCGTCCATGTTCACGTCTATGATCTGCGCACCACCTTCTACCTGCTGTCTGGCAACGGTCAAAGCTTCTTCAAACTGACCATTTACAATAAGCCGCGCAAACATTTTTGAGCCGGTTACATTGGTGCGTTCACCGACATTTACAAAAAGGCTTTCTGGGGTTATAGTTAGTGGTTCGAGGCCGCTGTAGCGTGGAAGTGGGGCAACCGGGGTAGGAACATGCGGTTTATACTTTCGCACTAGGTCTGCAATTACTTTAGTATGAACAGGCGTAGTCCCACAACAACCACCCAATATATTTACCAGACCCTCCTTAAGATATTCTTCAACTATAGCACCCATTTGCTGGGCTGTTTCGTCGTAGCCGCCAAACGCATTCGGCAGGCCGGCATTCGGATAAGCACTAATATAGCAATCCGATATTCTGGACAGTTCCTGGATGTGTGTTTTCAGCTGGCGGGCACCAAGGGCACAGTTAAAACCTACGCTCAGGATTGGCGCATGCGAGATAGAATTGTAGAAGGCCTCTACTGTCTGGCCGGATAAGGTTCGACCACTGGCATCGGTTATAGTTCCGGAGATCATGATCGGCAGTTCTTTACCACCATCATTCACAAACTGCTGTATCGCAAATAGGGCTGCCTTACAGTTCAAGGTATCAAACACCGTTTCTACTAATAGCAAGTCAGAACCACCATCTACCAAACCACGCACCTGCTCATAGTAGGCCTCTACCAGTTGGTCAAAAGTTATAGCGCGGTAACCCGGGTTGTTTACATCCGGTGAAAGCGAAGCGGTACGGTTGGTCGGGCCAATGGCACCAGCTACAAATCGTTTATGGGAAGGATCTTTGGCTTCTATTTCATCAGCAGCTTCACGGGCTATCTTCGCCGATTCATAGTTCAGCTCATACACGATATGCTCCAGCGCATAATCGGCCATGGCTATAGTTGTACCGCTGAAGGTGTTGGTTTCAATAATATCGGCACCAGCTTCCAGGTACTCTGTATGAATGGCTTTGATAATATCCGGGCGGGTAATGGAAAGCAGGTCGTTGTTGCCTTTCAGGTCGGATGGATGATCTTTGAAACGCTCGCCACGGAAATCGGCTTCTGAAAGCTGGTAACGCTGAATCATGGTGCCCATGGCGCCATCGAGCACCAGCACGCGCTCTTTTAATAAACTGTAAATGGGATGGTTGTTCTTTTTCATGTTGGTATCCTTCTCTCGCTTGCTTTTTGCTACCGCTCATCAAGAAAGGACACCCGAAGTAAAGGATGGACTATCTTATCTTTTCCGGACAGCACGCTTCCGGAAGGGAGTTAGCACCAAGTTTGCCAAGGTTGCTAAGACGTCACAGGGCCCTTTCCCTCGGTCTTTCTTGATAAGAAGCTGCAAGTTACTACACTTATCGGCAAAACGCCAATTTTTGTTTCATTAGAATATAACTATAGTTGTGAATTTATAGAGGGAATGGCCATAAAACAGAAAAGGACACATAAAGTGTCCCTTTCCTAAAAAGAGTTTAATTGTATTAACTATAACTCTTTCTTAGTTTATTATACGTGGGTTGTTAAACTATAGTTTATAGTTTGCTGAAATAAAAAAGGGACACCTTGCGGCATCCCTTCCTTTTGTTTTTGTAAGCTAACGAATTAAGCCTCAGCTTCTACTGCGTTAGGAATTACAGAAACGTAAGAACGGTTTTTCTTACCTTTCTTGAATTCTACAACACCGTCAACCAGTGCAAACAAAGTATGGTCTTTACCGATACCTACGTTTTTGCTTGGGTGGTGCGCTGTACCTCTTTGTCTTACAATGATGTTACCAGCAATGATGTCCTGGCCACCATAAATCTTAACGCCCAGTCGTTTTGAGTGCGACTCACGACCGTTGTTAGAACTACCAGCTCCTTTTTTGTGTGCCATTTTGTTTTACTATTTAATCAGGCCCGAGGCCCGAAATGGTTCTACGATAAATTTCCTCTTACTGCTTATCCAATGCTCTCGATCAGAACTTTCGTATAGTCAGAACGATAACCTCTCGACTTTCTATACCCTTTTCTTCTCTTCTTCTTGAAAATGCGAACTTTCTCGCCTCTCACGTTGCCAAGGATTTTACCAACCACTTTAACACCGCTTACGAAAGGAGCACCAAGAGTAATGGTACCGTTATCATCTGTAAGAAGAACATTGGCGAACTCAACGGCGTCACCTTCATTGCCGGAAAGCTTGTTAGCGTAGACGAACTTACCGCTCTCTACTTTGGTCTGTTGACCTGCGATTTCTACAATTGCGTACATCAGCTTCAATGTATGTTTAAAATTTAGTCTGCAAAAGTACGGTGCTTAAATTAAATATGCAAACACTTGTCATTTAAAATGTTCTGCAACTATAGCCGCAATTTTACACACTGTGGATAACACTGTTGAAACATCACTCACAGCTTATCACACCCTCACAAAAAGGCCATAACAACATAACAGGCAAACAGTTGCGACAAAAACACTTTTCCACACTTATCCACAAAACAATTTTTACCTTCCCGTTAGACCCATTTTTTGCCTGGCACTAAATAACATCTTTTGCACTTTTATTTTACCTGAAGCGCCAAACAACTTGTTTAAACACTATAAAGCCTAAAAACATTGCACTTAACACATTATTTATAGTTTGATAACAATATGTTAACATGCTAATATAGTATAAACACTATGTGCATAACGATGTTAATTTCCTTGTAAATAACACAGCAACAACTACTTACTAATTTGTGCATAAATTGAACAACTTTAGCCCCCACTTTCAAGTTCATTTGTCTATATTTGAAGTCACGATATTACCGGATGCCTGTTCGGCACCGACCTATACCTATAAATTACATCGGGGTGTTTTCTAAGCTAAACGGCTTACCCCTTCAACCAATAAAACGCTTATTTACAAGATTATGGAGCCAATACTACAAGAGAACCCGAACCGCTTTGTACTGTTCCCGATACAGCACGATGAAGTATGGCAAATGTATAAAAAGGCCGAGGCCAGCTTCTGGACTGCTGAAGAGATTGACCTGAGTCAAGACCTGAAAGACTGGGAAAACCTGAACGATGGCGAACGTCACTTCATTAGCCACGTGTTGGCGTTCTTTGCCGCCTCAGATGGTATTGTGAACGAGAACCTGGCTGTTAACTTCATGAACGAAGTGCAGATACCGGAAGCGCGTTGTTTCTATGGTTTCCAGATCATGATGGAGAATATCCACGCCGAAACCTATTCGCTCCTTATAGATACGTATGTAAAAAAGCAAAGCGAGAAAGACTTCCTGTTTAACGCACTTGAGAACGTGCCTGCCGTTGCCAAAAAAGGCGAGTGGGCACTTAAATGGATCGAGAGCGAGAACTTTACAGAACGCCTGATCGCGTTTGCTGCCGTGGAAGGAATTTTCTTCTCTGGCTCGTTCTGCTCTATTTTCTGGATGAAGAAGCGTGGTTTAATGCCAGGCTTAACCTTCTCTAACGAACTTATCAGCCGCGACGAAGGCTTGCACTGCGATTTTGCCTGCCTGTTGTACTCTATGCTGGTTAATAAACTGCCTGAAAGCCGCGTGCACGATATTATCCGTGATGCAGTAACTATAGAGCAGGAGTTTGTAACTGATGCATTGCCGGTTGACCTGATAGGAATGAATGCCAAGCTGATGAGCCAGTATATTGAGTTCGTAGCTGACCGCCTGTTAGTAGCACTTGGTTACAACAAGATCTACAACGCAGCCAACCCATTCGACTTTATGGAAATGATCTCGCTGCAGGGCAAAACAAACTTCTTCGAAAAGCGCGTGGGCGAGTACCAGAAAGCCGGCGTACTGGGTGGCTCTGATAAAAATGTTTTTTCGCTGGACGAAGACTTTTAATAATATCAGAACTTCTATATATTTAAGTGGCAAAGGGACTACACTCCTGATGCCGCTTAACTATACTTACACTTTACCGGCCATCAGCTAAAGTATAAAAGCTCGTCTGAACCGGTACCAAACTGGCCATTGCGCCACCTAACAGGGAATCTCATCCCTACTATATAGTAGAAGCATTTGGCTTTACCTATAAACTATTGTATTGCAACGGCTTATACCACTCCGCGTATTAGCTGACTGTATCTTATACTTTAAATATTTAATGCTTACTGCACAGGCAGTGGCTTCCAAAATATATCTGTTAAACACCCGAGGCCTTTAACCTCGCTAATTGTATACCACTATGTTAGTTGTTAAAAGAGACGGCCGGCGCGAATCCGTTAAATTCGACAAGATCACAGCCCGAATTGAGAAGCTGTGCTATGGCTTACATGCTGATTATGTATCGCCGATTGAAGTTGCCAAAAAGGTAATTGATGGTATTTACGATGGCGTTACCACTGTAGAGCTGGATAACCTGGCCGCTGAAACTGCCGCATCGCTTACTACCAAGCACCCGGATTATGCGGTACTGGCAGCACGCATTGCGATCTCAAACCTGCACAAGGTTACCAGCAAGTCGTTCTCTAATACAATGAAGCGCCTGTATACTTACACCGACCCTAAAACCGGTGAAAATGCATCGCTGCTGGCTAAAGACGTTTATGAGATCATCCGTAAGCACGCCGCTACCCTTGACTCAACTATAATTTACGACCGCGACTATAACTACGACTACTTCGGTTATAAAACACTAGAGCGTTCTTACCTGCTGCGTTTAGATGGCAAGATTGTGGAGCGCCCGCAACATATGCTGATGCGTGTAGCTGTTGGTATACACAAAGAAGATATCGAGTCTGCTATCGAAACTTACAACCTGATGTCGGAGAAGTGGTTTACACATGCAACTCCAACACTTTTCAATGCCGGTACTCCTAAACCACAGCTTTCTTCGTGCTTCCTGCTTGCCATGAAAGACGACAGCATACCAGGCATTTACGATACCCTGAAACAATGCGCACAGATCTCGCAGAGCGCTGGTGGTATTGGTCTGAGCATTCATAACATTCGCGCTACTGGTTCTTATATTAAAGGCACAAACGGTACATCTAACGGTATTATCCCGATGCTGAAGGTGTTTAACGACACGGCCCGCTACGTAGACCAAGGTGGCGGAAAGCGTAAAGGTGCTTTCGCCATTTACCTGGAGCCATGGCATGCCGATATCTTTGATTTCCTGGAACTGAAGAAGAACCACGGTAAAGAAGAAAACCGCGCCCGCGACCTGTTCTATGCCCTTTGGACACCAGACCTGTTTATGAAGCGCGTGGAAGAGAACGGTGACTGGAGCCTGTTCTGCCCGAACGAAGCACCCGGCCTGGCTGAGTGCTGGGGACAGGATTTTGAGCGTCTGTATGAGAAGTACGAGCGTGAAGGCCGTGCCCGCAAAACGGTGAAAGCACAGGACCTGTGGTTCCATATCCTGGAGTCGCAGATCGAGACGGGTACACCTTATATGCTTTATAAAGATGCTGCCAACAGCAAGAGCAACCAACAAAACCTGGGAACTATAAAAAGCTCGAACCTATGCACCGAAATTATGGAGTACACCGACGAGAACGAAGTAGCTGTTTGTAACCTTGCCTCGCTGGCCCTGCCACGCTATGTAAAAGAGAACGGGAACCATAAGATATTTGATCACCAGAAACTGTTTGATGTAACGTACCACGTTACGCTTAACCTGAACAAGGTAATTGACATTAACTATTACCCTGTAGAGGAAGCCCGCAACTCTAACATGCGCCACAGACCTATTGGTTTAGGTGTACAGGGTTTGGCAGATACCTTTATTGCGCTGCGCATGCCTTTCGAGAGCGAAGAAGCTAAACGCCTGAATGAGGATATCTTCGAGACGATCTACTTTGCTTCGATGACAGCTTCTAAAGACCTGGCTAAGAAGCAGGGTGCTTACGAAACTTTCCCGGGTTCTCCGTTATCAAAAGGTCAGTTCCAGTTCGATATGTGGGGTGTAACGCCTAAGTCGGGCCGTTGGGACTGGGAAGAGCTGCGCAAAGAAGTAATGGAGCACGGTGTGCGTAACTCACTGTTATTAGCGCCTATGCCTACAGCTTCTACGGCACAGATCTTGGGTAACAACGAATCGTTTGAGCCTTATACTTCAAACATCTACCTACGCCGCGTGCTGTCTGGTGAGTTTATGGTGGTGAACAAGCACCTGCTAAAAGACCTTATCGCGCTTGGCCTGTGGAATGATAACATGAAGAATGCAATCATTGCTGCAAACGGTTCGGTACAGGATATCCCGAACATTCCGCAGAACATTAAGGATCTGTACAAAACGGTTTGGGAGATAAGCCAGCGTACGGTAATTGATATGAGCGCCGACCGTGGTGCTTACATCTGCCAGAGCCAGTCGCTGAACCTGCACGTAATGAACGTGAACTTCGGTAAGCTGACATCAATGCACTTCCATGCGTGGAAGCGTGGCCTGAAAACAGGTATGTATTACCTGCGTACCAAAGCCGCTGTAGATGCCATTAAGTTTACAGTAGAGAAACAAGCCGCCGAAACCCTGTCGCCGGTTTACAACCAGGACCAGAACCGAAGCGACATGGCCTGCTCACTGGACAATCCAGACGCTTGCGAAGCTTGCGGATCGTAAAAAAGTATAAAGTATAACTATAGATAACAGGAAAGGGAGGCTGCGAGGCTTCCCTTTTTTGTATTTATGGTTTGGGTGCTGAGAGGCTATAGTTGCAACTATAGTTCGTCGTCTTCTATTTCCGCCGTTGTTGGTGTTTTCACCAACAAATAAACGCCAGCAACGAAGCTAAGCCATACAAACTCCGCACCTCAGGAAATATAGGTTGGTCCCATAAGCTACCCTATAGTGGTTGTTGGTGAAAACACCAACAACGGCAAGCGGCATAGAGGGAAAAAAGCATCAAATAAAGCAGGGAAGAGCCAAACAACACCAAAGTATATTTAGCAGTATGTTAGCAGATGCATGAGCAACAGCATATTGCCTTCTTTACAGCTACTATACTTGAATGGAAGCACCTGCTAAAGCCTGACAAGTATAAACAAATCATCATCAATAGCTTACGCTATCTGGTAGAGCAGAAACGGGTAAAAGTTTATGCTTTCGTAATCATGCCAAACCACCTGCACTTACTCTGGAAAATGGAGGAACCATACAAGCGGGAAGATGTACAGCGGGATTTTCTAAAGTATACGGCACAGCTGATAAAGTATGATTTAGTTAAAAACCACCCACTAGTATTGGAAAAATTCCGGGTAAATGCGAAAGACCGACAATATCAACTATGGGAGCGCAATCCACTTTCAATCTACTGCTATTCGGTTGCTGTTACGGAGCAAAAGCTAGCTTATATACATAATAACCCAATTCAGGAGAAGTGGCAATTAGCTGCTCTACCTGAGGATTATTCTTACTCTTCTGCCAAATTTTATCATAACAACAAAGATAACTTCGGCTTCTTAACGCATTATTTAGATTAAATTCTTCAGAAGTGCTGTTGGAGAAAACACCAACAGCGGCGGGCAAAAAAAATGCAGCCGACTTTGCAAGTATAGTTCCCCTTGTTGAATACGACGAACTATAAAAGACGCTAGCACCGTGCGCAGCTCCTACTAGCGTCTGAGCTATAAAATAAAAGGCACCCAAGACATCTCCCAAGTGCCTTTTTGCAAGCTATACTCTTTATACTTGCTTAGCTATTACGCACGGCAATTTCTACACGGCGGTTTTGCTGGCGGCCTGCAGCTGTTGCATTAGATCTTACTGGCTTAGCCTCTCCAACCGGGTGAACAGAAATACGTGATGCATCTATGTTACCGTTCTTAACTAACCAGTTCTTTACAGCTTCGGCACGTTGTTTGGCTAAGCCTTCGTTGTATCCGGCGCTGCCTTTGGCATCGGTGTAACCATACACTCGTATTGGGGCATCTTTGCTGCGCTGTGCTATAGAGGCACTTATCTTTTGCAGGTTGGCTTCGGCACTTTTCCTGATGGTTGCTTTGTCGGTATCAAATAATACGTTTTCGCCTAAGGCATATACGCTATACTTGTCGTTGCTGCGCACATCTACATCGGTATCTTTAAATTCGGGCCAGTCTACGGTTGGCAGGTCTGCGTCCAGGTTATTCCAGTCGGCGTCGCCACTGGCATCTATGTCAACTATAGTTCCATCCGCTGCAGAGTCAGGAGAGTTTTCGTTTTCGAAAGCTACAGCGGTGTCAGCGGTTGCTTCAGTAGCTTCATCATGAGTAGCTTCAGTTTTTTCGTCTACGTTATTGCAGGCCGTAAAAGCCATAGTTATGGCACATGCCATACAAAGTGCTGTTCGTTTCATAGTTTTATAGTTATGCATTAAGTGCGCAAACTACAGGTGCGCACACATAATACGCCAACAGCTTGTTTGCAGCCAACTATAAGGTAACATAATTTTAAGGGAGGAACGGCCAGGCATTAAAACCGAACAAACTATAGTGTAACTAACCCAGCTTTTGCATACTAATCGGTTCGCAAACCCAGGAAAGCGCATCTTCTTCGTTCTCAAAATCTTTTAACAGCATATCACCCAGGTCTCCGGCGCGCTCTAACAGTTGCTCTACAGCCATTTTATTAAAAACATCTTCCGAAACTATAGTTGCATTGCGCCTGATAGAACTAACGGCCAGGCGCGGAAAGACAGTTTCGGAAAACCAGTCCTGGTCAGCCTGCCGTATGGCTCTTAGTTTGCGATTATCAGCCACCCACCTAAGAGGTTTATGCTCTTCAAGTACGTTAAGCGCAGCTATAATTACCTCCCGAAACTATTGGCCACTCAAAAAACCACGTGCTACTAACCTCCCCAGCAGCAGCTCATCATCAAAAGTTATTTTTGCAGCGTCGTTTTCGAAATAAGTATGTATCATCGTTTAAATCGGGCTATACCTGGCTACATGGCGTAAATCAGGGAAATTAAAAACTTTTACGGGTAAACAAGTTATGCGGTTAGTTGCTAACATATAAGGCTACGGCAGAACAGGTTTACCTTTAGGGGGAAGGGCACGGTGCTGCCGACAACCACAACACACAAACTAACCGGAACAAAAAACCCAGGCTAAAATAACCTGGGCTTTCCATATATAGAATAGATTAGTTTCTGGATGATTTCTTATTTCTTAAGGAAACGATATGTTTCGCGCACCTGGCCGTTGGTTACGGTAACAAAGTAAATACCTGCCTGTAAGCCCTGAACCGGTACAAGCTGCTCCCTTTCTGTTACTTGTGCATAACGGGCTATAGTTCGACCGGCTGCATCCTGTATGGTTATGTCTGAGGGGCCGGCTGCTATAGTTAAACCTATAGTTACCTGGGTGGTAGCCATAGTTGGGTAAACCTGCGCAATGGCTTCGCCGGTTTTAGGTGCAGCAAAGTTTACAGTAACTGTTTTAGAGTAAGCAAATGTACCATCAAAGTCAACCTGGCGCAGGCGGTAGTAGTTCTTGCCGCTGGCTGGGCGCTTATCGGTAAAGGTGTACGTTAGCTTTCTGCTGCTTGTACCATTGCCAGCAACCTCACCCAGCTTACTGAAATGCTTGCCGTCTACGCTACGTTCTACCTCAAATTTTTCGTTGTCCTTTTCAGAAGCTGTGCTCCAGCTAAGCACCGATGTACCGTTTGTGTTGGCTACTTTAAAGGATACCAGCTCAACCGGAAGCGGCGCAATTACCTGCTCTTTTCTCCAGGTAAGGTTATGGATGGCGATACCCTGCCGGCCGCTGGCGTTACGAATAGTTGCCGTGTTGCTATACTGGATAATTACTTTTGTAACAGCCTTTGAAAACGTTATGGTCACATCGCCTTCGCTAGATGCATTGTCGCTTGCTATGATACCTGAAAGCGTTGAGGAAGCAAACTGGTTATAAGATGTTGTTTTAACCTTATTCTTAACAAGCGGCACCGCTGTACCATTATTGTATCCTGTAATCACCAACTTGTCGGAGAACTGGTTTGCGGCCACATCAATATCAAAAATAGTAAAGGTCAGGTCCTCTATCGGTTTGTTAAGGTCAAGCTGTATTACTGAAGTAGAAGTAGAAGAGGCGCCAGTCTGGATCAGGGTAAAAGATTTGGTGTTCGTTTTATAAGATTTGTCGTCTACTTTAGACGTTTCGTAAGCTACACCTGCGCTTTGGGAAGAAGACCAGCGCATGGTTACACCATCTACCATGTACGGAGTGGCAGCGTTTATACCAGAAACTGTAAAAGGGTTCTCGTCAAGCGGGCGGGTGGCCCAGTCAAAAGTAGAGATGCCGGTTTCGGGAGTTCCTGTTATAGTTATGTCATCTATAGCGTAATAAGCCGTCTCATTCTTATTTTGGGCCGCGTACGTTATTCTCCAATACAGCCTTACAGTTGGCAAGCCCATAATAGCAGCAGGCAAGGCAATTGGTGCACCATTGTTTACTTTGTTCCAGGTGTTGTTGGTGTTATTGGTGGTGGTATAAAAAGTTGTGCGGGTTGCACCACCGTTTATACTATACTGTAGTTCTACTGCTGCTGTAAGCGCCCCTGACGTTTTAAATGGATTCCGGAATTGCTCCCAAGTTATAGTTGCAGCACTATAGCCCAACGTCGAAACGTCAATAAATAGCCTTCGCTCATTGGTTGTTACATCGTTTGAGGTTCTGGCATAATTACCTTTTGAAGACTGAGATAATGTACTGGTTGGAGCAGCATTTGAAAACACCCATGCACCAGCCGGCTCTACAAAGACGCCTGGTATGCTACCATTAGTTTCAACAAAATTCTCGTGGTAAAGCAACACCTGAGCTGATGCTGTAAAAGTAAAAACCAGTAATGTAAGAAGGGTAGTGTAAAGTTGTTTCATATATACCTGCTAACTGCCACGCACTATGAAATAACTGTGCCAACAGCATGTTTTAGTTACTGCTGCGCTATTCTCTAACTCCTCAAATTCTATTTTTCTCTATATATTAATTTATACTTATTGATTATCAACACCTTAACTACAAGTATCAACTATAAACTATTCCCTTAAAACTTTTTAACCAACTATAGTTGTTATAACCTAACCAAACATTTTTTCCATTATTGGGAAATAGGATTGGGAATCGGGAAAACTGATTTGCCCAGAATAACTATAGATTTTATCCCTGAGCTTACTATAAAATGCAGCTGTTATTGTATTTATAAAAGTAACATCAGGTGCAAGTTTAGTTTCTAATAAAATTGAACTATATTGTTTCGCAATGCTGCCAATATGGCTCTTAATTATGATAACATTGTACGCTAACAAGCCATAATGACAATGCTTTACAGCACCATTAGCTTTGTAAGGTATGGCACGTGGTTTGTATAAGTATTAAAAGATTAAGATTTGAGGAGGAAGGATATGAACCTGATTAATAATAATGATTTCCTGAAGAATGTAGCGCAGCACCTGAACCTGTTTAACACCATTGCAGGCGGTATAAGCGAGACAAACGTAACTATAGACAAATACAGAAAAGGAGCGGTAATTCAGGTATGGGCTGCCAGCGTAAGCCCGGAGTCTTTTAAGGTAATGGTACATAAAAACCAGCTTACTATTTACTCGCTGCTACATAGCCATGATAACGAAGAGCTGACAGTGCCTATGTTTAACCGCGTGTTTGTAATACCGCCACAAGTAGACATCAGCAATATTGAGGCTGTTTACCAGGATGGCCGGATACAGGTAAGGTTACCTTACCACAATGCAGCCATCAGGCCGAAAGAGATTGAAATTAAGCAACTATAAAAAAGAGGGCTACCTAACTGGTAGCCCTTCTTTTTTATAGTTAGTGCTGCTCTAGTTACTGCTGCTCTTTTATAAACTTTGCTTTAATAATAGAGGTCATGTAGTCGTGTACCTCTACAGTTTCCTGGTCGTAAGGGAAGGTATTGTACTGGTCGGCTGTAGTCTGAGATACCCTGCAACCATTATTTACCATCATATAAATCAGCTCGCGCAGGCGATACGGGTGGCCCGCAACATTCAGGATGCAGATCGAGTCGCTGGTTTCTACGTGCAGGAACATGTGCTGCACATGGTTTACATCCGTCATTATTTCCTGATCAGACATAGGCACTTGTTTTTTACTTTGGCTTTAGTTTTATACTATAAACCCATAATTGCCAAAATAGTGCCATCCAGACCTAATATTCCGTTTAAATGGTTAGCAGGCAAGCTTTTAAAATCAGCAAACAGGCTTACTGCTTGGGATTAGAAAGGCAAACTATAGCTATAAAAGGCACAACTATAAAACGACATAAGTTAGGGCGCTTTACTGCTTAAAATTCCAGAACTATAGGTTGGTTTAATTATCATAAAAAAACCCGGCACTTAAGGCCGGGTATTCATTAATCTGAATGCTTCCGCTCTGGATATCTTTTTTTCAAGAATCAGGGGCGGGTCGTCTTTTTTAGCAACTACCAGGGTAAACTTGCTTTTCGCATCCTGGTAATAAATAAGCGTCGTCAGATCTTCATAGCCGATACTATAGATCTTCCGCTTACTTGTATTTCCAAGAAAATTATATTTATCTAATTCAATATTTCGCAATAATCTCATATCCCTACTATCATCTGGTATTTTAAACGGGTATAACCGGGTAGATTGTTTCAAATATCATACATATACAAGGCATTCCTAAAAATAATTATACTCCTGAATCCTATATAGTTAGCGTTTAAATATAGTTATATTAGCAACCCTATTGCCTTGCTTTTAATACAAATCATAAACTATACCAGTTTGCAACTTATATGTCAGAAACAACTATAAGAGAGCTTGTTACACTACCTGAAATGCTTGCACAGCACGCTCTTATACAGCAGCTTAACCCTACCATGAGTCTGGCCCGGTACGAAGAGCTTCTGCTTCAGATGCTGCCGAACGGCTACCGCATGGCTGCTGTATTTACAGGTGATGCGTGTGTTGGCTTATCGGGTTTCTGGATAGGTACAAAGTTGTACAGTGGCAAATACCTGGAGATAGATAACTTTGTGGTGGACTCAAATTACCGGTCGCAGCGGCTGGGTAAACAACTATCGGATTGGTTGCATACTATAGCTGAACAGGAAGGCTGCGAAACCATTATGCTCGATGCCTATGCTACCAATGCAGCGGCTCATAAATTTTATTTCAGGGAAGGATTTCATATAAAGGGCTATCATTTTTACAAAACACTGTAATGGAGCAAGGCAAGTATAGTTTCTGGGTGTGGCTTTTTTACTTTATCCTGTTTGAGGTAGTGGTTTACATGGGGCTGAGCTACCTGCTGTCGGGACTTGGCGAGAGCAACCAGCTACAGGCCGAAAACACAGTGGTGCCTAACTGGGTTAAAGCTGTGGTTTTTATACTTTTATACCTGCTAAGCCTGCTCATAGCTATTATGGTAGTAAGCAACATGGTGCCCAACAAGCACAGAGGCCAGCTAATGCGGTGGGTGTACATGGCTTTGCTCGGTTTGCCGGTTATGCTTCTCCTGCTTTTTAATTAACATATTACTATAGCTGCGTATATTCGTTAAGGATTATAGTTTATACTTTAATGTTATGAGAAAACAACTTTACCTGCTGCTTGTATTTTGCCTGCTTACCAGCGCAGAGGCAGCGGCACAACGCACACAACGCTACTTTTTAAAGCTACAGAACGGAGAAGTAATAGAAGCCAACAAACTACAGTTTAAGTCGCCGCTGTTTAAATCAAATTACTTTTTAGTAGACGACACGCTGAAGTATAGCCCGGCACAGGTAAGCACGTACCAGAACGAAGACGGCTACTATGCACGTGTAGAGCCAGGCAGCAGTTCTGAGGCATTTGCCAAGCGCATCCTGGAAGGCCCTCGGGTCGAAAAATTCTATACGTCGCGCACTACCTATGAGAACTATGGCTACTCGCCGTATGGCTATGGTTACGGTATGCCGCGCACCAGCCGCCGGCGCATTTACTACTTCTCTAAAGATGGTGGTCCTTTATACTTGTTTACCCACGAAAACCTGCAGGAAGCGCTCGGCGATAATGCTGCCAGCTTAACGCTTTTACAACGCTACAAACGCGAAAAATACATCAGCACGGGGGTTACTATAGTTGGTGCAGGGCTTATGGCACTGGGCGTTATCAACTCGCAGCAATCGCCTAATGGCTCGGTTAAGCTATCGCCGCTGTTATATGTGGGTGCCGGTGTAGTGGGGGCTCATTTCGTGATTAACCTGTTCCAGAAAGATAAGCTTACGCAGGCAGTGCAGGTTTATAATTACCAGGTGCAACAATAAACTGCGCTTTTTTGCATTACAGAAACTAACGGCTATACTTTAAACACCTTGGAGAACCTAATACTGTTACATGGGGCGCTGGGCGCAGCGGCTACCCTTGGTGCGCTGCAACAGGCATTAGCAGGCACGTACCATGTGTATACCTTAGATTTTGCTGGTCATGGCGGGCAGGCTATTCCGGAACAGGGCTATAGTATAGAACTGTTTGCCCAAAATGTACTCAGCTTTATGGAACAGCACCAGCTGCAGCAGGCTCACATTTTTGGTTATAGTATGGGTGGTTATGTGGGGTTATACCTGGCGCAGCAGCACCCAACACGTATTAAGAGCGTTTTTACGCTGGCCACTAAATTTGCGTGGTCTGAAGAAGCTGCTGTTAAAGAAGTAAAGCTCCTGAACCCTGAAAAGATAAAAGAGAAAGTACCCCGTTTTGCAGCCATGCTTGCCGACCGGCATACGCCACAACTGTGGGAACAGGTAATGCATAAAACCGCAGATATGATGCAGCAGCTTGGCCGCCAGCCTTTACTAACTACAGCTATACTTGCGCACATACCGCAGCCCGTTCAGGTAGCCGTCGGCGACCAGGACAACATGGTTGCAATAGAAGAGACTATACAGGCATACCGCAACCTGCCCAATGCCCGCCTTATCGTTTTACCAGCCACACAACATCCCCTGGAAACGATAGCTATTACCCGGTTAAAGCACGAGATTGATATATTTATGGCCAGTGTATCGGCCCTTTTACCAGTTTAATTCCGTATGATTTTAAGGATAACACGTTTACCATCTTTCTTTACCTGTTTACTTGTACTTGCTATCAGCCTTAGCCTGGTGTCGTGTGCCGGCAGCAAAGCTAATTTCGGGCAAAAGGGCTACACTGAAGAAGGCAAAGCATCTTATTATAGCCGAAAGTTGCAGGGCCGCAAAATGGCCAATGGCGAGCCCTATAAAAGGCATAAGCTTACAGCAGCGCACAAAAAACTGCCCATGGGCACCAAAGTAAAAGTGACCAACCTGGCTAACAACAGATCAGTGAAAGTGAAGATTACGGACCGGGGCCCTTTTGTACGCGGCCGCATAGTTGATCTTTCGGAGGCAGCAGCCAAAAAGCTGGGCTATATTGATAACGGTGTAGCGCCGGTTAAAATGAAAGTGATAAAACCAGCAGCCAAAAAATAAATAGTTATTTAGCTATACTTACCTGACGTAACAATACGTTAACCTTAAAAAAACAATCTTTCTCTAAAATATACAATCCAGTAATTGTATTACAGAGAATTTAAATGTACATTTGAGCGTGAAAAATATGTGGCAACATATCCGGATGATAGTACCTGTAGCGATTATAGCACTATTGCTCTCGATGCCATGCCCTGCCGTTGAAGCCCATAACGGTACTGCTACTACACAAGCCACAGTAACCTCTGAAGATAACGCCACATCTGCAAAAGCTGCTACCAAGACGAAAGCCAAGCCTGTTATAGCTAAAGCAAGAGACAAATCTGTATTGGATGCCGATGTTTTAGACAGCCCGTTATCTTACTTTAAAGAGGCATTCACATCAGAAGAAGACAGTAACAGCAGCGATTCCCCAACCGTAGTTAATACAGTAAAGGCGCTTGTTGCTACGCTGCTATCCACTGTACTATAGTTTCATTTCCGGCTTCTGAAGCCTTCCTTCCCGGTCAGTATATCAAAAAACAGCTTGAAGTCTGATGCCAGGCTATAGAACGGGTATTTGAATGTAGCCGGTTTGTTACGCTCAAAGAAGAAGTGCCCTACCCATGCAAAGCCATAGCCAATAACCGGAAGAGCCCACAGCAAGTTATACCTCCCCGTACTTAACGCAACTATAGCCACTAAAATCAGTAGGGCTGTACCTGTAAAATGCAGCACCCGCGAGGTGGTATGCTGGTGCTCTGATAAATAATAAGGATAAAACGCACGAAACGAAGTATAGCGCTCAGGTTTAGATGCATCTGCCATAGTTGATCAGGTATATTACTATCAACTTACACAATTACGACTATACTTTCAACTATAGTTGAGCCAGTGCGGGTTTATATAAAATCAGTGAGCAGGGCTAGCACCAGGCCGAGCAACGTAGCAATAAGTTTGTTGCGGTTAAAACTGTGCTCCGGGCTTGTCTCGAAAAGGATGGTGGTGGAAATATGCAGGAAGTTACCGGCTACCAAACCCGTAAGTGCCGTGTATACCATGCCGCCCGGCGCCTCGTGTGCGAGCAGCGAATTACTAACCAGAATACCTAACGGCGAACCTACCGCAAAAATAAGCAGCCAACTCAACGCTTTTCTGAAGTTCTTTACCCGCGACAACAGCACCGACATAAGCGCAAAAGCTGCCGGAACGTGGTGCAATGCTACGCCCAGTAAAACAGAATAAAAACTACCCTGGTGGTGCATATGGCCAACATCCCTGTAATCGCGGTCTACCAGTATACTCCCCTCCAGAAAAGAATGCACAAACAAGGAGCCAAGCAATAGAAACGGAATGGTATCGGTGTGATGATCGTGGGCGTGTGTGTGCATGTGGCCGTGCTCTACCCCATGCGAGAAAAGCTCTAAAATAAGCTGCAGAAAAAATCCGGCCAGTACCCAGTAACCTACCACATGCGGCTCTTTGTTACTGAGCAGCACATCAGGCAGCAAATGGGTTATAGTTATGGTAAACAGGTAGGCCCCACTAAAAGCCAGCGCCATTTTAAGCCACCGCACATTATCCGGCGGAAAAAGCTTAACCAGGAAGCCCGATAGCAGCACGGTAAAAAACAAAACCAGTATGGCTATAAACATGCCGAGCGCTTATTTCTTTAAAACAAATATCATACGTTCGCTGCTTGCCGGGTTAAAAGGCTGCAGGTCGTAATCGCCGAATACCTCGGCCAGGCGCAACTGTGCCATCCCGAAGTATTCCATAAAATCTTCCTGGCGCAAGGCACGCACTCTTTCTTCAAAACAATAATCCTTGCCTTTATCTGAAAACCGGATCGTTTTAACTATAAAGTCATTCTCTACGCCACGGTGTATGTTAAACGTGATGCCCTGCACTTCTTTCGTTTCTTCAGCTACCAGGTTGGCGATGGTCAGGTCGGTATTCATAAAGTCAATCACCAGCTTGCCGCCATACTTCAGCGATTTGGCTACCGCGCACAATGCCACTACGTTCTCCGTTTCGTTCTCGAAATACCCGAAACTGGTAAACATATTCAATATAAAATCGAAGGTTTCGGGCTGGTATACTTCACGCATGTCGTGCACGGCAAAGTGCAGGCGTTCATTCTCGAACTGCTTGGCATAGGCTATACTTTGCTCCGAAAGGTCAATACCAGTTACATCAAATCCTTTTTGGTTCAGGTAAACGGAGTGGCGGCCTTTACCGCAGGCCAGGTCTAATACCTTTTCGTGCGGTTTGGGGTGCAGGTAGGCTAACAGCTTATCCATAAACAGCTCTGCTTCCTGCTCGTCGCGGTTATTATATAGTATATGGTAATAAGGAGAGTCGAACCAGGTACTGAACCACTCTTGTTCCGGTTGGGCCATCGCAGTTTGTTCTAAAGGCAAATGAGTTGCAAATATAGGCTAAATTATCTGATGGTGGGTACTACGCAGAATTTGCCCGTAGGTAGACCAACTATACGCAGGCCATAATATAAAAAAGTCTGCCGTTACTGATTATACAGCAACGGCAGACTTTGCTTTTAGAAGGTTGGGTAACCTTATGGTTTTGTAGTTCCTGGCTTAATGGCACCAGCAGCAGTGTTTGTTTCAGCTGCTTCGCTTACGCTGTCGCCTGGCTGGATGGTATTTGCACCTGCATCATGGTTTGGCATTACTTCCTGGTGGGTAGTTTCGCCTTGCACAGCGCCACCTTCAGCAACTTCTGCAGTACCTGCATCCGATACGTTAAAAGTTTTGCGGGTACCTGGCTCTACATAGTCTGTAGATACTTTTTCACCTGGTCTCTGGTCCTTTGGTGTGTCGCACGAAGCCATAAACAAACCGCACGCTGCGGCAAATACTGCTATTACGTTCTTATTCATTTTTGTACGTTTTTATACTTCATCTATAGATATGGAGCCTGCATTAAAACAAGCAACATCTTATACTTTAACTTCTTTAACCTGCTTAGGTTTTTATACTTGTTAAGCCAGCAGGTTTTTACGGCGCAGCAGGCTTTCCATCAGTTTTACATCGTTTGCACCTACAAATATACGGTAAGGCAAATGTATGAACACCGGCGCCTGGAACGTGCGGGCTACCCAGCCTTTCCAGCCACCTGGTAACTGTGCTGCTGTTGGCGGTTGTAGCCAAAGTAAAAATGCATCACCATTACGTTCCGCTTTTTCTATCATGTCCCAGGTCATGGTCATGCCTTCGCGCTCGTTGCGTTTCATAATTATCTGGCGCGAGTCAATATCATACGTCAGTTTCTCGAACAACACGTTACCCTGCTCAACACGCGTTACCCCAACTATCTGGGCCGAACGAAGCGCAACAAATAAAATAGTAACTATAACTGCTGCTGCTACCCACCACCACGAAAAGCTGAACACCGCGGGTAACATTAATAGCACAAACGGGATCATGGCATACCACCACTCGCGGCGCCATACTTTGCCAAGGGCTACCTTGGTAAACATGTCTTTATCTAACTGGTACTTTTTAGTGCGGATCGTGCCTGGGGTAGGTCCCTGTTGTGCCCGAAAGCCACCTCTGTTTGGTTGTTGCATTCTTGTAAAATCAGATTTTGTTGCCCTGCTGTTTCTTCTGCTTCTTTTCTCTGGCTGCAGGGCGATGCCAAAATTATAGTTTATAAGCCTTCAGGCTCAGGTCAATACTTTTAATAGAGTGTGTTAACGCCCCCACCGAAATATAATCTACACCACATTCGGCCACAGATCTTATAGTTGTTTCAGTTATGCCACCCGATGCTTCTGTTTCAAACTTTCCACCGATCATGGCTACGGCTTCGCGCATCATTTCAGGGGTCATGTTATCGAGCATAATTCTGTGAATGCCGCCTGTTTCTATCGCTTGTTTTACTTCGTCCAGGTTGCGGGTCTCTACTTCTATGCGCAGGTCTTTACCTTTTTGCTGCAGGTAACGCTGTGTTGCAACTATAGCTTCTTTAATGCCGCCGGCATAGTCCACGTGGTTATCTTTCAGGATGATCATATCAAACAGACCAAATCGGTGGTTATGGCCTCCTCCAATCACAACTGCCCATTTTTCCATGATCCGGAAGTTAGGGGTTGTTTTGCGGGTATCCAGCAATTTGGCGTTGGTGCCTTTAATAAGGTCTGTAAGATGATGTGTGTAGGTGGAAATGCCGCTCATGCGCTGCATGCAGTTAAGCACCAGTCGCTCGGCGGTAAGTATGCTTTGCGCTTTGCCTTTAACGGTCAGGGCTACATCGCCATGTTTTATAGTTGCGCCATCCTGCATCAGCACTTCTACCTGCAGGGTAGGGTCTACGGCGTTAAAAATATAACCGGCCAGCTCTACGCCCGCCAGTATGCCGTCTCCTTTTACAAGCAGGCGCGCCTGGTTCTGCGCATCGGCCGGAATAGAAGCCAGCGACGAATGGTCGCCATCGCCGATATCTTCGGCAAGTGCCATCGCGATAAAATCGCTTATACTTTTTTCGGTCAGGTAGGTAAGTCTCACAGTGCAAAAATAAAAAAAGGCTCGGGATAAACCCCGAGCCTTTGTAAAAATATCCACTTTATAGTTAATCTTTTATAAAATTCATCGATTGTATCTTCGAATCCTTCATACGCACCAGCACGGTATAGCTTCCGGCCTTGGAAGTATAGGTACCAATGGCGTATTGCTGGCCTTTATCTGATGACCCCTGATGGCTATAGGTGAAGTCGACAGGCGCATTTTTGCTGAAAAAGTTCTTCATCACAAACTCAGCCTGCGTGTTACTGTAACTGGTAGCATCCTTACCGCTTAAGGTTAGTTCTACCACACTACTAAAGTTGCGCGACAGGTCTTTAGAGGAGCCGGCCTTCATTGCAGACTTTACGCCATCCATTACGCCACCTTGTGCTACCGCCTGACCAGCAGACATAAACACAACCCCTACAAGCAAAAAGAATACTACAGCAAACTGTTTTAGATTTTTCATAAATGTTGTTTGTAACCTTGCACACCTAAAGCTAAAACTATGCCAACTAATGCACAATAGTTTAGGGTGTTAAAGTTAGCATGTTTTAAGAGATATATAAAATTACCGCGTTTGCCAATCCGCCACATTTCGCTGGCCCTGATACCTGAGATACGACAAGCTATAGTTATGAGGTATACCTAAATTAAGCTGCCATTGCCATATTATACTTATATTTGCACCATGAACAAGCAGGTACTTTTAGTGATCCTGGACGGGTGGGGAATTGCCACCAACCCAGCAGTTTCGGCTATCCATAAAGCCAATACTCCTTTCTACGACTCTATCCTATCAAAATACCCGCACGCCCACTTGCAGGCATCGGGCGAGGCAGTTGGTTTGCCGGAAGGGCAGATGGGCAACTCGGAAGTAGGCCACATGAACCTGGGCGCCGGCCGTGTTGTGTACCAGGACCTGGTGCTGATAAACAAAACGATTGCCGAGCACAAACTAAGCAGTATGCCTGCGTTGGCAAGCGCTTACCAATATGCCAAAGAAAACAAGAAGCCTGCTCACCTGATAGGTTTAGTTTCGGATGGTGGGGTACACTCACATATCGAGCACCTGAAAGCACTTTGCACTGCTGCTTTTGATGCTGGTTTGCAGAATGTATACATCCATGCTTTTACCGATGGCCGCGACACCGACCCAAAAGGAGGCGTAAAGTACATGAACGACCTGAGCGAACACCTGGAGCGCACCACCGGCACAGTAGCATCGGTAATCGGCCGCTATTATGCCATGGACCGCGACAACCGCTGGGAGCGTGTAAAACTAGCTTACGACCTGATGGTAAAAGGCGAGGGCACTCCTTCTCAGAACATAATTGGCTCTATACTGGAGTCTTACAACAATGGCGTAACCGATGAGTTCATCAAACCTATAGTTCGCGTAGATAATAACGGGGAGCCGGTAGCAACTATAAACGATGGCGATGTGGTGATCTGTTTTAACTTCAGGACAGACCGTGGCCGCGAAATTACGCAGGCATTAACGCAGCGCGACTTCCCGGAGCAGGACATGCACAAACTAAACCTGCACTACGTTACCATGACCAACTATGATGACACGTTTGAGAATGTAACGCCGATTTTCGATAAGGATAATCTGAACAACACGCTGGGCGAAGTGCTGGAGAAAGCCGGTAAAACGCAGATCCGTATTGCAGAGACCGAAAAATACCCGCACGTTACCTTCTTCTTTTCAGGGGGCCGCGAAACCGAGTTTAAAGGTGAGCGCCGTTTGCTGTGCCCATCGCCCAAAGTAGCTACCTACGACCTGAAACCGGAAATGAGTGCTTATGACCTGCGCGATGTACTGGTACCGGAACTACAACAGAAAAGTGCCGACTTTATTTGCCTTAACTTTGCAAACCCGGATATGGTGGGCCACACCGGCGTGTTTGAAGCAGCCGTAAAAGCCTGCGAAGTGGTAGATGCCTGTGCCGCTGCCGTTATAACCACCGCCCTCGAAAATGGGTATGATACTATAGTTATAGCGGACCATGGCAACGCCGACTGCATGATAAACGAAGACGGTACACCAAACACAGCGCACACCACTAACCTGGTACCATTTATACTGGTAAGTGATACGTTTAAAGGTGAGCTGAACAATGGCAAATTAGGCGACATTGCCCCAACTATACTGGAGCTGATGGGGATTGCGCAGCCAGCCGAAATGACCGGTGTATCACTCATAAAACACTAAAACCTGTGAGAAACTATAGTTTAGTCTTATTGGGAAGTATAGTTCTGGCGCTGGTAGCCTGCGAGCAGCCTGTGCCACGCAGTACTTCTGCCGACGATGACTACTATAACCTGACGGCTTATGTACAGCAGGAAAAGCAACGCCTGCAGGCTACGCAGCCTGCTGTACTTAAATCAGTGCAGACAGAAAACGAACCAGCCGAAACCTTACAGACCGACAGCCTGAACTGGGATGAAGAGCTTACCGTTTTTGAAGAAGCCGATATCAGCAAGCCAACCCTGCGCGAATACTACACCCGTGAGGAAGAGTCCCTACCAGATGGCAGCATAGCTGTAACCTACTTTAAAAAGCAGGATGCTGAAGCACCGGTAGAACATTTATACTTAGTTCTAAGCCCCGAAAAGAAAGTACAGCACCTGGAAGCCACATTACTGGACCAGAACATTTTATTTTACTCCCGCCGGAAAGCTATGCTTGACGCAAACCCGCAAAGCGGCAACCTCGAAAGTTACCAGGTTACAGGCGTACAAAAACTGATCTTCGGGGATTCGTTGCATTACAGCGTTCAGGCTAATCTATAAACACATAAAAGCCTTGCACAAAGCGCGCTAACAACTATAATTTTTATAGATTTGTACTTTATCCTGCTTCAGTTTTAACCGTATTTTATTTTATACTTTTACACTCCTCTCATGCGATTTCGTGCACTTGTATGCTTTGCATTGCTGTTATTTGCAGCATTGCCGGGGTTTGGCCAAATTACTCCTGTTACCCAGCCAAAAGGCCGCACCTGCGCAACTGATGCCTACCAGGAAACACTGGAGCAACTACGGCCCGGTATAAAGCAACTACAGCAGCAGGCTAGAGAGGTCGCACAGCACTACATCAGCAAACAGAAGAAAGGGCAGGAAATGCGCCGGGCTGGTAGCATTACTATTCCGGTAGTGTTCCATGTGGTGTATAATGCCGCCTCCCAAAATATTTCGGATGAGCAGATCTATTCGCAGCTTGCTGTACTTAATGCCGATTTCAGGAGAACGAATGCTGATAAAGTAAACACTCCCAGCCACTTTGCATCGTTGGCTGGCGATGCCGGCATAGAGTTTTGCCTGGCCTCTACTGACCCTAACGGCGAACTGACCAATGGCATTACCCGCACCAAAACTACAGCCAGTTCTTTTAGTGTTGCCAACAATAACATTAAGCGCCAGGATAGAGGCGGAGCCGCTGCCTGGGACCGCGACCAGTACCTGAATATCTGGGTAGGCAATATTTCGGACGATGTGCTGGGCTGGGCTACTTTCCCGGGTGCTTTATCCTCTTCACAATACGATGGTGTGGTGCTGCATTACCAAACAGTTGGTGCCGCCCCATACAATCCCTTTAACTGGGAATATAACAAAGGCCGCACTGCCACACACGAAATTGGCCACTGGCTTGGGTTGCAGCATATCTGGGGCACTGGCAACGCTTCCTGTTCCGATTCGGATGGCATAGACGACACCCCAAACCAGTACGAGCCAAACTATGGCTGCCCAACCGGAACTATAGTTTCGTGCCAGAACGGCCCTTACGGCGATATGTGGCAGAATTACATGGATTACAGCAACGATGCCTGCATGAATATGTTTACCAATGACCAGATCGCTTATATGCAGGCGGTGCTAAATTCGTCCAGGAGCAAACTGCTGATATCGGTGGCTTGTAACGGTGGCCTGCGTGCCGACTTTGAAGCTGCTACCGAAGCTTTGATACAGGCCGGCGAAGCAATGAACTTCCAGGACAAATCAGTCGGAGTGAAGCCTACAACCTGGTTATGGGAATTTGAAGGCGGCACACCGGCAACATCTACAGACCGGAACCCAACTGTTACCTACAAAAAACCCGGCAAGTATAAAGTTACCCTGACCATCTCAAACACCCAGATGAGCAGCACCGAAACCAAAAGCCAGTTTATTGAAGTAACTCCAACTGAAGTAACTGTTTACCCGGTTCCGGCTAAAGACCATGTTATAATAGAACAGCCAGCCCATGTAGAGCTGCGCCACGTGGAACTGATAGACAGGGTAGGAAAAGTAATGCTTAGCCAGGATGTAACAACCAGAACCGCCGAACTGAGCACAGCAAACCTGCCAAGTGGTGTATACTTTATGCGCATTACCAGCTCAGCAGGAACAGAAACTAAAAAAGTAACTATAGTTCGGTAAATTAAGCTGTTGTGCCGGTTAAGGTTACGACTATCCAGCGTTTAGAGGCATGGTTACGGTGCTCGCACAGGTAAATGCCCTGCCAGGTTCCCAGGTTAAACTTCCCGTTAGTGATGGGCACTGTTACCGAACTACCCAATATGGCTGCTTTTAAATGCGCAGGCATATCATCAGGTCCTTCGGAGGTGTGGCGATAGTAGCTGGCATTTTCGGGCACCATTTGGTTAAAGTGGCTTTCAAAATCCTGGCGCACAGTGGGATCAACATCTTCGTTTATAGTTAAGCTTGCCGAGGTATGTCTTATAAAGATGTGCGCCAATCCTACTTTAATATCCTCCAACTCAGGCAACTGGGCTTCTATCAGGTCTGTTATCAAATGGAAACCCCGCTGCACAGCCGGTAATCGTATCTCTTTCTGGTGCCAAATCATTTTTTATAGTTTGAAAGTTGGTAAGTTAGAATGTTAGAAAGTGATTTATAGTTTTTGAGTTAGAGGGTCTTTAACTTTCTAACTTACCCTTTTCTAACTTTCTAACTCCAAATCAGTCTATCGTTCGTTCGTAGGCGCCGATATCCGGAGTAGTGGCATGGCGATTTGTGCCGGTAATATCTTTGGTTATAGTTGGCAAAACCCTGGCTGCATTACTGGCTGGCGATAGTGTATCTAACCTGAAAATAAATTTGCCGATATCTTTAAATTTAGGCTCTTTGTTAAGGATATTGCCATTCCTGTTCAGCGCATCTTTATACTTTGCGGTGCGCAGCAGGTTATTAGCAATGTCTAGACCTGTACCTTCTTTTACGTCCAGCAACAGCTCATCTTCGGCACTAAAGTTATCTGAATAAACGATAGTATTTACCAGTCGCAGGCTTGTGGGTTTATCTTTTATCTCGGTATCCGGGATGTAATCTGTAACTACAAAAGCAGAGTTCTCGCGGGGAAGCGAGTTGTTATAGTTTACGATAGTGGAGTAAAGCACTTCATAGTTGCCACCCCCCAAGCCACCAAAACCAAACTGCCCACAATTATAAATCAGCGAATTTATAACCTGCACATCCGACGTAAACGCGATGATACCATCCAGAAACGCATGTGAGATGATGCATCCTTCAACCAGCGTACCGCCTTTACCCGGGTTACCAATGCGCAATCCATAAGTTGTGTTCCGGATATCAGCGTACTTAATGCTATTGTTGCTGCTTTTGGTCAGTATCCGGATTCCTTCCCACTGCCCGGGAGCCCGTACATATTCCGGCTCGCGACGGTAGCCAATAAATGTTACGCGCTCTTCAGGGGTGCCATTTACGTTTAATGTGCCATTAATCAGCAACACGCCTTTACTACCAGCCACAATGCGTGCGCCTTTATTTATAGTTAGTGTCGCTCCTTCGCGCAGCAAAACAGTATCCAGTAACACGTGTGGCAGGTCGCTGGTCCAGGTGGTGGTTCCTATCGTTTCTTTCCTATGGAAAACGGCGTTTTGCCCGTAAGCTACCAGTTTTATAGTTTGCCGTTGCCCGTTTGTTTCGAAAAGGATAGAATCGGCTACCAGGAATGGCAAGTTTACATCGTTGGGGTTGATGTTTACTTTAACCAGAATGTACAGGCTGTCTTTGCCACGTAGCTCGAGGTTATTGCGAACTATAGTTTCCTGGCCGTTAATGATGAGGTTGTAAGGAGATGCTGCAGCACCTACCAATGTAATGTTGCTGATGCGGACAGCCTTTTTGTTAGGATTATAAACTTTCAGCCGCTTGGTTACACTTCCCTGCGTCACAAAAACAGTATCGAACAAAACCGTATCCTGCGAAAACTCAAGTATAGCGCCCGGGTCTGTCGTCAGCACTTCGTCCTTCGGCTCGCAACTAAACATTGAGAGCAGAAACAGCAGGGGCAAGATGGCGAGCAGGTATCTCAAGGTTCGTTATTCGTTATTCTTTATTCGTTATCTCAAACTATAGATTTAGAGCTATTCTTATACAACAGTTCAGCAATTTAACCATTTAGCCATCAAACAATTTAACAATTAAAAAGAAAAAGGATGCAGTTTTGGCGATTCTGCCTTCCTGCATCCTTTTATAGTTTATCGCTGTTACAGCAATTATTCTGCTGTTGCGCCTTCTTTCAGTCTTTCGGCGTTTTCTGCAATACGAAGCTCTTCTACAAAGTTCTCTATACCACCATCCATTACGTTTGGCAGGTTGTAAACAGTGTACCCGATACGGTGATCGGTAACACGGCCCTGCGGATAGTTGTAGGTACGGATCTTATCAGAACGGTCGCCACCGCCAACCATGGACTTACGCTGCGCGCCTTCTTCTTCCTGCTTTTTGGCAAGCTCCTGCTCGTAAATACGCGAACGAAGTACCGCTAATGCTTTATCAAAGTTCTTTAGCTGCGATTTCTGGTCCTGGCACTGGGCTACAAGGCCTGTTGGTAAGTGCGTTAAACGAACAGCAGAGTACGTCGTGTTTACCGACTGACCACCCGGGCCTGAAGAACAGAAAAGGTCCTTACGGATGTCGTTCATGTCCAGCTCAATGTCAAATTCCTCCACCTCAGGCAATACAACCACTGAAGCTACCGATGTATGGATACGGCCCTGCGTTTCAGTGGCTGGTACACGCTGCACGCGGTGCACACCCGACTCAAATTTCAGTTTGCCATACACGTCCTCACCCGACATGCCAACTATAATTTCTTTATAACCGCCCGATGTCCCTTCTGTCGCATCGATCAGTTCGGTACGCCAACCCATTTTCTCGGCAAAGCGGGTATACATACGGTAAAGGTCGCCGGCAAAAATAGAAGCCTCGTCGCCACCAGCACCAGCACGTATTTCCATGATAATATCTTTGCTGTCGTTCGGGTCTTTTGGTATCAGAAGCTCTTTCAGGGCATCTTCCATCGCCTCACGCTGCGGCAGTAGCTCATCCAGCTCTTCCTTTGCCATCTCCCTGAAATCTTCATCCTTTTCGGTAGCAATTACCTGCTTGGCATTGTCGATGTTGCTCAGGATGTTCAGGTACTTCTTATATTCAACTACAATCTTATCAAGGTCTTTATACTCTTTGTTCAGCGCCTTATACTTCTTCATGTCGCTGACCACATCCGGCTGAATAAGCAACTGGCTTACCTCTTCAAAACGCTGGTTTATGGCTTCTAATTTATCTAACATCGGGTTTTTCTGGTTATTGGCTGCAAAGATACAAAATTGGCGTCTAGATTTTTATATCCATTTTGCCACATCCTGTAATTGTAACATCATTATGAGTTCAAAGCTATAACTTTAAACCCTTGCGTATAGTTTCAGAATGGTACTGTCAACTATAGCTACTACTATTATAGACAAAAGCTATAAAGCCATAAATTAAATCTATCTAACCTATTACTTTACTTTCAGTTGAAACATTTACTTTTGACAGGAGTTTATAAGTAGTCTTAAACCTAATTACGCATAAAAATAAACGATACGACATGGCTGTTATAAAAGCAACAGATAATGATTTTGCGAGCATTGTAAGCTCAAACAAAAAAGTTCTGGTAAAATATTACGCCGATTGGTGTGGCAACTGCCGTTTGTTCTCTCCTAAGTTCAAGCGTTTGTCAGACGATGAGCAGTTTAACAGCATTGCCTTTGTAGATGTGAATGCAGAAACCAGCCCCGAGGCACGTAAAATGGCCGGCGTTACCAATTTGCCTTTCTTTGCCGTTTTTAAAGATGGTAAATTAGTTGATACTATAGCCGCCAGCAAAGAAGAGGCTGTTCTTTCACTTATTCATAAACTGGACGCTTGATTATGAAGATACCCGCGATTAAAAAATTAGTAGAAACACAGGAAGTAGATGCGTTAATGGCTGCAGAAGCTGCTATTATTGATGAGCAACCTTTAGCGATTGAAGTAGAAGGAGAGGATGAAGGCGAGCAGCTGACACATATTTTAGCCGCCATCTGGATTCTGAACCACATGCAGGATACCGGCGAAGACTTTAAAACATCGTTGCGCGAGTACACTAAAAAGGTACGCGTCTCTATCAGCTAAAAACCTGTTTATGCTATAACAATAAAGGCCCGGGGTTAACTTCCGGGCCTTTGTTATTATAAGTTATTTTTGGCGAAAAACTCTTCGGCTATTTTGCCACCATGGTCGGTGCAGATACCGCGCACATAGTACAGGTAAATGCTCCTGAAAACCTCTGCTAGGTCATATTTATCTGGCGGAAAAACAACTGGGTTTATCATCATGAAGAATTGCTCCAGGATAATTTTGGTTACCAGCTGCAGGTTGATATCTCTCCGGAAATAACCTTGCAAAATACCTCTGTTCAGAATTTCAGCGTTTACCTGCTGGTTATTATTAGTTACATTCTCCAGGCTTGCACGCCATGCCTCAGGGTATAGTTGCAGGTCAGCGATATACACCGGGCTTATCTCCTTCATGCTTTTAATACCATCGGCCAGCAGTAGCATAATTTCCTCTACCGGGTTATTTGCCGTTTTCAGTAGATCTTTCTGCTTCTGGTTCTGCTGCTCAATATCATACCTTACTACTTGTAAAACCATGTCCTGCTTACTGGCAAAAAGCTCGTGGTAGGTAGATTGCCTGATATCCAGCTTCCGGATAATGTCGGCTTCCGAATTAGCTTCTATTCCTTCACGTTTAAAAAGCTGCAGTATTTCCCCCAGTATTGTTTCTAAAAATGTCATTCCTTTATCTGTAGCAGCAAAAGCATTTAGCATCGTCATTAAAAGCAGGCACGAACACTGTACCCGGTATAATTACCTGCCTGCAAATTAGATATAGTTTGCGGTAAGTACAAGCGCACAACACACCCTGCTTTCTTTAAGTTTAAAGCATCAGGTACAACCCGATAAAAAATAATAACTGCACCAAATACACAAACAGTGTCAACGGGTTTTGCTTGTATACGGCAATAGTATGAAAATATAGCTGCAACAGAAACGCCAGCCCAAACCAGCCTACAAAATTAGATACAGGTATAACGCCGTCCTGCCAGACCCAGAAATCGAAACGCATGGCTACGGGCTCCAGGAAAAAGTCAAGCAACACCATCAATCCTGCGCCAGCCAACGCTTTTACAACCGGGTTTACTTTTAAAGTAGTAACTATAGTTCCGGTGCTGTACACCAGCATAAGCCAGTTTAACCCGATCAGGAGAGGCACATCCCATAGTTTCAGGCCCAGCGCGGCGCCGTAACTATAGTTTCCGAAAAGCAGACCGGTATGTATACCTAGTACCTCTGCCAGAAAGCTGGCTATAGTTACGACTACGGCAAAAACTAAAAACTGCGCATTCCAGGTGCGGTGCAGGCTAAAAAGCAGTGCATTGGTAAGCAACAGATTAAGCGGTGTAAGCTCCTGAAAGTACATAGGCCGCCCGCTGAACATCAATCCCCAGAAACCAACTGCATGAAAAATAACCAACACAGCCAGGCAAACCCAGAAACCTATCGCCCGAGCAGGCTTATTGGTTACAGTTGTAGCGTTATCTTCTATCGTTCTGATCATGATTCGTGTTGTTTAATTGCAGGAGCCAGGTCCGCCACTATTTTAGCCGACAACAAACAAAGCGGAATGCCACCCCCCGGATGCACGCTGCCGCCGCAAAAGTATAGACCCTTAAGTTTATTGCTAAAGTTAGGATGCCGTAAGAACGCTGCCAACCTGTTATTAGAACTGCTTCCGTAAAGCGCACCTGCAAACGACGAAGTTCGGCTTTCTATAGTTAGCGGGTCCAATACCTGTTCCTGTTCTATCAGCGCTCTTATATCAGTGTTTAACTGCTTGCTCAGTTTTTGGATTACTGTTTCACGTATAACGGCAGTTAGTTCTTGCCAGTCCTGCCCCTGGTTGTGTGGCACGTTTACCATTACAAACCAGTTCTCGCTGCCGGCTGGGGCATCCTGCGGTTCCAGTTTAGAGGTAATGTTTACATACACCGTAGGGTCGGGGCTTATAGTTTTGTGCTGAAAAATATGTTCAAATTCGGTTTTATAGTCCTGGCTAAAGAAGATGTTGTGCAGGTGCAGTTGCGGAAATTCTTTTTTTATGCCCCAGTAAAAAATGAGCGCCGAACTGGAACGAGGTTGTTGCAGCGTAGTTTCGGGGGCTGGCTGGCCAGGCAGAAGTTTGCGGTATGTTGGCATTACATCCATGTTGCTCACAACCACATCGGCGCTATATTTTGCTTTTGCAGTTTGCAGGCCAGTTACCTTGCTGCCACGCACTGTAATCTGCTTTACTTTCTCATTATACTTAAACTCCACACCCAACTCTTCTGCTAGCTTTACCAAACTTGCCGCTATACTATAGATGCCACCTTTAGGGTAAAAAGCGCCAATGCCATGCTCTAAATGTGGAATGATATTGAGTGTAGCCGGTGCCTGGTAAGGGTCAGAGCCATTGTAGGTCGCAAACCTGTCGAGTAGCTGCACAAACCTTGTATCTTTAAACAAACTATAGTTGGCTTCGTGCATTGTAGTTGTCAAACCCAGGTCAGGCAAACATTGCAACGATTTCAGTACATCCGCACTCAGGTAAGTATCCAGCTTATGCAGCGATTTGTGCAGGAAGGTATCGGCGGTGCCTTTATAAAGCCGCGCGCTTTTGTTCAGGGCCTGACGTACGGTTTGCTGCGGTACACCTAGTTGCTTTTCTGCTTCACTAGCAAACTTTTCAGGGTCGGCGTAGGCTTTTAACGTACTGCCATCGGGCCAGAAATAATGCGTGATCGGGTCTAAACGGGTATAGGTAAAATAATCTGCTGGGTTTCGGTTAGCAAGGGTAAAAAGCTCATCTACCAAATGCGGCAGCGTAAACAGCGAGGGCCCGGCATCAAACCTATAGTTGCCCAGCCAGAATTCGTGCATCTTGCCGCCAAAGCTTTCGTTGGCTTCAAAAACAGTAACATCGTAGCCTTTTACAGCCAGCCGGATGCTTGCTGCAATGCCACCAATGCCTGCCCCTATAACTGCTGCTGTTGCCATTCCTTAATTTACAGATTTATACTTCCTGTGTGCTAAACTGAAACAGAACAGAAAGGTTTTCGGGATTTATAGTTTCCCAAATACCCCCTGGTAAATTGGTTTGCGCATGCCAAATGCCGCCACCATGAAAGGGTAAAGCACCAAATCTAACACCTTATTACCTGAACTATAGTTTATAATGTCGTGGATTATAGTGCCTGTGCTGTTAGCAGTAACCAGGTGTTTATGGTGCCATAGTTTGAGCGGAGACGGAAGGATCTGGCCTTCATCTATGAACCAGGCTTCTCTTTCAGTTATAGTTCGCTCGGTTATCATGCTGGTCCAACGGAAAGATTTTATGCCTGTCTGCAACTCCACTTCCACCACATCGCCGGGCTCCGAGCCATCAAACCGTATCAGTTTCAGTTTTGGGTAAGGCGGCGCCAGTTTCCGGAATAGCTGCTCATCAAAAGCCTCAAACACCTGCCTATAGTTTTGCGCAACGTTGGTTTTAAGATGGATCTGCATTTGGTGCTGGCTGATTGCTGGTTATCAATCGCTTATCTGTCATTTCGAGTGCTGCGATAAATGTAATTAGAATTCTGAATAGATATCTCCTGACCTAGACATGACAAATGACGGTATTTGATGATTAACTACCTGCAACTATAAAAGTTATAGTTAACTCAAACAAAAAGGCCGCTGCATTTATAGTTGCAGCGGCCTTTTTGTTTATCAGATCATCAATTTAACTGAGCAGGTTATCAATATCTTCTCTGGTCAGGCTCTTGATCACGTTTTCATCGGTGCTGATGAGGTCGTTTACCAGTTGCAGTTTGCGGTTTTGCAGGGCCAGAATTTTTTCTTCTACCGAGTTTTTGGTGATGAATTTATAAGTAAATACCGTGTTCTGCTGCCCGATACGGTGTGCCCTGTCAACGGCTTGCGCCTCTACAGCCGGGTTCCACCAAGGGTCAAGTATAAACACATAGTCGGCAGCTGTCAGGTTTAGGCCCACACCACCTGCTTTCAGCGATATCAGGAATACCTGTATAGTTTCATCGTTCTGGAATAGCGCAACCTGTTCCTGCCTGTTGCGGGTGTTACCATCCAGGTAAGCATAGGTTATACCGCGTTCATCCAGGGCAGTGCGCACAATCTCCAGGTGCCTCACAAACTGGCTGAATATCAAAACTTTATGCCCTTTACCAACTACATTCTTTGTCATACGCAACACCTCCTTTATCTTGCCAGACTCTCCCTCATAGTTCGGGTCAGCCATCAGGGGGTGATTCGCGATCTGGCGCAGCTTCATCAAACCCTGTAAGAGCATAAACTGTGTATTGGCTGGGCCGTTCTCTTCCAGGTTGGTCAGTATCTTGTTGCGGTAATAAGACTTTGTTTCTTCGTAAGCATGTTCCTGCTCTTCCGTCATTTTACAGAAGGTAGTATGCTCAATCTTTTCAGGCAATTCTTTTGCTACCTGCGATTTATGCCTGCGAAGTATAAATGGCTTGATAAGTGCGTGTAGTTTGCGGGTTTTCTGCTCGTCTTTATTTTTCTCTATCGGCTTCAAAAACTCCTTCCGGAAGAAATGCTGGTTACCCAACAAGCCAGGGTTAATGAACGACATCTGCGACCAGAGGTCCATGGTGCTGTTCTCAACAGGCGTGCCGGTAAGTATCAACCGGTGTTTCGATTTAAGCGAGCGAACTGCTTTAGACGTTGTCGAATCCGGGTTTTTAATGGCCTGCGACTCATCCAGGATAATATAATCGAAGTAATATTGTTTCAGTAACTCTGCATCAAGGCGCACAATGCCATACGATGTAAGCACCACATCATAGTCCTGGAACTGCGCCATATCTTTGTTGCGGTACGTGCCGGTATAGCTCAGCACGCGCAAATCCGGTGTAAATTTCTGCGCCTCGGACAGCCAGTTATAGATAAGCGAGGTAGGCATTACCAGTAAGGTAGCCGACTCAGCGCCATGTTCTTTGCGGTGTTGCAGCATGGCCAGCGTTTGCACTGTTTTACCCAAACCCATGTCATCGGCAAGGCAGCCACCAAACTTATAGTTCTGCACAAAATGCAGCCAGTTGTAGCCAGCTTTCTGGTAAGGGCGCAGCTCGCCTTTAAATCCTGCTGGCAATGGGTGGTCTTCTATGGTTTCGAACTCGCGTAGCTTTTCCAGCTTGCGGCTCATAGTTACCGTAGCCAGATTGCCATTATAAAGGTCGTTTACCAAAGCCATGTGGTGCTTGCGCAGTGTCAGTTGGTCTTCGCCTTCCGAAAAAGCAAACAACTCAATATACTGCGTAAACCACTCATCCGGAATAATGGCGACCTGCCCGTTTGGCAACAGGAACTCGTTATTTTTGGTGAGGATATTATTCTTCAGCTTTATAAACGGAATCTCGAACTCCCCAAACCGCACAATGCCGTAAATATCGAACCAGTCGTTTTTCTCGGTTATGCCTACTTCCACGGCCACATCGCCGATAAAGTAATTTTTACCGCTTACATCAGACTGCTTTATCGTATAGCCTTTCTCTTCCAGCTCAGTAATATGAGTGCCTAACCACGCAAAGGCAGCGCCTTTTTCCAGCACTGTTTTGCCACTCTTCAGCTCCAGGCCACGCGCATTAAGCTCTTTGCAAAGCTCTTTCTCGCGCACGGCATCGCGCACCAGCCTATGGAAAACATAGTTACCAGCCGTTTTTTCGAGGCTTACACTTATCTTTTTATTTTCAGCAGCCTGCACTTCCTGGTCGCCATACTTGTAGCTTAGCTCAAACAGTATCTTATCAGGCTCGCGGTCTATTTTGGTATCAGGTTGGGTTCGGGCAAGCAGGCCGGGTACGTTGGCCGCTTTTATAGTTGAGAAAACTAATTGCGGTGTAGGGCTATACTTTTCCTTCCTGATCTCGAAAGCAGTGGCATAAACATCAAACGACTCCAGCAGTGGGGCAACAAACTTGCTAAAATAATTATCCTCTATAGTTTGCGGTATAATGATCTGCCGCTTATTCAGGAAAGGCTGTAGCTTTTTCCCATCAATAGGTTTCTCGAAACTATAAATCACGCCATTCAGCATCAGCCACGCAGGCTCATAACAGATCAGGGCGGCGTTCTTAAACATGAACTCCAGCTTTTGGCCGGCATACTTTATAGTTGGGAAGTAATGCGTGTTGCCATCCTGCTGCCGGTGGAAGTGGAACAGCACCGATGCTTTTTCGGGGGCAATAGAAACTTTGCGCCAGGTAGGTTCGCCATCTTTGCCCATAATAAAGGTCTGCTTGGTACGCAGCAGCTCCAGTATTTTGCCCATGCGCCCTTGTATGTAGTGGCTTATAGTTTCCTGCAGAGCTTTATCTCCTTTTTCAGGGTCGTATACTTTCAAAAAGAAATCTACGGGAGACATTTTTTTAGGCGAAAACCGCTTAAGCACGGCGTCCTGCTGAATCTGGTCAATCAGTGGCATCAACTTAAAGTCATCTGCATCGAGGCGGGAGGCAAATTCTGAAGCGTTTTTAGCTGATATGTTCTGGTGCTGTAAAGTAAGCTGCCCACGCGAGTTTATCTGCACCACAAAAGACTCGAACAAATAGCCCAGGTACTCGTGTTCGAAAAGGGAATAAACTACCTGAAAAGGCTGCGTGGTAAAAACTTTCATTACAGATTCTATTTCGGGCCACGAATCTATCCATTTTAAAGGTCATAACCTATCAAAATCGGGCTTTTCAGGGGCCAGAAAGCAATTTTTCAGTCAATAACCTGAAGTATCAGGCTAATGTTTAAAAATTGCCTGCCGCCAGGGCAGTAACTATAGTAAAGTAAGTGGGGTGGGGTTAAATATTTTCGGTAACAGACATAGCAGCAGCTTTGCGTGCCGGCCTGATAGAAACCAGCAGCGTAATCACAACTATAGCTACACCGGTAAATACAAAGTCCTGTATTTCCATTTTAATAGGATAGGCCTCAACCAGCGACGTCGCCATCCCCATTGATATCACACCAAATGTCTGCTGCAGATTGCAGATCAACATACCCATCGACAGCCCATAAGCCGCACCGATAAAAGCCACCAAGGCGCCTTCCATTAAGAAGATGTTCCGGATAGTGGTAGCCGTTGCACCCATAGAGGCAAGTATAGCAATGTCTTTCTTCTTATCTATCACGAGCATCGAAAGGGAGAAGAAAATGTTAAGCGAGGCAATGAAAAGTATGAAAGCAAACGTCACGAATACAAAAAGCTTTTCTACTTTAACAGCCCGCAGCAAACTGGTATGTTGTTCGTCGCTGTTCTGTATCCTGAACTTTTCGCCCAGTAGCTTCTGTAATGCTTGTTTTACCTGCTCTATGCGGTAGCCATCCTCTACTTTAATCTCAAGGGCGGTACGCTTGCGGCCATACTCCAGCAACTCGGCAGCATAGTTTAGGGGCACAAATACATAGGCATCGTCGTACTGGCGCTCAATGGCAAACACCCCACCCGGCAATATAGGAATGCTGTTAAAGGCCCCTTCGGGGTTCATGGGGTTAAACTTAGTGTTGCGCGGGTATAAAAACTGCATCGGCACAAACTGGCTGCCCGGTTTTATAGATAACTGGAATTGCACCCCACGGCCCACCAAAGCATAGTAGGTGTCGTCTTTTATCAGGTGGTAATCACCTTCAACTATAGAAGTATCTATATCGTTCTGCTGAAAGAAATTCTCGCTTACGCCTTTTATTTTCACCACCATCTGGCGGTCGTTGTAACGCAGCAGGGCATTATCTTCAATCACTTCCGAAACCACCGCCACGCCCGGCATCCGGCGTATTCGGTTCATAAACTCGGTGTCTGTTTCAAAAGCCTTGCCTTCAACTATAGTTATCTTCAGGTCAGGGTCAAAACTGGAGTATATTTTCCGGATGAGATCCTCGAGCCCGTTAAAAACAGACAGAACTATAATAAGCGCCATAGAGCCCACAGCTACGCCTATCATCGCAATATTAGATATAATGCTGATGATGTTCCGCTTCTTTTTAGAGAAGAAGTAGCGCTTTGCTATGAGAAAAGGGACGTTCATTTAGTTAACTATGGTTAAATGGTTAAACTGTTAAATTGCTCTTTCTAATATTCCCGATCAACAATTTAACAATCAGCCATTCAACAATTAAATCTATTTCCAGGCTTTTACTATAAGGCCGGTACCAGATGCATGGGTATTATTCACATCCAACCAGTTAAGTACCAGGCTGAACGGGAACGTAACAAGATAGTAAAACGGCAGCAGGATAAAGAACAATTTCGAGGTGTTCAGCATCAGCATCGGGTACTTCATCGATAACCTCCAGGAAATCTGTCCTGGCTTGCCATACGAGTAACGTGCTTCCATTTTACTGAAACCTGCCGTGCGTAGTTTATCCTGTATTTCGTTTATGTTGTAGCCATCGCGCACGTGTTCTTCTATAAAAGATGTTTCATCGTCGCCGTGCACATCCGAGCCACCCTGGTCCGATGGTGTAGAGATCAGCAGCATGCCGCCCGGCTTTAGCGAACTATAGAAGTTTTTGAACACATCCACATCTTCCAGGATATGCTCCATCACGTCTACCGAAAGGATCAGATTGTAGCTCTCGGGCTGGCGGAAGTGCACTAAATCAGCGATCTTGAACAGCACATTCTGGCGGCCAAGCGCGCGCATAAACTGGTTGTTATCCGACACCTGCTCTTCTTTTACATCTACAGCCAGTATGTTCCACTTCGGGCTCATGCTGGATAAATGGTACGTATACTGCCCGAAGCCGGCACCGGCATCTAAAATGTTTTGCTCCTGATTACGGCGGTTCCCGGCCCACTGGCGCAGCTCTTTGTGCACATGCCAGGTACGCAGCAGCAATAAATCTAACAGGTTAAAAAATACACGACGCAGGAACGGAGTTTTGTTGAAAACATCTCCAAGCACCCGCTTTATTGGGTCGTAATGCATAAGGGTGAGTAGGAACTATAGCTGTTATTTGTCGTTATCGATGTCCTCGATATAGTCGTCTGTATTGTAGTCTTTATCTGCTGGCGGAATCTCGATTCCAGTGAAAAGCTTATCAATGTTTGCAGCATAATCGGCGCTGTCATCCAAATAAAATACCAGTTCCGGTATAACCCTTACCTGGCTTTTAATGCGCTGTGCCAGAAAATGGCGAATTGTTTTGGTGTTCACGCGCAGCTCCTGCAGCAGTTCCTCCTTGTTAGGTGCCAGCATTACACTTAAATAAATGCGTGCCAGGCCCAGGTCAGGAGATACCCGAACGGTACTTACAGAGATGTAGGCACCGCCAAAAAGGTGCGTGGTCTCTCTCTGAAAGATTTCCGCCATCTCTTTTTGTATCAGGCGTGAGAATTTCTGTTGTCTTTTACTTTCCATACGAAGATGCAAATATCATATTAATTTCGCATTTTTACCCCAAAAGCGCCTTATTCATTTCGGGCGCACAGGTTTATAGTTCTCTCTAACTCTCTCTTTCCTTGGTTAGTTACTTCAGAAGCGTACGACTTTCCCGACTTTCATCGCTGGTTTTCCTGTTTCTGGCTATTCAGTTGCCTTTATACCTGTTGCTTACATCTGGCACGGTACAGGAGCTTTTATACATGCTGATAGGCGAGCGCATGGCTGACGGGTATACCATGTACCAGCAGATTTACGATAACACGGCGCCGCTTTCTGCCATGGTTTACTGGCTTATAGACCTGATAACGGGACGATCTGTGTTAGCTTACCGTATAGTTGCGCTTACGTTAGTGTTGGTGCAGGCCCTAACTTTTAACTTTATACTTAACCGCCACCAGGTTTTTGCCACCCGCACGTATATACCAGCCCTGCTATACCTGGTTCTCGGAAGTATAACTTATGAGTTCGGGATGCTGACACCACTGCTTATAGGCCATACTTTTGTTATACTTTCGTTGCCGTATCTGATTACAGTTTCAAGAGAGGGGATTGAGAGTAACCGGCTTTTTGTGGGCGGATTTATACTTGGCCTGGCCGCTTTGTGTTATTTGCCGCTTGGCTTATACCTGGCAGTTGGTGTTTTTGCGGTGCTGCTTTTTGCCTCTAATACCTTCCGGAGTATACTGCTCATGCTTTGCGGGTTCTTGTTTCCGTATGCCGTGCTGCTTACTTTTTATTTTTACACCGGCACCCTGGATGAGTTTGCCACCATGCACTTGCTGCGCCCCTGGCAGTTTAAAGTTGCCTTAGCCTTGCCACCCGCTGATCTGGCCAAGTTAATGGCGTTACCTTTAATCGTTCTTCTGTTTGCCGTTTTATCAAGCTTATCGCTGCCGCAGCGATTGGTGTTCCAGGTTAAATTCCAGCAGGTAATGTGGATCTGGCTCTTGGTCAGTATCATCCTCATCATTACCCGCGATGAGATCTCAGCCAACACGTTTTTACTGCTGCTACCTGCTATTGCTTATTTTGGGGAGTATTTGTTCAGCATCAGCGTGAAGAAGTGGATGCTTAGCGTCGCTTTTGTGTTACTTTTAGTGGGCACGCTGCTTATTCGCTACCGCGACCTGTTTGGGATCAGCAACCTGCTGCAGCTTTCCGATTCGCAGTTACTGACCGAAACCTCTTTACCTGAAGCACCAAAAGGTCAATCTGTACTTGTATTAGGAAACCAGACCAAGTATTACCTTCAAAATAAACCAGCCACTCCATACCTGAACTGGCAACTGGCGCAACAAGACTTTGGTAACCTCAACGAATATGACGCGGTGTATAATATCTACCTTAACCTGAAAGTAGAAATGCCAGCTTACATTATAGATGAGGCTGGGTTAATGAAAGAGCTGAAGTATAAAATTCCAGCTGTTTTCGGCAGGTATAACCCTACCGCACAGCCTAACATTTATGAGCTAAAACAATAATTGCCGCTGCTTAGCAGTCGGCAATCTTGTTTACTCTGTTCTGGTGTCGGCCACCTTCAAATGCTGTACTCAGGAAAACCCTTACCATTTCTTCGGCTTCCTCTTCCGAAACAAAACGGGCCGGTATGCATAGTACGTTTGCATCGTTGTGCTCCCGCGAAAGTTTAGCTAACTCGGGCTTCCAGCAAAGGGCGGCTCTTATTTGTTTGTACTTATTAGCCGTCATGGCTACTCCGTTACCACTTCCGCAAATAAGTATCCCATAATCCGCTTCTTTATTAACTATAGCTTTTGCTAAAGGATGCACATGGTCCGGGTAATCAACAGACGCCTCAGAACCTGGTCCAAAATCCTGCACCTGGTGTCCAAGCTCAGTCAGCAGTTTAATCAGCATCTTTTTGTAAGTATAGCCAGCATGGTCGCCACCTATTGCTATAATATAAGCCATCAGATCGTATTGTTTTCGTTCAGTTTCTTTAAATCACTTTTCCGGATATAGCGCGACACCAATATACTTGCTTCATAAAGCATTACCAGTGGTATAGATATCAGCAGTTGGCTGACAACATCCGGAGGGGTAATAATAGCGCCTACAACCAATATTACGATAATAGCATGCCTGCGGTATAGTTTCATTACTTCCGGCGACAACAGGCCCGCTTTTGTAAAGAAGAATACTATAACCGGCATCTGGAACATCAGCGCACAAGAAAGGCAAAGTGTTGTGAGCGTAGAAACATAGGAGTTCAGGTCAAACTCGTTTACAATAGATGGGTCTACCTGATACCCTGCCAGGAAATTGATAGATATGGGCGACACCACAAAGTATCCGAACAGCAAACCTAATATGAATAAAACGGATACAAAGAAAACTGCACCGCGCGAGTTATTTCGCTCCTGTTGATATAACCCCGGACTTACAAATCGCCATATTTCCCAGAAAGCATATGGGAAAGCACAAGCCAATCCTATTACCCCCGAAACAAGCATGTGCATGGACAGCTGCCCACTCATTTGCCTGCTTTGCAACGTAAAGCCTATCTCGTCTATACAAAATGCATCCATGCCAAGCGACTGGCCAAACTCACACAGCAGTCTATAGCTTAAAAAGTCTGTGCGGGCAGGGGCCAGTATAATGTCATGAAAGACAATATCTTTGGCTAGAAAAGCAATAATCGAAAATACTACAATAGAGGCGACCGCTCTTATAAGATGCCATCTCAACTCTTCGAGATGGTCCACAAAGGACATCTCTTTCGGTTCCTCATCCAGGAATTGTTGATCCATCAATTAGAATCCAGTAATTAGTAAGCGAACAGCGGGTATTGCTGCATCCAGTTATTTACTTCGTTGCGAACAGCGGTAAGCTTCGACTCATTTTCATGGTTCATCAGCACATCGTCTATCAGCTCAACTATACGCATCATGTCATTCTCTTTTAAACCACGCGTAGTTATAGCAGCCGTACCAACACGCATGCCAGACGTTACAAACGGAGATTTGTCATCAAACGGCACCATGTTTTTGTTAATCGTGATATCCGCTTTAACCAATGTGTTCTCTGCTAGTTTACCGGTTAAGCCTTTTGAGCGAAGATCGATCAGCATCATGTGGTTATCAGTACCGCCAGATATGATATTATAGCCACGCTCTACAAATGCTTTTGCCATAGCCTGTGCGTTTTGCTGCACCTGCTTCACATAACCTAAATAGTCATCAGACAGAGCTTCAAAATATGCTACTGCTTTAGCTGCAATCACATGCTCTAATGGCCCGCCTTGTGTACCCGGAAATACAGCACCATCCAATAACGATGACATCATGCGTGTTTCGCCTTTCGGAGTTTTTAAGCCAAATGGGTTCTCGAAGTCTTTCCCCATCATAATCATACCGCCACGTGGGCCACGCAATGTTTTGTGGGTAGTAGTTGTAACAATATGGCAATGCTCAAACGGGTTATTCAGCAAACCTTTTGCTATCAGGCCTGATGGGTGCGAGATATCGGCTAGCAACAGGGCTCCTACTTCGTCTGCAGCGGCACGCAGTTTTTTATAGTCCCAATCGCGGCTATAAGCAGAAGCACCACAGATTATCAGTTTTGGTTTTTCTCTTCTGGCAGTTTCTACAACTTTGTCAAAATCGATCAGGCCTGTTTCCTGCTCTACACCATAGAAAGAAGGCTGGTATAGTTTACCAGAGAAGTTAACCGGGGAACCATGTGTTAAATGACCACCATGCGACAAGTCGAAACCAAGAATTTTATCGCCGGGCTGCAAAACAGCCAGCATAACAGCTGCATTTGCCTGCGCCCCTGAGTGAGGCTGTACGTTTACCCACTCAACTCCAAATAACTCCTTTGCTCTGTCAATAGCCAATTGCTCTGACTGATCTACTATTTCACAGCCGCCATAGTACCGTTTGCCAGGCAGGCCTTCCGCATACTTGTTGGTCATTTCGCTGCCCATAGCACGCATTACCTGTTCCGAAACAAAGTTCTCAGAGGCAATAAGCTCTATACCATGTATTTGGCGGGCTTTTTCTTTAGCAATAAGGTCGAATATAGCGGTGTCTTTCTGCATCGTTTTAGTGGAATTATGATCATTCAAAATTAAAGCATGCCCCGCAATAAACCAATGATTAAGAACTTTATATACGCTGCGAGTAAAGCAATCGGATTTAATCGCTTTATAAATCGGGTATTCTATACGTTGATTGCCCTAAAACAAAAAACCAGGCACTTCTAAGGTACCTGGCTTTCTTGTTATGTAGTTGTTTTTACTTCTTTTCTATTCTTACTGATTCTCGTTTTCCATCGTGTTCCACTGTTACAATATAAACACTAGGCATAAGTTTGTTATACTTAGACAACTGCACTGCATTCTCTCCCCCATGCACATCAATTTGCTCAAAGTAGACTTGCTTACCAGTAACTGAAGTAACTCTTATAATTGCCTTGCCCTCAATCTCAGCAGTAAAGTAAATTTTAGAATCTTCGGTTATCGGGTTCGGTGCTACTTCCATCTGTTTTACAATACCAGAAGGCTTAACCGAAACTACTTTACTATACTTTGGAGTACCGTCTAAATCTACTTGCTTCAAACGGTAATATTCAGTTGCACCATTGCTGTTATAATAAGTAGAGAAGCTATAGTTCGTTGTAGTAAAGCTAGTGCCTACTTTACTCTTAACAGTATCTATTTTTCTGAAGTTACTTGAAGAACCACCTGCTTTCTCTATTTCAAAATGAGAGTTGTCTCTTTCAGATGCGGTGGTCCAGTTTAAGTTAACCTGACCATTTTTCAAGTTAGCTGTAAATGCTACGAGCTCTACTGGGAGAGGAGAAATAGCATTACCTCTAATATTAAGAGATTTAGAAGCTGTTGATCCTTGCTGGTGTAAGATCACATCAGTGTTTTCTCCAGCAATTGCTGCCGTATACTTTACAAAAATAGATGTAGCATTTAACTTGTTGTTGCTAACCGTATTTAATGTAACAGATTTACCAAACCCTGAACCTGCATTTGTAGAAATAGTATAAGGGCTCGATACGCCTAAGTTGATAGTTACAGATTCTCCATTCTTAAGACCTAAGCCACTTACTTGGTATTCTTTAACCTGTGTACTGCCAACTGGAATGTCTGCAAAGTTGATTTCACTTGCAGTAAGAAAAATGGCAGGTGCGGTAACAGTAAACTGTCCTACACCCACATTACCTGTGGAGGAAAATATTGTTATATAGCCAGATGATGCATTGGCAGGTATATTAAACTTTATTTCTGTATCAGTTAACGAACTAAATGCGCTAGCCAATATTGATATACTTCCCAGATATAATCTACTTACTCCTGTGAAATTACTACCCTTTATTGTTACCTCAGTGCCTACAGGGCCTAAAGCCGGAGAATAAGAATTTACCATCGGCGCCCCTGTAACGGTGAAAATATTACTACTAGTACTCCCCCCCTTGCTAGATGATAATTTTATGGCACCTGTAGAAGCAGCTGCAGGAACAATCGCTTTTATTTCAGTACTGTTAACTATATTGAAACTAGTTACTAGTGCTCCACCCACATAAATACTGGAAACCTCAGCAAGGTTTGTACCTAGAATCGTTACTTCTGCACCTACAGGCCCAGAAGATGGATTAAATGATGTTATAGTTGGTGTGCCTGTAACAGTAAACTGTCCTACACCCACATTACCTGTGGAGGAAAATATTGTTATATAGCCAGATGATGCATTGGCAGGTATATTAAACTTTATTTCTGTATCAGTTAACGAACTAAATGCGCTAGCCAATATTGATATACTTCCCAGATATAATCTACTTACTCCTGTGAAATTACTACCCTTTATTGTTACCTCAGTGCCTACAGGGCCTAAAGCCGGAGAATAAGAATTTACCACCGGCGCCCCTATAACAGTAAAGTAGGTCGAGGAGTAAGCTATACCGTTTGGCGCTTGCACCTGCACTGTTCCTGTAGAAGCTGTGGTTGGTACTGTTGCTATTATTTCTGTGTCGCTAACTACTGTAAAGCTGGTAGCAGAACCGCCGACATGAACCTTACTAGTTCCAGTAAATTTTTGCCCTATAATTGTGATCTCTGTTCCAACTTGGCCTGATGCAGGAGTAAAAGATGTAATTACAGGTACTCCTGTTATATTAAAGATTCCAGAACTGTATGCATAACCCTGAGCAGACTGTATTTGAATCTTTCCTATAGAAGCTGTTGAAGGCACGTTAAGGCGTAACTGCGTGCTGCTTTCAACAGTAAAAGTTGAAACAAGACCATTGCCTACATAAATTTGGCTAATTCCTGCAAAATTAGTACCGGTAATTACCACCTCTGTTCCGATAGGACCCGAAGAAGGAGAAAAAGATGTAATAATAGGGGCATTGACTAATGTAAAACTTGAAGAATTGTTACTAGATCCCTGACTTGAACTTAGTCTTATACTTCCGTTTGAAGCTGAAGACGGAACTGTAACTTTGATTTCAGAATCACTAATTTTAGTGAAGTTTGTCGTAGATCCACTACCAATTGAAACTGCCATTACTGTTGAAAAATTCGAACCTGTAATGGTTACTTCTGTTCCTACCGGACCAGAGGAAGGTGTAATAGAAGTGATTGCTGGTGCATTAACTACTGAGTAGGTTCCTGAACCTGTGCCAGAACCTTGATTAGAGCTAACACGAACTACACCGCTGGAAGCTGAAGCTGGAACTTTGACTTTTATTTCAGAATCACTAACGATCGTAAAATCATAAGTAGAACCTGAGCCTATTACTACTGTATGAGCTTCTGTGAAACCAGAACCAGTTATAGTAATCTCCGTTCCTACTGGCCCTGATAATGGTGTAAAAGAAGTAACAGTTTGTGCATATGAGCTTACGCCTGCAACAAACATTAATAAGACTGTAATAAGCAGCGTTCTTACCAGCGGTGAGTTAAAAGGGTGAGTGTAGAAACGTGCCATAGCTTGAAAATTGTAGCAAGTATTAATTTATTGTCAGTTAGCCTCTTATGATCGGATAATTATTTGCAAAATAAGATAATTTATTCCTTATCATTGCAAGTCTTTATAACTATTTTTTTATACAAACCACCCCCATAGCGACAAAGTATAATATTTAATATATATTATACAGCATATTATATAACAGCTATATTAGCCACTAATAAAAGACTACATAATACTGTGTATCAAACCATTAACTATTAAAATAAAATCTTTTAGCTGTCTTACTTTAGCTCCTAGAAAAGAAGTAAAAAAAAATATCTCACAACATGAAACATAAAAAGTACAAAAAAAAATCTTAATATGAATTTTGAATATAGAATTGTAGTATAGAAAGTTTATGCAATTCTAAATAGCAAGAGATTATACCCAATTGTAGGTATGCCTTCTTAGAATGAGTGAACATAAATCATGAAATTTAGCTATGGTAGAAGTGCACTACCTGGAAAAACTATTGCATAGCCTAGCTTTTCCTGCGGACAGGATATGGGCGATCTATATTGGGCTGTGAGAATAACTCCTGTGTATCTAAATCAAGTGCTACTAGGTTACCAAAGCTCGCATTTTTATAATATACACAACCAGCATCCAGGTTCAAAGCATAATCATTATGCGCGACTGCCTTTTTGATACTATGCAAAGCAATTGGTGTGTGACCATGTACTAACCTCTTGTTATTTACTTTGGCCGGATCAGGTTTAAAGCCTCGTATATTCAGCATGGCTTCTTTATCTTTAAAAATATCTGTTTGCTTAAAATCGAAGCCTGCATGTACTAAGAAATAATCTGATAGCTCAAGGTAATAGGGAAGGTTTTTCAGGAAAGCTACATATTTGGGAGAGAGGTGTTCGAATGTTCGTATTCCGAAGCTTTGCAGAGCTAATTCTTTTTCTGAGGGGGAGAGGTTCAAGGCTGCTTCTCCTTTGGTAGCAGCCTTCAAGAGCATTTGGTCGTGATTGCCACGAAGGCACTGCACATTATAGTTCTGTTTTTGTAGATGAACTATAAAATCAATAACGCCTTTGCTGTCGGGGCCTTTATTTACCAGGTCGCCAAGAATATACAACTCGTCTTTTTTCTGTAGCTTAAGTTGCTCCAGCACCAATGCTTTCAGTGTTTGAGCGCAACCGTGTATATCAGTTAGGGCGTAACGGGCCATCAGAAACTTATAAGGTTAAGTATAGCAAATGTATCATAAAAATAGCACCTGTTGTGGGCAGGTGCTATTTTTATGCATATCAGTTATGCTTAGTTATACTTTCCTTTATCCAGGTCAGGCTTGTTTGTATTACGGTTGTCGTTGTTTTTAAGTACGTTACCTGTCTGAGCTGCTTTTTCATCTGCTCCTTCGGTGTACTTATTTTTTAACTTATCGTCTGTCTGTCCAGTTGGTTTTACGCCTGCTTTGTCCTGGCCTTTGCCTGCCGGGTTACCTTTGTTTTCACCGCTTGGTTTGGTGTGCTTATATGATGGCATCTTGTCCTCCTTCTTTAAATTTAAAATTGCTCGCCACTTCTATTCGGCAAGTATAAATCTATCCCTAGATCAGGTTCCTCTTCCTTCGTCTTCGGTGCGCATGTTATCTGGTGGTGGTGTTCCGTCGTCAGCGAAGTCGTTAACCCCTGTGGCAGATGGACCTTCGGAAGCGGTATCGCTACCAAAACCTTCTTTGCCATCGCGGTTACCAAAGCCACCTCGCTGGTGCTCATTCTTTGGCGGATCTGCACCTGGTATAATGTGCCCTGCGCGCATCTCCAGTTCGCTTGTATCGTCTTCTATTACCCGCACCGGGCGGTTATGCCCAACATCTTTCTGCGAGTTTTTATCTTCTTTATTATCAGCCATAATCAATCAAATTTATGTGTCTTAGGTATTCTTTAGCATAACTCTTTTTACTCCATTTCTATAGTTATGGTTGAGTAAAATCTACGAGCCTACCTGCTCGCCACCATTAACGTGAATTATTTGCCCGGTAATATAAGAGCCATCTTCAGAGGCCAGTAACACATAGGCGGGAGCTACTTCAGAAGGCTGACCAGGGCGCTTAAGTGGTACATTTTGGCCAAATTCTTTTACTTCCTTGGCATCAAAAGAGGCTGGTATGAGTGGGGTCCAGATAGGGCCGGGAGCTACGCCGTTTACACGTATCTTTTTCTCGGCCAGGTTAGCGGATAATGATCTTGTAAAGGCCGTAATGGCTCCTTTGGTAGAGGCATAATCCATGAGGTGATGGCTGCCACGGTAAGAGGTAACTGAGGTAGTATTGATAATGGCGCTGCCTTCTTTCATGTGTCCCAAAGCAGCTTTGGTGAAATAGAACATCGAGAATATATTGGTCTGGAATGTTTTCTCCAGCTGTGCTTTTGTAATATCCTGCAGCTCGGATTGCTCGTGTTGCTCGGCGGCATTGTTAACCAGTACATCCAGTTTGCCCAGCTTTTTTATAGTTTGGTCAACCGCTTTCTGGCAAAACTTTTCATTCCCGATATCACCTGAAATCAACAGGCATTTTCTTCCTTCCTGTTCCACCAGTTCTTTTGTGTCTTCAGCATCTTGATCTTCGTTCAGGTACACTATAGCTATGTCGGCTCCTTCTCGTGCAAAGTGTACAGCTACCGCCCGGCCAATACCGCTATCGCCGCCGGTTATAAGGGCTACTTTATCTTTAAGCTTGTCGCTGCCTTTATAGTTGTCCCGGATAAATTCGGGCTGCGGGGTCATTTTATGCTCTTTGCCGGGCTGGGTTTTCTGCTTTTGTGCCGGCAGCTTTTTCGGTTTGTTTTCCATAGTTTTAGTAGCTTTAACAAAGTATAGATGCAGTTAAATGTTGCGTTATGCTATACGCCAGCCATTTTTAATGCGTTGCCAGCGATGCAAACTCATCGTTAAATCAGGTTACAGAGTATAAGCAACTATAGACCTACAAACTATGTGGAAAGAAGAAGACAATAAATTGCACCGCAGCCTCACCTTCAAAGATTTTAAACAAGCGATGGCATTTATGCAGCAGGTAGCCGAAGTAGCCGAGGAAATGGACCATCATCCGTGGTGGAGCAATGTGTACAACAAAATAGAAATTGAGCTGACTACCCACGATGCCGGTAATACGGTAACCAAACGAGACCTGAAACTTGCCCAGCGCATCGATGAGATTTACGATCAGATGACAGCTACGGAGGAGTAGGCTATAGTTGGAGGTATAGTTTATAGTTGTGGATAAATACAAACATTATGGCTATACTTCGCTTACAGTCGCTTTGGCAGCTAGCAATTAACAATCAGCAATTAAGTAGTATCTTTGCAGCATGCAGGAACCCGAAAAAACAAACCTATACCTGGTGCCTACACCTATTGGTAACCTGGAAGATATAACGCTGCGTGCCATCAGAATACTGAAAGAAGTGGACGTGATACTGGCAGAAGATACCCGGACCAGTGGCAAACTGCTGCAGCACCTGGGTATTGAAAAACGCATGCACAGCCACCACCTGCACAACGAACACAAAGCTACTTCACATCTAATAGACCGTCTGAAAGCCGGAGAAGTGATGGCCCTTATTTCGGATGCAGGCACGCCGGGTATTTCTGATCCTGGTTTTTTCCTGGTACGTGAGTGTTTGAAGAACGACTTGAAAGTAGAATGTTTGCCGGGAGCTACTGCATTTGTGCCAGCATTGGTAAAATCAGGTTTCAGCACCGATAGGTTTACGTTTGAAGGATTTCTTCCCATAAAGAAAGGACGCCAGACACGCCTGCAAAGCCTGGCCGAAGAAGAGCGCACGATGATCTTTTATGAGTCGCCGCACCGTTTATTAAAGACTTTAACCCAGTTTAAAGAATATTTTGGCGGCGAGCGCATGGCTTCCGTTTCACGTGAAATCTCAAAAATGTTCGAAGAGACCATAAACGGCACCCTCGACGAACTAATACAAATCTTTACAACCAAAGCAATCAAAGGTGAATTCGTCATTGTTGTACAGGGTAGTAAATAGCCCTTATATACTTCCGTTCCTCGCTCTTTTATCAGGGCTTATACTTTGGCTCGGCTGGCCTACCAAGCCGCTGGCTTTTTTCCTGTTTGTCGGGTTTGTGCCTGTGCTTTACATGGAGAAGCTTATAGTTGAAAGTGGCAAGTATAGATCGCCGGGCTTTACTTTTTTTAAGTGGTCATTCCTGGCCATGATGCTCTGGAACCTATTTACAACCTGGTGGGTGATGCACTCTACTTTACCAGGAGGTATTTTTGCCGTGTTGCTTAATGCGCTGCTGATGTGCATTCCGCTAACGGCCTTTTACTTTACCCGCAAATACCTGGGCAATACCCTTGGCTACATTTCTTTTATAGTTTACTGGGTAGCTTTCGAGCAATTTCACCTGAACTGGGATCTGTCGTGGCCCTGGCTTACGCTGGGCAATGGTTTTGCAACGCTTAACACATGGGTGCAATGGTATGAGTATACTGGCTTTTTAGGAGGCTCGGTATGGGTGCTGCTGGTTAACCTGCTTATCTTTTTAATCATCAAAGATTACCCTCAGCAACGCGTGGAGTTTAAAAAGCTATGGTTGCCATTGGTGCTTATAGTTGTGCCTATCGTTATCTCTTATGCTATACTTGCCGGTTACGAAGAGAAAGGTACGCCTACTGAAGTAGTGGTGGTACAACCGAACATAGATCCTTATCACGAGAAATTCTCCGGCCACGACAACTTTATACCTTACGAGGAGCAGCAGCAGCGCATGATCAGCCTTTCGGAGCAAAAGATCACGCCGAAAACGAAATTTGTGGTCTGGCCCGAAACAGCTTTGCGCCAGGATAACGGTTACTGGGAAGAGCAACTGCACAGTTATCAGTCAATACAAGAGTTAAAAGAGTTTGTGCAGCGCCACCCGGATATAGAACTGGTCACTGGCCTAGATAGCTATACTTTCTATGGCGATAACAAGGACGCCAGCCCAACTATACGCCACTTGGAGGGCTTTGGGTACTACGACTCCTTTAATACGGCCATGCACATAAATCGCAAAAATGAGATAGATCTGTACCATAAGTCTAAACTGGTGCCTGGTGTAGAGAAGCTGCCCTATCCGGAGGTTTTCAAATTTCTGGGGCCATTAGCGATAGACTTGGGCGGAACAGTTGGCAGCCAGGGAAGTCAGGAAACCCGCGATGTGTTTAAGCATTCACAAAATGCAGCTTTAGGTGCAGCGCCGGTTATCTGTTACGAGTCTATCTATGGTGAATATGTATCGGAGTATGTGAAGAACGGGGCCAGTTTGATATTTGTGATCACGAACGATGGCTGGTGGAGCGACTCACCAGGCTATAAACAGCATTTACAATACGCCACACTCCGCGCCATCGAAACACGCCGAAGTATAGCCCGTGCTGCCAATACCGGTATCTCTGCCTTTATTAACCAGAAAGGGGAGATAACCGACCGATCTGGCTGGTGGGTACAGGCGTCGTTGTCGCAAACTATACTTGCCAACACGGATCTTACTTTTTATACCCGCATGGGCGAGTACATTGGCAACTCAGCTTTGTGGTTGGCATTGCTGCTATTTGTGGTGGCTATAGTTGCCGGTTTTGTAAACAGAAAAAAACAAACTCCTGCAGCAAAAGTAGCAACACGCGCCTAAGCTACGTAACTATAAGCTTTGCCAACCAAACTATAAACTATGGATCTGCAGCAACTTTGCCAAAGCGTAACTGAAATTGCCCGAAGCGCCGGGGCTTTTATTAAACAGGAAGCCGCCACCTTCGATCGCTCTAAAATAGAAATGAAAGGCTTTAACGACCTGGTATCGTATGTAGATAAACAGGCCGAAGCCCAACTGGTAAACGACCTGCAGAAACTACTGCCTGAAGCTGGCTTTATAACCGAAGAAGAAACAGCCACCGAGCGCGGCGAAACCTATAACTGGATCATCGACCCGCTGGATGGCACCACAAATTTTACTCACGGCTTGCTGCACTTTGGCGTAAGTATAGGGCTGATGGAAGGAGATGAAATGGTGCTGGGCGTAATTTATGCCCCCATGCAGGACGAATGCTTTTATGCTACCAAGGGCAACGGCGCCTACCTGAACGATAGACAGATCAAGGTATCTGATGCTCCTGCGTTAAAAGATTCGCTGATCGCTACCGGCTTCCCATACTATGATTTTAGCCTGACGCAACAGTATTTACAGGTATTGGGCGCTTTTATGGCTACCTCGCATGGAGTCCGTCGTATAGGCTCTGCCGCCTTAGATTTGGCTTATGTAGCTGCCGGCCGTTTCGAGGGTTTTTTTGAGTATAACCTGAATGCCTGGGACGTGGCTGCCGGCGCAGTTATAGTGCAGGAAGCGGGCGGAAAACTTTCTAAATTTACCGAGGGCGGCGATTATGTTTTTGGCCGGGAGATTGTAGCCAGCAACGGCAACATACACTCCGAAATGCTGCAAACTATAGCCCAGCACTGGAAAAAGCCGCAACCCTAAACTTTTTATACTTGCTTATAGTTGTAACAATATGGTACAGCAAATCATCATTCTCCTACTTTTTATAGTTGCAGTCGCGTACATGGTTCGTATGCTTTACCGCACCTTTAGCAGCAAAGCCGAAGGTTGTGCCAAAAGCTGCGGCGCTTGTGGCGGTATCGACTTTAAAAAGATAGAGCAGGAGATGGAGCGCAGGAAAAAGGCTGCATTACCCAACGTATAAACTATAGCTTAGGTTGTAAACTATAAAAGGCGCTACCTCGTACAGGGTGGCGCCTTTCTTTTATAGGTACGTTTATACTTTGCCCTATCCGTAAAATTTATACTCCAGTACATAACCAAAGCTATTTTTTGCGTATAGTTCTATAGCCACAATCTGTAACATAACTATAGAATTTAATCATCTTAACTGAAGATATTATGCAAGATAAAGTAGAAGAAAGATCTCTGGTAAACGTACTTAACCGCCTGCGTAAAGATGGCTACAAGTATGATTTTAAAGTATCCGGAGAGGGCAAGCTTTGTAACATGGATAACAAAGACGAGTTTGGGCCAGACCAGGTGCGCATCGTAGACTTTTACCGTTTCGAAGGTGAAAGCGACCCAGATGATATGTCGATACTATATGCTGTGGAAACCAGCAGCGGCCTGAAAGGTACTATATCCAACTCTTACGGCCCGTATGCCGACACCGGCGTAGACAGCTTCCTGAAACAGGTAGAGGACTTAGGTAAGAACCTTGACAAAAGAGACAAATAAACAAAAGAGCCGGTTAGCAGTAACCGGCTCTTTTGTTTTATACTTGCAGCACTTACGCTTCAGTCCTTTTTTGGTGTATCATCTGATCTTATCGCCACTTTAATAGCACCCAGGTGATCTGATAATCTTTCGCCACGCTTAATATTGAAATCCAGGGTACGAACCGGGAACGGGATAATAACGCCTCGTTCGTCAAAAGCCTTTTTTATGCGGATAATGGCGTCGCTTTTAGCACTCACATAATCGAACTGCCGGGAGTAGGTTACCCAGAAACGCGCTTTAAAATTAATCGAGCTCTCATCAAATTCATCATACATCACTTCTATATCGCGGGTCTTTACACGGTTCTTTACATCCTGCAGCGCCTCTATTACAATTTGCTGTACCTGCTCCAGGTCTTCGCCATACGAAATGCCTACGTCCAGGTCGATGCGCCGGATACCGTGGAAAGAAAAGTTGGTGACCGGGTTCTCGAACACCATTTTATTAGGCAGCATAACCAGTTCGCCGGTCACTTTCCGGATATTTATAGTCCGGAGAGTGATGCGTTCTATCACACCAAAATAGTCGTTTGTTTCGATCATATCGCCCACGCCAAACGGCTTTTGCACGGCTATAATGGTACCCGAAATAAAGTTGGCCGCTATATCCTGAAAAGCAAAACCCAATGCCAGACCAACTATACCCACACCAGCCAGCAATGATACCACCACGTTATCCAGCTTCAGTACGCTCAGCACCAGCAGGCAGCCTACCATTACAATGGCCAGGTACAGCAGCGTAGAGATCAGGTTGTTGAGGGCAGGGCTATGGGAAAAGCGGGTTATTACCTTATCCAGCCCGTTCCGGATAAGCCGGGCAACATAAAAGGTAATAATTAAGATGAGAAGAGCTAGGAACAGGTTCGGGAGCATGAGTACCAGGTGCCTGCCCCATAGTTCCAGCTTGGTAAGCAGCAGTTCTAAGGCCTTGTCAATGTCATTCATAAAGTAGAGGTCTTTTACCGGAGGATGGTGACGGTATCTAAGCCCATACTCTAGTTCCCTCTGTACAGTTACGGCACATCTCTACTTCAGCCCTGGAGCGCAGCACCGTTTGCCTGAACTGGCTATACTTCGGCCCACGCCATACTTGTCCAAACTGCTCTTCTTTCAGGTCTCCGAAACGGTACTGGGCATCTTTATCGAAGCAGCAGGGCACTACCAACCCATCCCAGGTGATGACACAGGAGTGCCACATTTTCCAGCAGTGATTCAGCAGTTTGTTTTTGATGCTATAGTTTCCGTTGCCGTTATTTTTATACCTCGAGTAATAATCTATAGTTGGAATAAGCGGGGAGCCATGCTGGTAATCGTAGATCTGAGCAGTTTTAAATACTACTTCATCTACACCCAGCTCTTTAGCCAGTACTTTTACATCTTCCAGCTGATGCTCGTTTGGCCTGACCACCAGGTACTGGAACATGATATGCGGCGTTTTAGATTTCAGGGCTTTCTTCCATTTTACCACATTGCGTGTGCCTTCCAGCACCTTATCCAGCTTGCCACCTACACGGTAAGCAGCATATGTTTCCTGGGTAGTGCCATCTATAGATACGATCAGCCTGTCCAGCCCCGACTCTACAGTTTTGCGGGCGGTTTCATCATCCAGGTAATGTGCGTTGGTAGAGGTGGCCGTATAAATTCCTTTTTTGCTGGCGTAGTGCACCATCTCTAAAAACTGCTTGTGCAGGTATGGCTCGCCCTGAAAGTAAAAGATCAGGTATAAAAGTTTGCTGTGTAGCTGGTCTATAATGTGGCGATAGAGCGTTTCGTTTAGCATGCCTGTTGGGCGCGTAAAGGAGCGGAGACCGCTGGGGCATTCGGGGCAGCGCAGGTTACAGGAGGTAGTTGGCTCTAAGGAAATACTGACCGGCATACCCCAGTGCACTGCTTTGCCTGTAGCTTTGGCATACAAATAACTGCTTACTACCTGCACTGCGTTAAACGCCCGCTTCCACGTCATCTTCGACAAAAAATTAAAACCGTCTGTCAAGTATAGTTTCATGGGTGTAGCTTTGCACAGTAACCAGATCGAAAAAAGAAGGGGCAACCTTTTCCGGCTGCCCCTAAGATAAACTATTAGACTTTAAAGCCCAATTTCTACAAGTTAGTATCTGAACAATGCTTTTACGTTGGCACTGCCTTCTGCACCTTCGGTTAAGCCATTGTAACTACTCACGAACACCCTGCCACCCTGCGCAAGTGTCTTCATGGCTGCCAGGTTTACAAGGTCATCATCGCCGCGGTGGTACTCGTCGTGTATAACCGCTACGGCATTTTTTGCATCGTATTTACCCCAAACCGGCTGGCCTGGTGCTATAAACAGGGTTTCTACGCGGCCATGTACCGCTTCGGCTGCTACGGTTGCCAGGTCTTCGGACGTTACGCCGGTTCCTGCCACATTTTCGTAACGCGAAAGCGAATCGGTATGGCTTTGCTGCATTAGTGGCTTAACTATAGCCAGTGCTTTTTCGTGCAGGGCGTTGCCATTGGCTGCATCTGCATTCTCGTTTATATGCACGTTTTGCGGTACTATGTTTTTATACTTACTGTTGGCTTTAAATATGCTGCAGTAATGGTCTACACCAGCCAGTACCAGCGGTACATGTTCGTCGTGTAGTATTTGCTGCAGGCCTTTGTCCACTTCATTCATAAACTCACGTACGCGCTCATATTCTTCGTCGCTTTTATTAGAGCCTGCCCCGTGCACAATGTTAGAGCCGTTTACCGTAGCTGTCGAGTTCGTGAAATCCTGGTCGTGTCCTTTTATATCGAATTTCAGGGCTTTGTTCATACTTTCCGGCACAAAAGCGCTGATATCTACCGGGCGCATTTTATCAAGGGTAGCTTCATAGAAACCGATCTTTTCACGGTTCAGGCAAAGTATAAAGAAGCGGCCATTCTGGCTCAGCAACGGGATGATAGGTGTGAAGTAGAACTGGTCGAGTACATACACCACATCGGGCATCGTAACTGGCAACACATAATGCGCCGAGAAGCCTTTGGTGATAAATACCGCTAATCCTTCTGCCTGATGACGCCAGAAATTCCCATCTGCCAATAATTCCTCGGCTGGTTTCAGGTAAGCCTCTATTTCTGTTTCGGGCACATCGTGCTTTGCCAGTAACGTTTTAGCTTCCCTTATCTTGTTTTTAAACAGTATCTGGTCGTTGCCATTCAGGGTTTCGTGGCCGGCGCGGTGTGTAGGTATAAAAATAGAGATGCACAGTGCATTCTGCGTGTTATGCTGCACATTGAGCAATTTCTCAATGTCTTTTTTGTGGATTAATGCCATATGCTTTGCCTTTTAAGAATTGATAGTGGTACTAATTCTGTTCATCAAAACCCCCGTATTTTTTCAGAGGTGTGAATTTTAAGTACGCAGTAGCAGTAGCAACGGTTATTTTGGATTTAAATGTTGGTTTATAGTTTCTCTTCTGTCATTTCGAATGCAGCGAGAAATCTGAGGTTTCGAAGACCTAGCAGTGTGCGTAGCTCCTGCTAGCGTCAGAACTATAGTTCTACAGTTTCTATATTGTTATCCCACTCGTTAGTCGAGGTATCCTAATTGCCCTATATTTCCTTCTTTGTCATTTCGACGAAAGGAGAAATCTATCGCAGCCTATAGTTGACTTTACTTGCTATCAAAACCAAGCCTTCTTTTCAAACTTTCTATATTCCTGGGAGCTTTACTGACCTATCGTTTCAACTATAGCTTTGGTGCCCTCACGGCCGGGAGGCCCCGTCTTCGGGCATCGCGCTGCTGCCTTCTTGCTATCCTCGTGCCTCGGATTGGCTCACGCCACCGCAACAAGTCAAAGGCGCTCAACCCAAAGACTGTGATCTTTCTACTATTGACCTGTAACTATAGTTTAAACTTGCTCGCTTCGAGAATTATCGTGGTTATAGTTCTGTAGGGACAGGTCGCGACCTGTCCGATTCGTGGTCTATAATTATGAAACTATAGTTTGTGAAGTGGTAAAGACCGAAAAGTCCCCCTTTGAAGGGGGTAGGGGGATGACCAGCAGCAACTATGAAACTATAACTGTAACTATAGTAAATGCAGAAAGCTCTCCGCCTTAGACAAGGAGGAGTTGGTTGAACCAACGGTAACTATAGAATTATCCTTCTAACTATAGTTAAAACAAAACTGCCCGAAACCAAAGGCAGCGGGCAGTTGAACGGGGTTAAAGGGTTAGTTGGTATTATTTTGTACTGGCCTGTTCCTGGTTCAGGTGATGCAGAATATCATTTATAGCTTCGCGGTCGCTGGGGCGGCGGGCTTTTGTGGTTAAAAAACGGCCTTCTTCATCAAGCAGGAAATAGGCAGGTACTTCTTTCAGGTCATACTTTTTCACGAGCTCTGCATCCAAACCTTTCATGTATAAATGCGTGCCTAACAGTTGCTTCGAAGTTACCGTTTTGCGCCATTTTGCTTCATCCTCATCCAAGCCAACATTTACTACTACCACATTTTTACCTTGCAACTGTTTGGTTAAGGCCTGTATATGTGGCAATTCAATCATACACAACCCGCAGCCAACCTGCCAGAAATTAAGATATACCAGCTTACCTTTAAAATCGCTCAGGGTAACGTCAGTACCATCTATACTTTTCAGTTTAAAATCCGGAGCCAGGCTACCCAACGCATTTTTGCTGTTTTGCGCCATGTAGTTTTCCAGGTAAGTAACTACTTCAGGTTTTGCGCCGCTGTTTTTATAGTTGTTTAGTATTTCCTCAGTGTAACCGATGTGACCTTTCTGGATAGCTTGTTTCAGAATATTGGCTTGCGCTAATAAACGGGCATTACCCTGTAATTTTTGAGCGGCTATTGCATAGCTTTGTTTAAAGTATAGTTTATCGGTTTCAGAGAGGCCTGCGGTTTGGGTATAGTGTGCTACATAATTGCGAAGAAAAGCGATATACGCCGGGCTAATGGCCAACCCTTTCTGCATATCCAGCTCGTTCAGGAAAGTATAGAATGCTGCGGTAGGGGCAACATAGCCTTTGCTGGCACCCACGCGCTGGCGCAAGGCCGGGTATGTTACTTTATCATTGGTATAACCATACTCGATCTCGGAAAGCGCAAACGTTTTAAACTTATCTGAAACCGGACTTTTGCTGCTATACTTCTCCAGGTTCTTCAGCTGATCTTTTTTGCGGTAATCCAGGAATTCGGTAAACTCCTTTTCGTTCAGTTTAATGTTTTCAGGCAACACCTGGTAATCTTCCACTTCGTCGAAACGTCGGGTGTACTGTGCCAGGTAGTTGTTCTCGTTAGCGCCTTTGCCTTCAAATTTTATCGTTTTCAGGAATTTATCACCGTTAAAGTTCAGCTCTAAACTATAGCCAGGCTCCAGGTAAACAGGCACCACTTCGTTGCCATGCACCAACTCCGCCAGGGTAGTTTCAGTAACCGGAACCTCCAGTTTAAAGCTATTTCCGGATAACTCCACTGTAGTTTCTTTTTCTTGCGGGATAAGCGGATTAGGATAGGTGATAATCGTAATTTCGTCGGAGAGCGGATTGGTTATTTTGCCGGTAATAACGGCTTTCCCTTGCCCGAAACTATAGTTCACAACAAGCAATGCAGCCAGCAAAAGCAGTAAGTGTATGCGCTTCATAAAAAAGATAGGAAGTGAAATGTTAAGCTACGTAACCTTAAGATATTAAAAGTTATGTAGCTGAACACCAACCTCCTACCTATAAATTCCGGGAAGTATAAATTTTACTTCAGAAAACCAGAATTGCTATAGTTTCTCTTTTATAACTGCAAGCTGTTACCCAAATAGTTCGCTGAAAACATCTTCCAGTTTACTGAAAGCATGCACTTTAATGTTGAACTTGCTGAAGTCGAGGCCTTTCTTGTTATACTTGGAGATGTAGATATCGGTAAAGCCTAGCTTTTCGGCTTCGGTGATGCGGTTCTCGACACGATTTACAGCGCGTATCTCACCACCCAAACCAACTTCGGCTGCAAAACAAGACGTACCCGGTATAGGCATATCTTCAAACGACGAAAGTATAGACGCACAAACGGCTAAATCCAGGGCAGGGTCTTCCACTTTCAGGCCGCCGGCAATATTCAGGAACACATCCTGGGCGCCCAATCTGTAACCACCGCGTTTTTCCAGTACAGCCAATAGCATATTTAAGCGTTTCGCGTCGAAGCCCGTGCTGGCTCGTTGCGGCGTGCCGTACGTAGCCGGACTAACAAGGCTTTGCACCTCAATTAAAAGCGGTCGGTTGCCTTCCAGGGTTCCACCAATCGAAATGCCGCTAAACGAATCCTCGCGCTGCGTTATCAATATCTCCGAAGGGTTGCTTACTTCGCGCAGGCCGGCGCCCATCATTTCGTAAATACCCAGCTCAGAAGTAGAGCCAAAGCGGTTTTTGGTAGTGCGTAAGATACGGTAGGTCATATGGCGGTCGCCTTCAAACTGCAACACCGTATCCACCATGTGTTCCAGTATTTTAGGACCTGCCAGGCTTCCTTCTTTGGTTATATGGCCTATCAGAAATACAGGCGTTCCGCTCTCCTTGGCAAATTTCAGAAGCTCTGCTGTACACTCCCGCACCTGGCTCACGCTGCCTGCACCCGCCTCTATAAAAGATGAATGCAGCGTCTGGATGGAGTCTATGATCAGTACTTGTGGCTGTAGTTGCTCTATCTGTTTAAAGATGTTCTGGGTGCCGGTTTCGGTAAGTATAAAGCAGTCGGAGGTAGGGGCTCCAATGCGTTCGGCACGCATTTTAATCTGTTGCTCGCTTTCCTCGCCGCTTACATACAACACGCGCAGGCTACGCAAACTCAGCGCTATCTGCAGCATCAAGGTAGATTTACCTATACCTGGCTCGCCGCCTATCAGTACCATAGACCCAGGCACAATGCCACCACCCAGTACACGGTTCAGTTCCTGGTCGGTGGTGTTAATGCGTTGCTGCTCCTGAAAAGTAATGTCGGCGATAGGTTTTGGTTTGCTAGCCACCTGTCCCGAGCTGCTGCCTACTTTCCAGATGCTGGTTGGCGTTAATTCTTCGCGCTGTACTACTTCTTCTACGTAGGTATTCCACTCGCCGCAGGCCGGGCATTTGCCAATCCATTTTGCTGATTGGGCGCCACAGTTCTGGCAGAAGTAGGATGTTTTTATTTTAGCCATCTAAGGTTGGTTGTCGTTGTTTTTATAGTTGGTAAAGGGATTTATTTCCCATCAGACTAAAACAACTTTTGGGTATAAAACGGTCAATAATTGCAGCTTAAATATACTATTTTTCAGGAGGTAAAATCTATACTTTGGCCTCAACGGGCACCTCTTTAAAGTATACCCTAAAGGTAGTGCCTTTACCCAGTTCACTCTCTACTTTTATGCGGCCGCCGTTGTTCTCTATAATGCGTTTTACAATGTATAACCCTATACCGGTGCCCTCTACGTGTGTGTGCAGGCGCTTAAACATACTGAACAGTTTGTGCTGATGCTCGGGCTTTATACCTAACCCATTGTCGGCCACTTCCAGTACTATATAGCCATCCTGCCGGTAGGTTTTAACATTTACCTCGGGTGTTCGCTCCGGCGATCTGTACTTTACTGCGTTTGATACCAGGTTATACATAATGCTGCGCAGGTTCTTACGGGCATAAAGTATAGCATCCACCTCAAAATCGGTTTTAATAAGGGTTCCGGTCTCATATACCAGGCCGTTAATATCGGAGAGAACGTCGCGCAGCGTTTCGTTAAATTTAAGCGGCTCCAGTTTAGACTGCAGGTCTTTCTGTACTTTTGTTATCTCGGTAAGGTCGCCTATTGTTTGCTTCAGTTTGTTAACCGAGTTGGTTACCATATCCAGCACTCTTTCATCTTCAGCGTCCATTTTGCCTTGCAGTATATCGCGCAGCAGCGTTACCAGGCCCTCAATATTAGCAATCGGCGATTTAAGGTCGTGGGAGGCGGTATACACAAAATTATCGAGGTCGTTGTTGATGCGGAGTAGCTCGTTGTTCTTTTCGCTCAACTCTGCGTTAGCCCCCAACAAACCCGACCGGGCAGTTACCAGTTCTGTTACTTCTATAGCAAAAACCAATACCGCTTCTACAATGCCATTTACATCTTTCAGGGGTTGGTATACCAGGTTAAAATAAGCCTGCATCGGTGGGCCATCAAAAGCGGGGGTTATAGTTACGGGCACTTCGTTACCAATGTAGGGCTCGCCGGTTTTAAATACTTCTTCTATTTTATCAAAGAAACCATCGCCTTCCTGCCCGGAGTGTGCTTCGTAAATGGTTTTGCCTACCAAGGGGCGGTTGCCGTACAGGCTGCGGTATAGTGGGTTAGCCAGCACGTACTGCATGTCCGGAGAGCGAACCAGCCCCACCAGGGCAGGCACCTCCAGGAAGAGTTTCTGCAACAGTTCGGCATTCTGTTTTACCCGGCGCTCGGCTTCCTTTATTTCCGAAATATCAATAATAGAGCTGATGTGGCCCATAAACTCGCCGTTACCACCAAAACGTGGTGTGCTGGTAGTAGCTACCCAACGGTATTGCCCATCCAGGCGCAGCATGCGCACCTCCATCCTGAAACTACGACCTTCATCAACTGCTTTCTTATATTTTTGAGCGGCAAGTTCCCTGTCGTCGGGGTGCAGGTAGTTAACCCATTGCATGCCTAACGTGGTTTTCAGGGAATGTCCCGTAAAATCTATCCACTGCTTGTTTACATATACAAACTGCCCGGTCTCATCATTTATCGCAATTATTACCGGTGCGTTATCGGCCATGGCCCTGAAGCGGGCTTCGCTTTCTATAATAGCCTGCTGGGTGCGCTTTTCGTCGGTTATATCCCTGATCTCTACTATCGTATAGCTTACCTCGTCGTTCTCAATAATAGGACGCACGGCACACAGCACGTTAAAAAATGTTCCGTCTTTCCGGACAAAAACATCTTCGAGGGCGCGTACCGGTTGCCTTGACTTTAATGCATTGTAAATATGGCATTCTGATACAGGCAGGCTTGTTCCATCGGGCCGCTTATAATGCACCATTTCATGCAGGGTCTTTTGCTGTAACTCCTCAAACATGTAACCGGTCATTTCTTCGGCGGCGGGGTTCATAAACGTGCAGTAACCCTGTGGGTCTAGTATAAACAGGGCAGCAGTGGAGTTATCTGTTATAGTTTGTTTTAAGCGGTTAGAGCGGCGCGTGCTGGACAAGGACCAGATAATAAAAAACATCAGGAAGCTGATGATGGTACCACCAAGCAAAATAAAGTAGGGCAGGCCTGCGTCGGAGGTTTGTGCAAATTTTGGTTTGGCCGTGCTTAAAATGCGCCAGGTAGCATTGCCAACTGTAATGGTGTTTATTTTGCGCAGTCGCTTCTCATCTTTGTTATAATGTAATACCGAATCGGTACTGTAAAGCACCGTTTCCTCGTTCATGGTGGTGCCATCGTATACTTCAATGTCTATGTCATTATAGTCTGCACCCAGGGCATACGACATAAAATCCTTGGCCCGGAAGGGGCTGTAAACAAACCCTTTTATAAGGTACTGGCGGTCCTTTATCGATTCGGGGTCGGCGTTGTTACGGTAAACCGGGAGGTAAATCAGGAAACCTGCCTGCTCGTCTTTGCCTGTTTCCTGCTTCAGGCGCACTTTGCCGGACATAGTTGGCTGTTTAGTGTCGCGGGCAATGCGCATCGCCGACTGCCTGATCGGTTCGCTGAACATATCATAACCAAAAGCACGCAGGTTACGGCCGGTAAAAGGCTCCAGGTAAATGATGGAACTATAGATTGGCCTGTCGCCCTCGGGTGTAACCTTATAGTCTTTAAACCCCTCGTTACGTATTTGCTGGAGGTGCTTCTGCATTTCATCAGGCCTTATAAAATGCGTATAACCTAAGCCTTGTATACCCGGATATTTCTTTTCAAGGTCAAGCCCCTGGTAGTAGGTATGCCAGGCTTTACGCTCTACAGTATCGGATGCCGTAAATAGCGCTTTGCCTCCTACCAGTATCTGTATATAATCGTTTAGCCTTGTTTTTATATCCTGTGTGGCCTGGTCTGCGCGCAGCTCAAATAACTTGACGTTACGCTCCGCAGCTTTCTTTTTTGTTTCAGAATACAGGAAGATGGTTACCAGAAAAATGAGCAGGAAGGAAGATACAGCAATAATATGATCCCGGATAAAAGAAACAATTTTTGCTGCTCTCATATGCTTTTGTTAATAAAGCAAACAATACAAAAGTTTGTAGTCTGCTTCAGGCTGTAATAGTACGTTAAAATGTAAAGTATGTATTTACTCAAATATACAAAAAAACAAGCCATGCGCTACTACTTAAAGCACTTGCAAGGCTGTAGTTATCTTTAGCATACGGTTTAAAAGCACATCTTGTAACTTAACTATAAAAAGTTTACATTGTTTACCTGAAACTTACTATCCTTAAAAACTACAAATGAGACCGATACAACAATGGTTTGATGAATATGGTCAGAGCCACCAGAATCATACAAATAAACTGATCCACTGGATATGTGTGCCGCTTATCTTCTTCAGTATTGTCGGGTTGCTGGCAAGCATACCAGCGGGACCACTTAAAATGCTTTTCCCGGAGCAATTGCGGCCTTTTGTGCATTTCGGAACTATAGTTATACTGCTGGGGCTGCTTTTTTACCTGCGGCTATCGTTTACCATGTTTTTAGGCATGGCTATAGTTTGCAGCCTTGTGCTTTGGCTGGTGTATGTAGTTGACGTAAACCTGGAAACGCCTTTATGGCTGGTATGCCTTGTTGTTTTTGTGCTGGCCTGGGTGGGGCAGTTTTACGGACATAAGGTAGAAGGCAAAAAGCCGTCGTTTCTGAAAGACCTGCAATTTTTACTGATAGGCCCGGCGTGGTTACTCGGTTTTATTTACCGGAAATTGGGTATACCCTATTAACTTTGCAGAAAATACCCGCTTATGCTTGAGATCTTACGAAGCCTGTTGATCAGCTTCTTTGCTATTGCTGTTTTATTGCCTGTTGTGCGTTTTGCAATGCGCCGTTTGCTGACCGGTACAACAGGAGAAAAGTTAACCAGAGACGAGCAACAGTACATCCAGAAAAAGGAGTGGAAACTAACCATTGCGTACTTCTTTTTTGCCTGCGTGCTTGCCGTGTTCAGTGCTGGTATATTGGCTATGTTCTCAAGTATTATTCATGCTTCAACCGGAGGGTGGATTCACCTGCTTACTCCTAACTTCAGGGCTTTTTTTGCGCCGGGCTTACTTCTGGGCCTAACTTTAGCTGTGCTTCCGCTAAGGCTAGTACAAAGATCGTTGCTAGGCCACGATTATGAACTGTACCAAAACTACCTGCTGCAATCCGAAGGACGAGGTTCCATCAAGCTATATCGGATTCTCTTTCTGGTGATGCTGGCTTTATCTGGTATAGTTATATGGTATGTTATGCAATGGCATGTCCGGATTTTTGAGAACACACTTACAGTTACCAACATCCTTTCGGAAGAACGCAGCTATAGTATGTCTCAGATAGATAAGATCGAATATCTTGGCAATGAAGGGGAGTACCTGATCACTTTTAACGACAACTCTAACATCAATACTACTTATCTGAAGCCGGTGCAATTAGAGATGATCGCGCTGCTATCTGAAAAATCAGGGAAAAAAGTGATTCGTTAAAGGATTAGGAGTAAAGTTTCTCTTTTGTCATTTCGGACAACGTGAGAAATCTATTTAAGACAATAGTTGAAGCTATAGTTTCCACTAATGTCATCCCGAGCGTTAGTCGAGGGATCTTATAAGTCCTATAGTTAACTTTGCCTACTGTTGGAAACAAGCCGTTGTTCCATAGTCTCTTTCAATCCTGGGAGCTCTATTTACCTAAAGTTTCATTTCTACCTTGGCTCCCTCCCGGGCCGGGAGGCCCCGTCTTCGGGCATCGCGCTGCTTTCGCTTCCTTTGCTCCTAACGTCGCAATGCCTAACGGCACCGGAACCTCTCGAGGCGCTCAACCCAAAGACTGATATCAGTTCGATAGCTACCTGTAGCTATCGTTTTAACTTTCTTCGCTTTGACTTTTATCATGGCTATAGTTTCGTAGGGACAGGTCGCGACCTGTCCGCGCATGGTCTGTAACTATAGCTGAGGCAGAAAGTCCCCTCTTGAGAGGGGTAGGGGTGTGTTAAAGCAAAGGCTAAATTCCCCCTTCGCACAAGATCCTTCCAGGATGACAAAAAAGGGGAAGGAATAGTAGAAAAACTCCCTCTCCTGTTTTGGGGGTAGGGGCCCTCTTTAAAAGGAGAGGGCTGGGGTGAGGTAATTCTTAAAATATTTCCATCTTAAAATTCCTACCGCTTATCTTTGCACCCGGATTTCTGAACATCTGAAATGAAATATAAATTACTGATGCTGATGTTGCTATGGAGCGTGGCAACTATAGCGCAGAAGAAAGCAATTACGGTAACCGAGCAAACTATAGCCATACCAGCGGCTGGCCAGAAGGCAGTGTACTTTTATGGTTTCCAGAAGGGCGATGTAGCGGTTATAACCATAGAACCTGACAAGCCCGGACAAACAATTAACCTGGAAGTGCAGGAGTATACTTCAGGGGCTATAGTTTATAGTTCGCAGCCGGTAAAAAAGGTGAAAGAACTCAAGCTGACCCTGCCGCAAAAGCTGGTGTATAAGTTTATAGTTTCATCCACCTCCGACAAGGCCACTCCAGCCCGCCTAAGCATTAAACGCCTTCCTGAAAAAAACGAAACCCGCCACTTCAATTCCAACATTACCTGGCAAACTATAGCCGACACCACCTGGGCCACTACCACCGAAAAAGTGCTGGTAAAAGGTGAACTGACACCGGTAACTATAGTTGATAAAACATTTCGGGTGGCTTCTATGACTAACCTGAACCCAAGCCGTGTGTCGGTGCCATTTAAGTTACCGGCCAATACGGTGCACTGGGTTTACTGGGTTGGTGTGGGACAGCAGTCGGTTGAGGACCTGAAGAACATGACTAAACTGGTTACAAAAGGCGCTTCTGTGCTTGCGTCCTCCACGGTGAGCCCTGTGGTTGGGTTTGGGTTGGGACTGATCCCAAGTTTGCCACAGGTTAACGCCAGCGGAAATATTGATTATTACTTTATGAATAAGCAGTCGGCAGAGAAGTTTGTGGCCGATGAGGAGGGCTGGAAACCTTACACGTTTGCACAGGGCACGGGCATTATCTCAGACTATAAAAAAGTATTGTCCTCCGAAACACCTAAAACTACCGACGGCACGCTGTACGCCACTTTCCGGAACAGCAACACGGTAACCGGCCTGGATATAACATTAAAGATTGTAGCCTTTGAGCAGGAAAAGAAGTACGTAAACAAGCAGGTGCGCAAACCGGTTAAAATAGAGCAACGGCAGATACCTTTTTTCGGAGAGTAACTATAGTTCTTAGCCACGAATGCTGAGTTACGAGTTGGCAGTCCTTTAATGTCATCTCGACGATAGGAGAGATCTATCTCAGATAAAATCCGATTAAGATTTCTCGCTTTGGCTCGAAATGACAAATGTGGGAGTAATGACAAATTATAAGTCTTAACTCTTTTTCGTAATATTGCCGCAATCAAACTGATCCATTAAACCAAACATAAATCGATATGCAAGTTCGCGTAGAGAAAGACACGATGGGCCCTGTAGAGGTGCCTGCAGACAAATACTGGGGTGCTCAGACGCAGCGCTCTAAAGAAAACTTTACCATCGGTGGCCAACTGATGCCGAAAGAAGTGATCGAGGCTTTTGCTATTCTTAAAAAATCGGCTGCTCAGGCTAACGCACAACTTGGCGTTTTAGCTCAGGATAAAGCAGATATCATTTCGCAGGTTTGCGACGAGATTTTAGAGGGCAAACTGGCTGACGAATTCCCGCTGGTAGTTTGGCAGACAGGTTCGGGCACACAGTCGAACATGAACGTGAACGAAGTGGTGGCTAACCGCGCGCACGTACTGCTGGGCGGCAACCTGATGGATGAGAAAAAGAAGATCCACCCGAACGACGACGTAAACAAGTCGCAGTCGTCTAACGATACCTTCCCGACGGCGATGCACATTGCCGCTTACAAAAAAGTGGTAGAGCATACCTTGCCATTAGTTAAGAAACTGCGCGACACGCTGAACAGCAAAGCCGAAGCTTACATGGATGTGGTGAAGATCGGTCGTACGCACCTGATGGATGCTACGCCGCTTACACTGGGCCAGGAGATTTCTGGTTACGTAGCCCAGCTGGATTATGGCATGAAGGCGCTTCGCAACACATTGCCACACCTGAGCACACTGGCGCTTGGCGGTTCTGCAGTAGGTACAGGCCTTAACACACCGGCTGGTTACGATGTACTGGTTGCTGAAAAGATCTCTCAGTACGCTGGCCATGAGTTCATAACAGCTCCAAACAAATTCGAGGCACTTGCTGCACACGATGCTATAGTTGAGACGTCTGGCGCGCTGAAGCAACTGGCTGTTTCTTTAATGAAGATCGCCAACGACATCCGTTTACTGGCTTCTGGTCCGCGTTCCGGTATTGCTGAGATCCTGATCCCTGAGAACGAGCCGGGTTCTTCTATCATGCCGGGTAAAGTTAACCCAACGCAGGCAGAGGCCATGACCATGGTGTGTGCTCAGGTTATCGGTAACGATGTGGCTATTTCGGTTGGTGGCATGAACGGCCATTTCGAGCTGAACGTGTTTAAGCCGGTAATGATCTTTAACCTGCTGATGAGCGCCCAGCTGATCGGCGACGCCTGCGACTCATTCGATAAGCACTGCGCCATAGGTATAGAGCCAAACACGGCCCGCATTAAAGAGAATTTAGAGAACTCGCTGATGCTGGTAACGGCCCTTAACCCACACATCGGTTACGACAACGCCGCCAAAATTGCGAAGAAAGCCCACAAAGAAGGCACAACCCTTCGCCAGGCAGCTATCGCCCTTGACCTGCTAACCAACGAGCAGTATGACGAGTGGGTGAAGCCGGAAGACATGATCGGCAGCTTAAAGAAGTAAGAACTGTAGAGCCGCAATGCTTTGCGTCTTGATACATAAAGGAAAAGCAGCTCCGTTTGGGGCTGCTTTTTTGTTATATTTATTTGATAATCAATAACCGGTAAGCCTCAACCATGAAAATAGATGTCTGCTCTTTAATTAAGTTTGGTGAAGAACCTCATATGAAAAGCTTCTATGAGAAGGGAGTCATCTTTATGAATAACTTGGATGTATTTAGAAAAACTGAAGATGGTGATTTAAGAGGGGATAAATACGAAGCTTTATACAAGCAAAGCGAGATTAATAATGTTAGAATTTTCCTAGGGGAGAATAAAATAGGAGTTGCTGAGAAAGGCCTTTTTCAGCTTTGGTATGATAAGCCTATGGGAAATATCTTTTCTATGTATGCTTTAAAGACACGTGAAAATTTAACAGATATAAAAATAGATGAGGAGTGTAAAAAGTTTGGAGATACATGTGTTTTCATACTTGATATAAACGAGTTCATTAGTAGAGTTAAAAAAGCTGCTGAGAGCGCAGGGTACGAATTAATTTATTCACCTGTAGAATATTTTGATCTGAAACAATTCCATGGGAAATGGTCAGTCTTCAAGAAACCTCTTCGCTACTCTTATCAAAGCGAGTTTAGGTTCTTCATAAAAAGAAAAGAAACTCATCCTTTAATCTTAGAAATAGGTTCAATAGAAGATATAGCCTCTATTGCAGAAAGTAATAAAATTGACACGCTTAAGGTTACAAGGATTTAATTACAGTTATTCCCATCCTGCAAGTTTAGCGTCAGCGCAACTTGTGGGTAAGCTTTGAAGCCAGTTTGTAACTGACCTTTTTCATGTTCTTACTTTTCCCGCTAGTGCGAGCTTGTAGCTCGTACTTATTTACATTATAAAGTAAGGCACGAGCTACAAGCTCGCGCCAACATGGGCCGGCAAGGAGATGAGTACTCTTCATAGCTGCGCAACACTACTCTCAAAGCGCCCAACTATAGTTTGCTCTACCGGAAACTTGCCTTCCATCGTATACTCCATAGTTCACACATCCCTATAGTTTCCCTTCATCACCCCAGGTTATTTTCGGGCTTCTACACTGCACTTCTGAAAAGCAGATAAAGGAGCCTGCCTCACGCACCGAGTTTTACACTTAACTATAAGTTACTATGAAAACATTCGACCAGAAATCTATTATTATCACGGGGGCTGCTATGGGTCTGGGGCTGGCGGCAGCAAAGGAGCTCGCAAGTCAGGGGGCGAACCTAACCTTAATGGACTTCAACAAAGAGCAGCTTTCGGAAGCGGCCAACAACCTGACCAAAGAATTTTCTTCTTCAAAGATCATAACAGTGGTGGGCGATGAATCGAATGAGGAAGACGTTAAAAGGTATGTTTCTGAAACAGAGAAAGCTTTTGGCCGGATAGATGGCCTGTATAACAACGCTGGAATAGAAGGCAAACAGGCGCCTATGATCGAGTACGATATCAAGATGTTTAAAAAGGTGATCGACATTAACCTGATGGGCGTTTATTACGGCATGCGCTATGTAATTCCGGTTATGCAGAAGCAGAAGTATGGCCGTATTGTAAATGTGGCATCGGTGGGTGGTATACGGGGTGTGCTGAACCAGGTAGCCTATGTAGCCAGCAAACACGCCGTGTCGGGCATGACAAAAAACGCCGCCTTGGAATATGGCAAAGACGGCATCATAACCAATGCCATTGCCCCAGGCGCCATCCTTACGCCTATGGTTGCCGAAGCCTTTAGAGAAGTAAACCCCAAAGACCCCAAAGCTGCCGAGGCCGACTATGCCCAACACAACCCAACCAGGCGCCTGGGCCTACCCGAAGAAGTAGCTAAAGTAGTAGCCTTTCTGTTAAGTGAGGCGGCCTCTTATGTAAATGGGCAAACTATAGCAATTGATGGTGGCGAGTCAAATATGTACGGAAATCCTTAACCGGGCATCTGGAAACCAGGGTTACTAGTAGCGGTGCGGCCCTGAACCGGTGCTGGCAGGTACTTACAGGAACTACAGTTAAAGGAAAAGTAGCTGTTGTATGGGCTGCATATTATGCTTTCTATCTTGTATTAAGGCCAATAGCTAAACATACTAACTTCTTAGAACGCTATCTGGTTAAATTTGTAACTAAAAACGGGTTTACTTATAACAAACACCCGGCAACAATTGTATTTTAATCAAACTATAGCAACACTTTATGGAAGTAAATGCCACATTCTGGATTGGGTTTAATGCATTTGTACTTCTTATGCTTGCGCTCGACTTAGGTGTATTTAACCGGAAAGCACATGTCGTATCGGTAAAAGAAGCATTAACCTGGTCGGGTGTCTGGATCAGTCTTGCCTTAATTTTTAACGGGCTTATTTATTACTGGTTCGGGGAGGCTAAAGCGGTAGAATTCCTGACTGGTTACCTGATCGAGAAATCCCTGAGCATCGATAATATCTTCGTGTTCGTGCTTGTGTTTGGCTACTTCAAGATACCGGCCATTTATCAGCACAAGATCCTATTCTGGGGTATCCTGGGCGCGTTGGTCATGAGAATCATCTTTATTTTCGCCGGTGTTGCCCTTATCCAGAAATTCCACTGGAGCGTTTACATCTTCGGTATCTTCCTGATCTATACCGGCTACAAAATGTTTACCGAGAAGGGTACCGCTATAGATCCTGAAAACAACCCGGTTATAAAGTTCTTCAGACGAATAATGCCGGTAACCAATCAGTTACACGGCGATAAATTCTTTGTAAAGCAGGACGGCAAACGGTTTGCAACTCCTCTTTTCCTGGTGCTGATACTGATCGAAGCCACTGACCTTATTTTTGCAGTCGACAGTATTCCGGCCATCCTTGCCATTACCCAGGACCAGTTTATAGTTTATACCTCCAACGTGTTTGCTATTCTGGGTCTGCGTTCACTGTATTTTGCCCTTGCCCACGTCGTAGATCGCTTCGTTTACCTGTCATACGGGCTGGCCATTATACTTGTATTTGTAGGGCTAAAAATGGTAATGGTTGATATTTACAAGATCCCTACATTCATCTCCCTGCTTGTAATTGCGCTGATCCTGGTGTTTAGTGTGGTGCTATCTTTCCTGAAAACCAGAAAGGAAAACAAGATAAACGGCCAGGAGAATCAGAACCTTTAAGATTACCTTTTGATATAGATCTGGCAGCAGCGTAACCCATAGTTATAGTTGCTGCCAGATTTTTTATTGCCATTAACTATAGTTTAGCAGGCGGCTATAGAATGCCATCAACTGAAACTGTCATCTCGACAAAAGGAGAGATCTATTTAAAACACCCCGGTATAGCTTAATTAGATTTCTCACACTGTTCGAAATGACAACATAGGAAAGGCTGCCTTTAAACTAATGGGCGCTATAGTTAATCCATAGTCGTAATGCTATAGTTTGAGCGTTGGTACAAAAGCAAAAAGCTACCGAAGTAGCTTTTTATTAATCAGGAGTAGCTATAGTTTAACTATAAAATTACCCGGCATTTGAGGTTGCTTTCAGCGCTTGCGCTACTGTTTCTTTCATAGGCGTGGTCGGGTGGCCGATAAGTTTCGATAACTGGCGGCTGTCGTCATACAGATCCCCTTTTGATGCAGACACATCCCAGCCGGCAATAGCATGTGCCAGTCCTTCCGGTAAGCCGAAGCCGGCAAGCGCGGTTGCATAATCTGTTTCAGGCAGGTTTTTGTAAGGTATGTCTTTTCCGGTTTGGCGGGAGATTTCTGCAGCCAAGTCGCTGAGCGTGTAGGCTTCGTCGCCGGCCAGTTCGTAAATTTTGCCCTCGTGGCCTTCTCCGGTCAACACAGCAACTGCCGCATCAGCAAAGTCTTCGCGCGAGGCAGATGAGATTTTGCCTTCACCTGCACTACCTATAAGAGCACCACCGGCAAGTGCACCTGGTATAGAGCCTGCATAGTTTTCGGTGTACCAGCCGTTTCTGAGGATAGTGTGCGGAATACCGGATTTTTTCAGCTCTGCTTCTGTGTGGCGATGCTCTTCTGCCAGGCTCAGCGACGACGTATCAGCGTGCAGCAGGCTGGTATAGACGATCCATTTAACGCCTGCTTTTTTTGCTGCTTCAATTACATTGTGGTGCTGCGTGGCACGTTGCCCTACTTCACTCGATGAGATCAGCAGCAGCGTGTCTATGCCTTCCAGTGCCTTGTTTAGCGTTTCTGGTTTTGTGTAATCGGCTTCGCGCACGGTTACGCCTAAGTCTGCACCCTTTTGCTGCAAGCGTGCAAGTGCTACTATGTTATCTGCCGATACTTTATTTTTGAGCTTGCTAACCACAAGACGGCCAAGTTGCCCGGTGGCTCCGGTTATTCCTATCTTCATGTTGTTTACTAAATTTAGGTTGTCGATTTATTGATTACGATATTCTTAAACAACAGGCAACCGCCGGGAAGGTTATCAAACTATAGTTAGTAGCCCTATACCAGCGATAGAGTAATTGTGCTATAGTTGGCAGCATGGTTTCCCGAAAACCTTCTTACCTTTCCGCTGTTCTTAAAACCACACGTATAACCAGAAAACAGCACAACTATAGATTATGAAAATAGCGAAAGACCCATCCGATTACAACGTACTTACCCCGGAAGAAGCCCGCATTATAGTTAACAAAGGAACAGAATACCCGGGCACCGGCGAATACTATACGAACAAAGCTGAAGGCGTGTATTTATGCCGTCGCTGCAATGCCCCGCTTTATACTTCAGAATACAAGTTTGAGTCGAGCTGTGGCTGGCCAAGTTTTGATGACGAGATAAGCGGTGCCGTAAAACGCGTTCCCGATGCAGATGGACGCCGTACCGAAATTGTGTGTGCCAACTGCGGCGGTCACCTGGGCCATGTGTTCGAAGGCGAGTATCTTACACCAAAGAACATCCGTCACTGCGTAAATTCGCTTTCGATGAAGTTTGTGCCGGTGGAAGACCTGGAGAAGGAAGATTAGTTTCTGTTAACGTAGATCATCTCCCTGCCCCCTTCCAAGGGGGACATTCAGCAATGCGTAATTCACATTTTTAGTTTGACGTTAGTAGACAAAGTCTCCCTTGGAAGGGGGCAGGGGGATGACAGCTTTTGCAGATAAATTAAATGACATTCGTACGCAATCAGAAGATAGATTTGACAGGAAACGAGCGAGGGCTTTATACTTGCTCCGGTTGCGGACAGGTTTTGTTTGAAGCGAGTGCTAAATTTGAAGTTGGCTCCGGTTTCCCGAGTTTCTGGAAGCAGGTAGGGGAGAATGTACGGCAAAACCCCTTACACACGTATGGCCGGGAGCGTATACAGCTGTTATGCAGCCAATGCGAGCAGCACCTGGGCCATTTGTTTGATGATAACCGTACACCAACCAACGTGCGCTACTGCATAAATGCCGATGCGCTGAAGTATAAACTATAGCTTACTTAAGAAAACAGATAAATGGAAATAGCAACGTTCGGGAATGGATGTTTCTGGTGCACAGAGGCAGTTTTTCAACAATTAAAAGGTGTGGAAAAAGTAGAATCGGGCTATGCAGGCGGCCATGTGGAAAACCCAACCTATGAGCAGGTTTGCACCGCTACAACCGGCCACGCAGAGGTGTTACAGATAACCTACGATCCACAACAGATCAGTTATGAAGAGCTACTGCGCGTGTTCTGGGAAACCCACGACCCAACCACTTTAAATCGTCAGGGTAACGACGTTGGTCCGCAGTACCGTTCGGTCATATTCTACCACAACGAGGAGCAAAAGCAGCTGGCCGAAAACTATAAACTGGCTTTAGACGAATCCGGCGCTTTTGATGACCCGATCGTGACAACTATAGAACCGTTCACCAACTATTACCCAGCCGAAAAGTACCACCAGAACTACTTCCTGAGAAACGGTAGCCAGCCCTACTGCGCGTTTGTAGTGCGCCCCAAAGTTGACAAGTTCCGGAAAGTATTTAAAGACAAACTGAAGCCGGAGTATAGTTGATCGTGTTTAATATATTGTGTTTGGTGTTTCGTTTTGCTAATGTATTTTTGAATTAACACGAAACCCAATACACGAACTATAGTCATTAATCATTCTACATTAGTCATCCCACTTGGACAGCTACTTTAAGAAGCGCTACAACAGTTTTAAGTTTGCCTTACAGGGTCTGAACTCGGCTGTGCGGTCGGAGCCGCACATGCGCCTGCACGTGTTGTCAGCTATTGGAGTTATAGTTGCCGGTCTCCTGTTTGATGTTACTGCAACAGAATGGTGCCTGCTGGCCGGGAGTATAGGCCTGGTTATTACAGCCGAGATCTTTAACACCGCCATCGAAACACTTACCAACCTGGTATCACCACATCACAACCCGCTTGCCGGCAAAACCAAAGACCTGGCCGCGGCAGCTGTTCTGGTGGCCGCCATCACGGCAGCTATAGTTGGGCTCCTCATTTTCACCCCTTACGTGCTGGACCTGGTAAATGCCGGGTAGCCAACTATAGCCGTTAAACACCTTTAGCTATAGTTTATGCGTACTTCTTTATTCAGAATTAAAATGGTTACCTTTGCAGCCGCTTCAAAAAAACGGATATGTATACAACACTGACCCGCATCATACCTATAGTTTTGTTCTGCATGGCTGTATCCTGCAAACCAACTGCTACGCCGGAAACAACAAATGCGCAGGTTCCCTGGTTAACCGACCTGATACAGCAACTGGAAAAGGAAGCACCCGCTAACCCACCCGCTAAAATTTACAGCTATACTTATAACGGCCAGCAAGTATATTACCTGACCAGCCGCTGCTGCGATATTCCTTCTAAACTGTTTGATAACGATGGCAACCAGCTTTGCGAACCGGATGGCGGCATAACAGGCAGGGGAGATGGCCGCTGCGCAGACTTTTTTGAGAAGCGCACAAACGAAACGATAATTTGGGAAGATAAACGCGAAAGCTAATTTAGAAATGACAGGAAACGACGTATTAAAGAACTTATCAGAATATAACATCTGGGCAAACCAGACCATGCTGGATGTTTTCAGCAGCTTACCGAGCGTACCAAACAATGCTGCCCGCCTGATGAGCCATGCCCTGAACGCACAGGCCATCTGGATCGCCCGCATCACCGGCACAACAAGCCCGGTTAAAGTATGGCAGGAGCATAACCTGGAGCAGTTAAAAGAACTTCACAAAAGCGCCTCTTACAAAATTGCCGAGTTGGTGGCCAACTCTGATGAGGCCGAATTTAACCGCCTGATAGATTATACTAACAGCCAGGGCAACAAGTACAGCACCCGTGTACTCGATATTTTAACGCATGCTTTTAACCATGCTACTTACCACCGCGCCCAGGTTGCCACCGACCTGCGCAAAAACGGCCACACGCCACCAAACACCGATTATGTGACCTACGTGCGTGAGCTGATGGGCCAGGTATACTAAGAGTGAATAAGACAATAGACAATCAATATTCAACCCACCCCTAACCCCTCCGAGGAGGGGAATTGCTCTTTAAGCTATCATTCAGCTATAGTTATATAGTTACTGCAAATACTATCTATGAAACTATAATTTCTTAAACTGCAAGATAATCATTCCCCTCCCTGGAGGCAGGGCCGTTAAGTTCTAGCAAATTCTCCCCTTGAGGGGAGCGCAGAGGGGTGTTTGCATTAGCGGGTGAATTTAAAACTGGCTAACAATTGGCATTTTGGCCCTGAATAACACCCCTATAATCCCCTCAAGGGGATAGTTCTCGGCAGAACTTAACGGCCCTGCCTCCCTGGAGGGGTAAGGGGTGGGTTAAAACCTCACAATAAATACAACTATAGGCAAACGAACTATAGTTACTACAAATAAAAAGGAGCTCCAGAAAGAGCTCCTTTTTACATGGGGGTTCACAAATTAATTCATTTAAAATCTTCCGGACTTAGCCGAAGAAGTTTATTTACTCAGGCAGTTGCACTGTGCCTAAGTCTTTAATCGCATCCTGCGATACAACTATGTCAGTAAGTGTCGTGTCGTGCGCGGCGGCTTCGGTATAAAATTTAACCGTGTAAGAACCGGCAGGTACACCTTTGATCATAAAATCACCGGCTTCGTTAGCAAAACCACCCAGCGTGTCATTAGCAGATGAGATAACGTAGATGCCTGGCTTATATTCGGCAGGGGCTACTTTACCTTTAATGCCACCAGCCACAGCCTGCGAAATCACACGGATAACCGGCTTCAGGTTATAACCGCCGTTGCCTTTTGCCACGACCGATTTAGCAGCATCAAAGTCCAGCAGCATTACATAAGTTACATCTTCTTCCAAAGTTGCATTTACTGATAATTTAACGCCTGATGTCTGGCCGCTTGGCGTTTTAAGATCGATCACTTCGCCACTTTTCAGCTTTACTGTGTTCTCGTCGCCAAGTATAAGTCTGATCTGAGAGATAGAACCTGCAGGCAGTTCTGCGCTTGCAAGCAGTGTGTCTTTTCCGTTGGCAAAATCAAGCAGGTTATAGATACCCGGATGAATTTCATCCAGTGTTATCCAGCCTTCCTCACCATCTGTGTTTTCTCTGTTTACCTGCACCGATACAACTTCTACATTCACTTCTTCATAGTCGCCGGGTGCATCGGTCATGCGTACCTGCAGTTTAGAAGTGCCGCTGCCGTCTGTATCAGAATCGCTGTCGCATGAGCTAAAGCCAAAAGTAAGAGCTCCTAAAAGGAAAGGAATAATCAGTTTTCTTTTCATAATTATTGTATTTAAAAGTTACAGCTCAAATATCTGATACAAAGATGAAGACAACATGAAGATCTGAAATAGTCTATCTTTTATATCCGAATATTTGTTGTTCGGTAATGCTACGTTAGCATTTGTTGGGTTAGAACGCTGATAACCGCAGGAAATTACGTAAGCCTATATATGAAAGATGCCTAAAGCAGCTACTTCAGGCATCTTTCTTCAAATACAACAATTATATATTATAGCATTGCTATAAATTGCATTATTTTGCACCTGTTTTAGTGGTGTCAGTAGGTGTAGGCTTGGGTGCCGGTTTGGTTTTTGGCTTCAGAAAATCATTAATCTTGTCGGTTGCCTGCTTCTTAATGTTCAGTTCAGCTTCCTTTCGTTTCTTTTCCAGTTCCAGGCGGGCTTTCTGTTCAGCTTCCAGTTTCCTTCTGTTCAGTTCGTTCCGGATGCTGTCTTCTGCCAGTTGTTTGCGTTGGTCCAGTTTTAGTTTGGCATCGTTCAGCTTGCTTTGCACTGCCTCTTTAACCAGGTTAGCTGCCTGCTCTTTTACGCTTCCGCCAGCTAAACTTACCCGTGGGTCAGCAAGGGTACCACCAATTTTCAGGTTCAGGGTTACACGCTCTGCTGCTTTTAACTGGTTTCCGCCAACTATACCGGCCAGTCGCGAATTTAATTCCTGGCCTACTTTACCGGTTGGCACGTTCAGGGCAGTTACATAATCAATTTGCCCGTTCACGTTGTTGCTACCTCCAACGGTCATCTGCATATCGCCTATCTTCATATCGAAAGGTTTAATAACCAGGCTACCGTCTATGATCTGGGCATCTATCATTTTATTTTCCACTACAAAATTCTTCAACTGCTCCAGGTGCGTCAGGGTACTTATCTGCTGCACAATCTTCACATCGCGCACAGCAGCTTTTAAAACCTTAATTATACCTTCACCATCCATGGTCTTAAATACCGGGGTCATGTCCGGGGCCATTTCACCGGCAAAGTTGAACTTGGTATTAAAGGTACCATCCAGCAAACCAGCAATTGGTGCTATGGCTTTAATCGTATTAAAAGCATTAAAGGCCTGCCGGAAATTCAGGTTCTGGATATCCAGGTTCATATCGAACAAGGGCTTAGAGATGTCGGTGGTGTTGTAAGTACCGCTGGTAGCAAACGTCGCGCCCAGTGTGTTAAAGGTAACCTTATCTAGCTTGGCTACTTTATCTTTAACCAGCACGCGGCCATTAATGTTGTTCAGCTTCAGGTTATCATAAAGCACTTGCTTGGCATTTACATTTAAGGTGATGTCTAAATTTGCCGGTACTTCTACTACACCTTCGGCTTCCGGAGTAGCTGCTACCGGTTCGCCGGTTTCTTCTACCATCCACTCGTTCACGTTAAAGTTGTTGGAGCTCAGGTTAAAGTTACCGCGCAGGCTCTGGTTATCGGCTAAGGCATAGCCCAGGTAGTTCGAGATGCTGCCGTTTGCCTGAATATCGCTTTTGCCAAGGTAGCCGCTCATGTCCTTCAGCTCTATGCGCTCGTTGTTAAACACAGCGTTGGCTTTACTGATTTTTATACCCTGCGGCAAATCGGTGCTCACAAAGTTAAGGTTGCTTATAGCCATAGTTCCGTTTGCCGAGATGTTGTTATACTTCTCCGCTTCCACATCGCTTAGTTTGCCTTTAGCCGCCACATTCGCATTTATTCTACCCGAAACGGTCATTCCTTCCTGTGGGAAAATCTTGGTCAGTTTGGTCAGGTCTAGGATACCTTTAATATCGAAATCGAAAGCCGGCTTATCTATACCTGCAATTAAGGCTCTACCCGAAAGTGGTTCCCCATCCAGGGTCATGTTAAAGCGCTCTACATTAATGCGGGTATCATCGGTGTTGCCGGTTTTGTTCAGGATGTTGGTTACCATGTTCAGGTTCTCAATCGGAGCCGGGAAATCCTTGGACTTTACATACCCATTGGTCAGGCGCATGTCGGCATCAATAACAGGCATACTCGTTTTAGAATAAACACCTTTCGCATCGGCATCAACCTTTAATAAACCACGCAGCGTCATTCCTTCAATCGGGAACACTTTGGTCATTTCGGTCAGGTCTATACTTGCTTTTACATTACCGTCTACCTTCATCGGCTCCAGGCCTTCAACCAGCATTTTGGCATCTACAGGGTTTTTGCCCAGGTCCAGGTGCAACTGGCGTACATTAACTATAGTGTTGTTCGGATTGCCATCTTTGTTATCGATGCGCATATCTACGTTAATGTTACGGGCAGCCTGTGGCAGGTCAGGGTATTTAAAGAAACCGTTGATGATCTTCAGCTCTGTACCAAAGCCTGGCATCAGGGTATCGATCATGCGGCCTTTAAAATAACCATCAAAGCTCAGCTTACCTTCCGTTTTAATATCCTTGAACTGCTCGGTATACATACCCGGCACCACCGACAGCACATTTTTGAAATCAGTTTCGGTAGCTTTAAAGGTCAGGTCAAAGTCCATAGCCTCGTCGGGCATAAGTATAGTTCCGGCAAACTGGAAAGGCAGCTCGTTTAGCCTGATATTGTTATCCTTAAAAGTATAAAGCGATTTAGCTAGATCCATTGCCATAGTTACATCAGCATCCAGCTTTCCGTTCTCTATATAGTTTACGCCATCGTAGGTCATGGTAAAGCGGTCTGAGGTGGTCTGCGACTTCATATCAAACACGTCTTTGGCAAAATCGCCGGAGCCGGTATGGTTTACGTTATAGGCAGCCATGCCAAACGGAATGCTCAGGTCATCATAAAAAAGCGTACCGTTGGTTACTTCCCACTTCTTAATGGCAATAGCAAAGTCGCTGGCAGTGGTATCCGTTGGGGTAGGAGCGGCCGTGTCAGGCTTCATAATGTCCCAGTTGGCTTTGCCGCTCTTTAAAACTATAAGCCTGATCTTTGGCTCGTCCATCGTTACGGAGTTAATCTCCAGTTCGTCGCCGGCAATCACGCTCATCAGGTCAAGGCCCATTCTAAAAGACGGAACCTGTGCCAGGGTGTCGGTTGCAAAAGAATCAATCCCAACTATAGCCAGGTTCTCTACACCCAGCGACACATCCGGGAAATCGCGGAACAGCGACAGGCTTACATCATCGGTCTGATAGAGTACGTTGGCATTAATATTTTTTGCGATCTCTTTGTCGAGGGTTTGTTTGATTTTATCTTTGAACAGAACAGGCACTAACGCTGCTACAGCCAGCAACACCGCCAGAAAGACAAAGAAGCCAATAACTACTTTTTTCATATCGGGATAGGTAAGGGTATCTTATTAATAATGTGTATACTGTAAAGGTATAGCCAAAACTATGCAAAAGTTTAAAGGCAAAGTATAGCAACGCATAATTTTTCGGTTTTTGCCTGTTCTGATCAACTATAAAGTATGTTTTTAAAAAAGCGGTTCGTTTGTATAGTAGCCTGCCTGTGGTGCTTTGTGGCATCTGCACAGGATGTGCATTTCTCGCAGCAATACGCTAACCGCCTATACCTAAACCCTGCTTTTGCCGGTTTAAACCACGACTGGAGCGTGAGCATAAACCATCGCACCCAATGGCCTGCACTAAACGGAGCCTTTGTTACCAACCAGTTAGCAGCCGATTTATTGCTCCCGAATACAAAAAGTGCAATTAGTTTGGTGCTGCAGCAGGACAAGGCCGGCATTGGCGGATTACAAAAACTGGCTGCCTCAGCAGGCTATGCTTACCACACACCTTTAACCAATAATTTGGCTTTGTCAGCAGGCTTGCAAACTACTGTGGCCCGCCTAAGTATAAACTATAACAACCTTGTTTTCGGCGATCAGCTCAGCGACAACGGGCAGGTAGCTGTTACTTCAGCAGAAGCAAACTCCTTTGAGCCAACAAATTATGTTAGCTTTACTACCGGTGCTTTACTATATACCAACCAACTATGGCTGGGCCTTTCGGCAGCGCATTTAAACAAGCCTGCTTACGGCTTCGGAGAAAAAACTTCGTTACCAATACGCTTTACGGCAAACACGGGCTACAAATTTTACGTTAGCAGCTACCGAACCAACGACAGGGCAGCAGCGTTCAGCATTTCCCCGACGGCTACGTTTACACATCAGAAAAATTTTAATCGGCTGGATGCGGGCTTATACACTAATTATTCTCCTGTTTCGTTAGGATTATTATATAAAGGAGTACCGTTAACTGGCGGCACAAACAATGAAAAAGCACTTGCCGTAATAGCAGGGCTGCAGCTAAACCAGGTAAAAGTGGGCTTTAGCCACGACGTTGGAATAAGCGATTTTTACCGGCAAAGCGGAGGGGCCACCGAAATTTCTATCATTTTTGAACGACTTGATACAAATAAAGTGTTCCGAAGCCGCTCGCGGTCAAAAATAAGCCAAGGCATTGTTTGTCCGGCATTCTAATTTTAATTATAATTGCACATTAAATTACGTTACAAGAACCTTATCTAAATTGGGTGCTATTTTATGAAATTTGCTAAGTATTTATCGGCTGTAGTTATGGGAGGCTTGCTTCTCACTGCCTGCAATAGAGGAGGACAGCCTACCAGCACAAACCCGGGAGACTACAGCTCCGCCACAGGTATAGAATATGGCGAAGATGAAAAAGCTTTCGCTGTAGAGGATTACGCTGATATTCAGGGTGGTCCGGGATTGATTTTTATTGAAGGTGGCCGTACTGTGCTAGGTTCTATGGAAGAAGACGTTGCTATGACGCGCGACAATATCGAGCGTACAGTAACGGTAGCATCTTTCTATATGGATGAAACTGAAGTAGCTAATATTCACTGGCTGGAGTACCTGCACTACATTAAGCAGGATTCGGTGCCGGAAGTATACCAGGCTGCCTTACCAGATACAACTGTTTGGTCGCGTCAGCTTTCTTTCAACGACCCTTATGTAACATATTACCTGCGTTACCCTGGTTTCCGCTTTTTCCCGGTAGTAGGTGTAAGCTGGTTACAGGCTAACAACTATGCCATCTGGCGTACAGCCAAGGTTAATGAAAACCTGGCTAAAGAAGCTGAAGGCGGTGGTGGCAGAAGAGGCCTTTTTGGCCGAAAGAAAGGTGGCGAAGAAGCTGCACCTGCTGAAGGCGCAAAACCATCTATCGAGTCGGGCTACGTGCTTCCGAACTATCGTCTCCCAACAGAGGCGGAGTGGGAATATGCTGCACAGGCGATGATCGGTACACAATATTCTGAAGACGAAAACCAGAACAACCGCAGACTTTACCCTTGGGATGGCCACCAGGTACGTAACCCGTATGGCAGACAAATGGGTAAGTTTATGGCTAACTTTAAGCGTGGCCGTGGTGACTATGCCGGTATTGCCGGTGCCCTGAACGACGGTGCGATGATCACAGATTATATCTATGCTTACCCACCAAACGACTTCGGTCTGTATAACATGGCTGGTAACGTAAACGAATGGGTGCAAGACGTTTACCGTCCGCTTTCTTTTGAAGACGTTGAAGACCTGAACCCATTCCGTAGAGATGGTTTCCTGGATGAGAAAGAGAACTATGCTAACTCAGATGCAAGAGACTTCCACTCCCTGATCAACGATGAGGTTCGCGTTTACAAAGGCGGTTCCTGGAAAGACGTTGCTTACTGGTTATCTCCGGGCACACGTCGTTTCATGACGCAGGATTCATCAACTGCAACTATCGGTTTCCGTTGCGCTATGATCAATGCTGGTTCAAACCACTAAGAAGTAATTCAAACCAAACTATAGTTTTAAAGCCCGGACCAACATCCGGGCTTTATTCTTTATACATATCCCATGAAAGAAGAAACTACTGAACACGTACAGATTATCTTTAAAAGTTTTAGCGACCTGCTGGAACAGGAAATAGAAGAACCACTCTGGGCTTTTGTGCTGGATAAGGAAAACCGCCTTTACCAGATCGATAGTATTCCGTTCTATACTTCGTTGATAGCTTCTAACGATATTGTGTTTGCTGATATAGACCCGGAAACAAAACAGCTGGTTTACCAGAAAACAGTTAGCTACAGTGGACACTCAACTATACAAGTTGTGATGAGCGATGAAACTATAGCTATGGACGATATACGTGATATTTTTAGTAAGATGCGTTGCGTGTCGGAAGTAGTGAACGATGACTTTTTTGTAATGGATATTCCGGATGATGTAGACTATAAGCAGGTAAAAACCGAACTGGACAAACTGGAAGGGGAAGAGAAGATAGAATACGCCGAGCCTAGTTTATCTGACGTGCACCGTAAACAAACGGAAGGATAATTTGGACAACCAGACAAAGGACTTGATGACATAAGACTAAAGTGTCCTCGCTCGCGTCCCGTGAGTGTGAGTTACCAGTGGCGTCCCACCACGTTCCTTGGCAAGTATAATAAGTAAACTATAGCACAAAGCGGCCGGAGTCCGCAAAATAGCTTACACTCGCGGGACGCAAGCGAGGGCATCGGACAAAAACTATAGTTTAAGCGGCAGCTATAGTTGCGATACTTACTTCGGAGGCTCCGGCGGCTAATAACGTAACAGCACAGGCTTCCAGGGTAGCTCCGGTTGTCAGCACATCATCAACTATAAGTATACGTTTGCCTTTTACCTGTTCGGGTTTGGTAACTTCAAAAACCTGCTCCACGTTTTGCCAGCGACTCAATCTGTTTTTTTGTGTTTGGGTAGTGGTGTTTATAGTTCTTTTCAATACATCTGCTTTTGTAGGTACGCTCATAGCGGAAGCTAAACCCACCGCAAAATGCTCCGACTGGTTATAGCCGCGCTTCCGAAGTTTTAGTTTGTGCAGGGGCACCGGAACTATAAGATCAAACTGGTCGTGATACTGATATTCCTGTAATATGCTTCCATACCGTTGCCCTAAATGCTCGCCAAGGTCTTTTGCTCCTTTATACTTTAGTTGGTGCAGCAACCGTTGCACACGCCCCTTCGAGCGGAAGTATAAATAAGAGAACGCAAACCTTACCGGCACCTTGCCCCAAAATCTGCGTTGCAACGGGTTTAGCTCTGTTGCCCCATGCTCATGAAAGTCTGTGTAGGGGAGCTTTATGTTGCAATCGGTACAGATAAATTGCTCGCCCCTGACCAACACTTTATTACAGGCAAAGCAACTTTCCGGGAAAAATAGCGCAAGCAGGTCCTGAAACATAGTAGGGGCTTAGTGGTTAAGGTATTGTTATTTTTTTGCCGTAATTTTATACTTATACTTAAGCTTTTTCAGCTAATTAAATTTCAACAATGAGTCAAATAGAAGAATTCAACGAATATCGCTCGCGCATGAACGAGCGCATCATGTCATACGACAATAAAGTGATCAAGCGTTTCTTTAACTTAGATACCAACACATACGCAGAAGGAGCACTTGATGTAAAAACCAAAGAAATGCTGGGCCTGGTTGCCTCTATGGTGCTGCGCTGCGACGACTGCATTAAATACCACTTAGGCAAAAGCTTTGAAGAAGGCGTTACCGATGAAGAAGTATTCGAGGTTTTCTCCATCGCTAACCTGGTAGGCGGCTCCATCGTGATCCCGCACTTTAGAAGGGCTGTAGAATACTGGGAAGAACTGAAAGCGCAAAAAGCTTAATTGTGTAATGGTTGCACGGTTAAATTGTTGAACTCCAAAGTATAAAACCATTTAACAATTTAGCCATGCAGCAATTTAACTTATGATAGAAGAATCAGATAACTTAGAACATAGATGGACGCAGCTTCGGGCTTTTATGATGAAGCAATTCGGGAAAAAGCCTGACCTAAACACCATCCTTTTCCTAATCGGTATACAGGAGCTCGGCAAAGGCATTACTGATTTTACCAAAGAAGAAAAGCAGGACCTGATGCACATCGCCACTTGTAAGGTTTTCAGCTTGTCGGGGTATTACGAACTGGAAAAGATTGACGAAGATGGCTGGCCTCATTACCGCGCTGTAAAACCAATTCCGTTTGCCAACCTTAAAGAGCAGGAAAAAATGCTGAAATGGCATATTCTGGAATATTTTACCCAAGCAGATCAACTTTAAAATTTTCGACAAAGGATTTTCCTGATGAAAGACAAAGAACTATAGTTAAGGGTCTTTTGTCATTAAGTCCATTGTCATCTAGTCAAAGATTTAAATGAAGATTATTACTTACAACGTTAACGGCATTCGCGCCGCCATTAGCAAGGGTTTTCAGGATTGGGTAAAAGCGGCGAACCCTGATGTGCTGTGCCTGCAGGAGATAAAAGCTTGCGAAGACAAATTTGACCGTGCTGTTTTTGAAGACCTTGGTTACAACGTGTACCTGCACCCGGCTGTTAAGAAAGGCTATAGTGGTGTGGCTATACTTTCAAAATCTAAACCAAACCATGTAGAGATTGGCTGCGGTATGGATTGCTATGATAATGAAGGCCGTGTAATTCGTGCAGACTACGACGATTATTCGGTGATGAGCGTATACATGCCTTCCGGCTCGAGCGGGGAGGAGCGTCAGGGTTTTAAGTTTCAGTGGATGGATGACTTTTATGGGTACATGGGCGACCTGAAGCAAACGCTGCCCGGCCTTATAGTTAGCGGCGATTATAATATCTGCCATCAACCCATCGATATCCATAACCCGAAATCGAATGCCAAGAGCTCGGGCTTTTTACCGGAAGAGCGTAACTGGCTCAGCAAATTTATTGATAGCGGTTTTACAGATACGTTCAGGCATTTTAACAAAGAGCCGCACAACTATACCTGGTGGAGTTATCGCGCCGGCGCACGCACCAAGAACCTGGGCTGGCGTATTGATTACAACATGGCAACTACTAACCTGAGTGACAGGCTAAAACGGTCGGCTATACTTACCGAAGCCAAACATTCTGATCACTGCCCGGTATTACTGGAAATAGACTGAGGCACATACCAAAGTACCTGACTTTATAGTTATATGTAGAGCACCTGATTATCAATCTTATAGTTTCATATACAGATAATTAGGTGCTCTTGCTTTATCTATAGCTGTAACCGCTCAAATTCGTTAGCGTTATAGTAACAACTACCTATGAGAGAACAGGATGCACTTACCCAACTGATGCATCAGCTGCAGGCGTTCAAGAAGAAATTCTACCTGAACCTGTTGCTGCGGGGCAGCTTATTTGCTGTCGGCCTGTTACTTTCCATTTATATCATCTATAGTTTACTCGAGTACCTCTTTTACTTTCCGCAGGCAGTCCGGGCTATACTTCTCTTCTCTTTTATAGGCATTATCATCTACGCTTTCGTGCGCTGGATCGCCATGCCTGTTGCAGCTCTCACCAATTTAAGCAAGATTTTGTCCGATGAGCAGGCAGCCTTACGTGTTGGTAGTTATTACCCCGAAATAAAAGATAAATTACTGAATGCCATACAATTAAACAATCTAGACAGAACAAACGAACTTATCGCGGCAAGTATAAACCAACGCACAGGACAGTTGCTGCATTTCCGGTTTAAAGATGCCGTTACCTATAAAGAGAATAAGCCTATAGTTAAGTATGTGGCTTTGCCAGCTGTTATTGCTCTATTAATTGCATTGGTATATCCATCTATTTTTGTGCAGGGCACAGAGCGCATCATCCACTATAAGAAATTTTATGCACCCATAGCGCCATTCACTTTCGAGATTAAGAACAGCGAGCTGCAGACATTTAGAGGTGAGGATTTTGAACTGAAAGTGGCTATAGAAGGGGAGGCTATACCCAAAGAAGTATACATTAACTATAACGGTCGCCGGCAATTGTTACAGAAAGCTGCTGGCAACAACTATACTTATACGTTCAAACAACCACTTAAACCAATCGATTTCGAACTGGAAGGCTCTGGGTTTATGTCGGATACCTATACTTTAGATTTGATCTCAAGACCCATACTAAAAGACTTTGAACTACAGGTTACTTACCCCGCATACCTGAACCGCAAACCCGAAAAGATAGAAAACACGGGCAATGCTACTGTGCCGGAGGGGAGTAGGATCACGTGGAACTTTAAAGCCGCTGAAACTGAAAGTATAAAACTAACTTTCGATAATCCGACACAGCAACTGCAAGCCTCAAAAAACGACGAAAACTTTACTACCAGTAAGAAGATAAACGAAAGCCAGAACTATAGCATACAGCTCAAAAACAACTATAGCGCTAACAAAGAGGATATTAAATACCAGATTTCTGCTATTACAGATAAACATCCACAGATCTCTTTAGAGCAATTTAAGGATACAGCCCTCTATACTTTCCTGGTATTAGGTGGTAACGTTTCTGATGACTATGGTTTGTCTCGCCTAGCAATTCATTACAAAGTAAGTAAGCCAGCTAACCCGAAAGCTGGATATAAAACTATAGCTCTGCCTTTAACGCCTCGCCAGGTTAGCCAGGCATATTATTACCAATGGAATACAGCCGCACTTAACATGCAGCCTGGCGATAAGCTCGAGTACTTTGTGCAGGTTTGGGATAATGATGGCATACACGGTCCAAAAAATGCCCGCACCCGCACCTTCGAGTTAAAAGTACCAACCAAACGCGACCTGGAAAAAGAACTGAACAATAATGCGCAATCTGTAGGTAGTCAGATCAGTAAATCGCTTGAGAGAGCCAACAAACTGCAGGAAGAATTAGCTAAGTCTGAAGAAAAAATGAAGACCAAGCGCGACCTTAACTGGCAAGATAAAAAACAACTGGAAGACCTGGTAGAGAAGAAAAAGCAACTGGAGCAGGACTTGGCCGCCATGAAAGAAATGTTTGATGAGCTGAATCAAAAACAGAATATGCTCAGCGAACAGGACAAGCAACTGGCCGGAAAAGCGCAGGAACTGCAAAAACTAATGAACGACCTGCTTGACCCGGAAACCAAGAAACTATACGAAGAACTGGAGAAGCTACTACAGGAGAAACAAGCAAACGACCCTGAATTGCAAAAACTGCTAAGCAAACTAGACAATCGCGAAAAGAACCTGGAGCGCGAACTGGAGCGAGCATTAGAGCTATTCAAGCAGCTACAATTTGAGCAAAAGCTGGACAACATTACAGATAAGCTAGAAGACATGGCCCAGGAACAGGAGAAGCTAGCTCAAAAAACGGATCAGAAGCAGGAGGACAACAAGCAGTTGCAGCAGGAGCAGAAAGAACTGCAGGAGCAGTTCGAGGAAGTGAAGAAGCAAATGGACGAACTGAAAGACCTGAACGATAAACTGGAAAACCCGAACTCGATGGATGAACAGCAGCAGGAGCAGGGTGAGCAGCAGATAGATCAGGAAATGCAGAAAAGCCAGGACCAGCTACAGAAGCAGCAAAATAAAAAAGCCAGCGAAAGTCAGCAGAAAGCCGGACAGCAAATGAAGCAGATGGCCAAGCAAATGGACCAGATGATGAACTCCATGAGTATGGCCGGCATGCAGCAAAACCTGGATCATCTTCGCGACATACTGGAAAACCTGATCAAACTGTCATTCGATCAGGAAGCGGTTATGAAATCTTTCAGAAGTGTGAACCAGAGCGACCCACGCTTTATAGCGCTCTCGCAGGAGCAGCTTAACCTGCGCGACAATGCCAAGGTAATTGAAGACAGCCTTTTCTCGCTAGCTAAAAAGGTATTCCAGATACAGTCTTTCGTGACCCGCGAAGTAGCCACCATGAACCAGAGTATGGACAACAGCATGCGCGAACTTCGTGACCGAAATGTAGGTAAGGCCACCGCGCAACAACAACTTGCCATGACAAGTATGAACAACCTGGCGCTGATGCTGAACGATGCCCTGAAGCAAATGCAGCAGGCCATGCAGAATATGCAGGGCGGAATGGCCGGAAAACAGAAGGGAAATCAAAAAAAACCGGGTGGTTTAGGCGAAATGCAGGACGCTTTGAATAAAAAAATAGAAGATTTGAAAAAAGGTGGCAAAACAGGTAAGGCACTGTCTGAAGAATTAGCTAAATTAGCTGCTGAGCAGGAGGCTCTCCGAAACGCCCTTCGTGAAATGGAGAAACAAGGCACCAAACCCGGCGAAAATGGTAAACAGGGCGAACTCGGAAATATTAGCAAGATGATGGAACAAAGCGAAACTGATCTCGTTAATAAACGTTTGACCGAACAAACGATTATGCGGCAACGCGAGATCCTGACCCGCTTATTACAGGCTGAGAAGTCGATGAAGGAACGGGAGCTTGATAATAAACGGGAAGCTAAAACGGCACAGGATATAGCACGTAAACTTCCACCATCGTTTGAGAAGTACCTGAAAGCAAAACAAAAGCAAACTGAATTACTTAAAACTATACCTCCTGCTTTGTCGCCGTACTATAAGCAAAAGGTAAACGAGTATTTTCAGAGCACTAAATTTTAGAAAAGCACCTAATAGTTTACATACCTAAGATTAATATGAATCAAGTTAAAATTCAGATTCCTTCCTTAATCGAAAACATCCGCGTAATTGAAAGTTTTATAGACAACTCAAAGGAAGAATTCGAGTTTGAAGATGATATTTATGGCAACATTATGGTTGCTGTGACAGAGTCTGTGAATAACGCTATCCGACACGGAAACAAGTTTGATAAAGACAAAAACGTTTACCTTACCCTACAGGTAGAAGACAACCAATTGTTGTTTGAAGTAGAAGACGAAGGTCCGGGCTTTGACTATGAGAACCTTCCGGACCCAACTGCTCCTGAGAACCTGGAGAACCCAGGTGGCCGTGGTATTTTCCTGATGCGCAACCTTTGCGACGAAGTAAACTTCTTTGATCAGGGTAAAAAAGTACAGTTGAAATTTAACATCGATATGCCACAGAATGGATCATCCAATTGAGTTTTATAGCGAAGACATAGAATTTTCGTTATCGAACCCGGAGCAAGTAGCTGATTGGATTGCATCTATTATTGAGCAACATAATTTTGAGCTGGCTGGTTTAACTTACATTTTCTGTTCTGATGATTACCTGCACCAGATAAATGTAGAATATTTAGACCACGACACACTCACAGATATTATCACTTTTGACAATGCCGACGAAGAAGGCGTAGTTGAAAGTGATATTTTTGTTAGCATTGATCGGGTTCGCGATAACGCCCAAACTTTAGGAATACCTTTCGAGGACGAACTTCACCGCGTCCTTATTCATGGTGTACTTCATTTGCTTGGTTTTAAAGATAAGACCAATGAGCAGGAAGCACTTATGCGTAAACAAGAAGATTCTTGCTTATCTTTGCGTAAATTTTAATCGCAAAAAGGAATTACCAATCTCTTGTTGATGTTTCACGTGAAACATCTCTAATTTCAGAAATACATGTTTCCAGAATACGATATTATAGTTGTAGGAGCAGGCCACGCAGGTTGCGAGGCCGCTGCTGCTGCTGCAAAAATGGGTTCAAAGGTGCTGCTAGCAACCATGAACATGAACACGATTGCGCAAATGTCGTGCAACCCAGCAATGGGTGGTGTGGCAAAAGGGCAGATTGTTCGTGAAGTTGATGCACTAGGTGGTATGAGTGGTATCATTACCGACCAGACCATGATTCAGTTCAGAATGCTGAACAAATCAAAAGGCCCAGCTATGTGGAGTCCACGTGCGCAAAGCGACCGCATGCGTTTTGCCGAAGCCTGGCGCCTGACACTAGAGCAAACTGAGAATGTTGACTTCTGGCAGGAGATGGTGACAGGTATAGAAGTAGAGCAGGGAAGAGCAGTTGGAGTACGCACAAGCCTGGGGATAACTATACGTGGAAAAGCTGTTGTTTTAACGAATGGCACATTTTTGAATGGTATTATCCACATCGGTGAACGCCAGTTAGGTGGTGGCCGCGCAGCTGAAAAATCAGCAAAAGGGTTGACTGAACAATTGGTTGAATTGGGTTTTGAAGCTGGCCGCATGAAGACCGGAACACCACCGCGTGTAGATGGCCGCTCGCTTGACTATAGCCGAATGGAGGAACAGTTCGGAGATGAGAACCCATCTAAATTCTCTTACACCGAAACTACTCCGCTTGCCCAGCAACGCAGCTGCTACATAACCTATACCAATTCTGAAGTACACGAGATCCTGAAAACTGGTTTCGAAAAGTCTCCGATGTTCCAGGGACGTATTCAGGGATTAGGCCCGCGCTATTGCCCAAGTATAGAAGATAAGATTAACCGCTTTGCTGACCGCGACCGCCACCAGATATTTGTGGAGCCGGAAGGATGGAGCACTGTGGAAGTCTATGTAAATGGTTTCTCGAGCTCGTTACCAGAGGATGTGCAATTAAAAGCGCTGCGTAAAATCGTAGGCTTCGAAAATGCCAAAATGTTCCGTCCGGGTTATGCAATCGAGTACGACTTTTTCCCACCGACCCAACTCAACCTGACATTAGAGACCAAGCTGGTAGAGAACCTATACTTTGCAGGCCAGATAAACGGGACTACCGGTTACGAAGAAGCAGCTTGCCAGGGATTGATGGCAGGTATAAATGCTCATAATAAGATTAATAACAAGGAGCCATTAATACTGAAAAGATCAGAAGCTTACATCGGCGTATTAATTGATGACCTTGTAAATAAAGGTACAGAAGAGCCATACCGTATGTTCACTTCAAGAGCAGAGCACCGCATTCTGTTACGCCAGGACAACGCCGATATCCGACTAACAAAGCTGGGTTATGAACTTGGTTTAGCTGATGAAAGCCGGTTAAAAGCTGTGGAAAAGAAGATAGAGGAAACAGCCGAAATCATCGCTTACTTAAATAATAAGCCAATCGAGCCGGGAGATATCAACAGTAAGTTGGAGGAGCTAGGTTCTGCACCGATCATAGAAAAGCAGCGAGCCGGCCAATTGATCAAGCGTCCGAACATAGAGATCCAACATATAGCAGAAGCTATACCATCTGTTAGAGAATATTTAAGTAAGTTTAAAGTTGATAGTATAGAGCAGGCCGAAATAGCAGTGAAGTATGAAAGCTATATTGAAAAAGAACATACGATGGCTGCGAAGATGGGCGAACTCGAAAACTATATCATAAAAGACAAGATCAATTACCGTAACATACCTGCTTTATCAGCAGAAGCAAAAGAAAAACTATTTAAGGTGCAGCCAGAAACTATAGGCCAGGCATCCAGAATAAGTGGCGTTTCTCCGGCTGATATTTCAGTATTGATGGTATACTTAGGCAAATAAATGAGCTACGAAAGACTGGAGCACTGCCCGATATGTGGCAAAGAAGAATTCAAAAACTTTTTAGTAGTAACAGATAACTCGGTTTCAAAGGAGAGCTTTGTAATTGTAGAGTGTGAGAACTGTACATTCAAGTTTACAAATCCGCGCCCGGATGTAGAAAGTATAGGAAGTTATTACGAATCCGAAGACTATATTTCACACAGCAACACTAAAACCGGAATTATAAACAGGGCTTACCATGTGGTACGCTCTATTACTACCAAGCAGAAAGTTGAATTGATAAACCGATATGCTCCGGGCAAAGGAAGTATATTGGATTATGGTTGTGGAACTGGTGTATTTCTAACGGCTTGCAGAAAAGATGGATGGAATGTACAGGGGATAGAACCGAACGATAAAGCCCGTGAAATGGCAGCTGCATCTGTGGGGATAACTATAGCTACAAACATAGCAGAACTGGCAAATAGCAAGTTTAACGTAATAACGCTTTGGCATGTACTAGAACATATCCACACGCTGAATGAAACTATAAGCCAACTGATCTCGCATCTAACGGAAGATGGTGTTCTTATAATTGCGGTGCCAAATGCAGACTCGCACGACGCAAAAGAGTATAAGGAGAACTGGGCAGCATATGATGTGCCACGCCACCTGTATCATTTTACGCAGCCAACCATGAAGCGCTTTTTAAAGAAGCATAAAATGCAACTGGAGGAAGTGCTGCCCATGAAGTTTGATGCGTACTATGTAAGCATGCTGAGCGAAAAGCATAAAGAAGGTAAAACTAAAATGATCAGCAGTGTAGTAAATGGTTTTAAATCGAATAGCTATGCAGAGAAAAATGGCAACGATTACTCCAGTCTGATATTTGTAGCTAAAAGAAAATAAGTATAAAAAGAACCTAACGATATGGTGGAAAAGGCAAGCGAAAGTTTGCCTCTTTTCATTTAAAAGGCCTGACCTATGAAAATTATCAACACAGCATTTGCGGTTGCATCAGTACTTGCAATGGCATCCTGCGCCAGCGTTAGCAGCCCGGAAGGCGGAGCAAAAGATACCACACCGCCCACCCTAGTAAGCAGCAATCCAAAAGACCAGCAACTAAATGTAGACGGCAAAACTATAAGCCTGGAATTTGATGAGCCTGTGCAGCAGAACAACCTGCAGAAACAGTTGCTCATTACGCCATTCACGGATAATAAATATAAAATCAAAGTGAATGAAAAGGTGATGGAGCTGTTATTCGAGAAGCCTTTACAGGATAGCACCACCTATATTTTCAACTTCAGGGAAGGTATAGCAGATATCACCGAAAAAAATATTGCCAAAGGATTGAAGCTTTCATTTAGTACCGGAAGTTATATCGACTCGAGTAGGGTGGCAGGAACAGTGGTAGACCTAATGACACAGCAACCGGAAAAAGATGCTATAGTTGCGCTTTACCCAGCAGACGATACTACCAATATCCGGAAGAGCAGACCTTATTACCAGACACAAACAGATGCAACCGGCCAGTTCAAATTTGAAAATATACGCGAAGGCAACTATAAGATATTTGCTTTGCTTGATAAAAATACAAACAGCCTGTACGATAACGAAGCAGAAAAAATAGGTTTCCTGGAAGATCCGATCTCTATAAAACCCGACACACAACAAGTAACGCTCCGAACATTCAGGCTGGATAGTAAGAAGCCGGTATCCTTGCAACGGCAAAAACTAATAGACCGGTTGGCCATAACATACAGCGAAGGGATTGAGAAAGTAAAGGCGCTTAATGCAACAACCAAAGACACGATACTTTTAAAAGCACTGCCAGACGGCAAAACAATAGAGCTCTTTAAAACCCCGAAATTTAATGGCGGAAAAGTGTTAGTAACGGCATCAGATTCATTAGGAAATTCAACTATAGACACGATTCAAGTTGATTTCGGACAGGATTATACACAGCGCATTCAAGGCGCCAGCATAAAGCTTATCAACAAAACAAACGGAACCACAACTTACCGACCTGGCCAAAAATTAACTATAGAATTACAGACACAGGTAAAAGTAACAGGAGCAAACCCGATAAGTATAATGTCTGATTCGACGAATGGTATAAAACTCAAATACCCAGAACAGATAACCTTGGATAAAACATCTACCGAACTCACATTTACAATCCCTAAATTAAGTACACGGCAACGGCCTTATACTATTGTGTTAGACAGTACCCAGATCGTAGCATTGGATGGAAAAAAATTACGCTTCCCGGAATTGCCAATAACTATAGGAGAGGAGCAAGGCACAGGCAGCGTAAAAGGTATAGTAAACATTCCGGCAAAATCCTTTACAGTTCAGCTACTCGATGGTAAATATAATGTGGTAAAAGAATCAAAGAATGGGCGCGGATTTCAATTCAGAGATGTGCCGCCAGGCATTTATACTATACGGGTTCTGATTGATGAGAATAATAACGGCAAATGGGAGAGAGGCACACCAGATTTTAAAAAGGAGCCTGAAAAAGTAATGATCTACCCGAACCCGATAGAAATAAGAGCAAACTGGGAACTGGAAGACATAAAAATTGAAATGTAAAAAAAGGAGATCCGGAAACGGACCTCCTTTTTTTATGCCTGTTGTTTCACAGGTTAAGCGAACCGGTGTTTAAGCACGTAGGTATACATGTTCCACCGGGTATAAAACAGCTAGAAATGGATATCTATACAGAAATTTGAAAACAAAAACAGAAATCTAAAAGTTGGCAATAGAAATCCACAAACAAGTGGGGTATAACTGTGGATAAAAGTGGGTAAAGTATTGAAAAGATAAACACCCCACGAGAACCAGGAGTAAAAAAGGGCATGTTCCACGCTAAAAAGTGGAAACAGGTTTATAAGTACACATGAAAAAAACAGTTTTCCACGCGTGGAACAAGTGTGTAAAAAGAAATACACATAAAACCTCAAAAAGTGGATAAGCCATTTAAGCATCTGAACTATAAAAACATCGGAAGTTCGGAACTGTGGAACAACTGTGGAAGAATAAAGAAACCGTAAACAAGTTATAAGCTAAGCCCGTGAAACATAAAACTTATGCACTTATAAACAGCCTAAATAGTGAAAGAAAGAAGAATTTAAGATTTAAGTTTTTTAAAATAATTAGAGGGTTGAAGATGTGGAAAGGTGTGGAACAGGGAGAAAAAAGAGAAATTTTAAAAAGTGTATCTTTAAGAAGAAGATAAAAAAGAACCAAAATAGAACGAATGAAACTACTGCTCAAGCTTACAACTCCTTTCGAAGATCCGGTACTAATTTTTGCATTGGTGTTGCTGATTATATTGGCATCCACGATCATCCTGAAACGGCTACGCATACCAGGTATAGTGGGGCTGATTATAGCGGGTGTAATTGTGGGGCCAAATGGTTTCGGAATTTTGGAAAGGGACGCAAGCATGATCCTGTTCGGGACAGTGGGGATACTTTACATTATGTTCCTGGCCGGGCTCGAAATGGATATGATCGGTTTTAAGAAAACAAAATCGAGAAGTATAGTTTACGGCGTACTCACCTTCCTGATACCGATTTCTATAGGAACACTAAGCTTTATATATCTTTTCGGTTATGAAACAAAGTCAGCAATATTGCTAGGCTGTATGTTTGCATCTCATACCTTGCTGGCATACCCGATCATATCAAAACTGGGGCTGGCCAAAAATGAGGCAGTTACAGTAACTATAGGCGGCACAATTATTACCGATACCGCAGTGCTCCTGGTGCTGGCGGTTATAGTTGGCTCTACGCAAGGTAACGTTACATTGGGCTACTGGCTTGTTCTGGCGCTTAAGTTGAGTGCATTTGTTGGTGTGGTACTTTTTATTTTTCCACTGATAGCAAAAGCAGTATTTAAACAGATAGAGAGCGAAAAAGGAGCACAGTTCATATTCGTGCTGGCCCTGGTGTTCCTGGCATCTTTCCTGGCCGAACTGGCCGGTGTGGAAGCTATATTAGGAGCCTTTTTGGCTGGCCTGGCACTGAACCAATTAATACCGCATACATCGGCGCTAATGAACAGGCTGGAGTTTGTGGGTAATAATATATTCGTGCCTTTCTTTTTGCTGAGTGTAGGAATGCTGGTAGATATAAGCGTGCTGTTCGAGGGCTGGCAATCGTTGTTGATAGTGGTAACTGTAACCCTGCTCGCAATAGCCTCTAAATGGATAGCAGCTTTCATCACACAGAAGCTATACGGCTACTCACTTACACAGCGTAACCTTATTTTCGGGCTAAGCACCGCAAGGGCAGCAGCAACCCTGGCTGTAATATTGGTCGGTTTCGAGTTTGGTATAGTACAGGAATTTGCCCTGAACATGACAGTGGTACTGATACTGGCAACAAGCCTGGTGAGCTCGTTTATTACCGAAAAAGCTGGCAAAACACTGGCTATTATGGAGAGCCGCAAAAAACCGGACCTAAGCGAAAAACCCGACCGTATTCTGGTACCGATCGCTAACCCGGCAACTATAGAAAGCCTGGTAGATTTATCTATCATGCTGAACAATCCGGATTACAATGAGCCCATCTATCCGCTGGCTGTGGTAATAGATAACGAGCATGCCGAGGAAGAGATCTTCAGGAAAAACAAAATGCTGCAGGAAGCTATAAAACATGCCTCGGCAACAGACCACGATGTACAACTGGTTTCTAAAATTGATCTTAATATATCGGATGGCATACTGAGGGCGATAAAAGAGCTGATGATAACGGAAGTGGTTTTAGGCTGGAACGCCAAAATAACAACCCGAGACAGGATCTTTGGGACGGTACTGGATAATTTGCTGGAGAATACGGAGCAGATGATACTGGTAAGCAAAATTGTGCAGCCACTTAACACTACCCAGCGCCTGGTAATTATAGTGCCTTTAAACGCAGAACTGGAAAGGGGCTACCTGCGTTGGCTGCGGTCTGTAAAAACATTATCGGTACAACTCGGAGCGAAGATTGTGTTTAAAGGCAGGAGAAGAACCTTAAATAAGATTAGGCAAACTATAACTACTTCGAAACCAGCTGTGGAAGCTGTTTTCGAACCGCTAAAAGATTTTAAAGAACTGGAGGATATGCGTACACAACTCCGGACGGATGATATGATCGTAGTAATATCAGCTAGGCGAGGTACCATATCGTATAACAGCAATATGGATTATGTACCGCGCCTGCTTTCGAGAAACTATAAAGACAACAGCTTTATTATAGTTTACCCGGAACAAAACCCGATGATGCAGCAGGAGAATGGCTATTACAACATAGGTTATGGCAACGAAACAAACCAACAAAGCCTTTAACTATAGTTTAGATTTCGATAAAGTAGATTTCAGGAAGCAACCGGAACTATACCGCGTGGGTAAGGGCGAGCAGGGCGTATTGTTGGTGGAGCCTTACAAATCGGAGATACTGCCGCACTGGCGCTTTAAAACCCCTGACATAGCACGCGAGTCGTCGGAGAAGATCTATAGTTTGTTTGAGGAATACCTGGCCAACGAAGACTTTGTGGGAGCCGACATGGCGCGTAAATTTCTGCAGATGGGCTACACCCGTTCGCGGCGCTATGCCAACCATAAAAGCGGTAAAAAGTATAACGGGCCTGTGCCAGACGATAAAAAAGGGCAGAGCGGCGCACATGGCCGCGAAGAATTGCCCCGCGAAATAGATGAAGTGAAAGCCGAGTCGGCGGCGATTTTTAAAGTTAAGTGGGACCAGGCAAAACAAAACCCGCATTATATCAGGCAGAAAGAGGCATTTAAAGCAAAATACGAGGCTTAAAAATAATTCCGTGTAACCGTAATATCTCTGAAAGAGTAATTCACATATCTTTGTAATAAAAGAAACACATCAAAAAGAAATGATCAATAAAGACATCAGGTTAGGTAAGGGACTTGGTAAGATCAAGTTCGGCCTGACAAGGGACGAAGTAGAAGAACTAATCGGCGAACCGGAAGAGGTAGAAGAATCGGAAGAGGAGGATGAGTTTGAGCACGAAGCCTGGAATTATTGGGAAGAAGGTTACTCGCTATACTTTGATAAAGAAGACGACTACCGCCTGAGCTGCATAGAAACAGCAAACCGCGAAGTACAGCTCTGGGACGAGCGCATTTTTGAAATGAGCCAGGAACAGCTGAAAACTCTTTTTGCAGACCACGGCATCGAGGATCCAGAGGAAGAAGAGATGGAAGAAGGCGAAACCCGCATCTCTTACGAAAAGCAAATGATCGACTTATACTTTGATGAAGACCAGCTGATAGCTGTAAACTTCGGGGTATTTATTGATGACAACCTGGAAGTAAAATGGCCTGAGAAATAAACCAGACTAAACTATAAAGTATAAAAAAAGGCGCTGCAAAATCTGCAGCGCCTTTTTTGTTTTAAAGCTATAGTTCTTATTTGAACAGGAAGTCCATTACTTCTTTCTGCATAACCGGGTTTATAGCCACAGCAAGTATAACCGAGATGATCAGACCTATAGTTACCGAAAGAATGTCTTTACCGATCAATCGGAAGGTTTTGATATACTTCACGCTCTTGTCCTGCGACTGAATGTGCATACCCAGTTCGCGACCGGCCAGCAAACCAACAAACACCCAAGTAGTACTCATTGGTATGTTGTTTACTTCTTTAAAGTAGTAAAGTATAATACCATAAACCAGGTCAATAATGGCAGCACTTCTAACATCACGCATCTCCGATTTCTCGTTAACTACGTGCTGTATCTTCTCGCCGCGGTTATAAAACAGGAAGCCCAGTAACGCAAATATAAAAATTGAAAAAGCTGCAAATTCCCATATACCTAACTGACGAGGTAAATAAACGGCAACGTTTGCAAGGTCCTGAGCCAGCCAGATGTACCACAGGAAACCAGAGATCAGCCACTGCGCTACAATCCAGAACATGTTAGCTTCGCCTTTTATAAAGCGTTTGATAGCTTTAGAGAGTAGCAGGTAAATGATAAGAGCAGACCCAAAAGCCAGCACATAACCTGACAAACTTTTGCTAACCATACCCACTACCGTACCCGACGAAGCCGAGAATACATTTAGCAACATGAAAGTAGTAGATACCGGAATTTTAAAGCGCGTTAAAAGCAAAAGCACTATAGGCGAAGCCAGCTGCAGGTACACAAAAGAAGTAGGAGCTTTATCGAGGCCGGGAGTTGCCAGGCGTTCGTAAGAAACGTCACCGTTAAATGTATACCAGCTAAAAGCTACCGTACCCAGGAAAATAATACCCATAAAAAGCCACTGCCAATACCAGGGTTTGTCTTCGTTGGCAACTATAAATGTACCAATGGTCTGGATACTGTCGTTAGCGATAGCCGAGTAAGCTGCAAAAGCAAAACCAACCCACATAGCTATACTTGGGTACGGATATACGATACCTGCTAAAAGGAAAGAGAAAGCGATAAAGTATAAAAAGTTTTTCTCCTTGCTAATAGTAATGTTAAGTTCACCAAAGCGTTTCCTGAACTTGTAGGGTTTAGCCGGAATAACGTGCTTCGGATGTTTTTTGGTCTTAGGCATTTGAGTGTCTAAAAGTGAATAATTTTAAAAGCCGCGCAAGTTACATTAAATTAATGTTACGGCTGTATGTCTAATGTTAAGGAATTGTTAACACACATAAATCAGCAAGTATAAATGGTATTGGAGTGATAATGAAGCAGAAAAGTACAAGGCACCGCCAGTATAAATCAGCTAGCCGAGCCAAAAAGTATAAACCACGTATGGCATAATCCATCCTTAATAAGCTATCTTTGCAACCATGGCAACAAAAGAGAAAACTACTGAAGAAAATACCCAGTTAAAAGACATCATTTCGCACGCGAAAGAGTACGGTTTTGTTTTCCCGAGCAGCGAGATATACGATGGTTTGCAGGCTGTTTATGATTACGGCCAGATGGGTGTGGAGCTGAAGAACAACATAAAGCAGCTCTGGTGGAAATGCATGACCCAACTGAACGAGAACGTAGTTGGCCTGGATGCCGCCATCTTTATGCACCCGCTTACCTGGAAAGCCTCCGGCCACATCGATAGCTTTAACGACCCGATGATCGATAACAAAGACTCAAAGAAGCGTTACCGTGCCGATGTACTGATTGAAGAAAAAGCCGCTGGGTTGGAGAACGAAGGCAAAGTAGAAGAAGCCGGCGCGTTGTTAGCTGAAATGGGAAAGCTGTTAGAAGCGGAAGACCTGGATGGCGTGCGTGAGCTTATAGTTAGAGAAGGTATTAAATGCCCTATTTCCGGCACTACCAACTGGACAGAAGTTCGTCAGTTTAACCTGATGTTCTCGACGCAGGTTGGTTCTGTAGCTGAAGATTCAAGCACAATTTACCTGAGACCTGAAACGGCGCAAGGTATATTCGTTAACTTCCTGAACGTGCAGAAGACAGGCCGCATGAAAGTGCCTTTCGGTATTGCCCAAATTGGTAAAGCCTTCCGTAACGAGATCGTGGCGCGTCAGTTTATCTTTAGAATGCGTGAGTTTGAGCAGATGGAGATGCAGTTCTTTGTACGCCCTGGCACTGAGATGGAGTGGTATGAGAAGTGGAAAGCTGCCCGCAAACTATGGCACGAAGCAATTGGTATTCCTACGGAGAACCTGCGCTACCACGACCACGAAAAACTGGCCCATTACGCTAATGCCGCTGTAGATATTGAGTATAAATTCCCGTTTGGCTTTAAAGAAGTAGAAGGTATACACTCGCGTACTGATTTTGACCTGACCCAGCACCAGGAGCTGAGCCGCAAAAAAATGCAGTACTTCGACAACGACCTGAACGCAGACGGCAAACCATACGGTAACTATATTCCTTACGTGATCGAGACATCAGCTGGTGCTGACCGCCTGTTCCTGATGACGCTTTGCAACGCCTACCAGGAAGAAGAAATTACCGAAGGCGAAGCTACCAAAACACGTACGTTCCTGAAGTTGCACCCGGCACTATCTCCGGTTAAAGCAGCTATACTTCCGCTTACCAAAAAAGACGGTCTGCCAGAGAAAGCTACTGAGATCTTCAACTCACTGAAGTTTGATTTCAACATGATCTACGAAGAGCGCGACAGCATTGGTAAACGCTACACCCGTCAGGACCTGATCGGTACACCGTTCTGTATTGCCGTTGACCACCAGACACTGGAAGACAACACCGTTACCGTTCGTGACCGCGACAGCCGCGAGCAGGTACGTATGCCAATAGCAGACCTGAGAACTTATATCGATAACGCTGTTAACTTCCGTAGCATCCTGGAAAAACTGGCTTAAGTATAACGTATAACTATAGTTTAGAAGGCAGTCTGGGGAAACCAGGCTGCCTTTTTTAGTGTTGTTCCCTGTGGAAAATTTTTTCGAAATAGGTTTCTGAACTACGCTAAGCCATTTTATAGTATAGTTTATACTTTAGCTAATTAAAGCATTTTACAAAAAGAGCCGAATACCCCTAACCTTTTAAAAACGACTGAAGTTAGAGTGTTTGTTTGATCTAAATACTACACGATTATGCTTAAAGCTCTAAAATCACTCTTATTACTCACTCTTATACTTCACTTTGGTTGCAGCGAGTCTGACGACCAACCAGATCCGGTTCTTACAGATGCCGAACTAGCTGATAATGTTTTAGTAGATGGCCTGACACTGCCTTGGGAACTGGCCTGGGCACCTGATAACACCATCTGGATGACAGAACGCGGTGGCCGCATCAGCCGCCTGAACCCGGAAACAGGGCTTGTAAATGTAGTGGCAACTATAGATGAAGTAGATGCCAGGGGAGAAGGTGGCCTGCTGGGGATGGCGCTTCATCCTAATTTCAGTACTACACCAGACGTTTTCCTGGTTTACAACTATGACAAAGCTGGTTCTTATAGCCAGAAAGTAGTAAAGTATAGATTTAATGGTACAGCCTTAACCAGCCCTGTGGTGTTGCTGGATAATATCCCTGCAACCAACATCCACAACGGAAGCCGCTTGCTTATCTCTCCTGATATGAAGTTGTTTATAACCACGGGCGATGCCGGCGACTATTTTGCACCACAAAATATAAATTCACTTAACGGTAAAGTTTTGCGCATTAACCTGGATGGTTCTATACCTGCCGATAATCCTTACAGCGGAAACCCTGTATGGAGTTTTGGCCACCGCAATGCACAGGGTCTTGTATTTGCAAACAACAAACTATACAGCAGCGAACACGGCCCAGACATTGACGATGAGATCAATATAATTCAGAAAGCCCGCAACTATGGCTGGCCTGAGATAAATGGTTTCTGCGATGAAGAAGAGGAAAAGGCTGTTTGTGAAGAATACAATGCCGTTGAACCACTGAAAAGCTACACACCAACTATAGCATTCAGCGGTATGGACTACTATAATAATGGCCAGATACCACAATGGAAGAACTCATTACTGATCGCAACCCTAAAAGATAAAACGCTTTACCAGTTCAAACTAAACGAAGCGGGCGACGAGATTACAGAAGTTAACGAATTTTACCGCTCGGCTCACGGCCGCCTGCGCGATGTGTTGGTAGCACCAAACGGCAAAGTATACCTGGCTACCAGTAACGGCACGAACGATAAAATAATCGAGATTAGCCGCAGCAACTAACTGCTGAAAAAACAGGACAGTTTTTGCTCCTACACTGCGACTAAGGTTTTTTTATAGTTTACTTTTCAACTATAGCTGCTGCTCTGTTCCACAAGGAACAAAACTATAGTTAGTAGTTAGCTGTTCAAATAAGCAGATATAAACTATAAAGCTATGGCAAACACATCAAAAACAAGTAGCAGCAAATCATCTGAAAAAGACCCGTGCTGGAAAGGCTACGAGCAAGTGGGCATGAAAAACAAAGACGGCAAACAGGTGCCTAATTGTGTTCCGGAGAACAAATCTTCCGGTTCATCTTCTAAAAAGAATAGTTAATAAAACCAGACATCTCTTTTATTGTCATCCTGAAAGGATCTTGTGGGCCAGTAGTAAAAGCTTAACCTACCTTCCACCGAGATCCTTAACAGGATGACAGGTATCTATTTTAGAAAGAAAAAGCTCCGCTCAAAACGGAGCTTTTTTGTTGCAGCACTTTTAAACTATAGTTGTTGTTTACATTAGCAGGTTCCGGTAAGCATTTTGAGTTTATAAGAATGAGCAAAATTGCCTAACTTTACCGGCTTATAGTCAAACTGCTAACTATAGCTGCTTAATCCATAGTTTATAGTTTGAAATTGAGTGCATTCGTGAGATAAAGATAAACCTGAAAACGGTGAAGTATAACGAGTATAAAAATCTGAATTACGCCAAGCTTGGCGAAGACGTACTGGCTTTCTGGAAAGAGCATAACATCTTCCAGAAATCGGTTGCGACGCGTGAGGGCAACGATAACTTCGTGTTTTACGAGGGGCCGCCATCTGCAAATGGTACGCCGGGTATTCACCACGTAATGGCCCGTGCTGTTAAAGATATTTTCTGCCGCTACAAAACCCTGAAAGGTTACCAGGTAAACCGCAAAGGTGGATGGGACACACACGGCCTTCCGGTAGAATTGCAGGTAGAAAAAGAACTAGGCATTACCAAAGAAGATATCGGTAAGAAGATAACGGTAGAAGAGTATAACCAGCGCTGCCGCGAAACGGTAATGCGTTTCAAGGATCAGTGGGACGACCTGACCGAGAAAATGGGTTACTGGGTAGACCTGGACAACCCGTACATTACCTTCGAGAACGAATACATCGAGTCTTGCTGGGCACTGCTAAAGCGCCTGTACGACAAAGGCTACCTATACAAAGGTTATACTATACAGCCATACTCGCCGGGAGCAGGTACAGGTCTTAGTTCGCACGAGTTGAACCAGCCGGGCTGCTACCAGATGGTGAAAGATACGACCATCGTAGCGCAGTTCGAACTCAAGAAGATCACCCGCAACATGTTCCTGTTCGATAACGAAGACGAACATGTATACTTCCTTGCCTGGACAACTACGCCCTGGACGCTTCCGGCTAACACCGCGTTGGCGGTTGGGAAAGGTATAAAGTATGTGAAGGTAAAAACCTATAACCCGTATACTTACGCGCCAATTTCAGTTATACTTGCCAAAGACCTGGTAAGCCGCTACTTCAACGAGAAAGCCAAAGACATTGCCCTGGAAGACTATAAGCCGGGTGATAAACTGGTGCCGTTTAAAGTGGTAGAAGAGTTTGTGGGTGCAGACCTGGCAGGAGTAGAGTATCACCAGCTGATGCCTTACGTGCAACCTGATAAGCCTGCCTTCAGAGTAGTGGTTGGTGATTTCGTGACTACCGAGGATGGTACCGGTATCGTGCATATCTCGCCAACGTTCGGTGCCGACGACTTTAGAGTGGCCGCTCAGAACGACATACCAGCGCTGCTGGTAATGGACGAGAATGGCAAGCCAATGCCGTTAGTTGACAAGCAAGGTCGCTTCGTAAAAGAAGTTACCGACTTTGCCGGCATGTACGTGAAGAACTACGACGGTCAGGATGAGTCTGCCCCGGACTATAAGCCAACCGACGTACTCATCGCTATCAAACTAAAAGAAGAAGGCAAAGCCTTTAAAGTAGAGAAATACGAGCATACTTACCCGCACTGCTGGAGAACCGATAAGCCGGTACTTTATTATCCGCTGGATAGCTGGTTCATCAAAACTACTGCCGTTAAGGAAAGAATGATCGAGCTGAACAAGACGATCAACTGGAAACCGGAATCTACGGGTACAGGCCGTTTCGGTAACTGGCTTGAGAACCTGGTAGACTGGAACCTGTCGCGCTCGCGCTACTGGGGTACGCCGCTGCCTATCTGGAGAACGGAAGACGGAGAAGAAGAAATCTGCATTGGCTCTATACATGAGCTGAGCGAGCAGATCGATCATGCTGTGGATAAAGGCTTCATGGATGCGGCTGTTGAGATAAACGACCTGCACCGCCCTTACGTGGATAACATCGTGTTGGTAAGCCCATCTGGTAAGCCAATGTACAGAGAGCCAGACCTTATCGACGTTTGGTTTGACTCTGGTGCAATGCCTTATGCACAGTGGCACTACCCGCTGGAGAACAAAGACATTTTTGAGCAGAACTTCCCGGCAGATTACATTGCCGAAGGTGTTGACCAGACACGTGGCTGGTTCTTTACGCTGCACGCGCTGGCTGTAATGCTGGAAGACAGTGTGGCTTACAAGAACGTGATCGCAAACGGACTGGTGCTGGATAAGAACGGAAACAAGATGAGCAAGCGCCTAGGCAACGCCATCGATCCGTTTGATATGATCGGTACCTATGGCCCGGATGCGGTGCGTTGGTACATGATCGCGAATGCGCCGCCTTGGGATAACCTGAAGTTTAATGCAGATGGTGTAGTGGAAACACAACGCCGCTTCTTCGGAACGCTGCAGAATACATACTCTTTCTTCGCGCTGTACGCTAACCTGGATAACTTCACGTATGCCGAAGCCGATGTGCCGTTGGAAAGAAGAACGGAGAGTGATCGCTGGATCATCTCGAAACTTAATACACTGGTGCAGGACGTAGATACTTATTTTGACGACTACGATCCAACTAAGGCTGCCCGTGCTATTCAGGATTTCGTGACAGATGACCTAAGTAACTGGTACGTGCGCCTGAACCGCAAACGTTTCTGGAAAGGCGAGTACAACGAAGATAAGATTGCCGCTTACCAGACACTTTATACCTGCCTGGAAACTATAGCTAAGCTTGCTTCGCCTATCGCGCCGTTCTACACCGAACAATTGTTCCGTGACCTGAACAGCGTGAGTGGTAAAAACAAGGTAGAGTCGGTGCACCTGGCTTATTACCCTGAAGTGGAGCACACTGCTATAAACGAAGACCTGGAAGAGCGTATGGCGCTGGCACAAACAGTATCATCGCTGGTACACTCGCTGCGCAAGAAGCACATGATAAAAGTACGCCAGCCGTTGCAGCGTGTGCTTATACCTGTTCTAAGCGAGCACATCAAGCACCAGATACAGGCGGTGGAAGACCTGATCATGAGCGAAGTGAACGTGAAGCACATCGAGTATATCGATGATACTTCCGGAATTTTGGTGAAGAAGATCAAACCTAACTTTAAGAAGCTGGGCCAGGTATTCGGACCTAAGATGAAACTGGTAGCCGCTGCCGTGCAGCAAATGAACCAGGACGACATTGCTAGATTGGAACGTGAAGGTGGTTTTGAAGTACTGATAGCTGATGATGAAACTGCCGTGCTGACACCAGACGATGTGGAGATCTCTTCAGAAGATATACCAGGTTGGTTGGTAGCCAGCGAAGGTAAACTGACAGTTGCTCTGGATATAACTATAACTGAAGAATTAAAGCAGGAAGGTATTGCGCGCGACTTGGTTAATCGTATCCAGAACCTGCGCAAGGACTCCAACCTGGAAGTACAGGACAAGATCCATATCCTGATGCAGCCATCGGCACCGGAAGTAAATGCTGCCGTGGAGAATTTCAAGGACTATATCTGCACTGAAACGCAGGCCCTGAGCCTGGAGATTGTGGATGGCCTGGCTGACGGTACGCTGCTGGAAATGGACGAGTACCAGATCTATATGCAGATTCGTACCGAAGCTATAACAGTTTAAACTATAAACGCACCCGTCTGTCTAATACCGATGGGTGCGTTTCTTATTATTAAGTATACTTGCAGTAGCTGATAAACTATAACCCGACAGCGCTGCTTACTTTACACACATGAAATACTGGAAATTTTACCTGCTCAGCCTTGTAGTGATCCTGATTGACCAGGCCGTAAAGCTGATCGTGCATTACAACATGGAAATGGGCCTGCCTGGCGAAATACATGTTATCGGCGACTTCTTTAAGCTGCACTACACTCTTAACCCGGGTATGGCTTTTGGTGTAGAGTTGGGCTCTGATTATGGTAAACTGATGCTGACATTGTTCCGTTTAGTGGCCATGTTTGGTATCGGCTATTACTTATACTACCTGATAAAGCATAACGCGCCAAAAGGGTTGATCTGGTGTATTGCCCTTATACTTGGCGGCGCCGTTGGTAACCTGGTAGACAGTACATTCTATGGTGTTTGGTTTGATAACGCGCTTTATGGTTCATCTACACCATGGTTTCATGGGCAGGTGATCGATATGTTTTACCTGGATATATGGGAAGGTATTATACCACACTGGGTACCTCTACTTGGCGGTAAGCCAATGTCGCTATGGCCAATTTTTAACGTAGCCGATGCCGCCATCTTTATCGGTGTGTTACTGATCTTGTTCAACCAAAAGCGCTTTTTTGGAGAACACCATGAGCAGGATCATAAAACTGTACAACAACAAGGTTTTTAAGCCAAAGTATAAACTATACAAAAGGGGCTGTTCCATGTGGAGCAGTCCCTTTTTGCTATAGCAGCCTCTGCAATTTTGAGAGCTTTTATGCTTTTAAAATATCAAACTATAGCAGCATTACAATTAGAAAACATCCGCTTATATTTCGTACTTTTTTGTGAGTAACAGTTTCTCTGACTATAATATGAAACTCCCTAAACTTTTAGCAGCCGTCTTTTTAGCGCTAAGCCTATATTCCTGCGATAATTGCGAGGATGTAAACCTGGGCAAACTCGAATTTACCAACGAGCTTACTACCTTTTTGCCATCTCAGCCGGCACCAGGAAAAAATTACTACCTAACTTCAGACACCGGCAAGCTACAGATGAAGTATGCTGAAGAAAATACGGAGGTAATTATACCAGCTGGTAAAACGAACTACTCGGGCAAGTTCGACCTTAACTCTTGCAAAGAGTATTACACCGCTGGCAAAAAAGTATACACTAGTCAGGTAGCAGGTGAGAAGCACTTTAGCATTAGAATAAACTATAGAAAAGATGTGCTTCCGGAGCAGTACAATACGATTCAGGACAAAAATCCTGTGGATGATGTGATAGAATTTGAAATGGGGTATAACAACATATACCCTGAACCTGTACCTTATGGAACGACAACCATTAACAGTTTTTCTGCCAAATGCATTTTCATTTTCTCAGATGCTGCCACTTCCGCTATTGACAGAATAACCTACATGCAGGAGTTTTTGCCAACTGTAACTTTAAATGGTGTTTCGCATGCAAATGTATACCATCTATATATAAAGGAACCTCATGTAGAGGCGCATGAACCAAGGTCTGATAAATATCCGCTGGATTTTGTAGAAGGTATCTACATTAAAGAAGGTGTCGGCTTAATTAACGCTTATACGTTCAGGGGCAAACAGCTAAACGTTACGGTAGAGTAGCCAGGATCCTTATAGTTATATCCGCTTACTGGATTATTGGGTTAATCTTTTTCCAGAGTTCATTCTGAAATTCAAGCGATACATCAGCGTTATCCGGGTTTTCGCCCATCCTGATCAGGACCAGATTTTGGCTCGGCACAATATTTATTAACTGGCCGTTTTTACCAATAGCTGCCACCATATCGGTAGGAGCGTCCGGGGCAATACTTCCGGAGAAAGTGCGCTGAAGCGTTGGTAACATGTAAGAAGCTTTGCCATTTAACCACCATAGGTATCCATACGACTGGTTCAGGTTTTGTGAAGGTGATAACATGGCCGTTATATAAGCCTGATCATTTAAAACAGTGGTAGTGCCCCATTTGCCTTTGTTAAGCATAAGCAACCCGAATCTGGCCATAGAGCGGGCAGTACTTATATACACATAGTCATTTCCTATAGTGGTCCAGCTGCCATCCATGCCTGTTTTGTTTTTTAGCTGGCTGTCAAAATAACTGTTGAACGTTTTACCTGCAGCCGCTGCAACAACGTCAGTTAGAAGATTGTACGGGCCGTTGTGGTAAGCCCAACGTGTACCGGCCGGGGCAAGATAAGTTAAACAGCCAGGATCTGAACAATGATTATCAGGTACGCCGTCGTTAAGGCCGGTGGTCATGGTGAGTTGGTGGCGTAAAGTAATCTTATCTTCCTGGGCAGTCGATAAACTGGACCAGCCGTTCCCAAGATAGGTAGAAGTCTTATCCTGTATAGTTAATAGGCCGTCTTCCTGAGCTTTGCCAACCATAAAGGCTGTTAAAGTTTTACCCGCAGAGGCCCAGTACCAGTTGCTTGTAGTTGTAAAAGGCGTGCCATTGGCAGACTTGCCGAAATAATGTTCCATTACAATTTTGCCGTCCTTTAAAAGTATAAAGGCGCGGGTATTGTTGTTTTCCAGATAGTCCAGTAACGGAGGTACGGCAGCTGCATTCCAGCCTAATTCCTGTATAGTAGCAGTTTCCCAGACAGAAGAGTTATTGGGTGGAAAGTATAAGGTACTATCTTGAGCAGGTTCAGCAGATTCATCTTTACAACTGTTTAAACCCAGACTAAGGATGACCAGGAATGGCAGCAATGCTTTTCTCATTAGTTAACTATAATTAGTAGAACAGGAGCGTAAGTAATAGGAATGCAGAATTATAGTTGGGGTTGTAGTCTGCAACTATAGTTAAAATTTACAGATTGTATCGTTATCTTTCTTATTCAAAAGCAAAAAACTTATTTTTACTAATACCATTAATCCGAATTACCTTGGCAACTCCCATACTTAAAGTCACTGATTTAGAAACTGTATTCTCTACGCACCGCGGCACAACCAAAGCTGTGGATAAGGTATCGTTTGAGATATACCCGGGCGAGACGGTGGCAATAGTTGGAGAGTCAGGTTCAGGTAAATCGGTTACGTCGCTTTCGGTAATGCGGCTGATTAACACACCGCCGGGCAGAATAGCAGGGGGCACCGCCATTTTTCAGTCAGAGAAGTTTGGGGAAGTAGACTTATTTCAGTTGTCTGAAAAGCAGATGCAGCAGATACGCGGCAACGATATTTCAATGATCTTCCAGGAGCCGATGTCGTCGCTGAACCCGGTTTATACCTGTGGAAAACAAGTGGCGGAGGTACTTCTGCTACACAAAGATATTTCAGAAAAAGAGGCCAGAGAGCGAACTATAGCCCTTTTCGAGAAAGCAAAACTGCCACGGCCGGAAAAAATATACAACGCTTATCCACATGAAATTTCGGGTGGACAAAAGCAGCGCGTGATGATAGCCATGGCTATGGCCTGTGAGCCCAGTATACTGATTGCCGATGAACCAACCACCGCGCTGGATGTAACGGTGCAGGCACGCATGCTACAATTAATAGACGAACTCAGGGTAAAAGAAAATACAGCCGTTCTGTTCATCACCCACGACTTAGGCGTAGTTGCCGAAATTGCTGACCGTATTCTGGTAATGTATAAAGGCAAGCTGGTAGAGCAGGGCAAAGTGCTCGATATCTTCACCAATCCGCAACACCCTTACACCAAAGGCTTACTGGCCTGCCGACCAAAACTCTCTGCCAAACCGCAATCTATACTTCCAACAGTGTCGGATTTTATGCTGGAGGATGAGGACGGGAACATCATCGAGCGGAAGAAAGAAGTTGTGGAGCCATCGCTGGTAGATGTAGTGAATAACTATGTAGGCACCGTTACCGATATAAAGCATCAGCAAGAGAACAAGCAGAAGCCACCCTTACTGAAAGTAGAGAACCTGAAAGTATATTTCCCGATCAAAAAAGGCTTCTTTGGCAGAACTACCGATTATGTAAAAGCTGTAGATGGCGTAAGCTTTACAGTCAATCCTGGTGAAACGATAGGCTTGGTAGGTGAATCGGGATGTGGAAAAACTACGCTGGGCCGGGCGCTGCTCCGATTGGTAGAGCCAACCGAAGGCAGCATTATTTTTAATGGCCGCGATATAGCCCAACTCAGTTCAGAAGAACTTCGCAAAAGCCGCCGCGATTTCCAGATGATCTTCCAGGACCCGTATGCGTCGCTGAACCCGATGCACACCGTGGGCGATGCTATTATGGAGCCGATGCGTGTGCATAAACTATACGCCAACGATAAAGAACGCCGCGCCAAAACTATGGAACTGCTTGAAAAGGTAGGACTTACGGCTGAGCACTTCCAACGTTATCCACACGAATTTTCAGGCGGGCAGCGGCAGCGTATAAGCATAGCCAGAGCATTGGCACTGCAGCCAAAATGCATTATCTGCGACGAGTCTGTGTCGGCGTTGGATGTATCGGTGCAGGCGCAGGTGCTAAATTTGCTTAACAAGCTGAAGCACGAGTTCCAGATGACCTACATTTTCATTACGCACGATTTGTCGGTGGCAAAGTATATGTCAGACCGTATCCTGGTAATGAGTAAAGGTCAGATCGTGGAAAGCGGCACGCCGCAGCAACTATACCTGAATCCAAAAGAAGAATACACCCGCACCCTTATCAACGCTATCCCGAAAGGCGAAGTGGAGGATATAATGCAAGCCCAGCAGAAACGTGAGATGATGAAAGCGGGACAGTTATAGGACCAGTGATTAAGAGGAATTTAATAGACTTTCAGGATTAGCACTTTGCTATAGTTGGAGCCATAGTCCTATAGTTAGTATAGTTGAGCATTTCGCTGGCGCGAGTTTGCACCCCGAATCTAACTATAAGGTTGAGTTTGTAACTTAACTGAGCCAAAAGGGACAAACAATTGTCTGAATCAGGATTTTCAGGATGAATGCTATTGGTATGGTTGGAGTTATAGTTTTATCGTTACGATTATTAAACCACCCCTAACCCCTCAGAGCTACGCTCGCTACTTTCGAAACCGCTTCTCGGTAGTCTAAAGCGGGGAATTTTTACCTCAACCCAGCCCTCTCCTAAAAACAGGAGAGGGAGAACTTATGCCAATTTATAGTTTGGGTATCGTTCTATAGTTGAGGCTAAGTGCTATAGTTAAAGCCCACGAGCAGGCAGGCGCAGCCTGCCCTAAGAAACTACTACCACGAAAAGGCAATGCAACTATAGCCATAGCTCAAACTATAGGTTAGCTATCGAAAGATCACAGTCTTTGGGTTGAGCGCCTTGTAGATTTCTGGTGCCGTCAGGTATTGTGACGCAGGAGCAAAAGAAATGTACACCGCGCGATGCCCGAAGACGGGGCCCCGCGGCCGTGAGCGCACCAAAGCTGGATTGAAACGATAAGCTAGTAGAGCTCCCAGGATAGGTAGTAACTATAGCACGAACTGCTTGTGGCAAGTAGTAATTATCGTTAGCTATGGGCTGGATAAGATCCTTCGACTTCGCTCAGGATGACAAAGAAATAACTATAGGTTGAGATAGATTTCTCGTTACACTCGAAATGACAATAGAAGTTAACTATAGGACACATAAGATGTCTCGACTGCGCTCGACATGACAAATAGGCGACTATAGAACAACTAACTTCCCTCCAACACCAACCATAACACTAACTTAATTTCAAACAAAGTACATTATATAGCGCTTTATCTATAAATTACCCCATAATTGCAACTATAGATTAGCCAAACCACCATATGTGGCGTATAGTATCAAAACTATAAAGGCTAAAAAATACCGGATGCAGCCAAAGAAGCTGTATACCAACAAAATAAAACATGAGAAGTAAAAGAGATAACACTGGCGGCAGAGGAAAAGGCCGCAGCGACAAAGGTGGTTCCCGCCGTGGCGAGTCATCATCCAGAAGAGAAGAGGCTACACGCGGAAGCTCATCTAAAAGAGAAACAACAGGTGGCGGCAGCCGCAGATCAGGTGACAGAAGAGAAGGATCGGGCCGCAGAGAAGGCGGCCGCGACAGATCAGCTAAAGGCATGGTGCTGGAGCTGTTCTCTAGAAATCCGGATACAGAATTTACATTGCGCCAGATATACCGCCGCTTAGGGGTGGTAGATAAGAAAGGCCGCGAACTGGTAAGCGATATGCTGGCAGTGCTACAGCGTGAGAGCCGCATATTGGTAGACGAAGACAGGTATACGCTTAACCTGAAGGTAGAAATTATTACCGGCAGGGTAGATATGGCAAATAACAAGTACGCCTACATTGTGTCGGAACAGACCGAGGATGATGTGCGCGTATTTAGAGAACACCTGAACTATGCCATGGATGGAGACCTGGTGAAAGTAGAAGTACTGCCAACATACGAAGGAGGCCGTGCCGAAGGTATAGTTGTGGAGATACTGGAACGCCGCCGCGAAGAGCTGGTAGGTATTATACAATTGTCTAAAAACTTCGGTTTTGTAGTTCCGGATTTCAAGAAACTATACTTCGATATTTTTGTAGGCGAACGCGGCCTGAATGGCGCTAATAATGGCGACAAGGTGCTGGTGAAGATTACCGAGTGGCCTGATAAACCGGGCAAAAACCCGACAGGTGAAGTAACCCGCGTGTTTGGTCCTGCTGGCGAGCACGAAGCCGAGATCCATTCCATTATGGCTGAGTTTGGTTTGCCATTCGAGTTTCCGGAGACTGTAGAAGAAGAGGCGAATGAGATATCAGATAAGATTACACAGGAAGAGATTAACAAGCGCCGCGACTTCCGGGATGTAACCACCTTTACTATTGACCCAGCCGATGCCAAGGATTTTGACGATGCCTTATCGATACAAAAACTCGAGAACGGTAACTGGGAGATAGGGGTGCATATTGCCGATGTGACGCATTATGTAACGCCTAAAACTATACTGGAGAAAGAAGCTTTCCACAGAGCCACGTCGGTTTACCTTGTGGATAGAACAGTGCCAATGTTGCCTGAGCGCCTCTCAAACGGCCTTTGCTCACTGCGACCTAACGAAGAGAAGCTGACATTTTCGGCAGTTTTTGAGTTGGATGATAATGGTAAACTATACAGCGAATGGTTTGGCCGCACGGTAATTTACTCTGACCGCCGCTTTGCCTACGAAGAGGCCCAGGAACGTATCGAAACCGGCGAAGGAGACTTTGCAGAAGAGATCAACATCTTGAACGGCATTGCCAAAAAATTAAAAGACAAGCGCTTTAAGAATGGTGCCATCAGCTTTGAAACTACAGAAGTTAAATTTAAGCTGGATGATAATGGCAAGCCGCTTTACATTTATGTAAAAGAGCGCAAGGATGCTCACAAACTGATCGAGGAATTCATGCTGCTGGCTAATAAAAAGGTAGCGGAGTTTGTGTATAACCTGGGTAAAGGCAAAAAGCACCCGACTATGGTTTACCGTACGCACGGCGCCCCTGACCCGGATAAGCTAAGCACCTTCTCGATTTTTGCCCGCAAGTTTGGCTATAAAGTAGACCCGGATGGCAACATATCTTCAGAACTGAACAACCTGGCTGAAGAGACCGAGGGCAAACCAGAACAGAACGTTCTGCAAAACCTGGCTATCCGTACCATGGCGAAGGCAAAGTATAGCACCGAACCGGAAGGCCACTTTGGTCTGGCGTTTGCGCATTACTCGCACTTTACATCGCCTATCCGCCGCTACCCTGATATGATGGCGCACCGCCTGCTGCAACATTACCTGGATGGTGGCCCATCGACGGAAAAAGATGAATACGAAGCAAAATGCCAGCACTCTTCTGAAATGGAGAAACGTGCTGCTGATGCCGAGCGTGCCTCTATTAAGTACAAGCAGGTAGAATTTATGAAGGACACGATTGGCAATCAATACAAAGGAATTGTGTCTGGTGTTACAGAATGGGGTATATTTGTGGAGATCGAAGAGAATAAGTGCGAAGGTATGGTACGCCTGTCGAGTCTGAACGACGACTACTATGAACTGGATGCGAACAACTACCGCATTATTGGTCGCCAGAGCAAGCGTATTATTTCGTTTGGCGACGAAGTGCTGGTAGAAGTTGTAAGCGCCAACCTGAACGACCGTACCATCGATCTGGAACTGGTAGAAACACTCAAAACTCATTAAGCGCCTCGTGGATATCAACATCCTGACTGAAAAGTTAAACCATACGTTGAGTACGCTTCGCTACGGCGAGCAACCATCAGAACTATATGAACCCATCCGCTATATAATGGCGCTGGGCGGCAAACGTATCCGGCCTATGCTGGTGCTTTTGTCTGCTAAAATGTTCGATGATGATATCGAAAAGGCACTTTTGCCTGCTGCGGGTGTAGAGGTTTTCCACAACTTCACGCTTATGCACGACGACATCATGGACAAAGCGCCGTTGCGTCGTGGTCAGAAAACTGTGCACGAAAAATGGAACGCTAACATCGCCATTTTGAGTGGTGATGTGATGCTTGTACGTGCTTACCAACTGATGATGCAGGTAGAGCCGGACAAGCTGGCAAAAGTGCTGGAACTGTTCAGTAAAACCGCAGCCGAAGTTTGCGAAGGCCAGCAACTGGATATGAATTTTGAGCAGCGCACCGAGGTAAGTATACCAGAGTATATCCAGATGATCACGTTGAAGACAGCAGTTTTGCTGGGCTTTAGCTTAGAGCTGGGCGCTATACTTCAGGGTGCACCCGATGCGGATGCTGAGCACTTAAAAGCCTTTGGCGATAACATTGGCATTGCCTTTCAGTTGCGCGACGACCTGCTGGATGTGTTTGGCGATAAAGACAAGTTTGGCAAGCAGGTCGGGGGAGACATCCTTTCCGATAAAAAGACTTTCCTGATGCTGACAGCCTTGGAGCAGGCCAACCCAGAGCAACTACAAACTATAGTTAGCTGGCGCGATAAGACCGAGGAAACTATAGCTGGAGCCAAAGTTCAGGCTATTACCAGGATTTATGACGAGCTAAATATCCGTCAGCAGACCGAGCAACAGATAGACCTGTACTTTAAGGAAGCCCTGCGCCACTTAGATGCTATTGCCTTGCCAGACAAGCGAAAAGCAACTATACGTGGCCTGGCATTTCAGTTAATGGAGCGGGATAGTTAAATTGTTAATTGTTATATTGTTAAATTGTTGTTCAGCTATAGTTTGAATAGATAAAATTTAAAGCTATAGTTTATCTTCTAAAGTAAAAAGACGCAAAGTATTGCGTCTCTACATACACTCAACTTTCTAACTTTTTAACTTACACTTTTCTAACTCTTACTTCTCTAACTCTCTAACTTCCAAACTTTCGAACTCTAAAAATGAGCGTTACCCTTATATTGATCATCATAACTGTCGGAATCTCGTGGTATGCCTTCAGCAACCATAGCCTGATGGAGAAATGGATATTTTACCCTTACACCGTTAACCGCGATAACTCGTGGCACCGCTTTATTACGTCAGGTTTTTTGCACGCCGATTTTTCGCACCTGTTCTTTAACATGTTTACGCTATACTTTTTCGGAACAAACGTGGAGTATACTTTTAAAGCCGGTTTTGGCGAGGTGCCGGGGGTACTTATTTTCCTGCTGATCTATATTGGCGGTATCATAGTCTCGGATATTCCTACATACATTAAACATAGAAATGATCCGGGCTATCGTGCTTTGGGGGCATCGGGTGGTGTGGCTTCGGTGGTTTTCTCCAGTATCCTGTTTTACCCTACAAATGATATTTGCCTGTATGCAGTGCTTTGTATTCCTGGGTTTATACTTGGTATTTTGTACCTGATGTATTCGTACTTTTCGGGTAAGCGCATGGGCGATAATATAAACCACGATGCCCACTTTTACGGCGCAGTGTATGGTTTTATAGTTAGTCTGGCTATAGTTCCGCAGGCTGGGCCTATGTTTATAGAGCAGATTGCCAGCTGGCGTTTACCATTTTAAGGGCGCTTTTATAGTTAACATCCTACTTAACTAAAGATTGCACGTATAAGTGTTTGAAAACAAACGCTTACACGTATGCGCCCCTCTAATTTTATACTTGCATTCACCCTGTCTGTATTTCTGTTTACGAACATAAACGTACAGGCTCAGACCGTAGCTTCCGTCGAAACTACCCGTTCAACCATGATTGAGTACATCATGAAAGACAGGCCCGTTCTGGTAAACCTTTTAACTACGGCAGGTTTAATTCCGGCACTTTCCGGCGACTCGCCTTACACGCTGTTTGCCCCACCCGAAGCAGACCTGAAAGCATTGCAAAACGAACCTGCAGATAAGATTAGGACTATAATGGCTGGCCATTTAGTGAAAGGAAACTATACCGAAAAAGACCTGAAAGATGGCGCTAAACTGGAAGCCCTGAACGGTGAAACCATTACCATCTGCCGTAAAAAAAGTACCTTGGTCAATGGGGTAAGCATCTCCAAACCAGACATCGCCTTAAAGAACGGGACGGTGCACATTATCAGCAGCACAATTAGCTACTAACTATAAACATGGCCGGGAAACAGGTGCACGGGCACAGGGGTTGCCGTGGCATTTTACCTGAAAACACTATACCTGCTTTTCTGAAAGCTGCCGAACTTGGCGTAGATGCCCTGGAAATGGATGTAGTAATAACAGGAGATGCACAGGTACTGGTGTCGCATGAGCCGTGGTTTGCCTCCGAATATTGCCTTAAACCCAACAACGCAACTATAATTCCGGAAGAAGAATGCCAGCTTAACATCTATAAACTGCCCTACCAAACTATAAAACAATACGATTGCGGCTCAAAGCCACATCCGCGTTTCCCGGGCCAGCAAAACCAACCAGCCTATAAGCCACTGTTATCTGAAGCTATAGAAGCTGTGCACACTTTCTGCAAAAATAAAAGCATAGCCATACCTTACTTTAACATCGAGATCAAATCAACTATAGCAGGGGATAACCTGTACCACCCGGAACCGGAAGTTTTTGTGAAGTTGCTGCTAAAAGTGCTGGCAGCCCATAACCTGGAGGAAAGTGTAATGGTGCAGTCGTTCGACGTGCGACCCCTGCAAGTGCTGCACCGCCTTAAGCCAACTATAAAACTTGGCCTGCTTACCGAAGATGAAACTCCTCCGGAAAAACGCCTGCAACAACTCGGATTTACGCCGTATGCTTACAACCCAAACTATAGTTTGGTAAATGCTTCCTTGATAAAACTATTGAAAGAGCATAACATTTACTGCTTTGTATGGACTGTTAACGAACCTAAAACAGCGCAGCGGCTGTTAACTTATGGAGTAAACGGCCTAATAACAGATTACCCGGAAGTTATGCTGGAGGTAGTAAAAAGTTATAACAGCTCAACTTAAACTTTGTATAGTATAAAGCGCAACTGTAGTAAAACCGTAAAAGGTAGTTAATGTACAGCGCCAATATGCATAGCACCCATGTAAATAATTGCGAACAAATTGCGCAGAATTCTTACTATGACCTTAAAATAGACAAAGCAAAAAACCGTATTTACTTTACCATTCATGGTTTCTGGAAGAACAAGGAAGCTGTTTCATCTTTTATATCAGATTGGGAGAAATGTGTAAGCCTTTCTACTTCGGGCTTTACTATTCTGACGGATATGACCTCGATGATAACTCATCCGCAAGAGTTAAATGAACTGCATATGGCTGCTCAGAAAATGGTTATTGACGCCGGTGTAAAACAGGTAGCCAACGTCCTTCCGTCCGATAAAATAGCTAACCTCCAGGCAAATTCGTTTACAAATAACTCATCGCTGCCTTTCCGTAACTTTGCCAACTGCCAGGAAGCAGAAGCCTGGCTTAACCAGGTAACTACTCCCTTTATAACCTAAGCCCTATAGTATGTTCCACGTGGAGTTATAGTTAGTAGTTGATTGCTGATCAGTTAGATCTTATAGTTTAGTAGACATTAAGATTGACCCGGTAGAGACGCAACACCTTGCGTCTTTTTTGTTTGTATCAGGATTTATAGGTTTAAGAAGCGTGTGCAGGATCCAAAATCCCCAGTACCCGACCGCAAACAATCCGGCAATTAACAACTATAGATACCCTTTTGCCTGAAGTTTAAACAGCTCTGCGTATTTGCCATTTTGTGCCAGTAGTTCTTCATGAGAGCCTAACTCTTTTAGCTGGCCTTGCTCTAAAAACAAGATTCGGTCGGCCATACGCACCGTAGAGAAGCGGTGGGAAATAAGCACTGCCGTTTTACCGGCGATAAGTTCCGAGAAACGTATAAATACTTCGTGTTCGGCGCGGGCATCAAGGGCAGAGGTTGGCTCATCCAGTATCAGCAGCTGCGCATCGCGCATGTAAGCCCGGGCCAAAGCTACTTTTTGCCACTCGCCCCCCGATAATTCTACCCCTTTGTTAAAGCGCTTACCCAGCACCTGGTCATACTTATCGGGCAGCCGCTGAATAACCGGGTCGGCCAGGCTTTTTTGTGCCGAACCTTGTATGCGCTCTGTGTCTCGGATGTTACTGATCTGGCCAATGGCAATGTTATCAGAAGCCGACATCTGGAAACGCACATAATCCTGGAAAATGATGCCTACCTGGTGGCGCAGGTCGTTCAGGTCGTACTCGCGCAAATCCACGCCATCTAGTAGTATCCTGCCTTCGGTGGGTTCATATAACCTGGCTAACAGCTTTACCAACGTTGTTTTACCGGCACCATTCTCGCCCACCAACGCCAGTTTTTCGCCGGCCCTGAGATGGAAGCTCAAATTTCTTACTGCCCATCGTTCGCTATTCTGGTACTTAAAGCCAACCTGCTCGAATGTAAAACCCTGCTGTATTGGTCTCGGAACAGGTAGCGGGTTAGTTGGCGGCGTTATCTGGGGTTTCAGCTCTAGGAAATCGAACAGATCCTGTAAGTATAAAGCACTCTCAGCAATTTGAGAGAAACGCATCATAATGCCTTGCAACAGCCCACGCATGTTACTAAACGAGCCTGCCAGAAAAGTAAGGCTACCCACTGTAATAGCTCCTGTAACAGTTTGGGCAAGTATAAACACATACGCTCCGTAATAAGCCAGCGTACCCAGCGCCGACAAAGCAATACCCCACACTGCTCGTTTTATGATCAGGCTCTTGTTGAGCAGGTAATATTTATCAGATAACAGTTTGAAGCGCTCGGCCAGGAAACCAGACAAGTTAAAGGTTTTAATCTCTTTGGCTGTTTCGTCGGAAGCACCAATGTAGCGTAGGTAGTCCAGTTCGCGGCGCTCGGGTGTCCAGGAGCGGGAAAGAGAGTAAGTGCGCTCGTTAAAATGTGTTTCGCCCAGGAACGAAGGAATAACCGCTATCAGAAGTATAACTATAAGCCATGGATTAAACGCAACCAAACCAACGGCCAGGAAACCAATCGTAACTATATCCTGCAACTGCGACAACACCTGCGACATAAGTACCACGCGCGTTACCGTTTGGCGGCGAGCCCGTTCCAGTTTATCGTAAAAAGTAGCGTCTTCAAACTGCGTCAGGTCCAGGGTAGCGGCATGTTCTATCAGTTGTATAGATGTTTTGTTAGAGAATAGATCACCCAGTAAACTATCCAGTAAGGTAATGCCGCGGTTTATGAGGTCCGAAACGATAGCCAAACCCAATTCTGCAGCTACCAATAGCCACAAATAGTTCAGGTCGCGGTCGCCGGTTACATCAATTAACCTGATAACTTCATCTATAATCAGCTTGCCAACATATAGCATCGAGAGTGGCAACGTTGATTTTACTAGGCGTAGCACCAAGTTACCAATGGTCATGGCGGGGCTGGTCTCCCAGATCAACCGGAAAAACTTCGGCAGGTTTTTCAGCGCGCCTACCTGTTCTTTAAAACTCTTTTTATCGTCGGCTGCCTTGGGTTTAGTAGCAGGTCTGTCTCTGAATAATTTCATCTATAGGTAGTACCAACTATAACCGATTATGTTTACCCTGTTACAAGTGTTTTAATCTAAACGCGAAACTATAAACCCCCTAAAATGAGAAAAGCCCCGTCAAAATGACTGGGGCCTTCTCTCACCTTAAAACAAACTAAACTAATCTAACTTTAACTAACCTTATCTTTATCCCCGAAGGGTATTTTTCAACTTTAATTCTGGTGTGCCACAAAAAATAATCTATCGCGCACGAAAAAAATCATTGAGGAATTTGGAACTCTAAATTTTTATTTCAATATTAGCTTTCCGATAAACCGTCTCTCTCAATTCGGGTGCAAAATTATGCGTCTTGATTTCTAAATGCAAGAGATCAGGCGAAATTTTTTTAATTTTTTTTGAAAAGTACCTTTACAGCTTCCTGAGCCACTTTTCGACCCAAAATTTTATTTTTCTGCGCACCTCATAACTCAGTAGATTATAGTTTAAGTCCGGCAAATCTATAGTTCCGTTATTTTTTACATCAGTATTTTCTCAATGCTGCTGTATAACATGGCCTGTAGGCTAAACAGGGGCTGGGGAAAAACTGCTTTGCCCTGTATTTTGTGCTTATCTGTGCCTTGCTTACCTTTATACTATAAGCCTTTTGCATGGAAAACCCTTTTGCCGCCCAGGTAGCACCACTTACTACCGAACAATTAGTAACGCTATTACACGAGCGCGAACAATACGAGCCCGAAATCATACTGGCCGTGATAGCCGAACTACAGACCCGCGATGTGCAACTACCCCACGACCTGGAAGAAATAAAAGCATACACGCAAGCTGTTTACGATGCTAAAATAGAGCTCGAAAACAGACCAAAAACACCCGCCGAAAAACTGAAAGGCATGCTGCAGTCTTTTGTACCAAGGCAAGGCTACTACATTACACCTATACTATTAAATAGTAATCTGTTTGTGTTTATAGTGATGCTATTGCTCGGTATTAGCTTTATAGACCCGGAGGCAGGGCAGTTATTTGCTGTCGGTGGCAACTATGGGCCTTATACTTTGTCGGGTCAGTGGTGGCGTTTATTTACCAGTACATTTATACATGCGGGCATTATACACCTGGCGCTTAACATGTTTGCCTTGGTAAGTGTGGGGCAACAACTGGAGCAGCTTATTGGTCGCATCCCGTTCCTGATCGCTTATATTTTATGCGGGCTGTCGGGTAGCCTTTTAAGTATCTGGTGGGATGGCACACGGGTAGGCGTAGGGGCATCGGGTGCTATTTTTGGCATGTTTGGCTTGTTGCTGACACTGATGGCCCTGGAACAGAAACTAACCTGGCAGGAAAAGAAGGCAATGCTGGCCAACCTGGGCTTTGTAATAGGCATAAATCTGCTGTTTGGGATGAAAGGAGGGATAGATAATGCAGCACATGCCGGCGGCCTGATAGCAGGAATTATACTAGGCGCTGTACTGATGTGGCGTTCCGGACGCCGGATAACGCAAAACTATAGTTTGGTTGGCAATTACCTTACCGCTGGTGCAGGGCTTATAGTTGTAGTGCTGATTTATGTGTTGCTGCCTTTTAAAGGGCAATTGCGCTACCTCTACACATCAGACCAGTTTGCACAGAACGAGGAGCAGGCCATGCAGGTACTTTATAAACTCTCCGAGGTTGGGGATGAGGCTAAAGCGGCAGAGTTTGTGCCCCAATTGGAGGCTGGCATACAACTATGGGACGAAAGCGAAACAATGCTGGAAACGATAGATGATGTGCAGGGCAAAGACAAAGATCGCGTACTGGTACTGCTAGACTACGTGCGGCTCCGAAAAGTATCGTACCAAATGTTGCGCGACGACCTGAAACACAACCGGCCTTTAATGAATCCTAAGCAACAACAGGTATTATACGCCATAGATGGCTATGCAAGGGCGTTGCAGCAAGGCAAAGAAGGCGATGTAGTAGATACCAGGTTCCGGAACGAGTATGAAATGCCCGACATAAAAGTACCTGAAGATGCCCCATCGGAAACTATAGCTACCCCAAACAGCAACGCTGCCCCTCTGAAAGCGCTTCTGGTAATAGATGGCGTAAAGAAAGGCTACATGACGGATGACCAGGAACCCGAGGCCATAACAGGACTGGATGAAGAACAGATAGAAAGCATAACCGTTTTAAAAGGCAAAGAAGCGCAGGCACTTTACGGGGCCGAAGGCGCAAACGGCGTTATCCAGATCACTACTAAAAAGTAAGTATAGCTTAGCGTTGACACAAGCACCACTACCTGTTATCTGTCCTGCGTGCGGGGTACAGTTGCCAGCCGGCACTACGGTGTGCACCAGCTGCCATACCCCTTTGCCCACCAAAAAATGGTATAGTTTAAAAGGCCTGAACCCGGCAGAAATATTTTTGCTCATACTTGGCGCGCTGATGCTATTGATCGGGTTGGTAGCAGTGTAAAATGAGGACCTTTGCTCACCCGGTGTTTATAGCTTGCCTGCTGCTTTTCTGGCTTAACCAGCTACTGGAGTGGCAACACATCTTTATAAGCCCGCTTTACCAATACCTCGACGACCTGCTTTGCATGCCCTTGGTGTTAACTATAACTCTGGCCACAGAGCGGCTATACTTCAGCAATAACTATTTTGTGTTACCCCTGCGGTATAGTTTGGTAGCGGCTGTGTTGGTCAGTATTTACTTCGAAGTAATATTGCCTCTGTTTTCGCCTGTTTATACTCCGGATGCGGTAGATGTGCTGTGTTATAGTGTTGGCGTGGTGGTATTTCAGGTGTTAATAAACAGGCCCCTATAGCCCACCGCAAAAGTAAAACGGCAGGCACTACGTATAGCACCTGCCGCTGCAAACAACAAACAACACTCGTTCACTTTAAAACCTTCCGGAAAGCTTGAGCAACTATAACTACAAAGCCAGTAGCATTAAACTTTACCTGCTACAAAATTAACCATTTGATGCAAGATTAACAGGCTGGTTACAAGCACCAACCCGGAAATTAGATGAACAGCACGAAACCCAAGGTTGAAGACACGGAACTATAGATTAACAGAGCCCCCGGTTTGTCTTATATAGCCATTCTGAAATTTTTTTGTGAGGCAAAGCAACCTTTCCAGAATTACTGCATCTCTTAAGCAGGTTCAGCAAATAAGGCTATCAAACTTTAACTATAACTCACAAAATAAAACTATGAGAAACATTACATCCTCCACAGCAGCTATCGTGTTTCTGTTATTACTCGCTATTTTAGGGCTAGGTGGCGATGCATGGGCCCAGCAAATAAAAGGTAACGGCAACCTGCAAACCCAAACCCGCAAAGTATCTGATTTTAGCGGCATAAAAGTTAGCGGTGGCTTTACCATAGAAATAAAGCAAGGCAAGCAGGAAGAGCTGAAAATTGAAGCTGAGGAAAACCTGATGAATAACATCAGATCAGAAGTAAAAAATGGCATGCTGTACCTGTACACCGAAGGAAGCATTAATACCCGGAAAGGTATAAAAGCCTATGTTACTGTAGATCAGTTAAACGCGCTTAAAATAAGTGGCGGTGTAAAAGTGGTAGGTTTATCTACGTTTAAGGCTGAAACTTTTGAAATGGACCTGAGCGGAGGAACCAACGTATCGCTGGCCCTGGATGTGAAAAAACTGGATGCCGATATGAGTGGAGCCAGCAAAGTAACACTGACCGGCCGTGCCGATGAAGTGGAACTGGATATGGCCGGTGCCTCGAACATTGATACCCACGAGCTAAAAGCTAAAGCTGTTAAAGTTAGTGCCAGCGGCGCCAGCAAAGTAAAAGTATTTGCCTCCGAAACTTTAACTATAGATGCAAACGGACCGTCAACTATAGCTTATGCAGGTTCTCCAAAAATACAGGCTGAAACTTCTACGTTAAGCAAAATATCCAAACTATAAAAAGCATATAACCACACCCTTAAAGAGCAGCCTGTTATGGCTGCTTTTTTTATACCTGCCGATGCAGTAAAATAGAAAAGGCTGATGCTAAACTATAGCACCAGCCTTTTTTAATGCATAGCTATAGCTAGCGTACCGGCACCGGGAACACCGCCAGGCTTTCGTGGCCTTCGGCATCAACGGACTGTACGGCGAAAAAGTAATTGTCTTTAGAATAAGGCAGGGCAACCTTGGTGTCTTTCACAAAAAACTTCTTTTCCCAGACAGGACTGCTGGTTTCGCGCATCAGTACATAGTAGCCAGCCGGTTTCTTGCCTTTGGCAGGGGCTTCCCATTGCAGGTCGGTTTTGTTTGTCAGGTTTTTGATGTTTACGCCTACGTTGGTTGGGGCATAGGGTGCCCAGGCCAGGTTTGCAAGCGATGCCAGGTTAAGTGCCGCATTTTTGCGCATGTACTCATAATCTATAAACTCGGGCAGGTCGCCGTACTGCACGCCATTTTCTACGCGCACGTCCTGGTGCTGGTGGTTATAGTTCTCGTTCATTTCGCAAACACGTATGGCCGCGAAACCATTCTGGCTAAAAGGCGTGTGGTCGCCGCCACGCAGGAAACGGTCGTTGCGGTACACCAGTTTCACTTCCAGTTGGTCCACGTAGCGTTCGCCGGTTTCTTTCATGTAGCGGGCCAGCTGGCGGCTTTCGCTGTCGTTTTCGCGGTTGGTAGAGCGGCGCATGCGGGCCTGTTCTTCTGTCTCAACAGCTGGTATGCCTTCGCTAAAAATACGCACCTGCATGTTGTTGCGCAGCTCTGTTTCATTCGAGAATGAATTTCCGATCATGTCGTTATTCAGCATTGCGATCAGGTTCCAGTTCTGGGCTTTGGCTTTTTCGGCCAGGTGGCGGGCACCCAGCAGCCCTTGCTCTTCGCCGGTTACAGCTACAAAAACTATAGTTGCCGGAAACTGGCGCGAAGCCATAATGCGGGCCAGTTCCATCACAGCAGCTACCCCCGAGCCATCGTCGTTAGCGCCTGGCGCTTTGCCTTTTGCATCCATCACATCGGTGTTGCGCGAGTCCATGTGCCCGCTGATGATCAGCACGCGGTCATCGTTAGGGTCGGTGCCTTTAAGGGTCGCCATTACGTTAGCCAGTTCCACATCCTCCGGAATACGCTGCCCGTTAGCTTTTACCTGGTATTTATCCAGTTCCACGGTCATACGGTCTCCGGATGCCTTTGCATATTTCTCAAATTCAGATTTTACCCATTCGCGGGCAGTGCCAACACCTTTTTTCTTGTCTTTAATGGTGCTCAGGGAGTGGCGGGTTTCAAAAGAAGCCAGTTTACGCACCAACGCTTCCAGGTTAGCGGCAGAAATTTCGTCTACCATCTTCTTAATTTCGTCGTCCTGCCGAACTATAGTTTGCGCAGAAGTGGCGGGTATGGTTGTAAAATATAAGCTGGCTATAGTTAGCAAAGCCAGTAAGCGGGTAAGGTTAAGTTTTAAGGTCATAATAAGTATAGGTGTAGACCTTAAATATAACTAAGAATATCAGAAAAGCATTACCTGGCTTGTGAGGCTATAGTTTAAAAAGAGCCCAAACTATAGCTTAACATGAGCAGGCTGGCTGGCGCAGGCATTTTTTGGTAACTATAGCTCGTAAGCCAGCTTGCAGCGCTCGCCTTGCAGTTTATAAAGTTCCTGCTCTACCGAAAGTATTGTTTTGGCCTCAGTAAATTCGGATTGGTAGCGTTGCGACAGCTCGCGGCGCTTTATAGCTTCCAAAAAACGACGGGTATCATCATGGTTTTCCAGCAGGAGGCCGGGCACCTGGGTTGGCTTGTTATCTTCGCCTTTGGCCACCATGGTAAAGTAAGAGGTGTTGGTGTGTTTTATCAATCCGGTTTTTACATTCTCAGCCACTACTTTTATACCTACCATCAGCGATGTATTGCCTACATAATTTACCGATGCCATCAGCGAGACCAGTTCCTGAACCTCCACGGGCTGCAGAAAATGAACACCATCTACGGTAACCGTAACACAGTAATTACCAGCATGCTTGGCTGCACAGGCATATGCCACTTTATCCATCAACGACAGCAGAATACCACCATGTATTTTACCGCCAAAGTTGGCGTAGCTCGGAATCATGAGCTCGGTAAGTGTAGTGCGAGAGTAGGAGACAGGTCGGTAAGCAGGTTCGGTCATAGTTTATAGTTTGACCCAAGTATACGGCAGCTATCCCTTTTTTGTCTGAATCAGGATTTGCGGAATTTGAAAGGATGGACAGGATTTACCAGTAAACGAAATTCCCCTCTTGAGAGGGGCAGGGGTGTGTTTTTGCTTTATAGTAGGTAAGGCGCTAGCAGGAGATGTGTACGCTGCTACGTCTTAAGCATCCTGCAAATCTATAAATCCCGTAAATCCTGATTCAGACAAAAAAAGACGCAAAGTATTGCGTCTCTACAAAATCAATCAAATCCCACCAATCCCCATTAATTCAGGTTCAGACTATAAAAACACTACTTCCTTTACCACTTCGTGGCCGGCGGCGCGATTAAGCAGTTCCACCACCTTGCTTTTGCTCATGTTAAGTTCATGCTTAAGGGGGGCAGAAGTCAGGCGTACGAAAAGTTTCTGGTCTCTAAAGTACAGTTCCTGCGTTTTCAGCGCGATTGGCTTGCCCATAATCTCCTCCCAGCGCTGCACCAGGTTTACTTCATTCAGTTTGCCTTCGAGGCGGTAAGCTTGCAAAAGCCCTTTTATACTTTCGCCTATCGTTTGGGTGCCGGCTTTTCGCTTTGCAATCTCTTCTTTCTTCTTGTAGTAGCGCACGTAATGGATATTCTATAGTAATTAAAAGCTGGCAGCCCATGTTTGTAACTATTACTGCTGCTGCCCAAGTAAAGATAAGGAGAAAAATTGACGACGAACCCAACTATCGGTTAAACTATAATGGCACAAAATAACCCCATCATCTGGACCATCGGCCACTCTACACTCAGCGCTGAAGAGTTTGTAGCAGCACTTAAGTCATTTGAGATAGAAGTGCTGGCTGATGTTCGCCGGTATCCCGGGTCCCGGAAATATCCACAGTTTAATGTTGATGCTTTGCAGACATATTTGCCCGAAGCCGGCATTAGCTACATGCCCGAAACAGAGTTAGGTGGCCGACGCAAACCAAACCCGGACTCCAAAAATACTGTCTGGCGAAGCGAGTCTTTCCGTGGATATGCCGACTATGCAGAAACAGAAGCCTTTAAGCAGGCAATTGCCGATTTAACCGAAACAGCCCTGCAAAAACGCACCGCTTATATGTGCTCCGAAGCCGTGTGGTGGCGCTGCCATCGGGCCATCATCTCGGATTACCTGAAAGAAGCCGGCTGGGTCGTAATGCACATTATGAAAGAAGGCGTAGCCAAAGAACATCCCTATACTTCAGCTTATTTGCAGACGCACGAACTATAGTTACCGCTACTTTTATAAATGCGTAACTGGCCTGGTACTGCTCTTTTGGGTTTACAGATCTGGAAGGGCGTGAGATTATTAGCCAATGTTAAGCTTCATTGCTTCAAAATTGCTTTTAATGCGTTTTATAGTTTCATAGTTAGTAAAGTCCGAAATGATAAGGTTATGCTCGCCCTCAGTTGTCATTACCTTAATGTTCTCCAATTCAATGTTTATTCCCGTTATTGAATTTACTGGTATAGATTGTTCAAAAGAATCCTCGCCAAGTCTATAAAATATTTGAGACTTCTGCCATTCAATAAATTGTCCAATTCTCTTTTTTAGTCCCTTATAGCCTACTATCATAAGGTAAATTGGGAGAAGCATAGGTAAAAGATCCAGCCAAAATCTTCTTGAGTCAAAGTTGTTTTGCCCAAAGTATAGTTTCAAGACTAAAATAGAGATAAGAGCTATTCCAATATAAAGAAATAGCTTACTCATTTTTTCAGCTCTTCTAGTCTCTACTCTATCTACTAGTTGTGTATCCATTTAACCTTTGTCTGCTGTTGATTCTTTTTTACCAGGTAAACAATTTAACCGTCAGCAATCACCTTAACCACCCCATCCTTCACATCAAATCTACGGATACTTTCGGAGAGGCCTTCTAGTATTTTGTCGGTTCTGTCGAGGTGGGTATCGGTTAAAAATATCTGGCCGAAAGTATGGGCGGCTACCATTTGCATGAGCTTGGTGATGCGCTTTTCGTCGAGGCGGTCGAAGATGTCATCTAAAAGCAGCAGGGGTTTGTGATGCTGGCGTTCGGCCATTACTTCAAAATGCGCCAACTTAAGAGCAATTACATAGCTTTTCTGCTGACCCTGCGAGCCAAAATGCTTCACGGGGTTGCCATCCATCAAAAACACGAAGTCATCCTTATGTGGGCCTATAGTTGTGCGTTGCAGCGCCATATCCTTGCGCTCGTGCTGCAGTAGTTGCTGGGCAAAATCAGAACCTAACAGCTGACTTTTATAGGTTAAGGTAACGGTTTCGGAACTGTCGGAAATGTGGCGGTAATGCTTCTGAAAGACCGGCACAAACATTTCCAGAAACTTTTCGCGTTCCTGCGCCAGTTGCTGGCCCAGCGGTACAAGCTGCTCGTTAAGTATGTGCAGGTAATCGCGGTCGTAGTAGTTGCGCTCGGCAAACTGCTTTAGCAGCGAGTTACGTTGCTTCAGAATATAGTTGAATTGAATAAGCGTTTCCAGGTACGTATGGTCCAGCTGCGAGATCAGGCTGTCGAAATACTTGCGGCGCTCTTCGCTGCCTTCGCGTATCAGGTCGGTGTCATAAGGCGAAATCAGTACCACCGGGAAGCGGCCTATGTGCTCGCTCATCTTTTCATACACCACCTTGTTGTGCGTAACCGTCTTTTTCTGGCCCTGTTTCAGGCTTACCTGCACGGTGTGCTTGGTGTCATCAACAATAAACCGGCCTTTCACCATAAAAAAGTCTTCGCCCTGCTTTATACTTTGCGCATCAGAGCTGATAAAGGCACTTTTGGTAAGCGAGAGGTAATGTATGGCATCCAGAAGGTTGGTTTTACCGCTCCCGTTGTCGCCAATAAAGCAGTTTATGTGCTCCGAAAAAGCCAGCGTGGCATCGTCGTAGTTCTTGAAAAACAGCAGACTTAGATTTTCGAGGAGCATTCAGTTTATAATTGATTTCTTTTTCCTTAATTTCGCAGCTAAACCCGTTCCGGGCCTTTTCGCCCACCATGCAAGGTAGTTTTTATACCTGAGCATGCAACGGATAAAACCCAGATTAGATTTTTACCATGGCTACGAAAGAAAAGGCAAGCGCGAAATCGGCGAAAGCAAAGGTACAGGCTGAGCCAAAGTTTTCAAAGGAAACCTATATGTGGTGGTTCGAGAACATGAAACTCATCCGCCGCTTCGAAGAAAAAACAGGCCAGTTATATGGTCAGCAAAAAATTAAAGGTTTCTGCCACCTGTACATTGGCCAGGAGGCTTGTGTGGCCGGTGCAGTAACCGCCCTCGAAAAAGGCGATAAGTGGATAACTGCTTACCGCGACCACGCACACCCGCTTGCCCTGGGCACTGACCCGGGCGCAGTAATGGCCGAAATGTTTGCAAAAGTTACCGGTTGCTCTAAAGGCAAGGGTGGTTCTATGCACATTTTTGATAAGGAAGTAAACTTTGTAGGTGGCCACGGTATTGTTGGCGGACAGGTGCCACTAGGCGCAGGTCTGGCATTTGCCGAGAAATATAACAAGACAGGCAAGCTTTGCATTTGCTACATGGGCGATGGCGCGGTGCGTCAGGGTGCTTTCCACGAAGCGCTTAACATGGCCATGAGCTGGAAACTGCCTGTAATCTTTGTGATTGAGAACAACGGTTACGCTATGGGTACTTCGGTATCGCGTACATCAAACGTGCAGGATCTTTACAAACTGGGTTCTGCGTATGATATGCCATCGTTCCCGGTTGATGCGATGAGCGTTGAGAATGTGCATACTGCTGTAGCTGAGGCTGCTGAGCGTGCCCGTGCCGGCGAAGGACCTACCTTGCTTGAGTTCAGAACTTACCGCTACAAAGGCCACTCTATGTCGGACCCTGCCAAGTACAGAACCAAAGAAGAGCTGGAAGATTACAAAGGTCGCGACTCGATAGAAGCTGTTGCTGCAGTTATACTGAAGAACGGCTGGGCTACCGAAGAAGAACTGGAGCAGATAGACGAGAAAATAAAGGCAAGAGTAATGGATGCCGTTAAATTTGCCGAAGAATCTCCTTACCCGGACCCATCTGAGTTATACACAGATATTTACGTGGAGCCGGACTACCCTTACGTAATGGACTAAAATAATTTAGAATTAGGAATTAAAAATTATAAATTTGGTGTTCCGAAATTACCGGACATAGATTTAAATCCAATTTTTAATTCCTACTTTTGAATTTCTAATTCAATTAATACCAATGGCAAAAGAAACAGTTAATAAGCACAGCGAGTTTGAAGAGCTGGTTGAGAATCCGGATGCGTTAGCAGAGCGTTTATCGCACACGGATGATTTCGTAAAGAAGAACAAATCAATTTTGCTCGGTGTGTTTGCCGCCATTGCCGCTATAGTTGTAGCAGGCTTTTTATACTTTAACCACCGCACTACCCAGAACCAGGAAGCCCAGGAAGCTATGTTCCAGGCTACTTACTATTTCGAAGCTGATTCGCTGAACAAAGCCCTTAACGGCGACGGACAGTATAAAGGCTTTTTAGCAATAGCTGACGAGTATAGCGGAACTGATGCTGCTAACCTGGCTAATTTCTACGCGGGTGTAGCCCTTTTAAAAACTGGTAAATTTGCTGAGGCACAGCAGCACCTGGAAGAGTTTGAGTCTGATGATTACCTGCTGCAGGCGCGTGCTTATAGTTTAATTGGCGATGCACTGTTAGAACAAGGTAAAAATAAAGAAGCTGCTGACCAGTACATGAAGGCTGCTAACCACAACGCTAACCCGTTCTTTTCGCCACAGTACATCATGAAAGCTGGTATCGCTTACGAAGCTGATAACAACTATAAGGCAGCTGCCGAGGCTTACGACAAAATTGTAACAGGCTACGTAACAGCAGCTGAACTGAACGACGCTAAAAAATACAAAGCTCGTGCTGAGGCACTTGCAGGAGGCGCAAACTAATCGGTAACGCCCGAGTATAAACTATAAAAGCGCTTTTGTCTTTACTTATAAGGCAAAAGCGCTTCTGTTTTTAAGCCGACCTCAAACTATAGTTTACTATAAACTATAGTTGTAGAAGAAGCAGAAATTATCGGAACTGAAAAACCGGTCAACGAATAACGAGTAACGAACAACGAAATTAAAGATGGCAACAGCTTTAAAAAATCTGAACGAGTACAACACCGCTACTTTTGCGGATATGTCTGATAAGAAATTCGGCATCGTAGTGGCCGAGTGGCACAAAGACATTACCGATGCCCTGAGCAATGGCGCTATCGAAACACTGTTGAAGCATGGCGCTCAGAAAGAGAACATCTTCCGCAACACCGTGCCAGGCAGTTTCGAGCTTACCTTAGGGGCCCAGTTTTTAGCGCAGCACGAAGAGATTGATGCCGTAATCTGTATAGGTGTGGTAATTAAAGGAGATACCAAGCACGACGATTACATTAACCACGCAGTGGCAAACGGACTAACCAATGTATCGCTGAAGTATAACAAGCCGGTAGCTTTTGGCCTGGTAACGACCAATAACCTGGAGCAGGCACTGGACAGAGCTGGTGGCAAACACGGCAACAAAGGAGTAGAGGCTGCGGCAGCCGTTATCCATATGCTAAGCTTCTAACTATAGTTGCAGCCCGCCTTAAGGTTGCGGTGCAGCTATGGAGCGGTTTTTGTAGTTAAGGTTTAAACATTAATGCGCTCCGTATTTATACTTAAAAAGCGTGCAATTTTAATGGAAGCCGCTGATAATGTGCATTAAAAAAACATTAAATAAGAGAGGATAGGTAGTAAAGAATAAATAATACTACTATTTTTGCACGAATTTTACTAAAATATGCTTTATACTATAAGCTTACTTGGCGAGTAAAGAGCAACTATAAAAACGAACCCCAAGCAAGTATATTTATACGATACGATGAATACGAACGAAGAAAAACAGCGCTACTCGAAAGAAGACCTACAGGAATTCGAAAACATCATCCTTGAGAAGCTGACGAACGCGAAAAAAGAGGTAACTTTTATAAAAGAAACCCTTAGCCGCCGCAACGATACCGGTACAGATAACACCGCATCGCCTACAAAAGTATTGGAAGATGGTGCTGATACGGCCGAAAAGGAAAGCTTAAACCAGTTGGCATCCCGCCAGATGAAGTTTATCCAGCAGTTGGAGAATGCGCTTATCCGTATTAAAAACGGTACTTACGGCGTTTGTATCGTTACTGGCAAGCTTATCCCGAAAGAGAGACTGCGCGCCGTGCCGCACACACAACATACTATCGAAGCTAAACTACAGCGTAACGACTAGAACTTTTACTTCTTGAATATCTTACAGCATCATATACAAGCACTGGTTTTCTGTGCGCAATCCCCTATCAGCATAGAGGAAATTCAGCGTTGCCTTACGGAGGCGCTGCAAATGGAAATTGCTGTTGGTGATGTGCTCGAAAGTATTGAGGCTATAAATGAACAGCTGAACGAGACCGGTTTTGCCTTCCAGATCTACGCGATCGGGGGCGGTTACCAGTTCCTTACCAAACCAGAGTACCAGGATACGGTAAGTGTTTACCTGAAACAGAAATCAAAGAAAAAATTGTCAGCGTCTGCACTCGAGACGCTGGCAATTATTGCCTACAAACAACCTATAACCCGTTCGGCAATGGAGCAGATACGTGGCGTAGGCTGCGATTATGCCGTCCAGAAACTGCTGGAAAAAGAGCTGATCGAAATTAAAGGAAAAGCAGATACTATAGGAAGGCCGGTACTTTACGGTACTTCGCAGAAGTTTATGGACTACTTCGGTATCAACCACATTAAAGACCTCCCACAGCTAAAAGATTTCGCTACCGAAGAAAACGTAATTGGCGAAATTGCAGATTAGCGAACCCACACAAGAGTAATACAAATTCAATTATACTGCACATAAAGGTACAGTAGCGATACTGCATCGAGTAACACAATAACAATGGCAAGAGATAACGAAAGACCTGCGCGCGACAACGACGGAGCAGGACGCAGAGATACTGGCAGAAATTATTCTGACAGACCAAACAACGACCGCGGCGAGAAGAAAATCTTTAACAGAAGAGATAAAAACGAAGGTGGCGAACGCCGTTCATTCGGCTCTGACCGTGGAGAGCGCAAACCTTACGGCGACCGCAAAGAAGGTGGAGAACGCAGATCGTTCGGTGACCGTCGTGAAGGCAGCGAAAGACGCAACTATAGCTCTGACCGCAGAGACGACCGACGCGAAGGCGGCGAGCGCAGAACATTTAACTCAGACAGACGCGATGACAACAGAGGTGGCGAACGCCGCTCTTTTGGCAACGACCGTCGTGAGGGTGGTGAAAGAAGATTTAACGCTGACCGTCCTAACAGGGCCGATCGTCGTTCATCCGAAGAAGGAGGTGAGCGCCGTAGCTTTGCCCCAAGACGCGAAGAAGGCGAAAAACGCACCTTTAATTCAGATAGAAGAGAAGGTGGTGAACGTCGCTCTTTTGATTCGGACCGTAGTGAGCGTAAGCCTTACGGCGATAGGAGAGAAGGTGGAGAACGCAGATCGTTTGGCGACAAGCGTGAAGGCGGAGAGCGCCGCTCTTTCAACAGCGACAGACGCGATGAAAGAAGAGGTGGTGAAGACAGAGGCGAACGTCGCTCATTTAATACTGACCGTGGTGAAAGAAAATCATTTAACCGTGAAGAAAGAGGCGAGCGCCGTAACTATAGTTCAGACAGAAACGAAGGCAGAGAGCGCCGTTCATTCGACTCTGACAGAAACGGTAACCGCGAAGACAGACCTGCAAGAGGTGGCGAGCGTAGCTTTAACTCCGACAGAAAGCCTTTCAAATCAGATCGTAATTCAAAGTTTGGCAACAAAGACCGCAGAACCAGCTACTCTAACCGTGAGGACTTCGGTGATCCGGAAACGCCTACTTACAACACCAAGCATTACGAGAATAACCCGCGCATCAAGAAAAGCAACCGCAAGGAGGAAGGCGAAGATGACGGAACAATCCGTTTGAACCGTTATATCGCCAACGCAGGTGTGTGTTCCCGTCGCGAAGCCGATACCCTGATCGAGTCTGGTGAAATTAAAGTGAATGGTGAAGTGGTAACCGAAATGGGCTTTAAAGTTCGTCCGGAAGACACAGTGCAGTATGGCAAAAAGCTGCTGAACCGCGAGAAACTGGTGTATGTACTGCTTAACAAGCCAAAAGATTTCCTGACAACCACAGACGACCCGGAAGGCCGCAAAACAGTAATGACCCTGGTAGAGAAAGCATCGAAAGAACGCATTTTCCCGGTTGGCCGACTGGATAGAAACACAACTGGCTTGTTACTTTTCACGAACGATGGCGAACTGGCTCAGAAACTGACACACCCATCAAACGGCGTGAAAAAGATTTACCAGGTAGAACTGGATAAGCCAATTACAAAAGAAGACTTCCTGAAAGTAGCGGAAGGTTTGGAATTAGAAGATGGCAAAGCAGAAGTGGATGATGTGGCTTTGATCGGTGATACTGGAAAGTTCCTGGGTCTGGAGATACACATTGGCCGCAACCGCATTGTACGTCGTATATTCGAACACCTGGGCTACGAAGTAGTAACGCTGGACAGAGTGCAGTATGCGGGTTTAACCAAAAAAGACCTGCCGCGCGGCAACTGGCGCTATCTTTCTGAGAAAGAGCTTATCCGTCTGAAATACTTTATGTAAGAATTATGCAGCGCATTGCGGTAGACGTAGGCAACACAGGCACCAAGTATGGCATCTTCGAAGGAAGTAACCTTATCAAACAGGGCTATTTCCAGGGATTGGAAAACATCCCGGCAGAGATAACTAACCATACTTTTGAAGATGCCATAGTTGCCAGCGTAGCCGCTGATGCTACAAACTATACTACAAGGCTGTCTGTAACCGGTAACACCATCATGTTATCGGCGCAGACAGCCTTGCCTGTTTTAAACAACTATAAAAACCCGCAAACGCTGGGCGCTGATAGGATTGCAGCAGCAGTAGGGGCACATTATTTTTTCCCGGGAAAGCATTGCCTGGTATTTGATGCTGGCACAGCTTTAACACACGAGTTTATAACTGCAGACGGAAGTTATATGGGCGGTGGCATTGCACCGGGCCTGCGCATGAAATTTAAAGCGCTGCATACTTTTACCCAAAGGCTGCCGTTAATAGACCAAATTCCTGATAAATTTCCACTTACCGGCCAGACTACAGAAGAATCTATTTTGAGTGGTGTTTTAGCGGGCACTGTAGCAGAACTGAACGGACTTATACAATTATATTCTGAAAAGGCGCCGGATTTGGTGGTTATACTTTGCGGTGGCGACGCAGGATTTTTTGAAAGTAACTTAAAAGGACGCATCTTTGTAATTCCTGAATTAGTCTTGATCGGGCTTCACAGAATTTTGACGTATAATGTATAAAACACTTCGCGCCCTGGTTTGCGCTGCTGTACTTTGCTTTTCGTATGGGGCACAGGCACAGACGATAGGCAATGCTCCATATTCACGCTACGGCTTAGGCGAGTACAACTATAACACAGGCAATATCCGGAATGCAGGTATGGCCAGCACAGGTATAGCAGCGGGTAACAGCTACCAGATAAATACAGCAAACCCATCGTTGCTGTATTACAACAGCCTTACAGCTTTTGAAATAGGAGTTGGCGGACAGATAAAAACGCTGCAAAACGCTACAAAATCGCAGACCAATGGTACGGCAAACCTCTCCACGGTTTCCCTTTCGGTGCCTATAGCAAAATTCTGGACCTCGGCCCTTAGCCTGCGCCCGTACTCCGATGTGTCGTATGATGTAACAACTACGTCCCGTCTAAACCCGCAGGCAACAGCAACAGAAGCTTACAAAGGCGAAGGCAGCATTTCAGAGCTATACTTTGGGCACGGCGTAAAAATAACTTCTGGCCTAACGATAGGTGCAAGCGCATCTTACCTATTTGGCCGCATCACAAAAGAGTCTGCCACCTCTATTAACGATACCGAAATACCTAACTCTTTTACAGAGCAGGTAGTGTATAGCGAGAAAACAAGATACAACGACCTGCTTTTCAGGGCTGGTGCCAACTACCGTAAGAAATTTGCTGATAAGTTATTTGTAAGTGCCGGTGCGGTATACACCTTTAAAACTGATCTGAATGCAGAACGCAATGGTGGTTTTGAACGCCGCAGCGCTTTTGGGCAGGTAATAGAGGATAGCCTGTATGCCGTTGATGCAAAAGGCGATGTAAATATACCATCCAGCTTTAGTGCCGGCATTAGTATAGACAATGGCTCTAACCTGACTTTTGCTGCCGATTATTACACCCAAAAATGGTCGGGCTTTAAAAACTTTACCGACGAGCAGGAACTGGTTGACAGCTACCGCGCAAGTGTAGGTGCAGAATATACTCCGGATGCAAATTCGGTGGGCAATTATTTTGAGCGCATAACGTATCGTGCCGGTTTATACTATGGCAATACACCATACGAGTTTAACAACGAACAAATAAAAGACAAAGGTATAACGATAGGTGCTACGTTGCCATTTGGGCGCTCTACCATTTACGATATGTACCAGCTTAACACTGCCTTTGGCTATGGTTTGCGTGGCACAACCGATAATGGCCTGGTGCAGGAAAAATATTTCCAGTTTAGTGTTGGGGTAACCGTAAACAGCCGCTGGTTTATAAAGCGCAGGCTGGAGTAAGCATTTTATAGTATAGCTATAACAGAGAAGGCCGTTGTAAAGCGGCCTTTCTTGTATTATAGGCTTACGTAAACAAGGGGTATGCACAATCACATAAAAATTGCTAAATTCACAGAAACCATATTTCCGGAGATGAAGATAAAAGCGTGGGTACATATGTTGCTGGCAACTATAGCTATAGTTGGGTTTGGCTGCCAGCAGGAACTGAAAGACCCCGACAAGGAAGTAAAGTATACTGGGCCCGTAATCGAGAACAAAGATGTATTTACACTTTACAGCGATTCGGCTAAGCTAATGATACGCCTGAAAGCACCCGTGCAACAGGAGTTTCAGGATGGCGATGGCGTGTTTCCGAAAGGGTTTTATGTAGAGTTCTTTCAGCAGGCTGGCCAGGTTACCTCAACTATGCGCGCCAACTATGGCAAGCAGGACAAAGGCCGCGAAATATACTATGCCCGGGGCGATGTACAAGTGCATAACATTGCAAAAGGCGAGAAACTGGAAACCGAGGAACTATACTGGGACAGGCGCCGCCGCAAGATCTATACCGATAAGTTTGTAAAGATCACGACCCCTAACCGCGTGGTTACCGGGCAAGGCCTGCGCTCCGACCAGAATTTCGAGAACTATACCATACAGAAAATAACAGGTGCATTTGACCTGGAAGAGTAATGAACCAAAAACTTTTGAATACCATTTTATTATCACTGGCTTTCGTGACCATTGTTATAGGCATACACCGCAGTATAGAAGATAAGGATATTGCCGGAAACTACTGGATATTCATGATCGCGCTGGTGCTTTTTATAGTTTACAGGCATCGCAAAAAGAATCTGAAGTCCTGAAGCCAGGATTGATATAAAATGATAGAACCCAATCAGATCATACTTTTAGTAATCGGGCTGCTGTTGTCTGCTTTCTTTTCAGGCATCGAGATCGCGTTTATGTCGGCTAATAAGCTGCAGATAGAGCTAAGCGAAAAGAATGGCGTCTTATCCGGGCGAATACTCTGGCATTTGCTGCAGCACCCTTCGCGGCTAATGGGCACGGCCCTTATCGGTAACACGCTGGCACTTGTGCTTTATGGGTTTGCCATTGCCGGGCTCATCCATACCTTGCTGTCCCAAATCTTTCCGGAGCAGCTGCAGTTCGACCTGCTTATAGTTGTGATTCAGGTAATGGTGGCATCGGTAGTGGTGCTTTTAACTGCAGAATTTTTACCTCGCAGCCTTTTTGTTATCAACCCCAACCGCATGCTGCAGGTACTGGCGTTGCCTATACTTGTGTTTTATTACCTGTTGTACCCGGTCGTTTATCTTATAGTTAGCCTAAGCAAAGTAGTAGCTGAAAAGCTTTTTAAGATAGAATTTCCGGACCAGAAGCCAGTTTTTGGGTTTACCGACCTGAACGCCTATATCAAAAACCGCCTGTACCACCCTGAGCAGCAAAACGCACCCGAAGTAGACTCCGAGATTTTCCATAATGCACTGGAGTTTAAAAAGGTAAAAGTGCGCGAGTGCATGGTGCCCCGTACCGAAATTGAAGCCGTAGAAGTGGACGATTCGGTAGAACTGCTGCGTAAGACTTTTATAGAAACAGGCCACTCCAAAATACTGGTTTACCGCGATAACATCGACAACATAATAGGCTATTGCCACCAGTTAGATATGTTTAAGCAGCCAGCTCATATTGCCGATATACTTGCGCCCGTAAGCCTGGTGCCGGAAACTATGCTGGCCAGCGAGCTTTTTGTACGCTTTGTATCAGAGCACCGGAGCGTGGCCGTGATACTGGATGAGTTTGGCGGAACAGCCGGCATAGTTACGGTTGAAGATGTGATAGAAGAGATTTTCGGGGAGATTGAGGACGAATATGACATGGATGATTCGCTGGAGCAGGTATACCCGGAAAAAGGCATTTATGTGCTGAGCGCCCGTCTGGAAATTGATTACCTGAACGACAAGTATGAACTGGGCCTGCCGGAAGGCGATTACGAGACCCTGGGAGGCTTTATATTTTCGGAGGTAGGCGAAATTCCATCCCCCGGCGATGTGGTGTCCCGGCCTCCGTTCCGGATTACTGTATTATCTATGGATGAGAACCGGATTAACACAGTACGTCTGGTAAAAACTCCAGATTATCAGGCAGAACCGAAACAGTAAACAGAATTGCATAAAATTTTGAATTTTAGCGCGATTAACCTTATTTTGCACAATCCTTTTTATAAGTTAAATAGATAATGGCATTAATTAACAAGATTAGAGAGAAGTCTGGTTGGGCGGTAGGCGCCATTGCCATCGGGCTTGGCATATTTGTAGTGGGCGGCGACCTGCTTGGGCCAAACTCAAGGCTTCTTGGAAACGACGCCAACGAGATTGGTGAAATAGCTGGTGAAACAATTGAATACCAGGAGTTTGATGAGGTATTTCAGCAAATGAAGACCAATTACGAAAATCAGTCAGGTAGGGCCGCAAACGAAGGCGAACTTGCCATGATGCGTGAGCAGGCCTGGAACCAGCTGATCTTTAAAATTGCCTTAGAGAAAGAATACGAGCGCCTTGGCATTGAAGTATCAGATGAAGAGATGGCTGATATGGTGCAGGGTAATAACATACACCCGGCTGTAAAGCAGGCATTCACTAACCCACAGACCGGTGAGTTTGACCGTGCGCAGGTTATCCAGTACCTGCAGAACATGGACCAGATGGGGCCTGAAGCCAGACCAATGTGGGCTAACTTTGAGCAGGGCGTATTAACGGACCGTATCCGTACTAAGTATAGCAACCTGCTTAGCAAGTCGGTTTACGTAACTACAGCCGAAGCCAAAAACTACTTTAACGCGCAGAATGCCATGGCTTCTGTAAAAGTATTGTATGTGCCTTACTTCACAATTTCTGACTCTTCGGTTTCAGTAACAGATGCACAGCTGAAGGATTTTTATGAGCGCAACAAAGAGCTTTATAAAGTAGAGGATGGCCGTAACATAGAGTATGTAAGCATACCGGTAACGGCCTCGCAGGAAGATAACAAGTCGTATGAAGAAGAGATGGCAAATGCCGCAAAGCAATTTGCAACAGCTACTAACGACTCTGCTTTTGTTAATGCCAATTCTGACACGCCATTTAACGGTACTTACCTAACACCGGGCGAACTGCCTGAGAAGCTTCGTAACGTAACCCTGGAAGAAGGTAAAGTATACGGACCTTATACTACTGCTGAGAGCTACTCACTTTACAAGGTAATTGATATTAAAGATGGTGGTAAGAGCGCTGCTAAAGCAAGCCACATCCTGATAAAGCCTGAAAACGATACGCCGGAAGCAAAAGCTGCTGCTAAAGCTAAAGCTGCCGACATCTTAAGTCAGATACAGAAAGGTGCTGATTTTGCCCAGATGGCTGCGCAGCACGGTACAGATGGTACTGCCTCTGTAGGTGGTGATTTAGGTTGGTTCCAGTCGGGCCAGATGGTGCCTGCTTTTGAGAAAGCTGTATTTGGTGCTACCTCAGCAGGTTTATTGCCTGAGCTGGTAGAAACAGAATATGGTTACCACATTGTAAAAATTACTGCTCCTAAAACCAGCCGCTCTTACAAAATTGCTGCTATAGAGCGTGCCATCGAGCCAAGCGAGTCTACCCGTGATGCAGCTTATGCCGTGGCCGATGAGCTTTCTGGTACAAGCGGTAGCTTAGAGGAGTTCCAGGCGAACGTTGCTAAGAACAAAGCGCTTGTGAAGCAGGAAGTAAAAGAGATCGGTAAGAACAACATTATTGCCGGTGCCCTAAACAATGCACGTGAGCTTGTACGCTGGACATATGCTAAAGACACTGAAATAGGCGATGTATCTCCGGTATTTGAGATAGAAGACCAGTTTGTGGTAGCCGTACTTACAGGCAAGCGCGAAAAAGGTTATGCCAAAGTAGAGGATATCAAAGATGAGCTGACAGCCGCTGTTCGTAACGAACTGAAAGCAAAACAGATCATCGAGAAGATACAGAAAACAAAAGGCAACGTAGACCAGATGGCTGCGGCTTATGGCCCGGATGCAATGGTAAGAACTGCTGATGATGTAACATTTGCTGCCGGAACTATACCTGGCATTGGCCTGGAGCCGGTTGCAGTTGGTAAAACTTTTGGCCTTAAGCCAGGTAGCCGTACTGCTCCGTTTGAAGGTAACGGTGGTGTAATTGTAGTGGAGCTAAACAACATTACAAAAGCGCCTGAAGTAAAAGACCTATCGGGTGTGAAGCTGCAATTGGTTAACCAGCGTGCTGCAAACACTGAAGGTCAGGCATTCGAAGCCATCAAAGAAAAATCGAACATTACAGATAACCGCGTTAAGTTCTTCTAAGCCCCGGTACAGAAGTATAAAAAGAGCCACTCCCCACAGAGTGGCTCTTTTGTTTTTATAGGATTGCATGTTTATAAATGATAACTTATAGTTGTAGATGCCTGTAGGTAACTATAAACCTGTGCAGCATTTTCCAGTCGCGGTTATACTTGCTTTTGAAATGTGTTCCTGAGAGCGGGCGTGGTATCAACTATAGTTAACTTCAGTAATAGAAACACAAAAAGCTTCTATATCAAATTCAGGCAGATTCTCGTTTTAGGTAAACCCATGGCCCCATTCAAAAAAATATACCTGCTGATACTCTGCTTAACTATAGTTACAACTATAGCACAGGCACAAACGCAGGAGTTAGAGCTTGCCCGCGAATATTTCAGTAAAGGAGAATACCAGAAAGCCGAAGCACTTTACGAAAAGCTGATAAACGACAAACGCCTGTTCTCGCTTACTTACCCCGATTACCTGAAAACGCTGCTTGCTCTCCGAAACTATAAAGATGCCGAAAAGCTGGTAAAGCGAAGTATAAAACAAAACCCGGGCAACTATAACTTTGAAGTAGATTTAGGAATTGTTTACCAGGCCGAGGGAAACAAAGCAGCCGCAGAAAAGCAGTTTAATAAGATCATTCAGCAAATGCCTGCGGAAGCAACTATAGGTGTGGCCAGTGCTTTTATCCAGAACGAACTATACGATTATGCCGAAAAAGCCTATCTGCGTAGCCGTGAGCTTACCAAAAACCCGATCGAAAATAACCGCGCCCTGATAGCCCTTTATACTTATCGCCAAAAAAATACGGCCCTGATACCCGAAGTGCTGAACCTGCTGCAGGAGAATGAAGGGGAGATAGGCTATGTGCAAAACATGCTACAGAACAGTCTTCGGGATGATAAAGCCTTGGATGCGCTTGAGAAAGAGCTGATTATGCGCGTGCAGCAATACCCGGATAAAGTATCCTACAACGAACTGCTGATCTGGTTATATGTGCAGCGACTGGACTTTTATGGAGCACTGATGCAGGCGCGGGCTGTAGACAAACGCACCCGCAGCGGGGGAGCCCGGGTAATGGAGCTCGGAATGATAAGTGCCAAAAACAAAGACTATAAAAGCGCTATCGAAGCATTTGAGTACATTGTTACAGAGTACCCGTCGGGGCCATATTATTTGGTAGCACGGCAGCGCCTGATAAATGCCCGCGAAGAGCAGGTGCAAAATACGTTTCCGGTTGATAAAGAAAAGATACGTGCCCTGATTGCAGACTATGATGCCCTGCTGACAGAAGTTGGTCGTAACGCCGCTACCGTAGAAGTGTTGCAACACATGGCTAACCTATATGCTTTTCACCTGGATGATAAAGATAAAGCCATAGAACTGTTGCAGGAAGCCATTGCCATGCCGCGAGCCAACGCCAACCTGGTAGCCGAGAGTAAACTAACCTTAGGAGACATCTATTTGCTTAAAGGAGAACCATGGGAAGCAACGCTGCTCTATGCACAAGTAGAGAAATCGCATAAAGATACCCCGATAGGCTACGATGCTAAGTTGCGCAATGCCAGGCTCAGTTACTTTAAAGGAGATTTTGAACTGGCACAAGCCCACCTGGACATCCTGAAACTGGCCACCAGCCGCGAAATTGCCAACGATGCCATGGATCTTAGCCTGCTCATAACCGACAATACCGGCTTGGACACCTCTACAACAGCTATGGAAGAATATGCTGCCATAGAATTGCTTGTGTTCCAGAATAAGCTGCAGCAAGCCCTCACCAGTTTAGATGCCATGCTGAAAAAATATCCCGGCCATAGTTTAACAGATGAGATATACTTTCAGAAAGCCAGCATACAGGAGCGGATGGGTAATTTTACGGAAGCAGTTGCCAGTTTGCAGCACATAGTTGGTAATCTGCAATACGACATTTTAAGCGACGATGCCCTGTTTAAGATGGCCTACATTTACGAAGAGAACCTGAAAGACACCACCAAAGCACAACAATTATACAACGACCTTTTGGCAAAGCACCAGGGTAGCATTTTCGTAGCCGAAGCCCGTAAACGTTTCCGGAAATTGCGAGGAGATGCCGTTAATTAATGAAGCTATAGTTTTATAGTTATTGTTTTACCTCACCCCAGCCCTCTCCTAACAGGAGAGGGAGTTTCTACCTTTGTTATAGTTGATGCTATAGTTCTATAGTTACAGCCTTTGAAGCGGACAGGTCGCGACCTGTCCCTACGAAATTATTACCACGATCAATTTCGAAGCAAGCAAGTTCAAACTATAGTTAGTGGTGAATAGTAGAAAGATATCAGTCTTTGGGTTGAGCGCCTTTGACTTGTTGCGGTGCCGCAGGCAATCCGAGGAACGAGGATAGCAAGAAGGCAGCAGCGCGATGCCCAAAGACGGGGCCTCCCGGCCGTGAGGGAGCCAAAGTATAATTGAAACGATAGGTCAGTAAAGCTCCCAGGAATGAAGGAGATTTGAAAGGATGGCTTGGTTAAAGTTTCAGAAAACAGGAACTATATGCTGAGATAGATTTCTCGACTACGCTCGAAATGACAAAGTAAGAACTCTAGACTTTAGCTATAGGACACATAAGATTCCTCGGCTGTTCTCGGGATGACAAAGAGGTACTATAGCAATAGACGTTAGCAGAAGCTGTACATATTGCAAGGTCTGGCAATTCTTAACTAAAGAAAATAAAAAGAATAAGTATAAAAAGAAGGAAGAACCCATACATGACCAGGTCAAGAGAATAGTCTTTATACTTATGAAATAAATCTCTGAATCGTTTCACTACAATGGCTGTTGTACTGATACAAATGTATAGAATTTCGGGCTAACCTATTCAAAGTGTTGGTGTGGCAAAAACTAAAACCTGTTTAAATTAGTTACCTTTACGCCTGAACTGATAGCAAGGCCGAGAAGCATTATGGAGAAAAGGTGGGTATACAAGCAGCAAGCATCCGAAGAGATCGTTAAGAACCTGGCCGAGAGCCTGAAGGTGAGCCCCACAATTGCAGGTATACTTTGTCAGCGCGACATCTGTACGTTTGAGGAAGCAAAAGCTTTTTTCCGCCCATCCATTGCCGACCTGCACGACCCGTTCCTGATGAAGGACATGCACCGTGCCGTTAACCGCCTGACAGAAGCCCTGCACCGTTCCGAAAAAATACTGGTTTATGGTGATTACGATGTAGATGGCACCACTTCGGTAGCGTTGATGTATGGTTTTCTGCGCCACTATACTCACCAGATAGAATTTTACATCCCGGACAGATATAAAGAAGGCTACGGCGTTTCGACGGCAGGAATAGAGTACGCCGCAGAACATGGTTTCGGGTTGATCATTAGCCTGGACTGTGGAATTAAATCTGCGGATAAAGTGGCCTATGCAGCTAGCTTCGGAATTGATTTTATTATCTGCGATCACCACTTGCCTGACAACGATATACCACAGGCAGTAGCCGTACTGGACCCAAAACAAATAGATTGCCCATATCCTTACAAAGAGCTGTCGGGGTGCGGAGTTGGTTTTAAACTGCTGCAAGCTTTCTGTTTGCAAAACGGCGTAGAGCTGGAAGAGCTTTTTAACTTCCTTGATTTAGTAGTTGTAAGTATAGCTGCCGATATAGTACCTATTACCGGTGAAAACAGGATATTGGCTTACTTCGGGTTACAATTACTGAACGGGCCACAACCAACCCGCCCTGGTCTGGATGCCTTAAAAGAGCTTGCAGCAATAACCGGCGAAATGGATATCACAAGTATAGTTTTCGGGTTTTCGCCGCGTATAAATGCCGCAGGGCGTATGGGCGATGCCAAGAACTCGGTGCGCATGCTGTTGGCCCAGACAAAAGATGAAGCCTTTAAAATGGCCGATATCATTAACGAGTCTAACAAGGAGCGGCGAAGCAAAGACAGCAACATTACCAAAGAAGCCCTTCAGATGATAGAGGAGGATGATTTTCTGCGGAATGCAAAGTCAACTGTTTTATACAAAGAGAACTGGCATAAAGGCGTGATCGGGATTGTGGCCTCACGTTGCATCGAGAAATACTATAGGCCAACCATTATACTTACCCATTCCAACGGTAAAGCTTCGGGCTCGGCGCGCTCGGTGCATGGCTTTAATGTGCATAGCGCCATAGAGAGCTGCTCTGATTTGTTAGATCAGTATGGTGGGCACATGTATGCAGCAGGCTTAACTTTACCAATAGAGAATATTCCGGCCTTTAGAGAGCGCTTTGAGCACTTTGTATCGAATGCTATCACCGAAGAGCAGCAAACCCCCCAGATCGAAATAGACACGCTGATCAATTTCAGCCAGATAACCCGTAACTTTTTTGGGATCATAAAACAGATGGAGCCGTTTGGGCCAGGTAACATGCGCCCTGTGTTTGTATCGGAGTGTGTGTACGATACTGGTAACCTGCGCGTAGTGGGCGATACACACCTAAAACTTCGCCTGACCCAGGATGGCTATACTTCCTTCGATGCCATTGCTTTTGGTTTCGGCGATTATTACCACCACATCTCCAAAGGTATTCCGTTTGATGTTTGCTATACCATAGAAGAGAACAACTATAGGGGCAACATCACCACCCAGCTTTCTATCAAAGATATCCGCTTTAAATAAAAAAAGCAGCCTGTACTTGGGGTAAAGGCTGCTTCTGAAATGCTATAGTTGCTCTAGTTATGGCTGTGGAAATCTATGCTTTAGCTGCTGTAACGGGCTAACCTGCTCACTTGCTATCGTTACCTCCGGCAGGCAAAGCTCCGATAATTTATCCATGTCGCCGGCAAAAAAGTTAATATCTACTGCCGAGTTTATACCAGATACCGAACCACGGTCAGTGTACTGCCAGAACATCCAGCTATCGGTGTGGTGCACTTCCGGTTGCACAGGGCTGTAACGCGCAATCCAGAAATGATATTCTGTAAAATGACCCTGTAACCAGCGGCGATAGTAGTTCTGGCTGGTATAGATGATAGGCTTGGCGCCGTAATGCTTGGTAACAGCTTCGAGCCAGGTTTTAATATTGGCACGTAGCTGCTCGCCGCTCATCTTTGGGTCAGCAATCTCAACATCCAGCACAGGGGGCAGGTCGCCGGGAGCTAAAGTTACAGTGCTGGTAAACAAATTGATCTGGTCCTGTATCGGAGCCTCGGGCTTAAAGAAATGATACGCACCACGCTTTATGCCATGGCGTTTAGTTTCTTCCCAGTTACGCGCAAAAAAAGGATCTAACCTGAAATCGCCCTGGGTAGCTTTTACGAAGGCAAACGTTACACCCGCATCTTTTACCTGCAGCCAATCTACTTCTTTTTGCCACCTCGATACATCAATACCTTTGAGTGTAGCGTTGTTGGTAGTATTAGTTTCGCCACCGTTATCTATAGTTTCAGAAACAATATTTTCTGCAACAGCAGTATTATAACTTGCCAGGGATGAAACCCAAAGCAAGCCGGTAAGCGCAGCATGTTTGCTTAATGATAGGAGTAAAGAAAGCGTCATAAAAAGGCATTTGGCTAAAAGTATTTTAATTTAAATAACTAACTGCTGACATACAAGCTGATACAGTAACTTTTATAAAGATTGTTATAAAAGTTAAATTGTACAAAAGCAGGAGCTAGCCTCTGCAACACCATTACGATAGCTAAAAGTTGCAGCATTGCAGTATGATATGATAATCCGTAACTTAGCCAGATGATACTTAGAGCTGAGCACTTATTTAAGAAATATAAATCGCGCCATGTAGTAAACGACGTGAGCGTAGAAGTGAACCAGGGAGAAATAGTAGGGTTGCTCGGACCAAACGGAGCCGGTAAAACAACCTCTTTCTATATGATTGTGGGGTTGGTAAAGCCTAATTCCGGTAAAATATTTCTGGACACTGAAGACATTACAGCTATGCCTATGTACCAGCGTGCCAAGCGTGGGGTTGGTTACCTGGCCCAGGAAGCATCTGTTTTCAGGCAGCTGACCGTGGAAGAAAACATTATGGCGGTGCTAGAGATGACTAATAAAACCAAGGAGGAGCAACGCCAGAAGGTAGAAGAGCTGTTGGAGGAATTCTCGCTGACCCACGTGCGCAAAAACAAAGGTGTAGTACTATCCGGTGGTGAGCGCCGCCGTACCGAAATTGCCCGTGCCCTTGCCGTAGACCCCAGCTTTGTGTTGCTGGATGAGCCTTTTGCCGGTGTAGACCCCATTGCCGTGGAAGAGATACAAAGTATAGTTGCCAAGCTGAAGAGCAAAAACATCGGTATCCTTATCACAGACCACAACGTAAACGAGACCCTTTCTATCACTGACCGGGCCTATCTTCTTTTCGAAGGTAAAATTCTGAAGTCAGGAACTGCTGAAGAACTGGCCGCCGACGAACAGGTACGCCGTGTATACTTAGGTAAGCACTTTGAGCTTAAGCGTAAGATTTAGGTTTAATTGTTAAATGGTTAAATTGTTGTTTGATAAGAGATAAATGGAAGAGAAAAGATATCTCAAATTAAATGACATAGAAGCCTACAGAATAAGCTATGCTCTGAGCAACTATATCTGGGATAATGTAATGAACTGGAGCCGTTTTGCGCAGAATACAGTAGGAGAGCAGTATATAACAGCGATAGATAGCGTATCAGCTAATATTGCTGAGGGTTTCGGTAGATACGGTAAGAAAGATAAAATTAAGTTTTACCGTTATGCGCAAGGGTCCATGTACGAGTCATTTAACTGGACCTAGAAGGCAAGAGCACGTAAGTTGATTAATGAAGAGCAGTACAACCATATCCTTGGCGAATTGAAAAAGCTACCAATAGCAATCAATAGCCTTGTTAAGTGGACAAATAACAATTTAACAATTTAACCATCAACAATTTAGCCACCAATTAACTTGGAAATAATTAACTCTATAGTTACCTGGGTAATGAAGAAGCGGATCCATGACATTGATCTGTTTCGGAAGTACCCGCATGAGGTACAGAACGAGCTGTTTCAGAACCTGATCAATACCGCAAAAGGGACAGAATGGGGTAAAAAGTATGGCTATAGCGATGAGCTGTCGGTGCGTGAGTTTCAGGAGCGTGTGCCGGTTACTACCTACGAGGAACTATACCCGTACATTGAGCGCGTAATGATGGGGGAGCAAAACCTGCTGTGGCCAAGTAAAGTTGAGTGGTTTGCTAAATCATCTGGTACTACCAATGCCCGCAGCAAATTTATACCTGTAAGCCCGGAGTCGCTGGAAGATTGTCACTACAAGGGCGGGAAGGATATGTTGTCTATCTATGTGAACCTGTACCCTGAAACCAAGCTGTTTACCGGTAAAGGACTGAGTATAGGTGGCAGTCATCGCCCAAGCGAAATAAACTCCAAGATAAATTGCGGCGACGTTTCTGCAGTTATCATGCAGAACCTGCCTATCTGGGCCGAGGCCATTCGTACGCCTCCGCTTAAAATAGCCCTGATGGATAAGTGGGAAGAGAAAATAGAGAAGATGGTGGAGGTAACCGTGCCCGAAAATGTGACCAGCATGAGCGGCGTACCCACCTGGACCTACGTACTTTTAAAACGTATTCTGGAAGTTACCGGCAAAAATAATATCCTGGAAGTATGGCCTAACCTGGAGCTCTTTACGCATGGAGCTGTTGCCTTTGGCCCGTACCGTCAGTTATTTAAAGAGATTATCCCATCTGATAAAATGAATTACCTGGAAGTATACAATGCTTCGGAAGGGTTTTTCGGGATACAGGACCAGGCCGGAACAGAAGATGAGATGCTGCTGATGCTGGACTATGGCGTATACTACGAGTTTATACCAATGGACCAGTTTGAGGAAGAAAACCCCAAAACGATGACACTGGACCAGGTTGAATTAGGAAAGAACTACGCTATAGTTATCTCTACCAATGCCGGCCTATGGCGCTATAAAATCGGCGATACAATCCGTTTTACCAGCCTCAGTCCTTACCGCATCAAGATATCAGGCCGTACCAAGCACTTTATAAATGCCTTCGGAGAAGAAGTTATAGTTGAGAATGCCGAAGCCGCCATTACCAAAGCCTGCGAAGCGACAGGAGCTATCATCACCAACTTTACTGCTGCGCCTGTGTATATGGGAAGCGGCAAGCGCGGTGGACACGAATGGCTGATAGAATTTGAGAAAGCACCGGATAACCTGAAGCAATTCACGTATCTCCTCGACGAAACCCTGCGCGAAGTAAACTCTGATTACGATGCTAAGCGCCAGAACGATATTGCCCTGCAAGGCCCGATTGTACATGCTGCTCCACAAGGTACTTTTATGAACTGGCTCCGCGATAAAGGCAAACTAGGCGGACAAAACAAAGTACCACGCCTGAGCAACTCCCGCGAATACCTGGAAGAGATTATGCAGGTAAATAATCTTGGGTGAGTTCTGAGTCTTGATTTCTGAGTTAATAAAACAAAATGTCCGGTAAGTATAAACTTACCGGACATTTTGTTTTATAGTTCCTTTAATGCCGCAAGTATAGCTTTAGCCGGATCTTTAAACTATAGTTTACTTTTCAGTTCTCTCGCTCGCGTCCCGCGAGTGTGGGTTAACAGCGGACTCTGGCCGATTTAAAATATGTGTAAGGAATAAGTGGCGGGACGCCACCAGTAGCTCACACTCGCCAGAGGCGAGCGAGTGCAATTATAAATTATAGTTTTAAAGTTTATAATTACCAGACATTCTTGTTTTAGAGCTTATTCAAGCATTGTAAAATCAATTACGTTCCAATTATCCAGAGAGTCTGTTTTGAGAACAATATGAATAGGTAAATCGCTTTTGCTTCCTTCAACTGTATAGCTAAAATAAGCAACGCCACCTTTAGAGTTATGCTCAATTGATCCAGAAGTAAAAAAACTATAGCCCTTTATTTCTCCGGTTTCTTTAAGGACATCTGGATTTGTCTCAATATATTTTTGAGAAGCCTTATAAGCACCTGCATCTTTTACCTTAACAGATATAACAACAATTATAGTAGATGCAATTAAGAAAAGACCAATAAAGGCTCCAACTATGATTTTAGTTATCCGGTTCATAAAGTTTGAGGTAGTTTATGGGTAAGGTATAAAGCACACTATGAACTTACTCCAAAAAGCTACTTAAAATACTGCCTTCTTTGCGGGCGTTTTCGCCTTGTGGCATCAGTGCCTGAATCAGTTTCTTAACCGGCATAGACTGCAGCCAAACACGGCCGGTGCCACGCAATGTAGCTAAAAACAGACCTTCACCACCAAATATCATCGATTTCAGTCCGCCGGCGCGCTGCACGCTAAAGTCTATCCCTTCTTCAAAAGCCACTACGCAGCCTGTATCTACTCTCAGGGTTTCGTTATTCAGCTGCTTCTCAACTATAGTTCCGCCGGCGTGTATAAAGGCCATGCCATCGCCCTGCATCTTTTGCAGAATAAAGCCTTCGCCGCCAAAGAAACCTGCTCCTAAACGCTGGTTAAAATGGATGCTCAGTTTTGTGCCTAGTGCAGCTGCCAGGAAAGCGTCTTTCTGCGTGATAAGCGTGCGGTTACGGATAGTTGTCAGGTCAACCGGAAGGATAGTGCCCGGGTAAGGTGCGGAGAAGGCCACACGGCTTTTGCCATGCCCCATGTGGGTAAAGTGCGTCATAAACAGCGATTCGCCAGTAATAAGGCGGCTACCTGCCGATACCAGTTTTCCTAAAAATCCCTGGCTTGGGCTGGACCCATCGCCCATTTTGGTCTGGAAATCGATGCCTTCCTCCATGTACACCATGGCGCCGGCTTCGGCAATTACTGTTTCCTGCGGGTCCAGTTCAATCTCCAGCACCTGTATGTCGTTGCCAAAAATCTTGTAGTCAATTTCGTGTGAATTTCTCATAGTTTATCCTGATTAGTTATAGTACAGCAAGATAATAAATTAGCAGAAATTGACCGGCAACTATAGTTAAACTTGCTCTTTTGGTTAGGGAAAGAACTATAAACTATAGTTAATCTTCTTCCTCATCCTCGTCGGCTTTCCGCTTTGGTTTAACAGGCAGGTCATCTTCGTCATCCGATACAGAACTGGTGCCTCGTACAAAGTCCTCGTCGGTTTCTTCTACTTCTTCGCCCTCTTCTACATGATACTCTTCTTCTTCGCGTTTGGCTTTTTCTGCAGCGTCGCGTTTTACGAGTTTTTTGTCATCCACATTTTTGTTCAGGAACTCGTTTATTCTGTCAATACTATAGTTAGAGATGATCTCTCCGTGTTCGTTTACCTTTATTTCAAATCCCTCAAGGTCTTTATGCACTTTGGATTTCTTTTTACTCTTATCGGGTTTCTTATTTCTAGCCATGATCTTATAGTTTATATTCCCTGATGTTATAAGTAGAAAAAGGCAAATAGTTACGGTTGGTGTGGCCAGCTATAGTTTGCAGCAATAAAAAAGGCTGACCCGGTTAACGGATCAGCCTTCTTGTTTAAAGCTATAGTTGCTTACTCGGCAGTAGCGTACTGGCTAAGCTTGGCAATAGCCGTTTCGATGCGGGCTATAGTTTCCTCACGACCAATTATCTCGATGATCTGCATCAGGTCCGGGCCAGCTTCGGCGCCGGTTACAGCAAGGCGAAGCGCCTGCATTACCTGGCCTATCTTCATACCGTTACGTTCCAGTATAGTTGTCAGCAGCTCTTTTACCGAATCAGCATTAAAGTCCGCTATAGTTGGCAATTCGTTCTTAAACTGCTCAAACACAGCAACCGACTGGGCATTCCACTTTTTAGAAGCTACCTTCTCGTTATATTCTTCAGGGGCAACAAAGAAATAAGCGGCCTCTTTCCAAAAATCCTGCGGGAAGCTCACACGCTCTTTCATTAGTCCGGCAACTTTGGCGGCTTTCTCGTGTGTGCAATCAATGTTATGCTCTTCCAGCGCAGTTAGCAGGTAACCTGCCAGTTCGCTGTCTGGTTTGGCGCGCAGGTATTGTTCGTTAAACCAACGGGCTTTCTGAATATCGAAACGTGTACCAGACTTACCGATACGCTCTACTGTAAACTCGTTTGCCAGTTCTTGCATCGAGAAGATCTCCTGCTGCGTGCCCGGGTTCCAGCCCAGGAAAGCAAGGAAGTTAACAAAGGCATCCGGTAAATAACCAGCCTCGCGGTAACCAGAAGAAATCTCACCTGTAAACGGATCCTGCCAGTGCAGCGGGAATACCGGGAAGCCCAGCTTATCGCCGTCGCGCTTGCTAAGTTTTCCGTTTCCGTCTGGTTTAAGTAACAATGGTAAGTGGGCAAACTCAGGCATGGTATCTTCCCAACCTAAGTAGCGGTAAAGCAACACGTGCAACGGCGCAGACGGTAACCACTCTTCCCCGCGTATCACGTGCGTGATCTTCATCAGGTGGTCATCCACAATATTAGCCAGGTGGTAGGTTGGCATACCATCCGACTTCATCAATACTTTATCATCTATAGAAGAAGAGTGTACCATAACCCAGCCACGGATCATATCTTTCAGGCGAATCTCTTCTTTACGCGGTACTTTTAAACGGATCACATACGGTGCACCAGACTCCAGAAGCTTTTTCACTTCATCCTCAGGCATGGTAAGCGAGTTGCGCATAGTGGCACGCGTAATGGCGTTGTACTGTGGCGTAGCTACTTTGGCAGCTTTCAGTCGCTCACGCATCGCTTCCAGTTCTTCGGCAGTATCAAAAGCATAGTAGGCGTGGCCGTCGTTCACCAACTGTAGGGCATACTGCATATACATTGGCTTGCGTTCCGACTGGCGGTAAGGCGCATACGGGCCACCATTCCATGGGCTTTCATCCAGCTCAATTCCACACCACTCCAGCGACCGGCGTATGTAATCTTCGGCACCTGGCACAAAACGATTCTGGTCTGTATCTTCTATTCTAAGTATCATTTTACCACCGGTTTTGCGGGCCAGCAGGTAATTGTAAAGGGCCGTGCGAACACCGCCTATATGAAGCGCCCCGGTTGGGCTTGGTGCAAAGCGTACTCTAACTTCTCTTTCCATGTATGGTCGTCTTCTGGTAATCGTCTAATTCGGGCGCAATTTACAAAATAAAGTACGTAATCGTAAGTATAAACGGCAGCTTCGTTTCATGTTATCCTTTATACATAAAGCGCAAGTACAAACAATATCAGGTATTTGCGTATCAGCGTAAGTACGCATAGCTAAAACCGGCCCGGATGGTACGCTCCCGACTTCTTATGATCTGGCTCCTGCTCGAGGAAACTTGGCTGGAGTTCCTGGATAACAACTCTTTTCAGAAGGGAGCGGCATTGGCATACTATACCATTTTTGCGCTGCCGCCAATGCTCATCATCATCATTAGTGCCAGTGGCTATTTCCTGGAAGAGCAGGCCGTATCGGGGGAGATATACTATAGAATAAAAGAACTGATAGGTTCGGAAGGGGCGTATGCCGTGCAGAAGATGGTGGAAAATGTAAATGCTTTCACTAACCTGAACCTGGCGGCTATAGTTGGCGGCGTGGCGTTGTTTATTGCCGCAACCGGCTTGTTTGTCTCCCTGCAGGATTCCCTGAACGAAATATGGTATGTAAAGCCCAAGCCTAAACGTGGCTACCTTAAACTCTTGCTCGACCGGTTTCTTTCTTTCGGGATGATCCTGGTTATTGCGATCATCCTTTTACTATCGTTACTGGCGAACACTGTGCTGGTTATCATCGGCGATTTCCTGACGGCTCGTTTCTCAGGTTGGATCGTGTATGTACTGCACCTGGCTAATTTTATGTCGAGTCTGGTGATGATGTCCTTCCTGTTTGGCTGCATTTACAGGTTTCTTCCGGATGCCAGGATCAAATGGCGTGATGTGTGGGTGGGAGCTATAGTTACAGCACTGCTATTTTCGATTTTCAGAGGGATTATCGGGTTTTACCTGGGCAAGAATGATGTAGCTTCGGTATATGGGGCAGCTGGTTCTGTCGTGATCATTTTAACCTGGGTTTTCTTTACTTCCCAGATCATTTTTTTCGGGGCGGTTTTCACGTTTGTGTACTCCCGCAAATACGGGCATAATATTTACCCGGCTACTTACGCAGTGCGTGTTATAAGGCAGGAAATTGAAGTAGGCAACTCAGCTGTAAACGCAGAACCCGGTAAACACGAACGGGAAGTGTATGGTGGCGAAGAAGAGCCTATAGTTCCACCAGAAGAAACGGAGAAAGAACAGGGAGCAAATATTTAGAATTAAAAGTTTGGCAATTTTATGGTAAAGTGGTAAAAATTTATATTTTTATACTTATATGAGAGCCCGTAATATAATCTGGATTGCGATAGCTCTACTAACCGGTTTAATCGGATTTGCAGCTATGACCTTCCTTTCTATTGGAGGAAGTGAAACTGAAACTATAGTTATAGATCAGATCAGCAGTCCGCACAACTATAAAGTAATTGCCCCGCTTAGGGCTGATGAGTATGTGCATAACCTGAAAATAGTAGTGCGCGGAAGTATAAATGATACCGCTATGATTGGTAATGTAAAGTTGCTGGCCGGGAAGGTTAATAAAGTCATTTATAACAGTGACTGGTATAGTCCTGATTACGAATTGAGGTACAAACCATATAAGGCTATCGAAGGTAGCTTAAAGGTCGATTTGACCTTCTCTTACCTGAATTAATACAACTATAGTTACTCTATATGTATCGTTATTTCCTGCTCGCTTTATTTCTATTTGCCTGTTCAAGCAGTAAAATCCAAAGCCTTGGCGATAGCTTTGAGATTATTAGACTGAAGTCGAAAGGCGGCGGAAGTTATATAACCATAGGCACTTATCACTTTGAGGATAAACAGGAAAGAACACCTGCATTCTATTACATCAACAATGTAGTTATTGATCCCGCAAACAAACTAGCTGATACAACTATAACTGTTCAGCCGGGCGACTTTAAAATCAGGGCAAAATATATTTCTAAGCTGGAAACTGGCTTGGATAAGCTTACTATATCCAAAGGCGATTCAGTTTATATAAAGCTATACCTGAAAGACGATCCGGAGCCGCTTAACTAGAAATAAGCTACAAACAAAAACGCCTCCCAAAATAACTTGAAGGCGTTTTTGTTTGTAGTTAGTAATTACTTCACTGCAATACAGGAAATCTCCACATTCACGTCTTTTGGCAGGCGGCTAACTTCTACAGTTTCGCGGGCAGGAGGGTTGCTGGTAAAGTAGCTGCCATAGGTTTCGTTTATCTTACCAAAGTTGTTCAGGTCTTTTACAAAAATGCTGCATTTTACTACGTTGCTGAAATCCATGCCAGCTTCTGAAAGTATAAACTGCAGGTTCTTCATCACCATGTGCGTTTCGTCCTCGATCCTGCCAGTCACCAGTTCGCTGGTCTGTTGGTTTAGCGGTATCTGACCCGAAACATAAAGTACGCCGTTGGCCATAGTTGCCTGGCTGTAAGGCCCGATCGGGGCAGGAGCATTCTGTGCGTTAACTATAGTATGTGCCATTCTGAATAAGTTTAAATGTTTATCTTTACCATCAAAAGTACAGAATTATGCACATACTTGTTTTGGCTGGCCCCGAAATGGCCGCAGAGTTTAGGCAGAAATTTCCGGAAACTGATAACGGCGTACGTTACACGTTCCTGCAGAGCCATAATATAATTGATGAGCAACTGGAGCCTTCTGATGTAGTGTTTGATTTTCTGCTGCATGAGCAACCGGAACGTTTGAGCTATTACGCCCCCGAACAAGTAGTTTTCTGTAATGCAGCAACCATGCAATTAGCGGCGCTGGTGAAAGAAGCAAATGCGGATAGACCCTGTACTTTAATTGGCTTTAACGGATTGCCTTCGCTTTTTAACCGCCCGGTGCTGGAAGTAAGCCTGCTACATGATGGCTGCGAAGCAAAACTGAAAGAGGTATGTAGTGTACTGGGAACAGATTACCTAATTGTTGCTGACCGCGTGGGCATGGTTACGCCGCGTATACTTTGCATGATCATTAACGAAGCCTGCTATACTTTGCAGGAAAGAACTGCAGGTATAAATGACATTGATCTGGGGATGAAGCTGGGTACCAATTACCCGAAAGGTCCTTTTGAGTGGGCTAACCTGATAGGGATAGCTAATGTGTATAATTTGCTGCAGGCCGTTTACGAAGACACAAAAGAAGAACGCTACAAAGTCTGCCCTTTGCTTAAAACAAAATACCTAACAGGCCAGAAGTTCGAAGTATAAACTATAGCTGCAAGCATAAAAAAGGAGACCTGTTCGGGTCTCCTTTTTTGTTTTATAGTTAGTAGTAATTACTCTACTGTTACTGATTTTGCAAGGTTACGAGGCTGGTCTACGTTGCAACCGCGCATTACTGCAATGTGGTAAGATAACAACTGAAGCGGAACGACAGATAATAGTGGCATCAGGTGCTCGCTTGTCTCTGGTATCTCGATCACGTGGTCAGCCATGGCAGGTATAGTTGTGTCGCCTTCGGTAACTACAGCAATCACTTTTCCTTTACGCGCCTTTACTTCCTGCACATTCGATACGATCTTCTCGTAAGAGCTGTCTTTTGTAGCGATAACTACAACTGGCATCTGCTCATCTATTAGCGCTATCGGCCCGTGCTTCATTTCTGCGGCTGGGTAACCTTCGGCATGTATGTAAGAGATCTCTTTCAGTTTAAGCGCGCCTTCCAGGGCAACCGGGAAGTTATACCCACGACCTAAGTACAGGAAGTTAGTAGCATCTTTATAGATAGCTGAAATTTCTTCGATCTGCTTATCCAGCTTAAGTGTTTCTTCTACTTTTGCAGGTATCTGCTCCAGTTCAGCGATCAGTTGGTGTAGTTTGCTGGTTTCTATAGTTCCGCGCTTGCTACCGATGATCATGGCAATAAGCGTAAGTACAGTAACCTGTGCTGTAAACGCTTTAGTAGAAGCCACACCAATTTCAGGACCAGCGTGCGTATAAGCGCCAGCATCAGTAGCACGTGCAATAGATGAACCTACCACGTTACAGATACCGAAAATAGTAGCACCTTTAGATTTCGCAAGTTCTATAGCTGCCAACGTATCAGCCGTCTCACCAGACTGTGAAATAGCAATTACAATGTCGTTTTCGTTTACGATCGGGTTACGATAACGGAACTCTGAAGCATATTCTACTTCAACCGGTATGCGGGCCAGATCTTCGATCAGGTATTCTGCTACCAAGCCGGCATGCCATGATGTACCGCAGGCAACTATAAGTATACGCTGGGCATTTGCGAATTTATTTTCGTACTCACGGATACCGCCCATCATTAAATGGTTATTCTCCGCGATCATACGGCCACGCATGCTGTCCAATATAGAGCGAGGCTGCTCAAATATTTCTTTCAGCATAAAGTGCTCGTAACCACCTTTCTCAATCGACTCCAAGGCAAGCTCCAGACGTTGAATATAAGGTGTTTGCTGCACATCCTCTTTTGTACGGATATCTAACTTACCATCTTTAACTACGGCAATTTCATAGTCGTTCAGGTAAATCACATCGTTGGTATACTCAATGATCGGAGTAGCATCAGAAGCAAAGAAGTACTCGCCTTCGCCAACACCAACTACCAGCGGGCTACCTTTACGGGCTGCCACCATGTGGTTCGGATCATCTTTTGATAAAACAACTATAGCGTAAGCACCTACTACTTCATGTAAAGCTAAACGTACTGCTTCTACCAATGTGCAGTTTGTTGTCGTGCGGATATCTTCGATCAGGTTAATGAAAACCTCAGAGTCGGTGTCAGACTGGAACGTATGGCCTTTCTCAAGTAACAGCGTTTTCAGGGCTGCATAGTTCTCTATAATACCGTTATGAATAATGGCGATTTTGCCTGATGTAGAGTAATGCGGGTGTGCATTTACATCATTTGGCTCACCGTGGGTTGCCCAGCGCGTATGGCCCATGCCAATATTGCCATGTACATTTTTGTCAGCAATAAACCCTTCCAGTTCGCTAACTTTACCCTTTTTCTTGTAAACGTTCAGCTCACCATTCATCAGGGCTATACCAGCACTATCGTATCCTCTGTATTCCAGGCGCTTAAGGCCTTTAATAATTATTGGGCAAGCTTCTCTATGCCCTACGTATGCTACAATTCCGCACATAAGTCTGTTGTATATAAACTATAATAGGTACCCGCAAAGGTACCTATTAAAAATATTTTATAATATAATTTAATCCAGTTTTGAGAAGTAAATACGCAGCTTCACACCTCTATCGGCAGTATTAACAAGGATAGCCCTTTTAGGCACACTTTCGTTGCTTAGCGAATTACCACTCGTGCCAGGCTGGAACTTTGCAGGTGTAATCAGTAAGCTGCTGTTTGGCTTTTTGCCATCTATAATTGCCTGCACATAAGCCGTTACATTTACTCTATAGTTTGCCTCTTTTGTGTCTTCTTTTTTTACCAGAGCTAACGCAGTCGGGAAGGCATAAGAATCTAATGCATTTGGGTTGTCAACTGGTACCGTTTTCGGGATGCCCTTGTTGGTGTAAAGTATGCGGTTAGAGTTGTTGGTTTCGTAAATGCCCAGATACTCGGGTGCTGTAAGCGTTTCGAAGGAGTTATTTTTAACAGGTACTACAAGTTCTGCCCTGTTAATTACGATGTTACCATACTTTTCCTTCATTTTGGTTAAGTGAGGTATACTAAGCTTGGCAAGCAATTGTGTGCCCGCCTGCACATACATCTCGTCTCCGGTTTCTGAAGATTTAAGTAATTCGTATTTTGACAGGCCTGCCAGTGCTGTTCCGGTGCGGTTTGCTTCAATTTTGGTGAAGTTACGAATGCTGGTTCCGCCCATAAAAAAGTTCTGCTCCTTTTTTTCGGTACCGTTTTTATAGTAAAGCGTAAGCTTTGTTTTGCTGGAACTGGTATTTAAAGCGATCAATACGCGCGGGTCAGCTTGCGGAACTATAGCTATGCCTTTAAAGAACTGTACAAACTTAGCCTGATCTTTTAACGGGTCTTTGCCGGACTGCTCAAGCAATTCGTTGGCAAGCGCCAGGTCAAGACGTATTCTTGCAGGTTTGGTTGTCTCCGCTTTTGTTGTATCGTTTACAAAAACTTTTGGCTGGAAAGTTACGCTACCCAGTGCATCACCATCATAGCTCAGAGACGAGTTTGTAAAGTAAGATGCTTTATCCTGGAAGTTCTCTGTAAGGCGGTGTACACTTAATGTAAGGGGAGCAATTCCTTTAGCACCATAAATATCTGTTGAATAGTCCAGGCTCAGTACCAAAGAGTCAGCTACCGGAGTTGTACCAAAAGATACACTTTCGCCCGACAATCCTAATTCTGTAAATGCAGTTGCCTTAACATTTCCCAGCGTTGCATCCTGGTAACCACCAATAGAAAGTGGCAGTTGCCTAAAGGCAAGCACAGAGTCTGAATGCAGTACCGTGCCTGAATTTACAGTTAGCGTATCGGTATAAAAAGCTCCGATCTGGTTTTCATCTTGTAGGTCTAAGCCTATGTCAGATGGGTCTTCGCAGGATGCAAGTGTAGCAAGGGAAAAGAAGAAAAGGGTAAATCTTCTAACGGCTAAGTTCATTATACAGATTATAGTATGAATCTAAAAGGGTGTCGTCGGCGCTAACAGTGCTGATGTTCTTGGCAGTAAAATCGCTGAACAGGGCATTGATGTTGTCGCTGAAATCTTCGTTTGTTTTGATAACTGAGTCGGCATATTCCATACCTATTTTCAGGAAGCTGTCGATATCAGCAGACTTCAGGTGGCCCAGCATACTGTCATCAATATCCAACATCTTTACTTTCTCAGCCAGGTCGTCTGCAAACTTGTGTGTATAGTTGTGGTTATACACCGTAAACATCGACTTAGAGTCTTTAAAGATCGGATCTTTTTTATAAGTTGTTTTCAGGTACATTGGTATCAAACCGGTCATCCAGTCGTTGCAATGCACAATGTCCGGAGCCCAGCCAAGTTTCTTAACGGTTTCCAGCACGCCCTTGCAGAAGAAGATAGCACGCTCGTCGTTATCCTGGTGAAACTTGTTGTTCTTGTCAACAAAAACGGACTTTCTGTGAAAATAGTCTTCGTTGTCGATAAAATATACCTGTAATTTAGCATTCGGGATTGAAGCCACTTTGATTACCAGTGGTTTCTCGTCGTCGCCAACAGCGATGTTGATGCCTGAAAGACGAACAACCTCATGTAAACGGTTCTTGCGCTCGTTAATGATACCGAACCTTGGTACAAAGATGCGGATCTCCATGCCTCTTTCTTGCATCGCCTGTGGCAGTGTGTTCAGAAACTCTGCTACTTTTGTGGTCTGAAGGAAGGGAAGGATCTCGGTGGCGGCGTACAGAATTCGCAATTTTGACATGAGTTTGTAATTAAAAATTAAAAGGCAACAGTATTGGGACGTGCAAAATTAGTATTTTTTATTCTAATTTTCAATTTTATCTGCTGTGACTTACTTTTGCCGGCTTTTACAGTTTTAACCCTGAAACACAACATATGCAAGTAATTACGCAGGTAAACGAGCTTCGCGAGACAATGCAGGCGCTGCGCTGTAGTGGCAAAAGCATTGGCTTTGTACCAACCATGGGTGCCCTGCACGAAGGCCACCTGCAGCTACTGCGCGCATCGGCAAAAGATAACGAAATTACGGTTTGCAGCATTTTTGTAAACCCGACTCAGTTCAATAACCCTGACGACTACAAACTATACCCGCGCACATTAGACGCCGATGTAGAACTGCTGCAAACTACCGGATGCGATTATGTTTTTGCGCCAACTCCCGAAGCTATATATCCACAACACACTATGTTGCAGTTTAGTTTCGGAAAACTGGAGACGGTAATGGAAGGCGAGTTCAGGCCGGGGCACTTTAGCGGCGTAGCAACTATAGTTGGTAAGTTGTTTAACATGGTGCAGCCGCATAAAGCCTATTTCGGACAAAAAGATTTGCAGCAGGTAGCTATAGTTCGGCAGCTTATACTTGGGCTTGGTTTTAATATAGAATTAGTTTGCTACCCAACTGTGCGTGAAGCTGATGGATTGGCCATGTCGTCGAGAAACAAACGCCTGAACGCGGACCAGCGTAAAATTGCGGTTAGCTTGCACGAGGCCCTTGAGCTGGCCAGAAAACAACTGGCACATACACCTTTGCCAACTATAAAAGAAGCTGTAGCCGAATACCTAAGAGATAAGCCTGAAGTAGAACTGGAGTATTTTGAAATAGCCGACCCGCTTACCTTACAGCCCCTGGAAACTATAGCTGATGTGCAGGAAGTAGCTTTATGTATTGCAGCACAGGTAGGTCCGGTACGCCTGATCGATAACCTGGTAGTGAATTTAAGCGAAGTATAAATTGTTTGAGACAAGGTAGTGTGACTATAGTTTCATAGTATATCTGCTGCCTATTGCCTAACTTTGCGCTTTATTTAGTTACAAACCATGTATATTGAGGTTTTAAAATCCAAGATCCACCGTTGTAAGGTAACCCAGGCCGAGCTGCACTATGTTGGCAGCATCACCATTGATGAAGACCTGATGGACGCCGCCAATGTGGTGGAGAATGAAAAAGTTACCATCGTAAACATAAACAACGGCGAGCGTTTCGAGACTTACGTAATTAAGGGCGAACGCGGAACCGGTACTGTTTGCTTAAATGGCCCTGCTGCACGTAAAGTGCAGGTAGGCGATATTGTTATTGTAATCTCTTACTGCAGCATCTCGTTTGCAGATGCGAAAGCACACAAGCCAACCCTTGTTTTCCCGGATCAGCATAACCGCCTGGTTTAATACCGCTGCATGAAGAAGCTGCTCTCTTTTCTCAAGTACATCCTGCTGCTTGGTGTATCTGCATTTTTAATGTGGTATGCCTTAAAGGAGCTCGACTTCGAGAAAATGTGGACAGAACTACAGAATGCCAACTATGGATGGGTTGCCCTGTCGCTGGTAATGGGAGTGGTGGCTTACCTGAGTCGTGCCTACCGCTGGCAGATGCAGATAAAACCTACCGGTTACAACCCCTCGTTGGCCAATACCTATAATGCCATGATGGTAGGTTACCTGGCCAATCTGGTATTGCCCCGTATGGGCGAGGTAGTCCGTTGTACCATGCTCCGCCGCTCTGATGGCTTGCCGGTAAACAAAGGCTTTGGTACTGTAATAGCCGAGCGGTTCGTGGATATGATCATGCTGCTGGTAGCTGTAAGCCTTACGCTACTGATCGAATTCAACCAGATAAAAGACTTTTTATGGGAACTGCTTTCAAGCAAGTATAGCAACCTGGAGCAAACTATAAACTCGCTTTACTGGGTAGCAGGCCTGTTTCTGGTATCAGCTATAGTTATTGTAGCTATTGGCTTGCGTTACCTTAGCCTACTGCGCGAGAATGCCTTTTTCCAGAAGGCAATGCAGTTTGTAAAAGGCATGCTACAGGGTGTGTTTAGCATCACCAAACTCGATAACCAGGCCGCTTTCTGGGGTCATACTGTTTTTGTATGGCTAATGTACTACGGCATGAGCCTGGTTGTTTTTTATGCGCTTCCGGCAACAAACAACCTAGGTTATGGTGCAGCGCTTTCTGTGTTGGTGGTTGGCAGTTTAGGTATGGCGGCTCCGGTACAAGGCGGGGTAGGCGTATATCATTTGCTGGTACAAGCTGCGTTATTACTTTACGGAGTGCCTAAAGAAGCCGGAATGGCCTATGCGCTGCTGGCACATACTTCTCAAACCCTTTTGGTCGTTATCATGGGAGTGCTTAGTTTTATAGCAGGTATGTTGCGTAAGCCGTCGGCAGATGCAGCACTTCCTGAAACCAGAACTATAGCAAACCATGAACTCAACCGATAAGATCTATACTTTACCGCAACTTTTAGAGCAACTACAGGTGTGGCGCAAGCAAGGGCAGAAGATCGTTTTCACAAACGGCTGTTTCGACCTGCTGCACCTTGGCCATGTAGACTACCTGGAAAAAGCACGACAACTTGGCGATAAACTGGTGCTTGGGCTTAATACCGACCATTCTATCAGCAGTATAAAAGGGCCAAACCGCCCGCTTCAGGACGAAATGTCACGTGCACGGGTAATGGCATCGCTTTTGTTTGTGGACGCTGTAGTGTTGTTTGACAGCGATACCCCGCTGGAACTAATTAAAGCCGTAAAACCGGACGTACTTGTAAAAGGTGACGATTATGCCGTGGAGCAAATTGTAGGTCACGAAGAAGTATTGAAAGCCGGTGGCGAAGTGAAAACAGTTCCGCTGGTTACCGGTTATTCCACTACAAACATCGTAAAGAAAATAGAGAACCAGTTAAACGAAAATAGATAACGACTATGCCTAGTATATGGATAATAATGATCGCGATTATGCTTGCAAGCTGGCTTGTGAGCTGGCGGTTAAAAAGCAAGTTTAAGCAATACTCTCAACTGCCGCTAAGTTCCGGCATGACCGGACGCGAAATAGCAGAGCAAATGCTAGCCGACAATGGCATTACAGACGTGCGCGTAATATCGGTGGCAGGTAGATTAACAGACCACTACAACCCAACGGATAAAACAGTAAACCTTAGCGAGTATGTGTATGAGGCTCGCAGTGCGGCAGCAGCAGCAGTAGCAGCCCACGAATGTGGCCACGCGGTACAGCACGCCAAAGCCTATAGTTTCCTGAAGTTCCGTTCAGCCATGGTGCCGGCGCTAAGTATAGCTTCGCGCTACATGCAATGGATTCTGCTGATCGGTATTTTAATGCTGCAGTCTACGCCGGTGCCATTAGCTATAGGTGTAGCGCTGTTTGGCTTAACTACGCTATTCAGTTTTATAACCCTGCCGGTAGAGTTCGATGCCAGTAAGCGCGCCCTGGCCTGGATCAGTTCAAATGGAATTGTAACCCAGCAGGAATATGGTATGGCTAAAGATGCACTTAAATGGGCCGCCTTAACCTATGTGGTAGCTGCGCTTGGCTCACTGGCCACGTTATTATACTACGGCTCCTTATTAATGGGGCGTCGCGACTAAATTATAATTTGTCTCGTATAAGTATAACGCCACCCTCTTCCATTCTGCGGGTGGCGTTTTTATTTCCCTCTATACTTACTGTTAAAGCTTTTAATACTGACCGATTGCGGAACAATAAACATTTATTAGTAGTCCGGTTAAAATTATATTGTTGTATTTTATAGTTTTGTACCTGAAAAGTTTTCGTTCTACAATAGTTATTATATACATAATATGAACTTTCAGTTAACAGAAGAACACCTGGCAGTACAGGAAGCTGCCCGCGAATTTGCACAGACAGAACTATTGCCTGGTGTAATTGAGCGTGATGAGCACCAAAAATTCCCGGCAGAGCAGATCAAAAAAATGGGTGAGCTTGGCTTTTTGGGGATGATGGTGGACCCGAAGTACGGCGGTGGCGGTATGGATACCATCTCTTATGTGCTGGCGATGGAAGAGATCTCTAAAATAGACGCTTCTGCTTCTGTTGTAATGTCGGTTAACAACTCGCTTGTTTGCTGGGGCCTTGAGAAATACGGATCAGAAGAGCAAAAGCAGAAATACCTGACCCGCCTGGCTACTGGTGAGATTATTGGTGCGTTCTGTTTATCGGAGCCGGAAGCTGGTTCTGATGCTACATCGCAGCGCACTACCGCTATAGATATGGGCGACCATTACCTGCTAAACGGTACTAAGAACTGGATTACGAATGGTAGCACAGCTTCTGTTTACCTGGTTATCGCTCAGACAGATGTAGCCAAAGGTCACCGTGGTATTAACGCGCTTATAGTTGAGCGTGGCATGCCTGGCTTCGAGATCGGACCGAAAGAAAATAAACTGGGTATCCGTGGCTCTGACACACACTCTTTGATGTTTACGGACGTGAAGGTGCCAAAAGAAAATCGCATCGGTGAAGATGGCTTCGGCTTTAAGTTCGCTATGTCTACGCTGTCTGGTGGTCGTATCGGTATCGCTTCGCAGGCGCTGGGTATAGCATCTGGCGCGTATGAGCTGGCGGTTAAGTATTCTAAAGAGCGTAAGGCATTTGGTGTAGAGATCGCGAAGCACCAGGCAATACAGTTTAAGCTGGCTGATATGGCTACCAACATTGAAGCGGCACGTCTGCTTTGCCTGCAGGCTGCTTACGACAAAGACACACATGCTGACTATGGTAAGTCTGGCGCTATGGCAAAATTATTTGCATCAAAAGTAGCAATGGATACAACTATAGAAGCAGTGCAGGTACACGGCGGATACGGTTTCGTGAAAGAGTACCATGTAGAGCGTCTGATGCGCGATGCAAAAATTACACAGATATACGAAGGTACTTCAGAGATACAGAAAATAGTAATATCAAGAGAACTGCTTAAGTAGAATTCTCTGTAAAAATGTGTTTCTGTGCAGCTTAGGCTATCTATAGGATTTTCCGAATTAAAATTTAATTTTAAAATTTAATTTGAATTTTATAAAGATTAGTCTTAGCTTTAAGCCATAATTAACGGGTTTATAGTATAAAAAGTTAGTTGGTTACACAATGGAAGATTACAATAAAATTATTGAATCGCTTGGGGTGCGGTTCATTAAGGCTAAGAATCTGGTATTGCAGCAGCCGTTTACGGTTCGCAATTACTACGATGTTGGCAACAACCTAATACTGCTTCATAAAGGCAGTATATCCTTCGGCGATGAGGAGCAAGCGGTAGAAGAGGGGGAACTGCTGTTTATTCCGGGAGGCCGTAGCACACGTGTTAGATATGGCTCTAGTGAAGGCAAAGTAATCTCTAACGATGACCTGATCACGAATAAAGAGAAATTCTTTAAGAATAACAGCGATCTTGACCTGATTGGAGATGCGGAAGAAAGCCACAGCTTTGTTTCGTTCGAGGCGAAGGTGTTTGACTCTGTAAACTTCTTTGCATCCCTAGATGTGCCTGCTTTCCTGATCTCAGGAAACAACAAACTGGCCAACCTGGTGATAAAAGTGGTAGAAGAGAGCATGCAGGACCTGCCAGGCAGAGAGCGTCTGATCAATATCTATACTGAGAACATTGTTGTAGAAGTTGTGCGCCACATTCTTCGTAACAGAATGTTTGTGGAGCAGCTGGCAACCAACAGCACCTACTTTAAAGATCCGCGCCTGATAGACCTGTTCAACTACATTAAGGAGAACATTGGTGGCGATCTTTCGAACAAAGTGCTTTCAAACGTTGCGAACGTATCAGAGGATTATGTAGGCCAGTATTTTAAAATGCTGACCGGTATAAACCCTCAGGATTACATCGAGTACCAGCGTATGGAGCGTGCCGTGTTCCTGTTAAGAACTACTAAGAAGAGCATCCGCGAAATTGGTAAAGAAGTTGGTTACAAAGATACCGCTTACTTCTGCCGTCGCTTTAAGATGATGTTCGGTATTCCTGCCGGTAAGATGCGTCGTCGCGAATCAGCGATGAACATCTAAGGTAAGATTATAAGAATTGACTACTGAAGAAACCTCGGCCAGAAAGCCGGGGTTTTTTTCTATATGGTTACCTACCACTAGTACATCGGCACCTGCCTCCAAAGCTGCTTTTGCTTTTTCGGCAGTGTTAATGCCGCCACCAACTATAACCGGCACGTCTACGGCTTCGCAAACGGCTGTTATCATTTCCGCACTCACTGGCTTGGCCGCACCGCTGCCACCATCTAAATACATATACTTTAGCCCAAGCAGTTCGCCGGCCATGGCAGTGCAGCTGGCTATAGTTGGTTTGTCATAAGGGATAGGTGTGGTACCACTCATGTAACTTGCCGTGGTCTGGCGGCCGCAGTCTACAAGCATGTAGCCGGTTGGGTAAACGTGCAGGTTGCTGGCTTTAAGAATTGGAGCTGAAAGTACGTGCTGGCCAATCAGGAAATCAGGGTTGCGGCCCGAAATTAAAGAAAGCAACAGGATGCCATCGGCTTGTTTATCGATGTGCAGACTGTTGCTCGGGAAAAGTATAACCGGAATGCGGCTATGCTGTTTTATCAATTGAACTATAGTTGCCTGGTTTTCGGTAGTAATCAGGCTGCCACCAACAAAAAAGAAATCGACGTGGCTTGCTTCGCTTAAGTGCAGCAGTTGCAGACAGCTTGCTTCGTCCAGGTTATCGGGGTCTAGCAATACGGCAAAATGTTTTCTGCCGGTGCGTCTGGTCTGCTGTGTTTCGCGAAGAATGTTAAATGGCATGCTTTTCTGAGGCGCTTTGTACTATAGGGTCTGCTTCGGTAGCCGGAACAGCTTTTGCTGCAATATCGTTATTTTTAGATTGATTTTGCATTTGGTCAGCACCCTTTTTAGCAATATAGGCAACCAGTAGCGCTACGCCTTCCATGGCCATCGTGCGGGCAAGGTCAGATCGCAAAAAGCTTTGCACCATGCCTGGTCCGGATTTTTGCTTTGGTTTTTTTCCCTTTTTGGCCGGCTCTTGTTGTTCAGCTACGAAATCGGTAACAGGGGTATGCAAAATAGGATCATAATCCGGGATCGGGTGCGATACAGGTATAGTGCCGGTTGCTGCATGAGCAGCTTTGCCCTTTTTAGTTTTAGCTACTTTTGGGGCTTTTTTTTTATCGCTCGTAAATGCACGCTTCAGCAAGTAACCGGCCAGCACTACGCCACCTGCTATCGCTACTTTTTTGCCTATTTCCTGGCCCTGGGTTTTTATCTGCTCCACGTCGCCCATCAGCGCATGTTTATACTCTTCTTTCTGACGCTCCAGAAACTCCCGCTGGCTGTCGAACAAAGGATTGTTAAGGTCACTCATATAGTTTTTTCTCTTTTATCTGTTTTGTAAATTGTATTGTCGAACGTTTTGTCGGCCATGCCCTGGAACATTTTTTTATCTAACCCAACTACAAGTATAACTAATAGCACCACATAAACTAAGGCAATGATGCCGAACCCCCAAAACGTGCTGTCGAGGAGATGGTTTAGCAGCAGGCCCAGAAAAATGTTAACAAATATGAGGCACATAAAGCCTACCAGACCGAGTAGCACACCGTGGGTTATACCTACAAACGAGGCCTTTAGCTTTTCCTGAATTTCTAATCGTATAATATCGATACGCGTGTCGATGTACCCCATCAGGTTCTCGACAATATGCGTGCTTTTTTCTTTTGTGCCGTTATCTTGCATCGCCATAGTTTTTAGCTTGTTAATTGCTTACCCTGTATACGCAGGTGTATTCAAATATTTACGTAAAGTATAATTACATTGGTACCTAATATACACTAATGGCCAAAAAGTGTTTTAATTACCTTTGGGGCTGGTTTAGTTTTATAACACATTTACACGTTGGAGCAGAATTTTTATACTGTACTTGGCATTAGCCCGGCTGCCACGCAGCAAGAGGTAAAGCAGGCGTATAAAAAACTGGCCATAAAGTACCACCCGGATAAAAACCCCGGAAATAGAGCAGCCGAAGATAAGTTCAAGCTGGTAAATACGGCCTATCAAACCTTATCGAACCCGGGCAAGCGTGCCCGCTACGACCTTAAACTGCAATACCTGCGCGAGCGGCAACGCGTGGTGCAGCAATACCAGCCCTACTATAACCAACGCTACCGCCAGACCCGCGAACCTGCCCCGGTTTCGGAACGCTATTACCATAACATCCGCACTGAAGAGCGCAGGTTCTCACGCAAAGACCTGTACATCACTATTTCCTTTGTAGGCGGTATACTTTTGTTCAGTCTGTTATTAAAGGTGGTAATGGACCACATATCAGGGGAAGATAAGTATAAAACAGCTTTAACTTATATAGCAGATGGTAAATACAGTAGTGCGCACCGGATGCTGTCGGATGCCATTCAGTTTAAGCCAAAACACACCGCAGCTTACAAAGAGAGAGGCCGACTGGAGTTAACTGTATTTGAGGATTACGAAGCTGCTCTGCAAGACTTTAATCAAGCTATAGCCCTGGAAGAAAAACCATCGGCGGAAGTATACTTTATGCGGGGTGTTAGTAAGCAGCATTTATCGAGTTACCAGCAAGCCGAAGCCGACCTAAGCAAAGCTATACTTTTAAACGAAAAACTTTGGGATGCTTACCTGGCCCGCGGCGAGGTGCGGTTATTCTATTTACAAAAGTATAAACCAGCCCTTAGCGACTTATCAACCTACCTGCGTTACGGCACAGCCAAAGACAAAAGAATTGCAGCCTTAACCTACCGCGGATTCGGGTATTATAAAATAGAAGCCTGGAAACTATCGGAGCATGATTATCGCCGCGCCCTGGCCATAGATAATGACAACGGAAGAGTGCATTACCTGATGGGGAGAACAAAACTGGAATTGCAGGAGCCCGATTCGGCGTGTATCTATTTTGGCAATGCTTATGACCTGGGCTATTCGGCTGCGTTGCTGGAGCTAAGGGCTAATTGTTATTAACTATAATTTGGTCTGAATTGGTAATGGCCAGTTTATACTTTCGTTTGTAGCGCCTGTACTGGTACCAGAAAACTATAGTTAGCGCCGGGTGAAGTATAACAAACAGAATCACATTCAGCTGCTGGTAACTTATTCCTAATAGCTTCGCACCCATCACCATCAATTGCACGCAAATCCAGAAGATCGTATCCATAAGTATAGGTGATCAAAGTATAAACGCATCAAATAACTTTAATCTATAGTATAGATGCAGAAACAATATAAGCAAAAAGATATAGAGTAGGATAAGGCAAACTATAGTTAGGTAACTATAAAACTGAAAAGCCTATAAAACAAAAAACCCTTGCCGTTTCTGACAAGGGTTTTGCTGTGGTGATGATTGGAATCGAACCAACGACACAAGGATTTTCAGTCCTTTGCTCTACCAACTGAGCTACATCACCAGGGCACTTTTTAGCCTATATTTCCCACTGTGAGACAACAGATGAGACAGTAACCTTAAAGTTTATTGTCTTATGTTCACTGACCCACAGATTTACAACCCAACTGATTTAACGCAGCGTGGCTTTATCAGCTTCTACTTTAATGGCAGGCGCTGTCGCTATTATAATGGGAAGGCCATCAATATAAGCTGCTTTCCCAACACTTCGAAAACCCACACAGAAAGGGGGCGCCTACTTAAGCGGCTTCTGAGGGAGTATACACGCACTTTGCTCAAAGGATGGACACCAGAAGCCAAACAATCTCAGCCACTCCCTAAACCTGTGCATTTGTCTTTAGTAGAGCTATTGGCGCGAATAGTTAAGGAAGTGGAGACTAGTGCCTATAGCAGGACCTATAAACGTGATATAACAAGTGTGAAGGAGAAGTTTAAAGAGTTTATAGAGGCAGAGGGCAAACAGCACATACTAACCAGCCAAGTCACCTCAGCAGATATAGAACGCTTCCTGCAGCAGTTTTCCTCTTCAGGAACCTATTACCAGAACAAACGCAGGACGTTGGCTGCTGTGTTCTCCAAACTGGTTAAACAGGGATACTGCCAGTCCAATCCTGTGCTAGCTACCTCTAAGCGAAAGGCTAAGGCTGTCCTACATCAGGCTTATACTCCTGATCAGCTTTCCAAAGTACTGCCTTTTCTCCAGGAGCACTACCCTAATCTGTTTCTATGCGCTTTGCTGATGTATGGCGTGCTGCTGCGCCCTCATCAGGAGATCAGATTGCTGCAGCGAAGGCACTTTAATAAAACGCTTTCTCAGCTTACATTAGAGGGCAGCGAAAACAAGAGTGGCAGAATCAGAACCATGCCTGTGCCAGTATATGTAAGGGAAGAACTCCAGAGAAGAGGAGTAGACCAGCTGCAGCCAGACAATTATATTGTTTCTGGAACAGGCGTACCTTACAATGAATCTTATTTTAACACGATGTGGTCGAGGGCAAAGAATAAGATGCTGCTGAAAAGATTAATTAATGTCAACCAGACCCTTTATAGCTTTCGCCATGCTGCCTCTGTGAATGTGTTTGGCAGAACACAAAATCTGAAGCTGCTGCAACAACTCCTAGGCCACACTAGCCTAACTACTAGCTTGACCTATCTACGAAGCCTTGGTATGATTCAGATTGATCATTCTGTCATGCCTGAGCTACTGGAACTATAATGTTTACTTTGGCATATTGACTCAAAGGCACGATAAAGAGGTTTTAGGTTCTTTTGAAATCACATACATCTATAGATGAATAGTTCTGTCTGTTAATAATCGAAGGGGTCTTTCTGCTTATAACTCTTGTTGTTTTGAGCTAGCTTAACAAGATGTATAACTGCATTCTTTACCTTATAGCTATCTGCATTGTCGTCCATGAATATCCTGAATGGCTTTGCATTTGAGCTATTGGGTGTTGCGAAGGTATACACTATTTTAGGCTTGTCTCCCTGACTAATAGGATCCATTGTGTCTTCCCTTATACATTCTGGCTTTACACATAGCTCTTTTAAATAAATTGTATTAGTATAGACTACTGAGCCATTACGATGGTATAGAGTGCGTGTAAGCTTACCATCACTAGAAACAATCCACTTAAACTTCTGCCCCTGTTGCATTACATCAGTGGTCTGATTGAGCTTCTCATTTATGTACTTTAGTGTTTCACTTACGCTTTGTGCTTTTACTATAGTACTAAATGTTAACAATACAATGATCAGTAATAATCTGTTGATTTTCATGGGCTACTTTATTTTGTGTATTGATCGCTGGATAATGAAGAATGAGCTTTCTCGAATGAGATTAAGTTTGTATATCATTGATTCAGAATGTTCAAGCCATTCATATGAGCTCAGCTTGACATAATTTGAATTCAGATCATTGATTACTGAATTTAGCTTATTGTAGGGGAAGGCAACTTGAAGTGAGTAGCACAAATCGTTCTCCTCTATGAGGAAAATGCAGCCCTGATGAGGTTCATTATCCACTTTGTAAATTAGACCAACTCCTTCTCTGTCTCCAGTTAAGGTATAATTGGGTTCGTTTTCTGCAACATAAGCTTTCACTTCTTCTTTGGTATAGCCTATGAGGTTTTGACTTTGAGCTGATGCTAGAAGTGTAAGTGTCAGAATGAGTGTAAAGGTTATCCTTTTAATCATGATTGGTATATTAGTTGAATTAAAAGTAAATATTAAACATGTATTATACACCATATATGGTGTTAAAATGTATGGTGTAATACTAAAGCTGGATAACTCTCAACTTTCGCCCTATGAAGAGCGAAGAAGAGATACTGAAAGCTATAGGCGATAGGCTGAAAGCAATTCGAATCGAGAAGGGCTACAGTAGCTACGAATCCTTTGCATTGGACCATGAGCTAGGTAGGATGCAATACTGGCGACTGGAGAAGGGGGAAGCTAATTTGACTATGCGAACCCTACTGAGGGTGCTAGCCATTCATAAAATGACTTTACAGGAATTCTTTTCTGAGGGGTTTTAATAAATATTAACCAGCTCAAGAGCACATTACAACTCTAATTTATGTGCATGTTTACAATATAAAGTGTAGTGTATGCAACAGGAGCTACTCTGGGGTAATTAATCTAAAATGGTTTAGAAGCTATGAATTAGTTAAAATATTGCTAAAGTCTTCATTTGAGATATAGCCATATCTTTTCCCTTGATGCCCTATAAAGTTGACAGCATAAGGGAGTAACTCAGTATAAGCGTTCGATCCAATTGGTAGAACCCTTAGCTCATAATCAAACTCACTAATTCTTGTAATCGCTGCAAGGTCACCTGAACGAGCAATCCTAGAGTATCTTAACTTACCAGTACCTAACCTAAAGTCTAAATTATTCTCTGCCTCAAATGTTACTCTACATTCATTATCAACTATACCTAAGTCAACATAATTCATGTTGATTAATGCAGAGTAGGTTGCCTTATGCCCTCGTTCATTTCTTATCGTTAATGCAGGAAAGAAGTCATAGGAATCTTTACTTAACCAGAAATACTGTGTTCCTTTTCCTGCTGTAGTGCCAGGGGCAGCCTGTATGCGAGCAGTATCAGCATGGCTTAAGGTTAATAGCATTGTTACTTCCTGCGCATCTTCTAATCTTACACTTGTACCTATTTCATCATATAGCAGCTGCCAAGCAGGATGAGTTCTATCTGCTAAGGTTGGTTCGTAAATACTCCAGTTTTGACTCAACATGTTATTGATTAAGTCGTTCCAAGAGAAGTTTAATTCTTGCACATGGCTGCCTTTTACTAACATTGATGCCTCAATATTTTGTGACATTCCAGGGCCTGTGAAGTTGCCAGAAGATATAACTACTCCTTGTTCATTGTTAGTACTAAAGCCATAGCACTTTGCATGTAGAATCCTCTTTCTGTTAATCAGATAAACTTTGCAGCCTACCTCAAGTAGTTGCTCAACTACTTGGATACTTGAAAGCCTTTGAGAGGTGCTGCCTCCCAATATTGCAATACACTGGCCCCCATTGTCTATATGCTGCTTGAATATTTCATAGAATCTTACCCCTCCATTGTAGTTTGAGAAGCCAGAGATGATATAATTTGTACCATCTCCAGGCTCCCTATCTCTAACCCAAACTTGTTCAAGCATGTGTAAAAGCCCTTTAGAACTAGGGCTAGTATTATAAACATTAGGATGAAGGGTGAACTGCATTTTTAGCTATTTTGTAAAAACTATGAGTGATTCTTTTTCAACTGCATTAGAAGCATTTAAACCATATCGTTGGTATGCCTCTAATGGTGTAATCTCATGGATTTGAAAGCCAAGACTTTCTCCAAGGATTCCCAAAAAGTAAGGAGTATCTATATCTGTTCTAACACCACCTATCTTAGTATGATTGTGGCCAACTATCAGTGCGAAATGCCCTCCATCATTCAAAAGATTATGTACAGAAGTAAAGGCTAAGGACATATCCTTGAAGTATCTGTATAAAAGTGAAGGCAATGCTTTCTTCCTAAAGCCATCTGTAGGGGTTAACATTGAATATAATCTGAAACAAAAATTATATATTTCTTCTGGCAAATCCAATGTATTTGTTGCTAAGTTCTCAGACCAAGCTTTCTCTTCAGCTTTAAGCTTAAATTCTCTACTCCCAATCAAATCGCTTTCTAGATTCTTAATTTCCCTGGCAGAAATCATATCCAGCCATACTAAACTTAGTCTTTGAGTATCAATATAGGGTAGAGCTGTAGCATAAGGAGGGCTTGTGATTGCGAAATCAAATCCACCTCTTATATTCTCATTAGGGATAGCATTTCGAATGTCCAAGTTAAGTGCATGATTTTCAGTTTCTAAGACGCCAAATTGAACCTGAAACGATTCTAAATTAACTATACTACCTTCAACTGCAGTTAAAAGAGCCTCTTTAAAAGGAGTTTCTGGAAGAGGAGTTCTCCTTCGTCTTATTCTCAAGTCACCAGGCTCTTGCAAAGAATAATCTCTTAGTAAATTACTCGCAATTACTAGAAACACATTACGTTGTGCCTCTGGCAAGTCATTAGTTGATAACCTGAAAGCCTCTATATCTAGAAGTATATTGTATGGGAACCAATCATTTAAATAAGTTAACCTAACATCGTGCTCAGGTAATTCATATCCCTCTCTTATGGTAGTGTAGTTCCTAAATAGCTGCTCTTTTGCTTCTCTTAACTCAGCAATATTAATCTGAAGACTATTTAGTTTTGTATTCGCAATGAAAGCTGCTAAAGGATTAATGTCTGTACCAACTGCTCTAATGTTTTGGTGAGCAGCTTCAACTAGTGATGTGCCACTACCACAAAAAGGATCAAGCACCAAGCTACCCTCTTGTATGCCAAAGATATTATATAGAGATCTTACGACTTGAGGGTTGAATTTGCCTTTATACTCGTGTAAGCCATGAGCAGAATATCTCGTATTTTGCTTCTTTAATCTAATATTAGCTCTTGCTCCATTCTCGTATTGGAATTGCTCTGTTTCAATTAAGGCTCCATTCGTTTGGGTATGAGAAAAGTATACTAGCTTTTCTAAGTTATTTCTATTTTGAGGTGCAGTAACTGTTACTCTTTCAGGATATTCATCTATTCTCTCTGGAACGAGTAACGTCTGAATTTCTCTTATGGCTAATTTCTTCTCGTAAGGAAAGAACTTATACTTGTGCCAGAAGAGATTTACTTCATTATTTGCCATTAGTTCCACGCTTTTTAAGTACAACAATATACTCTTCTTTAATCCTAGCATGGGAAAGATTAAAAGACTTTCTACTGGCTTTAATAACTCTAGTTGTTGTTAAAACTTCTTCGAAACCATTATTCTCCCCTGCTTCTTTAACTATCTTATGGTTTTCAATTATTCTACCATGTATTTTAGAACGCCCTATCACAAATACTGCATAGCCCCCATCTATCATGTTCTCCTGTAGAGATGAGAACAATTCATTCATTTGCCTGATAAAGTCATGCTCTGTTTGATGATTCTTCTTGAAATAATGTGCTCTTGCTCCAATCTCCTGCTCTTTTACATCGATAGGGTCATAACCTAACCACCACATTCTATACTTGTGATAGAGCCAATATTCATAGGCATTTGGATAAGGAGGTGATGTAATGACAAGTCCAATCTTCTTATTAAAGTCATTAGCATTCAATGTCAACGAACTCTTATTTAAGATGGAGGAGGCTACTATAGATCGTGATTCATTTTTTACTTTCGCAAGCTTTTTAGCTGCTTTACTAAACAGGTCAAAAACATCAGCTTTTCTATAATTCTTCTCTATAGCAGCATATCTTGTATCACTCTCTTGATTAGAAACCTTTACAATAATGCTTGATAGACAAAACCTTAAGGCATCTTGGATATTGTGATTCTCTATGCTATTAATCTCTCTTATAATAAGTGTTATTGCTTCCTGAACATCCCCTCTAAACCAATGATCTAAGTTAGGGATAAGTGGTATTTCAATTGCTCCCTCATAAGCAAGGCAATTACTAATTACACTTTCTGCAGATTTGAGGAAGCCTCTGTCTAGAATATTTACCTTTACTCTCGAGAGCAAACAAGCTATTGGATTAAGGTCTACACCAACAGACTCTATCCCTGCCCTTTGTGCCTCAACTAAGGTGACACCACTACCACAAAAAGGATCTAAAACAATCGTGTCTTTTGGAATAGGAAGAGCTCTCAGAACTGCTCTTGGGATATCTGAAATAAATTTTGCAGGATAGGGGTGTATAGAATGTATTGTATCAGATATTGAATCTTGAAAGTTCCAATTGATATTTCTCAAGGCTTCATAGCCTTGCACTAACTCTTCAACTTCAGAAAATAAATCCACCTTTAAAATGTAATAGTTATATAATAATATATCAATTAGAAAAGCCTCAATTTAGCATAATTAATGCTAACGAAAATGCTTTAGTAGTCAAAATTAAGCTAGAATGATTAAGGCTTAAGGAATTCTAAGTATCTATATGAACACAGTAGGCATATCCTCAAGTCTTGTGGTATAACATGGTGATTTGTAATCAGACTTCAGCAGCCAACTCTTGCTTATTCCCTGAGCTGCTACATGTACTTTGCTTCTTCCAAACCTGTCAGTCAGCCCATCCATTACCTTCATCAAGCTGTTGTGCTTATCCCTGTCTACTGTGTCAAGCAGGTCAAACTGAATCTGGGTTTCAGGTACAATCTCAGTCACGATCACCCCACTCTTCTTGTACCAGTAGTGTGGTTTAAAAATCGCTTTAAGCGACAATGTAGCATAGTGAATCAGCTCTATGTCTGAATTAGTGGCTACTGGCATGCAAATGGTCTTGCTGTTGTAGTATTGTCTGTCGTTCTCAGAGAAGGGGTTGGTCTGTACAAACACAGTTACAAGTTTAGCGCAGCTCTTCTGGTTTCTAAGCTTCTTGGCACACTTAGCTGCATAGCTGGCTGTAGCTTCCAGTATATCTTCGAATGTTGTAAGCTTCTTGCCAAAGCTTCTGGAGGTACAGATGCCTTTCTTGGGTGGTGCTACCTCATCAAGCTCCAAGCATGACTCACCACGCAGCTCTTTATGCAGCCTCACACCTACCACTGTCATGTGCTTTCTGATCCAGTTCTCAGAAGCGTTAGTAAAGTCCAGGGCAGTATTGATGTGGTGGTTTTTAAGGAACTTCGCATACTGCCTCCCCACGCCCCAGACATCCTCGATCTTAGTTGCCTCTAATGCTTTCTCAATGTGGTAGGGCTCTGTCAAAACCAACACACCATTCGCTTTAGCAGACTTCTTGGCAAGCTTGTTCGCGACCTTTGCCAAGGCTTTGGTTGGGGCTATACCTAAGCTGACAGGGATGCCAGTCCATCGCGTTACTGTTCGCTTGATCTCCCACGCATAATTAAATAGGTTCACATCATAAAAGTTACCCAGGTCCAGGAAGCACTCATCAATAGAGTATACTTCTACGTTAGGCGTGAACAGCGATAGGGTCTGCATTACTCTGTCTGACATATCCCCATACAGCACGTAATTGGATGAGAAGGCGTGTAGATGCTTGTGTTCGACTAGGTTTCTGATCTTAAAGAAGGGATCGCCCATCTGAATGCCTAACGCTTTAGCTTCATTGCTTCTGGCGATCACGCAGCCATCGTTGTTGCTCAGTACCACTACTGGTTTCCCATTCAGGCTAGGGTCAAAGACTCGCTCGCAGCTTGCATAGAAGTTATTGCAGTCGCACAAGCCAAACAAGGTCGTCATAACTTTACAGGCTTATGCAATACCCATACTACAACACCCCACACACGCATATCCATTTCTTCAGTTACTTCTATTGGCTGATAGGCAGGGTTAGCAGGGTACAGAAACGCTCTGCCTTCAATCTTTCTGAAGGTCTTAACTGTGAACTCGCCATCCAGAAAGCAGACGACAGGCAGACCATCTGCTGCTTTAAGGGATCTGTCAATTACCAGAATGTCACCATCGTTAATATTCGCATCCTGCATAGAACTACCTTTTACGCGCATCATAAAAGTGGAAGTTGGGTTCTGTACGAGGTACTTGCTTAGGTCAATCTTATCTTCTAAGTAGTCGTCTGCAGGGGATGGGAAGCCTGCTGAAACATAAGAAGCATATAAAGGCAATTGAACATGATCGAGGAAATCAAAATCAAACAGCTCTAGCGCATGAGAGGAAATAGGTATAACCTTGGCAGTGCACATAACAGTTTACATTATATCTAAAAACTAATATAGTTAGCAAATACGTGTAAAGTGATGATTAATGCTAATTATTTTGGCGTTTATTTGAGATGGAATTTAGTATAGGATTGATGTTTTGATGTGAAACTTTGTAACTCAGAGAATTATGTATTGAAGTTACTACTAATCATATATTAGTTTAAACAATAAGATACTGCTACCACATTTGTAATGTCTTAAACTACTATTGATGAGACGAGGGTAAATAGGAAGGATAGTAGGGGATTAGAGTACAGGTATTAAAGAGAGACATGCTGATAAGAATGTTAGGGGTAGCAAGAGAGCTAAACTAAAATAGTAACATAGATCGTTTGCAATGTTCAGACAATGTCGTAATATTGGACATACTAGTAACAACAACTACAACTACTACTCTGCGTAAAGGCATAACTAAGTGTAGAGATTATAAAGAAGGGTAACCTAGTGCTCGCAATGAGAAACTAAACTCTAAGAGAGGAGGTTGTTATAATATGGATAGGCTAATGAACGTAGTTATGAATATATTAAAGCATCTAAAGCTAGGCTTTACTTTCTCTGCTCCTTTAAGTAAAAGGGGGAAAGAAGTACTTGCTAACGATTGGGAGGCTGGTTATACTATTGTTGAAGAAGTTCTTAAGAGAAAGGAAAGTAGTAAAGGATTCAGAAAATCATCCTCTGGTACTTTATTAGGTGAATCAAAATACGAGTTGACACATACTTAATAGCTCTTGAATTTCGCTGTTGCTTCGATACTAATCGTACTCATCATAGCTCCTGGATTGATAATGTCTAGGGGCTTTTTTTCTGCTCCATTCACTAAAAGGATACTACCAAGCAATCCAGTCAATGAATTAATTAGTGCAATCTTACCAAGCGTTGTGCTTCACGCGCTTTACTTAGTAATAGTTCAGAATTGGACTGATTATCAGGTGGATTTCCCATTGCTTGGCAATCTGCTATTTAGTAGCAGTAACCCAGATAGAATCAAGGAAAGCTTTTCTAATCTTTCAACGTTTTTTGTCCCAATAGCAATTTATCACATTGTGCTTTGGGCTGTAGCATATTTATTAGGGTTAATAGGACGCGTAATCATCAGGTTTGGATCGTTAGATATTAACCTTGCATACTTTCGTTTTAACAACAAGTGGCACTACATATTCTCTGGAGAAATCACAAGGTTTCCTGATGTACAGAGGCCTCCTATTACACGAATAGATATGAGAGTAGTAGATATGCTGGTAGATACTGCAGATGGTTCGATTATTTATTCAGGTATACTTCAGGACTATAGCCTTAATAATAATGCTGAGCTGGATAGCCTGACCTTAAGCCATGTATTTAGAAGACCTCTGACTGAAGAGGTAAATGGCAAGAATGATGCAGGCGAAGAAGTCTTGGTGCAGGCACAGTCACAAAGGAAGTATAAAGTGCCAGGGGCGCTAATGGTAATACCTTACTCAAAAGTAGTAAACATTAACTTGCATTATGCAGCTCTTAATCGCCCTGGAGAAATTCAAATAGGCTCTTTACCAGCTCCTGATCTAAATGATCCAGATCTAATCACACATGGTGATATAATTAGTGACATGGATGAAGGTCAGAATGCTCGTTAAACAAGTTACTTATTAAGACTTCTGTTAAAGCGAATTAATTACTTCAGATGTGTTATTCAGTGGGGAGTTGACTAAGGGAGAAACTTGATAAGCTTTCATCTCATCAGCTTTGTATGGCTCCAACAATGATAGTAATTCATCCTGCGTCTCATGTTCATCCAGCCATAGTTTCTCAGTCTCTGGCGACAATATCACAGGCATTCGTTCATGAATTGGCATTACAAGCTCATTAGCTTCAGTCGTAATGATGGTATAAGTATGCAATACCTCACCAGTACTTTTATCCAGCCATTCATCCCAAAGCCCTGCAAAGGAGAACAGCTCTTCGCTCTTCAGCAGGATTCTGTAAGGTACCTTGCCATGTTCTGTTACTTGCCATTCGTAAAAACCATCAGCAGGAACCAGACAACGTTTTGACTTCAGCAGATTCCTGAAAGATGGCTTCTCTGTCAGCGTTTCTGCCCTAGCATTGATAGAGCGCTTCACTGCTCTTGCATCCTTCGCCCAGAAGGGCTGCAGGCCCCAGGAGAAGTACTGCACTTCATCTGGATGGTCATTAGTAACCACAGGTAGGCTTTGGGATGGTGCAGCGTTATAATTCGCCTCCTGTATGTGGTTTTTGAGAAGTTTGGAAACACGCGATTTACCCTTTGCCTTAGGAATAACTGAATATCTACCACACATGGTGCTGAACTGGTTGTTACAATCCTTCTACGAGCTTAAAAGCACAATGAGTCATAATATGCGAAGCATAAACAAGATCAACTCTGCTACGTCTATAGACTGATATAATCTTAATCAGCATATCATGACAAAAAGAAATCTTCTCTACCAAGTATTCATAGTCCTGTTCCTGGTAAGTTGTAAGGAGACAGAAGTAGCGCCACAGCAGTCAACAGTTCTTGATGGAGAGCATTTGCTGCTAGGCAATCCAAGTAGTGCGACGAGTGATGAAGGTAACTTCAACAACTATTTAATAGAAAGACCACAATATGCGCTGTCTTACAGTCGCGACAGGGGAACGCCTAACTGGGTAAGTTGGTATGTGAGCAAAGACTGGTTGGGTACAACAGACAGACAGGACGATTTCAGAGCTGACCAGAGTCTGCCTTCAGCTTGGTACAAGGTAGCTGCCACCAGTTATACAGGCAGTGGCTTTGATCGTGGTCACAACACGCCTTCTGCAGACAGAACCAAAACTGTGGAAGATAACTCTGCCACATTCTTAATGACGAACATGATTCCACAGGCCCCTAACCATAATCGCCAGACATGGGCTAATCTGGAAGATTACACTCGTGATTTAGTAAATGATGGCATGGAGGTGTATGTGATGATGGGAAACTATGGAAGTGGTGGCACAGGCAGCAATGGGTTGGCGCAGACCATAGATCAGGGAAGGGTGACAGTACCTAATCGCATCTGGAAAGTGCTGGTTATACTTCCTGAAGGTGTGAATGATCTGAGCAGGATTACTACAACAACTAGGGTGATTGCAGTGGATACACCCAACAATAGCTCCATTAGTTCTGACTGGGGAGCTTATCGTACCACAGTAGATGCAATAGAGACAGCAACAGGATATAATCTTCTTTCCAATGTCGACGAAGATATACAAGTGGTTATTGAAAGACAGACTGATAGAGGGCCAACAAGGTAATTATTATTGTAGTTAAGATTTCAAGAGTGTTGATAAGTTGTGCAGAAATATAGTATAAGCAATATATATGAATTAAGGTGTAAACTTTAGATTTACAGGAAGTATTCTGTCTGCTATTCATTTAGTATGAAAACAATCTATAGTCACTTATAACGTCATGTATTTAGCTCAACTTCTTATCGTTAATTATCGCAGCTGCCAGCTAGTAAATGTAAGTTTCAATTCTAATAAACCTAATGTATTTATAGGTGCTAATGACTGTGGAAAGTCGACTGTGCTTAAGGCAATTGGTTTACTACTAGATCAAAATCCTAGCTATAAATATGGATCTGATTTGAGTAGTCAGAGAGATCTATCTAATTCTGCGCTAGCTATAGCTCAGTTTGATGAGTTGTTGAGAGAGAATGGACTACCTAGTTTAGCTTACTCAGAGCAAGAAACAATCATTCTAGGTAAATTCAAGCTTGAAGCTGACGATACTGAACTAAGCTACCAAGCTTACTCTGAACAGCTTCGTATCTGCAGACAGTTCTCAGAAGACGATAGTATATGGATGCTAAGGAGCTTTTCTTGTGAAACAGGTACTCATAGTACATACGTGTTATGCAAAGAACGTCAGAGCGAAGAAGACCTTTGGGCGTTGACTGAAGCAAGACTTAGAACCCTAAATAGTCAATTAGGCATCAGGGATGAAGACATTGATAATGTTAATGGAGAAGGAAGGCCATCAAAATATGAACGTATAAAAGCTGTTTATGTAAATCACTCAGCTGGATTACTACAGGGCTGGTCTTTATATGGCTTCAAAAGAGAAGATCGTCCTGCATTTCCAGAGTTTAGATACCTTGATTGGCGTTGCTCTTTAGAGGATATCAAAAAACAAGCAGATGATTTGTTAACATCTAAAATAAATACAGCTTTCCAAGAAGTGCGTGAATCTGTAGCTCAAATTGCACAAGATCTTGAAAATGAAATAAATCAAGAACTTAGGGAAAACTTGTTAGAAGAGTTAACTACTGTAGTACCATCGTTAATAGACATAACTGCTAAGTTATCTCCACCAGTAATCAAACCTAGTGTAACAGACATTTTAGTAGAAAAGAGTACTTCTGAAGGGCTTATCCATATAGAATCCCAAGGGGAAGGCGTTAAAAGACAAATTTGGTATGGGTTATTAAGGGCTCAGGCAAGAAGGCTTGCAGAGCGCCTAGATAGTAAAAAAGAATATATTTGGGCCTTTGATGAGCCTGAAACTCATCTTTACCCAGGTGCTCAGCGTGAATTCTTTGATCTTCTGAGAGACGCAACATCAGGAGGAGTTCAGGTGATTTTATCCACTCACTCTACAATCTTTGTAGATAAGACTAACCTGAGTGAAATCAAAAAAACAGTATTGTTTAATGGTTATACTCAAACTAATACATGCGAAGATGTTGAAGATGTTTATGATAGCTTAAAGTTACGTAATAGTGATTTTCTATTTCACGATAAGTTCTTAGTTGTAGAAGGTCAAACAGAATATAACTTATTCCCTGCACTCTATCGTCTTCATACAGGAAGAACCCTTCTTCAGGATAATATTCAAGTGATTAATATGAAAGGTTCAGGTAATGAAGCAACGAACCAAAGGCTGTTTACAAGTTTGATGGATGGATTTAAGAAGAATACAGATTCTATTGTATACATTTTTGATCGTGACCAGAAAGCTGTAAAAGATAGAACAATGCCTGATGCTGTTAAATATTATCTTGGGAGACAGGATTTAGAGGATTCGATAGCTCCAGAAGTTTGGGCAAATCTTATAAATGACTTGCTTTCAGAATCAACTGAATCTAATGAAATTAGAGTGTCAGCTGAAGATATAAGAGCTTTAATCGAAAGCATACCTTCTGAGAATACCAATGCAGATAATAAATTACATAAGAAGCTTTCAAACCTATATCGCTCAGCCCAAACTGATAGTGTTAGCAAAATGAATTTCCCAGGTAAGTCTGAAACTGGGATGTTATTATGCAGATATATAACTAGCATGCAAGAGGTATGTCCTCAGCTAAGTTTAGCATTTGATACTATCTCACCTGCTAGAGTAGGGAGAATGCCTGATGAAGTAGTATCCATGCTCAATGAGTTGGATATTACAATTGAAGGCCAGTAAGAAAGGATGAGTAGGTAGCAGTTGTAAGTCTACCTACTCATGTGTTAACAGTAGGCTAGCCTATGTACCAGCTACTGGATTGCCCTTGTATAGCTCCTTGTATTTGAGACGTAAAGTCTAACGCATTAACAGAGCGATCAAGGAACTGGTCGATATAAGTTGACTTATTAGCTCCAGTTAAAAGGTTGTAGAACTTCCACAGGCTGATATTACCATCTTCCTTTTTACACAAGTTGGTGTCTCTATAATAATCTTTGCAGACAGTAGTCAGTTGGGAATCACCATATAACAATGGAGGGATTTGCTTCTTTTCCTCAGTTGGCATGTGCAAGTACATCCTGCAACGTCCAAGCAGCTGTGCGAACTGCTGTTCTGTGATAGAATATTCTGTCAAAGTTTGCATCTGTTTCAAGTACTGGTGCTGATCATAAGTACTTAGGAGCTGTTGAATACATGCATACAGTTGATCTATGTGGCTTACTTTGAGATCAGCGAGATAACCATCTGTTCTTACGCACAGGTTAGTACACACCAAATTGTTAAAACCAACAAACACCTTGAAGTGCTCAGCAGCCCCCTTTTTGTTGTAGAGGTTGTCTAGGTTATAGGCCTTTACCCCACCAATAGTCAAGGTAAGTTGGTTGTTGTCTACTGTATTCACGATAGATGGGATCTCGAGCAGAAACATCATGCGCTCATAGTATAGCGTTCTCTCCCATTCCAGTAGTTGGTTTGCAGGCTTGTCCTTAGCCTCTGGAATTCTACCCTTGATAGGGTGACTGCACCTGATCTGAGGAGACAGAATCTGCTCCCCTCTAAAGATGATGGAGGCAGCTTCCTGAGTCGCCTGAATGAAGTCAGCCTGGCTGATTAGTGGCTCATTATCCTTCACATAAACAGGGATAATATGATCTTGTTGCAACTCAGACAAAACAATTGATACTGTGTTAGCTTCTATAAAAGCAGAAGAGACAGAAGTAGTTGCTTCTGTCTCGCTGTTGCTGCTTACTGTAAGCCTAGGCTCTGGTTGGGATGTAACCCTAATAAGTGAATGTCTCATGTTAATTAAGTTTGTGGTTGTTTTATAATGATTGCGATGCTGCAATGGGATAGAAGCCAAGCATGGCTGCTACCCCTTCCCATCTTGCTGCAGCGAATGGTCGTGGCTACGTTCTTTCAGTAGTTTTTTAGTTAGCAGGAGAAACTATCTCACAGAACAATGCCTAAGAAATTCAGCATAACTCCTTAATTCTATTTGAATCTAGTTAGCACAAAGTGATATGGTGGCTTAAGTCGAAAGAATTGGTGGGGATATAGCTTGCCTCCTATAAAGTAAAGGATAAGGCCTGATCCCCAACTTAGTATTTTATCTACCTGCCTTATCTGGCCTGTACTTATGCCTCTGATGGGTTTAATACATTCTACATCGAAAGGACAGTAAATTCTCTGAAGTTTAAACTTGGATAAGAACAAGCAGCTATCATCGAACCTGCTAGGCTCTGGGCTAAGCAGAAGTTTTGTAATCATGTTACTTGAGTAATTGTAAGGGGATAAACAAAAGAGGTAGCTCGTAATGGCTACCTCTGTTATGGCGCTAAGCTGCTGCCTTCATGCCAAACACTTCCTGCTCCATGGTTCTTTCTACAGGATCATAATAGTAGGTGTGGGCTAGGCTGATGATCTCATCAGTACCAGGAATGTGATAGTCATATGGATCTACCTGCATCTTCTCAATTTGACCTGGTAATGTCTTTCCAATAAGAGTACCACAGATTACATCGTTGAACGTGCAGGATATAGAGCACTTCTTGGCAGTTGCGTAGAATCTTCCTGATTCCTTGGACTGAATCAGTTCAATGTCACCCTGCAGTATTAACGCATTAAATTCTCTGCCATCCTCAGCATTACGCTTTTTCCAATCTACAATTGTTACCATAAGTAGTTATAATTTATAAGTTCTAACAGCGAGAGACCCAGTGCCAATCGCAAGGTTAGGCTAGGGGGCAGGCTTATATTATATGTTGCGAAGGGGGGTGGGGCAAAAAAAATATAAAAATTATATATTGTATGGAATATCAAAGGATAAGATGACTGAATATGCACAGCTATTGCTATCACCTGAATGGAAGAGCAAGCGCAATTATATCGTAATAAGGGATAGGAATTCATGCACTATATGTGATAACACCAAGCTGTTCGAACAGAGCTCATTTGCTCGTATTTATCATATTCGTGGGTTAAAAGACTCTCTCTTGGTTACCTATAAAGATTTCAAGTCAGACAATGAGGGAGAAGCATATATGCTGAGAAAGTACCTGGATCCAATAAGTTATTTTACTCCTTTGCTCGTATCATCCAGATCCAATAACTTGGGTGCAACTAGTAATTATGTTGTAGCATTTAGAAAGGCATCAAAAGAAGACTGGAATCTTTTCCACCTTAGGCAGGATTTAGGGAAGACCCATAGTGAATATATCACTGCATTTAATGAATATAGAGCAGAGACTTATAGGTCGTGGGAGATTATTGGGGGATTAGAAGTCCATCATAAATACTACAAGGTTGGCTTAAAGCCATGGGAATATCCAAATGATGCCCTTACAACGTTATGCTGGTGTTGTCATAACGAATTACACCAAAACAGCAAGGTGCCTGTGTTAGATGAGTATGATAATGAAATTGGAGAATATACCAATTGCTCCAGGTGTAATGGAGTAGGGCATTTCCCAGAGTTTAGTCATATACAAGGAGGAATCTGTTTCCAATGTGATGGCGCTAGGTATAAAGAGCTTGTTGTCTAAGAATCAGAATTGATTTAAATCTTATTTATCATTGTCAATAGGAAAGAATGTCTATATACGCTAAACTACTAGAAGCTCCTGAATGGAAGGAGAAGCGCAAATCTATAGTAGGTAGAGATAATAATACATGTGTAAGTTGTGGCAACAGTAATTTGTTCGATAAAGCTGTTTTATGCAAGGTGTCTCGCTGCAATGTTAACTCTGAGTGGATAGTAGCTTTTATTGTGTCTTCATTAGAGCATACTCCTTATAGGGTTTTCATCCCTGTACAAGGTAATAAGCGTCCAGAAAGGGGCTCATTAATGCTGGTGTTACCATCAGGTAGGGGAGATGGGATTGAGATTGCTCACCTAATAGCACGTAAGACTTACACTGATCAGGATTTTGAGATAGCTTATCTAGAAGATCGATTGGGAAAAGAGAATGCAAGGTTTATTCAGGCCTTTGAGACCTATAAAAAGAATACCTATACAGAGTGGAAAAACGTGAAGGGCTTGCAAGTCCATCATAAGTACTACCAGGTAGGTGCAATGCCTTGGGAGTATCCAGATGGTGCGTTGACAACCCTTTGCTGGTACTGCCATGAAGAACTGCATAAGAATAGCAAAGTGCCTGTACTTGATAGATGGGGAAATAAAATAGGGGAATATACTAACTGCTCGAGGTGCCATGGTGCTGGTGTCTTTCCTGAGTTCAGCCATGTGCAGTCAGGTATTTGCTTTAGGTGTAATGGTGCAAAGTATGAAGAGTTGCTTACCATCAATTAAAGCTATATTAATACAATGTGTAAAGATTAAGGTAGACTCGTTAATAGTAAATTACTGTGCTTTCAGATAGTGTTGCAGTTTTACTCATACACTCTTAAAACCACATACATAAGTAAGAAGAAGCTATCGCTAGTAAATAAGTATTAACTTATCTCCCTTCTACAATAAGCTGCGCTCTGCGTACTTCTAAAACATGAATTAATGATTATAAACCTTCCTATTGATTTAAATCTTGATGAACATATTAAGAAGTACTCTACAAGTAAGATAGAGAACTTCAGCAAAGGTAAGTTAGCTTTTATGTTAAGTCTGCTAATCTCTGTGCCAGCGCATAATAAAGACATTGCGAAAAATGATGATGGTTGGGTGCCCTTGTCGAGCGTGGAGTTAGCTAAGATTGCAAAGAACTATACCCAATATCTTGACTATGCTTCAGGTCTCCATTGTCTTTCGCTAGACGATGATGCAAGGCTAATAGAAATTGATAAGACCTATAGCACTGTTGATCATAAGAGCAGACAATATAGGTTCAGAGAAAAGTATAGGTTGAATACTTCATTAACTGAAGTTATATCAAATGATAAGGTTCTTAACAGAAGAATCGAGAAAGAGAGAAGACAGCAGTGGAATCAAACCAAAAAGCTTTATCCTAATCTGGTATTGTGGTTTAATAGGGACCTTCAAATAGATGGTGCAGAGGCACGAGCCTATATTCAGCAACTAATGAAGCAAGAAGAAGCAACAGGTAAAAGTACCAAGTCAATGCGTTACCTGGCCATGCTTCAGAATGTAGTTAGTATAGAGAATGGTAGGTTCCACATGAAAGTAGATGGCAATATCCAGAGGCTGCACACAAACTTGACCAACATGAAGAGCGAGCTGCGTCATTTTCTTACTTATAAAGGACAGCCCTTGGTTTCAGTTGATATTACAAGTTCTCAGCCTTACTTGAGTTTGGTGCTGTTCAATCCAGCCTTTTACCAAGGACATGTAGATACGCAGCTAAGCAATGCAAAAAGGAATACAAGAAAGTTTAATATCAGTACAGTTGCTCCAAGGGTTTTCCAAGAGCTTTCAGGTACTAAGGCATCTAAAATAAGTAAGAATATAGTAGAGAAAGCACAAGGCAAAATCAAACAACCTTCCACCTCTTCTTCTCAACTTTCTTCTCTCATTATGTTTTCTAAATACGTATATACTGCTGATCTTCAGGATGTTGCAAAATACGAGTTGGAGATGTCTAAAGGCTCATTTTATGAATACTTAGCCTATAAGTTTATTCGTAAGACAGCACATATATATGTTTACAGGAAGGAGATAAAAGCAGTAGTATTCACAGTGTTATTCACTGGTAATAACTTTCTAGGTCAGGAAGGGGGTGAATTGAAGCAAGAGTTTAAGCGAGTATTTCCTAATGTTTATGAACTCTTCAAGCTTCTGAAAAAAGGCGACAAAGGCAGGCTGGCAAGACTGCTTCAGTCTGTTGAATCATGGCTTATATTGGATAAGATCAGCACTCGAATAAGCAGAGAACGATCTGATCTCCCAATCTTTACGATACATGATAGCATACTTACAACAAGAGGCAATGAAGGCTATGTAAGAAATGTGATGGAAGAAGAACTCGAGAGATATATAAAGGTTAAACCTCAATTAGCGATAAGCTATTTAGAACCAGATAATATTATCGAGAGTGCTGGTCTATTGGATAGGGAAAAAATGGGGTTATTACCTTTATAGGTGCTTGCTTTACCATTAGTTGTAGGTCCCTAATTAAGTTAGTCGTAGTGGTTTTTAATATGCTCCTTTTTGACTGTTGATCTGCTTGATAGTGGTAATACATGAGACAGTAGATGAGACAGTAAACAGACTAAAGCACCTTTACCCTGTTGATTTGCGTACATTTATTAAAGTCTTATCTGTATATCTACAAGAAGGGTAAAAGGCGCAGAATAGAGCGTAAAGCCTATAAAACAAAAAACCCTTGCCGTTTCTGACAAGGGTTTTGCTGTGGTGATGATTGGAATCGAACCAACGACACAAGGATTTTCAGTCCTTTGCTCTACCAACTGAGCTACATCACCAGCTCTGTTGTGTCACCCTTTTCCGTAAGGGTATGCAAAAGTAGCAACTAACTTTTAAGTAGCAAACATTCCGGCTAAAAAAATTTTAAAAAAGGCCTATATATGCGTTTGTTCTTATTAAACTACTATCTTTATCTATAAATTGGTATGTATAACGAATAATTTACCGTGATAGGAATTTCAAACATTATCTTCCTGATTGTGGCAGCCATAGGCATTGGCCTGTTTGTATGGCAGATCCGCAAAATCCGAAAAAACATACAACTGGGCCGCGACCTGGAATTAGAGGACAACCCGCCGGAGCGTATCAATAAAACATTGCTGGTTGCTTTTGGCCAACAGAAAATGTTTAAGCGCATGTTGCCGGCTATACTTCACTTGTTTGTGTATGTGGGCTTCCTGGTGATCAACATCGAAGTACTGGAGATCATGATAGACGGTATTTTTGGTACGCACCGCGTGCTGGGCTTTATGGGACCTGTTTATGATGCCCTGATGGCTGTGAACGAGATACTGGCAGCGCTGGTAATTATTGCCTGTGCTATGTTCTTATGGCGCCGTAACGTTACCAAAGTGCCTCGTCTTGCAACCGGTGTCGAGATGCGTGCCTGGCCTAAAATGGATGCCAACGTTATCCTGATCACGGAGATCGTGCTGATGTTTGCGCTTTTCGCTTTCAATATCTCTGATCTGAAATTAGCTGAACTGAAAGGGCATGAACTGGCGGGTGCTTTCCCGGTAAGCAGCATGTTTATAAATGCATTTGGCTCCGATGCGGGCACGCTGGCAACTATAGCTAACGTAGGCTGGTGGATCCACATCATCGGTATACTTGCCTTCATGAACTACCTGCCTAGTTCCAAGCACTTCCACATCATCATGGCTTTCCCGAACGTGTACTTCTCTAAGCTGGCACCAAAAGGCAAGTTCATGACCAACCCGGCCATAACGCACGAAATTAAAGCTATGCTGGACCCAAGCTACCAGCCACCGGCTCCTGAAGTTGATGCAGAAGGCAACCCGGTTATGCAGCGCTTTGGTGCAAAAGATGTAGAAGACCTAAGCTGGAAGCAGTTGATGGATTCTTATACTTGCACGGAGTGTGGACGCTGTACGTCGGTATGCCCAGCCAACATTACAGGCAAGTTACTGTCGCCGCGTAAGATCATCATGGATACCCGCGACCGCATGGAAGAAAAAGGCGAACACCCAGCCATCTTTAATCCAAACCATTACAAGGAAATGGGTGTGGAGCGTGTGGAAACGACCGACGAGAAGACTCTATTAAGAGGTTATATCACTCCGGAAGAACTTTGGGCCTGTACTACCTGCAACGCCTGCGTAGAGTCATGCCCGGTAAATATCGATCAGCTTTCTACGATCATGGACCTGCGCCGCTACCTGGTGCTGGAAGAATCGGCTGCGCCGGCATCGCTGAACGCCATGTTCACCAACATCGAGAACAACGGCGCACCGTGGGCATTCCCGGCATCCGACCGCTTTAACTGGGCCGACGAACTATACCTGCCAAGCAAAAATTAAACTATAGATTTTTGAGATAAAGAACATAAGTCATTGCATGAAGGAGCTGAAAAGTAAGTCCTTTGTCTTTTGTCAGATTGTCCTTTGTCATTTTAAATACACAGATGGAAGAAAATAAGAAGTTAATAAAAGTACCTACCATGGCCGAAATGGCTGCAAATGGCCAGGAACCGGAAGTACTGTTTTGGGTTGGCTGTGCCGGCTCTTTTGATGATCGTTATAAAAGAGTGACCCGCGCGTTTGTACAGATACTGGAGCATGTGGGTGTAAAGTATGCGGTGTTGGGTACTGAAGAAAGCTGCACCGGCGACCCTGCCAAGCGTGCCGGTAACGAGTTCCTGTTCCAGATGCAGGCGCTTACTAACATAGAAGTACTGAATGGCTATAACATTAAAACTATAGTTACAGCGTGCCCGCATTGCTTTAACACCATTAAAAACGAGTACCCTGACCTGGGCGGCAACTATGAGGTAATTCACCACTCTACTTTCCTGCAGCAGCTTATAAACGAAGGCAGGGTAAAAATACAGGGTGGAGGCGAGTTTAAAGGTAAGCGTATTACCTACCATGATTCATGTTACCTGGGCCGTGCCAACGATATTTACGAAGCGCCGCGCGATGTGCTGGCTGCTCTGGATGCCGACCTGGTGGAGATGAAACGTAGCCGTGCCAATGGGTTATGTTGCGGTGCCGGTGGTGCCCAGATGTTTAAAGAAGCAGAACCAGGCCGTAAAGAGATCAACATCGAAAGAACCGAAGAAGCATTAGCCACTTTAGGAACAGAAGGCGTGATTGCAACAGCCTGCCCGTTCTGTATGGTGATGATGAACGACGGCGTAAAGAACAAGGAGCAGGAACAAAACGTAAAAGTGTTCGACATCGCTGAACTGATCGCACAAGCTGAAGGATTAACTAAATAATTGCTGCATTGTTAAATTGTTTAATTCCTGATAAAAGTATAAACAGGCGCTATTAACTATAGTTTATATCCATTAAGCCGTTTAACCTTCAACAATTCAGAATGTTAACAATTTAACAACCAACAATTCAACCATTTATAAAAATGTATATTCCGTTTGATGAACTGCCGCAACAAGCCCGTGTCTGGATCTATCAGGCAAACAGGCCTCTTAATGAGGCAGAACAAGCAGAAATAAAGCCTTTACTGGAGCAGTTTGCAACAGACTGGAGCAGCCACGGTACCAATTTACAGGCATCTGCAGAGCTATTGCACGACCGCTTTCTGGTACTGGCCAACAACGAAAATGCGACAGCAGCCAGCGGTTGCTCTATCGATAAGTCGGTAAATTTTGTGCGCGAACTGGAGCAGCGGTTTAATATTTCGTTCTTCGACCGCACACAGCTGGCTTTTTTGAGAGAAGGAGAAGTGGAGTTGGTACCTATGAGTGAGCTTAAAAATAAAGTGGTTGCCGGCGATATAAGTAAAGATACCTTATACTTTGATACGCTAGTTACCAACTATGGAGAGCTGCAGGCTGCATGGCCACGTCCGGCACAGCAAAGCTGGCTTTCGCGTTACTTTTAGAAATCTGCCCAACATATAACATACATGCACCAGATGCCATACGCTAACCAATTAATCCGAAGCCTGAAGCACGTTAGTTTCCTGGCCTTGATTGCTTTATTACTGAGTGCATGTGGGGCATCGCAACAGCTTGCCAAAGGCGATAAGCGATTCGAGATGGAGCAGTATGACAAGGCTATTGAGTATTATACACAGGCACTGAAAAGTTCTAAGAACCCCGGCGAAACAAACTATAAAATTGCCGAGTCTTACCGCTTGTCTAACAGGTTAGCAGAGGCAGAGCCGTTTTATAAAGCTGCGCTGGATGGCGGCTACCGTAAAGAAGAAGCGTTTTACTACCATGGTATGGCGCTTAAGGCAAACGGCAAGTACGAAGAGGCCCTTAACCAACTACAGGACTACGCCAATATAGGCACCAACTCCAGGTTAAAAGGACTTGCTGCCCGCGAGGTAGAGAACTTTGGACAGTTAAGTGACATCATGCGCGGCCGGCAGGCATACGAAGTACAGAACCTGCAGGCCCTGAACTCCGAAGCTTCTGAATTTGGCCCTTATATCCTGAACAACGAACTGGTGTTTTCCTCTACACGTGGTTCGGGCAAAGCATATATGGGCAACGGCGAAGGCTTTATAGATATTTATACTACCGCGCTTACAGACTCTATTGCTGAAAAAGCCGGCGAAGTACGCAAGTATGATAACGTGAACCTGGAGAACATGCACGATGCCCTGGCTACTTTTGCCAACGATGGCCGCACCATGGTTTTTGCACGTGGCAACGAAGGGTCTAAGAAAGGCCGCCGGAACGTAGACCTGTTTGTGACATACTTCCGCTCCAATGCCTGGACCGAACCTAAACTGCTAACTATAAACGATGCCCGCGCCTGGGATTCGTCTCCGGCTTTCTCGCCAGATGGCAAAACCTTATACTTCTCTTCCGATAGAAAAGGCGGTTTAGGTGGTAATGACATTTATAAAGTGGAAATTGATGATAATGGTCGTTTTGGAGCTCCTGAAAACCTGGGTCCGGATATTAACACACCAGGCAACGAAAGCTTTGTGCATGTAGCACCGGATGGCACCTTATACATTGCCTCAGATGGTTTGCCAGGCTTAGGTAACCTGGATTTGTTCAGAGTAGAAAACGGCAAACCTGTAAACATGGGAACGCCCGTAAACTCTGCTGGCGACGATTTCAGCATCTATTTCCAGAGCCCGATACGAGGTTTCTTCTCATCTAACCGCGAAGGTGGCAAAGGGGGAGATGACCTGTATAGTTTGGTAAAATCGCAGCGCAAGCAGGTTAATTTTTATGTAGATGGTACCGTATACCTGCGTCGCGACAAAGCAAAACAGCAAACTATAGCTCCGAACCAGTTGGTTATACTTCAGAATGAAAAAGGCCAGAAGATAAAAGAAACGAATTCCGATGCCGAAGGCAAATTCTCTTTTGCCCTGGATACTGCTTCTACTTACTCGCTGGTTTCTGAAAAGCCCGGCTTCTTTACGGCACGTTACCGCATTTCAACTATAGGCAAAATTCCGTCACAGGATAAGTTGCTGGAAGATATAAACGATATCCGCCTGACAGCAACATTGGTGCTTAACGAGATCGTGAAAGAGAAGCCGATCGTGCTGGAAAACATCTTCTACGACTTCGATAAAGCCGATATCAGGCCGGATGCTGCTGTTGAGTTGGATAAACTGGTAGAAGTGCTGAATGATAATCCTAACATCTCGATAGAGCTGAGCTCGCATACCGACGTACGTGGTAGCGATGTATATAACCAGGACCTGTCGCAACGCCGTGCCGAATCGGCTGTGGAATATATCATCTCGAAAGGTATAGATAGAAGTCGCATTACAGCCAAAGGCTATGGCGAAAGCCGCCTGGTAGTAAAGAACGCTAAAACAGATGCAGAGCACCAGCGTAACCGCCGTACCGAATTTAAAGTGGTGCGTATAAAAGAGTAATCAGTGTAGCGCTACAGATAAAGAGCGGCTGGAGTTTATACTTCAGCCGCTTTTTAGTTTAAGTATAATCCTCATTGTCATTTCGACGCAAGGAGAAATCTATCGCAGCTTATAGTTGGAGTCTATACTTACTCACACCCAGCTATCCTAGCATAGTTACTTCCAATCCTGGGAGCTCTACTTTCCTATCGTTTTATAGTTGACTTTGGTGCCCTCTTGGGCCGGGAGGCCCCGTCTTCAGGCATCGCGCTGTGCAAATCTCCTTCGCTCGTTCCTCGCGATCCCTAACGGCACCAGATATTTACAAGGCGCTCAACCCAAAGACTGAGATCATTTCGATAGTTATAGTTTGTCTATACTTTGAAAGCATAAGCTTCGACTTTTATCTTGGTTATAGTTCCGTAGGGACAGGTCGCGACCTGTCCGATCTTGGACTGTAATTATAGAACTATAACCTTAACCATAGCAAAAGCAGAAAGTCCCCCTTTGAAGGGGGCAGGGGGATGACAAACAGAAACTATAGAACTAAACTGCAAACTATGGCTGAGGCAGAAATTCCCCTCTAGAGAGGGGCAGGGGGTGTGTAATAGCAAAGGCTTAATCTCCCTTCCCACAAGATCCTTTCAGGATAACAAATGAAAGAGTAGGTAAAAATTTCCTCTCCTGTTTTGGGTAGGGCCCTTCTTTAAAAGGAGAGGGCCGGGGTGAGGTAAAACAGAAACTATAAAATTATAGCCGTAACTATAGCAAAGGCAGAAACGACCTCGGAGCGTTTGCAAAACCTCGGAGCGTCTAAACAGCTTTGTGGCAAAGACGCTCGTAGGACCTCCGGACGCTACAAGGTCTGAACTCTAATACTGCTTATCCTAACCTAATCCAGATTTTGACAACTACTTAAGAGCAAGACTTGGAAGATAACGCCTGTGCCCGAAAGTCCTGTATTTATAAGGAGGCATAACTTTATAACTATAGTTTATACTTGCGCTGCTCTTTTAATTTACAAACTGCTGCTACAATCCCGGCTGCTTTGTTAAATTTGTAAGCAAATCATCCCGAACTATGGAAAACAGATATTTGCGCCGCGGCGTGTCAGCTTCCAAAGAAGATGTGCACAATGCCATCAAGAACATCGACAAAGGCATTTTCCCGAAAGCTTTCTGCAAGATCATTCCGGATATACTGACCGGCGACCCCGACTACTGCAATATTATGCACGCCGACGGAGCTGGTACCAAATCATCGCTGGCATACCTGTACTGGAAAGAAACCGGCGACCTGAGCGTCTGGAAAGGAATTGCCCAGGATGCCGTTATCATGAATACCGACGATTTGCTTTGCGTGGGCGCTACCGATAACATCCTGCTATCCTCAACTATAGGCCGTAACAAGCACCTGATACCCGGCGACGTAATTGCAGCTATTATAAACGGCACCGAAGAAGTATTGGAAATGCTGCGCGATAACGGAATTGGTATTTACAGCACCGGTGGCGAAACTGCTGACGTAGGCGACCTGGTACGCACCATTATAGTTGACAGCACCGTTACTGCCCGCATGCGCCGCGACGAAGTGATCAGTAACCACACCATACAGCCCGGCGATGTTATAGTTGGGTTTGCATCTTTTGGCCAGGCTACATACGAAACGGAGTATAACGGCGGCATGGGCAGCAACGGCCTTACCTCGGCCCGCCACGATGTGTTCCATAGTTACCTGGCAAACTCGTACCCTGAGAGCTTTGACCCTGAACTGCCAAAAGACCTGGTTTACTCTGGTAACAAGCGCCTGACCGATGTAGACAAAGAAACAGGTATGGAAATAGGTAAGCTGGTTTTATCGCCGACGCGTACCTATGCGCCTATAGTTAAAGCCATATTGCAGGAACACCGTCAGCACATACACGGCATGGTGCATTGCAGCGGCGGCGCCCAGACCAAAGTACTGCACTTTACCGATAAGGTACACATCATAAAAGATAACCTGTTCCCGACGCCGCCCCTGTTCCGGATTATACAAGAGCAAAGCCACACCGACTGGAAAGAGATGTACAAGGTGTTTAACATGGGCCACCGCCTGGAAATTTACCTGCCGGAGCAATACGCACAGGAGCTTATCGCGATATCTAAATCTTTTAATGTGGATGCGCAGATAATTGGTCGCGTGGAAGCCAGCAAAACCAACGAGTTAACTATAAGAAGCGCCCACGGCGAGTTTTATTACGAAGGGTAACTATAGCCGCAGCTATAAATTTAAGAGAAGCCGCAGGTAAAATACTTGCGGCTTTTTTATGGGGCCAATGTTACGAATGGCTCTAAAATAGACATTTTTTTAACCAAATCTGGATGTAAAATTTGGTTTGCGCGAAGTTCATGGCATTTCGTGTTTTTAAAACAGATGTTACAAACCATAGTAAGATAGTCTTTTATAGTTGGATTTTAATATTTAGGTTTGACCATATTTCTAACCTAATCCAACTTTTATGAAAATCAAAACTTTTACCCCCCCCCAATTTTAAGCCAGTTTGGCTTAAGCTATTTGTAGTTCTTTTTATAGCTGCAAGCACTTTTTTGTGGAGTTGCGACAAAGCAGACGAAGCGGTAAAGCCTGAAGCATTAACCGCTACCAAAGGCCAAACCATTAAAAGCGGCAAAGAAAAAGAGAACAAGGATGTCAAGTATAAGTCTGATAAAACCGGCCAGTATGTAAGCAAAGATGTGCAGGTAACTGGCTATGAAGATGGAAGAGAACGCCCCACAAGACCGAAGTATGATGCTGCCGGGACTATCAGAGCGAACTATATGGATCCTTGTGACGACTGTGGTGGCACAGGTGGTTTACCAGCATCTACATTTGTAACCTCGGAGTCGTTAGGTGGAGTTGGTGCAATTTATGATTTGAAAGTGATTAAAGGGAGTTCCTCCTCTATTGAACCAACGGACTTGCCCGGGTATTATAAAATCCCAGTAGATCTTAATAGGGGAGCTGGTGGTAAATACATTTATCTATGTTTTACCAGGGATAATACGAAAGTTCAAGGTTCTTCAAACTGGGTAGATACATACTCTATGGGTAAAAATGTGCCTGTACGAGGCATTGAAGTTGTATTGCAAACAGTTGGTACGACACCCAAGTTCTATGATACTAACTTACCTGGGATTGAAGTAAAAGATGCTTTAGGATTTCACATTCCAGATTTAAATGATGGCGCTAGCGGTAAATATATATATGCTTATCAGCAGAAAGGCGCAGAAGAAGATCCCTATAACCCAACACTACCTGTTATAATAGAAGTAGGTGTAATTTACGGTAATAGTAGTACAATAGAACCACCCCTACCCTTGGATTAAAGTGCCTAAAGACCTAAATGAAGGTGCTGGAGGCGACTACATATACTTCATTTATAAAAAGATTAGATAATATTTCATTACCTCAATACCTAGATAGTAAGTCAAGGTATTGAGGTATTATTTCTGGATTGGTATTTAATGATCCCTATTATTATAAAATTAAGAAGGAGGTTTAGTTTATTATTCAGTTCTCAAGAACTTTACTTATTTAAATTCAATTATGTTAAATGATTATATATGTTTCCCTTTATTCTTATTCAGACGAATTACTCTTTTAGTAGCTATCATCTTTATAGGAATTATCTCTGCAGCAAGAGCCCAGCAGGCTTCTTCTGAAAAAGAAATCCAATCTGGAAAGTCAGCAATTGATATTAGATTAAGTGTATTACCTTATGATGCAGTAGGTACACCGGAATATCGAATGCCAGCATTAGATGTTCCATTTATCCATTTGAGTTATATCCAAAGACTAAGCGATAGAGCAAATTTGCAGATCGGGATAGGGTATGGTATGAATGAAGCCCAGCAGGCTGGAGTATCAAGGCACATTAAGGCTGACAGTATTTATATGAAAGAAACCTACCAGCACCTCAGTGCGGTGGCTATTCCATTTACTTTTAAGTGGACTCCATTCAATCCGGGTAAACGATTGCAATTCTATGGAAGTGCCTCTTTTACACCTTTATACAGGCATATAAAAGCCCGGGCAACCGAGAGCCTTAAGGTGGATCCTCTATGAAGACAGAGCTTTATAACAGAAATACTTCAAGCTTTACAGCAGTCGCATCTGCCGGAATCACAATGCGTTATAGGTTTAGCGCCAAGTGGAGCGCTTATGCAGAAAGTGATTTTGCCTATTATAACTTTGAACGTAAGTATTCAACTATTTCGCTTAAAAATGGCGCTAAAAGCATCGGCCTAAACTATAACTTCACTTGGAAACGGGAGAAGCAAGAAGTTCTGAAGTCTAACCAGATTGAACAGCTATGAAAGCACTATTCCTATCCTTCATCCTTTTAGTTTCTTCTTTTGCTGCCGTTGCTCAAGTCAATCCTGATTCAATTGATATTCAGAAGCAAATGGAGTTTGCCGCAGCACCACCTTATAAACTTGCTGTAGGTGTAAGGTTATTAAACTTAGTTGGTGAGTTTGATATGGGGATAAATGCTAAATACTTTATTGGCAGGCAGAGTGCATTAGAAGCAAGTGTTTCAAAGGTGATTTTTAATGATAACGCCTATCAATTAGCTTTGATGTACGAACGGCACAATAAATTATTTAACTCTAACCATTTTTTACTTTATTATGGTGGCGGTACCGGTCTGCTACATATTACAAAAGAAGGCTATGGCACTATCTTTAGTGAAGACCCCAAACCATCGACACAGGTAGGTGCAGGATTTATAGTAGGAACAGAAATAGGCTTGGGCAAATTACCTATAGCTTTCTCTACAGACTTCCGGGGAATATACTACCTGAAACCAAACAAGCAGGGAGGAGCCGCTAATGTTGCCAACGCTACTTTAGGTATCAAGTATAGAATTGGGATGCCGCGCAGATAATAACTGTATTCAATTGCTAAAAGAGCAGCAGGTTTAAAGCCTGCTGTTCTTTTTCCCTATACTTCTCAATTTTTAGCCAAATTTTATGAAAGCACTATTTCTGTCACTTACCCTTTCACTCAGTTCATTAGCCGCCGTTGCTCAGCCCAATCTTGATTCTACGTTAGAGAAAAAACTTTATGTTGGCATAAACGGACTTGCCATAGGATTTGATTTAAAGTATAGCGAAGAACCTAAAGGTGCCAATATTCAACCTTATACTTCTATTTACTTCGGTTTTAAGCCTAATGAAAAACTACGGATGCAAGTAGGAGCGTGGTATGGCACCGACAACCGGAATTTTGGATCTGTTTACGTAGAATCCGAAGACAAACTGATTTATTACGATGACATCTCTAAAACGAAAGGTGTAGGTATACCGATTACAGCGGATTATGTGCTGTTCTATCCATTAAAGAAATTACAGTTTTACGGTACAGCTACGCTTACACCTATGTATAGTACGACCTATGCTGAAAAATCTAAAACGCAGGATGGAATTAAAACAATTACTTATAGCGCCGAAGCATCTGGTATCAACACTTTTATAACAGCAGGTTTTGGAATAGCCTACCCTATAAGTAAGCGCTTTGATACATATTTAAACTATTACCTAATAAGCCGTAACTTTAACAAAGACCTGCAGCCACGAGACCAGTATCCTTATCAAGGCTCTTTAGCATTAGGCCTAAACTATAATTTTAATTTAAAACGAGAGAAGTAGTTTCTTAAATCTAAAGCCGCAGGTGTAATGTCTGCGGCTTTTCTGTTTCCCGGAATGTTACTATATGTCATAATTAACTTCAAAAGTATAGATAAAATATAGATAAAATATAAATAAAACCGTGTAAAAATTGCTTTAAGCTGTATAATAAGGTTTCAATAGATGTTACTTTCTTTTATATATCTTCCTAAATGTGTGTGTTATTTTATATTTAATATTGAATATGTTTAATATAAAACTAAAACAAATGAAAAAAACTTTAAAATTACTTTTATCTCTTGCTGTAGTTGTAAATTTAACTTCATGCGATAACGAAGAGGAAATTGCTCCTTTTGATAACTCTGCTTTAATAGAGAATCTTAAAAATGAGGCAATCAAATTTCAAGAAAATGCAGTTACTAAATCTAGTAATCGTTCAGTTTCAACTAACAGCTTAGATTTGAATAATGCCGATGAATCAGATTTGGAAGGCTTGAGATTAAGTAGTATAGAACTTATAAAATCATACGGGATATCTGAAGAAGAAATAATATATGAGTTTGGGTCACTAGATAATCCAGGAATTGCTGAAGCTGGACTAGCAATTGCTCAAATAGAAGACCAAGCTGATTATGGTGTTGAAATGATCGATGTTAGTACAGAAACAAGTCTTCTAACAGGAAACTATCATGAGCTTGCTTATGCTCCAGTTGATGGGATTATTGTAGAGGGCGTTCAGAGTGAAGTTTATGATTGTGCCTTACAAGCAGTAGGTATTACTGCAATTGGCGAATTAATGACTAAAGGTATTAATAATATGAGCAGAAGTGCTGTAAAATCAGTACTTAAAAAAGTAGCTTCAAGATATTTAGGATGGGTAGGAGCAGCAATTGCGACTTACGAATTTGGTGATTGTATGTCATGGTGGTAGAATTTACTAAATTATATGAAAATAAGATTTCCTTATGTACTGCTTTCTTTGTTATTACTTACAACAATAACTATAGAGCTCTTCTCATATGATTTTTCCAACCAAAAACCATATGAGTTAATAAAACTTATACTAGTAATTCTAGCTACTTTTATCGTACTATTTATTTACTTTAAGAGAAAGAAGGAGGTATAATCTTCCTCTATACAAACATGAGTCATCCCGAATTTTAGGTTAGGGATTTCTAAAAAGTAAAAGCCTTCTTTTCGTAAGTGACAGTAGTATCAGGTCACTTTAGAAAAGGAGGCTTTATGCATTTATTATCAAATACGCAG
>NZ_JAAEAA010000039.1 GCF_010119545.1 Pontibacter fetidus | reverse complement strand
ATTTTTCACTGGCCACTTGCAGAATGAAAAAAGCTTCTTACCTTTGCACTCCCAATCGGACAACAGGTTGAAAGGGGCGAATAAACTAAGAGAGTAACAACCACGATCACAACAGGTGATCGCCCTGGTAAAACCACCAGGTCTATTTCCGGAAAGGTATACGACAGGTATACGAAGATGGAGAAAAGTTCTTTGAGAGACTGGAATTGAAACAGACAAGCACTTTAAGCGGTCATCCTTAGGGATGGAAGTTTAAATCAATAGCTTTTTTTGGTGTCGTTTTTTTGAAAACGGCACAGGTAGTAACATAACGGGCCGGATCAGGCGAGACATTGGTAGTTTTCGGACTACCGGAATAATATTCTTACAATGGAGAGTTTGATCCTGGCTCAGGATGAACGCTAGCGGCAGGCCTAATACATGCAAGTCGAACGAGATCAGAGGCTTCGGTTTCTGGTTTAGTGGCGCACGGGTGCGTAACGCGTATGCAACCTACCTTCCACAGGGGGATAGCCTTCCGAAAGGGAGATTAATACCGCATAACATCGTTTGAGGGCATCCGAAGACGATCAAAGCTGAGGCGGTGGAAGATGGGCATGCGTGCCATTAGCTAGTTGGTAGGGTAACGGCCTACCAAGGCTTCGATGGCTAGGGGTTCTGAGAGGATGGTCCCCCACACTGGTACTGAGACACGGACCAGACTCCTACGGGAGGCAGCAGTAGGGAATATTGGGCAATGGTCGAGAGACTGACCCAGCCATGCCGCGTGCAGGAAGAAGGCCTTCTGGGTTGTAAACTGCTTTTATCTAGGAAGAAAACGCCCTTGCGAGGGTAACTGACGGTACTAGATGAATAAGCACCGGCTAACTCCGTGCCAGCAGCCGCGGTAATACGGAGGGTGCAAGCGTTGTCCGGATTTATTGGGTTTAAAGGGTGCGTAGGCGGCCCTGTAAGTCAGTGGTGAAATCCCAGGGCTCAACCCTGGAACTGCCATTGATACTGCAGGGCTTGAGTTCGGTTAAGGCGGGCGGAACTGGTGGTGTAGCGGTGAAATGCATAGATACCACCAAGAACCCCGATTGCGTAGGCAGCTCGCTGAGCCGAAACTGACGCTGAGGCACGAAAGCGTGGGGAGCGAACAGGATTAGATACCCTGGTAGTCCACGCCGTAAACGATGAATACTCGATGTTAGCGATACACTGTTAGCGTCCAAGCGAAAGCGTTAAGTATTCCACCTGGGGAGTACGCCCGCAAGGGTGAAACTCAAAGGAATTGACGGGGGCCCGCACAAGCGGTGGAGCATGTGGTTTAATTCGATGATACGCGAGGAACCTTACCTAGGCTAGAATGCGCGTGACCGCCTCAGAGATGAGGCTTTCCTTCGGGACACAAAGCAAGGTGCTGCATGGCTGTCGTCAGCTCGTGCCGTGAGGTGTTGGGTTAAGTCCCGCAACGAGCGCAACCCCTACCTTTAGTTGCCAGCGCGTCATGGCGGGGACTCTAAAGGGACTGCCTTCGCAAGAAGTGAGGAAGGCGGGGACGACGTCAAGTCATCATGGCCCTTACGCCTAGGGCTACACACGTGCTACAATGGCCGGTACAGAGGGTCGCCACCTAGTGATAGGGCGCCAATCTCAAAAAGCCGGTCTCAGTTCGGATCGAAGTCTGCAACTCGACTTCGTGAAGCCGGAATCGCTAGTAATCGCGCATCAGCAATGGCGCGGTGAATACGTTCCCGGGCCTTGTACACACCGCCCGTCAAGCCATGGAAGTCAGGGAGACCTGAAGCCGGTGACCGTTAAAGGAGCCGTCTAGGGTAAAACTGGTAACTGGGGCTAAGTCGTAACAAGGTAGCCGTACCGGAAGGTGCGGCTGGATCACCTCCTTTCTAGAGCACGTGATCCGGCCTGTAGTTATTATCCATCATGGAAAGCTGGTGGTTGCTGTTTCAATTCATTTCTCAAATGTACTTTTATAAAAGTTTACTGACTGGTGCCAGGCTGCCGTAAGCCCGGACATAAAGCGGGCTTGTAGCTCAGGTGGTTAGAGCGCTACACTGATAATGTAGAGGTCCGTGGTTCGAGTCCACGCAGGCCCACTCCTAGTTTCCAAGCCCATTGCTTGGTTAGCATACTTGGGGGATTAGCTCAGCTGGCTAGAGCGCCTGCTTTGCACGCAGGAGGTCAACGGTTCGACTCCGTTATTCTCCACCAGTTTACACCTGCCCCGGGCATGGAAAATACGAAAGCAGCAATGCTTTACCAAAGTAAGAACGACAGGTTTTTACTTCACAACTTAAGGGAGAGTGAAGAGCTGAAAGGCAAAAGGGCAACTTTTTAACTTTCTACCTTTTTAACTTAACACTTAAGAAACGTTCTTTGACATGTTGGAAGAAAACAAAGAGAAGTAAGTTAACATTGCAAGATGTTGGATTACGAGCAAACGAAAAGTAGAAAAGACTGCGGGCCGGCATAGTTTAGGCTATGACGGCCGGGAACGCAGAGAAGGGCGTATGGGGGATGCCTAGGCTCTCAGAGGCGATGAAGGACGCGACAAGCTGCGATAAGCTGCGGGTATTGGCACATACAAGTTGATCCGCAGGTTTCCGAATGGGGCAACCCAGTGTATTGAAGATACACTACCCTACGGGGGGCAAACCCGGGGAACTGAAACATCTAAGTACCCGGAGGAAGAGAAAATAACTAATGATTGCGTCAGTAGTGGCGAGCGAACGCGCAAGAGCCCAAACCAGTTCTGTTACGGCAGGGCTGGGGTTGTAGGACCACGTCATGGGACCAAACAAGTGAAGTGTAACTACCTGGGAAGGTAGGCTGGAAAGGGTGATAGCCCCGTGCACGCAAGCTTTTTGGCCCTAGTGGTATCCTGAGTAGGGCGGGACCGGAGAAATCCCGCCTGAATCCAGCGGCACCATCCGCTAAGGCTAAATACTCCTGAGAGACCGATAGTGAACCAGTACTGTGAAGGAAAGGTGAAAAGTACCCTGAATAAGGGGGTGAAATAGATCCTGAAACCATGCGCCTACAAGCGGTCGGAGCCCTTTTGTGGGGTGACGGCGTGCCTTTTGCATAATGAGCCTACGAGTTGCTCCTCTCTGGCAAGGTTAAGTGTTTTTAAAGCACGGAGCCGCAGCGAAAGCGAGTCTGAATAGGGCGTGCAGTCAGAGGGGGCAGACGCGAAACTTTGTGATCTACCCATGGGCAGGATGAAGCTGTGGTAACACACAGTGGAGGTCCGAACCAGTTTACGTTGAAAAGTATTTGGATGACCTGTGGGTAGGGGTGAAAGGCCAATCAAACTGAGAAATAGCTCGTACTCCCCGAAATGCCTTTAGGGGCAGCGTCGTGGTGGAGTCAAGCGGAGGTAGAGCTACCGATAGGACTAGGGGGAGTCACATCCTACCGAATCCTGACGAACTCCGAATGCCGCTTTGATATACACGGCAGTGAGGCCAGGGGTGCTAAGGTCCCTGGCCGAGAGGGAAAGAACCCAGACCGTCGGCTAAGGTCCCCAAGTCCATACTAAGTTGAACAAAGGGGGTCCAGTTGCTTAGACAGCCAGGATGTTGGCTTGGAAGCAGCCATTCATTTAAAGAGTGCGTAACAGCTCACTGGTCGAGCGACAGGGCATCGATAATAATCGGGCATCAAGTATGGCACCGAAGCTGCGGATTACAGTTTATACTGTACTGGTAGGGGAGCATTCCAAGGGCGATGAAGGCGTGCCGGCAAGGCATGTTGGAGCGCTTGGAAAAGCAAATGTAGGCATAAGTAACGATAATGCGGGCGAGAAACCCGCACACCGAAAGACCAAGGTTTCCTGATCAACGCTAATCGGATCAGGGTTAGTCGGGTCCTAAGGCCGAGGCGAAAGCGCAGGTCGATGGACAGCTGGTTAATATTCCAGCACCGGCTATGTATAGCGATGCGGTGACGGAGAAGTGAAAGGACTGCGTACTGACGGAATAGTACGTTGAAGGCCGTAGGTATTGGAAGAGGAGTTAAGTACCCTCATCTAGCTGAAAGCTGATAGTACTCCAAGGCTTCGGCCACGGAGATAATGTCCCTAATCCGGCTCCCAAGAAAACCCGCTAAGCGTTTAAATACATAGCCGCCCGTACCGCAAACCGACACAGGTGGTCGAGGAGAGAATCCTAAGGTGCTCGAGTGAATCACGGCCAAGGAACTCGGCAAAATGGCCCTGTAACTTCGGGAGAAGGGGCGCTTCCTTGCAGCAATGCAAGAAGCCGCAGTGAAAAGGCCCAGGCGACTGTTTAACAAAAACACATGGCTTTGCTAAATCGAGAGATGACGTATAAGGCCTGACACCTGCCCGGTGCTGGAAGGTTAAGAGGGGATGTTAGTCGCAAGGCGAAGCATTGAATCGAAGCCCCAGTAAACGGCGGCCGTAACTATAACGGTCCTAAGGTAGCGAAATTCCTTGTCGGGTAAGTTCCGACCTGCACGAATGGTGTAACGATCTGGGCGCTGTCTCAGCCGTGAGCTCGGTGAAATTGTAGTCTCGGTGAAGATGCCGAGTACCCGCAACGGGACGGAAAGACCCCATGAACCTTTACTATAGCTTAGCATTGACGCTGGGTAACTCATGTGTAGGATAGGCCGGAGGCTGTGAAGCGGTGTCGCTAGGCATCGTGGAGCCAACCTTGAAATACGGCCCTTGAGTTGCTTGGCGCCTAACCTGACCAAAGGGGACAGTGCTTGGTGGGTAGTTTGACTGGGGTGGTCGCCTCCAAAACAGTAACGGAGGCTTTCAAAGGTACCCTCAGTACGCTTGGTAACCGTACGCAGAGCGCAATAGCATAAGGGTGCTTGACTGTGAGGCCTACAAGCCGAGCAGGGTCGAAAGACGGATATAGTGATCCGGTGGTTCCGCATGGAAGGGCCATCGCTCAAAGGATAAAAGGTACTCTGGGGATAACAGGCTGATCTCCCCCAAGAGCTCATATCGACGGGGAGGTTTGGCACCTCGATGTCGGCTCGTCACGTCCTGGGGCTGGAGAAGGTCCCAAGGGTTCGGCTGTTCGCCGATTAAAGTGGCACGCGAGCTGGGTTCAGAACGTCGTGAGACAGTTCGGTCCCTATCTGTTGCGGGCGTTGGAGATTTGCGGGGTTCTGACCTTAGTACGAGAGGACCGGGTTGGACGAGCCGCTGGTGCACCTGTTGTATCGCCAGATGCAGCGCAGGGTAGCTACGCTCGGATGGGATAAGCGCTGAAAGCATCTAAGTGCGAAACCCACCCCAAGATGAGATCTCCCTGTAAGGGCCGTCAGAGACGATGACGTTGATAGGTGGCAGGTGTAAAGCTGGAAACAGCACAGCCGAGCCATACTAATTGCCCGGGAGCGTTCCCACCCCGAAAGGGAAAGCGAGCCGGTTCCGCAAGGACCTGCCCGCAGCTTTTTCTACCTTCGAAAAAAGCACCTCTTTGTTCCAGCATGTCTTACGCATCACACACGGCACCCCCCGTGTAAAAATAATGGTGGCTATGGCTCCGGTGAGCACCTCTTCCCATCCCGAACAGAGAAGTTAAGCCCGGACGCGCCGATGGTACTGGTGTCACAACTGGGAGAGTAGGTGGCCGCCAACCCTATA
>NZ_JAAEAA010000038.1 GCF_010119545.1 Pontibacter fetidus | reverse complement strand
TATTGAAAAATATAGCCTTGAACATCGCCAGAAAATGTAGCTTCCACTCTATGAAGGATGCGATCACAGCTTTTGCCAACAAAATAACACTGATGGCTAAATACATTAGAACTTAACGACCCTGCCTCTTGAGAGGGGCAGGGGTGTGTTATAGCGAAGGCTTAATTCATCTTCCCACAAGATCCTTTCAGGATGACAAATGAAGTAGTAGGTAAAAAATTCCCCCTCCTGTTTTGGGGTAGAACCCTTCTTTAAAAGGAGATGGCTGGGGTGAGGTAAAACAGCAACTACAATAATATAACTCCAACTATAGCAAAGGCAGAAATGACCTCCGAACGTTTGAAAAACCTCAGAGCGTCTAATTAAAACCTAACCAAAAACAAAAAAGAGCTGAAACGATGACCGTTTCAGCTCTTTCCATAGTTGGTAAACTATAGTTTAAATATAGTTCTGGCCTTTTTTATACTTGGCGTCAGCTGTAAAATCTTTCACTTTCTGCTCCTCTTCCAGCTTACAGATCATTAGCACATTGTCGTGTTCGGCGATAATGTAACCTTCTAAACCTTGTAGCACAACCAAGCGGTCTTTAGGAGTTTTTATAATGCAATTCTTCGTGTCATATAGCATCACATCACCATCTATTACATTTGCCTGTTCATCTTTGTCGCTGATTGTATAAAGCGAATTCCAGGTGCCCAGGTCAGACCAGCCGATATCGCTGAGAACCACGTACACATTGTCCACCTTCTCCATAATGCCATAGTCGATAGAGATGTTACGGCAATGCGAGTAGGCTTTCACTATAAAGTTTGATTCTTCAGCTGTGTTATACTTAGCGCTGCCTTCCTCGAATATCTCTGATACTTCTGACAGGTGCTGTCGGAAAGCGCCAAGAATACTTTGCACGTTCCAGATAAAAATGCCGGAGTTCCACACAAAGTCGCCGCTGTTCAAAAACATCTGAGCAAGCTCCAGGTTCGGCTTTTCGGTAAATGTCTTAACCTTCTTTATAGGCTGGTCGCCATCTGCAATAAACTGGATGTAGCCATAACCCGTATCAGGGCGGCTTGGCGTAATACCCAGTGTTATCAGTACATTGTCAGCAGCAGCTGCTTCTATAGCAGTGTTTATAACCTGGTTAAACGCTTCCTGTTTCAGCACAACGTGGTCTGATGGGGCTACTACCAGGTTGGCGTTCGGGTTTATCTGAGCTATTTTGTAAGACGCATACGCTATACAAGGGGCTGTATTACGCCCGACAGGCTCCAACAGGATCTGGTTATCGCTGAGTTGTGGCAGCTGCTCTTTTACCAGTTGCTGGTAGTCTTTGTTGGTAACTATAAAAATATTCTCGGTAGGGCAAATCTGCTCAAAGCGCTTCATCGTCATCTGAAGCATGGTTTCGCCTATACCCAGCACATCATGAAACTGCTTCGGGTAGTTGGTACGGCTGAATGGCCAGAAGCGGCTACCAATGCCGCCCGCCATTATCACCACATAGGTGTTGTTGTTCATGGGTGTTTGTTTATACAAGTCCTTCTTTCAGGAGGTCGTGCAGGTGCACAAAGCCTTCAAATTTTCCGGAGTCGGTTACGATTAATTGAGTTATATTTTTCTCCTGCATAATGGCCATCGCTTCGGCAGCGTATTGGTCCGGTTCTATAGTTAGCGGAGAAGCAGTCATGATATCAGTGGCAATTATACCTTCTGTTGATTCATATTTGTCCAACATACGGCGAAGGTCGCCATCGGTTATAATCCCAACCAGTTCATCGGTATTTTCTTTTACTACGGCCGTAGCACCCAGTCTTTTAGAAGATATTTCTATAATAACCTGGCGTAGCGTGGCGTTCTCTGTAACCTTAGGGGCCTGGTTCTGCTTGTAGATGTCTTCTACTTTTAAGTATAAACGTTTGCCAAGCGAGCCACCTGGGTGCAGGCGTGCAAAATCGGCGCTGCTGAAACCACGGGCTTCCAGTAAACAAACGGCTAGCGCATCGCCTAGGGCAAGGGCAGCAGTAGTGCTGGTAGTTGGGGCCAGGTTATTCGGGCAGGCTTCGCGCTCTACATTGGCATTCAGCACATAGTCAGCGCTCTCGGCCAGGTACGAATCTATACTGGATACCATGGCTGCCAGTTTAGAACCTTTACGCTTTAGTAACGGAACTAAAACTTTTATCTCGGGTGTATTTCCACTTTTAGAGATGCAGATCACAAAGTCTTCGGGCTGGATCATGCCCAGGTCGCCGTGTATGGCATCGGCAGCGTGCATAAAAATAGCAGGCGTACCGGTTGAGTTTAAGGTAGCTACGATTTTGGAGGCGATGTTTGCGCTTTTGCCAATACCCGTTACTACCACGCGGCCTTTCATGTTCAGTATAGCTTCGACGCAATTCTGAAAGTCTTCGTCGATAAAATCTGCCAGTCTGGCGATAGCTTCCGCCTCAGATAGTAAGACTTTTTTTGCTATTTGAGTTATATTATTAATTAGATTCAAGTTAAATTTGTGTTAATGTACACTTATTTGAGTACGTTGCAACCTTACTTATTTTTTGCAGGAATTACATGTCTATTACAGAGGTCAATCTCAAGAACAAATTAAAGGAAGTTTTTGGGTATAATCAATTCAGAGGAAATCAGGAGCTGATAATAAACAATATTATCAACGGGAAGAACACCTTTGTGATTATGCCTACAGGCGCCGGCAAGTCGTTGTGCTATCAACTGCCTGCATTATCGTTACCGGGCACGGCCATTGTTATCTCGCCGCTCATCGCCCTGATGAAAAACCAGGTAGACCAGCTGAATGCCTTTGGCGTAAATGCGCATTTCCTTAACTCTACATTATCCAAGTCTGAGATAAACAAGGTAAAGAAGGAAACACTGGCCGGGGAGGTAAAGTTGTTGTATGTGGCACCAGAGTCGCTTACCAAGGAAGAAACTATAGAATTCCTGCGCAGCTCTAACATCTCGTTTGTAGCTATCGATGAAGCGCACTGTATCTCGGAGTGGGGCCACGATTTCCGTCCGGAGTACCGCCGTATCCGTGGCATTATAGATCAGATAGGCAACCTGCCAATTATTGCGCTTACCGCTACTGCTACCCCAAAAGTGCAGCTCGATATACAGCGAAACCTACAGATGGATGAAGCTTCTGTTTTCAAGTCGTCGTTTAACCGTACCAACTTGTACTACGAGGTACGCCCTAAGCACAAGACCAAGAAGCAGCTGATACAGTATGTAAAGAAAAATAAAGGCAAGAGTGGCGTAGTTTACTGCCTGAGCCGCAAAAAAGTAGAAGAAATTGCCGAGCTGCTGCGTGTAAACGATGTAAAAGCCCTGCCTTACCATGCCGGCCTGGATGCCAGCGTACGTATGGCTAACCAGGATGCTTTCCTGAACGAAGACTGCGACGTGATTGTGGCAACTATAGCTTTCGGTATGGGTATTGATAAGCCGGATGTGCGTTTTGTAATTCACTACGATACACCAAAATCAATAGAAGGCTATTACCAGGAAACCGGCCGCGCTGGTCGTGATGGTCTGGAAGGCAACTGCCTCATGTTCTATAGTTACGACGACATCATTAAGCTGGAGAAATTTAACAAAGACAAGCCGGTAACCGAGCGCGACAACTCAAAACTATTACTGCAAGAAATGGCGGCTTATGCTGATTCTGCAGTTTGCCGTCGTAAGCAGTTGCTGCACTACTTTGGCGAAGCGTACGAAAAAGACTGTGGTTTCTGCGATAACTGTTTGCACCCGAAAGAGCGTTTCCAGGCCCAGAACGAAGTGGTGAATGCCCTGAAAGCGGTGGAGCAAACAGGCGAGCGCTTTACTATAGAACATATTACGGCTGTACTTACCGGCCTGCGTAACCAGCATGTAAGCAGCTACGAGCACGATAGCCTGGAAGTTTTTGGCATTGGTAAAGAGCAAGATGTACAGTTCTGGAGCTCGGTGCTGCGCCAGGTGCTGTTATCAGAATACCTGGAAAAGGATATTGAGAACTTTGGTGTGGTGAAGCTGACCGATAAAGGCCGCAACTTTATAGTTAACCCGCAGCCCATAGAACTGACCAAAGACCACAACTATGAGCAGGAAGTAAAAGAAGACGAAGAGAAAGAAGAAACGCAGGCGCAAGCTGGCCACGATGAAGTGCTTTTCGACCTACTTAAAAACCTGCGCAAGAAGCTGGCCAAGGAAAAAGGATTACCGCCTTACGTACTGTTTCAGGACCCATCGTTAAAAGAGATGGCCACTGTTTACCCAACTACTAAAGAAGACCTGGCGCACATTGCCGGCGTGGGTATGGGCAAAGTACAGAAGTTCGGAAAGCCGTTCCTGGACATGATAACCAAGTATGTAGAGGAGAATGACATTGTAACAGCTGCCGATGTGGTGGTGAAAACAACGGTCAACAAATCCAAGATCAAGATCTACATCATTCAGCAGATAGATAAGAAAGTTGACCTGGAAGAGATAGCCGCTTCTAAAGACCTGACCATGCAGGAACTGATCGAAGAAATTGAGCACATCTGCTACTCGGGCACCAAACTTAACCTGAACTACTACATTAATAATGTATTGGATGAGGACCGCCAGGAGGAGATCTACGATTACTTTATGAACGCCAGCACCGACAACATTGCTATAGCACTTAAAGAACTGGGTACTGACGATTATACCGAAGAGGACCTGCGCCTTATGCGCATTAAATTCCTGAGTGAGTATGCAAACTAAAATGTTGGTTACAGAAAGCTGATTATTGCTTCGAACAAGTATAAATGAAGGCCGTTGTTTTTACAGCGGCCTTTTTGTTTTAAAGTAAACTATAAACCAGCCAACTATAAAACTATAGTTTGTGCTGCACGCGCAACTATAAATTTATAACTTCGCATCGCATAGTATAGCAATCAACAACCAGCAATTAGCAATTAAACTATGAATGTACTGATAATTGGATCCGGAGCCCGTGAACATGCCCTTGCCTGGAAACTGAGCCAGAGCGAATATTGCGACGACGTATTTGTAGCCCCTGGCAACGCCGGCACCATGGAGTTTGGCACCTACGCCAGTGTCGACATCCATAATTTTGAAGAAGTAGCCAAGTTTGCTACCGACTTTAATATTATGATGCTGGTTGTAGGCCAGGAAAACTCGTTGGTTGAAGGCATGCACGATTATTTCCAGGAGAAAGAATACCTGCGCCACATACTGGTTATTGGCCCTAAGAAAGCCGGTGCCATGCTGGAGGGTAGCAAAGACTTTTGCAAAGCATTTCTGCAGAAATATAACATCCCTACTGCCCGCTACCAGACCTTTACCGAAGATACTTACCGCGATGCTGTAGCCTACCTGCGCGACCATAGTTACCCTGTAGTGCTTAAAGCCGATGGCCTGGCTGCCGGCAAAGGTGTTATCATTTCGCCTGATTTTGAGCATGCCCTGGATGCCCTGGAAAATATGCTGCGCAACAAGCGTTTTGGTAAAGCCGGCTCTAAAGTCGTGATTGAGGAGTTTCTGGAAGGGATAGAAGTGTCGGTGTTTATATTGACGGATGGTAAAGAGTATGTGTTGCTGCCGGAAGCTAAAGACTATAAACGCATAGGCGAAGGCGATGCCGGCCTGAATACGGGCGGTATGGGGGCTATTTCGCCGGTGCCTTTTGCCGATGAGGTATTTATGCAAAAGGTAAAAGAGCGCGTTATTGAGCCAACTATAGCTGGTATGCAGCAGGAGGGATTAGAGTACAGCGGCTTTCTGTTTATTGGCCTGATAAAGGTAAACAACGAGCCTTATGTGATAGAATATAACGTGCGCCTCGGCGACCCGGAAACAGAAGCTATACTTCCGCGCATCAAATCAGATTTGTTTGAGCTGTTTAAGGCATTGCACGACCATACCTTGGGCAGCTATAAGCTGGAAATTGACCCTCGTACAGCAGCTACGGTATTTTTAGTATCGGGCGGTTATCCGGAAGGGTTTGAGAAAGGGAAAGAGATTTTGGGTTTAGATAACGTAAGTTCGGATGTATTGGTCTTTCATGCCGGTACCAAGCAGGTACATGATAAACTGGTGAGCAGCGGCGGCCGCGTAATAGCTGTAACTGCCCTCGGCGATACCATGGACGAAGCACTGGAAAAAGCAAATGCAGCTGCCGAAACTATAACCTGGCAGGGCCGCTATTACCGTCGTGATATTGGCTTTGACCTGCGCCAGGCAACAGTATAAAGCTATAGTTTGAACTATAAAAACAGAAAAGGCCGGTTAATGCAACCGGCCTTTTCTGTTTTAAACACTGGGCTAAACTTAGCAATAAGCTTCGAACGCGCCTTTCAGGTTATCCACGATGCGGTTAAGCTCATTACCTTCGATGTGGTAACGCTCAATCATGTGTACCAGCTCACCATTTTTAAACAGCGCTATAGATGGTGACGACGGCGGGTAAGGCAGCATGTACTCACGTGCTTTCGCAACGGCATCAGCTTCCATGCCTGCAAACACTGTAATCATTTTATCCGGCTTCTGGTCGGCAGCTGCTACAGCCATTTTAAGGGCAGGACGCGCCTTAGATGCCGCACAACCACAAACAGAGTTAATAGCCACTAATACAGTTCCTTCTTTTGTAGAAAGTGCTTGCTCTACTTCTTCAGGAGTCATTAATTGCTCAAAACCCGCAGACGTTAAATCTTCGCGGATAGGGGCAACCATATATTCAGGATACATTCCCATAATCGTTCTTGATTAAGATTAAAAACTATAGCTGCAAATTTACGAAATAATAACAACATCTGAAGATGATGTATATCACCTGTTTGCTTATACCTCTATTTAGAATATAGCATTACTTGAATAATATTAAATTGTATTGTTTATAGAACTTTTGCAATGCTTAAAACACTTTTAAAAGTTGTAAGTATATGGTAGCATGTAATAAATGCCTTTAGGGAGATTGAATATTTTTTGGACTTATCTGAAGAATTTTTGACTGGCTTAGAGAGGGCTTAAAGGTTATACTTATCGACTGTGTTATGCTACATCAAACCAATCCTGATCAGTTGCCGCAGGTATGTTATTTTTACCTGCCCTCTTTAAACGATAAGCCAGCCGAAGTAATAGGTGTGGTCAACTGCACATCCGATACCATCCGGATACCCATGCCCGAAGAAGACCTGGAACTATCTGCTTTTTTCCAGCGCAATATTACCCCCACAGAGTATGAAGCGTTCAGTAACCAATCAACCTGGCGCATCTTTTCCTCCTGGTCCGAACTCGAAACAGATCATCAGAAGTATAAAGTAAATCTGGCCACTATGCTGATCCTTTTAAGCTACCAGCAAGATAAGCCGTTGCAAGAGCATCTGGCAGTAGCATAAAGCTTTATTTCTAAGTTACTTTATAATATTGTTTTCGTATTTCAGGAGAAACCTTTAAAGTGGTAGGAATATTACTATATTAGTCCTGAAATAACAGCAGCCGCATGTTCGAATTCGAAAACAGTTACCTTCTGCTTTGGGTAGATACCACCATACACCTGATGTACAGCGATTGGCTACGCCCCGTTACCACCGAAGAATACCGCGAAGGAAATAACCTGTTGCTTGAGCAGTTACGCGAAAAAGATATCCAAAACTGGATAGCAGATTCCTCTAGATTAGGCGACATCTCGCAGGAAGACGAAAAGTGGACACTTCAGGAGTTTGTGCCTGCGCTGGCAGCATCTAACTTACTAAAGCTGGCCCGCATTGGCGGCGAAGACACTGGCAGTCATGCCAAATTCGAACAGTTCGTAAAACGCGCTGAACCGATCTACATTGGTAACATACAGGTAAGGCAGTTTATAACTTACAAAGAAGCCGCAGACTGGGTAGGGGAGATTCCGGTTTAAGTTAAAGCTTCATCTTTTCATTTCGAGCTGCCTCAAGAAATCCTATAGTTTCACATTTGCCATTTCGACGTTAGGAGAAATCTATCTCTGCATATAGTTTGTAGACCTAGCAGTGTGCGCAGCTCCTGCTAGCGTTTGGGTTAGGTAACCAAGCTATCCTTTCATACTTCCTCTAATCCTGGGAGCTTTACTTGCCTATAGTTCCAATTGAGCTTTGGCTCCCTCACGGCCGGGAGGCCCCGTCTTCGGGCATCGCGCTGCTGCCTTCTTGCTATCC
>NZ_JAAEAA010000037.1 GCF_010119545.1 Pontibacter fetidus | reverse complement strand
GTACTGCTCCTCCACCTCATCTACCATGAAACACTCCCGTACACGATAAATGATCTCCTCACTGCTCTTTCTCATGCAAGAGAAAACAATCCGCAGTAACTTAAATTCCTTAACTTAATGACATTGGGCGCGAGTTTGCAACTCGTGTCTTACAGTAAGGTTGAGTTTGTAACTCAACTGGGGCAGAGGCCCAACTATAGTAAGTCACGAGCGAGGACGCTCGCACTATTATCCGCATAAAGTATAAATCCTGCCCATCCAAATCAATCCTGTAAATCCTGATTCAGACAAAAAAAAGCCCCACCAAACTGGCAGGGCTCCTTCAATTTAAAGTATAAATCTATAGTTTAAAACTTAAGGCCGACAGACAGTAAGTAGTTGCGGGTAGCCTGCGGGTAATAGAAATTCTCGGTGGTTTGTGCGTTGTCGTAAATGTAGCTGAAGGTATAGCCGTTGGCTGCATATTTTTCGCTGAACACATTATTTACCAGTAAGCCCAGTTCCAGTTCTTTCAGCATATTTTTAAAGCCAAGATTATAACGTAAACGCAGGTCGCCAACCTGGTAAGCAGGTATAATGCGGTTTTCGTTTTCGGTGTTATCCAGGTATTGTTTGCTTACAGTTTTATAAATGAAAGCTGCTTTTAACCCTTTCAACACCTCTACTTCCAGTTGGTTATTGGTAACTATGGCCGGCGAAAAAGCGATGTCAGAACTTTTATACTTGTTTTCCTGCTGATAGTATTCTTCTTCGCCGTCTACAATTTTAGTAGCATCTATAAACTCACTGAAATTACGGATCTTGTTTTGGCTGTAGGCCAGGTTCGAACTTAAACGGGCTATACTTCCCAGGTTTAAAGCGCCTGTAAATTCTATACCCCTTCGGTAACTGTTCTTAATGTTCTGGCGGGTGTAGGCTCCTACGTCATTAATCTGCCCGGTTACAACCAACTGGTTTTTATAGTTCATGTAGTACAGGTTCGTTTCTATAGTTGCGCCCAACGCTTTACCTGCCAGTTCACCTAAACCGACCGTGCCACGGTAACCGGCTTCCAGGTTTTGCAGCGTTTCGTGTTTAGGGCGACTATTAGGGGTAGATTCTGTAAAATCATCGCGAACGGGCTCTCGGTTACCAATGGCGTAAGAAGCGTATAATTGCTGTTCTGGTGTAAAGTTATATGCTATACCTGCTTTCGGGTTCAAGAAAGCATAATCCACGTCCTGCTCTATACTTTCGAGGTCGTTGTCGTAGCCGGTAAAACTATAGTTGATCTTACGCAATTGCACATCTCCGAACACATTCAGCTTCTCTGTAATGCCGTAAGTGGCTTTTGCAAAAATGTTGAAGTCGGTTTTGTCGGCATCGTTCTCATAGTACCTGTCGCGGATGTTGGAAGTGGAAGCATAACGCGCCCAGATAACCTCCCCAAAATGCCCACCCTTATACTTGTTCCAGGCGCCGCCTATAGTTGCATCAAGGCGAGAATCTGGGTTATACTGCAAGGCGTAAGTAATGCCGTAAAAATCGTTATCCAGCCATCGGCGACGGATGATATCGGAAGTAGTTATAGTTTCTCCGCCAAGTTCTACGTTTGGTAAGCCATAGTCTGCCAGGTCGTCTTCAGGCTTAAACTGCTCGTAATAGCCGCGCCCGTTGGTATAATGCAGCGCTCCCGACAAGGTAAGGCCCGGCATAAAATCGTGCGCCAGGTGTAGTTGGTAATGGTCCTGCTGGTAGTTGTCGGTTTCGTTATCGTAGGTATAGTAGTTGTATGTTCTTCCTGATCTTAACAGGTTTTCTTTATCTGCTCCTTCTATCCAGTTACGGTCTATGTAATCCTGCAGGTCATTTGCATTCCCATAAACCAACGCCTCAGGTGTTCCATACCAGGCCTGGTAGGTCTGCTCTTTCCCCGAAAACGTAACAAACTTAACCGTGGTCTTATTGCCATAGTAGCCACCCGAAAAGTATAACGACTTCAGATCTGAAAAAGCGCGATCGATGTAGCCATCCGATTTAATGCGCGACAATCGGCCATCAAACGCAAACTTATCATTGATAAGGCCTGTCCCGAAACGCACGTTATTTTTCCAGGTATTAAAAGAGCCATAGCTGTTATCGGTTTCGGCATAGGCTTCGCGGCGCACCTGCTGGGTTTGTATGTTTATACTTGCGCCAAAAGCGGCCGCCCCGTTAGTGGAGGTGCCTACCCCGCGCTGCACCTGAATATCCTGTACCGATGAGGCAAAGTCCGGCATGTTCACAAAAAAAGTACCGTGGCTCTCCGAATCATTAATCGGGATGCCGTTTACGGTAACGTTGATGCGGGTAATATCAGAGCCCCGGATGCGGATACCGGTATAGCCCACGCCCGCACCTGCATCAGAATTCACAACTACTGAGGGCACTTGTTCCAGCAAGTAAGGCATGTCCTGGCCGAAGTTACGTTCAGCGATTTGCTCGTTTGTAACGTTTGTAAAAGTGGTTCCGGTTTTCTCGTTGGCACGGGTTGCCTGTACGGTTACTTCTTTGGCCTGCAAGGCTTTCTGCAACAACTGAATCTGTACATACTCATCCTGTTGCAGGTTTATACTTACTTCTTTTGGCTCAAAACCCAGGTAGCTTACTTTTAAAGTATAGGTACCGGCACTCAGGTTTGCAAACTCGAAAGTACCGTTCAGGCCGGTGGTGGTTCCGGTATTGGTACCTTTCAGCACTATAGTTGATCCAGCCAGGGCATTGCCTGTGGTGGCATCGGTAATGCGCCCGCTCAGTTTAAACTGCGCAAACAACTGCAATGGCAACAAACACACGGCCAGTGCAAACAAGAAATTTTTCATGAAATGGTTAAAAAGATAAAGTGACACATACAGGTATGCCAGGGGTTTGCATCCTGCTTTTTGTGTTTCCCTTTTGTTTCCCTACGACGGCATTACCCGTACAGGTTCAATGGGTATGATCTCAGCCCGTTATTATAAGGCACCCCTACTGCCGGCAAAAGTATGGCTTTATTCCGGATTTAAAAAGCCTGTCTTATTTTATAACAATATACTTATATAATAAAATTCAGATAAATAGGAATTTTTTTAGCCAATAGACAAACCCTAACAACTAAAGTACGTTTTAAAAGGAACAGGCACATTTTCCTGCATCTGCTCCTAACTATAGCCAAATCAAGAAGATATGCCAGCTGAACAACTGATAAATAATTAAGTCGAACGTGTGATGATGATCAGCTTACTGTATACTTTAGCATTGCTTACTATACTGGCATATTACGCCTTTTCGCCTCGCACCAGGTTCAATCACCCGCCATCATCTGACAACGACGATGACGGAGGAGAACCACTGGGCGATGGTTTGCCAGATTTAGACCTCCCACCTGGCATATCGCTACCGGTAAATGATTTTGAACCCAGATATGATTTCAGAACTATAAAATTACCGAAGCTGCCGGAACCGTCTTTGCAGTAGAACTATAAAACAAAAGCCCCTGCCAACTATAAGCTGGCAGGGGCTTTTGCTATAACTATAGTTTGTTTTACAAAATGCAGATACTGAATGTGCGCTCAAAAGCCTGTTTTGGCGCTAGTTCCTGTATGCCTTCTTTGTCCTGCAGCTCACCCGACTCGCCCACGCGGCTTGCAACACCACACCACGGCTCTATACAAACATAAGCAGCGCCCGGCTTAGCCCAGATGCCCAGGTAAGGAAATCCTTTAAACTCCATTTCTATGGCTCTCGGGTTTGTTTTGCTGGATAATGTTACTTTCTCGGAGTTCAGGTTTTTAAATACCAGGGCGTCTTTTTCAAAGTAAGCTGGGTTCAGGTGCAGCACCCTTTCCTGTTCCAGTACACGTTCAGTATCGCCGTTCAGCAGGCCTTTATCATTTAGCAAATGGCGGCTCAGGGTTTCTTCCTTTTCAAACTCCAGGTAGTAGTCTGTATAGTTCTCATTGGGGTAAAAAGGTACGTTAAAGCCCGGGTGGCCGCCAATCGAAAAGTACATGGTATGCACGTCGTCGCAGCGCACGAGGTAGGTTACAGATAATTTATTCCACTCCAGTTTGTAAGCTACCAGCAATGTAAACTTAAACGGATACTGCGCCAGTGTTTCCTCGTCGTGGGTCAGCTCGAATACCAGTTTGTCGTGGTGCTCGTCTACCAGTTTAAACTCCCGGTGCCGGGCAAAGCCGTGGCGCAACATAGGGTATTTTTCACCCTGGTAAGTATACATGGCATCGGGCAACTCGCCGATGATGGGGAACAGGTTGGGTGCGTGGCTGGCCCAGCTAGCCGGGTTTGCCTGCCAGATAAATTCCAGTTGCTCGTCCAGTTTTATAAAGTGCTGCAGTTCTGCGCCGCGGCTCTCTACCCCTACTTTATAGTTATCGTTCTGTAAAAAGTGTAGCATGTTTTCCGGTTATAGTTTGTGCTGCTGTAACAGGGCATCAATATGGTAGCGCGCATTTATAAAACGCTCCTGCTGCTGTCCTGTTATCTCGGCAAATGGTACACCTATCGTTTCCAGTTCCCGCTTGTACCAGTCGTAAAAATACTGGCGCAGGTGCGGATGTTCGCGTTGCGGATCAGGCTCCCACGGCAAATCAACGCCCATCAGCAGGTAAAGGTTGTAGTCCTGCTGCGCTAATTTATCAAGTATAAACTGCGGGGTTCGCCCAAATGCGTGCTCGCTCCATATCTTTAAAACCAAAAGGTCTGTGTCAGAGATAAGTACGTTTTTGGCACTGCAAAGTAACTGCTGTTCTAACTGTAATTGCCCGCGGGCTATGGCTTCAATATCAGCTAAGGTATACTCCCGGTTCAGGTCTGCAATGTAGGTGCGGGCATATTCGGGCACCCAAACGGTTTGGTAATGGCTTGCCAGTTGCGCCGATAAAGTAGACTTACCCGTAGACTCCGGGCCTGTGATTGCGATCTTGAGCATGTGGCAAAGTACGCTAAAAAAATGCAGCTGCCTATACTTACGCCAGCCATAAAAAAACTGCCCTGCAGCCAGAAGCTGCAGGGCAGTTAAAGTATAGTTCAGGTTTAGTTACCTATTTCCTGTTTATCAGTTTAATCGATTTTTTAACTCCGGATTCGCCGACAATGTGTGCGATATACATGCCATTTGGTAAGTCTCTGCCATCCACTTCCACAGAAATTATCTCGCCTGCTCTGGCAGTACCAACTTTCAGCTCTTTAACCATGCGGCCTCTGGAGTCGAATAGCTGTACGGTATATTTCTGATCGGCATTGGATGTGAACTCAACGGTTGTTCTGTCAGCAAACGGCATCGGGAAGGCGGTGGCCAGTATTTCGGTGGCTGGTGCCGTTCTCACGCATGGGTCTTCGCCTTCGGTCTCGATGCAGAATCTGATGTCATCAATAGCGCCGGAGCCTACATATTCTACACCTGTACCATCCAGTTCTACTTTCATCCACATTACGCCTTTGGTGTTACCAAGGTCTACGGTTTGCTTGCTGTTGTCGCCGAGTGGTTGCAGCTGCACTTTGTATAGTTCGTTGCCATCACCATCGTACAGGTACACCCACGACCAGTCTTCGTAACTGTCTATATCCAGGGCTTTCAGCGAGGTCATGGTTACCGGGCCAAAGGCTGAGAAATCTACAATTAACGCACCGCCCCACTGGTTATCATTTGGTTCATCGCCCAGGTCCTGGTTTATGATGAGTACGTTGCCCCAGTCGGTGGTGTACAGGTCATCGTCGTCGCCGGTTGGTGCCTGCGAGTCGAAAATGGCGGCGTGGTTCTCATCCGCTATACTACCGTCAGGGTTGCGCTTTCTACCAAATATATCCACTACGCCAGCTTCGGTGGTAGTGCTGGTTATCAGCCCGTGCTCATCGGTATCGAAATTTATCTCATAACAAACAATTTCTGGTTGCGGCACTGTAGGTTGGGCCAGTACCATTACAGCCATAGTTGATGAACACCCATTACTACTGGCAGTTACAGTTAAGGTATACTCGCCGGCTACACTAACTATAGGGTTCTGCTCATTTGTACTATAGCCATCCGGGCCGGTCCAACTATAGCTTACGCCCTCGGTTGTAGATGCCCCCATCAGTTGTAAGGTACCAGTGTCGCAGTCTAGCGTACCGCCTTGCGCCGTGATGTTTGGTTTGGTAAAGTCGCTTGTAACTCTAACTGTATCGGTTGTAGAGCAGCTATTAATATATCCACGAACATGAAGCACATAAGTACCTGCCGCATCAACTACAGGATTAAGTTCATACCTACCGGATACAATGTGTCCGCCATCTCGTGCTTCCCAAACCACAAGTCCACTTTTATCTGTTGCAAATCCTCCATCCAGCATTACTGTTGTTGCAGCACAAGTAATAACCTTATCAGGCCCCGCATCAGCAATTGCTGGCTTCGTGAAAAACACAGTAGCTTTTGCCATAGCTGAACATCCATTCTCAGGGTTCCTGACAGTTAAGCTATACTCTCCTTCTACGGTAACTACTATTGTATCTTCATCAGAAGTAAACCCTCCTGGTCCTGCCCATAACAAAAAAGCATCTTTTGTACTTGTAACTGCTATAAGCGTATCAATTGGCTCGCAATCATATCTCGGGTTATATTTCGATAGAATCCCAACATTTGGAAGTGTATTATCCTGAGTTACTTCAACTGTGTCTGTAGAAAAACATGAAGTTAAAATATCCGTAACCCTCAGAACATAAGTCCCTGGTGCGTCTACCGTAATACTTTCTTCTGTCGTTGGTGGAATTATATTTCCAGCTAATGTATACCACTGGTAACTTAATTCATGGGTACTTTCAGATGAGCCCTCTAAAATCACACTTGTAATACTACAGTTTAATTCCTTATCCGGGCCTGCATTTGCGCCAGGTGCTTGCGTTTGATCTGATATGTCAATTGAAGCAGAAGCTACGCAACCATTTACAGGATTAGTGACAGTTAATGTATAAGTGCCCGCCACAGTTATGGTTGGGTTTTGCTCAGTTGAAGTAAAGCCATTAGGTCCGGTCCAACTATAGGTTACCCCTGCAATACTTGAATAGCCAAGCAAGGTAACAGACGTATTATCACATCTAAGAACTGGTAATCCGTTTGTATGTACATTTATATCTGGCAAATTCGCATTCCGCGTTACTTCAACCACATCTGTATTTACACAACCGGTAGCAGGATTTGTAACAGTCAGCGTGTACGTACCGGCTGCATCTACAAGTGGCGTGGCAGAATCGGCACCGGACACAATGTGTCCTCCGTTGCTGGCCATCCAACTATAAGTTACACCGGCTGTAGTTGATGACCCGCTTAGGTTTATACTGGTAGTGGTACAGGTCAGCTCTTTGTTGGTGCCGGCATCAGCATTAGGTAGCGGGTTTTCCGTTACGCTTGCCGGGGCAGTCTGGGTGTGGCAGTTGCTTGGTGCTGCACCCGTGGCTACCACATAGTACCCGGTTCCGGCTGCTATACCTGTCCAGATAAGGGCTTCGCCGCTACCCGTTTTGGCAGCCTGTACATCAACATTGGCAGCATTTTTTAACTGGTACATTACATCCATTTCAGAATCGCTGAGCGTTAAACTACCTAAAGCTGCATCGCCGGCGCAATAGTCATCGCCGGTTAACATGTAAACTACCGGGTTAGGGTTAACCACAACTACTGTGTTGCAACTCTGGTCTCCGTAGCCTCGCTTGCTTATCACCACCGACAACGTATAACTGCCTTCTCCGCCGGCTACTACATCAACTGAAGACGATAAAACGCCAGCTGCTGCAGTAGTTGTTTTGGTTGTGCCGCCACCTGCAAAGGCTGCTCCGGAGCTTGTTCCGGATATAGTCCAGGTGTAAGTTGCTGCAGCTACATCGCTGGTTGCAGTATGGGTGGTAGTTGCGCCTGCGCAAACAGGACCTGCGGCCGGTAATACACAATCAGGAAACTGTATCTTATTCACATTTTTGAAAGGAACCGTCTGGTTACCTACACTAATGTTATCGTCTTCGGGGTCGATAACCAGGCCGGCCGTAATAGCACCCTGCAGGTTACCGGTCGGGCTGCTTCCGGGGTCACAGGCAATCAGTACATCTACACGCACAACTACTGTTTCGCCGGCTTCCAGGTCAGTAACTGTAACGGTACCTACCAGGTCGTTGTCGTTAAACAAAGTACCGTCGCCGGTTATGTGTTCGCCAGATAAGGTGGCTACACTTCCGCCATCGTCGCTTATGCCTGCGTCAGTGCCGCCGGCGCCATCGCCCCCCGAAACAGCGCCATAGTTTACGCCCACATACATAATATCTGCCAGTGCCACACCCGATTGCCCGGTTGCATCAGCCAGGAAAGAATAGTCCAGACCGATAGTTTGCGCACCTGTTGCGCCGGCATCTACTTTCACTTTGGTAAAGAACGTAACTATATCTCCGCATGAAAAGTCGCCCCCTTCCAGCGACTCTACAATATCAGTACCAACGGTGCGGTCGTCGAAGGCGCCACCACCGGTGCTATGGTTATAAGAATAAGGCTCAGCGGCTACAAAATCCAGGCTGAAATCACCTCCTCCATAAAGGGCCTTTCCGCTTAGTACCGTGTTTGGCATGCCCATCGCATTCCAGAGGGTTGCCCGCACACTTTGCATTGATGTTGAAAGTCGCGTTTCAAGGGTTGTTGTTTTGGCTATACTTACATAGTTAGCCTGTGCTGCAAAAGGTGTGGCTACAACTAAAAAGTATAGCCATAGTTTCTGCAGGTGGTTTAGCAAGGCGCGTTTCGCTCTGCTTGTTGTACAATAGTCAAAGTCTCTCATAATATTGATTTTCATAGGTTAATAAAAATATTGAATCAGGGTATTGCGCTAAGTGTAGCTGTAGTAATGCAGTTAGCATAGAGGCCGAATGGCAAAACTTTAGGCGCTATAGTTTGCCGTTATAGATTGCAGATATGCAGCCACTAGCATAGGTTATTCCTTTTGGCGGAGCACACCAATGCCCTGGCCAAACTATGGCCCCTGGCGCTGTATAAAATAGCAGGTATGGGAAGTGCGTAAACAGGTAATCCGATAGTATAATTTTACCATGTTGTTTTGATTGAACAAATGCGTAAAAACCACCGCAATTTTGCAGCAGTTAACTATCAGGAGTTGAGGGTAGAGGGGCATGAGATCTGAACTATAGCTACGCGCTGGTAAACTATAGCATCAAACCTGCTTTAAAAGCAATACATCTGTACGCATACACTATAATAATATTTTCAATTATTTATATTATTCTATGCTTAAACCTGTTTAACCTTGTGAAAGCAACTATAGGGCAGGTGAGAGGCATTAAATTGGAAGTGTAGGATTGTGGAGTGTTATAGCTAAACGTGTTTAGAGCCGTCGTTAAACCACAAAGGGTGCCTGGAATTCCAGGCACCCTTTGTGGTTTAACGACGGCTCCTTACCGTGTTTATTCTCGTTTCAACAATAGTTTCACAGTCTGGGCATCAGAATCACTGATCATACGGGCAATGTACAGGCCTTCGCCCAAGCCCCGACCGTCAACTTCAACCTGCTGCAGTTCACCAGCTTTAGCTTTGCCAGCTTTTAACTGTTTCACAAGTGCACCTTTCATATCATACAGGTTCACCACGTAGTTCTCTGTTTTGCTAATTCTAAATTCTATTATAGCCTTATCTGAGAACGGTGTTGGGTAAGCAGTGATCTGGTCAGCTTTTATGCCTTCAAGTGATGAAGTAGAAGTTGATGATAGCTGCCGAGTTGCATAAGTACCATTTGTAGGAGGGCAGTAAAGTATATTACCACTCAATCTACCATCTACATAATGCTCATTTATTGCAGCTATTATCGCATTCAACTGTGATATGGAGTATCCGGTTGAACAACCGGCTAGCGCTTTATTTGCCAGCTGCCATACTTCCGTTACCGTTTTACCAGTAAAGTCTCCAGAACCGATTATCAAGTCTCCCAAGTAAGTTGTTGATGGACTGAAGCTTGCAATATTGTAATCAAATCCTAACGAGATTGTTAATGCTACAACCTGCCCCGCAAAGGTGTTACTGTAGATGGTTTTACCTTTCTCAGTCGGATTCACATAGTTTTTATCAAGTGCTCTTGGTCTACCACTAGATGGCAGGAAGTTAGTTACAGCCTGTGCGGTTGTTAAGGTCAGTTTATAACCAGTACAACCATCATTCGGATCAATATCCCCAACTACTAATCCATTAGGGAAAGCTGTCGCGAAATTTGCATGCAAATAATTACCTGGATTGTCTCCTTTCTTAGTAGGCTCAGCACCCCATCCACCCATAGTTTGGGTTCTGAAATTGTTGCAAGGATTGATAATTACAGAGCAATTTGTAACACCTTCGCATCCTTGGTCGCTCTTAACCTCAACCTTATAGTTTCCTACACCTAAATTCGGTATTGTAAAAGGATTTGAAGTTACATTAACATAGCTATCATCATTTAAAGAATATTGATAGGTCCTGGATGCACTATAATTAGATATGGTAACTGTTAAAGATCCATCTGCTCCACCATAGTAGGTTACATCTGTAGTTCTACATGATAATTGAGGTGTTGCGTTGATGGTCAGCACTACCGGCACGCGGCCGCTGCTGCAGTCGCCTAAATTAGCCTGGGCATAATAGGTTGCCGTGCCGATACTGCTCAAGGTTGGATTGGCAACTGTATTGCCGCCGCTTGCCGCATCATACCAAACCAGCGTAGCACCAGTGGAAACTGTGGCAGTCGCTGTAAGCGTCTGGATCGGGCTGGCTGCACAAACAGTTTG
>NZ_JAAEAA010000036.1 GCF_010119545.1 Pontibacter fetidus | reverse complement strand
CGGCAGGGATGCCATAGAACAGGAAAGCGGTACCAGCAAGCCCTGATACCGCTTTATCGTGTCCGAACTGCACTCATGCACATCTGGACTCAAGCACAATCCCTAAATTCGGGATGACTCATGTTTTCTGTTTTATAGTTAGCTATACTTAACGAAGTATGTAGATCTTGCCGTAGCCATTCTTAAAGGCCTTGTCGCCGAACTTCTGTTTGTGATACATCATCTCGTCGCTTCGGCTTACCACCACACGATACAGGTAAACACCATTGGCTAGCTTATCGCCATACATATCGGTACCATCCCAGGCATATTCTGTTTTGTTGTTACCGATGCGTAGTGGCCCCAGCTCCTCCTTCATGATCTCCTTCACCACCTTACCTGTTATAGTTAGAATCTGAATCTTAATGTGATCCGGAATAACAGAGCCTGTCAGCGTAAAAATGAAGTTAGTCTTAGTTGAGAATGGGTTCGGGAATGGATAGAAGTTTGTAATAGCTGACTGGTTCTCTACCTCGAAGTTTATACTATAAGGTGAAATACCAGATTGTTTACCAGCTACGTCCTTGGCCCTGATCTCCATTCTGTAAAGTCCATCGGCCTCCAGCTTCTTCGGTTTAAACTCTACCCTAAAATCACTTTTCTCTGTGGCCGGAAAAATCTCTACATGGTCCAGATCAGCTGAAGTTTTATCCAGTACCAGTTCCTTTTCAACTCTATCAGGGTATACTAAAACCACTGACATTCCAGAAGCATCTTCCAGAAACGCCTGCCTGTTTTCGTCCTTCACGGTAATACTTACCATAGGGCTTGGCGAAATCAGTTCTCCATCCATAATATGCACGCCATCGAAAGCTACATCCATAATCGGGTGTAGCTTACTTTTAACTTTAAATGGCACTACATAAATGTTGTTGAAGTAATTCTGTTCTGGTTGCAGGCGTGGGTTAACATACATGGTCACTTTATAGTTTCCATCCAGTGCCAGCGTGCTCATTTCATAATTAAACGTAGCCGAAGCATTGCCTGGCAATGCAGCCAGCTTTAGTCTTTTCTGTATTGGCTGTTGCAACCCATCGCCGGTTACAGTTACATCTACAGCCAGCGAATCACTGAAAGCGAATGGCGTAATGTTCTGAAACACCATTGGCAGCTTAATCTTTCCTTTATTTGCCTGTTCTGTAAGTATAGCCTCGTTTACCTCCACCAGGTCCGGACGAATAACACCCTCCGGGGCTGCTTCGTAATACACCATCCATTGATCCAGCTGTGGAGCCGAACGATCTGTTGCATCAGCAATAGAAGCCTGCAACTTCAGGTAAGGATACTGTTTCGCATCTATCGTAGAAATATCAAAACTCTTCGCATTTACATCATCTTTCAATACGCTGGCATTACCATCTGCATCAATACCAATTACACGCAATGTATAGTTATCATCGCCGGCTTTATACTTTTCAATATTATGATGCACTGTACCCCAACTCAGCGCCGGGCCAATTGCAGGGGAAGTTATCTCGCCTGCCTGTTGTGTTGACCTTAACGTTACACGTAATGCTATTTCCTGTCTGGTAGGAGTGGTAGGGTCTGCAATTACTTCATACATTGTGCCCGGATCAGCACCTTTTTTCCCTAATAAAGCATAAGGATGACCATTCCTAAGATTTCCTATCTCTTTTGCTCCTATACCTCTAAATTCATTTCTTAGGCTTTCTGAAAAAATTTCAAAAGGCACTTTATTTATACTGATAACTGCAACATAAAAGCCGTTTGGTACCTGTTTCAAGAAGGTCTCTACATTTGCCCTCACTGCTGCATTGGTCATATCCTTAAATTGATAAAGATAATCATAGCCTTCGCAGGGAGTAGCAAAAGGAAGCCCTTTTACAAGTTCCAGTGTTTTATCATTAATTACCACCATATATAACCTGGATATGGTGCTACTTTCAGGATAATCGCACGAAACTCCCAGAAGCTGCTTATCATTTAAAAATAAACCATGTCCCCGGTTCGGGTTATTATACCGCAAATCTCCCCCAATGGTCTTTATCGAAATATCAGCTACACCAGGTATAAAACTGAAATGCGGTTTTGTGTCGTTTATTACAACCTTATCGGTTTCTATAGTTTTAAACTGACCTATATGACTTTGAGACCATCCGGTGTTGGTACCTTTGATCACCCTAAATGAGCTCTTAGCATATAAGGTATCTTCGCCGACATCATAATGCTGGAAGCGTGCACGCCAATAATACACGGTACTATCAGGTAAATTCCCTATTGTACTAACATCGATATCCCAGATAGGCATTAGTGCATTACCTGCTGTAAAAGATCGTTTCAGATTACTATTAAAATGATGCGTAGTATCTACTTCCAGGTAAAAGCCCTGCCTGCTTTCTTCCAGCACTGTTGTTTGTACAACTAGTTTTACATTATTGCTGTTAACTATGCTATAGTTGGCAGGGGTTAAAGCAGTAAGTCCGTTAACAGGGAAAAAGTGCTGAAAGCGGGCCACGTTGTTCGTTTCATCCAACTCATCAAACTTAAAATCGCCGTCTATAGTAACTTCAAACCGGTTCATGCCCAACGCAGCTATTCCCCTGTTATTAATTTCAAGCACAATTCTGTCTTTATTATAAACTGGCGCTACTTTAAATAATTCTGGAGCAAGTTCTGTGTTGTCTGCTAAAGTTCGTTTAACTGTTATCCCAATTGAGTCAGGCAATGCTTTACCCCAGTTTCGGGCACTTAGTATTACATTAAACTTCTCTGTTTTAGCCGTTAATATCTCGCCCGGAACAATACTTTCTATGTCAGACTCACTTTCTATTGCAACATAATCTGGCTTTGAAGGATTGTACATTTTAACAGCAGGGTCGCCTTGTAATACCATTTCCATTACCATAGCTCTTGTAATTTCGCCTGGGTTATCCTGCAAGGTCCTTTTTATTACCTGTTGCTGTACTTCTCCAAGAGTTTTACCATAAAAAGCCTGATCCTGAAAAGCTGTTATATAAAAGTTAGTAGAGTACAGATCCAGGTAATATGGATACCCTGACTCAGCGTGCGCAATAAATGCAATAGCTCCCTTCTCTGGGGTATTTACCCAATCCTCGCCAAATGATTTGTTGTTGGGTATAAAAGCATCGCCGGTACTGCAACCATTCATCAAAATTACTGGGTACTTATCTTTATTGTTATAGCCGTTAACTGCACTGGACACCAACCCTATATCCAAGTCGGTGGTACTAGGAGAACTATGACCAAAAAATGTAAGCAGTGATACACCGGTATTAATTTCGTTGGCAACATTTATAGTTTCAACAAGCTCACTTACATTTTGCCTGTACTTTTCTGTTACATGAGCTCCCAGGTATGGTCCTTCGGCTATGTTCTTATATTTTTTAAGATAATTTGCTAACTGGTTAATTTCTGATATACTACTGCCTCCGCCTAATTGCAGTATATTTTTTCGCCAGGGCAAGCCTTCAGGTAAAGCCTCATAGGCCTTCAACTTATTAAGGTAGTTTATAATATCTTCCGGTTTTGTAGCTGCAAGCCGGCCTGTAGGAACTTCAGGCGAAAAAGAATTATTTCTGAAATCAGCAGTAAAGAACACATCAGATACAGGTGCAAGCCCGGTTGGTACCAGATCAATTTCATGCACTTTGTTGTAGCGGGCACCAATATGATAATAACTAAATCTGCCACTGTAGTAATCCTGGTATTCAGGAGAACCATATTTTACTCCTTTGCCAACTATAAATAAATGTTTTGGTCTGTTGGATGTAAGCATATAGCTCATGAATTTCCGTATGCCGTTTACCGAAAACTCACCGTAATGAAACTGATCAATAACCTGATCCATGTGCACCAAAAGAGTATCATAACTTCCTCCTGCTTCTGAGGCGCGATAAGCAGCGTAAGCCTCCGGTGCACGCAGGTTTTCTCCTGCTACCTTCTTCATCAGGCGCTTGTTTGTAAGTATAATATAGTTGTGTGCCGAAGGTGTAATTTTCCGGAAACGTATATTTTTTTCTGTACGCACTGGCCGCCATGGGTTTGAAACATTTGCTACCAGAATTTTACGTGAAGACGAATTATCATCAACTACAAACCCTTTACCGGTTCCAGAACTATAGCCTGCTATACGAGTAGTGTTATAAGGATCGGTAACATCGTATGCAATAGCTGTAGCAGGGGCGTTTTTCACTTCATAATAAAGCGACTGGCCACGAGAAGGATCAGTATAGAAAATGAGTTGCCGTTGCCCTACTGTGAAATTTGTAGCCTGTGGGTAAGTTACATTACCATAAGAAAAACCAACCTGATCAGCTACAATATCCGGTCCTACACGTTCAATATATAAAGAGAGCTGACCTGAAGATGTAAAATCTGAAAACTCGAGCGTAGTTCTACTTTTCGCAAAATCATCACCATTAATCTTAAAGTGCTCAATTTGTTTAGGAGTACTTCCGCTGGTTACCTTAACTGTAAACTCATGCAACATTGGGTTTGTAGTTACTACTGCAAACTCCAATTGGGGCTTTGGCCCCGTAGTAACTATATTGGTTAGTAAGCTTGCGCCACTATTCCCAAATGTTTTAGGGTATCTTGATGAATGTGATGCGTATCCTTCGCCTGCATCCAGCCAGGGCATGCGGTTGTCGTTATAGGTTTTGCCGGTATAATATCTGTTTGTATACATAAACAAGGCCTGTTGCAAATGATAAGGTTCCGGCGTCTTACCAGTAACAGCAGGGTTATTCTGAGGCATTCGTTTACCCTTAACGGTTGAGAATGTTAAAAAATAACTGGCTGTATCAGTATATAAACTATAGTATTGGTGCGGTTGATTCGATGGGTCCTTATAAAGCTCTGCATCTAATGCCCCATCATTTGCTTCGCCATAAAATTCTAGGTAATCCTGCGTATCCAGTTTACCGTCCTGCTCGCCGGCCATGTAGATAGCTACTTCTTTGCCCCTACGAAACAACTGTATATTCTGTGGGTTTACATCCTGCAGGCCAAGCTGCGACAGGTACGTATAATCCAGTTGGTGAATACCGGTCTGGGTAACCTTAATTTTATGGTAGGTCTGGTCATACTTTATCCATTCGTTGCCATAGTTGGTTTGGGCCTTGGCCGTAACTATAGTAACTATAAACAGAAGCAAAGTAAAGAAATGCCTGTAATAAGTAGAGATAGACATAGTTACAAATACCTTATCTGAAAGAATATCCCATTGAGATGATAACCGAAGATGTGTTGGCGTTGGCGATGGAGTTTTTCTCGCGGTCGCTCATGCGTGAAAGCGCCAGGTCCAGGTTAAAGCCATTTGATATGAAACCAACCCCGAAATTAGGTTGTACCTGCGTAGCCTTGCTGCCATCGAAGCGGGTAGTTTGCTGGTAATTACTAAGACCCCCTCTTATAAAGACAGACTTAGCATATACTACTTCCACACCTAAGTGCGGGTCTACAGACATAACGTCTGATTTCAACAGTACATTTCGTTTGCCATCAAACGTAAAGTCTATATCAGTAGATACGAGTGCTGAAATTTTATCATTGATCTGGAAGTTACGACCAGCACCAACTATAACCCGTGGCAGGGTAAGCTCGGCGGTGTTTTCAGGCAGGTCGTTGCCGGTTTGTTCGTAGGCTTCTTCCAGTTCTTCTACGTTGTGGGTCCAGGCAGTAAAGGTGGTGGTTATATCTTTTGCCATTACGCCAAACTGCCAATCGTTTCTTTTAAGCTGGGCTCCGGCATCTATACCAAAACCCCAGGCATTGGCAAAATCCCCTACGTTGCGGTAAATAATTTTGGCGCTGGCACCCAACTGTAATCCCTGTATCAGGTTGCTCCGGCGGGCATATGATAATAGTACGGCATAATCAGCTACTGAGAAGAACTTTACACTATCATATTGTATGTAGCCAAACTCATTCTGCAGGCGGCGTGTGTCGGCAATATCATCTACACCCAGCCTTATTACCGAAACAGCTAAGGCACTGTTGGTATCTATGGGCATGGCAAAGCTTCCGAAATCGTTTTTGGCTATACCTGCAAACAACTCTGAGTGCATTAAGGCTATGTTATACTTGTCCGGGAGGCGCAGCAAACCTGCCGGGTTCCAGTAACCAGACGTGGCATCGCCGGTGATGGCCACCTGCACATTGCCCATACCCAAGGCGCGGGCACCCACTCCTACATTTAAAAACTCATTGCTATACTTGGGAGCAGAGACCTGGGCATTGGCATTAAAACCGCATACCAGTAACAATGCTGCCAGCAGGCACCTAAAAGTAATTTTGTGCATAGGCCAAAACTATAGGATCTCGAAATTATTTACAGCAGCCCGGATTTGTACTGCCAAACAACGCTTTTTTGCTGATTTCATCCTCTAACACCACTTTTACTGAATAAGTTGTATTTGAGCACAATATATTTTAAAGACAAAAATACACTATAAAAATATAAATTTTTTAGTCCTGATAACCCTTTTAAAAAACTTCCGTAATTATTTTTACACAGTACCTTGCTTTACATAGTACCTTATATTATATTTGTCTCAACATTATAACCTCATCATCATGAAAGTAGAAAACACACAAGTGCAGATGCGGAAGGGAATTCTGGAATTCTGCATACTGGAGATTATCTCTCGTGGTGAAGTATATGCGTCCGATATGTTGGAAGAGCTGACAGCAGCCAAGATGATCGTTGTGGAGGGAACCCTTTACCCGTTACTAACCCGCCTCAAAAACGCGTCGCTTCTCGACTATAGCTGGGTAGAATCCACATCGGGGCCTCCCCGCAAATACTACACCCTCACCGAAACCGGAAAGGCCTTTCTGGAGCAACTCCGCAACACATGGCAGGAACTGGTAGAATCCACCGACTTCATCATTCAAAACAAGAAAGCACAACAGTCATGAAAAAGAATATAAGCATCAACTTACAAGGCATCATCTTCCATATAGAAGAAGATGGCTATGAGCAGCTGAGCAGATATTTGGCTTCTATTCGCTCGTATTTCTCTAACTATGAGGGGCACGAAGAAATAGTTGCTGATATAGAGCTGCGCATTGCGGAAATCTTTTCTGCACGGCTTTCTCCAGGCAAACAGGTTATCTCTTTAGAAGATGTACAATACCTGATTGCCAGAATGGGTAACGTTACCGAGTTTGAGATAGAAGAACCAGTTGAGGAAGAGATCCCGAACTATAGCACATCAGGTGGGGCAGCGGGTGCGGCAGGCGCAGCAGGCGCTTACACTATACCAGGCACTAAAAAACTATACCGCGATGTAAACCGAAAAGTAATTAGCGGTGTGTGCGCAGGCCTTGCCAATTACCTGAACATAGATGTAGTTTGGATCCGTCTGTTTTTCATCCTGTTCCTGGTGTTAGGTGTTTTATCGGCAGGTGTATCAGCGGCAGCGGCAGTTATACTTTACATTGTGTTATGGATAGCTATGCCTGAGAGCAACGAACTACCTGATACTGATGTAAAAAAACTGTTTCGGGACCCTGAGGACAAGAAACTGGGCGGTGTAGCCAGCGGTTTAGCCAAATATTTTGGTGTAGATGTAGCTGTAGTGCGCATCCTGTTCCTGGTATCTGTATTCTTAGGCGGCTTCGGACTACTGCTATACATTGTGCTCTGGATAGCGGTACCCGAAGCGGTAACGCTAACCGAGCGCATGCAAATGCAGGGCAGCCCGGTTACGCTGGCAGGTATAGAACATACCCTGAAAGAGAACCTGAACATGAAGGACAGAGATGGAAACGAAAGCGCACTTGCTAAGATCATCCTGTTACCGATCCGCATTATTTCGCAGGTTTTTAACTGGGCAGGCAGAGCATTAGGCCCTATACTTGGTTTTTTGGTTGCACTTGTACGCGTTGCGGCCGGTATCTTCCTGTTGCTGGTATCTGTGGGGTTAACGGTTGGCTTGTTTAGTGCATTTTTTGCCTCTATGGGTTGGTTAGATAACTCCGACATGATACAGATGGGGCCGTTTTCGTCTTCTATCTGGCTGGGCGGATTTCCCAGATTCGGATTGGTTGCAGGTCTTATTGTAGGCCTAATCCCCCTGTTGTTCCTTATCATGCTAGCAATCGGCTTACTTTCTAAACGTTTCTACATGCGTCCAACTATAGGCTGGTCGTTGTTTGGGGTGTGGTTAGCAGCACTTATTATTATGATCGCTTCCATTATCTCTTTTAGCAGTAACTTCCAGCGAAGCGGCGAGATCACAACAACTCAAACTATACCAGCAGCCGGAATAACGGAACTGGACGCTTACGACCTGAACACAGACTTTAATAACCTGTACATTGATGTACGCGAGCACAACGGTGCCAACATTGAGGTAATTCAGCAAATTGAAGCCAAGGGCCGTACCGAAGAAGAAGCCAAGCAGAATGCGCGCATGATTACCTACCGTGTTGTAAAGCAGGACTCAACCCTACGTTTTGATGACAGCTATGAGTTTAAAGAAGGTGCCAGTTTCCGCGATCAGGACCTGACCATTATCTTAAAACTACCAAAAGACAAGCCTTTCCGCCTGACACGAGAGTTTGTTTACCTATTGCCAAGCGCCACTTTTGACCAGGAGTATGGATATGATAAGATCGTAAGGAATACCTGGAAAGTAAAAGGCGACATGCTGGAATGTATAACCTGCGCAAACGACACCCTGGACACTGAAACACCTGAAATGCTAATGGACAGTGACCAGGAAACTGAGGTAGGTGGCAACAACGAAAGTGTATTGCTGGACATGAATGAATATGATAACTATAGCAAAGCGTTCGATTACACTGGTTTTAACAAAGTAAGCGTATCGGGCCCATACCATGTGCAGCTAAAACAGGGCAATAGCTATAAAGTAACCGTTCGTGGCTCTGAAAAGGAAATAAGACGCATGGAGGTTCGTGAGAATGGCGGAGAGCTTATAGTTGAGTCGGAAAACAACGTGATAAACCTGTTTAATGACGACGAGCCGGTTCTTATACAAATTACAGTACCAGACCTGGAACGCCTGGAGCTAACGGGTGCCATAAAAGCAGATGTGATCGGAATTAACACCAATGAACTGGACCTGATACTGGCCGGTGCTACCAAAGCCGCCGTAAATGTTAGAGCCCGAACCATTCGTGCCGATATTGCCGGAGCATCTGATACGCGCTTTACCGGAACTACAGAAAGATTAGAGTTGGAAGCGGCAGGAGCCTGCAAAATAGATGCAGACCAGCTACGCGCCAGCGATGTGATCGTAGAAGCAACCGGTGCAACAAAAGCCGATGTGTATGCAACCAAAAGCCTGCGAGCCGATGCATCAGGTGCCAGCCGAATTACTTACAAAGGCAACCCGGGCAGCACACAAATAGATGCCAACGGTGCCAGTAAAGTATCGCGGCAGTAATTTTTACGCCTAGTACCAATTTAACAGCGGGCTAAACCACCACACCCTAAGTTTAGCCCGCTACTACAACCTGTTGTACAAAATAAAACTACATACTTAGCCGATAATCAATCCGTTAAGTAGCTACTCACCCTTGTTTAGTTGTTTGATGATACTGCCAGGCTTCTTCCAACTTAGGAGGAAGCCGAAGCAGTTAACTACCCCCCTCATTTATCACCATCCGCTTTAATTGTACTTGTTTGTAAGCTGAGCTATAGTTTACCCAAGCGCTCATTTTAGAAACATAAGCCATCTGAACTATGAAAAAATTATTCCTGCTACCTATAGTTGCGCTCCTGCTAATAAAACCAGCGGTATCTGCCCAAAACCTACCAGAAACACCTTGCGAAGCGAAACTGATCTCTTATTTAAACTGGCAAGAAACACCTGACACGAAATGGTCCTTAACTATAGCGGGAGATGCAGGCAATAGGCTAACTTATATCGGGGCGCAACACTCAGATAATGAAAGCGACCCACAGTTTGCAACAATAAAAGAGGCCTGGAAGAAGCAGAAACCAACGATAGCTTTTTTTGAAGGACCTGACCGCGGAGTGGCTGCAACTGAAACTGAAACTATAAAACAATTTGGGGAATCGGGGTATGTGCGGTATTTGGCGAAACAGGCAGGTATAAAAACACAGTCGCTTGAACCCAGCCCGCAGGATGAAGTAAATTACCTGTTATCGCTGAAGAAGTTTACACCAGAGCAAATAAAGCTGTTTTTTATACTTCGGGAAACCAGCCGCCTGCGCGACCGCAAAGGCCTGAACGAAGAAGAACTGAAAGCAACTATAGCCCAACTGATACCTAAAGCCAATAAGCTGCTACCCGAACTGGCAACCGTAATTCCGGATGTAAATGCCCTGCAAACCGCCTACGCAAAATACTGGACGACTCCTGCTAACTGGTGGCAGGCACCCACCCAGTGGTTCGATCCGCTAAAAAATAGTGCTGACACCGGCGGTAAATTTACCAATGACATAAACAGGCATAATAGCGAGTTCCGGAATTTGTATATGTACCGGCTGCTAACAGATGCTGTTTTACGTGGAGAAAGGGTTTTTGCAGTGGTAGGCCGCAACCATGTACCGATGCAGGCCCGGGCTATAAGGTGTGCGCTGGAGTAACATAAAAAAGGGGAGTAACTTAGCAGCTACTCCCCTTTTTCGTTACAACGTCTTTTTGTTTACAACCGGCAGGCCTTTTTGCTCGCCAATCTGCAACAGGTAACTATAAGCTTCCTCAAATTCGTTCTTTACTTTGCCTTCCAGTATCGCTTCTGTCAGCACTTCTTTCAGTTCGCCTACTGTTTTAGATGGTTTCAGGTCGAAGGTTTCCATGATGATCTCACCGGTTATTACCGGCTGGAAGTTGCGTAGTTTGTCGCTTTCTTCTACTTCAACCAACCGTTTCTCGACCTTATCAAAATTCTGAATGTAGCGTTTAACTTTTGCATCATTCTTCGAGGTAATATCCGCACGACACAAAGCCATCAGGGCATCAATATCATCCCCGGTCTCAAATAAAAGCCTGCGGATAGCAGAATCTGTCACGGTCTCCTTTACCAACGCTATGGGACGCAGATGCAGGCGCACAAGCTTCTGCACAAATTTCATGTGCTCGTTTAGCGGCAGTTTCAGGTCCTTAAATATCTTAGGCACCATCCGCGCACCGCGGTCTTCGTGTCCATGAAAAGTCCAGCCTACTTTCGGCGAGTAGCGCTTGGTATCGGGTTTGGCGATGTCATGCAGTATAGCCGACCAGCGCAGCCACAGGTCATCAGAAACCTGTGCCACATTATCCAGCACTTGCAGCGTGTGGTAAAAATTATCTTTATGCGAGTTGCCGTTCTTTGTTTCTACGCCATGCAACTCTACCATTTTCGGGAAGATGAGGTGCAGTAAACCGGAAACGAACAGCAGTTTAAAACCATAGCTTGGCACAGGTGCCAGTATAATCTTGTTCAGCTCATCGGTAATCCGCTCCTGCGATACTATTTTAATGCGTTCTTTATTATCAACTATAGCATCAAAGGTATCGGGGTCAATGTCAAAACCGAGCTGGGTGGCAAACCGGATGGCGCGCATCATGCGCAGCGGGTCGTCAGAGAAAGTAATGCCTGGCTCCAATGGCGTCCTGATGATCTTCCGTCTCATATCCTTCAGGCCATCAAACTCATCTATCAGTGCGCCATAGTTAGCTTTGTTCAGGCTTATACCTAAGGCATTAATGGTAAAGTCGCGGCGTTTCAGGTCGTCGTCTAACGTGCCCTGCTCTACTTCGGGTTTGCGCGAGTGCTCTCTGTACGATTCTTTTCGGGCCCCTACAAACTCTACTTCCCAATCGTTATAGCGCAGCATGGCCGTTCCGAAATTTTTGAAAACAGAAACCCTGGGCCTATGCGGCAACTGTTGCGATACTTTTTCGGCTAGCGCTATTCCATCCCCAATGCATACGACATCAATATCCTTGGAAGGGCGTTTTAATACCAGATCGCGCACAAAGCCTCCAATCACATAGGCATCTACTCCAAGCTCTGCCGCCGCAGCAGCTACTTCATCAAAAACAGGATTATCGGGCAGTTTTATAGTTTCCATCAAAAAATAAAGCCTCAGGTGGTTTGCCACACCTGAGGCGCAAAAATAAGGTATTAAATCGAAAGCGCCCTGTTAAGACAAGAGACATTTGGACAATCATCACGACAAAGGACTATGTGACAAAAGACCAAGGACTTTCAAATCTCAAATCAGATTTATAATTCTTATCCTGATTAAACGTGAGAACCGAACATTACATTCTTCATAGAAGTATTTTGTCTTTTGTCAAACTGTCTTAAGTCAAAAAACTACTCGCGTATCGTTTCTGTTTTGCCGTTGGCTTTTATCTTAATGATGCGTGAGGGTGTTGCTTCGGTATCCTCATCTTGCCGCCACCTTACTATGTGGTCTACTCTTTTCTTTACTTCCTCATCTATATCAGCAAATTTAGCCGGCGATTTACCACCACTCAGGTTAGCTGATGTAGAAATAAGTGGCCTATCGAGCTGCCGGATAAGTTTATGGCAAAATTCGTCTTTTACAACCCGTATGGCTATCGTTCCGTCGGGGGCAATCACCTCTTCGGGTAAATGCTGCGCGCCTTCAAAAATATAGGTGGTTGGCCTGTCCTGCTCTTCCAGCATCTTCTCAAACCCTTCAGGCACGTCTTTTACATAATGTTTCACCATATCAATATCAGCTACTAAAATGATCATCGATTTAGAGGGGTCCCGCTCTTTTATTTTAAAGACTTTCTTTACAGCTTTTGCTTCCTGTGCATCGCAACCAATGCCCCAAACGGTGTCGGTCGGGTACAGGATCACGTTCCCCATCAGTAGTTCTTCTTCAGCTGCCTGTATTTCTCTTACTAAGTCTTTCATAGTTTTATAGTTGTTAAATTGTTAAATGATTTAATTGCTGAATGGCTATAGTTTAACTATAAGTGAGATAACAATTTAACAATTCAGCAATTCAACAATTTACTTAATTTCCTGTGTCAGTTCTACCAGCACGCCGTTGGCACTTTTGGGGTGCACAAAGCAAACCAGTCTATTATCAGCGCCTTTCTTGGGCTGCTCGTTCAGCAGTACAAAACCGTCTTGCTTCAGGCGCTCCATTTCGGCTACAATATCTTCTACTTCAAACGCGATATGATGGATGCCTTCGCCCCGTTTTTCGATAAATTTTGCAATGGCACTGTCCGGGTTTGTAGCTTCCAGCAACTCTATTTTAGTATCGCCAGCCCTAAAGAACGAAGTATTTACCCCTTCCGACTCCACATACTCTGTTTTATACGGTTCTACGCCAAGTAATTTATAGTATAAAGCGTTTGCTTCGCTAAAATTTTTAACGGCTATACCGATGTGTTCAACCTTCTTCATTTTTTATTTGTAATTAGTCTAAGTAAGTAAAATTTCGTAATTTTGCACCGAATCAAAACTAATCAATTCTGTAAACTGTTTAGGTTTAAGAGTTCAAAGATACACAAAGTGATATGTTAACATTTCCGATATACTTAGATAACAACGCTACTACGCCGCTAGACCCTCGCGTACTGGATGCCATGATGCCTTACCTGACCAATAAGTTTGGTAATGCTGCATCGCGTAACCACGCTTTTGGCTGGCACGCCGAAGAAGCCGTTGATTACGCCCGCGAGCAGATCGCATCCCTTATCAACTGCTCTCCGAAAGAGATAATCTTTACTTCTGGTGCTACGGAGTCTGACAACCTGGCTATCAAAGGTGTATTTGAAATGTATGCCTCTAAAGGTAACCATATCATTACGGCAACTACCGAGCATAAGGCTGTTTTAGACCCTTGCAAGCACATCGAAAAAATGGGTGGCAAGGTTACATACCTTAAAGTTGATGATAAAGGCCTGATAAACCTGGAAGAGTTGGAAGCAGCCATTACAGATAAGACCATCCTGATCTCTATTATGTATGCCAACAACGAGATCGGTGTTATCCAGCCTATCAAAGAAATTTCTGCTATCGCTAAAAAGCATGGTGTGTTGTTCTTTACAGATGCTACGCAGGCAGTAGGTAAAATTCCGGTTGACGTTGAAGCAGATGGCATTGACCTGATGGCTTTCTCTGGTCACAAAATGTATGGCCCTAAAGGTGTTGGTGCGCTGTACGTGCGTCGTAAGAACCCACGTGTTAAAGTTACTGCCCAGATGGACGGTGGCGGACACGAGCGTGGCATGCGTTCTGGTACACTTAACGTGCCTGGTATAGTTGGTCTTGGCAAAGCTGCCGAGATTGCAAAGCAGGACATGGAAAAAGACACTGCACGAATCTCGGTAATGCGCGACCGTTTAGAAAAAGAGCTTTTAACTATAGAAGAGTCTTATGTAAACGGTTCAACGGAGCACCGTTTGCCGCATGTTTCTAACATCTCGTTTAAATATGTAGAAGGCGAAGGCCTGATGATGGGTGTGAAAGACATTGCTGTTTCTTCCGGATCTGCCTGTACTTCAGCTTCTTTGGAGCCATCTTATGTACTGAAGGCCTTAGGTTTGAGCGATGACCTGGCACACTCTTCACTGCGCTTCGGTTTCAGCCGTTTCACTACTGATGAGGAAGTTGACTACGCCATTAACCACGTAAAAGAAGCAGTTGCTAAACTTCGCGAAATGTCTCCGTTGTGGGAGATGTTTAAAGAAGGCATTGACCTTAACTCTATTGAGTGGGCAGAACACTAGGAGTAATTAATAATGAGGAATGAATAATGATTAATTGTTTGCTCCTCTTATTATTCATTAATCATTAACAATTAGTAATTAAATAAAAGCTATGGCTTATTCAGATAAAGTAATCGATCATTATAACAACCCACGTAACGTTGGTACGCTTGATAAAGCGAAGAACAATGTGGGCACAGGCCTTGTTGGTGCACCTGAGTGCGGCGACGTTATGCGCCTTCAGATTGAAGTAGACGAAAACCAGATCATCACGGATGCTAAATTCAAAACGTTTGGTTGTGGTTCTGCTATTGCTTCTTCTTCTTTAGCTACGGAGTGGTTAAAAGGCAAGTCTGTTGACGAAGCACTGGCTATCGACAACATGGACATAGTGGAAGAACTGGCTTTACCTCCGGTTAAAATTCACTGCTCTGTACTGGCTGAAGATGCAATTAAATCTGCGATCAACGACTACAGAGTAAAGAACGGTTTGCCAGCTCTTGAGCTGCCTAAGTCTCACCACTAAGAAAACCGGACTCGCGCATGGAGTCGAAGACAGATGTGCACGTTGAGAGTGCACGCATTCAGAAGCAGATTGAGAACCACTTAGGAATAAGCGGCAGCAGTCTGCTTTTTGAGTTTCGCCAGATGGATAACAAAACCCGTCTGGACCTGATAACGGTAAATCCGCGCCATAACCAGTCGTTCCTGTTCCATACAGAAGTTGGTTACGACCGTGTGGATGTGCTCCGCAAAATGTGGGAGTATGTGCAGAACTACCGCGATAAGGAAAGCTCTTATACCGTGCAATGGATGGCCCGTGACGACAAGGAGTTGAATACTTCTTACTTCCGGGCACGTAACATGTACGAGGCGCTTGATAAATTATACTTTAGCCGCGACATGAACACTATTACCGTTTTTAGTGTTGTAATGAATCCGGTGTCTTAAAGATTTATAGTTATGATAACAGTATCAGATAAAGCAAAAGAGAAAGTTATAAAACTGAAGCATGACGCGCAGTTAGATGACACCTTCCGTTTGCGTGCTTCTGTTGCAGGCGGTGGATGCTCCGGTCTGTCGTATAACCTTGACTTTGACGATGAAGTGAAGCCAATGGACCAGGAATTTGAAGACAAAGGCATTAAAGTGGTGGTTGACATGAAAAGCTTCCTGTACCTGGCCGGCACTGAACTTGATTTCTCTGATGGATTGAACGGTAAAGGGTTCTTCTTTAATAACCCGAACGCCAGCCGAACCTGCGGATGCGGAGATAGCTTCTCGGTTTAACAGAACACATTTACATAAAACAGAAAAGGCAGCTAACTATAGTTGCCTTTTCTGTTTATAGTGTATCGTCCTGAAATAAGTTGACACTATTTAGACTTATGAAAGGAAAAGAAGAAACAGGGTGCACCAGGCGCACGCGTCGGGACTACCCCTTAGGCTTTAAACTGGCTGTTGTCAGTCAGATAGAA
>NZ_JAAEAA010000035.1 GCF_010119545.1 Pontibacter fetidus | reverse complement strand
CCGAAGGCCTCACCTGAGCCTGAAAATGTGTACACCACAGCAGGTACATCAAAAAACCTGTGAGCTAATGCCCACAGGTTCTCTAAAATCATCGTAAAACCTGTCAACTTATTTTAGGACGGGTCAACTATAGTTTATACTTAGTCCTTAATATCTTTTTTGGTTTCCAAGGCTCTTAGTTCGCCTTGCAGCAATTTTATCTTTGCTTTATCATCAGCACCCAGTTGTTTGTGTACTGCATTTTTACGGGCATCCAGCTTGTTTATAATTGCTTTTGCCTTGTTCCATTCTACATCTGTCCAGGTTTCGTGGCGGTCGCGCACGCTTTGTAATAACATGATATAAGCCTGGCGTAAATCAGTTGCTGCAATTTTGTTTATCTCAGCGTAAGGCCCCAGCAATTCTTTTTCTAAATCAGTAACTCCCTGGTTGCCTTGCTGCACCTCTACTTTTGGCACTTCCGTTAACGTATAGTTGGCGGCTTCGGCAGCAAATGAGAAACTCAAAGCCGCTGCCAGTAAAATCTGAGCGTATGTTCTGTTGGTTCTTTTCATAATCGTAATTTTAGCTTTTACAAATTGTAACAGCGAGAGCCTTATACGTATAAAAGTGCAATTAAAGTTTCAATTCTACTATAGTTATAGGTTAATTATAAGCTTACACAGCTAACTGGTAAGGTTTTATAGTTTGATTTTAAAGTAGGAGCCATGCAAAATGAGTGCAATATTTTTAAGGTTAGGCTACAGTTATAGTTTTAGAGTTACTTAGTTTAAGGCTCTTCTTTGTTTACAGCAAAAAGCTTTTGCAGCTATAGTTGCTGTGATAATTGTAACCTGTATGCTTTACCTGTAACAGTAAACAAAAAAGCCGCTACCTTATTAAGGCAGCGGCTTTATAACTATAGTTCTTTCAGATTACTTCTGTGCCTGGATACCTAACACTTTGTAAACCTCGGTAAGGTCTGGCGTTAAGATGATCTCCGTACGGCGGTTTTTAGCTTTGGCAGCAGCTGTACGGCCTGTGTCAGCTGGCTGGAAGTAAGCACGACCAGAAGGGGTTACTCTGTCAGGAGACAAGCCTTTTTGCGTTAACATACGCGTAATTTCAGTGGCGCGCAGTACGCTCAGGTCCCAGTTGTCGGCAATTGTTTTAGTGCCTGGCAATACTTCCACGTCATCTGTGTGGCCTTCTACCATTACACCAACTTCCTGGTTTTTCTTCAGCACATCTACCAGTTGGTTAAGCGCTTTCTGGCCGGTTGGGTTTACTTTAGTGCTACCAGTTGCAAACAACAGCTTATCCGACATAGATACATACACTTTACCGTCTTTAATGTTTACGCTCAGGTCGCCCTGGTTAAAGTCTTTCAGCGAAGTGTTGATTTCGTTTTTCAGGTTATTTAAAGCTTTTTCCTGCTCGTTCATCTGGCGCTCCATTTCAGCAAGTTTCTGCTCGCGCTCTTTTAAAGATGAGGTAAGCTCATCTACTTTTTGCTTAGAGGCAGCCTGCTCAGCAGTAAGGGCTTCGTTGCTTGCTTTCAGGTCCTCGTATTTTTTAGAAGACACGCAAGAGGCCAGCATGGTAGCACAAACCAGTACAGAAAAAGAAGTTTTTGCAAAGTTAAATTTCATGGGTTTTACTTTAATAATGGGTTATAGATCGTTAAAAATAAAACTGTATGGCTGCAAAGATGTAAAAAAACATACCGGAAAGCCAAGCAAAACTGTTAAAAGACTACATAAAAGCAGTAGGCAGGTTTAAATATTGTGAAAATTGAATATTAAATGTAATTGCCTGATAGATAAGTATAAATCAATCTGTAATGAATAAAAGCAGCAACTATAGCTGTAGTTCATGTCCTGTAAAAAACATACCCATTACTCAAACTTTTAGGGTAGTGTGCAGTTAAAGCAATGGGGCTATACTTTATAAAAAGTATAGCCCCATTGTACTTATAGTTAATGCTGTAGTTTTACTCTTCTATAGTTTGTATCCACTCCAAAGCTTGCAACCGTTGGTCTAACGTAAAGTGTTTTATGGTAGCGCTGGTAAACGGCGAGGCAGCAATAGTAAGCCAGTCCAGCCATTTTTGTTCGCCAACTATAGCCGCTTTGTTAAAGTCTGCCGCATGCCTGAAATCGAATTTAAGGTCCTCCCAAAGCGCCTGCAAAGTATAATCTTCAACTTCCTGCATCTCGGCATACACGTTTATTTTGCCATACTGTTTTATTTTTTCTTCCAGTATGGGCAGCATAATATCGTAATCATTTTTATCTACATGGCCCGATATCCGGAAAGCCACCAGGTCACCTTTAGATTCTTCTAGCAATTGTAGCATGGACGTTGACATTCTTTAAAGCGTTTACGCAACCCACAGGACACACGTTTATGAAATATTTATCATATCTAATACTAAGCTAACGCGGTGCTGTTATTTTAATTGTTCCAGCAAGTGGTGCAACACTTCGGCGGTAGGTTCTTCGTGGCCGTCAGCAAACCGGATCTTGTATACTTCGCCGCTTGCCGACGACTTGGTTGCCAGGTAACTGATAAATTCATCAGCCGATTTTATTTTGCTGCCATGCTTTTCATACTTTGCCTTCAGGTGTGCAGCCGCTTCCTGGCAGGTATGTTCGCTGCCATTCCTTATAAAAGTGGCTCCTTTCATGGTGCTTATACTTTCAATTAAAAGGTTAATTTTTTCGGTTTCGGATAATGGCTTAGAAGTAGTTGCTGAAACAGTAGTGGCAGGGCTATTGGCCTGTTGCGCAAAGGCAGGTTGCACTGCTACAAGGCAAAATATAAATAAGGCAATTGCTAATAAAGTTTTCATTCTGTTTTATAGTTTGTTTTACCAGGTATAGTTGTGATGCTTAAAATATTATTCGCAATTTTAAAGCACTATAGTACAGGCATACAACGTTATGTTGGCTATACTTTATGCTATGTGCTTACAGGGGAGTATACGCATAACCTCGGCCATCGACAAGTACTGATACATGAGAAAAATTATACTTTTTTTATTTTTGCTGCTGATAAGCCAGCAACTTTACGCGCAAAAGAACATTGAAACCCGCCTGGGCTATAGTTACACCGACCCGTTTGAGTTCTCGGATGAGTGGCAATACCTGAGTACCGACATCTACCTGTTTAACGGAAGCAAGTTTACCCGCGTGCTGAACGAGTTGGAACGTGGCGTAAAAAAGCCAAAGAAACGTTACCGTAGCCAGTTGGAGTACCTGTTTATTACAGCGCAGCTCAAAAACATGAAGCTTTTCGGAAACGATGAGATTGTATATCCGCTTTATAACTTTTATGTAGACCAGGACAAGGATAACTATAAAACCCAGGTAAGCGATAACCTGGAAGTGGTACGCATCATTGATAAAATGCCGCTGTCCTCTACCCAGAATAATATTGATGCCACTATAAACGCCAAGGCCATAACAAATGACGGCGGAAACGAAGTATTTGGCCTGGTAGCAAAGCAACTGGTTAACCTCTCAAAACTTACCACGCCAACCAGCGCTGTACTTTCATTGGTAGGGGAGTTCGGGAGTTTGCTCAGTAGCTGTACCAGTAAGCGCGAATACCGGTTCAGCTCAACTATAAGGTTATATGAAGGCCAGGATTTCGACACGCGGCTGCACTCAGTTAAAATATATGTGTTTGTGCCGGGCGAGGTAAAAACGGTAACTATAAAATCGGCACGGCTGGCAGATTACTTGGCTAAAAACCCGAACAAACTGGAGCGCCGCATGCTGGAAGAGATGACCAACTATAAGGATTATCCTTATATGGTAGTGGCCAACTATAAATCGTTGTACAAGATGGATGTGCTGACCGGCGACGAAGTAACCCTGGACCTGATTGAAAAGCGCAAACAGAAAATACAGAATGCTTATGAGCAGCAACTGGTAAACGATGAGACTTACCGCCAGGAAAAGCTGTTTGTAGAATTCCTGCGGGTATTTGCTGAAATGAAACAGCATCTGAACATTTACCGCCTGAACTACCGCAACAATAGCCCCGAAATAAATGCTAAAAACCTGTTTGCCATTATTCAGGAATACAAACGCCTGAAAGCCACGATGGATAATCGCGAAGCAGAATTTAAAACGAACAGCACCTATAAAAATATCTTCAGGCCGGAATACCAATCTATACTTACCAACGCTGACCTGTACCTGGAAGCCGACCATAACCTGAAGAGCGGCAAACTGCTGGTAAATACACTGCGCGATTTGGAAAACGACCCAGCCACCTATAACACACCCGAAAAACGAGAAGCGTCGCTGGCCAAACTATACGCCGTAGAGCTGCCACGCCCTGACCTCTTGTCTGCGTCTGTAGAAGGGGAGGCTATAGTTCGATTAAAGGCTAAGCTGGAGGAATTGCAGTATAACGCAGTGTTTGAGAAGGAAGTTAAAAAGCTGAATGATACGCCTGCCTCCGACGAAACTATAGCTGTGCGAAATGCGCTGCAGGACAAAGTTAGTGCCAGCAACTGCCTGAGTTGCCGCGACAAAGTGCGCGATGCCGTTACAGCATATAACAAACGCTACGAAAGCTACAAACTACGCGAGGCCGTGCACGACATGACCAAGCTGCGCAACGACGCGGAGCAACAGGTGTTTACATACCTGCGCTGGCAACTATGTTTCGATAATAACCTGCAGGCAACGGCCGTAGCCACTACTGATAATGGCTTGGATAGTTATTATGCCCGCATTAAAGAGAAAAGCGATGCTTTTGCAGTGTCAATCAAAAACCTGGATGCGCATACCAAACAACAACCCGAAATTGCGCAGTTACAGAAAGTGTTGGACTATACCAAAGAACTACAGCGATTGCTAAAAGAAGCAGAACAGAACTATAACACACTTTGCAGCATCGATAAAAAGCTCTGCGAGTGCCCGTCATAAGTTATAGTTGATGCCATAAAAAACGGCCACCTCCAGTTAAAGAGGTGGCCGTTCTAATTTTATACTTTATGCTTACGCCATTTGCGCATCCAGCTTCTGAGCCAGTACGTTTTTAGGCACAGCGCCTACCTGCTTATCTACAACTTCACCGTTCTTGAAAACCAGTAGCGTAGGAATGCTGCGGATACCGAATTTAGCAGATGTCTGCGGGTTGGCATCTACATCTACTTTACCGATGACGGCTTTGCCTTCATAGTCGCCAGCCAGTTCTTCTACGATCGGGCCTACCATGCGGCACGGTCCGCACCACTCTGCCCAAAAGTCTACCAGCACCGGCTTATCTGAATTGATTATCTCATTAAAGTTAGCGTCTGTAATTTCTATTGCTTTGTTAGCCATAACTTTAGCGTTTTGTTGGTTAATTTCTGTGTTATAAATATAGTAACAATTATAGCTTCGGCAAATTTAAGCCCAAACTATAACCACCTGACAAGGTGTCGGATTTATGCTTGTGCAAATTATACCTACGGCTGTAGAATGTAAAAGTATAAATTGTATAGGATAACAAGCGACAGTTTGAATTGTTTATAGAAGTTTGTAAAGTATATGAGTTGCTGGATGTATTAGCTGATAAGCATCACTGGAAGTAGTCCCAGTTTACCAGCATAGTTGGCCGCAGAACTGTATCTATAGTGTTCCGGTTCGCTTACCCATTCTGCCCTTACCGGATTCTGATGAATGTATTCTAGCTTCTGATCCAGAAAATTATTGCTAAATATTTCTTTTGCTTCGTTGCCGTCCTGCCAAACTTTGTAATGCCTTACTTTTTTGCTTAGATGCGCATTAAATTCAAAGCGGTGCAATATCCACTGCCTGCGGCTTTCCGGTTTTTCCTGTATAGTAGCTATTATTTTACGGCTGGTAAATTGCTTATAATCGCGAAGTATATCTGATAAGTTTTTACCTTCCTGAGCGGCGGCGATCAAGTGCAAGTGGTTACTCATCAGTACCCAGGCGTATAGTTCTAGCCCTTTCTTTTCCTGGCAAAACTTTAGAGCATCCACTATAATGTGTTTGTAAACTGGTCTTGTAAAAATATCCACCCAGTCTACAACAGTCATGGTCAGAAAGTATAAACCACCGGGTACAATGTTATTTTTGAGTCCCATAAAGCAACTATACTTTCCAAAGACATTTGCTGTTTCGGATTTCTTAATCCGAAACCCAGTCTGAAGCGGATTTCCTAATCCGCGTTAACAGGAACACGGGGATTAGGAAATCCCCAACAGCTTTGCTTTCGGACTAGGAAGTCCGAAAGAGCGTGAGCAGCCAGCCTTCAGACTATAAAGTCCGAAAAAGTAAAAAGGTACGCTACCGTAGCAGCGCACCTTTTATACTTTTAAATATGAGCAGATTCAGCTTCGAGCCTCCTCATCTCCAAATTAACTATAGCAGCTTACATTCACCCAATCCTATGTCTTTGATTGAGTTCAGGAACACTTTTGGATCTACTCGATACTTCCTGGAGTAGGTTGGTAGGGCCAGCTTTTCATCCGGTACATGCAGCATTATTTCCAGTCGTTTGCCCCCAGCGCTGGCAATTATAGCTTCTTCCAGGGCCTCAGCAACGTTGGGCGTAAAGTGCTGTAGGTTAATGTTTACCTGAACGCCTTGTGCCATTTTATCCATCACATCACCGAGCAATTGGATGTTAGTTGGCTTAAGTTCCCACTGATCTTCGGTTTTGTAACGCAACTGCACTTTACCCCGGATAAACAAATATAACCCTTGGCGCAAGTATGGCTGGAACTTCATGTAATCTTCCCCAAACAGCGCCATCTGCATGGTTGAGTCATAATCTTCGATAGAGAACAGCGCAAACGGGTTACCGTTCTTGGCCGTACGAATCACCACTTCTGATACCATGCCCGCTACGTTAATATCCTTATTCTTATGGTTGGCAATGTCAGCTAAGGCCGAAGTACAGTAAGAATCTATTTCCAGTTTAAACTGATCGAGCGGGTGACCTGAGATGTAGAAACCTACTACTTCTTTCTCGCGGCGCAACATTTCTGCCTGTGTCCACGGGGCTACTTCTGGTATCTTCGGCATTGGCGCGGCCACAGCGGCGCTTCCACCAAACAGCGATTGCTGCGCAGCTTGTAGCTCAGCCTGGTAATTGTTGCCGTAACGAACCGCTTTTTCCAGTAAGCTAATGTTTTCGCCTTCCGGGATATCCATTAACTGGGCACGATGGTACAAACCAAACGAATCAAAAGCTCCTGCCAAAGCCATACTTTCAAACGTCTTCTTGTTTACAGCACGCAGGTTCACGCGCTTAGAGAAGTCGAAAATATCCTGGTACATGCCGTTCTTTTCTCTTTCCGAGATAATGGCATCTACGGCAGCTTCGCCGGTACCTTTTATCGCAGCCAAACCAAAACGAATGTGGCCATACTCGTTCACGTTAAACTTCAAGAGCGATTCGTTCACGTCCGGACCAAGTACGGGCACCCCTTGCTTGCGGGCTTCCTCGATAAAGAACGTCACCTTTTTAATGTCGTTCATGTTGTTGGTCAGTACCGCCGCCATGTACTCAGCAGGGTAGTGGGCCTTCAGGTAACCGGTTTGGTATGCAACTACAGAGTAAGCGGCAGAGTGTGAGCGGTTAAAGCCGTACTGGGCGAACTTCTCCATCACGTCGAATACCTCCGAAGCTTTTTTAGCCGGAATTTTATGCATTTCTGCAGCTCCGGCAATAAACTTCTCACGCTCCTCAGCCATCTTCTTCATGTCCTTCTTACCCATAGCGCGGCGTAGCAAGTCGGCACCACCCAGTGAGTAACCGGCCAGAATCTGGGCCGTCTGCATGATCTGCTCCTGGTACACCATGATCCCGTAAGAGTAATTCAGGATCGGCTCAAGTAGTTCGTGTGGATATTCCACTTCCTCTTTACCATGCTTACGGTTAATGAAGTTCGGGATGAACTGCATCGGACCCGGGCGGTAAAGGGCGTTCATGGCTATCAAATCTTCTATGTTGGTAGGTTGCAGGTCTTTTAAGTACATGCGCATACCTTCCGACTCAAACTGGAAAGTACCAATAGTATCACCGCGCTGGTATAGCTGGTAGGTCTTTTCGTCGTCAATCGGAATGTTATCTATATCGATCTCAACACCGTGGTTTTTCTTGATGAGCTCCAAAGCATCCTTGATGATGGTCAGGGTTTTCAGACCCAAAAAGTCCATCTTCAGCATACCGGCACTCTCGATCACCTTACCATCAAACTGCGTTACCAGCAGGTCAGCATCTTTAGAAGTAGAGACCGGGATATAGTTGGTAATATCATCCGGGGCGATGATCACACCGGCCGCGTGTATACCCGTGTTGCGCACCGAGCCTTCCAGCTTTTCGGCCAGCTTGAGTACGGCAGCGCGGGCATCACTGCCCTCACGTATGGCAGCCAGCTCCAGGTTCTCCATAAAGGCTTTCGCCAGGGTAGTGCCTGGTGTTTCAGGTACCATTTTCGCAAGTTCGTTTGCCTCGGCAAGCGGCAGGGAGGTAGCGCGAGCTACGTCTTTGATCGATGATTTAGCCGCCATCGTACCGAAGGTAATGATCTGGGCTACCTGCGTTTTGCCATACTTATCCACCACGTAATCGATCACGCGCTGGCGGTTCACGTCGTCAAAGTCAATATCAATATCGGGCATGGATACACGCTCCGGGTTCAGGAATCGCTCGAAGAGCAGGTTATACTTGATCGGGTCGATGTTGGTAATACCAATGCAATAAGCCACCGCCGAACCCGCTGCCGAACCACGACCAGGCCCCACAAAAACGCCCATATCGCGGCCCTTGTTAATGAAGTCCTGCACGATAAGGAAGTAACCGGCAAACCCCATGGTTTTAACAACGTGCAGCTCAAAGTCCAGGCGCTCTGTTATTTCCGGAGTGATTTCAGAATAGCGTTTTGCAGCACCTGCGTAAGTCAGGTGGCGCAAGAAATCATCGGCATCGGCGTGTTGCGGCGGAATCGGGAAGTTAGGCAGCAGGATGTCGCGCTTTAGTACAGGAGGCGTTATCTTGTCTACAATTTCGTTGGTGTTATCCACAGCTTCCGGCACATCCTTGAACAGCTCGTTCATTTCGGCCTGCGTCTTGAAGTAGAACTGGTCGTTCGGGAAACCAAAACGGGTTTTAGGGCCTGCCTCCTCAATGCGGTTCAGCATCTGGCGAATGTTTTGGCTGTTGCCATACTTATTCCGCACATTCTCCACCGTATCATAGATCACCTTCTGGTCATCCGTCAAAAAGCGGTAATAACGCGTCTGGAAATCACCCACTGGTGTTGATTGGTCTTCGCCCGTGTTAACGCAAAGCAGAATATCATGCGCATTCCAGTCTTCCTGGTCTACGTAATGCGAGTCGTTGGTGCAGATAACTTTTACATTATACTTTTTGGCCCATTTCAGCAGTACCTGGTTGATGTCTTCCTGGCTTTTACCGGTGCCATCTATGTTCTGCAAGCCGTGGCGCTGTATCTCGATGTAGTAGTCTTCTCCAAACACATCCAGCCACCACTTAAATATTTCTTCTGCTTCTTCCTCGCTTTTCCAAAGTATAGCTTGCGGCACCTCGGCACCAATGCAGCAGCTTGTCGCGATCAGGCCTTTGCTATACTTCAGTAATAGTTCTTTATCGATACGCGGCCACTTGCTGTAAACCCCCTCAATATAAGACAGTGAGCAAAGCTTGGCCAGGTTCTGGTAGCCTTCCTGATCTTTTGCCAGCAGCAACTGGTGATGGCGCACGTCTTTCTGCTCTTTGGTAAAAGTTTTCAGGTGGCGGTCTGTAACCAGGTAAAACTCGCAGCCCACGATCGGCTTCACGTTGTACTTGTTAGCTTCGTTTACGAAGTTGAAAGCAGCAAACATGTTTCCGTGGTCGGTCATAGCGACGGCGGGCATACCATCGGCCTGCGCCTTTTTCATGAGCGCACTAATGCTGGCCTGGCCGTCGAGCAGCGAGTACTGGGTATGGGTGTGTAAATGCGAAAAAACTGGCATTTGGGGGAATTAGTAATGACGAATGATGAATTAATAAAACTTTAAGGTAAAGTATAGACTGCGCCTTAAGTCATTTTCAGGATGTTAAAATTACGCAAAATCGGGCGGCCGCCCAAACTATAAAACGGCTTATGGGGCAACAAAATTTATACTTAAAATGTGCCGCTTTGTACAAGCTTTTCTATCAATCAACTATAACTTATGAGGCAAGCTTGCACGTAAGAGAGAAGCTGCAGGTATAACTATGGTACAGGAAAACGATAGTAAATTAGGAGGGATGTTCAGAGCGCTGCGGTACCGCAACTACAGGCTCTTTTTTATAGGGCAGGGAATTTCGCTTATCGGTACCTGGATGCAACAAATTGCGCTTAGCTGGCTGGTTTACCGCCTTACTGATTCCGTGTTCCTGCTGGGTGCCGTTACCTTCTCCAGCCAGATTCCATCGTTTATACTTAGCCCGTTTGCCGGTGTATTAGCCGATAAATTTGAGCGCCGAAAAGTGTTGGTAGTAACACAGGCACTCTCTATGGTGCAAGCCTCCACGTTAGCAGCATTGGTTCTTACACAAACTATAGAAATTTGGCATATACTTACCCTGAGTGTTATATTAGGTATAATTAATGCCTTTGATATTGCTACCAGACAAGCCTTTGTTGTGCAAATGGTGGAGCGCCGCGAAGACCTGAGTAATGGCATTGCCCTAAATTCATCGTTGTTTAATATGGCGCGGTTAATAGGCCCATCTATAGCTGGGTTACTGATTGCAGTAGTAGGAGAGGGTATGTGTATCCTGATAAATGCAGTAAGTTATATTGCTGTAATAGCCTCGTTACTGCTTATGCGACTGCGGCCTTTTGAGCGGGAAAAGAAAGAACATAAAGTATGGAAATCGTTGCAGGAAGGTTTTACCTATAGTTACAACTTTGCCCCGATCAAGGCGCTTATACTTATAGTTGGCCTGCTTAGCCTGTTTGGTATGCCGTTTAGTGTGTTGCTGCCGGTGTTTGCCCGCGACATTCTGCACGGTGGAGCCAATACACTTGGTTTCCTGATGGGCGCTTCGGGAGTTGGCTCGTTAGCGGGTGCTTTGTTTCTGGCGCAGCGCAAATCTGTAATCGGGTTAGGTAAGGTTATAATTTATACCATGCTACTGTTTAGTGTTGCGCTTATAGCTTTCTCCTTCTCAAAAACACTTTACATTTCGCTATTGCTGATGTTATTTACCGGTTTCGGGATGATTGTGTCGATGGCGTCGTGCAATACGCTGCTGCAAACGATAGTAGATGAAGATAAACGTGGGCGCGTAATGAGCCTGTATGCAACTGCCTTTATGGGGATGGCGCCAATCGGAAGTATGCTGGCTGGTGCAGTGGCCGAGATGATTGGTGTAAATTATACGCTGGCAGCCTGTGGCTTGCTTTGTGCGATAAGTATAGTTCCGTTTGCTTTAAACTTAAGCCGCCTGCGCCAAATGGTAGAGCCCATTTACCAGCGCCTGGGCATTGTGCCAACTATAGCCACTGGGTTGCAGGCTGCATCAAATTTAACAGCTCCGCCAGAGGAAAGGTAAATTAGTCGTTATTCGTTAAGTGTGCTACAGGCACATAAGCAATATGTGTAGATCCTATAAAAGTATAAAGCCGGCTCACGTGGGCCGGCTTTATACTTTTATAGGACGCTAATAACAAATAACGCTTTAGTTCTTCTTCTTGATCAACAGCTTTTCGCCCGGCTTCACATTAAAGTCTGCCTTCTTGTTCCAATCCATGATATCTTTAATCGTAACGCCATACTTGCGGGAAATCTGGTACATGCTTTCGCCTGCCTCCACAGTGTGATATGTGTCGGCAGTTATAGTTTGCACCGGCGCTTCCTGCGTTGCCGGAGCTTGTTGGGTTTTGGCAGGTGTGCCGGTTGGAGAAGCAACTACCTGCAATTCCTGACCTAGTTTAATAGCATTATCGGCCAGGTTGTTCCACTGCTTCAGTTCATCCAGGGTTACGTTATACTTTTTGGAGATCTGGTAAAGTGTTTCGCCGGCAACTACGGTGTGGTATCCGCCAGTTGGGTTTGTTTCCTGCGCTTCTTCAACTTCTACTGCGGTTACATCAACCTCCTGTATTTCAGTAGCTGTTAAAGGCTCTGCAATGATCAGTTCCTGGCCTAGTTTCAATGGGCCTTCCGGTAGTTTATTCCAGGTGGTAAGTTCAGCAACGGTTACGTTATACATTTTAGAGATACCGTAAAGCGTCTCGCCTTTGGCCACTACGTGCTTCGCTGATTTTGTAGCGGGAACTGAGCTAACCGGAGTAGCTGTAGTAGTTGTACTGATTTTACTTGTTGTACTGGTAGTAGCAGGTTTCCAGCCTTCTTCATCCGCCTCAGTGCTTGCCTGTGCAGGTGTAGTTTTAACAGGCTCAGCTTTAGTAGTTGTAGTTGCTGGTTTAGCCGGAGCAGTTTTAACTTGTTCTGTTTTAGCAGGTGCAGTTTTAACCGGAGCAGTTTCCTGTTTAGCTGTAGTTGCTGCAGGTTTTGCAGGTGTTCTGCGGCCCGGGTAAATGGCTTCGCGGGTAACCGGTGGCTGCACTGGTTGCTCTTCTACTAAAACTGTTTCAGTAGCAGGCTCAATGTCTTGTACACCTTCTACAACCTCTACTTTTATCAGTTCTTCTTCCTGGGCAGGTGCTTCGGTTTTAACCGGTGCAGGCTGCTTCTTGTTCTTCTTAAAGCTATTTACAAAACGGGTAAAGAAATTCTCCTTTTTAGCGTCAGGCTTTGTAGCTGGTTTTACTTCGCTGGCGGCCATTTCCTGCTTAGCGGCAGTTTGCTTGTTCAGGCTTCGTACTTCAACAGGTGTAGTAAACGGTCTGCGCTTCTGTAACCAAAGTACACGTCCTGGTAGCGGCACCTCGTTGTTTTTCATGCGGTTCTTAAACACCAGGTGCTTTAAACGGATACCATAGTGTTGCGAGATCATCTGCATTGTTTCACCGGGCTGCACCACATGGAACTCCGCGGCAGAAGCGCTGCTATGCTTTGGCTCGGTGTAATAGGCTGTGCCGGCTTCAATGTTATCAAAGCTTCTCAGGTCGTTATACTTTAGTAATTTACGTGTAGAGATGCCAGCCTGAAGCGCCAGTTTGTCTTTTGTATCTCCCTGGCGTGCTACCAATGCATTCAACCCGTTGCGGGTTACTACCATCGCTGCCGCCGTACCAGACTGTTTGCCAGTTCCAGCCGGAAGTTTAGATGTTGTTTCGTTTGATGCCATCAACACACGCTCCTGGCCACGTACCGGTAACATTACATAGTAAGCCTTATCTGATGGAATTGTGCTGCCTAACAGCCATTTGTTATACTTCTCCAGCTCGGCAAAGTCAGCTTTATTGTCCAGGGCGATCTCTGCAAGGCTTTGGCCCGGAGTGGCGCGCAGTGGCTGTAAAGCTATAGCTGGTTTGGTGGTTTTACCTACAAAGTTCTCGTAAGCAATCTTATGCGCTAAAAAAGTTAACAGGTATGGATGTGTCTTCTCTGTCACTTCCATCTTTTTAGCACCGATATCTGATGTTTTGGTTTCGGCTTTGGCACCGCTATACCCTAAGTAATAGGAAAGTATAGAGTTGAACCAGTTGTTATAGTAGCTGTTGCTGCGCTTAAAATATTTGGCAGCACCACGGCTGGCTTCCATAATGTGCTTGCGCTCATCTATCACGTTATCAATACGCAGGTTGAAATCAGAAGCGGCCTCGCGCTTAAACTGCCAGTAACCCACGGCATTAGAAGTAGAAACAGCATCACCTATCAACCCGCTTTCTTGCAACGACAAATATTTCAGGTCGGCAGGTACGCCTTCTTCTTTAAAGATCTGGTCAATCAGCGGGAAATAAGCATCGGCCAGTTCCACTTTTGCCTGAAAGTAAGCAGGGTGCTTTTGCAGGGCATCTACTTTTTTCTGTAGTTCCTGTTGTGCGCCATCCGAAATAGTTAAATGTATATCTGCGAAGTACACATTTTTAGGAACTGTTACGGCTTGCTGCGCCCAAACAAAAAGGGGCAGAAACAATAAAATAAGAAGGGTAGAGAGTTGTCTCATAAATAGGTAATTATACTTTGGCTAAAATGTAATCGGGCTATAGTTGCTGTTGAAGCAGATATTAGTAAAAGGCTATGTTATAGTTTGTTCTATATAGGAAATACCTTTTGCAAAAGTAAAGCAAAAAGCGCCGTATTTTAAAACGCTCGGCCAAGTTTTTAATATAAAATAATTGCTAAGTATAATATTGTGGATCAGAAAGGGGTAAAGCAAAAAACACATGTATAATTTACATGTGTTTTCAGTAATAGTCCGTTTTAACGTGTTTTACTTCTTTCGGGCAATCAGCAGGCCATCCCGCACCGGCAAAAGTATATTTTCCACGCGCGCGTCGTCGTGTACTTTTTTATTGAAGGCCAGCAGGGCAGCCGTATCTTCGTCAAGTTTCTTTCTATACTTGGCCAGTACTTTACCGCTCCAGAGCACATTGTCGGCAATAATATAACCACCGGGGCGCACTTTGTCTATCACCAAATCGTAGTAAGCGGCATTGTTAATTTTATCGGCATCAATAAACACCAGGTCCAAAGTAGCATCTATAGTTGGAATGATATCCAGTGCGTTGCCGATGTAATATTTTATACTTTCCGTAAGGCCGGCTTCTGCAAAATAGCCACGTACACGGGTTTCCAGCTCTTCGTTAATATCTATAGTATGCAGTGTGCCACCGGGTTGTAAGCCTTCGGCAAGGCAAAGTGCCGAGTAGCCGGTATAGGTGCCAATCTCAAGTATCTGTTTTGGTTGGATCATCTGCGAGAACATAGCCAGCAAGCGACCCTGCAAATGTCCCGACAACATGCGCGGTTTCATCACGCTCAGGTGCGTCTGGCGGTTTACCTTGCGCAGCAGCTCACTTTCTGCACTTGTATGCTCCTCTGCATATTGCTGTAAATCCTCGTCAATGAATTCCATCTGTTTAATTGTTAAATGGTTGGATGGTTAAATTGTTGTTCTCGTGGTGTGTTTAACAATTTAACCATGTAGCAATGCAGCCATTAATTAGGCACGTAGTTCAGGAAACTGAGCTGGTCTTCGCGCAGCACATCGTTGGCGATATCTACCAGATCGCCGGCTTTTATACTTTTAATCTTGTCGAAAATCTCGTTCAGGGGCTCTACCTTGTTCTGGTCAAGTATACTTTTGCCCATCATCATCATCAGGCCCATGTTACTTTCTTCAGCCATTGCCAGCTGGCCCATTAGCTGTTCTTTTGCGGTGTGCAACTGCAAAGAACCCAGTGGCTTTTCGCGCAGCTTCTTCATCTCCTTCAATACCAGCGAAGTCGTGCGTTTCAGCTGTTTTTTCTCTGTGCCGAAGTATATCGAGAACAGACCGGTATCGATGTAAGTCGAGTAGTTGGCATCAATCGTATACACCAGACCATGCTTTTCGCGCACGGCCAGATTCAGACGTGAGTTCATGCCTGGGCCTCCCAGTATATTTACCAGCATAAAGAACGGGATACGACGCTCGGCGGCGAGAGCATAGGCAGGGCAACCGATTACGCAATGTGCCTGCGAGATCGATTTCTCCAGGGTAATTGCCTTTGGCTCATACTTCAGGAATGGGGTACGATCGAGCTGCTTGGTTATAGTTGGTATATGGCTCAGGTATTTTTCTGCCAGCTTCACCACTTTCTCGAATGGCCAGTTGCTAACAGAGCAGAAAGCCAGTGCATTTGTACTCAGGTTACGGTCTATAAAGTTTAGGAAATCCTGCTTCTGAAAACCGGAAACGCTCTCTTTTGTACCTAAAATATTGTTGCCCAGCGAGTGGTTGCTAAACACCACATTGTCGAACTCATCAACAATCGCTTCTTCCGGCGTATCAAGGTACATGGCCATTTCTTCCAGTATCACGCCGCGCTCTTTCTCTATCTCTTTCTCCGGGAAAATGGACTGGAAAGTAATATCGGTCAGTAGCTCAAAAGAGCGCTCGAAGTGCTTATCCAGCACCGAACTATAAAAACAGATCTTTTCTTTGGTAGTATAGGCATTCAGCTCGCCACCCACCGATTCGAGACTGTTTATAATGTGAAAAGACTTGCGTTTGGCAGTTCCTTTAAAAGCCATATGCTCCCAGAAATGGGCAAGGCCCTGTTCCTGCGGAAGCTCGTCGCGGCTGCCAATATCCATGATAAACCCGCTATGGGCAATCTTGGTGTGGCTTACCTGCTTATGGATGATGCGGATGCCGTTGGATAATGTATGAATATGATAATCAAGCATTCAGTTCTGAATTAGCCTGCAAAGGTACGGGAAAGTGAGGTTAGTTTAAAATTGCAATTTCTATTGTTTTGAATATCAGGGGGATTGTTTGTTAGGGAAAGTATAGTTCTTAATTGTCATTTCGACGTTAGGAGAAATCTATCTCTGTTTATAGTTAACAATCCGAACCAAGCCTTTTCTTTCAAATAACCTGTATTCCTGGGAGCTCTACTTACCTATCGTTTCAAATGAGCTTTGGTGCCCTCACGGCCGGGAGGCCCCGTCTTCGGGCATCGCGCTGCTTTCGCTTCCTTTGCTCCTACGTCGCAATGCCTGGCGGCACCGGAACCTCTCGAGGCGCTCAACCCAAAGACTGCTATCTTTCTACTATATACCGCTTACCTATAGTTTGAACCGGTAAGCCTAGGAATTGATCATGGTTATAATTCCGTAGGGACAGGTCGCGACCTGCCCGTGGATAGGCTGCGACTATGAAACTATAGATCCTAACTATAGCAGTATCTAAATTCCCCTCTTGAGAGCAGGGTCGTTAAGTTCTAATGTATTTAGCCATCAGTGTTATTTTGTTGGCAAAAGCTGTGATCGCATCC
>NZ_JAAEAA010000034.1 GCF_010119545.1 Pontibacter fetidus | reverse complement strand
CGCCTGGCTTTTTAACTATAGAAAATGCGTGGTCAGATATGAATACAAAGAAGAAAATTTTAAAGCATTTATTTTGCTGGCATGCATGCTTATCCTCCTAAAACCATTTATGAGATAGCTTCTAGTAGAGTACGTTAAAGGGGCAGAAGATTCCTTTGCATTTCTGAATTCAGTTATTTACCCATTTCTGTTGAAACTCGAGTTGCTTCTTTTTCAGACCCGTAGTGGCTTTGAAGCAAGCTTCGGACATGTGTTAGAGAGTGAAATAGACGATATCGCACTAGGAAGTACAGCCACATCCAGGCTAGCTCATTTGTTTCAGTTACCTGAAGAACAATTTCTAAAAGTAATTGAGTTAGCTCAATTAGCGATTGATAGTTCTGTATCTAAAAAGAATCCAGAAATCAGTAAATCTGACCTCACAGTAGCTCAGACTTCAATCCTTTTTTACTGGTTAAGAAGAAAGAAGCTGATCAGCGGAAATATTAGTTTTTCTACACTATTCACACATGTAAAGCAGATTACCGGACATAGTTCCGTTGACACCCTTATTCAGTACATCAGCAAACAGGATAGTCTTCTGAAGGAAAATAAAAAAGGTATAGATGCCTTCGACCATGAACAGGTAATAAAATACCTGGATGGAGTAAAGCAAGCTATAAGACAGGAAATCGGAAATGCGCGCTTAACCCCTAAGTCTTAAGGGGCACACCCTTCCACTTTATTATACATTTGCTTCAGAAACATACAGAAACAAAAATGGAGCAGATATATGTGATACCACAGAAAGAAATTTACCAGATACTTGAAAAGCTGGAAGGGCTACAAACGTCCTTGCAGAAGAAGGAAGAGCAGCAGTTACATGGCCGTTGGTTAGATAACGAGCAACTGATGGCGTTGCTAAAGGTGAGTAAGCGGACCTTACAGAACTGGAGGGACTGTGGGTTAATCACCTTTAGTCAGGTAGGTCATAAAATCTACTATCAATACTCAGAGGTGGAAGCCATGCTCCAGTCTCGCAAGAACCCATCGTTCAGGTAAGCATTACAGATAAACACCAGCTACTTAGGTCAGAAGTAACGCTATAAGCATATACTGGATTAAGATCTTCCGCCAAAATAGTTGGGGTACATAGAAGTAAGCTTGCCGAGACAGATGAGTTTCGGAAGGTAATAAGGCGCTCCTTCCTGAAACAGTCATAAGCGCCTAAAATCTAAACTAAAATTAAAATGGACATAAGAATTATAAGAAATACATCAGTAGAGAATGTTGCTGATCACTTGAGAAGCTTCGACATTATTGGTATAGTAAAGTACAACCACTCAACTTCCGGGTTTGAATTCATTACAATCAAGGATGGATCTAAAGCCCTTAGCTTTGATTTAAACGGAAACATACGAATTGGCAATAACAATTCTGAGAATGGTTTTGCAATAAAGATTGAGGAGGCTAAGTAGATGGAAGAGAATCAGATACCAAATGTTGTAGCCTCTAGCGAGGAAGAGAGAGGGAGATTAGAAAAGGTAGAAGATTTTCTAAGAACAAGATACGATTTTCGCAGAAATGCAATAACGGGCTATGTGGAGTATAGAAAGGCTGGTCAAGGGGCTTTTTTAATAATGTCCGATGAACATCAGAACTCACTATGGAGAGAGCTGTCCAGAGCAAAAATAATCTTCCCTGTAGGAGCCCTGATACAGTTGCTTAATTCAGACTTTGCCCCTTCTTACGACCCATTTGTGGAATATTTTGATAGGTTACCAGCTTGGGATGGTGAAACCGATCATATACAGATGCTTGCAGACGGTGTGAAAACCCATAACGCTGAATTTTGGTCGTTGTGCTTAAGAAGGTGGCTGATTGCATTAGCAGGCTCTTTGGTAGATACAGAAACAGTTAACCATCAGGTGCTGGTTTTTTCCGGGCCTCAGGGTATAGGTAAGACTACCTGGGTGAATAACCTGGTGCCTGCAGAGCTAAAGCAATATTATTTCAGCGGTACCATCAATCCGGACAATAAAGACACTTATAGCTTTATGGCTGATTGTATGCTGATCAACATGGATGAATTGGAGAATCTAAACCGTACTCAGATTGGAAGCTTAAAGGCATGTATTACACAGAGCCAGATTAAAGTGCGCAGACCTTTCCGCAGGAATCCTGAAATGTTGATTCGGAAAGCTTCTTTTGCAGGTTCAGTAAACCATAAAAAGTTCTTGAACGATCCTACAGGCTCTCGCAGGTTCTTGTGTTTTGAAGTAACACAGTTTCAACAGGAGCATGTAGTTACTATTGAGCAGGTTTACAGCCAGGCAATAGCTTTGTTCAGAGCAGGTGAAAAGCATTATTTTGAAGGTGAAGAGAATCAAGTTATACAGGCTAACAACAGGCAGTTTGAACAGACTTTCTTGGAAGAGGAATGGGTCATGCAATACCTCAAGCCTTGTGATACTGAAAAAGAGAAGTGCGAGTTCATGAATGCTACTGAAATCGCCAAAGCAATTGGGGAGTCATTCAATAGAAGACTGGGTGACAGTAACATTAATAATATCGGAAAGGCAATGAATAAACTTGCTTATCCTACGGTAAAGCAAAGAGGAATCAAAAAATATGTTTTCCAATGGAATGTTAGTGGAACTCAGTCTGCTGATGTGCTCAAGCCTGAAACTACCCCATAGGGCAGGCAAGGTAACCTAAAATAGCTATTTAGCTCAAAGAAAAGGACTCATCGGATGGTGAGTCTTTTTTTGTGCTGTTGCATCAAAACTGCTTGCCCTGCCTGCCTTATTTTATGTGTCTGTAAGCTTGAATGATAGCCTGTGAGCCTTCTTTTTAAGCCAAAAGGTTATGCTCTAAAACTTAACACATTTTAATATATATAGCTTTAACTAAAATGTTTAGGAGTAGCATATAATATTTTTTTAAAATTTATGAGTCTCTGAGAAAACCACCCTAGCCTGTTAACACTCCCACCCCTACCCCCGGATGTCGGGGTACTCCCGCCTCTTATGTTCAACTTTATAATTAATAAACATCATGGTAACAGTTACAGACTTTGTGAAAAGAACATCGGCAGATGGCAATGAGTTTAACGCTCTTTTATTACAGGGAGAAATCGAAATGATTCTTTCGAAGCAGTCCGGCAGGTATTATGCAACTGCCAGAACCTGCTCTATTACCAGCACCTTTAATGATCTTGTATGTCAGAGCCTTATTGGAAAGCAGCTACCTGGGTGCATAGAAAAAATGGAATGTGAGCCTTATGATTACAGGATACCTAATAGTGATGAGATCATCAAACTGGATTATGTCTACTACTACAATCCGAGCAACAAGACCATGGAACAGGAAGTGTTTGAGGTCAAGGTAGCAGCCTAGATAAACAGGGTAAGAGGTGATCCGTACGGTCACTTCTTACTTTCTTAAGTTACTCTCTATTACTCAAAATGATTACGAACCTTTTATTAAAACCAGAGCCTGACAGTTTTTCCAACAGCTGTTTGTTCATATCTAAGTACCTTTTTCAAAGAGTTTATTGTCCGTTCAGGGTGATGTGTATCCAAAGCATCAGAAGGATAAACAAGGGCGATGATGTACAAGTGGACAGGATATTAAGTTGGGATAACGGCACCATTCTGTACGGCATAGAAGGTAAGCTTTATCCGCATCATTGTTTTAAATATATACCACCTTGCCAATTTATTATTACCGGTCTTGAGTAAAGACCAAAGGAGTTATGCTGAATTTCTTAGGCATTGTTCTGTGAGATGGTTACTCCTTAAAATCAAACCACTGAAAGAACGTAGCAGTAAAGCTTTGTTGCAACTGAGTAATAAGGATAAGTGTTGAAGATTCAACCTTATCCTTTATACTCCTTTTAAGATTTAATAAGTTTTATAATCAATAGCTATCAATTCAACTGAAATCCCCATCTTTTAACCTTATCATAGTTCCTCATAGCTAAACCTATATTATTTTCAGTTAATGGTTTTTTCCCATCTGCCAGATCAGCCATGAAGCGGTATTCAAATTCCCGTAGTTTCTTGTTCTTCTTATCCCATTTAACAATAGCTTGGACAAGCTCCAAAGAGATTTCAGGCTTTACAGTTACGATTGCTGAGTCAGTTTCAAAATACTCCTCCATATCAAAGAAAATCTCTGAAGCCTCTGAGATAGCAAAATCTAGTATTTGCTGACCATTATCAAACTCTATATCGCTTAGCTTCCTGTTTCTGCTAAAGTTTGCTCCGATTGTTCTAGCCATAGTGCGTTGATAGGGAGTAAGCTTTCCTGTTGCTCTGCCCCACTCTTCAATTTTCTCCCATGTCTTAGGGTGTACAGATTGTAATCGTTCCTGTAGCGCTTTTACTTCAGCAGAAACCATTTCATCCTCAGTTATCTTCACCCTCTTGTAACCTTGGCCTTTAATTTCCAGATCATCGTTGATACTGTGGAAGTAAATACCAAAATCCTGCTCTTTTATAGCGTTCCAGCAGTCTTCTTTTTTAGCCCATTCACCGTAAAGTGATCCGGGAGCATGTACTTTAATATAATTTTCCACACATATCATGATTTCCCGTAGCTTTTCCCTCAGGCTCTCACTGATACTCTGTGCTTTCCATATCTTATAAAGATCCAATTTATATCCAAGTTTGTAACCAAGCCAAGCAATCGTATAGGGAACTGTGATATAACGCATGTCTCCGATTGCGTTTGGTTTAACACCATATACCTTTTCGGATGCCCGGAATAATATCGCTTTCGCTACCATATCCTCAAAGTATATATTATCCGGAGTAGAACTGAAGTTTTGGTGCATGAATTGCACGTAGTTTTTCTGGTTTCCCCTAACTACAAAATGTGGTCCTATTACCAATTTCTTACCATCATATACTTCCTTATAAGTATTTATATACTTTGCAAGATCTTCCTTAGTCAAAACTTGCGATTTTGGGTTTTTAAGCTCAAAAGCTCTTCTTTTAGCCTGAGTGAACCCTTCCTTTAGCATAGCAGTTTTATACTGCCCTCTAGCTCTATCATAGAACCAGCGTGTTTGCTGGGATTTCCCGGAAACAGGAGGTGCCCATATTGTCCGTGACAGCTTTTCAAGAAGGATATGATTTACATTATTTGAGCTCAGATCAGATGCTGAGATCTTATTTTGTGTGTTAGCATACTCCGCAATTCGCGCAACTACAGTATTAAAGTTTTCCTTATTTTTTACCACATTCAATTTAACCTGCACAAAAATCCCAGATACATTTGCTTTGTCTTTCTTCCAAGTATGATATATTGAAGCAGTTGTTTGGCCTCCATTTACTATTTGAAAATCCTTAACCCAAGCTACTGAATTGCCTGTACCATTTGGTAATGGTTCTAAATGAATTTCTTCAGCAGTTGCAGCCAGACCATTATTAAAAGCAAGAAACATATGTGGCTCTGTCAGAATAGTTTTTCGGATTCCCTTGTTTATTTTTCCAGTAAACTGAAGAAATGATCTGACGTTCTGCTCCAGTAGACGTGATCCAAATCTTTCATATATATTAACTAAAGCGTCGCCGGAGATAATTGCCAGATAAGACTGATATTCCGTGTTCTCTGTAGGAGTATAAATACATGGAACCTGAAAGCCGTCTTCTTTGAAGTTGATTTCGATAGGGACATGCGACTTCTCAGAGATATTGTACAGGTAATTCAGATCGACGACCCTGTAGTAGATAGGATATCCCGATATAGCCTGGTTTGCTATATGTTCGCCCGGATAAACACCATCTGTCAGAATGAAAACATTTACCCGTACAAGACCATCTTTCAATTCCTTGGAATCACCTAAGGTATGAGCTAGATCAAAAATTTCGGATGATTCCTCTATCTCATGAACGTAGTCTTTGTAGACAGCATTCCGGAAAAAGTTTGTTACTCTTTTTGCAGCCTTATCTATTTCATCTTTAAATACCCTAGTAAACTCATCTGTACCATTATATATAGTGATAAAAAGATCAAGCGTCTCGTAATTATCAGACAGGGCGTAGGCGTTTATTTTGTGCTGTATACCTGTTTTCAGAACTTTCTCATCGTAGCAGACACGAACATTCTCAGTTTCACCACCGTCAGATAATAGGTTGACAGCAGCCTGAGTGAATATCTGCTCCAATGTACCCCCTTCTTCCTCAGAAAGCTGTTCAGACCGGATCTCCTGCTGAATATTCTGATAAAATTTATTTAATTCCAGATTTTCCAGATTTGTTACCATGCCTGACTCAGTTTTTGATATACTGTAAGTTCATTCGTTTGATAGGAATCGCAGTTAGAGATGATAATGGAGTATCTAACATCGCCTACACCATGTCTTAGATCATTTTCCTCTATACGTGGAAAGGTGCTCTTCACCTCGTAATAGGCTTCAGAACGTATTATATATCCCTTGGTATTGTAGAGCTCTCTATGTGCCGGTAGATAACCTGCCTGTGCCAGTTTTAGTTGGAAGTGAGAGTGAAGCTTAAAGTTGTCCTGTAAAATCAACAATATAGAATCAACCAGTTCATTCAGAGACTCTCCGGCTAATTGTTGTGTTTCCATAGATAAATGGAATAAGTACAGGTGCTCTAAAGTACTGGTATCAAGCTGTCGTTCATTACTGATATGAATTCTCTGATGGTTATTACCATGGCTGGTTTTAACTTCTATTGCCACTTCTCCATACTGAAAATCCCTGATTGCTTTTTCTGGACCTACCCAAGCCCTTAAGGGGCTCTCTGCTTCTGGAAACACATTAAGCAACTTACGCAGTAAAAAAAGTTCTCCAAACAAGCCCCTCTGCTCTTCCGATGTTAATCCGTTTGAAATTGCTTTTTCAAGTAATGCATGCCATTTATCAACCCTATTCAGGAACTGTCTTAAAACTAACTGAGAATCTGAAACATCAATTACATGTGTGATTATATCCCCTAGAAGGGTATTGAATATGTCTTCGAAATTATGGTCCTGTAAACAAAGGCTGAGAAGGATGAAATCTGCGTTCTCAGCAATTTTTTCAATTTTTATGCCTTTGAGATTTCTTTCTACCTGTACAGAATTAGCAACCCGGAAAGGTACACGAATCAATAGGCACCGCAGATTATGAATTCCTATCAAACCCAAGTATAGCGGACATAATGAAGTGTCGGAGTATCTGATTTTTACGAATCCTGTATGTGGGGAAGCATTGCTTGCAAGCTGTGCCCACAGCTGATTCATCTTATTCGTTTCCATCATCCTCAATATCTAATTCCTCCGGATAGTCAAATTCTTCAATGAACTGATTGTTCACCGCGTATTCTATTTTTTCATCATTTACAATCTCTGGGAAACTGATAGCAAAACCGAAAATCGGAACATCTGAATAAGTCACTCGCTTTGAATCATATTTTTTGTTTTCAGGATCGACTAACCACCTATGTATGGGTTCATGGTGAAGGGGATATAGCATTAACAAGCCGTTGGTAGACTTTCTTATATGTTTTATTCTGGCACCGCTTGGTAAGACAGGTTCATTCTCTTTATCATCTCTTTCCCAGTCCAGTTTAGTAAGTTTAAGAGCCCGCTCAATTTCATTATCTGACAGATCAATCACCTCATGATTCGGTGATATGATCATTGCCTTATTTATAGAGTAGGAAGAAACAATTTCATCAGGTCGTGAAATGGTAATACTTCTGTCCGTTAGTCCTATCTCTGTTAGTTTACCATCTACTTCAAAAAAGAATCTGTCTGCTTCCTTTTTAGCCATTGTATTATTGATAAGAGCAACTGTCCAGTTAGTCAGATTATTTTTTCTCACCTGTGCTTCGATGTAATCAGCCATCTTATGAACATCAACAACTTCTCTTCCAATGGAGTAAGCATGTAAGAACTTTGTAATCAAGTTACTATTGTTTGTACCTTGCCAGACATACTTTTGATTATCAACTAAACTATTTACTGGTGCTGAAGTCTTTCCTAACGCCTTAATTAATTCTGTAGCAGCTTTAAAATTATTAGTAAATAACCTTTGATCTATTTTGAAATTATAGGTCTGCTCAAGTTCACCGGAGTAACTGAGCATCATTATTTGTTTGTGTCTGAATTTATTTGCAGCAGTTATTTTTAATACGCCTGGGTGAGTACGTACTTTTAAACCATAATTCCTAGGTGTCTCATTAAGAAGAAACATATAATCAAATTCTGACCTCATTTCTTCTGATGCAATAGTAATATGTCTGAACCAATCTACCAGTTCATTGCTGGTAAATAGTCTACATAAATCTGCATATCCGGGTCTGTAACCAAACCATCTGCCCATCTGCATAAGGGTGTCATACATTTTAGATGCCCGCAGGTAGTAACTGATTGTAAGACCTTCCAAAGTCAATCCACGTGAAAGTTTATCTCCTCCGACTGCAATAACAGAAAGATAATTCCCCTGCTGCTCAGAAGTAAAATAATCAATTGGTGAAATATTATGATAGGTCAAACCTGCCACATTCTTATCGCCGTGTACGGCCCGGACTTCTATTTTTGAACCGGCATTAAACAGTTCTGCCTTGACCCTAGCCCAAGATATTGGTTTAATTTCTGGATCTGTATATGTATGGGTCTGGCTAATAACTTGATGTGTTTTAGGCTCAAATTCTTCAATCCAGATTTTCCTTAAATCCTTGATAATACTGCCCTGATTAAACTCTATTTGTCTCTGGTAAAATTTTAGTTCTGCATCAACCAGACTTGAAATCCTGTCTTGCCAGTTAATATATCTAGAAACATGGATAAGCATGGAATTGTGGGAGTTCGCCTGCTTTCTTACCCTTCGTGCGGCACATGATAGTATAAAACACTTTATTGCATACTTTAGGGTTTCCGGTAATGTAGTGGGTAATGGATTTCCTTTCTTATGCTTATCAGGCACAAAATCTGTATAATCAGAAATTCTAACAACAATCGGAAGTGGCTCCTGAGATTCTTCAGATGAAGAGGCCGCTGGTAATCCAAAGACTTTTGATGGACCTATATAATTTGATGGTGCTGGAATATTAATAATGAAGTCTCTTGGGAACAGGTCCTGCCCGACTGAGAACTCAAAGTCTTTTATTTTTAGATTAAGCCCTTTAGTCTGATCCTCATTCAAAAGTGGAATAAAAATGTTTGCAAACGGAGTAGCCGTATATCCAACATAAGCACTCTGCTCAAATAAAGACAATAATGCTCTAATACTACCATTTATAGTTGAAACCTTCTTGGGATCTACGTTAATAGAAGCATTATCTGCCTCATCATCAATTAACAGGAAAGGCAGGTCACGAATTATGATTTTGCCATCAGGTGTTCTGTCTCCTCTTACAGAAAGCCATGAAACAAGGTTCTTTAAAATAGATGCATTCTTTTTTACTACCAATATAATTGGATCAGTACCCCTTATATTTACACCCGAAGACTGAGCAGCTTGTGCTTTGAAGTCCCCGTTCAGCCTACTGGTTGTTAAAGCATGCGCCGGAAGATTTTTATTGAACTGACCAACTCCAATTCTGTTCCCAGCATTGGAAAAGTTCATGGCCGTCTGTGTATTAAATCCCAAGAAGCCTTCATCAACCCTGATCTGTGTCTGGCTACGAAGGCTATCATGCATACCCGCTAAAACTATTATCAGCTTAAACCCTGCATCAGCAGCTTTATTAATTAAGCCAATGTAATTACCTGTTTTCCCAGACTGTACCTGCCCGACAACCATACCTCTTTTATCCCATGGTCCTGGAGTCTTGGGATCAATGATCCTATCAAGTATATCATCGGTTAAATTATCAAGCTTGTTCAGGGTAGAAGGAGCTATCTTTTTCTGTAGATACATCACATACCTATGCCAAAAGCTCCACTTTATATCTGACTTTTTACTTTTAAGCCATGGAATATAAGTTTCATCATCAACCAGTATTTTATAATTATCAGAAAACACTGAAAACTGAGATTCAAAATATTTGTATAATGATTCGCTTTCCCCGGAAAGTTGAGGAAAGATCTTCAGAATATTATCAATTGCATCTCTGAGATCAGCATCAGTTACATTTCTTTTACCCTGTAAAAGTGTAATGCCAATTTGCTTCGCCTGTTCAATCATATTATATAGAATCTACTAGTTGTGGGTAAAGATTAAAAGGCTCCATGTTCAGGATTGCAGTCTTAGCAAATTCATCTGTATTGCCCTGAGCAATGAAGGAATCATACATAAGCTTCATCAGACTGATAAGTGCATCAGAAGAAATATCCTCAAAAGGTTGCCCCTGCAGATCTGGATGTTCACTTTCTTTTATGGTTATTAGGGGGATGGGCACAGTCTCTTCTATCAAGCTTAATAGCTTGGTGATAGAGGTCTTTTTAGTTTCGAGGCTTGATAAGAGATGTTGAATCAGAGGATGATCTGTATTGATGGCATAAAAACGTTTGCCTTGCCTGATTTTCTCAACCCAGACTGGCCTGAATTCATGTGAGGCATATTTACGCTGAAGTACCTTTCCTTTGTGTCTGTAAACATCCACGGCTTGAGCTCTAACCTTGCTTGCATAAGCCTTCAACTGCTCTCTTAGTATTAGTGGAGGTCTCGCTACAGATTTCTTAATATCAATCTGCCAGTCTTCATCTAGGTTGTTCGGCAAGTCTACTCTGATTCTTGCCAGCTTATAGTGCTCCTCTTTCCGGAACATCCCAAGCCAGTCACCGGCAAGAAGTAGTCTTTCATTGCGGTAAATATAGAACCCTTGATGAGCATTCCACCCATTAGGTCCTTCTGCTTCCCTAAACTTTACTTCTGTTAATTTGGACTTGTGTGGTAGAACAAATCCCCTCAGTCTCACTCGCCCACCCTGTACAGGCTCTTCCGGAAGTTTCTGCGTTGCGGATTCATTGATGAGAAATGGATCCCAAGCTATTAATTCACGTTGCTGAAACCAAAGCTTAATTTTGTTACTATCAATATATCGATGAAATGTCATGGCTAGATGATATTTCACCTGTTCCATTCTTCTAAGAAATTTATTCAGCGAAGAATTGTCGTTCTGATTCAGCCCTCCGACTAACCTATCAATATCGTTCCAGATTACTATTGTACCTGATTCCTGATCGTACAATTGCTGTTCAAAAGTAGGGTCAGGCAAGTATTTTACCAGATCCCACTTTCCGGTTTGATTTACAAAATCCAAATCCCAAGTCCAGAATACTGCTCCTGACTCATTCTTTCTGGAAATCACTGAAAGTTTTCGGCATTGGGAGAAGGAAGCAGTTTTAAGTCCCAAACCAAATCTTCCCAGATCACCTATGCTACGAATTTCATTCGGGTTTTTGGAACCAGGGCGCATTGCATTAATTAACTCTGCGTTGTTCATTCCAGTACCATCATCCTTTATAGCAATCCAAGATGATGATCCTTTCCATTCAAAATCAATCCATATGTTCTTGGACCCAGCGGATATGGAATTATCAATGATGTCTGCAATTGCTGTTTCGAGGCTGTATCCAATTGCACGGAAAGTTTCTATCATTGATCCTGCTTCAGGCTCTGCAGGTGTGGTTTCAATGAGGGAATAATCAGTCATTATAGGCTCTGTGTTTGTTTTCTGTAGAGATTAATTGAGCCACTATAACAAGTTTGTTTCTCGAATTATGGGAATCCTGCGGATCTCCAAAGAAGTAAGACTATATCAGCAGCTATTGTTTGTCAATATAGCAAATTCCTAATAAAGAGCTAAAATTTATTGATGAATTTCTATTGTAGAAAATAAAATAAGATGAAAAAAATATTTATACTAATATGTTAGCTTATGTGTTTAATATCTTTCTCTGGTACAGTCCATTGGATTTGGACGGTTGTGAGTATTCTTCTTGATGGATTCAGATTTGCTGCAGGGTTAAATATTAATTGTATTTCAGGATTAGCATCAAGATTTTTTATGATTACTATTATGTAATTATGCTTTTTTTCTAAAGCAGTTTTCCACTCTTTGTTAGTAAGAAGTATTCCCCCACTTATAGCTGAGAGTCCTTTTACTTCTATAAATAGAGATTTAGTATCTGAACGAATTTCAAAATCATAACCGCACCCTAAATCACGTGTATCAATTATTTCTCCATTGATAGGTAGGCCAAGATTGGTGAAATTATCAATAAAATAATCCTCTGCCAGCTTTCCAGTGGGCCCCCTTAGAATATACTTTTTTACGCCTTTCTCTATTTTAGGGGGAGTAACAATTGGGAGTAAAGTGTCGTTGATTTCTTTTTTATTATTAAGAATATCAAGTACAATTCCCCTTAAATCTGGTTCAGATACGTCCTGAAATGCTTCAATAATATTAATCAGGCGTTTATTCATAGGCCTAACCCAACCTTTACGCCAAGGATGAACCGGATCAAATTCATCTCTTCTAAATTTAATGTAATTTCTCTTTACATTTAATTTAACGCTTATGTCCTGAAGAGCTTCACTAAATGTCGTATATCCTATGTTAGCTAACCCTTCTTTATCGAATTTAGATAAATAATAAGATACTATTATTGCTAACTTATTTGAATCCATTACACATTAGCAATTATGTATTCCGTGTCCAAATCTGGAAAGCCAATTCTATTATAATACCTTATAAAAGAAGCAAGCATCGCTTGAGCAAAAGGAGTATCAAGTCTGGCGATTCGTTTTGATTGTGATAAGCTTTCATAAGAAATCATAGTCTTATTTTGAAAATCCACAACCTTACTTTCTAAGAACGGTGTACCTGGTAAGAAAAAATAGCGATCAGATTCATTATTTGAAAGAATTTTCTCTAATGATTTCTTGTTACCATTGCTTTTATTGCTAATGTAAGCAGTATGTTGGCTAAAGTTTTCTAAGTTTTCTAATGATGCAAGAAGAACATTAGTAGCCTTGCGTGTTCCATTAGCTCTTTGTACATAATCACAAGTTGGAGTTAAAGTGATATAGAATTTATCATCAACTTTTATGATGTCACCTAACTCAAATTCAGCCTCTCTTTTAATAGGGTATAAATAAAATTCCATTGGATGAGCCTTATCAGTTTTGATTTTATCATCCTTTAAGAGTTTTTTAATCTCCTCTTTCGAAAGTGAATTTGCTATCCTTCGAAGTAATAGGTAACCGATTGATACATCATTTTTTACTTTGCCGAAAACTTCGCTTTCTTCGTGAACAGCTTCCCAAAAGAAATCTCTGAAAGTAACTCTTATATGTTCGTAGACCTGTTTCTTAATAAGTCCAAGGTTAGAATGAATGATTCTTGTAATTTCAGATTCTAAAGTTTCAAGTCCATCGTTTTTGTTTACAACACCTACAATATCTGAAGACAACTCTTTTATTGTATGAGCTAAACCAGTATAAAATACAACAGGAGTAAAGGAGTGTGATTGAATAGTTTGCAAAACATCATAACCAGGCCTTTCTTGATTTTCTGTTGCTGGAACACCTTTGCAGAGATCTAGTATAACAATATCGTAATCATTATTTTTTATTTTTTCAATCCCAATATCAAAATCTTCAGCCTCTTCCATGGAAATAGTATGATCCCCGATCTCCATTTCATTGAAATACATTAGTATTTGTTTTCTAATTGGGTCTTGGTCTTCTACAGTTAATACCTTTAAATTCATTGTAATTATTATGTAGTTCTAAATGTTAATTTAAAAGTAGCTCCCTCTAACGGACCATTATCTAGGAGACTTAAATCACCATTGTGTTCTGCGACCAATTCTCCTATAATTGTTAAGCCAATACCGATACCATCAGGTTTGGTGCTAATGTATGGATCAAAAATGATCTCTTGTTTTCCTTCCTCAATTCCAGGCCCACTGTCACTAAATATCAAAATTAGCTCCTCTTCATTTTTTGAAGTTTGAACTATTATTTCTCTTTTTACATCATTCTGCACTTCTAACCAATAAATTGAGTTTTGCAAAAGGTTTAATAGGATTAGCTGAAGTTCACCTTCGTCTATTTTTAGTAAATTTTTAGTAGAAGGGATTTGGTAATTTATATTTAACCTTTGTAATTCAGATTTATGTAATTCGAATGCATTCTTGATTGAGTCTTCAAGAACCAAATCTTTTGGTTTGCCTCGTCTTCGTCCTCCCAATGGCTCTAGCCGTTTAAACAATTGAGAGATAAGATTTTTGTGTTCTTTAATATTGGCTAAGAAATTAATAATGTTTTCGATATTGTGAGGTTGCTTTTTAAGCTCTCTGCCCAAAAGTAGAACTTCACCATCTAAAAGAGCTAAAAGATTATTACCATCGTGAAGTACAGAGTCTATCAACATTCCCAAAGAAGCTAGTCTTCTATATCTAGCCAGAACCTCTTGAGTTTTCTTTACACCCTCTTCTAATGATTTTTCTGTTTTGAAAATAGCATCTTCAATCAGTTTATCGTCAGGATATCTCTTAGAAATAGTTTGTAAATGTTCAGAGACATTAAAATTAGAAAATAGACTCTTCTGAGGGATACTTACATCATCAACTCTTCTTTCAGAATATCTTCTAATTTCAAGTTGGCTTAATATAGCTTTTATAATATCTTGTAGATCTGTAAAAGCTTGGCTTTCAACCAACCCTTCTCTATTACTTTGGTCTTTAAAATCAGGGTTATTATTTAAGCTTAAAGATATGTAACCGATTATTTGATTATTACTAATCCTTAATGTTGGTGTTTGAACTCTCCTTAAATCCAGTCTTAGCCAATCATTTTTAGGCTCACCATAAGGTAATACTCTGAAGTTATCTCTATAAATACTTATTCCACCAAGCGCGTTGAGATCCTGTTTTACTGTTTGTACAGTAGAGCCAACACCTGAAGCCATTTTTTTTAATACTTCTGTTTCTCTGTCCCACACATTGAAAGTAAAGGAAAAGGGTCCTGTTTGGATATTCCTGATAGGTCTTATTTCCTTGCATACATTTATCTTAAAATCTTCAGTCTCATTTTTGTTGATACTTTTATATTTTAAATATGCAGTTCCCGAATTATCTACATTTCCGCTTATTGAATAAAATGGCGTCGACAAGGAAGTGGGAGAGCCTATATCACCACCAAGATCTTCTAAAAGATCTGGTAAGTTTAATTCCATTAAAAAATCAGGAACAGGTGATACTGGATTGATAAGTCTTGATAAGGTGGTTTTTAATGTTCTAAATTTATCTTCATCCCAATCGGAGTTCAGTTCTGAAAGTAACAAGGCAGTCCCATGCTTTTTAATTGCTTTGGCGGGTCTTACCTCCCAATCACATTTGACTTGATCTAAATACTTCTCATCATCTGCAAAGTCCTGCCAATTGAACTTTACTATGACTTCATCATTATTATCTTCTCGAGTTAGAATCTCTAATTTTGCAGCTAATTTTGCGGAAGCAAATCTTCCAATTCCTTTTTCTCCCGTATGTCTTCTTCCTTTACCTAAGCTTTGCTTTAAATTCTTTTTCATTATGGTAGCAGGTTCCATCCATGCATTTTGGATGGTATCAAGAGACATGCCGATGCCATCATCTGTTATTGATATAGTACCACCTTCTTTAGAAAGAATTCTTTTTATTGTTTTTCCTTCTTGGATTTCTCTAACCTGTCCACTAAAGCTTATTATTATTATAGAAGCATCAGCATCATAACTGTTTTTTACTAATTCAAGAATCGCAACTATATCGCTACTTATTAACTCTTCACCAATTGTTTTAATTAATCGTGCTCTAGGTCTAAGGATTGATGTCCCAGTAGTAATAGTGGATGAAGACATTTAATTAATTCTCTATTGTATAAGGAGTTTTCTAATAATCTTGAATATAAATATATGACTATATTATAAATTATTAATATATATTTATTTAATGGCTTGAAATATTAAACAGATACGCAATGGGCTCTATTTAATTCTTCTTCGGATTGGAATTGAATGAACCCAAAAATATCAGCAACTATGTCTGCTATTTGATATGCTAAAAGTGGAGGTACTGCATTACCTACTTGTATAAACTGTGATGTTCTGGAGCCACAGAAAAAATAATTATCCGGGAAAGTTTGTACTCGCGCGGCCTCTCTAACTGTTAAACTTCTGCATTGTAAAGGATCAGGATGTATATAGTAATGTCCGTCCTTGGAAATATGACTAGTCACCGTTTTTGCTGGAAATTCAGCAAGCTGGACCCTGAATCTGTCTGCAAATTTTTTTGTGTTAATTGCCTGATCTACATTTTTGTGAAGAGGGTATAGGCTTATAGGAAAATCATTGATTTTTGGTGAAACACCTTTTAAAATTCCAAAACATGAGGCATATATATAGCGATGTAAATCTAATCCCATATGACCACGAGAAGAATGATTTGGTATACCCAATAATTGGGGGTCATGATACCATCCCTGTCTATAGGAACAAGTAACATTGGGCCAAGGGATGAAATTGCCTCCGATGCCATGCTCAGATGGGGTTAAATTACTTATTCGATCTTGAACAAGCTCAAAAACATCTAAGTTCTCTGGCATTTCGGTTGAATTAAAATTTATATTTTGTATTAACTCAAGCCATTTGCTATCCGTGTCTTCAACTTTTTTTACCTTAGAAAGACCACTTCTCAACTTAGGTAGATCATCAATAACATCTTGAAGAGCAACGTAATCAGTTTTATTTAAAACATTAGGAATGAAGTCTATATCATTTCTGATACCTAATAAAATAACTCTGTGCCGTGTCTGAGGTATACCGTGTTCTTCAGCATAAATAATAAAGTCTTTATGATTGTAGACAGGTTTTCCATCAAGTTCATACCGAATAGGTTTTTGCACTAAGGAAAATATCTTGTACCCAGGGCAAGGCAAATGATTTACTGGTAAAGAGGTGTCATTTGAAAAAGCTTCCGCCGGATTTGAAAGATCGTTCAAGATTTTTGAAAAGATGGAGTTTTCTTTTGTCTTAGCAGATAAAATTCCTTTCACATTCTCCATAACAAATACGGCTGGGCTATGAACTGCAAGTATTCTTAGATACTGCTTGTATAGCTCTACCCTATGATCCTTTGATGCATCTAAAACTGTTTCTTGTCTTCTGGATCTTCCTACAACTGAATATGCCTGACATGGAGGGCCACCAATTAACAACCAGTTTCTTTCTCCATTAAGGGCTTCACTTATTCTTTTATCAACTTCACTGTTGGGGATTTTGCCCAATGTTGCTTGCCAAGCTTCATGTATCGCTATTGATGCCTCATCCGGGTACCTTCTGTAGAGCTCTTCTATACTTATTTCCCCGCGAACAAATGAATAATAATCTTCAGGAACTTCGCCTATTGGAAACTGCCTGAAGAAGCTTCTTAAAGTTAATGTTTTATGTGCTTCACTATCTTTTTCAATTGAGAGAGAGATAGTAAATACCCTTTGATTCTCTTCTCCTAACAAGGAACTAAAACCTTCCCCAAGGCCTCCTGGGCCTGCAAAAATATCAATTACTGGTATTGCCACTATGTATAAACTTTAGGATTTTATCGTAGGTAAGATCTCTGCTATTAGCTTTCAACTCACATTCAAATATCGTTAAAACTTTCCAGCCATCCTGGGTTAATTTTAATAAATTTTCTTTATCACGAACTTTAGTTCCATTGATTTTCTGAAGCCACCATTCTGTTTTTGTTTTAGGTATAACATGGTATCTGCAGCCTTCGTGCCCGTGCCAGAAGCAGCCGTGTATATTGATAATGGTTTTATATTTAGGAAGTACTATATCCGGTTTACCGGCAAGCTTCTTGTCGTGTAGTTTAAACCTAAACCCCTTTGAATGGAGAAACTTACGAACCAGAAGCTCAGGTTTAGTGTCTTTCCCTTTGATTCTGGACATGTTATAACTTCGGGTTTCTTTGGAATGCACATCTGCCATGGGTTCTGAGTCTAAACTGCCTAATTAAGTACTTTAAACGAGGAGTTATTATCAAAGAGTACAAAGTCAATATTATCATGTAACCCCTGATAAAGAATGGTATCTTTGCCAGCAAAGATTTAAAACATGAGAGACAGCCGTAGAGTGGATAAGGATGCTGTGAAATAGTTTACTCAATTAAATATTTTGAACTGTAAGGCTTGTATTTTATAAACCAGAGATAATGGATACTACCTGTTATATTGATGCGGAAAAGGTTATAAAGGTTGTTAATAAAATGGATAACCTAAAGTTTGTAAAGCTTGAACTGGGAGATGGCAGCTATATCATAATTGATATTGAATACACAGATATGGATCCTGAAGCTAAAGCAAGTGGCTATATATTTGTGAAAATGAAGCAATACGTAGCAGCTGAAGTGCTAGAAAAGGCTAAAATTAAATTCTCCAGAACATCTGCAGATGTAGTTGATTTTAATTTGTTACGCCTGACTATCTACCCACCACACAATACTGTTTTCGGAATTGATTAATATTTACTGTTAAGTTTTGCCCGTAGAAATAGTAACAGGCAGTAGTATTAAGAAGGAAGCAAAGATGTTAATTTAAATAAGGAACAAATAAATGTTGTACTTATGTTTTACCAATAAAAAGAAAAAGCTCCTAAGATATTGAATCTTAAGAGCTTTCATTTGCTTGTTGTGGTCGCGAAGGGAGTCGAACCCCTAACCTTCTGATTCGTAGTCAGATGCTCTATCCAGTTGAGCTACGTGACCATTTTCCGTTTTGGTGATGCAAAGTAACGCCAATTTTTCTTACAACGCAACCCCTAAACACACATTTTTTTAATTTTTCGCGCTCGCGTTCTTTAAAGCTTTCTTCAGGGCACGGTCGAAAACGAAGTATAAACCACCTATCGAAATGATTATCAGGCCTATCATAAGCAACTGGCCGGTGCGGCCACTGTCGGGGTTTTGTAATAAAGAAATTATATCGCGGGCTTGGGTGCCTATCCAGTAAAAGAAAAGTGTGCGCGGAAGCATGCCAACTATACTGGCTACGAAGAACCGGGTGCGACTTACCTGTAATAATGACAACACAAAATTCATCAGGGCAAAAGGTAGTACCGGCGAAATACGTGTCAGGAAGATAAGGCTCCAGCTTTGGTTGCGCAGTTCCTGCATCAGGTTGCGGGCGTTTTCGAAACGGTTCAGGAAGCTCATCATTTTGCCATGGTCAATCAGGCGGGCCAAACTATAGCCTACCAACGCTGCAATGCCATAAGCCACTACCACCCCCGGAAAGCCCTGCCAGCCCAGGTAAAAGCCGCTCACCAGCGCCACAAAGGTAGTGGGAGTAAGGGCCAGCGCCATAGTTACCGAGATCACCAAAAAGTATAAAAGCAGCTGCCAGATGGTAAGGTCCCGGAAAATGTCCTGGTACTGGTACAGGTAAACTGCCAGCGTAGAGCTTACCGTAACAGGTACCACCACCAACAACAGCATCGACACAAACGTAGATGCATTTTCGCGGACAAGGTTTTTCAGCAGCGGTATCAGCTTCATCAGCTTACAGGGTTTGGTATAGTTTGCATTAGACGAAAGACAAAGGAGAAAAGATTTTAGCGGACTACAAAGTAAAACTATAGTTGGCGAACTATAGCCGGATGCTGTTTCACCAATCCTTCTTATTTTTATTAACTTGCGGAGTATCGTTTATAAATAAACTATAGATATGAAATTCGGAACAAAAGCTATACATGCTGGCGTAGAGCCAGACCCAACCACAGGCGCCATCATGACGCCAATTTACCAGACATCAACTTACGTGCAGCGTTCACCCGGCGACCACAAAGGTTATGAGTATTCGCGTACACACAACCCAACCCGCACGCAATTGCAAAACGCGCTGGCCGCCCTGGAGAATGGTAAACACGGCTTGTGCTTTGCCTCAGGTATGGCTGCCATTGATGCAGTTATTAAACTGCTAGCTCCCGGCGATGAAGTGATCTCGACGAACGACCTATACGGTGGCAGCTACCGCATTTTTACCAAGATCTTCCAGAACTACGGCATCAAGTTCCATTTTACCAACATGGCCGACCTGAGCAAGGTAGAAGCGCTGGTAAACGAGAACACCAAAATGATCTGGGTAGAAACGCCTACGAACCCGCTGCTAAACATTATTGATATTAAAGGCTGCGCTGAAATTGCCAAAAAGCACAACCTGCTACTGGTTGCCGATAACACCTTTGCTACACCATATCTGCAAACTCCACTTGACCTAGGCGCTGACATCGTGATGCACTCGCTGACCAAGTACATGGGCGGCCACTCGGATGTGGTAATGGGCGCGCTTATAGTTAACAACGATGACCTGCACGAGCGTTTAGCTTTTATACAGAATGCCTGTGGTGGCACGCCAGGTCCACAAGACTGTTTCCTGATACTACGTGGTTTAAAAACGCTGCACCTGCGCATGGAGCGCCACTGCCAGAACGGCCGTAAAATTGCCGAATACCTGAAGAATCACCCGAAAGTGGAGAAGGTTTTCTGGCCAGGCTTTGAAGACCACAACAACCACAACGTGGCTAAGGAACAAATGAACGATTTCGGTGGAATGATCTCGTTTGTACTGATAGGCGATAAGGTAGAAGATGCGACCCACGTACTGGAAAAACTGAAATACTTTGCTTTGGCAGAATCGTTAGGTGGTGTAGAATCACTTTGCGGCCACCCTGCTACCATGACGCATGCCAGCATCCCACGCGAAGAGCGCATGAAAGCCGGCCTGAGCGACTCGCTGATCAGGCTAAGTGTAGGTGTTGAAGATGCCGAAGACCTGATCGCAGACTTGGAGCAGGCTATAGGATAAGTTTATAGTTTGACAAAGGAGTTTTTTGACGAAAGACAAAAGACTTGTTTATAGTTTGAAAAGCCACCAACTACTATAGTTGGCGGCTTTTTTTGTTTGAATCAGAATACACTGGATGCGTAGGATTTTCAGGATTAAAGCTCCTGCTAGAGTCTGGGCTAAAGTTATAGAGTTCGTGTTACGCAACTACCCATACCCGTAAGAGTTATACTCGCTACCTTCGAACTTTAGTTCTAGTTAGTCTAAGGCGGGGAGTTTTTTACCTCACCCTAGCCCTCACCTAAAAACAAGTAGGGAGTACACACCCCTAACCACTATCAAGAGGGGAGTTTTTCTGCCTTTGCTATAGTTTGCGTTATAGTTTCATAGTTGCTGATTGTCATCCCCCTGCCCCCTTCAAAGGGGGACTTTCTGCTACTGCTTGTCCAACTGTCATTTCGACGTCAGGAGAAATCTGAGTTAATTATAGTTTCAGTCCAAGAGTAGGCAGACGAAGCCTGTCCCTACGAAAATACAACCACGATCAATCTCGGAGCTTATTGGTTCAAACTATAGCAATAGCAAAAAGATTACAGTCTTTGGGTTGAGCGCCTTTGACTTGTTGCGGTGGCGTGAGCCAATCCGAGGCACGAGGATAGCAAGAAGGCAGCAGCGCGATGCCCGAAGGCGGGGCCTCCCGGCCGTGAGGGGGCCAAGTTGGATTGAAATGGTAGGTTTATAGAGCTCCCGGGAATAAAAGTAGTTTGAAAGGATAGCCTAGTTCGAGTAGCAACTATAGCTACCTATAGGACATATAAGATACCTCGGCTTCGCTCGGGATGACAAAGAGGAGAAGATATATCACATCTATAAACTATAAGAGCAGTGCCTGAAGGCACTGCTCTTATAGTTTATTCTGCATTATACTTATCAAAAAAACGCTGCTTTAACCTGTCGCCTTTCCGTACAAATGGCCGGATGATGAGGCGGGTGCCATTTTCGTAGGTAAAGAACCGGTATACCCAGTTACTTAAAACTACTAACTTATTCCGGAAACCAACCAGCGCCATTACGTGCACAAACAGCCAGATAACCCAGGCCAGAAAGCCCCCAAAATGCATGTTGCCAGGCAAATCTGCTACTGCTCTGTTACGACCGATAATTGCCAGCGAGCCTTTATCTGTGTACTCAAATGGCTCTAAAGGTTCTTTGCGCTGCATACGCACCAGATTTTTACCGAGCAATTGTCCTTGTTGTATAGCGGGTTGTGCTACGCCCGGATGCCCTTTCGGCCACTTATCCGTTTTCATAAAAGCAATGTCGCCGATAGCGAAAAGGTCTTCGAAGCCCAGCACCTGGTTATATTCGTTAACAAGTATACGGCCACGCTCAACAGTTTCAGGGGGCAGGCCATCTACTAAAGCGCCAGACACGCCGGCAGCCCAGATAAGCGTATTTGTCCGGATGTGCTCTCCATTCTTCAGCACGGCGGTATCTCCATCATAAGACTCCACCACAGTTCCTAACTTAATTATTACACCAAGCTGGCTCAGGTATTTAAAGGTCTTTTCGCTGGCTTCCGGCGACATAGGTGGCAACACGCGGTCCATGCCTTCAACCAGGTAAATGTTCATCTTACTGATGTCCATGCCCGGGTAATCGTACGGGAGAACATGCTTTTTCATTTCGGCCAATGCGCCTGCCAACTCTACCCCGGTTGGTCCGCCACCCACTATCACGAAATTCATCAGGCTTTGGCGCAAATCCGGATCGCTGGTCATGTTGGCCTGCTCAAAACATTGCAGCATCTGGCTGCGCAGGTTCAGGGCGTCAGGTATCTTTTTAAGCGGGAAAGAGAATTTCTTGATCTGCTCGTTTCCGAAGTAGTTGGTTTTAGTGCCGGTAGCAATTACCAGGTAATCATAAGGCAGATCGCCGATGAGTGTGGATACAACTTTGGAAACCGGATTAATACTTGTGACGCGAACAAGCCGGAAGAAGAAGTCTTCGTAATCATCTGCGCTGAACAGTTTGCGGAGTGGCTCTGCTATGGCATCGGGCTCCAGGCCAGCTGTAGCCACCTGGTAAAGTAGAGGCCAGAAACCGTGGTAGTTCTGCTTATCAAACATTACTACCTGAAAGTTTTGGCGGCGCAGTTTTTTGGCGAGGTTTATTCCACCAAATCCACCGCCTATAATTACAACGCGAGGCTTTGTGGTGTCGGGTATGTTAAGGGAAAGGGTTGTTACTGGTAGCATAGTTTGTCAGTTTATCGTGGGCAACAAAACAGATTGCTGCATGGCGTAGCGTGTATAGTACGCACACAAGCTACAATGCCAACTAACGAAACGGACAATGGTTAGTTACTTTTGGCCCGGACAGCCAATAACAGCAACTATAAATGGGATAGCAAAATAGCTACGGCAGCAAACAAAGAACAACTATAATGTTAAAATTTACTTCTTTTTAAACTCGCCGTTTTTCAGCATATCCAGCAGTTTAAGTACTGCAAACGGGCTTATAGTTGGTATCAGGTAACGGTTTTGTGATTGTATCTGCTGGTGCTGGTTATATACTTTTGAGTTGGCATTGCCATCCATCGGCACTACCGAGAAAAGCTCTCTCAGGCGTTCGGGGTCTACGTTTTTATTGGCAGCCGTTCGGCCTTCGTCGGGTAACTTTAATGCTAAAACAGCTTCCTTAAAATCACGTTCGGTGGCCCAAGGTATTACTTTTACTTCGGCAAGCTCTATGGCTTCTTCCTGCATCTGCATTATAATAGAGTAGCTGCTGGATGGGTAATTTCTGGGGATAACCAGTGTTTGTTTTTTATAACCTAGGGCGCTAAAAACCACGGTATCGCCGGTAAGCACAGGTAGCGAAAAGAATCCGTAGCGGTTGGTTTGTACGCCACGGCCGGTTTTAGGCACAAACACACTTACACTGCTTACACCATATAAACTATCGCCTATCGTAACAAAGCCCGACAATTGCACCACACGCTGGCCACCCTGTGCTTTTGCCTGGTGTGGCTTGGCTGCAAATGCAAACATCATAAATAGTGTTATGGCTACTATTCTGTACAACTTCACGTGGCTGGCTATAGCTTTTGTAATGGGCTTCATGTAGTACAATTATAGGGTATAATATTTTATTATAGCAGCTTTTGCCTATTTTTGTTTGCGTTGGATTCGGAAATATGCGTTTAAAACATTTTAGTCTGGCTTTTGGAGAACAGGTGTTTAAGGCACTTGCCGATGAATCGCGCGTACGCATTCTCAACCTGATCCTTCGTAACAAGGAAATGTGTATTTCTGACCTCGAACAGGTGCTTGATTTTACACAGACCAAAACTTCGCGCCACCTGGCTTATTTGCGTAGTGCAGGCCTTGTTGCGCCCCGAAAACTTGACCAATGGGTGTATTATTCTTTAAAAGACGAAGCCGCTGACCTGATAAACCAGATATTTGGTTACTTGGAGCGCGACAGCATTTTACTGAAAGACCAGGAAACTTACCAGATACTTTACTCTAACCGCGAACTAGCCGTTAATAAACTTCACAACCGCCGCTGGACAACTTTTTAAGCCTCACACTATAACTATAACCGTTACTTTTTATTGTATAAACCGGCAGGTCTGCGAACTATTCAACTATAAAACGGTACAATTTCTGAACAAAGGTGGCAGTAGCCCGTTTTAATTTCACCGTAGTAGCTTTAGCATATGAAAACATATACACACATCCTCTTCGACCTTGACCACACCCTTTGGGATTTTGAAAAGAACTCCGAAGAAACCCTTTATACACTGTTTGATGAATATGACTTGGCCGCATTTGGCAAGTTCGACAGTAGCTCTTTTTATAAAAAGTATAAGTTTGTGAACAACCTGCTTTGGGACCAATACAACAAAGGCAAAATAAACCAGCAGGAGCTACGCGAGCAGCGCTTTATAAAAACTTTAACCGGCCTAGGCTTGGAAGCGCACCAGGTGCCAAAAGGGTTATCGGAAGCATATACCGACCTTTGCCCTACTAAAACGGCTGTTTTTCCTTATACCCATGAGGTACTGGCATATTTACAGCCCAAGTATGGCCTGCACATTATTACCAATGGCTTTAAAGAAGTACAGGCTATAAAAATGTCGGCCTCTAACTTGCATGGCTATTTTAAGGAAGTAGTTACATCGGAGTGCTGCGGTTACAAAAAACCGGACAAACGCATGTTTGAGCACGCACTGGAGCGCATAAACGTAAATCCTGAGGAATGCCTGATGATCGGTGACAACATTGAATGTGATGTAGAAGGCGCCCGTTTGGCAGGTATAGACCAGGTATACTTTAACCCTGAAAAAACGAAAGCCAAACTCAAGCCAAAACCTACTTACGAAATCCATTGCCTGAGCCAGTTGCAGGAGATACTATAAACAAAAAGCCCGACTTTGCAGCCGGGCTTTTTGTTTTAACTTGTATCGTCCTGAAATAAGTTGACACTATTTAGACTTATGAAAGGAAAAGAAGAAACAGGGTGCACCAGGCGCACGCGTCGGGACTACCCCTTAGGCTTTAAACTGGCTGTTGTCAGTCAGATAGAA
>NZ_JAAEAA010000033.1 GCF_010119545.1 Pontibacter fetidus | reverse complement strand
CATGTAGAACCAGTCAGACCAAACAGAAAGTATCCACGACAGAAAGATAAGTATCGGCACCGAAAGACACCTATCCTGATGAAAAACAGAAAGAACGTACTATAAAACCCTTAACTTAATGACATTGAACTCGCGCCAGCAAAAGCATTGAGATACTGTTTCCAATTACTTGATAATCCATAAATCCTGTTTATCCTTTTTAATCCTGAAAATCCTGATTTAATTTTATCTTTGCGTATTACCCTTTCTCAAAACCTTTTAAACCAAAACTATGGCTTACGAACCGGCAGGAGCCCCTGACTACTTTAACATAGACGACTTACTTACAGAAGAGCATATCCTTATACGCCAGACCATGCGTGACTTTGTGAAGCGCGAGATATCTCCTAAGATTGAGCAATGGGCACAGGATGCACATTTCCCATCTGAGATCGTGAAAAAGTTTGGTGATGTAGGCGCTTTCGGTCCAACTATACCAGCCGAGTATGGCGGCGGTGGATTAGACTACATCAGCTACGGTATCATCATGCAGGAAATTGAGCGTGGCGATTCAGGTATGCGTTCTACGGCTTCGGTGCAGGGTTCGCTGGTAATGTACCCGATCTATAAGTATGGTTCTGAAGAGCAGCGCAAAAAGTACCTGCCAAAGCTGGCAAGCGGCGAGTGGCTGGGCTGTTTCGGTTTAACAGAACCGGATTTCGGCTCTAACCCGGGTGGTATGGTAACCAACATCAAAGACATGGGCGACCATTATCTGCTCAACGGTTCTAAAATGTGGATATCCAACTCTCCGGAGTGCCAGGTAGCGGTTGTTTGGGCTAAGAACGAACAAGGTCGTATAAAAGGGCTTATAGTTGAGCGTGGCATGGAAGGCTTTACGACGCCTGAAATCCATAATAAATGGAGCTTACGCGCCAGCTGCACCGGCGAACTGGTGTTTGATAACGTGAAAGTGCCGAAAGAAAACCTGCTGCCAAATGTAGACGGCCTGCGTGGTCCGCTCGGCTGCCTCGATTCTGCCCGTTATGGTATTTCATGGGGTGCTATAGGTGCTGCCATAGATTGCTACGAATCAGCGCTGAAGTATAGCAAAGAGCGTATCCAGTTCGACAAGCCAATCGGCGGCTTCCAGTTAACACAGAAGAAACTGGCCGAAATGCTGACCGAAATTACAAAAGCGCAGCTGATGGTATGGCGTTTAGGAACCCTGATGAATGAAGGTAAAGCAACTACGCAGCAGATATCAATGGCAAAACGTAACAGCGTAGATATGGCTTTGCATATTGCGAGAGAAGCACGTCAGATACATGGTGGTATGGGCATTACCGGCGAGTATCCGATCATGCGCCACATGATGAACCTCGAATCGGTGATTACTTACGAAGGTACACACGATATTCACTTACTGATTACCGGTGCGGATATTACCGGCATTCAGGCGTTTAAATAGAACCTCTCCCAACCCTCCCCTAAAAACAAGGGAGGGCTTTAAAGTAGAGAAAGGCAGCTGCGTGAGTAGCTGCCTTTTTTATTGTCTGAATCAGGATTTGCAGAATTTATAATGATGGACAGGATTTGAAAAGTCCCCCTTTGAAGGGGGGAGGGGGATGAATTTCTAAAGCGGATACTTCCTTTTTGCTGGCGCGGATCTGTGATCCGTGACTCAATTATAATGTTGGATTTACAATCCAACTGGGTGGGACGCCCAACTATAGTTCGACACGATCGAGGACGCTCGCGCCAGTGTTTAGAAAGTTAATAGGTTATAATCCAGTCCATCATTCTAAAATCCTGGAAATTCTGATTCAGACTAATTAACTTCCGGGTTATACTTTACCATGTCCGTCCAAAGCCTGTCAAACTCTCTGCTAAAGTCCTGAACTATAGTTAGGTTATCGGTAATAACAATGTTTTCGTGGTTATACATGGCGGCGCTGCGCGTCCAGTTATAGCTGCCGGTAAGCACGCGCACTTCGTCAAAAATAGCGAACTTGTGGTGCATGTGGCTTTTAGTTTTGTCAACCCATACTTCCAACCCTATTTTTGCCAATTCTTTTATATCCGAGCCAAGGTCATGTAATTTATAGTTGTCAGTGATGATCTTTATACTTATACCACGCTGGTAGGCCCGTACTATAGCATCTGAAATGCGATCATCGCTTATCGTGAACACACATATCTTCATTGATTGCTGAGTCAAATCAATTGCGCTGATTATGGCATTCAGGCAATCTTCGCCGGGGCTGAAAAAGGCGTGGCTGGTAATTTTCGGGGGCTCTGGATGCATAAAGTATAAAGTTGTTAGCGCTGCATACGTTGGTTACATGTATTTTACTGCTAAATGTGGAGTTTTGCTAATGATATTAGATTTATAGTGAAATACTATAAAATAATTAGCAAAAATCAGTAAATTCGTAGGTGTAAATGGAGCGAAAGCGATGCTTAAACTGTTAGGTTTAGGTAGAGCAGAAACTGATTTTAATGTATAAAACAGAAGAATGAGAGAAGATTATCTCACTGGCGAAAAAGAGCACATGACGCCAGCCGAACGCGATATTGACAAGGCACTCCGTCCGCTTAGTTTCTCGGATTTTACCGGGCAGGCGAAGGTGGTGGAGAACCTGAAGATATTTGTAATGGCGGCTCGTCGCCGTGGCGAGGCCCTGGACCACGTGTTACTGCACGGCCCTCCCGGACTTGGTAAAACGACCTTATCACATATTATTGCCTCAGAGCTGGATTCAGGTATAAAAATGACTTCCGGGCCGGTACTGGATAAGCCAAGCGACTTAGCTGGTTTGCTAACCAACCTCGACCCGAACGATGTACTTTTTATCGATGAGATCCACCGCCTGAACCCGATCGTGGAGGAGTACCTGTACTCAGCCATGGAAGACTACAAGATCGACATCATGCTCGATTCTGGTCCGAATGCGCGTTCTGTACAAATTAGCCTGAATCCGTTTACGCTGATTGGTGCAACTACGCGTTCCGGTTTACTTACTGCGCCATTGCGTGCCCGTTTCAGTATTAACAGCCGTCTGGAGTATTACGATGCAGAACTGCTAACCTCGATTGTAAAGCGTTCGTCAGCGTTACTAGGTGCGCCTATTCATGACGATGCTGCTTTCGAGATTGCCCGCCGTAGCCGTGGTACGCCGCGTATTGCCAACAACCTACTGCGCCGTACCCGCGACTTTGCCCAGGTAAAAAGCAATGGTACTATTGATGTGGAAATCGCACGCTTTGCCCTGAATGCACTGGATGTGGATCATAACGGTCTGGATGATATGGACAAACGCATCCTTTCCTGCATCATCGATAAGTATAAAGGTGGCCCGGTTGGTATCTCAACTATAGCTACGGCCTGCGGCGAAGAAGCAGAAACCATTGAGGAAGTGTATGAGCCGTTCCTGATTCAGGAGGGTTACATTAAGCGCACCGCCCGTGGTCGCGAAGCTACCGAAGCTGCTTACAGGCACTTAGGCAAAATTCCGCCGCAACATGCGCAGGCCTCTGGTGGCTTGTTTGATCAGGAATAAGTATAAATTATAGTATAGCAAAAGAGCAGGCCATTTGGTCTGCTCTTTTTGATTGTCTGAATCAGGATTTACAGGATTTGAATGGATGGACAGGATTTATACTTGTCTACCTTCATGGCGCGAGCGTCCTCGCTCGTGACAAACTATAGCTGGGCCTCTGGCCCAGTTGAGTTTGAAACTCAACATTCATTACAAGTCACGAATCTTGAGATTCGCGCCAGGTAACAGATGAGTTACTAACTTCAGTTATTTTAAAAAGCTGCACTTGGATTTATTTTGCTGTACTTTTGTTCTTCTGAAAGTATAGCAGCACAAGTATCACTATAGCTGCATAGTATCAAATTGAATAAAGCACACCACACATATCTTATTAAGCAAAAGGCGCAGGAACTGGGCTTTATGTATTGCGGTATTTCTAAGGCTGATTTTCTGGAAGAGGAAGCACCACGCCTGGAAAACTGGCTGAAGCAGAACATGCATGGCCAAATGCATTACATGGAAAACCACTTCGATAAACGCCTGGACCCGCGCCTGTTAGTTGATGGAGCCAAGTCTGTGGTGTCGTTGCTGCTCAATTACTATCCTGATAAAGAAACCCAACAGCCCGACGAGAACACGCTCAAAATATCGAAATACGCTTACGGCACCGATTACCACTTTGTAATAAAAGACAAGCTTAAAACGCTGCTGGATTATATAAATGAAACTATAGGTGAAGTAGGCGGCCGTTGCTTTGTTGATTCGGCTCCGGTGCTGGATAAGGCCTGGGCGGCTAAAAGTGGGCTAGGCTGGGTGGGCAAACACACGCTGCTGATAACCCCACAAGTGGGTAGCTTTAACTTTGTAGCCGAGCTGATCATTGACCTGGAACTGGAATACGACGGGCCTATAAAAGATTATTGCGGTAGCTGTACCAAGTGCCTGGATGCCTGCCCGACCGATGCTATAGTTGCGCCTTATTTGGTAGATGGCAGCAAATGCATTTCGTACTTTACCATAGAGTTAAAAGACCAGCTACCTCAGGAAATGGATGGGAAGTTTGGCAACTGGGTATTTGGCTGCGACATTTGCCAGGACGTGTGCCCCTGGAACCGTTTCAGTAAGCCACACAACGAACCAGCATTTGCGCCGCATCCCGACCTTAAAAATCTGAAAACTACAGACTGGCAAGAGCTTACCCACGAAGTATTCTCGCAGCTGTTCAAAAAATCGGCAGTAAAACGGACGGGCTACAACGGGTTATTGCGCAACATTAAATTTGTGCAGGAAAATCCGGAGCTAGCCTAAGCTATCTGCATTCTGTTAAACACGCGGTTCAGGATGAACAGGTATCTGCCAGAAAACTGGTCGTAACACCATTGTTTAAGCTGCTGCAGTTCATCTGCAACAAGCACTTTAAAAGCTTTTCTGAGTTCCTTCTCAAACAACATTTTGTCGAAGCTAACCTTCAGCAAAATGGTTTTTACATATTCCAACATTTCAGTAATTGTAAAGATGATCTGAATGATCTATAAGTTATTTGTTAGTACGATTATGGCCCGAAAAGTTACAACGATAGAACTATATCAGTCTAATTTTATGGTAAAATAATTATATAAGTAAGTAAGATTTTTCTGCTCTAACTTCCCATGTGCTCACCATCAGGTACATACATCTTTTAGTATCATAGTTTAAACACCAGTTATAGTGCCTTTAAAACTTCTGATGTACGCTTTTGTTTAAAAAAGCCCTGCAACCAACTATAGAAGTAGCTGAAATAAATCTTTTATAGTCTCTAAACTATAGAGCTTGTTTCAGCGCTAAAGGTTGCATTCAAGTATAGCGATACATTGTTTTAAACTATAATAAGCCAGGGGCCGCTAAACCAGGCAGTATATTAAGTGCAAAAAATGCTAAATTTGCTTTGGGTGTTTCCGACCTTTTTAAATAAATAATGCGCTATATACTTGTAACCTTATTTTTGCTGCTTTTATTGCCCGGCACATTGCTGGCGCAGCAGGTAAGTATTGCGTTAGGTAAAAGCCCGTTGCCACTAAACCAATACTACACTATCGGTATTCAGCTACACGACCAGGTGCTGAAAGACTATAGTCCCTTCCCCGAGATTGAGGGGTTTAAAAAGAGCAGCAAGTATTCTTCTACCGAGACCATTATTACCAGCGGCTCTACTACCAAAATACTCACGGTTTACCAGAATTATGCCCCGCTGGCCGAAGGTGAATTTGTGCTGAAACCCTTTAGCATGAAAGTCAACGGGCAAACGGTGCAGTCGCCGGGCACAACTATAGTTGTAAAGCCAATAGCAACAGCCACAACGCCGGGCATTAATATACCTGACCTGATAACACCCGACGAAGCGCCCGAAACAAAGATAGATGCCCAGCCCGAATACATCGAAAAAGACGACAATGCCTTCCTGACGCTTTATACCAACAAAGATGAGGTGTATGTAGGCGAAGGGTTTACAGCAGCCTTATACTTTTACCTGGCAGCCGAAGACCAGCAATTGCTCGATTTCTATGACTTTAATAACCAGATAGCAACTATACTGAAGCAAATTCAGCAGCCTAATGTGTGGGAAGAGTCATTTGAGTTTACAGAGATTGCCCCGGAAAATGTAACCGTAGAGGGTAAGCCATACCTCCGGTTTAAACTATACGAAGCCGTATTGTACCCCATAAACCTGCAGCCTATAAAGTTTCCGCAGCTATCGCTTAAAATGCTGAAGTATAAAGTAGCCAAAAAACCGAACCTGCTCAACAGTGAGCGGCAGGAGGGCTACAAAACATACTTTGCCCGCGAGCGCGAAATAAAAGTAAAACAGTTGCCACCACACCCGCTCCGCGATGCCGTGCCGGTTGGTACCTATAGGTTAGTCGAAAAATTGTCCGGTAAAAGTGTTCAGGTAAATAAAAGCTTCAGTTACCTTTTTAGGGTAGAGGGGGAGGGGAACCTGGCCGCTATTATGCCGCCCGTACCCGAAGAACAAACAGCCCTGGACTTTTACCCACCCGATGTGTACCAGGATATAACCCGCCGTGCAGGCCGTGTGCAAGGTTCCAAAAGCTTTAGCTATACGGTATTGCCCCGCGAGCCCGGTACCTATAAGTTGCACAACGTAATGCAGTGGATATATTTTGACCCGGTTGCAGCCCGCTACGATACCTTGCGCCCGACGCTAACTATAGCTGTAACCGGTACCCGCGATACCGATGCGCTGGTGCTGTCCCGTGACCTGGGCTCGTTCTACAAAATCATCGAAAATGAAGATGACACACTTGTAAGTTTGCACCAGTTCGACGATATCCGGCGGTATACTAACATCATCCTGGTGGTGTTATTAGCGGTTTCGGGTTTTATATTTATTAAGAAAAGAAAATTATGAGCAATACCTACGGTACGCTTTTCAGGATAACCACTTTTGGCGAGTCGCATGGCCCGGCGGTAGGCGTAGTAATAGACGGATGTCCGGCAGGCCTGGCGATAAGTATAGATGAGATACAAACTGCTTTAGACCGCCGCCGTCCCGGTCAGTCAGATATTACCACACCCCGCAAGGAAGAAGACAAGGTAACGATACTTTCAGGTATTTTTGAAGGTATAACCACGGGTACACCCATTGCCCTGGTGGTAAACAACAAAGACCAGCACAGCCACGACTATAGCCACATTCAACACGCATTCCGCCCATCACACGCCGATTATACTTACACCGCCAAGTATGGCACCCGCGATTACCGGGGCGGCGGCCGCAGCTCTGCCCGCGAAACCGTAGCCCGCGTAGCAGCAGGTGCCGTAGCAGCCAAGTTGTTACAGCAGTATGGCATAACTATAAACGGCTATGTATCGCAGGTAGGCAGTATAAAATTGCGCAAGCATTACAGTAAACTCGATTTCGGAAAGATAGATTCGAACAAGGTGCGCTGCCCGGATGGCACTGTTGCTGCCAAAATGATTGGTTTGATAGAGGATGCCCGTAACAGCCTGGATACCATTGGCGGTGTAGTAACCTGCGTTATTCAGGGGGCGCCGGTTGGTTTAGGAGAACCTGTTTTTGATAAGCTGCATGCAGAGTTGGGTAAAGCGATGCTAAGTATAAATGCCGTAAAAGGTTTTGAGTACGGCAGCGGGTTTGAAGGTGTAAAGCTGCGCGGCTCTGAGCACAACGATGAATTTTATACTGACGCGCAAGGCAATGTAAAGACCCGCACCAACCACTCGGGAGGTATACAGGGTGGTATCAGTAACGGGCAGGATATTTACTTTAACGTAGCCTTTAAACCGGTAGCAACTATACTTCAGCCACAAACAACTATAAACGATGCCGGTGAGGAAGTAACGCTTCAGGGCAAAGGCCGCCACGACCCTTGTGTGTTGCCGCGTGCCGTACCTATAGTTGATGCCATGGCCGCTCTGGTGTTAGCTGATTTTATACTTCGCCAGAAAGCCAATAAAGTATAAGCTTGATTTAAGGTAATCATCAAGTATAAACAAAAGAGCCGCAGTTGATTACAGCTGCGGCTCTTTTATGAAGTATAAACTATAGTTTAAAATAACTGCAGGTGCACTACCAGGTACCAGATAATAACTAAAATTGGCAACAGGAACGGAATAGAGTAACGGAACACGTAGCCAAAGAATGACGGCATTTTAATACCAGCACTCTCTGCGATGGCTTTAACCATAAAGTTAGGACCATTACCGATATATGTGAATGCACCAAATAGTACCGATGCCAGCGAGATAGCCTCCAGCAGAGTGAGTGTAATCGGGTCGGTGCCAGTGCCGGTGGCAAACTGGCGTACTTCTACTACACTGTTGTGTGCCATGTCATACTTGGCCATACCTAAAGAAAGGAAGTTAGCATACGTTGGTGCATTGTCCAGGAAGCCAGAAAGTGAGCCCGTTGCCCAGTACAGGAAGTTTGGTGTAATATACTGCGCATACTGCGGCGAAGAAGCAATTTCAGCAGAAAGTTGCAGGGCAGGCATCATGGTAAAGAAAATACCAAAGAACAGGAACACTACTTCCAGAATCGGGTGAAAGTTAAATTGGTTACCTGCCAGCGCTGTTTTGCTAGAGAAACGGTAGCAGCCAAATGCAGCAGATAGCTGGATGATCTCGCGCAGGAAAGAGAATTTATTACCATCATACGCAATGTGCGGCAACCCTTCAATCACATTCGGGTCCAGGAAGATGGCGCCTATAATAACTGCGAGCCATGCCAGGTTGCGCTTGCCTTTGATATAAAACTCCGTGCGCTCTTCTACTTTTGCCAGTACTTCAGGGCGCGGAGTATAGGTTTCTTTATTACGTCTGTCTACCAGGTAAAAGGCAAGGCAAAGCAATGCGATAACTATCATCCAGGGAACAAATAAATGCTGCAATGTCCAGAAGAACGGCACGCCTTTCAGGAAACCGATAAACAGCGGAGGATCGCCAAGCGGTGTAAGCAAACCACCGGCGTTACTAACTATAAAAATAAAGAATACGATCTGGTAAGCTTTGATACGGTGCACATTCAGGCGGATGAACGGACGGATAAGCAACAACGAGGCACCAGTGGTACCTACCAGGTTTGCCAACACGGCACCAAGCGCTACCAAAGCCACATTCATGGCGGGTGTTGCCCGGGCATTTACATTAATATAGATACCACCAGCCGCAATGTATAAAGAGCTTAAAAGTATAGCAAAGGAAGCGTATTCAAACAACGTATGTATGGGCATGTGCACATCTTGTAGCACAAACAGGTAGTAGGTAAGCACGGTTAGCCCGAGCACTACAGCTACTTTTTTATAGTTGTGTTCCCAGAAGTGTCCGAAAAAAATGGGGCCTGCGGCTATCATGCCTATAAGCAGCAGAAAAGGGATAATCATGAAGCCAGGCAATTGGTGTTGCGCCTGCGCGAGCAGAATAAAGTTATTTAGCATGGTTGTTTGTGCTTTATCAGGCTGTGCTGATGTAGTTGGTTGCAAAGCAAAGATAGAGTATCTGGGCTTATATGCTATTTAGAAGTAAAAATATGATGTATTTTGTTTGATTAATGCAGTTTAAGACTATGCTTGTATTTCTTTACTTCTTAGAAATATTACCTAATTTTGGAAACTTTAAGGCTTGGTCCAAAGTTTTAATTAAAACATAGATTTCCATGACAGAAAATAAAGAAAAAATGGTGTCGGTGTATGCTGAGGCTAACCCGAACCCGGAATCAATGAAGTTTGTAATGAACGTGCAGTTGCTGCCAGATGGCCAGAGCGTAGATTACCCGGATCTGGAGAGTGCTGCAGATTCGCCTTTAGCGCAGGAGCTTTTTAACTTCGATTATGTTTCGCGTGTGTTCATTGCAAGTAACTTTGTAACAGTAACCAAAACTACTAACCTGGAATGGGTTAAAATTATACCTGAGCTGCGCACCTTCCTGAAGTCTTATGTAGAGGCGGGTGGCCCTGCCTTTGTCGAAGGTTTTTCGGCGGCTCCTAAAGCTACTGAGTCTGATGCAACTGGCGAAACATCGGAAGGTGATGCTGCCATCATTAAAAAAGTAATTGATTTGCTTGATAACTATGTGCGCCCAGCTGTAGAACAGGATGGTGGTAACATCTCTTTCAAGTCGTATAACGATGGCGTAGTAAAAGTACACCTGCAGGGTTCTTGCAGCGGTTGCCCATCTGCTACCGTAACGCTTAAAGCCGGTATCGAGAACCTGCTGAAGCGTATGGTGCCTGAAGTAAAAGAAGTAGTTGCAGACGGTGTTACAATCTAATACCTGAAACTATAAAGTATAAAAAGCCAGCACTGCACAAGTGCTGGCTTTTTTGTTTCCGAACTATAGCTTAAGGGGTCTGGATAAAATGTTTTGACTAACGGATTAAAGCTGCAATATCTTGTGTCTCCTCAACTATAAAACAACTATAACCAAGCCAGTTCACAGACTCGAGCACACTGTGCGTCACCGGTCAGATACCAGCACCAGGCGAAAGTCAATTAACCAATTAGGTTAACTATAGGTTTAGTTACAAAAACAAAAAAGCCCGGAGCGCTTGCCCCGGGCTTTCTGATTATAAACTATAGCTTTTGCTTAGCTAACTTTTTTTGCTGTTGGCTGCGGAGCCGCAACTGCTTTCTTATCGTTCTTCATGGTATCTACTACAATTGGAGCAGCAATAAACAGGGATGAATAAGAACCGAACACAACACCGATCAGCATGGCAAGCGAGAAACCACGAAGCACTTCGCCACCAAAGATGAACAGTACCAACACCACCATAAATACAGTTGCCGAGGTAATGATTGTACGGCTGAATGTATCGATCAGGGCAGGGTTTATTACGTCTCTGATGTGTTTACGCGGATCAAGGTCCATGTACTCACGGATACGGTCGAAGATTACCACGGTATCGTTAATAGAGAAACCGATGATGGTAAGGATCGCTGCAATAAATACCTGGTCCATTTCATAAGAGATGCCAAACAGGTCAAGTATAGCAAATACAGCAATGATCATCAGGGAGTCGTGGAACAAGGCTACCACACCGCCCAGCGAGAACTGCCAGTTACGGAAACGGAACATTACGTAAATGAAGATACCCACCAGGGCAAGTATAAGCGCAATAACAGCTGTGTTCTGAATGTCGTCGGCCATAGTTGCACCTACTTTAGAAGAGCTCAGCACTTTCGGGCTCAGGCTGCTATATTCAGACAAACCTGCATCCAACGCTGCTTTCACTTGCTCATCAGCCTGTACACTTTCGTCATCGGCTAACCAGCTTGTAATTACTTTAACGCGGTTAGAGGCACCAAACGTTTTTACTTCAGTACCCGCTTCCTGGAAATTATCAACCAGGGCAGCTCGCACATCAGATGCCGGAACAGCTTTGTTAAACTCTACAATGTAAGAACGGCCACCTTTAAAGTCTACACCCAGGTTTGGTCCTTTTATCGCCATTGCCACAAAACCGAATACAATGATAGCCAGTGAGAAGGCATAAGCAGGCTTTTTCCACTTCATTACATCAAACTTCACGTTCTGGAACATTCTCTCAGCAAATGCATTCGAGAACGACAGTTTACCGGCTCTCTGGAAGCTCACTTCAACTAGTAGTCGGGAAATATATACTGATGTAAAGAAAGAGGTAACTATACCTAACATCAACGTGATAGCGAAGCCTTTTACAGGACCTGAACCGAAGAAGTAAAGTATAAAACCAGCCAGGAACGTAGTTACGTTGGCATCCAGAATAGTGATAAATGCTTTGTCGTAACCTTTGTTGATCACTTCACGGATCGGAAGACCTTTTCTGGCCTCTTCGCGCATACGCTCAAATATCAGTACGTTCGCATCCACGGCCATACCAAGTGTAAGTACTATACCGGCAATACCAGGCAAGGTAAGCGCCGCATTGAACTGTGCAAGTATACCAAGTATAAAGAATACGTTGAACACAAGGGCTAAGTCAGCGATCAAACCACCACGGCTATAGTATGCCATCATGAAAACAACTACGATAACAAGACCAGCTAATGTAGAAAGCAGACCCTGGTTAATAGCTTCCTGACCCAGTGACGGACCTACGATAGCTTCTTCCACGATACGTGTTGGAGCCGGCATCTTACCAGCTTTCAGGATGTTTGCTAAGTCTTGCGCTTCTTCTATAGTGAAGTTACCAGAGATAGAAGAGTTGCCACCTGAAATCTCACCTTGTACAACCGGTGCAGAATATACATAGTTATCCAATACGATAGCTACCTGACGGCCTACGTTGTTACCCGTTAAACGTGCCCATTTCTTAGCACCTGTCGGGTTCATGGTCATAGTAATTTCAGGGCGACCCTGCTGGTCAAAATCCTGACGTGCATCGTTGATCGCATCGCCACCAAGTGGTGCTTTGCCATCGCGACCTTTTTTAACAGCATAAAGCTCTACAAACTCCTGGCGGTTATCACCAACAATTGGCTTTACAGCCCAAAGGAACTTCATGTTAGGAGGGAAGATCGCCTGTACTTCCGGTCTTGCGAAAATATCGTTAATCTTGGCCGTATCGCGTACGTTAGCACCAAGGCCATTTGGCAATTGCGTGAATAAACGGGCAAGCGGGCCAGCCTGGTTAGCTAAAGAGTCAGTAGCAGCTAAGGCATCAGCAGCTTTTTTAGCTGAGTCAGTTTTAGCTACGGCTTTTGTAGAGTCGGTAGTAGCAGCAGCTTGTGCCAGTGGGTCGGCTTCAGTAGCAGAGTCTGTTTTAGCAGCAGCAGATGCCAGGGCATCTTTAGCAGGAGCAGCTTCTTCTTTCAGGTTCAGGTTACCAGCTTTTTCCTGGTTTTTCAGGTACTCGTTCAGCTGCATAAAGTATGGGCCGGTTTCCTGTGGGTTCCATACTTCCCAGAACTCCAGGTTAGCCATACCTGATAACAGTTTACGCACACGCTCCGGGTTGTCGATACCTGGTAATTCGATCTGGATACGACCGCTACCTTTCAGACGCTGAATGTTTGGCTGGTTTACACCGAATTTATCGATGCGGGTACGCAGAATGTTGAATGAGCGACCGATAGCGTCTTCTACTTCCTGGTCAATCACATCAATTACCTGGTCGTTTGTGGACTCGTAGCTGATTTTGCCACGGTTGGCAGTGTTAGAGAAAATACGGCTTAACTTGCCATTTGGCTCTACTTCGCGGTAAGCCTGCGCAAATAGTTTTGTAAATCTTTCCTGGCTGTTCTTCTGCAGTTCCTGCGCACGGGCCAGGGCTTTCAGGAAGTTAGGATCTTTACTGTTGCCAGACATAGACTTGATGATCTCTACAGGCGATACTTCCAGTACCACGTGCATACCACCTTTCAGGTCAAGGCCCAGGCCAAGCTCGTTCTCTTTAATTTCCTGGTAAGTATAGCCCATAAACACAGGCTCTTTCCAGATAGAGTCGAGGTAGGTCTGCTTTTTGTCCATGTTTACGTTGCCCTGTGCGTCAGTGGCAAATGCCTCGGCATCCTTCTGCACATTGTTGGCAACAAACGAGAACGACAGGAAGTAAAGACACAAAGCCGATACAATAACTGTCAGCGTGATGATTAACGATTTGTTACGCATTGGTTAAATAAAAATTTGGAATAGATTGTTAGGTTACAAAAGTATAAGTGTCTGCAAATCAGTAGGGATGTAAGTATAACTGAATGCCTGCACGTCGCGTTCCGCAGAAAGTATAAACTTGCCGGAAACGCCGTTTCTAAGAAAATACGGGAGTATAAACTATAGCCTAAGGAGCGTTGGGCTGTATGGTTACCGGAAAGAGCTGTGCAACAAAACCATTACCTGCAGGCAGGCTGGTTTGAGCAGGCAGCATATCGTCGGTTGGGGCTGCAAAAACAGGAAATGGTGCAGGCAGAGTAGCCTGTTGCAGGTTTAGGGTAACAAAAGAGGTGGTAGCCTCCAGCGATACCTTCTGTTTTACAACTGTCTTCTTTACAGGGGCATGGGAAATTTTAGATGGTCCCTGCTCTGTGTTAGTGGTTGCCGGCAAGGTATAGGCACGCACTTCCTGGCCATTGAGCATAAGCGCCCAAAGCAGGGTTACCGACATCAAAAGATATCTGAAGTGTTGTGCTATCGTTTTAGTTTGCGGCATCTATAGTTACAAATGTAACTGCTTTCCTGTAAAAATAAAATCCTTAGCGGTTTACTTCTATAAATCGCTTTATATCAAATTTCTTCCCGATCAGGATCAGGATATCAGAAGGGTAAATGATGGTATCTGCTTTTGGTACACCAATAATGTGCTCTACCTGGGTTGGTTTGCCGTCCTGTATCTCCTCAAAAAAACGTTTTATAGTTATCATGTTGAGGTTATACTTCTCGCGGAGCGATATTTTTGAAAGGCTTTTGTTGGCAACCCCGCGCGGCGTATTTATTTCTACAATCTCGTAGTTGTCGGGCAGCGGTAAAAAGGTGCGTATACTTGGCTGCAGCAGGCGCTCAGCTACGGTTTTGCCAACTTCCCCTTCCGGCGACAGAATTTCCTGCACGCCCATTTTTTCGAGGATGCGGCGCTGTTGCTTGTTAGAGGCACGGGTAATAATTCGCTTTACGTTAAGTTCCTGCAGGTTAGCCGTTGTTATAAGCACCGCTTCAAAGTCTTCGCCGATGGCCACAATCACGGCATCCATGTCCTGTATGTTCTGGGCTTCCATGGCACGAATATCGGTTGCATCAAGTGCTACAGCATAGGCTACATCGTCTTTAATGTCATCTACGTGGTCTTCTTCGTTATCTATAGCGAGCACTTCTGCGCCGCGCTCTGCCAGCGTACGGGCAATAGAGTTTCCGAAAATACCAAGGCCTATAACTGCGAACTTGTGCTTCATGCTTATTTTATCTTAGCGTTCAGGAAGGTAGTCAATACTTCCAGCCCTTTCTCGAAGTTGTTATTGTTCGGGATGATGATATCTGCGTCGTTTTTGTAGGGCTTTATATACTTTTCGTAGGTTGGGGCTACGTGGTTGGTATAGCGGTAAAGTACATCGTCCAGGTCGTAGCCGCGCTCTACTTTATCGCGCACGATACGGCGCTGCAGTTTTATGTATTCCTTGGCATCGATGTATACTTTCAGGTCCAGCAGCTTGGCTATCTCCTCAAAATAAAACACGAAAATACCTTCTACTACAACTATAGGAGCCGGTTTAAACTCCAGTTGCTTTGGTATAATGTTCGGGTTGTTAAAGGTATACTCGGTGCGGTAAACGGTTTCGCCCTGGCTCACCCGCAGTACATCGTGGGCGTAGGCTTCGTCGTCGATGCAGGATGGAAGGTCGAAATTTGTAACACCATTCAGATCAGATGTCTGGTGTTCGCGCGATTTGTAATAATTATCCTGAGAGATCAGGCAGACATTTTCAGGTGAGAAAGACGTCAGTAGTTTGTTCAAAAAAGTTGTTTTTCCTGAAGCACTACCTCCTGTAATCCCGACGATATATGGCTTTTGCATTGGAAGCTATGGTTTCAGATCACAAAATTAAGGTTTTATAACGCACAAGACCATAACTGCACCAATAAATTTATAGTTTCTATTGTGCCTGCAGAAATTGTATTAGTTTTTGCATGGCTCTGCCCCGGTGACTAATCGCATTTTTTTCTTCCGAAGTCATCTCCGCAAAAGTCTGTTCGTAGCCTTCCGGTATAAATACCGGGTCGTAGCCGAAGCCTTTGTTGCCTTTGTATTCGTGGGCTATAGTTCCGTTCACGATGCCTTCAAACTGGTATTGCTGGTTATCTAAGTATAAGGTTATGCTTGTCCGGAAGCGGGCGCGGCGGTTGTCTTCGTTCTTCAGGGCGTGCAGCAGCTTGTTTATGTTATCGGTGTCGGAGCGTTGCGGACCGGCATAGCGGGCAGAGTAAACACCGGGTTCGCCGCAAAGGGCATCTACTTCCAGGCCGGTGTCGTCGGCAAAGCAGTTTACGTTATACTTCTCCCAAACATATTGGGCTTTCTGGCGCGAGTTTCCTTCCAGGGTGTCCTGGTCTTCAGCCAGTTCTTCGTGGCAGCCAATATCCTCTAAACTTAGCAGCTTATACTTGCCTTCCAGCATCTGGCTAACTTCAGCAATTTTATTCCGGTTGTTGGTAGCAAAGCAAAGCTCTTTCATAGGTTGTCAGAATCAGGATTTTCTGGATTAAAGGATGTACAGGATTTTATAGTTTAACGTTATAGTTTGGGTTGTCCCACGTGCTGTTCCTTTAATGCTTCGTACTTTTTTGTGTTAGTTTTCCATTTATAGTTGGCCATTATCGCACCTATAGTTGTAAACAGTGCCAGCTTAACCAGGAACTCTTTTGACAGGATTATGTCTTTAACCGACGCATCGCCAAGATCGAAAAGTATCGTAATAATGCCCACCAGCACCGCATAAATAAGAGAATGTGTAGCCATGTAAGCCGTTTTTCCTTTTGCCTGTTGTTTCGGCCAGGTTTGTAGCAGGTATTCGTCTTTTGAAGTCATGGGCTAAAGGTTTGTTGGGTTAATATGTCTAATTGTATAGTTTGTATTTATATTCACAAACTAATCTTAATGCAGATACGCCGCTACCTCATCTTTTAACACCACTTCCACATGTTCGCGCAGGGTAGTAGCCAGCGATAAACCGGTGTAAGTTGATGCAACCGGGTACAGCGTATGGTGGCGGTTAACCAGTGTGGCGATCTCTACCTTTTTCGGATTTTGGGGCAGAAAAGAGTTTAAGGTATAAGCCAGCGTTTTGCCGGTGTTCAGTACATCATCTACTATAATTACCACTTTGTTGGCTATAGTTATAGTTTCGGGCGTCAACACTACCGGCGACTCCAGGGGGCTCACCTTGTTTAGTTTTATAGTTAGCAGCTGCACGTTTATCGGCGAAATGCTGCGCAGTTGCGTGGCCAGCATATCGGCAAGTATGGTTCCTTTTTCGTGAATGCCGGCCAGCACCAGTTCCTGCTCTTCAAAGTTGTGCTCGTATATCTCGTAGGCCATGCGCTTTACTTTCTGCGCTATCTGTGTCTGGTCCAGTATCTGGTGTTGTGAGGCGTGTGTCATAGTTTGGGAGTGCTGTAGCAAAGCAAAGTTAGAAGATAATTTACAGTAGCAGAATATTTTAGGGTAAGGGCAAAATAATTTGGTTAGTAGCGTTTCAAATTTAGAAATTGTTGTTAAATTTGCAGTCCGATTGAGAAATTAAGGTTAATTAACGTTTATAATAATGAAAAAAGGCATTCACCCAGAGTACAGAGAGGTTGTTTTCCATGATATGACGAGTGATTTCAAATTCATCACGCGTTCTACGATGAACTCTGACGAGACTGTAACTATGGAAGACGGTAAAACATATCCGGTAGTTAAAGTGGAAGTTTCTTCTGCATCTCACCCTTTCTACACTGGTAAAAACATTTTCGTGGATACTGCTGGTCGTGTGGAGAAATTCAACACACGTTACAAGAAAAAATAAGCGGTTTCGCCCGGTTAAAACGTTTCTTAAAGAGTCTTTCCGTAATTTTCGGGAAGACTTTTTTATTTTTGCTTTATGAACATCATCCTCTTCGACGATCCGGTTATACGACAGAACCTGTTGCCGCTGACGTTTACACGCCCGGTGGCAGAAATACGCACAGGTATACTAACTATAGCTGATAAGTGGCGCGAGCTTACCCGCCAGGTTGTATCTTCGCTAACACAGGATTACCTGAAAGCCAAGTTTGAGCCCTACTTCGATACGACGCATAACTGCTACATAAACGGCGCAGTTATACCTACCGTGCAGATGATAGAGCAACTTAAAGGTATGAACTATGGCGAGTCGTATTGGCAGGGCGATACCTTGCTGGCGTACCACGGAGGCGGAGAGCAGGCAGAGCACATAGATGTTTTACTGGATAGTGCTAAACGAAGCAAGAAGCTAACTTTTGAAGGGGAAGTGTTGTTGATACGTGAAGTATGGGAGATTTTTGTGCACAACGGCCGCGAGATCCGGAGTGATTTTAAACTGCTAACCAAAGACCGTAAAAGCCAGCCCCTAAACGACAAGCATACTATAGTTTACAACGAAGAGAACATCTTTATAGAAGAAGGCGCCAAAATAAGAGCTGCTGTTCTGAACGCTGAAGATGGCCCGATCTATATCGGTAAAAACACGCAGGTACAGGAAGGTGCTTTAATTAAAGGTCCGTTTGCGCTCTGCGAAGGCAGCCACGTAAACATGGGCGCTAAAATGCGCGGCGATGTAACCGTTGGTCCGCAATCTAAAGTGGGCGGTGAGATAAGCGCGTCGGTTATACTTGGCTATTCCAACAAAGGCCATGATGGTTTCCTGGGCAATTCGGTGCTGGGCGAGTGGTGTAACCTTGGTGCTGATACTAATACATCAAACCTGAAAAACAACTATGCGCAGGTTAAACTATGGAACTATGCGCGTGGCGGTTTTAAAAATACAGGCCAGCAGTTCTGCGGCTTAATTATGGGCGACCACAGCAAATGCGGCATCAATACCATGTTTAATACAGGTACTGTAGTAGGTGTAAGCGCCAATGTGTTTGGTACAGGTTTCCCGCGTAATTTTATACCATCGTTTAGCTGGGGTGGCGCGCAGGGCTTCGAAACGTTCCAGTTACGTAAAGTATACGAGGTAGCCGAAAAAGTAATGGAGCGCCGCAAAATGGAGCTGAACGAAACCGAAAAAGCCATTCTTACCGAAATCTTCAACCAAACCCAACAATACCGGGTGTGGGATAAGGTTTAGTTGTCTGAATCAGGATTTTCGGGATTAGTAAAGATTTATAGGATTTTAAATCCTAAACTCTCTAACTCTTAAACTCCTAAACTGAATTAACTTTCTAACTTCCAAACTTTCTAACTTTCTAACTATAAAGGTGCAGTTCTCTCAGATACTCGGACATCAGGAAACGAAGCAGATGCTTTTGAACTCTGTGCGGCAAAACCATGTGGCGCATGCGCAGTTGTTTTTGGGCAAGGAGGGAAGTGCGAACCTGGCGCTGGCGCTGGCATATGCCACGTACATCAACTGCGAAAATAAGCAGGCCGATGATTCATGTGGAACATGCAGCAGCTGTACCAAAATGAACAAGCTGGTGCATCCGGATTTTAACTTCGTGATGCCGGTAACCACCACCAAAAATGTAGCGGCCAAAGATGCCCTGAGCCAGAAGTTCTTAACAGAGTGGCGCGAGTTTATACTTGCAAGTCCTTACCAGGGCCTGAACGAGTGGATGCAGCACATTGGTGCAGAAAATAAACAGGGTGCCATCTCAAAAGAAGAAAGCCGGCAACTGGTAAAACTGGTTTCGCTGAAGGCGTTTGAAGGTGACTATAAAATCGTGCTGATCTGGCTACCGGAACTCATGCACCCGTTTGCGGCCAACGCGCTACTTAAGTTACTGGAAGAGCCGCCTGCTAAAACATTGTTCCTGCTGGTCTCGCAGTCAGCGGAGAAACTGTTGGCAACTATAACCTCGCGAACACAGATTGTGCAGGTGCGTAATTTTACCGAAGAGGAAGTAATTACCTGGCTTCAGCAAAATTATAACACCGACCAAACCACCGCTTACCAGGTAGCTCAGCTGGCAGAAGGCAACCTGAACGCGGCATCAAACCTACTATCTGAAGTTAGCTCCGATTATTTCAGTTTCTTTTTGACCTGGATGCGCAGTTGCTTTGGCTATAAGTTTGGCGAACTGATTGACATGAGCGAAGATTTCCAGAAGCTGGGCCGAGAGAACCAGAAGAACTTTTTGCTGTATGCGCTTAACCTGTTCCGGAAAGTGATGTTGTATGGCGTGGATGCTAACCTGATAACCTATCTGCCACCTGATGAAATGAAATTTGTGCAGGATTTCTCGAAGCTGATGAATGCTGATAACGGCACGCGCATGGCAGAAGAACTGAACCAGGCGCATTACCACATCGAGCGGAATGCCAACCCTAAAATTGTTTTCGTAGACAGCTCTATACAGATCGCGCATTTTTTGCGTGGCAACTACTAAAGAATCATGACAACAACTATAAAAGATAAGATCATAAACATTGGTACGCGTGGCAGTAAGCTGGCTTTATGGCAGGCAAATGCCGTAGCCGATAGATTACAGGCTGCCGGTTTTGCTACCGAAATTGTCATCATCAGCACCAAAGGCGACCAGGTTCTGGACAGATCGCTGGACAAAATTGGGTCGAAAGGCGTGTTTACCGAAGAACTGGAGGACGGCCTGCGGGACGGAAGTATAGATGTAGCGGTGCACAGTGCTAAAGATGTACAATCTACGATACCGGATGAGCTGGAACTGCTGGCTTTTATGGAACGTGAAGTGGTGAACGATGTGATCCTGAGCTTTAACCCTGATTTTAAACTGGAGCGCGACAGTAACGCAACTATAGGTACCTCCTCAACACGTCGCAAAGCGTTGCTTAAAAAATACTACCCGAATGTTAAAACTGCTGAATCTCGCGGAAATTTACAGACCCGCCTAAAGAAGCTGGAAGACGGCCAGTTTGATGCGCTGATGCTGGCTTATGCCGGCGTGTACCGCATGGGGTATGACAATTTGATTGTACACAGGTTCCCGGAGAACGAGTTTATACCTGCAGCAGGGCAGGGAAGTGTGGCTGTAGAATGTGCGCGAAACATGGATGCGGAGCTAAAGCAACGTATAAAAGATGCTTTGGATCACGGGCAAACCCATCATTGCCTGCTGGCCGAACGCGCTTTCCTGAGAACAATGGAAGGTGGTTGCAGCATCCCTTCGTTTGCGTTGGCTATACTTAAAGATGATAACACTTTGCAGATACAAGGCGGCCTTGTAAGCCTAGACGGGCAAAAACATTTAGTTGAAACCTTTGAAGCACCCATTTCAGAAGCAGAAACTATAGGTGTAAAATTAGCCGAAACGATACTTGGACAGGGTGGTGTAGAGATCCTGAAAGAAATAAGAGCTGAAAGAGGCGAGTAGTCTGAACCACAGATTGGAACTGATTTAAAGGATTAATGTGATAGAAGAGACGCAAGAAATTGCGTCTCTTTTTATTTGGACTTACCTATGGCGCGAGCGTCCTCGCTCGTGACGAACTATAGCGGGGCCTCCGGCCCCTTTAAGTTATAAGCCTGCGCCAGCTATGAGATCGATACTACCTCATTTGATCATACTATAGATTTTAAAACGGGCGAGACGCCCAACTATAGTTCGTCACGAGCGAGGACGCTCGCGCCATGTTATTCCTTCACTTCTATTTCCAATCCTTTCAATCCATCAAATCCCAATAATCTGTGGTTTAGACAAAATCCCTTTAATCACTGGTCCTGATTTGGATTACAGCTAAAAAATGGGAAACTTCAGGCTTCGGAAATCTATACTCATACTATGAAACTGCGAAATATACTTTGCGCTATAGTTGCGCTCTTGCTGCTAACGCCGCTCACTACATCTGCCCAGAAACTGAAAGGCAAAGACCAACTGGTAACTATAAGCACCCCGCAAGGCGACATCAAACTTATTCTTTTCGACGATACCCCGAAGCATAAAGAGAATTTTCTGAAGCTGGCAAAAGATGGTTTTTACGATGGTACCACTTTCCATAGGGTAATTGATGGCTTTATGATACAGGGTGGCGACCCGAACAGCAAAGATGCTGATCCGAATAATGACGGATCCGGTAGCCCCGGCTATACAATACCTGCCGAAATAAACCCGAAGTATAAGCACGTACGTGGCGCAGTAGCAGCTGCGCGTATGGGCGACCAGGTAAACCCGATGAAGGAATCGAGCGGATCTCAGTTTTACATTGTAGAGAATCACGACGGTACCCCCATGCTGGATGAAGCTTATACCGTTTTCGGGCAGGTAGTAGATGGCCTGGATGTGATCGATAAAATTGCAGAGCAGCCAACCAACCAGCGCGACCGCCCACTAACTGATGTGAAAATGAAAGTAACCGTGGAGAACGTGAAGAAAAAGAAGATCGCCAAGAAATATAACTACAACTATAGCACGCAGGCTGTCGGCAAATAACCATGAAGAAAATACTGATTACAGGCTCTAACGGGCTCTTAGGGCAGAAACTAGCCGAGCTTTTACTTACCCAACCCGACATAGAACTACTGGCGACTAGCCGCGGCGAAAATAAACTGGCAACTATACTTCCGCAAGTGCCCTTTGCATCAATGGATGTAACAGATAAAGCACAGGTAGAAGAAGTTATAAGTCAGTTCAGGCCAACGCACATCATCCATACGGCTGCCATGACCAACGTAGACCAATGCGAAACCGACCGTGAAGGGGCGCTGCGTTTAAACCGCGATGCCGTGCAATACCTGGTAGATGCCTGCGAAAAGTATAATGTGCACCTGATCCACGTAAGCACCGATTTTATTTTTGACGGTGAAGACGGCCCTTACGCCGAAGATGCAGAAGCTAACCCGGTAAATTTTTATGGTGAAACCAAGCGCCTGGCCGAAGAAATTGTAAAACACGCCAAATGCAAATGGGCTATACTCAGAACGGTGTTGGTGTATGGCGTTGCCCACGACTATGGCCGCACCAACATTGTGTTGTGGGTACGCGATAGCTTGCAGGCGGGCAAGGTAATTAAAGTGGTAGATGACCAGTTCCGGACGCCAACCCTGGCCGAAGACCTGGCACAAGGCTGCTGGCTCGCTGCCAAACACGATGCCGAAGGCATTTACCACATATCAGGTTCCGAAATGCTGACACCTTATGACATGGCGCTACAGGTAGCCGATTATTTTAACTTAGATAAATCGCTGATAGATAAGGCCGACGGTAGCACATTTAGCCAACCAGCCAAACGCCCACCAAAAACCGGGTTCATTATTACCAAAGCGCAGAAAAACCTGGGTTATGTGCCGCACACGTTTGCTCAGGGCATTCAGGTTGTAGCCCAACAAGCTGCACAATAAGAGTTCCCGGGTTCGTCGAGGGAATGTTGTGTTTAGTCGCAACAATATTAAAAATATGGAATTTACTATGGCACTCTCGGCTGCAATCCTTAAATTGTAAGCTTAAAGTCAGAATACTATACCTTTTACAACCTAACTAAACTAATCAACTTCTACCTTTTTTATGAGTGCTAACAAAGAATCATGGGGCTCACGTGTGGGACTCATTCTGGCTATGGCCGGTAATGCAGTTGGTCTCGGTAACTTCCTGAGGTTTCCTGTGCAAGCTGTGCAGAATGGCGGTGGCGCATTTATTATCCCTTACCTGGTGTGTTTTCTGGTAATGGGTATTCCGCTTTTATGGATCGAGTGGTCGATGGGCCGTTTCGGGGGTAAATTTGGTCACCACTCTACCCCGTTTATCCTGGATACGATGGATAAACGACGTTTCTGGAAATACATTGGTGTATTTGGCGTCTGGACAAACATTGCAGTAGCGGCTTACTATTGCTACCTGGAGTCGTGGACGCTATCGTACATGATGCACTCGATACTGGGCTCTTTTAATGGCCTGGACCAAAACGGTGTAGCGGAATTCTTTAACCATTACGTAGACCTTGACACATCAACAACAGGTATACCTTACGAGCCGATCGTTTTCTTTGTGATTTGTTTGTTGCTTAACACCTGGATACTTTCTAAAGGCCTGGCAGCTGGTGTAGAGCGTGTGGCAAAAATCGGGATGCCATTACTTATTCTTTTTGGTGCTTTCCTGGCATACAAAGGCTTTACGGTTACAGCCGGTGAGCAGGGTGCAATTAACGACAGCTCTGTTGGTTTAAACTTCCTCTGGACACCAAACTATGACCAGTTATGGTCGCCTAGCGTATGGTTGGCAGCGGCTGGTCAGATCTTCTTTACCCTGTCGGTAGGTATGGGTACGGTACATTGCTACGCTTCATATGTTCGCTCTAAAGACGATATCGCGCTAAACGCTATGTCAGCTGGTTGGATGAACGAGTTTGTGGAAGTTGTACTGGGCGGTGCCATCATTATCCCGATCTCTATTGGTTACCTGGGCATAGACCGCGTTACAGAACTGGTGCAGTTAGGTGGCCTTGGCCTTGGCTTTAAAACATTGCCTTACCTGTTTGCACAGTGGGGGCCTGCGCTTAGTGCTATAGCTGGTGTTATGTGGTTTGGCTTGTTGTTCTTTGCCGGTATCACTTCGTCGCTGGCCATGGGTACGCCCTGGATGGGCTTCCTGCAAGATGAGTTTAACTGGCGTCGCAAATCAGCTGCGTGGTCTTTTGGCCTTATCGTATTTTTGCTGGGCATGCCAACGGTGCTGTTCTTTAACTATGGCGTATTTGATGAGTATGACTACTGGGCTGGTACGGTTTCGCTGGTAGTGTTTGCCTTGCTGGAGTCTATTCTGTTTGCGTGGGTGTTTGGTATGGATAAAGGCTGGAGAGAAATTACGTCTGGTGCCGATATCAAAGTGCCGGGCATTTATAAGTTCATCATTAAGTATGTAACACCATTGTTATTGCTATGGGTATTTGTTGGTTCGCTGGTTACGCCTAAAGGTGGCGACTGGGGTGCTGCCCTGAGCGGTAACTGGGTATTGGATGATAGCTCTATCATTAAGAAACTGATGAACAGCAGCCTGAAACAGCAATTAGCAGCAGCTACAGATCCTGCACAAATTGCCCAGTTAGAGGATACGCTGTTCTTTGTGAATGCATCGCGTATTTTACTGGCAGCAGTATTTGTGGGCATCGCACTGCTAGTTTATGTTGCGTATAAGAAAAGAGTCAGAGAAGGCAAAATCTAAGAAATTATGAATACATCTGCATTGATCATTATGCTGGTAACTCTTTTTGCAGTAACAGGCATTACTATATATTTTTTCTGGCTGGTACTTAAAACGCCACCAAAACCAGAACCAGATTCGTATCTGTTCAACGATGACGACCCGGAGCGTCTGGAACAGAACGGTAACCGATAAACATGACAAAATTAAAGCGCTGGATCCGTAACTACTTTGGCTTTTCGCAGCGCGAGGTAAACGGTTTCCTGTGGCTGATAAGTATAATGGTGCTGCTTACGGCAGCACCATTTCTTTTTTCCAGGTTCTATAGTTCCGGCCAAACTATAAGCACCAACCCCGCCGACCAGCAACTGCTCGATAGCCTGGTAGCCCAACTGGAAGCTGCGCCCGATAACTATAAACGTGAGAAAAATACGATAGCTATAGTTCCGCTGCGCCTGTTTAACCCAAACCAACTCACACTGCAAGAGTGGCAGGCCTTTGGGTTACCCAAATATTTGTCGCAGCGCATTATCAATTACCGTAACAAGGTGGGTGATTTTACTTACAAAGCCGAACTGGGTAAAATTTACGGCTTACCAGATTCTGTTTTTCAGCGCCTTTACCCGTACATCGACTTACCCGAAACCCGCCCCGGTAAGTATAGCCGCTACAAAAGTATAGCAGGCAACCGGACTTATCCCAAACCTGAATGGGAAAGCAAGCCCCGCGAGCGTTTTATACTTGCCCCCTTTAACATCAACACTGCCGATACAACCCAGCTGAAACAGATACGCGGCATTGGCAGCAAGCTATCGGCCCGCATTATAAAGTACCGCGACAGGTTAGGTGGTTTTTATACTTTGAGCCAGGTGCGCGAAGTGTATGGCCTGCAACCTGATGTGATAGACAGCCTTAACAAATATACATTTGTAGCCAAAGCTCATGCGCCCAAACAACTAAACCTGAACACCGCAACTATAGAGGAACTGCGCACACATCCGTATATGACATCAAACTTAGCCAGAGCTATAGTTGCTTACCGCGAGCAGCACGGCCGTTTTGAGAATGTGGAAGAACTCAGACAGATTAAAATAATAAAGCCCGAGCAATACGAAAAGCTCAGGCCTTACCTTGGGTTGTAAGCTATAGTTTACGCCGTAAAAGCCTTCGCCTGGATGAATGTGTAAAAGAAAACCGCATTCGGGCTTTTAGCTACTACGTGCATTTCCTCTTTTACTTTGTCTGCCAGTTCTGCGTCTACGTAGCCTGCCTCCAGTAATTGTGGCAATCCGCTTAATAACAGCTCGGTCCAGTAAGCTATCATTTCGGCGCGTTTGGCAGGATTGCGGCTATCCAGGTGGAAGGTTTTAGGTTCGGTAGTGATGCGCTGGTAGCCTACGGATTGCAGCAGGTTTCCTAACTTACCACCTACAAACGGGTCGCCGCTCATGTCGTATTGCAGATCATTGAATCGCATCCAGTACTGCAGCACGCTCGGCGAGTAAGGCTCCACAAAAAAGCTGGAGTTCAGGACTTCGGTAATCACAATCGGGCTGCCCGGTTTCAGCACACGGCGCACTTCAGATAGCACTCTTGCCGGGTCCGGGATATGTTCGAGCACCCAGCACAGAAAAGCCCCATCAAATTCAGCCTGCGACGTAAAGCTCATATCCATTGCGTTTTCCTGCATCAGCTTAAAACGGTCTTTGGCATAGGGCACCGTTTCTAAAAACTTCTGCGCCTGTTCGATTTGCTTGTCTGAATAATCGATACCCGTTAAAAACAGGTGCGGGAAACGGCGAAGCAATATTTCGGATTGCGCGCCAACGCCACAGCCAACTTCCAGCAGGTTTGTAACCGTCGAGAAATCGATGTCGGAATAGATCTTGTTCTCCATAAAGCGGGCCTGCTTGTAAAGGCGCTGCTGTTCTTCAGTGGAGTAGCCGTGCAGGTACTTTTCTTCGGAGGGCTCGTGCGGTTTATCTGTCATAGTTTTATAAGCTTGAGGTATGTAGCTGCTAAATTACGTTTAAAAGTATACTTGCGCTGAAAACTATAGTTGCTAAATGGTGGGGTGGGAGTGAATAGTGTTGTCATCCTGAGCGAAGTTGAAGGATATTATGTGTCCTTCATTTGTCATTTCGAACAACGTGAGAAATCTATCTCGACTTATAGTTGAAGTCATCTACAACTTGAACTAAGCCTTTCTTCCAAACTTCTTTTATTCCTGGGAGCTTTACTTGCCTATAGTTCTATAGTTAGCTTTGGTTCCCTCACGGCCGGGAGGCCCCGTCTTCGGGCATCGCGCTGCTGCCTTCTTGCTACCCTCGCTGCGCTCGTGTTGCCTGCGGCACCGCAACAAGTCAAAGGCGCTCAACCCAAAGACTGCGATCTTTCTACTATTGACCTGTAACTATAGTTTAATTCTGCTCGCTTCGAAATTGATCGTGGTTGTATTTTCGTAGGGACAGGTCGCGACCTGTCCTGCTTTTGTACTGTAACTCTAAATCTATAGCTGAAAGTATAGTAGTAGCTGAAAGTCCCCCTTTGAAGGCAGGGCCGTTAAGTTCTATTTTTCGTAAACTAATATGTTTAGGAAAGGGGGAGCAGATGCAAAATAGTGAAGTAAGTTTACTAGCCTGTCTGCGTGAGGTACCTGATTTTCGTC
>NZ_JAAEAA010000032.1 GCF_010119545.1 Pontibacter fetidus | reverse complement strand
GATTAAAGGAAGTTTGAAAGAATAGCTTTCTTCAAGTTAGCAACTATAACCAACTATAGTTCGAGATAGATTTCTCACACTGTTCGAAATGACAATTTAAACTATAGGACACATAAGATCCCTCGACTTCGCTTGGAATGACAAAAGAAGAACCTACAAACAATACCTTCCTTCTTCTAATAAAAACCTCACTGCCCTTGCTTCAGAATAATAAATGTCTTTCCTGAAATCCTCTGCAAAGCCTACATGGCCGCCGCTTTCCGGCATTTCGAAAAAGAAATATGGATTGGCTTTGGCCTCTTCTACAGGGTAGCATTCTTCTGCCAGAAAGGGGTCGTTTTTGGCGTTTACCAATAACGTAGGCTGCTGTATGTTTTTTAAAAACTGTTTCGAGCTAACCCGGGCATAATAATCGTCTGCATTTTTAAAGCCATGTAAAGGCGCTGTGTATCGATCGTCAAATTCAGGGAAAGACCAGAAAATACTGTAATTCGTCAGGTCTACATCATCGGGATATAGTTGGCGTTTTTGCTCCAGTTTAGCGCCCAGGGTTTTTAGAAAGCGTTGCGTATAAATGCGGGATATTTTTTGAGCAGAAGCTTTCAGGTCTACAGGAACCGAAAAAACAACAGCACGCTTTATTTCAGAAGGAACCTGCCCCGGAGCTTCACCCAGATACTTTAACGTAATATTACCGCCGGCACTAAACCCAATGAGGTGAATGTTTTTATAGTTGCCGGAATTAAGTGCATGTTCCACTACAAATTGCAGGTCGTCGGAGGCACCCAGGTGGTAGGAGCGGAGCAGTTTGTTTGGCTCGCCGCTACAGCTTCTATAGTTCCAGGCCAGGGCATCTAGCCCACGCTCGTTAAAGGCACGCACCATGCCCAGTATGTATGGCCTGCTACTATCGCCTTCCAGTCCATGCGAAAGAATAACCAGGCTGTCTGACCCAACCTGGGACCAGTCTACATCAATAAAATCGAGATCTGGGGTAGCCAGGCGCTCGCGAGTATAAGTTATGCCCTCTACCTGCCTGAACAAGCCCGGGATTATAGTTTGCAAATGCCCGTTGAAAAGGTAAAAGGGTGCTTTGTAGGTGGAGGGTAAGATAGGCATAGCGGTAAAATTAAGGGACTATACTTTGATACTATAGTATACGAGTATAAACAGAATATTATGCTTGCAGCACATCGCAAATTTAAGGTTTTTAGTAAGTATAACCTGTAAGCAGTTCTTACCATGTAAGCCATGTTATGTAAACAGGCAGCATAGCTTTCTGGTTTATCTGTAAACAATGAATTTTCCTGGCAGTATTAGCTTTGCTTTAAGCAGATAAAAAGCAAAAGTCTTGCAAAATAAATGGCGTGCAGGCTATAGTTCAGACAAAAATGCGTGGTATAGCTCGTGCCAAAAAACAGCGCAGCAATAAAGCTTTTACGTAATATTCACCTTCTTTATATATCAATATGGCGTTACTCACGTATAATACCCCTGAAACAATATTAATTAACTATGAAAATTGCATCTAAATTTAAAACGATAGGTCTTGCTCTGGCCTTAGGAGCTTTTACATTTGCCTGTAACCAGGAAACGCAGAACGAAACAAATGCCGAAGTAGATGAAGCGCAAACCGAACTGAGCGAAGAAAATGCAGAGGCAAATGCTGAACTGAATGATGCCGGTGCCGAAGCGAACCAGAAATACGATGAGTTCTCGGGTTGGGTAAAAACCAACACATCTAAAGCTGAAACTGTAACAGCAGACGAATACCGCGAAATGCGTGCAGAATACAACAAAAAAGAAGCTGAATTTGAAGCCGAGTCATCTACCTGGGACGATGAAACCCGCCGTGAGTGGGAAGAAACCAAAGCTGACTGGAACGAGTTTGAGAACAAGGTTCAGAAGCGTTTAGGTAAGATTGACGACATTGACGTAGACGTTGATGTAAAACGCGATAACAACTAAGTACAAATAGTTGACACCCGTAAAAGCCGCTGTACCAACCAGGTGCAGCGGCTTTTATTTTGATATCTGGGTCAAAAAAACTTTATGTGTTTTGCATAATATTACCCGGTATTATATTGCACCATACATATTATATGTGCTACCTTTGTAAAGATTTAAACAGAGAGGCACTATAAAATATTTTTATCAGCAGCTATCTTTGGAAATTACCTGCAAAGCATTTACCTTTGCAAACTCATTCAAGATACGGAACAAAATATTTAACAGTATAAAATAACATGGCTAACCATAAGTCGGCATTAAAGAGAATCAGAGCGAACAACGCTAAACGTCTTCGCAACAGATACCAGGCGAAAACTACTCGTACCTTTATCAAGAAATTGAAAAACACGACTGAGCATGCCGAGGCGCAAGAGCTGTACAAAACAGTTTCTTCAATGATTGACCGTCTGGCTAAGAAAAACATCATCCACAAAAACAAAGCAGCTCACAACAAGTCTAAACTGGCTAAGTTTGTGAACACACTGGCAGCTTAATTTTTGTCGGAACTATAGTATCAGAAGCCTTGTGCCCACGCGCAAGGCTTTTTGTATTTCGGTATAGTTTGCAATAAAGTTTAACATGCAGTTAAGCGGTTTTTTCAGATGCTACTACGCTTGCCCTTGCTGCTTTTTTTAACAACAAGTATAGCAATGGCAGTTTGTAAAGTAGATGGTAACGCAAACAAAGCCTGCCTGTTCAGCTATAGTTTACAGTAGTGTATCTATAGTTCAGGTGGCCACAATACTATAGTTACAAGCAAGCTTAGACTAACTACAAAACAAAAGCCCCGGCAAAATTAATTGCCGGGGCTTTTGTATGAATGTAAAAACTCCTTACGCTATACTTAGCTTAATCATGTTGGTGCGTTTCTGTTCGTTCATTGGCATACTTGCCGTGTTAATGAACACATCGCCTTTCTCAATATAGCCCCCATCTAACAAGGTTTGTTTAATATCGGCTATAGTAGCATCCGTAGACTCAAACTTATCGTAATGGAAGCCTCTTACACCCCAAACCAGGTTTAAAGTATAAAGCAGTTTATAGTTCTCCGTAAAAATAAAGATATCTGACTTAGGACGCGATTTTGCCAACTGGAAAGCCGTGTATCCTGATTTTGTCATGCCTATAATAGCGCGGGCATTCGTGTCGCGGGCAAGGTTGCAAGCGTTTGCCACAAGGCTATCGTTACAGAAGTTTGGCGAGTGCGGGTTCAGTACATAGTTCTTGTTAAAGATATCGGCATGTGTCTCCACAGTGCGTATGGTAAGGTTCATGCTGCGGATGGTCTCCACAGGGTAGGCACCAACTGCAGTCTCGGCACTTAGCATCAGGCAGTCTGCACCGTCTATCACAGCGTTGGCAATGTCGTTGGTCTCGGCACGAGTAGGGCGCGGATTCACGATCATGCTTTCCATCATCTGGGTAGCAATAATTACGGGCTTGGCAGCGCGGTTACTTTTCTCAACTACCATCTTCTGGATCATTGGTACCTGTTCCATGCCAACTTCCACACCCAGGTCGCCGCGTGCTACCATTATCGCATCCGTAGCTTCCACAATCTCATCAATATTCTTAATGGCTTCTGGCTTTTCTATCTTGGCAATAACACGGGTATCTTTGCCGCGCTCTTCTATAATGCGTTTGATCTCGTTGATGTCTTTAACTGAGCGTACAAAAGAAAGGGCTACCCATTCAATGTCATTATCAAGGCCAAAGTGCAGGTCGCGCAGGTCTTTTTCGGTTAGCGACGGCGCCGATACGCTGGTATCAGGAAGGTTTATGCCTTTACGTGGTTTTACGATACCGCCGTATATTACTTCGCAGCGTACTTCCTGGTCGTTGTCGGTATGCAGCACTTTTAGCTCCAGCTTACCATCGTCTAAAAGTATGGCATCGCCCACTTTTACATCTTTTGCAAGGTGCGTATAGTTAGTAGCAAGGTGGTCGTTAGTGCTCAGCGATCCGTCGCAACGAAGTATAACTTCCTGGCCCTGCTTTATCTCAACGCCGCCGTTCTCCACTTCACCAATCCGGATCTTTGGCCCTTGCAGGTCCTGTACCAGGCAAACCGTTGTATTAAACTGCCTGTTAATTTCGCGTACATGGTTAATTACTTCCAGGTGCTCTGAATGCTCTCCATGTGAAAAATTCAGCCTGAAAGCATCTACACCTTCTTGCACCAGCGCCAGTAGGCGTTCAAATGTGTTGGAGGCAGGACCAACGGTTGCAAGTACCTTTGTTTTGTTAAACGTAATATTCATATTTAAAAAATCAGATTCTCTTTAAACTTCAGCGACAACGGATCGAACTGCTTTACATACTGCACTAACGGGATGTGAAGCAGCATGTTAACAAAATTATGAGGATGCCTTTTAGGAAGCGATCCAGTTATCTGTAGCACAAAGTCATACTCCTTTATATCGGGCAGCAGGTAAGGCTTACGAAGTGTGTTAGTGCCCAGGGCCTTGTTCCGGAACAAGCGGATAATGCTGTGATCGGTACAAAATTCGTAATTAGAAACTAATAATTGCTCTCTGCCCGGCAAAGTATAGCAAATATCCTTTTGTTTGGTCAGGCGCAGGGCAAATAACTTGTTCAGCCACCAGGCCAATGTATAATCTTTACCCGACGAAACTAACCCATACAGATCAAAATCGTACTCGTAATCGGCGTCGAGGTAAAAATTTTTCATGTTATAACGTTGGCGCCTCAATTTAACAATCAACTTTGTAAAAAGGCAGCTATCTGTGTCAAAACTTTTGTAATAACACGAATAGAGTAATTTTTTTTGACATTGTCTGTCTATTTATATTTCTTTGCACAGTGTTTTAATAAACTATAAGAAAAATGTCAGAAATCGCAGAAAAAGTAAAAGCTATCATCATCGATAAGCTTGGCGTGGAAGAGTCAGAGGTTACTCCTGAGGCTAGCTTCACAAACGACCTTGGCGCAGATTCATTGGATACAGTTGAGCTTATCATGGAATTCGAAAAAGAATTCAACGTATCTATTCCAGATGATCAGGCTGAAAACATCGCTACTGTAGGTCAGGCTGTAAGCTACCTGGAAGAGCACGCGAAATAATACCTTCTGTTTTATTATAAGAATTTTTCTACTATCTATCCTCTGGTAACAGCTTATGGAGCTTAAGAGAGTTGTAGTTACTGGGCTAGGCGCACTCACGCCACTTGGCAATACCGTTTCAGAATACTGGAACGGCTTAATCAATGGCGTGAGTGGAGCTGCGCCTATCACACGCTTCGACGCGAGTAAGTTTAAGACACAGTTTGCCTGTGAAATAAAGGGATACGATCCTGAAAAATACTTTGATCGTAAAGAAGCCCGCAAAATGGACTTGTTTACGCAGTTTGCGCTTGTAGTGGCCGACGAGGCAGTACAAGACGCAAACCTAACAGAAGGCAACTTCGATCCTGACAGAGTTGGGGTGATCTGGGGTTCTGGAATTGGCGGTTTGCGCACGTTCCAGGAAGAGTGTGTGAACTTCGCTAACGGCGATGGTACACCACGCTTCAACCCATTCTTCATCCCGAAGATGATCGCTGATATCAGCGCAGGACAAATATCTATAAAGTACGGCTTCCGTGGGCCAAACTTTGTTACTGTTTCAGCCTGTGCTTCTGCTACTAACGCCTTACTCGATGCCTTTAACTATATCCGTTTAGGTATAGCTGATGTAATCGTGTCAGGTGGTTCGGAAGCAGCAGTTACAGAAGCTGGCATTGGTGGTTTTAACGCCCTGAAAGCCCTTTCAGAGCGCAACGATTCCCCTGAAACTGCATCCCGCCCATTTGATAAGGACCGCGATGGATTTGTGCTTGGCGAAGGTGCCGGCGCGATTATACTCGAAGAGTATGAGCACGCCAAAGCCCGCGGAGCAAAGATCTATGCCGAAATATTAGGTGGCGGTATGTCTGCCGATGCATATCACATTACAGCTCCACACCCTGAGGGGTTAGGCGCACTAAACGTAATGAAAAATGCATTGCGCGATGCACATATCAAACCTGAAGAGGTAGACTACATCAACGTACACGGTACTTCAACCCCACTTGGCGACGTGAGCGAAGCTAAGGCGATCGAGACCGTGTTCGGAGAGCATGCCTACAAGCTGAACATCAGCTCTACCAAATCCATGACGGGCCACTTATTAGGTGCTGCTGGCGCTATTGAGGCGATCGCTTCTATACTTGCCATCCAGAACGATATAGTGCCGCCAACCATCAACCACTTTACCGACGACGAAAGCTTTAATCCGAAGTTGAACTTTACGTTTAACAAGGCACAGAAGCGCGACGTGAAAGTAGCGTTGAGCAATACCTTTGGATTTGGTGGTCATAACACATCTGTAATTTTCAGAGAACTGAAAGATTAGTGTTTGGTCCTATTAAACCGGTTCGGCGCTTCTACCAGAGAGTTTTTAACAAAGACCGAGAGTTAGTACGCGCTATTGCCGGCATTATTGGTAACACACCCGATAATATCAGGCTGTATAAGCTTGCCCTTACCCATACGTCGTTTGCGCGCCAGGCTGCCAGCAGCAAGCACGATACAAACGAGCGACTGGAGTTTTTAGGTGATGCCGTGTTGGGTGCCGTTGTGGCCGAACTGCTTTTCAGGAAGTTTCCGTACGAAGACGAAGGTTTTCTGACGGAGATACGCTCGCGCATTGTAAACCGTGAGTCGCTGAACCATATTGCCTTAAAAATTGGCCTTAACCTGCTGGTAAAAGTAGAAACCGGAGCAAACCGTCATAAATCTGTAAACGGCAATGCTTTAGAAGCCCTTGTTGGTGCTATTTACCTGGATAAAGGTTATAACATGACGCGCCAGTTTATACTTGGCAAGCTGATTAAACCGCACATAGACCTGCATAAACTGGTAAACACTACTGCTAACTTTAAAAGCAAACTGATCGAGTGGGCGCAAAGCCAGAACATGGAGATCCGTTTCGAAAGTATTCAGAAAAAGCAGCAAGGCAATACCACCGAATTTACCTCCGAAGTATACATTGGTGACAAACCTGTTGCCAAAGGCGTAGGCCTTTCCAAGAAAAAAGCCGATCAGGCTGCCGCTGAAAAATCCCTAGAGATTCTGAAGATAGCTTAATTGCTATATTGTTAAATTACTTGTTTGGCTGAGGGTATACTTCTCAGCCTTTGTTATTTTATAGTTGTAGGATTAGTAAAACATCATCAACTATAGGTTCATACTAAACTCTCACACTTAAGAGGACAATAATTCAACAATTTAACAATTCAACAATTAGGTTTAACTTGCCCCCTATACTTGCGTTTAATATCCCTATGAAAGAAACCCGACTCACGCTGGCAGGCGCAGCCCTAAACCAAACCCCACTGGACTGGGACAACAACCTGCAGAACATAAAAGACGCCATTACCGAGGCCATTACCCACAACGTTGATATTTTACTGCTACCCGAACTTTGCATTACCAGCTACGGTTGCGAAGATCTTTTCCTGAGCCCCTGGTTGGGCGAAGAGGCTTTTGACAAATTGCTGCAGATAAAAGAGTGGTGTGTTGGGATTACCGTTTGTGTGGGTATTCATATCTGGATTGATAAACAGGTTTACAACACTGCCTGCGTTATTAAGAATCAGGAAATTTTAGGTTTTACGGCCAAGCAGTTTCTGGCCAAAGATGGCATACATTACGAGCCGCGCTGGTTTACCGAGTGGCCCGCTAACCAGGTTGGTGAGTTCGAAATGAAAGGCCAGAAGTATAGAATTGGTGACATCATTTATGAAGAGCAAGGCGTAACGTATGCGTTTGAAATATGCGAAGATGCCTGGCGCCCAAACAGGCCTGCAGAGCGCCATATGGCAAAAGGCGTGCAACTAATTCTTAACCCAAGTGCCAGCCACTTTGCTCTTAGCAAAACCGACCTGCGTTATCGGCTGGTTGTAGAAGCCTCAAAAAAATATAAATGTACTTACCTGTATGCCAACCTGCTGGGCAATGAAGCCGGCAAAGTAATTTACGACGGCGAGGTACTGATAGCTCAAAACGGTAAACTGATAAAACGCAACGACCTGCTCTGCTTTAAAAGTGTGGATATGGAAGTAGCCGAAGTAACTTTTACTGACTCTCCTGTTGCTGAAGAAACAATACATTACCTGCCAACTATAGACGAAAACAAAGAGCTGATGGCTGCCCTGAGCCTGGGCCTGTTCGATTATATGCGCAAAAGCCATAGTCGTGGGTTTGTGCTCTCGCTTAGTGGGGGTGCTGATTCGTCGTTATGTGCGGTGGCGGTGGCCGAGATGGTGCGCCGGGGTATAGCTAGTTTGGGCGTGCTTGGGTTTGTTGCTAAAACGCAGTTGTTCTCGTTAAAAGATGCGGCATATTTTGATACGCTCACGAAAGAGCAGGTAGCCTGTGAGTTGGTCGGCCGCTTACTGACATGCGCCTACCAGGGCACTGTTAACTCCTCAGACGATACCTATACTTCAGCAAAAGAGCTGGCCGACAGCATAGGTGCAAGATTTTATAGCTGGACAATTGATGAGCAAGTGAAAGGCTATACTTCTATAATTGAAGGCGCCATAGACAGACCGCTGACCTGGGCTGAGGATGATGTAACATTGCAAAACATACAGGCAAGGGTGCGTGCCCCTGCTATCTGGATGCTGGCAAACATTAAAGGCGCGCTTTTACTGGCAACCTCAAACCGTAGCGAAGCCGCAGTGGGCTACGCAACCATGGATGGCGACACGGCCGGCAGTATTTCCCCGATTGCGGGTATCGATAAAGCATTTGTACGTCAGTTTTTGATATGGGCACAGAAAGAGCTGGGTTACCAGGGTTTGCAATATGTAAACAACTTACAGCCTACTGCAGAGTTGCGACCGGCTAAAGAAGCACAGACCGATGAAAAAGACCTGATGCCTTACGAAGTCCTGAACCAGATAGAGCGACTGGCTTTTTATGACCGCTACTCCCCGCAGGAAGTATACAACAAGCTGCTGGAAGCTGGTGTAGCCGATGCCGAAACTATAAAAGGCTGGCTGCAGAAATTCTATAGTTTATGGAGCCGTAACCAATGGAAACGCGAACGCTACGCCCCGGGCTTCCACTTGGATGACTATAGTTTAGACCCACGCAGCTGGCTTCGCTTCCCGATACTGAGCGGTGGCTTTAGAAGTGAATTAAATGAGATCAAAGCGTTATAAAGTGGAATGGCATTTTTGTCTGAATCAGGATTTATAGGATTTTAAAAGATTTCTAGATTGGTTTATACCTGATGGAATGCGCAGTCTCTACCAGCGACTGCATTTACCTCACCCCATCCCTCTCCTAACAGGAGAGGGAGTTTTTCTGCTATTACTAAAGTGGTAAGTATAGTTCTATAGTTACAGACCACGAAAAGGACAGGTCGCGACCTGTCCCTACGGAACTATAGCCACGATCAATATCAAAGCGAGCAAGTTCAAACTATAGATAGCGGTATATAGTAGAAAGATCGCAGTCTTTGGGTTGAGCGCCTTTGACTTGTTGCGGTGGCGTGAGCCAATCCGAGGCACGAGGATAGCAAGAAGGCAGCAGCGCGATGCCCGAAGACGGGGCCTCCCGGCCGTGAGGGCACCAAAGCTAACTATAGAACAGTAGGTGAGTAGAGCTCCCAGGAATGAAGGTAACTATGGAAGAAAGGCTTGGTTAAAGTTTAAGGAACAGTAACTATAAGTTGAAATAGATTTCTCCTAACGTCGAAATGACAAATGTGAAACTATAGAACACATAACATTCCTTGTCTAACCCTAGGAATGATAAAAGAGGAAAGATAGACTGAACTAGGTTATGACGGATTTCTCCTTATGTCGAACTGACAAAAAATAGCAACGACCAACTATAGCCCAGAAGCTAGCAACAGCTTCGCACACTAACAAGTCTTCAAATAACTTACACACCCCACATTTTGTACCTGCCCGATTTATTGTAACTTTGGCTATACACGATCATCACCCTTACTATGAGTTTACTGAATTTTATTACCTGGAACGTAGATCCGGAAATATTTCACCTTGGGCCGGTTTCTGTCCGCTGGTATGGTTTGTTCTTTGCATTGGCGTTTGTAATAGGGCAGCGCATACTAAGCAAAATTTATGTTACCGAAGGCCGAACCGAAGGCGATGTAGATGCCATTACGCTGTACATGATCATCGGAACGGTAGTTGGTGCCCGTTTAGGCCACACACTTTTCTATGACCCGGAATATTACCTGAGCAACCCGATCGAAATCCTGAAAATATGGGAAGGCGGACTGGCAAGCCATGGCGCTACAATAGGTATTCTTTTCTCGCTTTGGTTGTTTAGCCGAAACCATAAGTTTAACTACATGTGGGTACTAGACCGCATTGTTATAGTTGTAGCTTTAGGCGGTGCACTTATCCGCTTGGGCAACCTGATGAACTCCGAGATTATAGGCAAAGTGACGGATGTACCGTGGGCCTTTAAGTTTTTGCGCAACAACGAGATTATAAACGGTGTGGCCGCCTCGCAGGACCCGCGCCACCCTACGCAGTTATATGAGTCGCTGATGGTGTTTGGCTTATTTGTGCTGCTATACTGGCTATGGAAAAAATATAAAGAGAATTTGCCCCTTGGGTTGCTGTTTGGTTTGTTTGTAACGCTGCTTTTCAGTTTCCGCTTTTTAGTTGAGTTTCTGAAAGAGAACCAGGTGGATTTTGAAGATACTATGGCCCTGAACATGGGGCAGCTGTTAAGTATACCACTTATTTTGATTGGCTTGTTTGTACTGTTCAGAGTATGGCAAAACCCTAAACCTGCCTTGCCGGGTGGTAAACTGGCAGAAGCTAAATAATAAAAAAGGGCTGTAGCGATTAACTACGGCCCTTTTTTTTGGTAACTATGCTTATAGTTTATACCTGAACAGGCTGCCGCCTTCGCTGGTAAGTATAAGTGTATTATCATCTTTAAAAGTAATGGCTTCCGTTTGCCCGGCACCGGTAAGGGTTATCTCTTCTGCATCGCCTTCATAAAAAGTTTCAGGTGAGCTTACGTTGCGGTACAGGTGTATTTTGCCTTCGCTAAGCAGCGCTATAGTTCCGGCATCGGGGCTGATGGCGGCACTGGTTACGGGCTCCTTCATTGCTATGCTTCCTATTGGTTTGGCTATGTGGTTACCTGGGGTATCAGGTAGTTGGTATATCCGGGCTTTATTTTCTCCGTTTCGGTCTTTGGTTAGCAGGTACAGGTTGCCATCGTACCAGAACAGTGCTTCGCAGTCGTAGCTTTTCTTATCTTTTTTAGATGATTTGCCCTTTTGGTCCTGGTAGGTAAACCGGATGGCCTGCGGTTTCTGCAGGTCCTGGAAACTTGTTTTATAGATGGCCAGTTCGCGGCGCTTGTTATTATTATTGCCTGTGTCGCTGATGTATAGGTTACCGTTTGTGTCGCGGGTCAGGTCTTCCCAGTCTACGTTTGGTAATCTCAGCTTATAAGTTTTAACCAGCTTTCCTTTTTCGTCTATCTCGTATAAATAGGGCTTATTGTTGGCGTCGTTGTGGGTAATGTAATGCCCCTGGTCGGGCATGGATTCTATCCCGGAGCTTTCTTTAACCTCTGTTGGTAAGGGGGCAAGTGTCTCAAAATTCCCTTCCGAAGCGTTAGAGTTGGTAACAGTACCTGCGGGTGTCTCCTGATCGCGAAAAAAGTATATAGCTATAGCCAGTATAGAGGCAAACACAATAAAGATTTTAATCATAAGCTTCATAGTTATTCTATTAGTATAATTGGCGCTGATTACCGTTAACGTACTGCCCGCTGTTACGTTTGCTATATAGTATTCGGAAATGAGCCTTAAGCCCTTCTAATGGACATTATTAAGATAAAAGAAACCTGCCTTTATGTAACAGACCTTGCCCGAACCAAAGCCTTTTACAATGGCTTGCTACAGTTTCAGGTAATAGGAGAGGTGACCGGGCGGCATGTGTTTTTCAGGGCAGGTAGTTCGGTGCTGTTATGTTTTATAGCCGAAGCCTCCGGGATGCCGGGCAAACTGCCCCCTCATTTTGGTACCGGCCAACTGCACCTTGCCTTTGAAGTAAGCAAAGAAAATTACGGGCAGACCAAAGCAACTATAGCCGAGGCCGGCATACCTATAGTACAGGAATACGACTGGGGGAATGGCTATTTATCCTTTTATTTCCGGGACCCCGATAACCATTTGCTGGAAGTAGTGATGCAAGGAATGTGGGAGAGAGGGAGTTAGGGAGGTAAGAGTTAGAGAGTTTAGGAAGTTAGAAGGTTTGGAAGTTTGTAAGTTAGAAAGTTGCTATAGTTTGGCTTGCTTTGATGTAAAACAACAGCCCCGAAATTGCTTCCGGGGCTGGTTTTAAACTATAGTTTAACTTTATTGTAAACGCGATTGCACTTCTTCAATTATGCCTCCGTAGCGTTTCAGTAGCCTGCCCCAATCGGCAAAAAGCTGGTCTTCTTTTACACTTGTCACGCCATCGGCCCGCTGGCTGATGAGCTTTACCACATAGGTAAGTTCCCCTGAGTTACCGCCACTGCTCACAATCATGCGGGTACGTATAGTGCTCATGCCGTTAAAGTTCTGCACCTGCCAGGCAGTAGTTAAATAACCGGTGTTATAGTCTACAGTTTCCAGCACATCGAAACTGCGGGTAATAATAGAGCTCAGGGTACGCCAGGCATCTTCGGGGGCTATACTTTTATTTACTGGCACCGTTATGCGTACGTTGGCCATGTCTGTAGAAATAGACGAGTTATAAGCTTCATCTACTACCATCTCTACAAACTCTGTTAATGGTGGCTCCTGCATGTCGGTTTGGTTGCAGTAATTTTTAACAAACCGGATAAAACCGTCTTTTACCACACGCACTTCCACACAGGCATTTTTAGGTACTTTCAGGTCGTATTTACCTACACCCAGCACTTTTCCGGCAACTTCAATATTAGCATCGGTCGGGGCGGTAGATATTTTTACAAGGCGGTCTTCCAGGGCTGCCCTGAAGCGAACAGGCGGGGCAGGGTCGGTGGCTGGTTTGTTGCAAAATACCTGCGATACATCGGCAAAACCTTCGCGCACTACATTTATAGTTACACATTCGCCGTTTGGTATAGTTATGTCGGCAGTGCCGCGGCCTTTTGCTACGCCGTTTACCTGCACAGTCGCATCAGCTGGGTAAACTTCCAGGCGCACCTGGCGGTCTTTCATCTCAAAAAAGTCTTTTACAGGCGGGGTTTCGCGGTCGGGGGCGTTATAATATACCTTGGTGATAGGTGCAAAACCAGCCTTTTTGATCTCTATCGTCAGGAACTTGCCTTTGCCAATAACCAGGTTGGTGCGTTTGCTGCCAATCATGCGGCCATCAACATAAATTTCGGCATCGTAAGGCTCCACGCTAATATCTACCAAGCGATTTTCGAGGGCTACTTTTTGTTCTTTTTCCCACTTCATGGTGCGGGGGTACTCCAGAATCAAAGGCTCAAAGCCCTCTTTCACCACCTTTATGCGGTTTTTGGAGTCTTTTTCCAGTTTCAGTTCAATGCTGCCCATGCCCAGTTCGGCCACTTCGGCATTATCGGTTTCGCGCAGCATAAAAAACTTGGCATCGGCGATGTTGGAGGTAATATTGATCTTACTTTGGGCGAATGCAGCCACTGACACAAAGCAGAGGAATAGAAAAGCGTAAAAACTTTTTTGCATAACTATAAGGGTTTATGGAACAACGACTGATTTACAAAAGCAAGCTACACCAATCTTTAAAAGTGGTGTATGGTATTTACGCAATTAAATATATAAATGTTTTAATGTTGAGATGATGCTATAGTTTGATGCTCAGGCAACTGCTTTAGAATGGAAAGGAGGCGGGTAAAAGAAAAGTCCTTTGGCAGTTCAGCCGTTTGCAGCTTACTTACCAAAGGACTTTGTAACTATAGATTGGTCATTATCAGCGGTTTGCGTTATGCCAAACCAGGTCAGAAAGTACGATAGAGTAGGTGCCGTCTGTAGAGTGGGTTACCGTGTACGTTTCGGGGTAATAGTTTGGCTGTTGGTATTGCAGCAAGGCTGGCACAGGTAAGGTTTCGGAAGTACCAGCTGGCAAGCTTTGCAGATAGGCCAAGGTAATCATCGGTTCCAGGAAAGTAACCTGGTCGCCGGAAGAACCATAAATAAACGTACGGGAGAAACCAGCCGGCGAAAACTCCGGAGAACGGACATCGCTCCAGTGCACACCCATATGCGGTACGGCTACAGGCGCAGGGCCAAAGGTGTAAAATGCTGGCAGCACAGTGCCGGCCAAACTCCAGGCACCTTCATCCGGGCCTCCTTCAACATGCATTATCTGTCCTTCGGTCTGCATGTAAAAGTGGAAATCGAAGTGAGGAAGCGTGTAAACTCCTACCGGTTCGTGGCCCATCGGGTTCCAGCCGATCGATACGGTTTTATAGCCTGTAGCGTGCGCCTGGCCCGGTAACCGCAAGGTAAGTTCAAACATATCCTGCATCTCTAGGTTTGCCAGCGCATCCTCAGTCAGTTCTATACCCAAAGCAGTAGGTTTGCCCTGCACCGTTTCAACCCAGACACGGGCAGTGCCTTCGCCAGCTATAGCCTCAGGGCCATAATATACGGTAGTAGATGCTCCTTTGGCATTTTGCACGGTTGCACTGGCAGCATCAGGTGTTACATCGGGGGTAGTTTCGCAGCTTGTAAGTAAGGCAATTCCTGCGATTGCCATCATTTGCACCAGTCGTTGGCTGTGCAGCAATAGTTTTTTCATAGTCTGTTTTGTTTGATTGGTGAATTAAGAATTACACGTCGAGAGGAGGGTAGGGCAACGCGAACTATAGGAAGCAGAAGGTGCTACAAATATACCTACTTACTATTTGTATAATTATACTTTAACTAAGTAAAATATAGCTTTTACTAACAAAGCGGATGCCTGTTATCCGGTAAACTATAAGATTGAGAATGATGGTGAAGTGCTGGCTGAACTATAGGCAGGTTAAGCTATAGTAACTATAGTTCGCTGTTTATTTTCATTAAGGTAGCCGCATGCAGGGTGTGGCCGCCTTCAAACGTAAAAGTTTTAGGTTCTATGCCCAGCGTGTTCATCAGTTGCTGTTTTTTCTGCAAACTATCCGGGGTTATAAACTCGTCCTGGGTGCCGTAAACTATAGCTACTGGCAGGTTTGCAAAAGCAGCTTTGCCGCTGGTAAAGTCAATATTTTCGGGGAAGGAGGCCGCCCAAAGTATAAGCCTATGCACAGGCGCAGCGCCGGATGCCAGCCAGCGGCTAACCGTAGCGCCACCCTGCGAAAAGCCAACTATAGTTACCCGCACATTTTTGGGTAGTTGTTGCAGTTGGGTTTGCAGTAATGTATTTAAGTAAGTGGCCTGGTCCTCAATCTCAGCTAAGCGGTCTTCTTTGGTCATCCAGGTAGCGCCTACTCTCCCCAAAAATCCATCCAGGTAAAACCGCGAAAATGCTTCCGGCGCAACTATAAGTGTATGGCCATTATCCAGCAGAGCAAAATGCCTGATGAAGTAGCGCGCCAGCTGCCCGTAGCCGTGGCAAACAATCCAAAGATCTGTGATCTGATCAGCTGGTGTGCCTAGCGTATAGTAACGGGCGGTGCGCTGCGTTAACAGGTGGTGCTCGGTCATTGGAGTTGCAGGCTTACAAATGTTCCGATGTGAACTGGAAAGGCAACAGGTCGGCAACAGAATTAAAGCGGTAGAATTTGCCGTTTGCGGCTTGCAGTAACACCGGTATTGGCTCTTTTTGTTTGAACTCGTACTCGGCCATTACCTGGCGGCAGGCGCCACAGGGCATGGCGGGTAAAAATTCCTGCTCGTTACGGCGGCGGGCGGTTACGGCCAGTAATTTAATTTTTGCTTGCGGATGGTTGGCGCTAAGGGCAAAAAGGGCGGTGCGCTCGGCACATAACCCCGACGGGTAAGCAGCATTTTCCTGGTTGCTGCCTTTAAACATGGTTCCGTCTTCCAGCACCAGCGCAGCACCTACTAAAAAGTTTGAATAAGGGGCATAAGCATCGGCGGCGGCTTGTTGTGCCAGTTCCATGGCCTGTAGTTCCTGCTCGCTCAGTTCGGCAGCAGAGTCCAGTACATCGATGTTTATGTTAATGGTCAGTTTATTAGCCATTCAGGTATGTATCAATACTAAAATTAGAAAAGGGCTATAAATTTAGCGCAATATTCCGGAAATACAATAAAAGCGTTTGCCATCCTGCCTGTAATACTTAACTTGAAGCAGAAATACTGTTCTGTTACTATGAAAAACATCTTGCTGCTTGGCGCCGGGCGCTCTGCTTCATCGCTTATCGCTTACCTGTTGCAACACGCCCCCACTGAGAACTGGCATATCCGTATCGGCGATATTGTAGTGAACCATTTGCAACCTATAGTTGACGACCTGCCTTACGCCGAAGCAATTGTGTTTGATGTGCACAACGATGCGCAGCGCGAAGCAGAAGTAAAGCAAGCAGACCTGGTAATATCGTTGCTGCCGGCTGTTTTTCATATAGAAGTAGCTAAAGAATGCCTGAAACAGGAAAAGCACCTGATCACGGCATCGTATGTTACGCCTGCTTTTTTAGAACTGCACACCGAAGCACAAGCCAAAAACCTGACGATATTGATGGAATCGGGCCTGGACCCGGGCATAGACCACATGTCGGCGATGGCAGCCATACACCATATAAAAGCAAAAGGTGGAAAGCTTACCTCTTTTAAGTCGTATTGCGGCGGACTGGTAGCCCCGGAATCTGACACCAACCCCTGGAACTATAAGTTTACCTGGAACCCGCGTAATGTGGTGCTGGCCGGGCAGGGTTCGGCCAAGTATATCCAAAACGGCGAATACAAATACATACCCTACCACCAGCTATTTGCCCGCACCGAAGTGATTTATGTAGAAGGCTACGGTAATTTTGAAGGCTATGCCAACCGCGACTCGCTCAGCTACCGTGAACCTTACGACCTGCTGCACATACCAACTATGCTGCGCGGCACACTCCGCAAACCCGGTTATTGCGCCGCCTGGAATGTGTTTGTGCAACTGGGCTTAACCGACGATAGCTATACCCTGGAAGGCTCCGAAAACATGACCTACCGCAGCTACCTGGAAGCTTTTCTGCCGCCTGCTACTCCCGGCCAAACTATAGCACAACGAATTGCCAGCTACTTAACTATAGATGAGCAGGGAGATGAGATGCAGAAGCTTGCCTGGCTAGACCTTTTCACGGAAAAACCTGTAGAACTGGCAGGAGCCACCCCGGCCCAGGTGCTCGAAAAAATACTGAAAGAGAAATGGCAGCTTGCTCCAGGCGATAAGGATATGATTGTGATGCAGCATTTATTTGAGTACGAACTGGCAGGAAAGAAGCACGAACTAACGTCGTCGTTGGTAGTGAAAGGCGATGATGAAGTACACACGGCCATGGCTAAAACAGTAGGCTTGCCTGTAGCTATACTTGCCAAACTGTTGCTACAAGGTAAAATCTCGCACCGCGGTGTAGTTATCCCGATACATCCCGAACTATATGAACCGGTGTTGGAAGAACTGAAAAGCTATGGAGTTAATTTTGTGGAGCGGGATAGGGAGGTAAGGAGTTAGAAAGTGAGAAGGTTAAAAAGTTAGAAAGTTGATTTTATATGGCGCGGGAGTCTTCGCCCCGAAATGCTTCGGGATCTGTGACTCGTGACTATCTATAGTTGGGCCACTGGCGTAGTAAATTAGTAAATCATGTCTTATCTCATAACTTTTTAAACTTCGCCTTTTTAGGATGAGTGGTTCCTTGGTTAAAGCGAACTATCCCCTTGAGGGATAATAGAGGTGTTTACATTTGTATTTTTACCAGTATATCCATCAGCAAGCTGGCAGCTCTGTAGCAATACACCCCTTCGGTCCCCTCCCCTCAAAGGGGACGATCCTTCTTAATAAAATAGATAAGGGAAGACGATCGCGCTACAAAAACTATAAATGCAGGTAATAGTCGCGCAGTAATTCCGTAAATGCAGCAGTATAGGTTGTTTTATCAGCTTCGCGGATGTGGAGTTGCGTTATAGTTGGCGTAGCTGTATTTGTGAAACGATAGGTTTGGATATGACGGATGCACTGGCCCTGAATGTAGGTATAAACTTCTATAGTTTCGGTTAGGTATAGTTGGTGAGCAGTGGCCAGTTCGGCAAAATGACGGGCTTCGGCAGGAGGGAGCAAAATGTATAGTTGCCCGCCAGGTGTTAAGTGTTTTTGTGCAAAGGCCAGGATGTCTTCAAAAAACAAATCGCCGGTATGTTTCGCACTGTCCTTTGCTGCATTTCCGGATTTTAACGAAGCCAGGAAAAACGGTGGATTGGAAAGGATAACATCATAGTTTTGCTGGTTATACTTTGCAAATTCCTGCAGGCTTACCGGGTGTAAAGCCAGTCTTTCGGCCCAGGTACTTAAAGCAAAATTTTCTTCGGCCTGTGTGGCTGCATCCGGGTTAATTTCTACAGCATCTATAGTTGCTTTGGAGCGCTGTGCCACCATCAGCGAAAGTAACCCTGTGCCGGTGCCAATATCTAAAATCCGAGAAGCTTCCTTAACCTCCACCACAGCACCAAACAAGCAAGAGTCCGTGCACACTTTCATGGCGCACTTGTCCTGCTCTACCCGGAACTGCTTAAACTGGAAGTAGGAATTAGCCAACTGAACTAAGATTTATAGGATTTACTGTATTTTATATAAAGTAGCAAAACCAAACAATAAATAGCATAAAGCTTAATGAAGTAATTATTGCTAGGGCCTTCTTTTGTTTGCTCATCCTCTGATATTCATGCTCGTATTCCCGCCATTCGTTTTTATTTTTAAAAATATGGTAATTAAAAAGAGCTAATGGAAGTATTGTAATAGCACCCTGCAGTAGTACTAAATTGTAATTTGATAGTAATAAATAGTTTGTTATTAAATCTATTGATTTGGTGATAAGTAATAAAAATACAATTGTTATAGAACAAAGAGCCTTATATTCATTGTAATCATCAGCAGAAAACTTGAATATATTATTAAAGAATATGAACAGATAATAGTAAGCCTTTTTTATCAGCTCCATGTCTACTTAGAATTAAACATTCCCGATTCAAAGCCTTCGTCGGCAGGTAAATTTGATTGTAAGGCGCTGGCAACGGCAAGTTCGTCGCAGCGTTCGTTTTCGGGGTGGCCGGCGTGGCCGCGAATCCAAACAAATTTTACGTTGTGTTTGGTATAAACCCTTAAAAAGCGAGCCCATAAATCGCCGTTTGCTTTGCCGGCAAAGCCTTTTTTCTGCCAGCCAAAAACCCAGCGTTTTTCTACGGCATCCACCACATACTTCGAGTCAGAATACACGGTAATTGGAATGCCCGGTTTGGTAATTGCCTCCAGCCCAACTATAACAGCCAGCAACTCCATGCGGTTGTTGGTAGTTTTACGAAAGCCGGCAGTGAGTTCTTTTACATGCGGCCCCCACCGAAGTATAACACCATAGCCACCCGGTCCCGGGTTACCGCGCGAAGCACCATCTGTAAACAGTTCGATCATAGGTAAAATTGCTGATGGTTAATTGTTGATTGTTGGGATACCGGATTAATCTTAATTGTCATCTTGAGATCAGGAAAGATCTATCTGAAATCCGAAATAGATTTCTCGCTGCACTCGGAATGACACAAATGTCCGTTCTTATTTAGGGACTTAAGCTGGCAGGTTTGTTTTGAAAAGCTTGATGGCGATGGCCAGCAATATAACCCCAAACACTTTTCGCAAAATGTCGGCACCTGCTTTGCCAAGTCGCTGCTCTATCCAGCCGGATGCTTTAAGCACAATATAAACAAATAGCAGGTTAAGAATAATGCCTACCAGGATGTTAGGAACTGAGTATGCAGCGCGTAACGAGAGCAGCGTAGTCATGGTGCCGGCGCCAACTATAAGCGGGAATGCCAGCGGTACAATAGAGCCACTTTTAATGTCAGGGTCGGTATGAAAAAAGTCTTTGCCCAGGATCATCTCCAAACCAATCAGGAAAATGATAATAGCACCGGCCATGGCAAACGACTGAAAATCGATGCCGAAAAGTTTGAGTATACCATCCCCTACAAACAGGAAAGCGATCATCAGCACACCCGATACCAACGTAGCCTTTTCGGACTGGATGACACCTTCGCGTTTGCGCAGGTTTATGATGATAGGGATTGACCCCAGAATATCGATGATCGCAAAGAGGATCAGGGTTACCGATATGATTTCCTTGAAATTAAAAATATCCATGTGCGCTTATACTTTAATTCTGCGCAAAGGTAGGGTTTTAGGAGTAATAGTGCAGGAAAAAGCGCTTTAGTTCTTCGTATTCTTCGTTAAGTATAGCCGGAAAATTAGCTACCCGAAACGTAGTGCGTGCCCACGGGCCGTAGCCATTCCCGAGCCTGATGTTGTGATGCAGCGCCCGTTTTTTAATATCATCAACCAAGCGCTCGCTGGCTTGTATGGCAACCACCGTTTTAGAGCGTACTTCTTCATTCTCAACCAATAGCTGCATGTCAGGCAACTGGCCAAAAAACTCGTACAGCATCGCCGATCGGTCTACCAGTTCCTGCTCCAGGCCTTTTATAAACGGGCGGTCTTCGAGCATGCGGCGCAGCAGGTAAATGCCTAAAACATTGGGAGTATGAGTGGTCTGGTAATTCAGCATTTTTTCATACATGCCAACCAAACTGTTATAGTGCCCACGTTCTGCTATCTGTTTCGCCCTGAAAATTGCCCGCGGCGAGCATACCATCACACCTAGTCCGGACGGTAAACCAAAGCACTTTTGTACGGATGCAAACCAGATATCCGCCTTAATTATTTTAAGGTTTAGCCCGGCCATTGATGAGGTTGCGTCTACGGCAATTAAGGTATCGCGGTAGCGATTGTGGAGGTTAAGTATAGTGGTGGCCGAAACCTGTGTGCCGTTTGAAGTCTCGTTTTGAGTAAAGCAGATGAGCTCCGTATCAGCACTGATGTTCAACTGCTCAACTGGCATCGGCTCGTTCAGGTCAAACGCAATGCCTTCTGATTTAGGGCGCAGCTTTTTGGCATAGTCGCACCATTTTTCCCCGAAAGAGCCGTTATAAATATGATAGCTTTTATGCTTGGTAAGACTCTGGATAAGTATTTCCCAGCACTCGGTGGCCGACGAAGTAAAGAAGATATAATAATCTTCGGGTATGTTAAGTTTGCGTTTTATAAGGCCAACCGTTGCCCTGGACAGTTGTACAAACTGTTCTCCGCGGTGCGGCGCGCCCAATATGCCCTGGTCGTACGCATCGGTCATGTAGGTGCGCACCTCGGGGTATACTTTTGCTGGGCCTGGGTAAAAATTGAGCATCATTCGGGAATATAAAGAAAACATAGAAAAGTACCTATATTTTCTGTAAAAGTTTTATTCGCTAGTGTAACGGCAGCGGTGGTTATTTATTAGAGCCAAATCCTATTTTCTTTGGTTTCAGTCGCTCAAAGTATTGCAGGGCCAACCGGTAGCTCTCCAACCCAAAGCCAACTATAGATCCGGTGCAGTAAGGGGCAAGCATACTTTTATGGCGGAAGGCTTCGCGGGCGTAGATATTGGAAATGTGTACTTCCACAACAGGGGCCTCTATAGCTTTTACGGCATCCGATAGCGCTACCGATGTATGGGTATAAGCGCCGGCATTAAACACGATCCCTTTGTAAGTAAAGCCCACCTCGTGCAGTTTATCGATCAGTGTGCCTTCGGTGTTGCTCTGAAAGTAAGAAAGCTCCAGCCCCGGAAACGCTTCTTTCAGTTCTTCAAAGTAATCTTCGAAGGACCGGGAACCATAAACAGCTTTTTCACGGATGCCCAGTAGGTTCAGGTTTGGGCCATTCAGGATCAGTATTTTCATAGTATCTGGGTATTGCTTGTTTTCCGCATAAAACGGAACGTGCAAAGGTAAGGATTAACTATATTTGCTTTATTCTTTGACAAAAGAATGTTTGACAAAAGACAAAAGATAGGTAAACTATAGTTTAATTAATTTTGTCTGAATCAGGATTTTCAGGATTAAGAAAGATTTACAGAATTTTTAACTCCTAAACTCTAGAACTCCTAAATTCCCAAACTTCTAAACTTTCTAACTCCTAAACTCGCAGCATGACCTGGAATATAACTGTTAAGCAATTTGAGCAATACCTGCGCCTGGAGAAGTCGTTATCGGGTAACTCCGTGGAGGCCTATTTGCGTGATGTTAGAAAGCTGACGGATTTCCTCGAACTGAAAGGCCTAACTATAGCACCGGAGCAAATTACGCCAACTATACTTCGTGATTTTCTGGAGTGGGTAAATGAACTGGGCATGACTGTGCATTCGCAGGCAAGGACGCTATCTGGCATCCGGGCTTATTACAAGTTCCTGATCATGGAAGACATGATGACCTCTGACCCGACTGAAACCATAGAAGCCCCAAAGCTAGACCGCAAATTACCCGATACACTTAACTTTCATGAGATAGAGCAACTACTGGCTGCCATCGACCTGTCAACGCCCGAAGGTACCCGCAACCGTGCCATGCTCGAAACACTTTATAGTTCGGGCCTCCGCGTATCTGAGTTGCTGGACCTGAAACTGAGCAACCTGTATGAGGATATGGGTTTCCTGAAAGTGGCTGGTAAAGGCGACAAGGAAAGATTAGTGCCGATCGGGCGTGATGCACTGAAGCACATACAACTATACCGCGAAGGTGTACGATGCCATCTCAAGATCAAGAAAGGACATGAGGATATCGTGTTTCTGAACCGCCGTGGGGCGAAACTTACGCGGGTTATGGTTTTCACGATCATTAAAGATCTGGCAGCTAAAGCCGGTATACAAAAGCAGGTTAGCCCGCACACGTTCCGCCACTCGTTTGCCACACACTTAATAGAAGGCGGCGCCGACCTGCGTGCCGTACAGGAAATGCTGGGCCACGAATCCATCACTACTACTGAAATCTATACACACCTGGATAGGGATTATCTGAAACAAGTGATCAAGGATTTTCACCCGAGGAGTTAGGGGGGAACCATAGTGTAAACATCAGATTCATGAAAAAACTGCTGCTGTTCTTTCTGTTTTTGCCTTCTTATGTAATAGCCTGCGATTGCGAGCAACCTTTGGTTGCACTTGACTTTGTAAGGTCCGAATTTGTGTTTTGGGGTACAGTTGTAGATAAGGAGTATGCTCGGGACTCCCAAACTTATACTGTTACATTTGATGTTGAAAGGCATTTCAAATATAATGAAATTCAACCTAAAACATTAAAGTTTACAGAACAGTCAGAAGGAGAAATTACAGGCTACGGTACATCCTGTGACTATAGTGTAAGCAAAGGAGAGAAATGGCTGATCTATGCCTATAAATATAACGACGAGTTATTTTTTGGTTATCCTTGCTCTAACTCTAATCGGTATAATCAATTAAGTGATGTAAACGCAGAAGAACTTGAGATTCTGGAGAATGGAAACAAGATTGATCTTCAGAAGATTGATTTCAGTTATACTGTAATTGGAGGTTTATCTAGAGAGTTTGAGAGAGCAACATCTGAAAATTCCATTAATTCTCTACTAGCCCAACTAAATCCGGGATATTATAGGTTTGAAGACGACCCATTCTTTGAGAGCGTAGCTATACGAGTAGATTCAACTGGAATCTTAACGGATGTTATGATAACGGACTGGATGTTGGTAGAAACTAAAAAACTCTATGGCATACCTATCTATGAGTATGGAAAACAAAGCGAGCCTTTAAGTAAAGTGCAGGAAGATATATTGTTTAATCTGAAACAGTCTAAGAAATGGCAGCCAGCCAGGTTTTCGGGAGTTAATGTGAATAGTTGGGTTTATCTGAAGGTACGCATTGAAAAGGGAAAGAAACCTTATGCTACTAACTATTAAATCAATCAATACAAACTATAGATACCAAAGCCTTTACTTCGGTATCTATAGTTTTTAACCTTACTGTCCGCCGCCCATAACACTTAGCAAAACATACAAAACACCCACACCAATCCCGAGGCCAGTTCCTAGTGCGGCTTTACCAATTTTGCGGTTATGTGCCTGTTTCTCGTAGCCTCTTACATAGTTGGGGTCTTGCAGCGAAGTATAAGGCAAGGCATGGTTGTTATGCGCTTTTGGTTTTACAGCCCCTATAATGATAGGCCCGACTGGCCCGGCCAGGAAAACCGTGGCCGCAGAACCCAGCAGAGCACCAGTACCATTATAGTATGAGCGTGCATCCTGGCGGCCTTTTTCATACATATAGGTTGGGTCGGCTATAGTTGCTTTAGCTGTAGTTTCAGGCGGCAGGTTTTCTGTGAACACTTCTTTGGTGCCGTTGGCAAACCGTATCATAAACACTTCGGCCTTTGCTAGCTTATAGTTCAGAGTATCGGTAGTGTCAGCAGACAGGTACAGGATGTCGGAGGTGGTGATCTCCTGTATTCTGGCTTTCAGTTCGTCGCCGTTTATTTTAACGATCACATCCTGCGCTGTGGCCATTTGTGCCAGCAAACAATAAAGCAGGAGCAGTAAATACTTTTTCATGAGCTATAGTTTATAGTTAGTTGCGACGTGAGTTAAAGCCAAACAGCACACTGAAACGGGCGCCATCTTTTGACGGGGCAAAGGCCACATTTACCGGGAAGTTGATGCCCTGGCTCTGGAAGTTGGTACCAGCCGCAAACACAAGTCCGGCACCAGCTACTGATAGGTTAGGACCCACGCCAAACTCCAATCCTTTGGGGCCACGGATACCAACCAGCGCGCTCAGACTTGGCAGAAACTTGCCCTGCTCCAGTCCGCCAACCAAAGGCACAAACTCAAATAAGCCCGATGTGCCATTCTCCAGGGTAAAAATGCGTGTCTCGAACTGCCATCCAAACTGTGTTATAAACGGGCTAACCGTTTCCTGGTGCTCTTCTTCTAAGTTATTAACCAACCGCGAACTTAGAACAGTAAAGCCCAATCGCGGACCAGATAGTTTTAAGTGCTGTTGCTGCTCCTGTGGGTAATAAGCCGGCGAAGCAGGTGTTGCTTGTTGTGCAGGCTCTTCTGTAATTACCATTTTAGAGCCATTCTCATACTTTATCATAAACACATCCGATTTCAAGATAGAAATGAGCGGGCCCTGCAGGTTATCGAAGCGCTTGTACTTTACTTCGGTTAGGGTTATTTCCTGCACTTTTACTTGCAGTTCGTCGCCGTTGCGCTTGGTTAAAATGTCCTGGGCCTGGGTAGCCAATACTACAAATAAGGCAAGGCAGGTAAGTAATAGCTTTTTCATGAGGTATACATTTGATGTTTATATAGTTTTTTTGTGTTTGAGATGGATCAAAAGTATAGCCCCCAGATATAGAAAGAAAACAATGTTTTAGGAAATCAGACTTTTGTAAATATAATTTATAGTTTATAAATAATTGTTTTATAGTTGGTTGTATAGTTGTAGTCAGACTTTTAATTTGTAATATTAGGCAGCTTATAGTTTATAAACCCTGCAAAATGGATGATCTGAAAACTACCCTTGATACCCTGGACGAAGAAGACAAGCAGGCGCTGGCGGCTTTTATTCAGCGGCAAAAACAGAAAGCATTCCGCAAAGACCTGGAGCTGTTGCACTTACTGCAATTGCCAAAACCGCTTACATCAGAGCAGATCATTGCCAGGCTTTATAAAAACGACCCGAACCCGGTAGCGTATTATGCCCTTCGCAAACGACTGATGCGCCACATATCGGATTTTATTCTGCTGAAACGCATGGCTGAAGATACCACAGCATCGGCACCCATTATGGGCTTGCTCTCCCTGGCCCGTTACCTGTTTGAAGTGCGGCTGGATAAAATGGCCTGGAACTACCTGCGGAAAGCCGAAAAACTTGCCCAAACCAACGAGCAGTTCGACTTACTGAACACGATCTACAATCTGCAGATTGACAAAGCCGACAATGAATTTGCCGATGACCTGGATGAGATCATTCAAAAGCGCAACCAGAACAAACTGGCCGCCGACGAAGAAGAGCGGGCCAACATTGCCAACAGCATCATTAACAAAAGGCTGCGCGACGTGCGCCGGCAGGGCAGCGACATGCATTTTGGCAGGATCATACAGGAAGTGCTGAAAGAATACGGGCTATCAGAAGCGGTAAGCAAACGGCCGGCTTTGCTGTATAAACTTATGTCCATTGCCCGGAGCGCTATACTTGCCGGCAAGGATTTCCTGTCTTTCGAACCTTACATTATCAAACAGTACCAAGAAACAGAACAACACTATGGTTTTTCTAAAGCCAACCAATACTATAAACTGAGCCTGTTGTACATGATCGCGCACGTGCTGTACCGAAATAAAAAGTTTACAGCATCGGCAGATTACCTGGAGCAGCTAAAAACTATTTTGGAAGGAGATGGGAAAGAGCATTATACTCATTTTTATCCGCGCTATGTGTTTCTGATGGTGGCAAACCAGGTGTTTATGCGCCGCAACCCCGAAGCGATACAGCTAATGGAGCACCTGCTGCACAAAGCAAAAGTTACGCTCACCAACAAAGATAACCTGACCGCCCACCTTGGCCTGAGCTTTAACTACTTTACTCAGGGCGCCTACGGTAAAGCCAACCGCGTGCTGATGAACATAAAGCGCTCCGATAAGTGGTGTGAAAGCAAAATGGGGCGCGAATGGGTGCTGAAAAAGAACCTCGGCGAAATGATCATCCAATACGAACTGGGCAACATTGACCTGACCCTGAACAAGATCAGAAGTATAGAACGCATGTTTAAAGACCTGTTGCAACAGCCGGTTTATAGTAACGTGAGTCGTTTTCTGGAGCTTATAAAGTTCATGATTGATAACCCGCAAACTATAACCACACCAGCTTTTATGCAGCACGTAGAAGAGAGTCTTGCCTACACCACCTTCGAACGCACCGACATACAGGAAATCAGTTTCTATGCCTGGCTAAAAGCAAAAATGTTTTCCAGAACTTACTACGACATGCTGCTGGAACTGGGCAGTGGGGCAGAAGCTATAGTTGAAGGGCAGGAAGTATAAGTTCTGGAGGAAAAAGCTATATTAGCAGAAGTATATACTTAACTATAGTTTCTATAGATTTTAAGAGAGATGCAACTATAGATATAGAGCAGATATGCGTATGCTTGCGTCTGCCTGATAGTTGGGTTGAATCAAAAATGAAGCACTAAGATTTTAATTGCTAGAAAAGGGACATCTTAAAAGCTTTTTTAACAATTTATTGCAAATAATAATCAAGTTACAAATTCAGAAAAAGAGTAAATTAATAATCTAACAAAGTCTTACAAATAAAGATTAAATCAAATGGATTCAATGGACACCTTAGTAGGCATAGGATGCCTCATTATTTTACTTTTAATTATTAGAGCTTTTGGTGCTTGGATGTTAAGGATTGATGAAGTTATTGATGTTCAAAAAGAAATATTAGAAGAGCTTAAAATAAGTAATTCTTCTAAACTTGAAAATAAAGAAGTTCAAGTAAACTTATAAATATAGTTATTAGCAGACTACAGATAATTAAATATCAAGTAACAGCAATATTTATAGTGCCATATAAAGGGAAAGGAATGTTGTCAATTCGAGAATAAATTAGTTATAATGAGCTTTAAAAAGCCGAAAAAAGACTCGACATAACAAAAAGAAAATGCAACCAATATTGTGGTGATTGTCAGTTATTATGTTTCAATTTTAGAATAGACTAATCATTAGTAAACGATGTCTCCAAATCCAGCCAGCTTCTGCACAAAAGTTACTTCTTATTAACCAAAACAAACAACTACACCTAACCCATGCAAAACATCCAGTTTCCGCTTACCCTTACTTTTAAGATATCTACTTTCTCGAACGACTTTACGGTGCAGGATGCACAAGGCCGGACTATTAATTACGTGAAGCAGAAGCTGTTTAAGTTTATTGAAGAAGTAAACGTGTTCAGCGACGAATCTCAGACAGAGCACCTTTACACTATTAACGCAAACAAATGGATCGACTTTTCGGCGGCTTATAATTTTACAAACCAGGCTGGCGAACAGGTTGGCAGCGTGGCCCGGAAAGGCTGGGCATCGATGTGGAAAGCCCGCTACGAAATTTACGACGAGCAACGAAACCAGGACCTGCTGATACAGGAAGACAACGGCTGGGTAAAAGTGGCAGACAGCCTGCTGGGCGAAATTCCGATACTGGGCATGTTTACCGGCTACGTGTTTAACCCAACCTACACAGTTACCAAACCCGACGGCGACGAAGTAGCCATGCTTAAAAAAGAGAAATCGTTTTTTGGCCGCAGGTTTACAGTGCATAAAACAGGCGAGCTGGAAGGCAAAGAAACAGAGCGTGTTATACTTAGCCTGATGATGATGATTCTGCTTGAAAGACGAAGAGGCTAAACTATAACTCCAGCACTGCATGAACGCTAGCCGAACATACATGAAAGGGAAATCTGTTTTTATAGTTTCGCTTGTAGTAGTAAGCATCACTATCCTGACAGTATACCTGTCGGGCATAAACTATAACCGGTCGCTTACCACTAACCTGTACTTGTCGCTATCTGTTATAGCCGGGGCTTTGTTCCTATTTATGCTATATGGCCTTTATACCGGAGTTGGTCTGGTAAATAACTTCCCGGAGTTCAGGAAATTTAAGCGGGGAGACTACCTTGCTACGACTGGCTCTGTGCCAGATATACCGAACACCGATATTGGCGACGACGAAGGAGGGATATTTGTGGCTATACTGCTGTGGCTCGGAGCTGCGCTTGCATTTATAGTTTTGCTGATTGTGCTGGAAGCCATGATCTGGGTTTCGGTTTTTATTATACTGGCCATACTTTACTGGGTATTTTTCAGGGCCCTTAAGCTTGTGTTCAGTAAGGCTATAGTTACAAAAGGGAATTTAGCTATTTCGGCAGTTTATGCGCTGGGCTATACCTGCCTCTATACAGGCTGGATTTTCGGGATCGCGTACCTGGTACAGGTTTTAGGGTAAGGGTTGCTACTTAACAGGTTAACTATAAATAGTGCTTGTGATATTTGGTAATATAGCCTGTGTTATATATATTTAAAAAGGAATAATCTGCAGAATTTAAAGATGCAGGCTATACTTAACTAATCTATCAACCAACCAAACAACAACCTTATGCAGGAAACTTCTACCCAACAGGAAACCACCGTGGTTTCCAGACCTACTTTAGCTTTTAAAGGGCAAGGCTCCGAATTGTTCAGTATCGAGATTGTAAACCTGGTGCTAACCGCACTTACACTTGGCTTATACTATCCGTGGGCAAAGGCTAAAAAGCTGCAATACATTTACCGCAAAACCGAGCTCGCCGATAGTCCTTTTACCTTCCATGGCACTGGCAAAGAAATGTTTATCGGCTTTATAAAAGGCCTGGGCATTTTTGCAGTGCTGGTTTGTGTTCTGCTTTACGGCTGGTCAAGCGGCGATAACGGCGTTAAGTTTTTATGCTTTGCGCTATACTTGTTCGGTTTCCTGGCGCTTATACCGCTGGCTATACATGGCATGATGCGTTACCGCACGTCGCGCACCAGCTGGCGCGGCATACACATGGGTTACCGAGGCACGCTGGGCAACATGTACAAAGTATACTTTACAGGCTTCTTTTTGAGCGTTATCACGTTCGGTATCTATAGTTTCTGGTTTACCACCAACCTGCACAAAGAGATTCTGGGGAACATGCGTTTCGGTAGTGCAAAATTCCGGTACATCGGCGATGGCAGCGACCTGCTGCTTATTAATGTAAAAGGCTATTTCCTGACCCTATTTACACTGGGTATCTACTCGTTCTGGTGGGCAAAAGACCTGATCAATTTTTACATCGACAACATTCTGATAGAGCAGGATGGCAAGTATAGCCGCCTGAACTCTTCGTTAACTGGTAGTAAGTATTTTGTGTTAGCGCTGGGCAACCTGCTTATACTTGTGTTTACGCTTGGCCTTGGCTATGCCTGGGTAGTTACACGTACCATGCACGCCATCGTTAACAACTGCGAAATTATAGGCGACTTTAACCCCGACGCACTGGCGCAAACCGAAGAAGAATATAAAAATGCTACCTTTGAAGACATGGCCGACATGATGGACATTGGTATTGTATAAACTATGTTTGAAGGAAAATATTACAACGGGCGTACCTCTAAAGGTATGCCCGCTTTTATTACACTCGAGCCCAACCACATCCGGGTAAACTGGCAAACCGATGAAGAACGAGGCTCTGAGATCTGGCACTTGTCGGAAATTCATAAATCTGAGTTTAACGATGCTACCACCGTGCTGGAATATGGCAACTACCCACGCCAAAGCATAGCGGTGTTTGAACAGGGTTTTAGAAAAGTACTGGAGCAACAATACAACGGCGCAAAATTCCTGAAATCAAACTATAGCGCGTTTGCCAAAACTGGTTTGGCTGGCCTGCTTGTTGGCGGACTGAGCTTGCTGGCGCTGGCTATAGTTCTGGTAGTGTGGGGCATTCCGGCGCTTGCCGAAAAAGCAGCGGCTCATTTCCCGGAAGAATATGAACGTGCCCTGGGCGAAGAACTGCACGAGCAGATGATGATGGGTCAAACGATAGATTCAGCTAAAACTGTGGCGTTGCGTAATTACCTGAAAGCCCTGAAAGTAGAGTCCGATTTCCCGATACAAGTAACTGTGGTGGAGGATGACATGGTGAATGCCTTTGCCGTACCGGGCGGTTTTATTGTTGTGCACGACGGCATCCTGGCTAAAATGCAGCACCACGAAGAACTGGCCGGTTTGCTGGGTCACGAGATCGGCCATGTGCAGCTGCGTCATTCTACTAAAGCGCTTGCCCGCAGTTTATCCTACTACATGCTGGCCTCCGTGTTGTTCGGCGACCTAAGTGGAATTGCCGCCGTTATAGTTGACAATGCCTCTACGTTACAAAACCTGGAGTACAGCCGCAGCGCCGAATCTGATTCAGACAAAGCCGGATTGGAACTACTGGCCAAAAATAATCTTAACCCGAAAGGCATGGTCTGGCTCATGCAACGCCTGCAATCTAAACAACCCGAATACCTTAAATTCATCAGCACACACCCAAATACCAGCGACCGGATTAAAGATTTGAACAGCCAGGTAAAGGCAGGAAAGTATAAAATAGACCCGAATCCAGAACTGGAAGCTGCCTGGGCCGAGTTGAAAGCAGAATAATACACCTCACAGCGTTTTTAAAACCTGTGAGCGTCTGTTTTGCTACGTAGCTAGACACTCACAGGTCTTGAAGACGCTGTGAGGTCTTTTTTTATATTGATCCGGTTTCTTAATCTGGAAGGAAATTCCCAACAGAATACTTTCGGGAATGGAAGCCCGCAAGAGCAAAATTTTAATTTATACTTCAATCTTACTTCTCTAACTCCTAAACTCCCAAACTCATACTTCTCTAACCCATCCCACTTATCTCTCTCAACTTTCTAACTTCCAAACTTTCTAACTTTCTAACTTCAATCCCTATCTTTGCGGGCAGCAAACTCTAAACTATAGCTGCCGTGTATAAAAGCCTGCTTCGCCCGCTCCTCTTTAAACTCGATCCTGAGAAAGTACACTACCTGACTACCGATGCCCTGCAAACAGTTTACAAGCTGCCGCTTGCTAAAAGTATAAGCAACAGCATGTTTGGCGTGCAGGATGCCAGATTGGAGCGCGAGTTGTTTGGCTTGAAGTTTCCGAACCCGGTTGGGTTGGCAGCAGGTTTTGACAAGGATGCGAAGCTGATTGACGAACTGGCAAACCTGGGCTTCGGCTTTATCGAGATCGGAACATTGACCCCGAAAGGGCAGGAGGGCAACCCGAAACCGCGTCTTTTTAGATTACCCGAAGACCAGGCCATCATTAACCGCATGGGCTTTAACAACGAGGGCGTAGATGCTGCTGTAAAGCGTTTGCGCAACCGTAAAAGCAAGATTATAGTTGGCGGCAACATCGGCAAAAATAAAGTAACACCCAACGAAGAAGCCCTGAACGATTACCTGTACTGCTTTAAGGCGCTGTATGATGTAGTGGATTATTTCGTGGTAAACGTAAGCTCGCCCAACACCCCGGACCTGCGTGCATTGCAGGAGAAAGAACCGCTGCAACAACTGTTAATAGCCTTACAGGAGCAGAACAGCAAAATGCCCAAGCCAAAACCGCTGTTGCTCAAAATTGCCCCGGACCTGAACGAACCCCAGCTGAACGACATCATAGAAATTGCCCAGGAAGCTAACCTGAGCGGTATTATTGCCACTAACACAACTATAAGTCGCGACGGGCTTTACACGCCATCCCAAAAAGTGCAGGAAATAGGAGCGGGCGGATTAAGTGGAAAGCCTTTGACAAAACGCTCAACCGAAATTATCCGGTACCTTCGCCAGCACTTGCCGCAAACTATAAAAATTATTGGTGTAGGTGGAATTATGACTGCTGAGGATGCCCTGGAAAAGCTGGATGCCGGCGCTGACCTGGTGCAACTATACACAGGTTTTATTTACGAAGGCCCATCGCTCATCGCCCAGATTAACAAGAAACTGCTAGCCAGATAAATTTTTAAAAGCCATAGCAATTGCTCTTCGCAATCCACCCAAAAAATGTAAATTTGGAATTCCAATTAGTCGAAGGGTATGGCAAAGAACACGTACAGAAGCGGAGCACAGAACGAGAGCAGGGCTACAAATGAATTCAGGGGGCGTAACGAGCCGCGTACTGCAGCAAATACGCCCAGAAGCCAGGCTACGCAACAAAAGCAGAAATCCGGTAAGTCCTTTAAGTTTTCTTTTCCGAGCATCAAGTTTCCGAGCTTCAGAATAAGTTTCCTGCAGGACAGGCGGTTTAAGCTGTTTGTTGGCTTTTTCTTCCTGCTATTATCATTTTGCATGGTAATCGCGTTCGTGTCATACATCTTCACGGGCCACGCCGACCAAAGTGTTGTAGAAGCTGTTAACGGAACGGGCCTGAAAGAAAGCGGACAAGAGGCTGAAAACTGGCTTGGCCTGTTTGGTGCCTGGTTATCGCATGTGTTTATTTATAAATGGCTGGGTATCGGTGCCTTTTTTGCCATCCCGATCGTGTTCTTTACCGGTGCCCGCATTGTTTTTAAGCGGGTAACTATATCGCTGTCGTATGTGCTGGGCTTGTGCAGTTTCAGCATGTTGTGGCTAAGCTTAACGCTGGGGTACATTGTGTATACTGCCGGAGCTGTAGAGAACCTGGGCTTTTTAGGTGGCGGTATCGGCATTGAAACTGCTATCTGGATGACCTCACTTATTGGCTGGGGTTCCGGATTGGTGCTGGGCTTTTTGTTCCTGGTGTTCCTGGTGTTCTTCTTCGATATCACAAGCCTTACCTGGGGCAAATCGGCTACCGAATCAGCTGACAATTCAACTATAAACAACAGAGCTGCTTCTTCTATTGGAGAAGTATTGCATGGCTCACCCCGCAACATCAACCACAATGCCGACCCAACTGCCTCTTTGGAATTTGAGGAAGAAGAGGAAGAGTATTTTGATGAGGATGAAGAAGATGCTATCAACCAGGCCCTGGAAATGGAGCTGCGTTCTATACCGCCCATTGCACCTAAGCCTGCCGCGCCAGCCCTGGAACTGGACATAGAAGACGAAAGCTTTTTTGAGGAAGAGGAAGCCGAATTAGAGTTCGACACCGCTGATGGAGAAGAGGAACTGGACCTGCAAATTGAAGAAGCCCCTATTGAAGAGACTGGCGACGCCATCGAAAATTATGACCCGACTTTAGACCTTGCCCGTTACCAGTACCCAACTATAGAACTGCTTAACGACTATGGCGCCAGCAAAGTATCGGTTACCAAAGAAGAGCTGGAAGCCAACAAAGATAAAATTGTAGAGACGCTGGGTAACTATAACATTGGTATCGCCAGCATTAAAGCAACTATAGGCCCGACCGTAACATTGTATGAAATTGTACCGGATGCCGGTGTACGTATCTCCAAGATCAAAAACCTTGAAGATGACATTGCGCTAAGCTTAGCTGCCCTGGGTATCCGTATTATTGCACCAATTCCGGGTAAGGGAACGATAGGTATAGAAGTGCCAAATACCAAAAAAGAAATGGTGTCGATCAAGTCTATACTTAGTACAGAGAAGTTTTTGAAGAGCGATATGGACCTGCCGATCGCTTTCGGTAAAACCATTACCAACGAAGTATTTATTACCGACCTTGCCAAAATGCCGCACTTACTAATGGCGGGGGCTACTGGTCAGGGTAAATCAGTTGGTCTTAACATTATTCTTACGTCGTTACTTTACAAGCGTCATCCATCGCAGCTTAAGTTTGTGCTGGTCGATCCCAAAAAGGTGGAATTGTCGCTGTTCAATAAGATAGAGCGCCACTTTTTAGCTAAATTACCTGACACTGACGAAGCTATTATTACTGATACCAAAAAGGTAGTGAACACGCTGAACTCACTGTGTATGGAAATGGATATGCGCTACGACCTGCTGAAAGATGCCGGCTGCCGTAACCTGAAAGAGTATAACCGCAAGTTTGTTGAGCGCCGTCTGAATCCGAAAAAAGGCCACCGTTTTATGCCATACATTGTATTGGTTATAGATGAGCTGGCCGACTTAATGATGACTGCCGGTAAGGAAGTGGAAACCCCGATCGCGCGTCTGGCGCAGTTGGCCCGAGCCATTGGTATTCACCTGGTTGTTGCCACGCAGCGCCCTTCGGTAAACGTAATTACAGGTATCATTAAAGCCAACTTCCCGGCGCGTATCTCTTTTAAAGTAACTTCTAAGATCGACTCCAGAACTATCCTGGATGCCGGTGGCGCTGACCAGTTGATCGGTCAGGGTGACATGCTGTTCTCTATTGGTTCGGACATTATCCGTATTCAGTGTGCGTTTGTGGATACTCCGGAAGTAGACAGGATTTGTGATTATATTGGCGAGCAGCAGGGTTACAGCGATGCTTACTTGTTACCTGAATTTGTGGGTGATGACAGTGGTGCTGAGAAAGTGGACTTTGACCCAAGCTCCAGGGACCCGTTGTTTGAAGAAGCCGCCCGCATTATAGTACAGCACCAGCAGGGGAGTACCTCGCTGTTGCAGCGCCGCCTGAAACTTGGCTACAACCGTGCCGGCCGTTTAATTGACCAACTGGAAGCAGCCGGTATAGTTGGACCATTTGAGGGAAGCAAGGCTCGCGAAGTTTTAATAACTGACGAATACAGTTTGGAACAGTTATTGAATACCATGGGTTAAGCTAACAATTAGAACCTTTTGAAATGAAAAGAATATTCGCCCTACTGTTTGCCATGGTACTGTTCGTGAACCTGGCAAGTGCGCAGCAAGACCCGCAGGCAACTAAAATACTGAACGCCATGAGCGCTAAATACAAAGCCATGAAAGCGTTTAAAGCTACGTTTACCCAAACCATGGAAAGTAATTCGTCGAAGGCGAAGGAAACTGTGGAAGGTAATATTTTGGTAAGTGGTCCTAAATATAGGCTGGGCGTAAGCGGCCAGGAGATCATCAGCGACGGTAAGCTAATGTGGACCTACCTGAAAGATGTGAACGAAGTAACTATAACCGAGTCTGATCCGGAAGCAGAGGTAATGTCTCCGAGCAAGATATTTGATATGTATAAGAAGGGTTACAAGTATGCGTATACCGGCCCTGAAAAAGGTGCTGATGGCATAACCTACGATGTGATCGAGATGGCACCTGTTGACCGCAACAACCCAGTATTTAAAGTGCGCCTCTACATTAACCAGAAAGACAAGACCTTGAAAACCTGGAAGATGTTCCGTAACAACGGCATCCGTTATACTTATACCATCAAAAATTTCCAGCCCAACCCAACACTGGCTGCCGATACGTTTAGCTTTAACAAAGCCAAGTATAAAGGCGTGAGTGTGGTAGATCTGCGATAATACCAACCTGATATGATTAAAAACATGAGTCATCCCGAATTTTAGGTTAGGGATTTCTAAAAAGTAAAAGCCTTCTTTTCGTAAGTGACAGTAGTATCAGGTCACTTTAGAAAAGGAGGCTTTATGCATTTATTATCAAATACGCA
>NZ_JAAEAA010000031.1 GCF_010119545.1 Pontibacter fetidus | reverse complement strand
AGCGCAGAGGGGTGTTTGTATTAGCGGGTGAATTTAAAACTGGCTAACAATAGGCTTTTTGGTCCTGAATAACACCCCTATAATCACCTCAAAGGGATAGTTCTCGGCAGAACTTAACGGCCCTGCCTTCAAAGGGGGACTTTCTACTTCTACTATAGTTGTAAGTATAGCTTTATAGCTACAAACCACGAACAGGACAGGTCGCGACCTGTCCCTACGGAACTACAGCCATGATAACAGACGAAGCTTATCGGTTTAATCTATAGTTAGTGCGGTACTTAGCAGAAAGATATCAGTCTTTGGGTTGAGCGCCTTTGACTTGTTGCGGTGCCGATAGGCAATCCGAGGCACGAGGATAGCAAGAAAGCAGCAGCGCGATGCCCGAAGCCGGGGCCTCCCGGCCGTGAGGGAGTAAAGCCAACTATAGAACTATAGGTGAGTAAAGCTTTCAGGAATACAGATTGTTTGAAAGGATAGCTTGGAGAAAGGAAGTATAGACTGCAACTATAAGCTTAAACAGATTTCTCCTTGCGCCGAAATGACAAAATTGTAAAAAGACGCTAGCAGGAGCTACGCACGCTACTAGGTCGGCAACTATAAGGCATAAAACAAATCAGGCTGCTTTTTTAAAGCAGCCTGAAGTATAGCATATCACTTTAAATCTATTTAGCCTCACGCAAACGCTGACTCATAGCTTCGTAAAGAATGATACCAGTAGCCACAGATACATTAAGGGAACTAATTTGTCCCATTAGCGGGATACGCACTCTGGCATCGGCGCGCTTTAGGTATTCCGGAGAGATGCCGTCCTCTTCACTACCCATCAGTATAGCAGTCGGGCCAACCATTTCTACTTTACCGTCTGTCAGGTTATCTTCTGTTTTTTCAGTACAGGCTACAATCTGTACACCGTAATCTTTCAGGTAATCGATTGTTTCCTTCAGGTTTGGCTCGCGGCACACGGGTACCAGGTTAAGCGCACCTGCTGATGTTTTCATGGCATCTGCATTTATCTGGGCACCGCCACGGCTTGGTATCACAATCGCATCCACACCCATACATTCCGCATTTCGGGCAATAGAGCCAAAGTTACGTACATCGGTAACGCGGTCAAGTATAAGCAACAACGGGTCTTTGCCTTTCTCGAACAGTGAGGTTACGATTTCATCCAAAGGCATGTACCTGATCGGTGAAATGAAAGCAACTGCTCCCTGGTGATTTTTACGGGTCAGGTTATTCAGCTTTTCAACCGGTACGGTAACTACAGGCACATCCAGTTTCTTGGCTTCGGATATAATCTCGTCGGTCGTTGTACTTTTGGCGCCGCGCAGCAGAAATATCTTTTCCAGTACTTTGCCCGCCAGCATGGCTTCTAATATCGGGCGGGAGCCGAATATCATTTCCAATTTATCTTCTTTCGGAGCTCTTGGCCTGCCGTAGCTGCCACCGCTCACATATCTGTTATTCCTGCTCTCCATTTTGCAACTGCGCTGTACCAGCTTTCTTCGTACTCACGATGCCGTATCAGCTCATAATGATTTTCGGTAAAGTTATTCCGTTTTTTCGTAAAAACGAACTTGGTGTAGGGGTGCATCTCCGATTCGCGGTAAATCCAGGTCTCTGTATTACCTACTTTACTGATGTCGCTTGGTGGTCCGTATACCAGGTAGATCATACCACGGTCGGTAGCCCAACCAGGTTTGTGCGACGTATAAAGCTTATTAGCATGCTCTACTCGGCCATAATAGGTCCGAATCAGTTCGCGCGCCAGGTGCTTCTCCCCTGCCACACTTAACCAGAAATCATCAACTGCTTTTTTAGGTTCTTTAGCCTGTAATAATCTTTCGCGTTCGGTAGATGTGGTCAGGTAGATAAGCGGCTCCAGCATTTCCTTGGCCATGGTTACTTTGGGGTAATACCAGTTTTTAACCAATAGCCCGCTGGCATAAGGCTTGTCTGCCCATAACAAGTACAAGCCCTCCTTTTCCAGCACAAAAACTTGGTTAGCAACTATAGTTAAGGAATCGAGCGGTTTAAGGGTGGGTGCTATAGCTTCTTTGCGGGTAGACATAGGTGGCAGGGCCGGAGCAAAATGAGCATTAAAATAATAAACCTGCATGCTGCTTGTAGTATCAATGCCATCCAGCACCAACGTATCAGAAGTAATGCTATAGTTGCGGATAAGCGGCTTTTTAGAAGAAGCCCCGGAAACAACCTGTGTTTTATCCAGCATAGCGCCCTGAAGCTGAAGTTTAAAGGTAGTGTGCATGGTAGCTTCGCCGGCAAACTTTTGCCACAGTTTTAGCTGCAGCGTATTTGCGTCAGATACCACACTTGTCGGAATGCTGATGTCAAGCAAAATTCCATCCTCCTCACCGGGCTGTGAGGGCTTTACAACCTGTACGGTATCTTTCAGCAGCACGGTATTGTTTTGACCTGCCACAACGTAAGATAAGCTGGTAGCGGTACGTTGCAATTCGGCGAGGCGGCTTACATCAGAAAAAAGCAGGTAAAGATGAAGGCTGTCGGGGGTGGCGCGCCAGGTATAGTGCATGGTTACTTCGCGGTCGGCAGGAGCAGCGTCCCGTTTAGGTGATGTAGCTATAGTTTGCTGACCTGTTTCCGGTACACGCCCACACGAAGCGGCCATACTTACTAAAAGTAAACTATAAATAACCGCTATACGAGCCATACCTGATACATTGAAAGGTATAAAAAAATAGGCCGGGCTAACGTATCAGCCCGGCCTATTTTTACTGTATTATGTTGCTTTTTGTTTAACGGCGCATGGCCTGCAGGTACTGCGTAAATTGCTGCTCTAACTCGGCGGCACGTTCTTTCATACCTAGCTCCTGGGCGGCCATTACCAGTTGCTGCATCACAAACAGGTTTGTCTGTATTTCCATATCAAACAAGGCTCCTTTTGCCAAGTAATAATTAAGCGCGCCCGTCGATTTTTTAGCCATGGCATCCAGCAATTCTTTCGCCTTTTGCTCTTCGCCTAAACCAGCATAAATACTGATGAACTGTGGCGTATAGTAGTCGTAAGGTACTGTTTCCAGCGGCATTACTTTAAAGCAGTAGTCAACCAGTTCTTTCGCGCGGGCTTTGTTGCCGTCAGCCAGGTAAGCTGCAGCCAGTTTACCAAATTTATCACGGGCATTCGCTGTAAAGCGGTAGTAGTTCTCGTCGTAAAAAATGCTTGGATCATCAAAATTACGGAACTCGAACTCCTTCATCAGGTTTTTATACATTACCTCCTTGTTAAGATAACCTGGCATATCGCCGCCCTGGGTTTTCACAGGCACTACACGGTATGCCAAACCATCCAGTTGGAAGTATTCTGACAAGCCAATAAAGTCGGCGGTGTTAACGGTTGTAGAGAAGTATACCGGACGCTCCCAGTTGTTAGTAGCCAGCAGGTCTAGCATCACCAGGTGTTTTTTCTCCAGCATGCCTTTGTTTATCACCCACTTCATCTGGTCAACAATCTCACCTTCTTTCTCGGCAGGTATAAAGTTCATCTGGTCTACTTTCGCCTTATCCACATTTAAAACAAAGGTTTTGGTCGGGAAGGTCATCAGGGTAGTACCGCCACCATACGTTGCCTGCAGGGCCGGGTGGTTTTGCTTTACAAGGTCGATGAACTGCTTTAAATCTATACCGGCAGCTACCTGTGGCTTTTCGTCGTACGGCAGGTAATCGTTTGTGCCTTGTCTATAGTTTTCGATACCTAAAGTTAATGGCCACGGTGCGGATTTGTAGGATGGGCGCATCATTTGCTCTACATACCAGTCGGTGTTCAGGTAGCTAAGTACAGCCACACGCACATCGGTACGGTAACCTTCAACTTCCTGGGCATACCATAGCGGAAATGTGTCGTTATCGCCATTTGTAAATAGTATACCATTTGGCGCAACAGAATCCAGCAGGTTTTTAGCTGAGTCTACGGACTGATAGCGCTGCGAACGATCGTGGTCGTCCCAGCCTTCGGCAGCCATAATGCCCGGTACCAGTAAGCAAACTATAGTTGCCACGGCAGCACGGGCGCTATCACTGCGCAGCACTTTTTCCAGCAAACCAGCCAGCCCGATAACACCAAGCCCTATCCAGATACTGAAAGCATAGTAAGAGCCGGCAAATGTATAGTCACGTTCGCGTGGTTCGGTTGGGGGCTGGTTCAGGTATAAAGCAATAGCCAGACCGGTAAAAATAAACAGCAGACCAACTATAAAGGCATTCTTTTCATCTTTGCGTACCTGCCATATCAGGCCAAGTATACCTATGATAAGCGGCAGTGCCAGAAAGTTGTTACGGGCTTTGCTATTGGCTACCTGTTCTGGCAAGCCAGGTTCATCGCCGCTAAACCATACCACACCGGCATTCTGCACATCGCTTTCGCGGCCTACAAAATTCCATAAAAAGTAACGCCAGTACATGTGGCCCAGCTGGTAGTTAAACATAAAGCTTAGGTTTTGCCCAAATGTCGGCATCTGGCCTTCGCGCAGGTTTATCCACTTTTTATACTCATCTATATGCTGCGGCGCATCGCTGTAAATACGTGGCAACAGCGTCAGGTCTTTACTATCGTAAACAGGTTCAATCTTACGGCCTGCTTCCAGGTACTTGTCTTTACCTTTTACATAGCGCATCTCGCCTTCTTCCTGGCCAATTGGCTGGGCATTGTATTGTGGCCCGTAAAGCAACGGTCTGTCGCCGTATTGCTCACGCTTCAGGTATGATACCACGCTCATAATATCATCCGGGTCGTTCTCATCTATAGTTGGGTCGTAAGATGAGCGTATCGGAATGATCATGTATGAAGAATAGCCGATCAGCACAAACACCAAACTTAGCAGCGCGGTATTAAGCACACGCTTGTTGTGTTTGATGGAGTAACGGATACCATAAGCAATAGCAGCTACTACCAGTATCACGAATAAAATAAGGCCAGAGCCAAACGGCATGCCCAATGAGTTCACAAAAAACACCTCTACTTTACCTGCTATAGATGGCAGCCCAGGTATAACACCCCAAAGTATAGCCACCACTATAACCGCACTAATAGCAAAAGCAATGATGCCGCCTGTTAACGTTGGTTTGTATAAACGATAGTAATAAATAAAGGCAAGCGCAGGTATAGTTACCAGGTTAAGCAAGTGAGCACCGATAGACAGACCTACCAGGTAGGCGATCAGTACCAGCCACTTATCAGAATGTGCTTCGCCCACTTTAGCTTCCCAGCGCAGCATAGCCCAAAAAACGATAGCGGTAAAGAACGACGACATGGCATAAACTTCAGCCTCTACAGCCGAGAACCACGCAGAATCAGAAAAAGTATAGGCCAAAGCACCTACAGCACCGGCACCCATTACCAGCATTATGTTACCGGTAGTCGGGGCTTCGCCTTCTTTTATCAGGAGTTTTTTAGCAAATATGGTGATCGTCCAGAAAAGGAACAGCACCGTGAAAGAACTACACAGCGCTGAAAGCAGGTTAACCCACCACGCCACCTGCGATGGGTCGCCGGCCATCATGGAGAACATACGGCCTACCAGCAGGTAAAAAGGCGCGCCCGGAGGGTGTGGCACCAGTAATTTGTAAGAGCAGGCGATAAACTCACCGGCATCCCAGAAGCTGGCAGTTGGCTCCAGCGTTAGCACATAAACTATAGTCGCGATAAAGAATACGACCCAGCCTACAATGTTATTTATCTTTCGATAGTCTGTCATGGTAATTTTTAGGATTGCGCCCCGAAAATACTAAAATATGTGACGTGTTAGATATAATTGTTGAATTGTCTGAATCAGGATTTACAGGATTAGAAAGAATGAACAGGATTTATACTTCGTATCACACAAGATGCAAGGTATTGCCTTTCTGCACTTCTTATAACTCCATAACCCTTTAACTTTCTAACTTTCAAACTTTATAACCTTCTAACTTCATTAACTCTCTAACTCTTTACCTCCTAAACTTAATTAGCTTTACATGTAAAAAGCCGACCATGGGCCGGCTTTTTATAGTATATCGTTGTTTTTTAATTACTTCTGAAGAATCAGTCGCTTGGTTTCTACGGTCTTATCGTTTACCAGCAAACTATAGAAATATACGCCAGACGGATACGGACTCATATCCAGGGTTATCTCTTTTGCCTCTGTAGCAGCCAGGTTCTTTGTAAATATTACGCGGCCTATAGTGTTCGATATTCTGATCTTATAGTTATCGCCGCCAGACTGGGTAAGCGTTAAGCGGGTATAGCCTTTAGATGGGTTTGGATATGCGTTAATAGAAGGCATAGACTTAATGTCGCGGCCCGGCATAAACGATGCCATCACAACAGAGGCATACAGGCTTTTCTCTGCCTTCGGTACTTCCACGTGGAAAGAGGGCGCTACGGCAGCTGCATAAATTTGAGAGCAGGTATGGTCTGCGTCAGAAGTTACAAACACAGGTCGTGCGTTGTAAGCCGATAAAGCAACTCCATCTTTTTTCTCCTGTTTCAGTTTCCAGACTGTTGCACCGCCTTTATATGCAGGGGCTACGCCTACTTCCAGGTTAGCGCTCTCAGCCACGGCCGTTAAGCCCAGCAAGTGCGAGCTTACCAGTGTAGTTATAAATAATAATTTAGTAAAAGTCTTCATAAGGGCACTTTGGTTAGTAAGTTATACTTGCACCAGAAAATCAAATATAGTGTAATTGCTTGAATATATAAATTTTATATCTAAAAATCTGGTGAATACATTTCAAAAACAGCCCCACTTGTAGGCTTGCTATACTTAAGACAAAAACAATGCCTGTTCCTTCCAGCGCTTCAACCGATTTACTTAAGTACTATATCTCAACTATAACTATCGTACAGGCCAATCATTAAATAAATAGCATTATTTCAATAACACCAACACAAACAATACAATTAAAAACACATCCTATAATTACATTTTATCACTCCTTCATAGTTAGGCAACTATATATAAATAGCTTAATACACTTCAAAAATAGCCTTTTATATAATACTATATAAAGAACATGATTGTACTATAGTTATAACTATAGATTATAGTGCAACTACCCAAACACTGCCCCGTTAGAGCAAATATTAAATTTATCTTAGATTACCCTTATGAAATAGATCTACATGAAATCCTATATTTTTTCTTTCATCATGATCTTGGTGGCATTGCAAACGGCAATGGCGCAGCAAGGTCAGCAACCATCCGAATGCAGCATTACAGACGGTTGCCTTAACTTCTCCCTAAACGGTGCCAAGCAGCACGACGAAGATACTTACATCTTATCCTACACAGTAACAGTAAACTGTAGCTCCCCACTGGAATATGTCGCTTTTCAGTTACCCGAAGGCTCCGAAGCCGACGAGCCATCCAGCTACTTTGCCTCGCAGCCAGACTTTAATGTAGAAGACGGCAAAAAAGGAAAAGACGGCAAAATAGTTACTGCCTACAACGCCATACAATTTACAGCAAAACAAAAAACAAATATCAGCAATGGAGCAAGCTATACTTTTGAGTACCCGATTTCTGTTAAAGACTATAATGCACTTAGTTCGATAAAAGTACAGGCCAGAGTTGCCGGTGCAGCTGCCAGCAATGTAGAATTTAATCACAGAGTTTGTGCCCCGCTGGCCTCAGCACCATCGCAGCGCCCGATGCCCGATTGCAGAGTTGACCTTGGCCAGGCTGTGTTCGGTTTTATGGGAGCTACCAACAACGGCGACGGAACTACTTCTTTGGGCTTTATGATCCAGAACAACCTGCAAGCGAATGCTGAAACCATAACTATAGAAATACCAGGCGCACCCGAAGGCGTAACCGTTGAAAGCAATAACAACGGTGCCTCATACAGCGCCAACTACAAGTATAAAGCAACTTACCAGGATGGCATCCTGACCTTTGCAGCACAGAACACCAATGGTTATGCAGCAGGTGCTACCGACTATTTCCTGTTCTCGGTACCTACTGCTACATTTAACCCTGAAGAGAACTTTACACTAACGCTGGCTGCTGGCTCTGAGCTTATAGTTACCGGCTTTAACACCATAACCTGCTCCGAAGATGGCGACATTACACCACTACCAGTTGAGCTGCTATCGTTTAAAGGCAAAGCAACACAAAGCGGCATAGACCTGGAGTGGGAAACAGCATCAGAAAAAGATAACGACCGTTTCGAAGTTGAGCGCAGCCAGGATGGCAAAACTTTTAGCAAGATCGGGGAAGTAGCCGGTGCCGGCACAACCAGCATTAAACAGAACTATGACTATACCGACTATGTAAGCAACACCGGCACGTTCCATTACCGTCTTCGCCAGATTGATTTTGACGGCACTACCAGTTACAGCAAAATAGTTTCAGTGAGACTTAAAGCCTTACCGGGCGGCGGAAAACTGGCTGTCTACCCTAACCCGGCACTTGGCAGCATAGTTACTGTTTCGGTGGCAGGTACTGGCGCCGATGTTAATGGAGGTATATTACAGATTGTAGATATGAGCGGTCGCCAGATGTATGTACACCAGGTGGCAGCAGGTACCCGCCAACTGAAAGTACAGTTACAGGAACTGGGCTTACCAAAAGGCATGTATGTGGTTAACCTGGTACAGGGCACTGATAAACAGACGCAAAAACTGATTATCCAGTAAAGTACGAGGCTAAAGCCAAAGTATAGCAAAAAGGGGAGAAACTATAGTTCTTCCCTTTTTATATGCCCTGTAAACTATAGTTGGCTTCAGATAACGAAGGCAATCTCCTTGAATCCAAGAAAGCGTAGTTCACCGTCCAGTTCAACACCCAGTCGGCCTTCTTCGTCTATACCAACTATACAGCCTTCGGTGCGTTTGCCATCAACTATAAACCGGTGTGTTTCCTGGTAGCGGTAAAGGGCCTGCAGGTATTCGTATTTTAATTTAGCATGCCGTACACTACGCAGTTCCATGTAGCGTTTCTCGAGCAGTTCAAGCAACCGGCAGGTAACTTCTTCCAAATCTATAGTTGTACCGGTTAGAGCAGCTAATGAAGTAGCGGTATCTACACCAAAACTGACTTGATTTATATTTAAACCAATACCGACGATACTGTGTTGTAAAGAAGAGCTATTTATGGTATTCTCTATCAGGATACCGCCCAGTTTTTTATCTTTAATATACAGGTCGTTAGGCCACTTAACCTGTGCATCGGTTGCGCCGTATGCGTGCAGCAGGTCCAGCACAGCCAGCGACACCGCCATGTTCAGGTAAAATTGCTGCCTGACAGGAAGAAAAACAGGTGACAGAATAACCGAAAGCGTAATGTTTTTACCGGGTTCAGCCTCCCAGGTATTGCCCCGCTGCCCGCGCCCGTTAGTTTGTTCCGATGTTAGCACGGTGCAGCCTTCTGTGGCTTTATTTTTGATAAGAAGCTGTTGGGCCTCTGAGTTAGTAGATTCACAAACCGGCAGATAGTATAGCTGCTGGCCAACAAACAGCGTATTAGGCAACATAATTATGGCAAAATTTAATATTTTTGTAGTTCAAATTTAATCAGCACAAATGAAAGATAGTAAGATTGAGGCTAATTCAGACATATTGGCAGAACTGGTAGTAAAAGGCATGCAGGAGAAAAAGGCTGCCGATATCGTCGTAATGAACCTTAAATCACTTAAGAATGCCGTTTCAGACTACTTTATCATAGCATCCGCAAATTCTGATACCCAACTCGACGCCATTGCCAACGCAATAGAAGAAGAAGTTTACAAAGCTACAAAGCAAAATCCGTGGCAGAGCGAAGGCCGCACCAACAAAGAGTGGGTGCTGCTGGACTATGTAGATGTGGTAGCGCACGTTTTCCTGAAAGATAAGCGTGAGTTCTATGCACTAGAGGAGCTTTGGGGCGATGCAGGCATCAAGCACGTAGAAACTGTTTAACTACCCCCGGCTTGTTAAAACATTTTGCACAGGCCGGTGTTTCTCAGACATCTGATACTTAAATCATGGCAGAAAAAAATAATAAAAACACTAACAACAAAAAGAAGAAGCCGCTGATCCCGACCACACCGCCGCGCCCTACCATGCAGTTGTGGATGCTGGCTGTTCTTATACTGGTGATCTTTGGCCTGACCTATCTTAACAGAAGCAATTCTTCGGTAGAGACTTCGCAACAGGAGTTTGAGGAAATGCTGCTGAGCGGCGATGTAAACAAGCTGGCTATAGTTAACAACAAAACGGTAGAAGTATACCTGAAAGAAGAAGCCCTTGAAAACGACAAGTATAAGCAGGAGCTTTCAGACAGAGGCTCGCTAACAGTAGACAAAGGCCCGCAGTATCATTTCCAGATCATTTCCCCGGAAATCTTTAACGAGGATATGGCAGAGCTTCAGAAAGATGTACCGCGTGAGCAGCGTGTGCCGGTATACCCGGAAGAGCGCACCGGCTTTATGGACTTCTTTGCAACCTGGGGCTTCCTGATATTATTACTGTTTGGTTTCTGGTTCCTGATGCGCCGCGTTACAGCGGGTGGCTCTGGTGGCCAGATCTTCAACATCGGTAAATCTAAAGCTGCGCTGTTTGATGCGGAGAACAAGGTTAAGATCACGTTTAAGGATGTGGCCGGCCTTGAAGAAGCAAAAGAAGAAGTACAGGAGATCGTTGAGTTCCTGAAGAACCCTTCCAAGTTTACAGTGCTCGGTGGTAAAATACCGAAAGGTGCATTGCTGGTAGGCCCTCCGGGTACTGGTAAGACCTTATTGGCGAAAGCTGTTGCCGGCGAAGCCGATGTACCGTTCTTCTCGCTTTCCGGCTCCGACTTTGTGGAAATGTTCGTAGGTGTAGGTGCTGCCCGTGTCCGCGACCTGTTCAAACAAGCTAAAGCAAAAGCACCGTGTATCATCTTTATAGATGAGATCGATGCGATCGGTCGCCATAGAAGCCGTGGCCAGGTACCAGGTGGTAATGATGAACGTGAAAATACACTAAACTCCCTACTTGTGGAGATGGATGGTTTTGCAACTGACTCAGGTGTAATTATACTTGCCGCTACCAACCGCCCTGATACCTTGGATTCAGCTTTACTTCGCCCGGGCCGTTTCGACCGCCAGGTAAGTATAGATAAGCCGGATATCAATGGTCGTACCGAGATATTTAATGTACACTTAAAGCCGCTTACACTTGCCCCTGATGTAGATGCACGTAAGCTGGCTGCTCAAACACCAGGTTTTGCCGGTGCCGAGATCGCCAACGTTTGTAACGAAGCTGCGCTGATAGCTGCACGTCGTAACAAAAAGTCGGTAGAACTACAGGATTTTAACGATGCTGTAGACCGTGTAATTGGTGGTCTGGAGAAGAAGAACAAGATCATTTCTCCGCAGGAGAAAAAGATTGTTGCTTACCACGAAGCTGGCCACGCTATTGCAGGCTGGTTCCTGGAGCACACTGATCCATTGGTAAAAGTAAGTATAGTTCCGCGTGGTGTAGCTGCGTTGGGTTATGCCCAGTATTTGCCAAAAGAGCAATTCCTTTATACAACCGAGCAGTTAATTGATGAGATGTGTATGGCTCTTGGTGGCCGTGCTGCGGAAGAGATCGTATTCGGTAAAATATCAACTGGTGCCCTGAGCGACCTGGAGCGTATCACGAAAATGGCTTACAGCATTGTAACCATGTATGGTATGAATTCTAAGATCGGTAATGTGTCGTTCTACGACTCGAAGCAGTCTGATATGACCTTTAACAAGCCATACTCAGAAGCTACTGCCGAAACTATAGACAACGAAGTGCGTGCGATCATTGACTCTGCTTACCAGCGTACCATACAGTTGCTGACTGAGAAGCGCGATAAGCTGGAGATAATTGCTCAAGAACTGCTAGAGAAAGAGATCCTGTTCCAGAGCGACCTAGAGCGTTTGGTTGGTCCGCGTCCGTTTGAGACACTTACTACGTACCAGGCACACACTGCCGGCACCGACCGTAGCCAGACCAAGAGCGAAGTAGAGCAGGAACACCCTGTTGAGTTTGACGACACAACCAATGTTGCAAAACAGGAAGGTGAAGTGAATGGAGCTCCGCTAAATAACGGCAACGGCCACTCTACTGCTGAACAGGAAGATAATATCAATTCCAGAATAGCTTGATAACATAACAACAGGCATGTACGAAGCTAAAACAAAAGAAATAGTTTTAAGAAGAGTGAGAGAGGCGCTGGCTAAGCCAGCGCCTTTTCTGCCTCCTACCCCCGATTTCACCTCGCCCCTGCACCACGCCAACACCGATGACCTTTCGGTGATTTTTGTGGAGAACTTTTTAAAGAACAGCGGCGCTTTTTTCTACTGCGAAACAGAAGAAGACTTCTTCGACCAATTATACAAGTTTAAGCAGGAGCAGAAAGTAGAGCATCTGTATGTTTGGGAGACCAACCTACAAAAGGCATTACATTATGCTGGTATAGGCTTTACAGATAATGAGCAGGATTTTATAGCGAAAGCCGAAGCCAGTCTTACAACCTGCGAAGCCCTTATTACGCGTACCGGAAGTATACTGGTGAGCTCCGCTAATGCTGGCGGCAGACGCCTGAGCGTTTACCCGGAAGTACATATGGTAGTGGCTAAAGCCAGCCAGCTTGTGCCGGATATTAAAGACGGTCTGCAGCACCTACGCAACAAGTATAAAGAAAACCTGCCATCTATGGTAAGTCTGGTAAGTGGCCCAAGCCGCACTGCCGATATTGAAAAAACGCTGGTAATGGGTGCACACGGCCCTAAGCAGCTTGTACTTTTCCTGATAGATGACCTTCCGCATTGATCAATTAGCACCCGGTAAGAAAGTATACTTTGCGTCTGATTTCCATTTAGGTGTGCCCGATGCTGCCTCCAGCAGGGCCCGCGAAATGAAGATCGTGCGCTGGCTGGACCAGGTAAAGCACGACGCGGCAGCTATACTTCTGTTAGGTGACATTTTCGATTTCTGGTTTGAGTACCGCCATACTATACCCAAAGGTTTTATCAGGTTACAGGGCAAACTGGCCGAGATAACCGACTCTGGTATACCTGTACTTTTTTTCACGGGGAACCATGATATGTGGATGTTTGATTATTTTCCGACAGAACTAAATATACCGGTTCTTCGCCACCCGATCTCGACAAGTATAAACGGCCATACGTTTTACATTGGTCACGGCGATGGCTTAGGCCCCGGCGACCATACTTATAAGTTCATAAAAAAGGTATTTGCCAACAAAGCCTGTCAGTGGGCCTTTGCCCGCATTCACCCTAATTTAGGAATAGGTGTAGCCAATATGTGGTCGCGCAAGAGCCGTATCAGTAATGTAAAAAAAGACGAACAGTTTCTGGGGGATGATGAGTGGCTGGTACATTACTGTAAAGAAGTAGAAGCTGAAAAGCACCATGATTACTATATCTTCGGACACCGCCACCTGCCGTTGGATTTACCGATCGGGGAAGAAAGCCGCTATGTGAACCTGGGAGAATGGGTCAATTTTTGCTCGTACGGTGTTTATGATGGCACGAACCTAACCCTGGAGCATTTTGAAGCTTAATACCGCTATAGTTATACTTTGCCTGCTGGTTTTATCAGCAGTGTCGTCGGTTGCCCAACAGCCCATGCCAAAGTATATCCGAACTATAGAAGTGGGCTCTACTACGGCTATTTCCACAGATCGTAACAGTGCCGTCTATTATCTGAACTCCAGGCGAAACCTCGTACAGCTTGATTCACTTGGGAGACAGATCACGCTTTATTCGCCGCCAACTACCCTAGCCCGAAATACTACTGTTGATGCCTGGAACTCGCTGAAAGTGCTGCTGTTTAGCCAAGACCGACAGGAACTGCTATTACTCGACAGGTTTTTCAGGCCATTGGTAAACGTATCCTTAGCTGATTTCGAGATACAAAACACCGTAAAAGCTGCTGCCCTTGCCTCTGATGACAGCTTCTGGTTATTTGATGAGACGGATTTTAAGCTGAGTAAACTGGATACACGCCTGCGCAAAGTAACTATAGAAACCCCTCTGAATCTGGTGCTGGACCGAAACAAATTCGACATCAGGATGCTGCGCGAATACCAGAACCTGGTATACTTACTCGACTATAACAGCGGGGTTTATGTGTTTGATAACCTTGGCAACTATAAACAAAAATTGCCCATAACGGGTGTTTCCTATATCGGGTTTTTGGATAACGAGCTATACTTTGTGAAGGAAGGCAACCTGCATTTTTATGACCTCTACAAGCAACAGGAACGCACCATTTCTTTCCCGAAAGAAAAGAACTATACGTCGGTGCTGGTTACCAAAAACCGTTTATACTTGTTCGCCCGCACTACTGCTGACGTTTATAGTTGGTAAGTTATTTCGCTTCTCCTGAAAATATCTTAAGCCCAACAACTCCTGCAATAATCATGAGGATACAAAGAATACGTATCAGATCGCGAGGCTCGTTTAAGAACACAATACCCAATATAGCTGTACCCGCAGCGCCTATTCCTGTCCAGATGCCGTAAGCGGTACCCAGCGGTAATTCTTTCATGGCCTGCGAGAGCAACACAAAACTCAGGATCATCACCACAACAGTAACTATACTTACGCCCAGTTTTGTAAAGCCTTCGCTATACTTCAGTCCAAAAGCCCAGCCGATCTCACAAATGCCAGCTAAAATAAGGTAAACCCACGCCATAGTTTTGTTTTATAGTTACTGTAAAGGTAAAGAATTAGCGTCGGTCTGATAAGGAAATTGAGGGTAAAATGTTTGTTTTATAGTTGAGGATTATACGCATTAGTCATTAAAATCAGGTGTAAGACCTAGCAGCGTGGGCAGTTCCAGCTAGCGTCTGGTGAGATAGTTTATGTCAGTTGCTCGTTGAACCAAGCTATACTTTCATAGTTACCTGTTATCCTGGGAGCTTTACTTACCTATCGTTTTATAGTTGGCTTTGGTGCCCTCACGGCCGGGAGGCCTCGTCTTTGCGTTTCGCGCTGCTTTCGCTTCCTTTGCTCGTTCCTCGCAATGCCTGACGGCACTGGAACCTCTCGAGGCGCTCAACCCAAAGACTGTGATCTTTCGATTGTAGCTGCTTTAGCTATAGTTGTAAAGTTATAGCTCTGTAGCTTTTCTCGTGGCTATAGTTCCGTAGGGACAGGTCGCGACCTGTCCGTGGATGGACTGTAACTATAGAACTATAAAAACAACTATAGCAAAGGCCGAAAAGTCCCCCTTTGAAGGCAGGGCCGTTAAGTTCTGCCGAGAACTATCCCCTTGAGGGGATTATAGGGGTGTTATTCAGGGCCAAAATGCCAATTGTTAGCCAGTTTTAAATTCACCCGCTAATGCAAACACCCCTCTGCGCTCCCCTCAAGGGGAGAATTTGCTAGAACTTAACGGCCCTGCCCCTTTGAAGGGGGTAGGGGGATGACTAACGCCAACTATGAAACTATAACGCTTATTATAGCAATAGCAGAAATTCCCCTCTTGAGAGGGGCAGGGGTGTGTTATAGCGAAGGGTTAATGCATCTTTCAACAAGATCCTTACAGGATGACAAAATAAGAAGCAATAGCCTAAACCCCTCTTCTGTTTTGGGGTAGAACCCTTCTTTAAAAGGAGAGGGCTGGGGTGAGGTAAAACGGGGTTTAAGGTGAACTATAGCTCCGGTTTACAGGGGCAAACTTTTACGATAAACTATAGCCGCAACTATAGCGCCTATACCTGCCACCAGCGTAAGTATAACCTTTGTAAGTATAGCCGCAGTAGCCAGTTCGTACACTACAAAAAGTAACAGCACAGTTAAAGCCAGCCAAGCTATAGGGTAATATGGCACCAACGACGAAGCTTTGTAGGCATTCATATAAAAACCGGCATAGCCCATATACATTAGCGCTGCAAACGTGGTATAAGCCGCCGCCTGGTAACCAAAGATCGGAACAAGTATAAAGTTAAGCAGTATGTTGCCCACACCTGCCACCACCGAAATCCGCCATAGTTTATTTGTATGCTCGCGGTAAGTCAGCGTATTTACCACAACCAGATACATTGGCCTGAAATTATAACCCATCAAAATGATGATCGCCAGTGGATATGCTTGCTGCAGTGCCTTATTCTTTATCAGGAGCTCAAATATTTCCCGCATCCAGAGGCTGGCAAGCGAGGTAGCGAACAGGAACAACCCCAGCAACACAAATGTCAGGCGCCGTACCTGCAAGGCAGCTTCTCTATCGTTTTGGCGGGCCAGGTAGGTAAGGTAAAACGGCGATGCGGCCTGCGTAATAGCCATGGATGCTAGCATAAAATAAGTACCAAAACTAGCGGCTACATTGTATAAACCTATCCGTTGTACAGGTACCCGCAAAACATCCAGCACCAATCTGTCAGAGGTGTCGAGCATAAAGGTGGCCATGTTATGTGGTATAACCGGCAACGAGACACGTAACGAATGTTTTATACGGCTCCAGTTAAAATTAAAAATAGGCCAAAGCCGCTGTTGCACATACACACTATAACCGTTAAGTATAAACCCGACTGCTGTAGAAATAAAATACGCATAGAACCAGCCAATAAACCCCATTCGCAGGTAAGCGATTGTATAGATGTTTAGTCCGACACCTAACACGCCAACTATAAACGAGCGCAACGCTATAGGCAAAGGTTTCTGCGATAACTGGAAATATAGATTACTCTGCATCTCCGTCATGGTAAACAGCATAATGGGCAAGCCGCAAAGCAAAGCCACCTCCAGGCGGTGGGCATCTCCTTCGGCGGGCACTAGAAAGTATAAGGCCAGCATCACCAGCAACCCATACCCCAACGACCACAGCGTAACAAAACCATTTATTTGCCTCCAGATCCAGGTATAGCGCTCTGGTTGCCGGGCATAACTGTTTACCAGCACCACCGAAAGCCCCAGACTCTGCAGCAATGTAAACACTGATATATAGGCTGTAATAATACCAGCCACACCATAATCTGCCGGAGTAAGGTAGCGCGTAATGATCGGAAGCGCCACTACGCCCGCTAACCTGGGAGCCTGCGCTGCCAACCCATAAATTGCCGCATGTGACAGTAATTTCCGAAGCATTGCTTAAAATTATAGTTTAAATTTCAGCATTGTGCATGCAGCTTACAATTTTGTAGCACTTATCAGGGAGCTTGTGTGGCCATTGCCGGTACATTTAGCGGGATGCAACAGCATTCGCACAAAAAATTAGTATATTTGTTACTTATCGAATTAAGAAAACAAGAATACATAGCTATATAAGGAGATCACAAAGTGGGTTGTAATTCATGTTCCAGTGGCGGATGCGGCACCAAAAAAACCAGTGCTGATGGCACAGAGGTGGTTGGTGGCTGCAAAAGCAACGGCGGGTGCAGCACAGGAGGCTGTAACCGTTTAAATGTGTTCGACTGGCTCAGCGATATGGAAATACCTGTTTCGTTTGAGGAGTTCGACATTGTAGAAATAAGATTTAAAGGAGGCCGAAAGGACTTCTATCGTAATACTAACAGATTAGATTTAACCACCGGCGATGCCGTGGTAGTAGATGTGCCAAACGGCCACCACATTGGTTTTGTATCCCTGAAAGGTGAGCTGGTGCGCCTGCAGATGCTGAAGAAAAAAGTGGACAACAACGAAGAGATCCGCAGCATTTACCGCATCGCTACCGAGCAGGACATGGAGAAATTTAACGAAGTCCGTGACCTGGAAGGTGGTGCCATGTACCGCTCCCGCGAGATAATTCAGCAGCTGAGCCTGCGCATGAAATTATCGGATGTGGAGTACCAGGCCGACCGAAGCAAAGCCACATTCTACTACTCTGCCGATGACCGTGTAGACTTCCGTGACCTGATCAAAAAGCTTGCTGAGGAGTTTAAGGTACGTATTGAGATGCGCCAGATAAGCCTGCGCCACGAAGCTGGCCGCCTGGGTGGTATCGGCTCATGTGGCCGCGAACTATGCTGCTCTACCTGGCTCACCGATTTTAAAAGCGTATCAACTACAGCGGCGCGTTACCAGAACCTTTCGCTTAACCCAAGTAAACTTTCCGGGCAGTGTGGCCGCCTGAAGTGCTGCCTGAACTACGAGCTGGAAACCTACATGGAGGCGTTAAAGGATATCCCGACTGTAAACCGCCCGCTTCAGACAAAGAATGGTGACGCTTTCCTGCAGAAGACAGATATCTTTAAAAAGATGATGTGGTTTGGCTTTAAAGGCGACAATAACTGGTACCCGGTTCCGGTGGAGCGCGTGCAGGAAATACTGGAGCAGAACGCCAAAGGTATAGCTGTAGAGTCGCTGACTATAGTTGTAGAAGAAGAGCCGAAGCAGAATGAATTTGTAGCTCAGGTAGAAGGAAGCCTCGAACGACTGGACGACAAGTATAACAAGGCTAAAAAGAAAAAGAAGAAGAAAAAGAAAAACCCGCAAGCTGGTGATGTAGCGGTGTCAGAAGCCGCTCCGGCACAGGTAAAAGAAAGACGTTCGGAAATGGAGCCGCGCGAAGGCGAACAGCGTCGTAACCGTAACCCACGACCTGACAACAGGAACCGCAACCGCGAAGGCGGCCAGGAAAACCGGGAGCCGCGTGGCGAACGTGGCGACCGCGGAAACAGAGAACAACGTGAAGGTAACCGACCTGAAGCTGAGAACCGCGAGCGTAGCAACCGTGACCGCAGAGACCGTGAGGGAGGCCGTGGCGAACGCGAAAACCGTGACCGCCAGAACCGCGAGCCTAGAGCTCCGCGCGAAGGAGGTAACAGACCAACTGCTAACGCAGCACCTGCAGCACCTGCAGCACCGCAAGGCAACGCAGAAGGCCAACCTGCACAACAGCCCAAAAAGAACCGGTCCAGGAAACCGTTCAGAAACCGTAAACCGGATCAGAATAAACCAGACACCAATGTATAAAGCACTTATATGCTGGGCAGCAGTTATGTTGTTGCTCCTGTCTTCCTGCGATCCGGCTCGGGTTTATGAGCAGAACATAGAACTGCCAGATAGCAACTGGGCCATAGATAATGCTCCGGTTTTTGAGTTTGAAATTACCGATCCGGCAAAGAAGTATGAGCTGTCTGTAAACCTGCGCTATAACCTGGAGTACGATTTTTATAACCTGTACTTACAGCACGAGCTTACCGGGCCTGATGGGAAACAGCTATCCAAAAAACTGCACGAAGTACTGCTGATGGATGCCAAAACCGGTAAGCCCTTAGGTAAAGGATCGTCTGACACGTTTGACCTGCAGCAGGTTATACTTAAGGATGTTAGTTTTCCGAAAGCGGGCAAGTATAAACTGAAATTAACGCAGTATATGCGCCGCGATCCGCTGCCACATATACAGGCTGTTGGTATTCGGGTAGCTACCAAATAATACTGATCTGTACCTTAAAGTAAGCCCCCTGTGCAACTATAGTGTTGTACAGGGGGCTTACTTTTTTTCATTTAATCGAAATTGTACCTGCTGCGTAGTATAGGTAATTTATATGTTTGACGTACTCAACACATTTATCTACTTGTAGAGCCCTAACCTAACAAAGCACCATGGAGCTTACCCTTATTATACTTGGATGTACATTTACCCTGTTTTCATTTCTTCCTTTCCTGAAGGTGCCGTGGTGGTGGGTAAGGGTATTTGATTTCCCAAGGCTGCACATCGCTATAATATTGACCACTGTTTTACTGGCTTATAGTTTAAAGTATGCCCGATGGAGCTTACCTGAAATTGCTATGCTGGCACTATGGGCCATTGCTATACTTAACCAGGTACGGTACATCTTTAATTTTACGCCCTTAGCCAAGGTCGAAGCGCTCCGTTCCGAAAAGGAAAAGCCAACCAACACATTTACCATGATGATAGCCAATGTGCGCATGGTAAATAAAAAGCATAAAAAGTTCATGAAACTGGTGTTAAAAGAGCACCCCGATATATTGGTGATGAACGAGCCTAATGAAGCATGGCACGAAAGTGTTCGTCACGAATTTGACAAGCGCTACCCGTACAGCATAAAAAAGCCCCTCGAAAATACCTATGGCATGATGTTGTTCAGCAGGCTGAAATTATCGAACAGTGAGATCCGCTTTTTGGTGGAAGATGAGATCCCGTCTTTTTATACTGTAGTAGAGCTGGAAAGTGGCGATAAGTTTGACCTGTATACCGTACACCCACAGCCACCACGGCTAATGAAGGATACCGAAACCCGCGAGGCAGAACTGTTACTGGTTGCCAAAATGGTAAAGAAAACACGCATCCCGTCGGTGGTTGCCGGCGACCTGAACGATGTGGCCTGGTCCAGAACGACAAAATTGTTTAAGCAGATAAGTGGTTTGCTGGACCCACGCGTAGGCCGTGGTTTCTTTAATACCTACAATGCACACATCCCGCTTTTCCGTTACCCCCTGGACCATGTTTTTTATGACCCGGCTTTCAGGTTATTGCGCCTGCGCCGCCTGGATAAATTTGGCTCCGACCACTTCCCGATAAGCATAACCCTGAACTATGAGCCGCAGCGTAAAGACGAACAGGATGTACCTGTTGCTAAACCGGAAGACCACGAAGAGGCAAACGAGCTGATACAGGAAGGCCTGGAAAAAGGTGAAGAACTGAACCAGGAAAAAAGGAACGGGCAATAAAAAACCCGCTCAGTTTCCTGAGCGGGCTAAAATAGATGAATGAGCCCGAAGGCTGATTATATTTTATAACTTAGATTCTCTCTACGTTAATAGCATTCAATCCTTTTTTGCCATCTTTAACTTCATAAGACACACGGTCGTTCTCACGGATCTCGTGAGTAAGGCCTGTCTGGTGAACGAAGATCTCCTGGTTTGTATCGTCAGCGATGATGAATCCGAAACCTTTAGAAACGTTAAAGAATTTTACTTTACCTGTTTGCATGATAATGAATTTAATTAATTAGCGTAAAGGTAACAAACACTGGCAAATACATGCACCAATGCCATAAATTATTTTCAAAAAAGTTTTCCCCTGCGTCTCTCCTACTATCTTATTCCGTGTAAATGTGTCTTTCTTAAAACACATTTTAAATGCCTGCTTTTTATAGTTAGCAATAACAATGTTACCGTAGCCTCGTATAGCTAAATCGTTCTGTTACACTAAAATGAGCTGTAAACACTGTTTATTTTAAAGTGTAATGTGTAACAAAAGCAGTTGCCGGGATAATAACATTTACCTGGCATTGCTTACTTCGCTCTTATTTTTTTAACTATATAAATCCAGGAGATTTTAACTATGAAAGACAACGAGAAAAACCAAAGCTCCGGCAGCATGTCGGGCAGCACATCAGGATCTTCAGACGCATCGTCATCGATGGGTAACAATACAGGAATGAACAGCAGTACAGGTAGTTCAGGATCAACTTCCAGATCAACTTCAGGTACTAAATCAGGCACAAGCTCATCAGGCTCCAGCCTTCCATCTTTAAGCTCTTCCTCTTCTACATCAGGCAAGGGTAACAAGTCAACTACAACTGGCAGCGGTACTTCTTCTGTATCTTCTAAAGCCAAGACCGGCACTACCTCAAAAGCCAAAACTTCTGCCACTACTTCTAAATCAGGCAAAACTTCCACATCAGGTTCTAAAAGCGGCTCAGGCCAGTCTTCAGAATCAATGGGCGGTTATGGCTCTATGAGTACCGGAAGTTCAGAACAGCAGGGCAACTATGGTTCTATGTCGCAGCAGGGTGGCCAGTATGGTTACGAGGGCGACTTCGGATCATCATCGCAAGGCAACTATGGCGGACAGGGTAACTATGGTTCACAGGGCCAGCAGGGTTACGGCTCGCAGGGTGGTTATGGATATGGTTCGCAGCACAGCAACTATGGCGGCCAGAGCGGCTATGGTTACCAGGGCGACTATGGCTCGCAGCAGCGTGGCAGTTCGCAGCAGGGCAACTATGGCGGCCAGGGCAGTTATGGTTCATCATCGCAAGGCAACCAGCGCCAGTCTGAGAACTGGGGTAGCCAGGGTGGCTATAACTATGGCAACCAGGGCGGCATGGAAGGTAACCGTGTCAGAAACCAGGACACTTACTCGCAGGGCAGTTACGGCAGCTATAGTGGCATGCAGGGCGGCTACTCAGACAGAGAAGGCGACGAGCAGGGCGGCTATGGCGTAATGAACGACCAGGGCGGTATGGGTAGCTACAATGCAACTCGTGGCGAGAGCCGTGCTAACTATGGCTCCTCATCGCAGGGTGGTTTTGGTGGCCATAGCGGTTACGGATCATCTGATAGAGGTTCTCAGAGTAATTATGGAAGCCAAAGCTCTTCAGGTATGAGTGGTTATGGTTCTTCATCTCAGGGCCGAAACAGCCAGGGCGGTTATGGCTCATCACAAGGCAACTATAGTTCAGACTATGGTTCTTCATCAGGACGTGGCACCTCACAAAGCGACTGGGACAGACAAGGCAATTATGGTTCTTCGTCAGGCCGTAGCTCACAAGGCAACTATGGTTCATCATCTCAGGGCAACTATGGCAGCAGCAGCCAAGGCAGAGATTCAGACCGTTACGGTTCTATGGGCTATGGTTCATCAAGAGGCATGAGCGAATACGATAGAGATGACCGCGGCTCGCAAAGAGGCTGGGACTCACAGAGCTCTATGCAGGGCGGTTATGGCTCACAAGGTGGTTATGGCTCTAGAGGCGGCTCGTATAACGACGAGTACCGTTCTTCATCACGCTATGGCTCACAGGGCAGCGATTATGGCCAGGGTGGTTATGGTTCTTCATCAGGACGTGGCACCTCGCAAAGCGACTGGGACAGACAAGGCAATTATGGTTCTTCGTCAGGTCGTGGTTCGCAGGGCAACTATAGCAGCCAGGGAGGCTACGGAGACAGCAACTATAGCCGCGGCATAAGCGGTGGTTATGGCTATGGTTCTGGCAGCTCAAGCCAGGGTGGTTATGGTTCCTCGTCTCAGGGACGAAGCAGCCAGGGCGGTTATGACCAGGAAGGACGCAGCGGTGACCAAAGCCGTTATGGTAACATGGGCAGCAGTACCTCTTACTACAGCGATAACCGTGGTTCCAGCTCGCGCGAGAATTATGGCGGATATGGTTCAGGCAGCCAGCAGGGCCGCCGTAGCCAGGAGCACGACAGTGATCGTTATGAGACACGCCGCAGCGACCGTTACCGTAACCCGGAATCTGAGTATTAATCTGTATTGAATTATCAACTATAGAAAAAGCCACTCCTGCATGGGAGTGGCTTTTTTATGGTGCTTACAAGAGCATTGAAAGGCTAAACAAAACAGTCTTTATGCTCTTTCACAAATTGCCTGAAACTATGTGGCTTGCGGCCGGTAAGCTCCTCTACCCTACTGGTTACCCCACTGGAGTAACCTGCGCGGTGCACGCTGTATAATTCCAGCAAGGCATCGGCCATCCAGTCGGGTACGTGTTGTTGTTGCATGGCTGCTCTGGCATTCTCTTCGGGCACATCTACAAACAATACAGGTTTTCCCGTTACTAGGCTTATGGTATCAGCTACTTCATCTACGGATAAGGCTTCGGGGCCGGTCAGGTCGTATACCTGGCCTTCGTGGCCGGTACCTGTCAGCACTTCTACAGCAACAGCGGCAATGTCACGGGTATCAATATAAGATACTTTCCCATCGCCGCAGGGCATATAGATCTTGCCTTCCTGTTTTATAGTTTCACTGTTATAGTTATCAAAATTCTGCATAAAACTGGCGGGCCGCAGAAAAGTATAGGGTATGCCGCTTTGCTCTATGTAACGCTCTATTTCGCGGTGCCAGCGGCCCAGTTGTATGCCCGGTTCCTCACCCGCACCAAGCGCTGATAGCTTTACGATATGCTTTACTCCTGCTTTCCTGGCTTCATCAACCAATGTCCGGGCCATCTCTGTCTGGTCCTGTGCAAATGGGGTTACCATAAAAACCTTATCGGCGTGCGTAAAGGCAGCGTGCAACGATTCGGGGTCGGTAAATTCCATTTCCACTACTTCCACACCCGGCAGGCGGCGCAGATTTTCACCTTTGATAAGCGAATGTACGCCTGCCCTAACCCTGATCCCATCCAGCATAGAAAGTTGCTTTACCACCTCACGGCCCACCGTGCCTGTAGCCCCGGTTACGAGTATTGTCTGATGCATAATGATCTGCTTTAAGTATACAGCTATAACTACGGTATAGCTGCCTTTCCGGATGAAAAGAAATACCCTGCCGTGCTGCTTAAACTATAGCTGGCTTAGTTACTTTACTTAATTGCTCTGGCCTGAAAGGTAACCAGGTATAGTTTGCCATTTTCGTTGGTGATCAATAGTTGCTCCGGCGATAGGAAAAGTACTGCTTCGGCCTGCCCGGTGCGGCCCAGCGGCAAACAGTAGCGTTTCGCTTTAAAGCTAATACGATCATCCTCCGGCTTAAACAGGTATAAACGGCCATAGCCCAGCAAAGCAAACAGGTTAGACCCGGGCAGCACGTCGGCACCTGTAACCGGAGATTTAACCCTTAGTTTTTCTGCCGGAACTATAGTGTGCGCTGCTCCTGAAACAGGTAGTTTGTATAGTTGTGTGATGGGTTTAAAAGCGCGGCTTTTGGTGAACAGGTAAAGCGAATCGTTATGGTATAAAAATGCTTCGAGGTCGTAATGCTGGCGGCTGCGTGGCGGCGGAAACTCAATCTGATCTGCGAAATTGAATGTAATTGTATCAGTTACCTGCAAGCTGGTTTTATTTAAACTATAGATCTTCAGATCGCGGCGCTGGTTGGCGTTGTTCCCGAAATCGCCCAGATATAAATTGCCTTTTGGGTCCTGGGCCAGGTCCTCCCAATCGGTGTTAGGCACAGATAACGGTATAGTTTGCAGCAATTCACCTTTCAGGTTAAACAGGTATAGCTCTGAGGGTGAGCCGCCGTCGGGGTTGGTTAAAAAGGTAGAATCGGTGGTGCGCGCAAGTCCGGAGCTTTCCTGCATACGTGCCTCCATGCGGCCAACCCTGTCTATAGTTACTTTATAGTTTTTCCGGAGTCGCTCAAAATCACTGGTACGCTTATCAGGCCCGCAGCCACAAAGCGCCGCCTGAATGTACACGTAAAGGGTAAAAAGTTTAATGAGCATGGCAGGTTTTGATTACCGTATTAAAGCTTTTAACGATCTATCAGCCAAAATACGACATCCTTTTTAATCCGGAGCAAACGGCGGGTATATGATTTTTATAATAGGAGGTGTATATTCACATTTTAATATACTTTAAATCCAACTACCCGGAACAAGCTATGCGAACTACTTTACTTTTTACAGTGCTTACGTTGGTATTACACCTGCAGGGGGTTGCACAGCAATCAAAAGTGCGTAACATCAAAATAAAAAACATTGCCGCCAGCGACAGCATCCACATCCCTTTTAACGCTGATTATTACCTGATAGAAGACAGCTGCGCACAGATCATCCGACAGACCCGCTTTAGCCCGGATCGTAAATTTTATGGCACTTTCAGGGACGTGCGCCGCACCAATCCGGAGCAGGTGATGGCCAGCGGCACCTACACCCCCGAGGGGCTGAAAACCGGTTTGTTTACTGTTTATTATGCCAATGGCAAAGAGCGCGCAACGGGCAACTATGAGCAGAATGAGTTAACCGGTACCTGGAAACTGTTTTACGAGAGCGGCAACCCAAAACTGATTTTCATGGCTGATAAAGGAAAGGTAACAATACTGGATGCCTGGGACGAAAACGGGAAGCAACTGGTAACGCAGGGCACCGGAAGCTATACAACCAAAATAGGCAGCATAACCTGGAGCGGAAAACTGCTGAACGGCAAACCCGAAGGCACTTGGCGCGCAAGCAATTTTACTGCTGGCACCACCACTTTTGTATTAACCGAGAAGTATAAAAACGGCGAATTTGTGAGTGGCTCTGGCCCCTTGGGTACTTACAAAGATGCGCCACGCATTGTTTGGGTAAACCCGTTAGAGCTCCCCTACCTGACCGCCGAAAGAATGAATGTATCGTTTACACCCTGTGGCGTAGCTTATAAAACCGGCGCTTATTACAGAAATGGAGCCGAGGCGTTCTCCGAAGAAATAAAGAAACAAGTGTCAGATTATCTGAAAAACGTGAATCTGAAACCTTACGAAAACGAGCTGAACATTGAGGGTGAAATAGCGGAGGACGGAAGAATTATCAACTTTACTTACCGGAACGCATTTAACGACAGGATTGCCTCAGGTATAGTTTCCGCTTTAAGAAAACTGCCTTCGCTGGAGCCTGCCCGCGCCGATGGCAAACCTATCACACAGAAATTCGAGATAAAGTTTGCTTTTCATTCAGGGGTGTACCGTTTCAACTACCGCTTTATGCCATTGTAGTATAACTGGCTATAGTTTAGAGTTACACCGATTTAACCTTTTCCAGCAGCTTGTTTTTATCGGCCCAGAACTGGCGGCTGTACACTTTTTGGTATGGCCAGTGGCGTTGCTGCAATAGCTGCGGCACATCGGCATGCGAGTGCCTGACCGATACGTGGCTATAGTACAGGTCATCGTCTGTAAGGATGGCGGCTTTGTATTTTCCGTTCTCAACTATAGTTAGGTCGGCAAATGGCACAGTGGGTTGTAAGTCAGGATTAGACGCTGCCAGTTGTTCTTTTAACAACGGCACTTGTTCCGGCATAGGCTCGGTTTTGGGCTGATACGTAAAGTTGCCCTGGCTCACTTGCCGCGCATAGTGCAGGTATTGTTTCAGGAGCTTCGGGCCATGGTGCTGGGTATACTCTACGTGCAGTTGCTCCGGAATTATGCTGGCTACCACTATAATTTTGCGCTTGGCGCGGGTAACCGCTACGTTTAACCGGTTTTCGCCACCGGCCTGGTTCAGGCTTCCGAACTGCATGGCAAAACGGCCTTTCTCGTCCGGAGCGTACCCCACCGAAAGTATGATCACATCCTTCTCATCGCCCTGCATGTTCTCTATATTTTTTACCAGTACCGATGGCGGCAGAACTATAGTTTGCTGTTGCGCCCGCTCTTCCAGCAGGTTCTGTACCAGCATTTGCTGGTTATAGTTGAATGTGATGACGCCCACATCCTGCTGGCCTTGCTGCAGTAGATCAAATACCAGTTCTATCACTTTTTCAGCTTCGGGTAGGTTGCTGTTGTTTTGCCAAAGTCCGTTTATTTGCTTGTATTCTATAGCTGGCTTGGCTGCGTTCAGTTCCTGCAGGTCCGGTATCAGCTCGAGTTTGCTGCGGTAAAAGTACTGGTTCGAGAATTTGATCAGCTCCGGGAAATGGCTGCGGTAATGCTGCGTGAGCATGGTTTGAGGCAAATACAAACTACACAACTGCAACAACGATTCTGCAGATAGCTCTTCCACTTCTTCGTCGGTAGCATCGCTCCAGCGGGCGCGGTACAGATCGGATGGCTTTAGCTGCTGCTCGTCGCCGGCAACTACCACCTGCGCGCCGCGCAACATGGCCGGTATACCCGTTTCGGCAAAACACTGAGATGCTTCGTCAAAAATCACCACATCAAAACAACGTTCCAGCGGCAACACCGCCGACACCGTTTCAGGCGAAGCCAGCCAGCACGGCACTAAATTTAATATCTCATCAGAGAACAACGAAAACAGCTTCCTGATCGGGTAAAGGCTACGTTTCTTGCTGACCTGCGCTTGCAGTCGGCGGTAGGTTACGGCATTGCCCAACCGGTTAAATTCCATAGCAGTGTAGGTCTGTTCTCTCAACTTAGACAGCACAATTTCCTGGCTCAGGCGTTGTTTTTCGATTAGCAATTTCTGCAGTTCCTGTTCCAGGTTTTCCAATTCGCCGCTCGACGCCATGCGCAACTCCGGATGCTGATTCTCAATTTCATAAAGCCACGCCAGGTACAAACTGTTCAGGAAAAGCTGCTCGCCTTCGGTAGCAGAAACTATAGTTTGCGAGAGTAATTGGTGTGCAGTTTCATGTTCTGCATCAGTAAAGTTTGCTACCAACGCATCATGAGCTACCAGTTGCTCAAAATGCTCCGTCATGTCTTTAAGTAACGCAGTTTTATAGTTACTGTCATCAACCAATTGCTGTACCTGCGTTTCAGTTAACCATTTCAGCCAGTGGCTATAGTTCGCCTGTAGTTCGGCTATAGTCTGCGTTAAGGTTTGCAGGTGTTGCGTTAAATCTATAGTTAGAAGCAACTTCCCATGCAGTACTTTTTCGCGGTGCAGCTTTTTCAGTAGTTTCTGAGCCTGAAGTAATTTTTCTATAGTTTCGATTTGCTGCAACACCTGGTTCGGATACGCTTCAATTTTAAAATCAGTAACTATAGTTTGGTTGATGGCCTGCATCAGAACTTCAGCCTGCTCGCGTAAGGCAATCCTGCGTTGCAGCTCTCCTACTCCGGCTTCGTTCAGCTCCAATTTATAGTTTGCCAGTGCCTGTTTCAGCACCTTTTTATCGGATGAGAATGCCCAGCCTATCGTTTTAAACAAGTTATTTTGTTGTTTTTCAAAGGCAACTATAGCTTGCTTTATAGTTGGCAGGTCTCGAGCAGGCAAAGCAGCATCCGGGGCCGGGCAAACTAGGTATAGTTCTTTCAGTTGCTGTACCTGTTGCGCGAGTTCTTTGGAGTTGCTTTTAATGATTTGTACTAGCACTTCCGGTACATCATCCTGCTCCAGCAACCCTTGAATTTCGGTTATAGTTGGCAGCGCCAGTTTATACTTTCCCAGATCATCCAACTCAAAACCAAAGCCGCTTAGCTCACTTATTTTTTTCTGTAAAGTCGAATGTTGCTCCGGCAGTTGGCTTATAGTTTGTTCCAGTTCCTGGCGTTGCGGCCAGCCATAGTTTTTAAAGCTATGCCTGTTTTTCCACGTGAAATCATCCTTTGCATAAACTATAGCCTGTTGCAAAAACTGGCGCAGGCGTGGCAGAAACTCGTTTACGGTAGTAGCGGTAAAGAATTTATAGTTAGCAGACAGGGAAATATGGGTTTCCTGCAGGTTGCTGCGCAGGTATAGTTCTTTAGCCGACCAGCCACACATGGAAGTATCAAACAGGGCAGACTTAAATCTCTCGAGTTTTTCTATACAGCGGTTTATGCCACGGCTTACTTCCAGGAAAGTGCGGTCGGTGTAAATGCTGTTGAGCGCCAGGTTCTGCTTTTTATACTCCGGCAGATGATCTATCTGTAGTTGCAGTTGCTGGAAAATGCTTCTGCGGTCGGCGTTAATGTCGTGCACCAGCGCAGTAAATGCACCCAGCCCTTCTTCTGATAAACGTTTGTGCACCACGTCCAGGGCGGCGCGTTTCTGGCTTACCACCAATACCTTTTTGCCACGCGCCGTAAAATCCGACACCAGGTTACAAATGAGTTGCGATTTACCGGTTCCCGGCGGCCCCTGCACCACTATAGATTTGCCCTGTTTTACCTGCTGCAAAGCGGCCTCCTGCGAGACATCCATTTTAAAAACCGTGAACGTGTGCTGTGCCTGCGTGGCTTGGGTAAGAATTTCAGGAGTCACAAACAAATCTTCCATGGTTTGCAGGTCGTCGCGCTCCAGCAGGGCATCGTAATCGGCTAACAAATACGATGCGGCCTGCGGGTAAATGCCCAGCACCGCTTCCTGTTCCAGGTATAGTTGTCCCGGTTTCAGATCAGCTTCGTAATCTGCTTTTTTATAGTCCCGGAAAGGCTTCAGTTTATCAGCAAAAAATTCCCGACCGGCATGTATGGCCTGTTGCTCCTGTTTCAGTAGTTTGTAAACCTGCGTCCGGAATTCTAAAGGATGATCTGGCAACGTGCTTACATCCAGTTCCAGTAAATTTTCTGCTAAAGGCGTGTTGTTATAGTGTGCGTAGGCCAGTAAAAAGCTCTGGTTAAAACGGGGCGGCTGCGCTGTACTTTGCACCAGTTCCCACTCCTGGGCAGTATTTACCTGCAACGATACGGGGTATAAAAAAAGCGGGCAACGCACTATGGTTCCATCGGCAAACGTACCGTGTACAAAGGGCCAACCGATGTATAGTTCTTCGCTGCCGCGCTCTTCCAGTATCATGTCGGAGCGGCGTTTTATGTAGCGCAGGCGTTTGCTCACGGCAGCCACCGGCTCGTAACGGCTGTCGGCTACGGGGCTCAGCACAATTTTCTTCGCTCCCGAAATCAGTTTCTCTACTATAGTAAATGCTGGCTGACCAACTATAAAATCCAGCGACTCCACATCCAGGTGCAACTCCTTTTGCAGGCGCAGCAACAGCAAGGCTTTGTTGCCGGAACTCAGGTTAAGGAGCCTGCGTCGGTAGTTCTTCAGGATGTTCTTCATCAACTATAAATACTGTAAGGTAAAGGGCAAGTTAGCAGCTTTTGACTATAGTTGGTAACGCAGGTTTATAGTTCGGAACGCTGTAATTTTAAAAAGAAGTATAGCTTTGCAGATATTTTTAAAGCACCAGCCCTGTCATACGCAACAAATCATTTTAAATTCAGTTTTAACTAATCTCCTTTTATAGTTACAACCTGCTACATGCACACCCTGACTTTGCACAAGTATAAAGTTACCTATTGCCTGATCGTAATTTTGCTGCTGGCATTTGCAACTGCCTGCAACAAAAAAGACAACAAAAAAATATACCACAAAGGCGATCGCCTGGACCAATACACTACCACCAAACAATACCCCGGCAAAGTAGCCGACGAAAGTCTGGCAGACTGGAAAAAAAAGATCCCCGAAATACAGAAAGTCTCCATTACCTCCACCCTCGATGGTGCAAAGCAACCCGCCTTATTTTACGATTCCGGATCATCTGAAAAGAAACCCTTACTGGTAGTGTTGCACAGCTGGAGCAGCGAGTATTTGCAGGTAGTAAGCATCCCGTATGCCCTCTGGGCAAAGTTAAACGACTGGGTTTTTATACAACCAAACTACCGCGGCGCTTTTAAAAAGCCGGAAGCCATGGCATCTGATGTAGCTATACAGGATATCATAGATGCCGTAAACTTCTCGAAAGGAAGTGCTAACATCGATACATCCAGAATCTATATTGTGGGTTCGTCGGGTGGGGCCATGACGGCGCTGGTTACAGCTGGCAAGCACCCGGACATCTGGGCGGGTGTGGTAGCCTGGGTTCCGGTCTTTAACCTCGTTGATTGGTACAAATTCAGCCAGAACTACCCGCACCGCGACTACAACCGCCACATCGTTACGGCCTGTGGTGGCGAACCTATTCCCGGTACCGCTGCTGCTGCCGAGTGCCTTCGCCGGAGCCCGAGCTCGTACCTGCAAAATGCCAAAGGTGTACCTGTCTTTTTAGCCCACGGAACGATAGATGTGCTTGTACCGCCGGACCATTCGGTTAGGGCGTTTAACATGCTGGTAGATTCCACGGACCGCATACCGCAGTGGCAGATGGACTCGCTGGTGATAAACAAAGAGGTGCCGAAAGAAATGGTGAGCGATGGTCCCAGCAAATATTTCGGCCCCAAAGACCCGAAGGTATTGTATACTAAACACTCTGGAGTAGTAGACCTGGTACTGTACTATGGTGTGCACGACATGGCTTATAACCCCAGCCTGCAGTGGTTGAGCAAACAGCAGAAAAAGCCTGCACAGGTACATTAACTATTTTGCCTTGGAAGAAAGCACTGGCCCCACCGGAAGCAAACCAAAACTGCCTGTTGTAGATCAGGTATCGTCGGGTGGAGTGGCTTTTAGGATAACAGGTGCAACTATAGAAGTGGCTCTGATTTCGGTTGGCAAAGATAACCGCTGGCAATTACCCAAAGGCATTGTAGATTCTGGCGAAACTCCTGAAGTAACTGCCGTGCGCGAAGTACAGGAAGAAGCCGGCCTGCAAACCGAACTACTGGAACAACTCGAAAAAATTGAATACTGGTATGTCGGCAATAAAGGCAATCAGCGCGTGCGTTTCCATAAGTTCGTTTACTTTTACCTGCTCCGCTATAGTTCGGGCAACATACAAGACCACGACTGGGAAGTGAACGAAGCCCGCTGGGTAGAGATAAACCAGGCCCAACAACTCCTCGCTTTTAAATCCGAAAAACAGGTAGTAGCTAAAGCCGCCGAAAAGATTGCGCAACTATAGTTTTCTTTCCTTTCTCTGCCCCAGCTATAACTTAACTGCTCTTTCGGACTTCCTAGTCCGAAAGCCAACTGCAGGGGATTTCCTAATCCCCGTATTCCGGTTTACGCGGATTAGGAAATCCGCATCAGGCGTAGTTCCGGATTAAGAAATCCGAAACAGCGAATTATATACTTTTGCCAGATAACTATAGTCAAGGTACCAACTATGGGCTTTCTTAATTTCAGAAGCTATAACGAAACTCTCCCCTAACTATAGCTCCAAAACCCAAAGGTCTTTCCCGATCCGGAAACAATTAGCTAATTTGCCTGAAGTATTGACTATGCTTTAACCTGACCTTTTTATGAACCGACTCTTTACATTCCTGATAGCTATCGTTTTGCTTACCGGTTGTGGAACTTCCAAAACCCCTGCTGCGTCATCCGTTAAAACTTTTCAGGGTTTACTGGCTGCACACTGCGGCAAATCTTATGCGGGTACAACTATATTTCCTTCGGATGGTACCGATCCTTTTGCTGGTAAGACGCTTGTGATGCACGTGCAAACCTGTAGCGATACCGAAACCCGCATTCCATTTACTGTCGGCGAAGACCGCTCGCGCACTTGGGTGTTAACCAGACTGCCCGAAGGCCTGCAACTGAAACACGATCATCGACACGAAGATGGGACCCCGGATGAAGTAACGATGTATGGTGGTATATCAACTCAGGCTCCAGATGCATTGCAACAACACTTTCCTGCCGATACCTACACTGCTGAGTTACTACCTGCCGCTGCCACCAACGAATGGACCATGGCCATCAGCCCCGACGGAAAAACATTCAGCTATATTTTAAAGCGCGACGGCAAAATGCGTTACCCGGCAGACTTCGACCTGACCAAACCGCTTAACTAACTATACCTTTAGCTTCCGGGAAAAATAATTTCGCCTGCCATTATTTATTTCCTGATGCCCGATCAACTATAAAAAATAGCCTTTATACCTACCAAAAGGAATGTTTATGCCTGGATTTTGTTTGGAATAAGTCGTTTCAAAAAAAATATTTTAAAAAAATTTTAAAAAAAGTATTTCTTCATTTTGTCTTCATCTTGACATAGTAGTTTTGACACATAATCTTACTAAAACGACAAAACGAAAATGAAAAAATTAACTCTAGTAGCTATAGCTGTTCTAAGTGCAGCAACTACATTCGCCCAGACTTCTTCAACTGATGTTAAATCAACTACAAAAGCCAACGGTAAAGTAAAAGCCGATACGCATGGCGCTGCTGTAAGCGGAACAGCAACTTCTGCTACTACTGCCGAGTCAACTACAAAAGGTGCGCTGGTAAGCGAAGTGGCTACCAAAGCTGACGCTACCGCGAAAGCAAATGCTAAGGCCGAAGCCAAAGCCAGAAAGCAGCAGGAAAAGGCTGAGAAGAAAGCTCAGAAAGAACTGAAGGAGAAAAAGGATAAAGTTAAAGCGAAAGGTGAGTCAACTATAGAAACTACAGTAGAAACCGGCGCCGAAGCGAAAACAAAAGCAGAGAACCACGGCCAGCAGGTAGCGCAGTTTGCACAAACTGTTACTTCAGAAGGCAAAGCAAAAGGAGAAGCCATCAGCGAGGTAGCTGCCTCAAACGCTAAAGCTACTACCGAAACATCTGTAGAGGCTGCCGTTGAGACGGAAGCGAACGTTGCCTCAACGATAGATGCGCAGACCGAGCAAAACGACAAAAAAGCAAAGCAGACAAAAGAGAAAGCTGCCAAAGAAGTAAAAACGCAGAAAGACACACACGGCAAAACTGTTTCTGAAACTGCTAAAGGTGTAGATGCTACGGTAACTACTACAGGCCAGACGGTAAAAGAAGTAGCAACTGCCAAGCGCCAGGATAAGCCAACTAAAGTAGACGCTGGTGCTGAAGTAAAAAGCGCTGCGCGTGTATCTGCTGGTCGCCCGGCAAGTGCTGGACGCCCTGTAAGAGTGCTTAAAAAAGGTGGTGTAGCTGCCCCTGTAAAAGTAAATACCGGTGCTAAAGTAGGCGTTGGTGTTAAAGTAGGTAAAAACTAAGAAAATCAGATCTCAGAGCAGGGCTTCCGGTAATGCCGGGAGTCCTGTTTTTATAGTTAACGATCATGAAAAACCAACTTTACTTGTGGATTATGCTGGCGTGGGCGCTTGTTGGTTCTGCTCATGCCCAGACAACAGAAGATTCTGTTACCCGCAAAGCATCCTGGAACGTGGCCCTGGAAGTTGCCAACAACTCATCTTTCTATGGTCGCAACACGGCTACCCGATACCCTTATGCCGCTGCTACATTAACCTATGCACACGCCTCCGGTTTCTGGGCGTCAGCAACAAGCTACCAGCTTTTCGATACCAAAGATTACATAGACGAGACGGACGTATCGGTGGGCTATAGTTTCCCGATAAGCAAGCGCATGAATGGTAACCTGAGCTACTCCCGCTTTTTCTTCAGCGAGAATGCACCTATGGTAAAATCTGTGACCGAAAATGCCGCATCGCTCAACACTACTTTAGACTGGAAATATCTTTATAGTTCACTTACCACCAGCTACTTTTTTGGTGAGAGCAACGACCTGATCGTGCAGTTCGAGAACTCGCGCTACATTGGCCTGAACCCGCTCTGGAACGGCCGCAACCCAGTTGGCCTGGATCCAAAGATCGGCATTACCGGCGGTACGCAGGAATTTTCGGAAACCTATACTGTAGAGCGCAAAAAAGAACTTGGCGACTGGTTTGAAGATGTGTTCACACCGGGCAAAGGTAACAACCCGAAAACCACTACCACCACTACAACCAAGCATAAATTCCAGGTGCTGAGCTATGATCTTTATGTGCCATTGGTGATAATGTTGGGTAACTTTGAGCTGGAGCCGACTTACCGTTATTCTATCCCGGTTAATAAACTGGAAGGTGACGAGTCGGAAGCAAAATCCTTTGTTTCTGTAAAAGCGAGCTATACTTTCTAAACTATAAACTATGCACGTACTGGTTGTAGAAGATGAAGCCGGCCTGGCCGCAGAGTTGATGCACTTCCTGAAGCAGGAACACTACAAATGCGACTGGGCCTGCAACGGCGAGGATGCTTCGGAGCGCATAGCCGTAAACCGATACGATTTTATATTGCTGGACTTAGGCTTACCGGATTACGACGGCCTGGACCTGCTGCAAGAAGCCCGCGAAACAGACTACGAACCGGCGGTAATTATACTTACTGCCCGCGGCGAACTGGAAGATCGTGTAAAAGGACTTGGTTTAGGTGCCGATGATTACCTGGCAAAGCCGTTCTCGTTGCTTGAACTACAGGCCCGCATGCAGGCTGTGTCGCGCCGTAAATTCAATGTAAAGTCGTCGGTGCACGAGTTTCATGGGTTTGAGCTGGATAGTACGGCCCGCACTGTAAGTTATAATGGTCAGAACATTTCGCTTACCAAAAAGGAGTTCGACCTGCTGCATTACATGCTGCTGCACAAAAACCGCATCATGACGCGCCTGCAGCTAACCGAGCACATTTGGGGCAATATACTGGAAGACGATTATGACTCCAATTACATAGACGTACACATTAAAAACCTGCGCAAAAAGCTTTCTGCCCACGCCCCTACCGACTGGATCGAAACGGTTCGTGGTGTTGGGTACAGGCTAACGTTATAGTATGCGGCTCCAATCCAAACTCACCCTTTTCAGCGCTATTTCCAAGATCGTGGTGGTATTGCTGTTGATAGCCTTACTTCCGCCACTGATCCATCGTGTCGCGATAGTTAACACCGATAAACGCCTGAACGAGAAAAAGGACAGCGTACTGGAGATCATCAGCAACCAGGGCATCGAAAACTTTATAGCCGAAGGCAGCGAAGGCGCTTATGGTAGCTACAACCTGCTGAAGGAAGAGTTTATTTCGATAGAGCAGATACCCGAACCTATAGCTGTTGATACGGTGGAGAACTCGCTGCGCAAAGTTGAAAACGAGATCGTAGAGTACCGAGTTCTTAGCCTGACCTTTGAAGTAGACAACAAATATTACCTCCTCGAAATTGGCCGAAGTATAGATACAATACAGGAAAGCATAAACACCATGCAGCAGTATGCGCTGTATTTCCTGGCTGCTGTTATCCTGATCACGGTATTTATCGACCTTGCTTTTAACAAGATCCTGCTGCAGCCGCTTATTGTTATTGTCCGGCGCCTGAAAAAGATCGGCCACCCCAGCACTTTTACGCATAAAACTATAAATACTACCACTTCCGATTTCCTGTACCTTAACAACGCCATTAACGACATGATGGGCCAGATACAGGATGCTTTTCAGAAAGAAAAAGAGTTTATCGGCAACGTGTCGCATGAGCTGCTTACGCCTATCTCTATCCTGCAAACGCGCATGGAGAACCTGCTCACCGACCCCGAAATGCCCGAGCACCTGCTGGTAAAATTAGTCGACAACCAGAAAACACTTCACCGGTTAAAAAACATTATACAGGCGCTTTTACTAATCTCCCGTATTGAAAATGAGCAGTACCTGAAAAACGAAGAAGTAAGCTTAACGGTGTTGGCAAATGAAGTAGCCGAAGAAATTGCAGACCGCGCCGAAGCCAAAGAAATAAAGCTGCACGTAAACCTGGAAGACAACTGGACGCTACCACAGGCTAACTATTCGCTACTGTTCACGATGCTGTTTAACGTGGTGAGCAACGCCATAAAATATAACAAACCCAACGGAAGCATAACTATAAGCGGCGCACCAAAAGGCAAAGGCTACGAATTATGTGTTTCTGATACCGGTGTGGGTATAGCCCAGGAGAACCTGCCCCACATCTTCAACCGCTTCAAACGCCTGCAAGGCCCCGACAACGAAAGCCACGGCTTAGGTTTACCGATCGTACAGACCGTTGCCCGCTTCCATAAGATCAAAATAACAGTAGACTCAACTATAGATGTGGGCACTACTTTCTGTTTCAGGTTTAATGGCCATAATTAGCGCCAATTTCACGAACAGGCAGCAGATATTACCTCTTCCCGACCTTCCCCTAACAACAGGGGAAGGAGCTTGACCTTGGCTATAGATAAGGCTATTGTATTATAGTTGCTGCTGGTCATCCCCCTGCCCCCTTTGAAGGCAGGGTCGTTAAGTTCTAATGTATTTAGCCATCAGTGTTATTTTGTTGGCAAAAGCTGTGATCGCATCCTTCATAGAGTGGAAGCTACATTTTCTGGCGATGTTCAAGGCTATA
>NZ_JAAEAA010000030.1 GCF_010119545.1 Pontibacter fetidus | reverse complement strand
CCCGTCTGCCCGCCTGGCACCATCAGGAATGAGGTCTTTTAATTTTCCCCATTGCTTATCTGTTAACTTCATAACTGATAAACGATCCCTTGATTATTTTTGATCTCTATTTATGAGATAGCTTCTACTTTCTTCTCTGCTTCTTCCTTCTGAGTTCCATCCTGCAAAAACTTCTCTTCTAGTAGACCAACTGCAAGCTCGTTATCCAGACTGATGCTCAACTCAGCTTCATCCTTACTATAAGAGATGAAGCTACTAACCTGTTTAGATAAATTCCACAAGGACATCCTTATCAGATATAGTTCAGGGATGGCTATGGAACACCTGCTTCCCTGTAACTGGAAGTACAGGTAATCAGGTGTATACTTCTTAGCATGAACTTCTGCAGCCTTAATCAGTTTCTTTACAAATTTCTTGTAGCTTTTTTTCTTATCTGTGTTCCGTATAAGATATACATTGTAAGCTCTAAGGATGTAAGCTTTGAAGTCATTGTAATCCTGAAGCAGGATAGTTGCCCGTTTTATAGTTTGAATCATAACCTTTACTCGTTAAATAAATCCATTGCCTTGTCCAGTTCTTCTGATACTATCTTTGCATAGATTTGGGTAGTTCTGATCGATGTATGCCCCATCAGCTTAGATACATATTCTATGCGCATTCCCTTTTTCAGTGCCCTCGTTGCCCAGGTATGCCTGCTGGAATGAAAGCTTAAGTTGCCAGTGATACCAATCTGTGTACCTATCGCCCTGATGTCCTTATTAGTATAGGCTGTAGCGGAAGACAAAGCCCTGTATAAAACCTTAGGGTTAGCGTAATCCTTATGCGGCTTCAAAATAGGAAAAATAAAATCATCCTGACTTATTTCTGTACTCCTGTATTCTTCTAAAATGTTGATTGCTTTTAACGGCAGCTTTATGGACACAGTACTACCTGTTTTGTGAGTATCGATAACCACGCGCTCCCCGTCAAAATGCTTCCATTTTAACTGCAGGATATCGGATATGCGAAGCCCCCCTGCATAAGCGGCGAACACATACATGTTCCTGTGGTGATACTTTCTGGTACCAGCTTTCAACGGCAGCTCCTCAATCTTTAGGAGTTCCTCTTCGGTCAGATAGATCTTGGTTGTTCTCTCGAGCTTAAGCTTGAACTTCAGGAAAGGGTTTTGGTCATACGGAATGATATCTTCGCTTATGGCCTCATTAATGATGCGTCGGAACACCTTCAGGTTAGCATGGATCGTGTTGGTGGAGTTTCCCACCTTGTCCTTTAGATAGCGCTCATAGGACTTCAGAAAGGTAACAGTCAGCTGGTCAAACAGCAGGTCCTTCTTGCCTAGAAACTCCCGCAGCTTCGAGAAAATGGCTTTTGCTTTAGCAGCGGTGCTTACCTGATTGTTCTTCTCCATCCCTTGTATAAAGGCATCTGCGTATTTCAGAAAGCTTTCGGAGCTCTTGCCCAGCACGGCTTCTTTGATCTTTACAGAAGAAACCGCCTTCTCACCTGTTTCCATGGACAGGGCTACGCCTTCCGCTTCTGCGATTTTTACTGCCAAGTAATTATTCAGCCTCTGTGAATTTGGATGGGACTTCTTTACTTTCTTCTCTCTTTCGTTCCAGTGCCTGGGGTTAAGCCTGATGCCAAGTGAAATGTACTTTGCTGCCCGGTTCTTGATAATACGAAGATATAGCGGGGCTTCACCCTGCGCATTTGTTTTCTCTGTTTTTAACAGGATTTTTACGGTTGCCATAAGCGATAAATGATAGGTTGTAAAATTAAATTACCCTGCCATCATACCTCTTCACTGGAAAACCTCAGAAAGCGCCGGGATGCGCTTATATAAGGTTTTGCTGTAGAATAGGTAAAACAACAGGTAAAACATTACCCTCATTTACCTGCGTGGTCATGCATTAGCCTGCTAGCTTCAAAAGTGAGAAAGCCTTACGATGCTGCATTAGACCGCATTTAAGCTATATCAAAGGAAATCTCTCTGCTCCCTTCGCGACCACATCAAAAGCCTCTTAGAGAAATCTGAGAGGCTTTTTTGTTTTCCTATATTGTGATATTATAGATTTAGTATGGCATCTATCTTTTCTTCAAGTAGTAGTAACCTGCTATTATCTACTAAATGACAACTTAATATCTCATCGCGGTAACGGTTATTCCATATCAGGCCATATTCTTGCTGAAGATATGACCGGACTTCAAGTGGCGCGGCTGCGATTTCCTCAATTAGGTTTAATCGATTGTCTGTAACATAAATAATATCCTCAAAGTCGTGGCTCATCCGAGGATCTCCCCCTCTGCTATAGTAGGCTGAAAATTTTGTTGCCAGAAAATATGCAACTGGTAACACACGAATTTCCAATCCATCTGTTACTTGCGTCAAAAGTGACCGTTCCAAACCAGACCTATACCAAGGATTAGTAAAGCCTAATATCTTTGGATCATCTGGCATTACATCTATCATGATTCCTTTATAAGTAAACCGACAAATTACTTTACTTTTACTATCCGGATAAAAGCCAAGCTCCTGTAAACGCTCCTGCAATTTATTCCAGGCGCCGTACCCTGCCAACGAAACACTTAAATCAATATCACTTGTAGGACGCACAGGGTCTGCAGCAGGATCATCAGCATAAATACTGAGTGTAGCCCCACCTACAAATACCATGTCCTGTTTCAGTTCTTGTAACCCTAATGCGACTTTCTTTATTACCTCTCTGTTAATTGATTGTCCATCCATCTAAAATTCTTTTTTCTAGTTCTTTGCTCGCTAATTCCTTTTCTCGTGCTCTACCTACTCTTAGTGCATCAACTAAAGCTAATAATTCATATAATTTGGGGTTATTCTGCACCTTTTCTGCGACAGTAGAATAAAGAGGTTCTATAGCTTGACCTCGTTCCTTCCCTTTCGGATACGGCCATACTAACTTATCTCCACTCAAGATCAGTTCATTTAAGGGGGGCGCGCTATAGGCTGTAGGTATACCTCGCGTAATTGCTCCAGGTTCTTGTGGAAAAACATATGGTAAACCATATTTCAAAAACTCAACTAAAGCCTGCCCTCTTACTTTGCTTTTATATTTATCGTACAATCCTGCTTTAGTTGATCTATTTAAAGACTCTGACACTTCTGATGCACTTATACCAGTATTATAGGCAATATCTTTCATCATCCATGGCCTTTGAGCCATAGTTATAATATCTAATAGAATTACAATATCCTGTGGGCGCATTCCGCTGTGCTTCTTCATAGGGATTATAGGTTACATCTTAATTTGCAATTCGCGAACTGCAAATTAAGATGTAAAATGTGAATTAATCAATGTTCAGTGGAGTATTTAACTATAAATCAGATATTAGTTCTTGAATTGCAAATTGCTACTTAACTCTTATTACTCACTCATATCCGTAGCACAATACTCAAGATGTGCTCTTTTTCAACTCCCACTTTTTGCTAATGCCTTATTCTCATATTTCACAAACTTACCAAGCCAAGCTTTATACAATTTGTCTAGTAATTACAGCTAACCTCTATTCTGGTTCTGCAACAACTAGTCAGCTATCTTACAAAGTGAAATATTCAAGTGTAGCTATAAATTTACGGCGATCATTTATTAAATTGCTCTGTTTTTAGCCTTAAGCCAGCTCCTAACTTTTTAATAATCATACAATGAAAAAGCTGCTTCTTTTAATGCTTTGCTTCTGGCTAATTGCCTGTAGTAAAAAAGATGCTGATAATCCAACTCCTGCAAAAGAGCAAACCTGCACACTACAAGAAACAGCTGCAACTACACCTACTGGCAATACTAACTCAAAATACATCTACGATTCTGCTGGCAAGATTATAAAAGTGGAGTATTATGAGAAAGGGGCACTTACGCGGTACACGACATTTGCATATAATAACAAGCAGTTAATTGAGAATGAGTCGATTTACCAGGCTGACGGAACGCTTACAGGCTTTAATAACTATAGTTACGATGGAGCGGGTTTACTAATCCAGATGAATAGTAACCAACTTACTAATGGCACTATGCAACCAGGCTTTATCTATTCATACGAGTACGTATCTGATAAACAGGTAGCAAAGCGAACGATACAATATCCGGATGGCCGTTTGTATGCTACCTATACCTATGAATACGAAGGGGAGGAAATGCGCCGTATTTTAACTTTTACTCCTAATGGGCAACATGCACAAACATTAACCCTACATTATGATGACAAGCAGCCTGCTCTTAAAAATACACCGGCTTTACAGAAAATAGGCTTTTTAATGATAGGGTACCCATACTTACATAACATTGTAAGCTATTCCAACATCTCTAGTAGTGGGCAGGTATGGGGCGATAGCTATACGGCAACCTATGAGTATAATGCAGCTGGCCATCCTATAAAATCGACCAGAACAATGGCTAATGGTAGTCAGTTAGTTGCTACGTTAACTTACCAATGTAAGTAATATTTGCAGTTTGTGCTGTAATCTTGTTATTAGCTTACTTTAAGCAAGCCTGTTATATCTGTAGTGTAACAAGCTGAGATATGGTCTCTGTTTAACTCCCATTTCTTAATAGCCTCGTTACTTCCCTGCACGCCATACTTTACGAATTTGTTGCCATACTTTTCGCGCAGGCTGTCGAGGGTTTGCATAAGTTTATTGTCGCGGTCTGTGTTATGGCTGGTTAGCAACGAGAGCTGTACTTGGTTAGCCGGCACGATATCAGAAACTATAACGCCAGCTTTTTTATACTGCAGGCTAGGCCGATACATTTGCTTCAGGGCTTTGGTGGCATGCCGGAGCAGTTCAAGTTCGCTGTTGGTGGGGCTATCGAGTTTTACAGTTCGGCTATAGTAGTAATGCTGCTCGGTAAAGCGGTTAGTCATCAGAAACACAGTTATAACGCCGGCACATGACTTTTGCTTACGTAGTTTGGTAGCACAGCGAATGGTATGTGTAGCAAGGGCATCTTCGAGTTCGGTTAGCTCGGTAAGTGTTTTACCGAAACTGCGTGAGGTGCAGATGTTTTGCTTGGCAGGCGGCATGTGTTCCAATTCCATACACGATTCGCCACGCAGCTCTTTTACAGTACGCAGGCCCACTACAGTAAGATGTTTTTTAGCGAAGGCATCGGTTACATTGCGCAGGTCCCAGGCGGTGTGTATGCCCAGGCCAGCCAACTTGTTAGCATAGCGCCGCCCAATGCCCCATACATCGCCGACTTCAGTTCTTTTCAGGGCAGCTTCAATATGCCGCTCATCTGTCAGTACCAACACCCCATTTGCTTTAGCTGATTTCTTGGAAATGCGGTTAGCTACTTTCGCCAGTGTTTTAGTTGTGGCCACACCCACAGCTACGGGTATGCCCGTCCACTGCTTCACGGTCTCTTTTATAGTTCGGGCGTATTCCTGGAGGTCTACTTTATAAAAATCGCCCAGGTCCAGGAAGCTTTCATCTATAGAGTATACTTCCAGGTTAGGCGTAAACTGCTGCAGCGTTTCCACCACCCTCCGCGACATATCGCCATACAGCTCATAGTTAGAACTGAACACCGCTACACCGTACTCCTCAAGCTGCGGCCGTGCCTGGAAGTAGGGCGTACCCATTTTTACACCTAAGGCCTTGGCTTCGTTACTGAGCGCTATAATGCAGCCATCGTTATTCGAGAGCACCACCACTGGCCTACTGTTAAGCGCGGGATTAAACACGCGCTCGCAACTCGCATAAAAGTTATTGCAGTCAACTATAGCAAACAGCGACGTCATAGCTTACTTAAATTTTTTGATCACGCCCACTACTACACCCCAGATACGGCCACTTTCCGGATCATCGATTTTAATGGTCTTATAGTTTGGGTTTTCGGGCTGAAGGTATGTGCCGTCTTTCCGGAACAGGACGCGCTTAATAGTAAACTCACCCTCTACAAAGGCCAGCACAATTTTACCAGTTGTTGGCTTCACCGATCGATCTATCACGGCCAGGTCGCCGGGTTCTATGTGTGCGCCTATCATCGAGTCGCCTTCTACACGGGCCAGAAAGGTAGCCGTAGGGTTCTCAGAAATATACTTGTTCAGGTCTATTGGGTCGGCAGAATAATCGGCAGCCGGACTAGGAAAACCAGCCCGCACACTCGCTCCAAATAAGAGCAGCACTTCATCAGTATCATCAACGAGGTTGTAAAACCCCGGTGCCCATTGGCTTATAGGTATCACTTTAGCTTCCATATTACATGCTATTTACGAACAAAATTAGCAAAAGCTATATATTAAGCTAAAATATTTAGTATTGCTAAAATTTGCTTGCTACCTAAATGAGCTTCCTTTTTGAATCAATATTTATAGAATTAGCAGACTGACAGGATCTTAAACCTCACAGCCTCCGGATGTTCCGTAAACTGGTGTGTTCTATAGTTAGCATGGCCCAACCACCCCTACCCCTCAGAGTTACGCTCGCTACCTTCGAACTCTCGTTCTCAGTAGTCTAAGGAGAGGAGCTTTTACTGCCTTTGCTATAGTTAGAGCTATAGTTTTATAGTTACAGTCCAAGATCAGGACAGGTCGCGACCTGTCCCTACGAAACTATAGCTATGATCAATTGCGGAGCTTACTGGTTCAAACTATAGCTATAGGTCAATAGTAGAAAGATCGCAGTCTTTGGGTTGAGCGCCTTGTAGATTTCTGGTGCCGTGAGGCATTTCGAGGAACGAGAAAAAGGAATGTACACAGCGCGATGCCCGAAGACGGGGCCTCCCGGCGGTGAGGGCACCAAAGCTCAATTGAAACGATGGGTAACTAAAGCTCCCGGGAATAAAGAATTTTTGGAAGGATGGCTTCGTTCAGGTTGCAACTATAGTTAGGTAAAGGACACATAAGATCCCTCGGTTAACGCTCGGGATGACAAAAGAGGAACTATAGAACATCAGACGCTAGCAGGAGCTGCGCGCTTGTAGCTCTTGCAAAGATAGGACAATTAAGATTTCCCGACTACGCTTGAAATGACAGTAGACAAATTATAGCACATATAAGACCCCTTACACCTAAAACGACTCTTCTCGACTCTCATCTCAAGAATACTCGAAATAACACATTCCTACCCTTATTTACAGAAATAGCCTTACCTTTGCAGTATGGTTAAAACAACCATCCAAAAGTATATTTTAAATCCTTAACTATAAACCACATGGCAACCGGATTTTTTAAAGTACCAACTCCCATAAACGAACCAGTAAAGTCTTATGCGCCGGGCTCCCCGGAGCGCGAGGAACTACTGCGCACTTATAAAGAAATGAAGTCGAAAGAAGTTGATGTACCAATGTACATTGGCGGCGACCAGGTTTATACCGACAGCAAGAAGCCGCTTTTGCAACCTCACGACCATAAGCATATCCTTGGCCATTTCAGCGAAGGCGATGCAACGCACGTGGAACAGGCTATTAATGCAGCACTGGCTGCGCGTGAGGCTTGGGCAAATATGAACTGGGAGCACCGCGCTTCTATTTTCTTAAAAGCTGCTGAACTGTTAGCAGGCCCATGGAGAGCAAGAATGAACGCGGCAACTATGCTGGGTCAGTCTAAAAATGCTTTCCAGGCTGAGATTGACTCTGCCTGCGAACTGATCGACTTCCTGCGCTTTAACGTGCAGTACATGACGGAAATTTACCAGATGCAGCCGGAATCTTCGCCGGGTGTTTGGAACCGCATGGAGCACCGCCCACTCGAAGGTTTTGTGTTTGCACTTACGCCATTCAACTTTACAGCTATTGCAGGTAACCTGCCATCTTCGGTGGCCATGATGGGTAACGTAGTAGTTTGGAAGCCAGCCAACACGCAGATCTATGCAGCCCACGTAATCATGGAGCTTTTCCAGGAGGCTGGTTTGCCTGATGGCGTTATTAACTTGGTTTATGTGGATGGCCCTACCGCTGGTGAAGTGATCTTTAACCACGCTGATTTTGCAGGTATCCACTTTACAGGCAGCACAGGCGTTTTCCAGAACATCTGGAAAACGATTGGCACAAACATCCACAAGTATAAAACTTACCCGCGTATAGTTGGCGAAACTGGTGGTAAAGACTTTATAGTTGCACACAGCTCTGCTAATGCCAAGCAGGTAGCTACCGGTATAGTTCGCGGTGCTTTCGAGTACCAGGGCCAGAAATGCTCTGCCGCTTCGCGCGCTTATATACCAAGCAACCTTTGGGAGGACGTAAAAAACTATGTCGTTGAAGACCTGAAGACGTTTAAAATGGGGCCTCCGGAAGATTTCGGAAACTTTATTAACGCAGTTATCGACGAGAAGTCTTTTGACAAAATTGCCAAGTACATCGACAATGCGAAGAACAGCAACGAAGTAGAAATTATTGCAGGTGGTGGCTACGACAAATCGAAAGGTTACTTTATAGAGCCTACTGTATTGCTGGCGCATAACCCACAGTACGTAACTATGTGCGAAGAGATCTTTGGGCCTGTGATCACAATTTATGTGTACGACGAAAATAACTTCGAAGAGACACTGGAGCTGGTTAACGCAACGTCGCCTTACGCCCTAACCGGTGCTATTTTTGGCCAGGACCGTTATGCCGTTGAGCTTGCTACTAAAAAATTAGACCAGGCTGCCGGTAACTTCTATATCAACGATAAGCCGACAGGTGCTGTAGTTGGCCAGCAGCCGTTTGGTGGCGCGCGCGCTTCTGGCACAAACGACAAAGCCGGCTCTATGCTGAACCTATTACGCTGGGTATCTGCCCGTTCTATTAAAGAAACATTTGTATCGCCGGTAGATTACCGTTACCCGTTCTTAGGCGAAAGCAAATAACAAAGCTATAGTCCAAGATCAAAGGCTGCACTCTTCGGGGTGCGGCCTTTGTTTTTTTACATTTGTATACAGATAAGTTACACTACCGCAAAAGGTGAGATAAATCATACTTCTGACACAAATTTACAGGCAACTTATACTTTTGATTGTTGGCTATTTATACCTAATTTTGCTCCCAAATTTCAAGAAAGCGTTACAATATTATGGAAACTACTGTAAACCAGTATTTACCGTCTGATTACCTGCCGATTTTAATACAATTGGCAGCAGCCCTTGGCTTTGTGATTTTCGCATTAGTAACAACGCACCTGTTGGGTCCGAAGCGCAGCAGTGCTGTAAAAGATGCTGCCTGGGAAAGTGGTATCGAATCGGTGGGTGATGCGCGTACGCCTATTTCCTACAAATACTTCATGACGGCCATCCTTTTCGTGCTATTTGATGTGGAAATCATCTTTATGTACCCTTGGGCGGTTAACTTCAGAGAGTTCGGTGTAGATGGCTTTCTGCAAATGCTTCTGTTCCTGGGGCTACTGATGTCAGGCTTCTTCTATGTACTCAAAAAGGGCATTCTGAAGTGGGAGTAATATTAAACTTTTACAAGTAAGTTATTGTTAGAACATGGGCATTAAAAGGCCTGTTTTGTACAATAAAAACAACTCTGAAAATGAGCGATTCTAATAAAGATATAACATTGGCAGAAGCCCCGGAAGGTGTTTCGGGTGCAGGTTTCTTTGCCACTTCGTTTGAGAAAGTAATTGGTCTGGCGCGTGCCAACTCGCTTTGGCCATTGCCTTTTGCTACATCGTGCTGCGGTATCGAGTTTATGGCTACCATGGGTTCGCATTACGACATTTCCCGTTTCGGCTCTGAGCGCCCAAGCTTCTCGCCACGCCAGGCAGACATCCTGCTGGTTATGGGAACTATAGCCAAGAAAATGGGCCCGGTTGTGAAGCAGGTGTATGAGCAGATGTCGGAGCCTCGTTGGGTTGTAGCTGTTGGTGCCTGTGCATGTTCCGGTGGTATTTTCGACACTTACTCTGTTTTACAGGGTATTGACCGTGTAGTACCTGTGGATGTGTACGTACCAGGTTGCCCGCCTCGCCCTGAGCAGATACTGGATGGTTTGATGCGTGTACAGGATTTAGCGAAAAACGAATCGCTACGCCGCCGCAACTCACCAGAGTATCAGGCTCTTTTAGAATCTTACAATATTAAATAAGCACCATGGAGCTTACGAACGAAAACGTACTCGGTAAGATCATCGAACAGTTTGGGGAAGAGAACATTACGGATGCAGTAAATCCGGATGGCATCATGACGTTCCAGACGAACCGCCAGACCATTCATGAGCTGATAAAATACCTGCGCGATGATAAGGAACTACAGATCAGTTTCCTGACAACGATGTGTGGTATCCATTACCCGGAGCAGAAAGACAAAGAGCTTTGCATGATGTACCAGTTGCACAGCCTGCGTCATAATTACCGCCTGCGCATTAAGGTATACTTCCCGATCTCGGACCCGGTAATGCCTACAATGACAGACCTTTACGCTACCGCCAACTGGATGGAGCGTGAGGCCTACGACTTCTTTGGTATTGTATTCGCTGGTCACCCGAACCTTATCCGCATACTTAATGTGGAAGACATGGAGTACCATCCAATGCTGAAGCAGTATCCGCTGGAAGATCAGACAAGAGAAGACAAAGTAAATACGTTTTTCGGCCGCTAAGCCGGTTTTGCTGCCAGTTTATAGTTGGCGGCTATACGTTAGAAGCATATTATGGCTACTGAAACTAAGAAAGTTGAACTTGATGGATTAGATCAGTTTCGTGAGAACCTGGATCTGAAACTACAAGATAAACATAACGAGAATTTAACCACGCTTAACTTGGGGCCAACGCACCCGGCCACGCATGGTATTTTCCAGAACATCCTGCAGATGAACGGGGAAGTTATAGTGGATGCTGTTCCAACTATAGGTTACATTCACCGTGCATTTGAGAAGATCGCAGAACGCCGCCCGTTCTACCAGATCACGCCGCTTACCGACCGTATGAACTACTGCTCGTCTCCGATCAATAACATGGGTTACCATATGTCAGTCGAGAAGCTGTTGGGCATCGAGATTCCGAAGCGTGCGCAGTACATCCGTGTCATCATGATGGAGCTGGCCCGTATTTCAGACCACTTGATCTGTAACTCGATCCTGGGTGTGGACTCTGGTGCGTTTACCGGCTTCCTGTACGTGATGCAGGAGCGTGAGAACATTTACGACATTTACGAAGAAGTTTGCGGTGCCCGACTGACTACGAACATGGGTCGTATCGGCGGTATGGAGCGCGACCTTTCGCCTAAAGCTTTATACTTAATCGGTGAGTTCCTGAAGCGCTTCCCGAAGGTGTGGGCTGAGTTCGAGAAAATGCTTACCCGTAACCGTATTTTCATCGACAGAACGACAGACGTTGGTGCTATCTCAGCAGAACGTGCGTTGAGCTACGGCTTTACCGGCCCTAACCTGCGTGCTACCGGTGTGGACTATGATGTGCGCGTGATGAATCCATACTCATCTTATGACGACTTCGAGTTTGAAATTCCGGTTGGCTCTAAAGGTGATACATACGACCGTTTCCTGGTTCGTAACGCTGAAGTTTGGGAAAGCTTAAAGATTATAGAGCAGGCTTACAAAAACCTGCCGGAAGGATCTTACCACGCCGATGCACCGCATTACTACTTACCGCCAAAGCAGGAAGTTTACCGCAACATGGAAGCCCTTATCTATCACTTTAAAATTGTGATGGGTGAGATTGACGCTCCGGTTGGAGAAGTGTATCATTCTGTTGAGGGTGGTAACGGCGAGCTTGGTTTCTACATCATTTCAGATGGTGGTCGCACTCCTTACCGTCTGCATTTCCGTCGTCCTTGCTTTATCTACTACCAGGCTTATACCGAGATGATCAAAGGTGGCCAGCTGGCTGATGCGATCCTGACGCTGAGTAGCCTGAACGTAATTGCCGGCGAGCTCGACGCTTAATATTTTAGAATTAATTACCATTTAACATTGGTTGCCTGAAACAACCGATGACAACTATAAAATGGCAGAGACTATAAACGAAGTAAAGTTTTCTGATGCAGGCATGGCCGAGATCCAGCGCTACATCAGCCACTACCCGGAAGGACGCCAGAAATCCGCTATTCTACCTATCATGCACGTAGCACAGGCAGAATTTGGAGGCTGGCTGAGTCCGCAGGTAATGGATAAAATTGCCGAAATTCTGAACATACAGCCGATCGAAGTTTACGAAGTGGCTACGTTCTATACCATGTTCAACCTGAAGCCGGTTGGCAAGCACGTGCTGGAAGTATGCCGCACAGGCCCTTGCTGCCTGCGTGGTGCTGATCAGGTGATCGACATGCTGAAGGAGAAACTGAACATAGAAGAAGGTGAAACAACTGCGGATGGTATGTTTACGCTGAAGCCGGTAGAATGCCTTGCCTCATGTGGTACAGGTCCGATGCTACAGGTACGCGAGAAGTTTTACGAGAACATCGATTCAGAAGAAAAGCTGGATCAGTTCCTGGAAACAATGCGCAACACCGAGGTAGAAACACCTTATCATCAGGCAAATTAGACAAAAGATCATTTGACAAAAGACAATAGACTTGTTATAAGTTTTCTCTTTTGTCCTTTGTCATTAAGTCCTTTGTCAGATAACAATAAAGTATAAACAGGCAGCCAACTATAGAGTAACTGCCAAGCTATATATCCTGCTACAATGGGAATTAAAATATTAACCGAACATATAAACGTACCAGGCATCGAGACCCTGGAAGTATATCGTAAGCATGGCGGCTACCGCTCGGTAGAGAAGGCTTTGAAAACGATGTCTCCGGACGAGGTGGTGGAAGAAGTGAAAACATCAGGCCTGCGTGGTCGTGGTGGTGCCGGCTTCCCGACTGGTATGAAGTGGAGCTTTCTGGCTAAGCCGGAAGGTATTCCGCGTTACCTGGTTTGCAACGCCGATGAGTCGGAGCCTGGAACATTCAAGGACCGCTACTTCATGGAGAAAACGCCACACTCCCTGATAGAAGGTATGATCACGTCGAGCTACGCGCTGGGTGCAAACACATCTTATATCTACATCCGTGGCGAGTTGATGTTTGTGCTGCGCATACTGGAGAAAGCAATTGCGGAGGCGTATGCAGCTGGCTTGCTTGGTAAAAACATACTGGGTTCTGGTTACGACCTGGACCTGCATGTAGCTCCGGGTGGTGGTGCTTATATCTGCGGTGAAGAAACTGCTCTTTTAGAGTCTCTGGAAGGTAAGCGCGGTAACCCGCGTAACAAGCCGCCATTCCCGGCTGTGAAAGGTTTATTTGCTTCGCCAACGGTGGTAAACAACGTAGAATCTATCGCGTCTGTGCCGTGGATCGTGAACAACGGTGGTGCCGAATATGCAAAAATTGGTATCGGTAGAAGCACAGGTACGAAGCTATTCTCTTGCAGCGGTAACATCAACAAGCCGGGCGTTTACGAGATCGAACTGGGTGTTCCGGTTGAAGAATTCATTTATTCTGACGAATACTGCGGTGGTATCTGGAAAGGCAAGCAACTGAAGGCCGTAGTGCCGGGTGGTTCTTCTGTTCCGATCCTTCCTGCAAACCTGATAACAAAAACTGCAGCTGGTGAAGATCGCCTGATGTCTTACGAATCGCTTTCTGACGGTGGTTTTGTGAGTGGTTCGATGCTGGGTTCCGGCGCCTTTATAGTTTTTGATGAAGACCAGTGCATTGTGCGCAACACGTGGAACTATGCCCGCTTCTATCATCATGAATCATGTGGCCAGTGCAGCCCATGCCGAGAAGGTACAGGTTGGATGGAAAAAGTATTACACCGCATCGAGCACGGCCACGGACATCAGCAGGACATTGACCTGTTGGTAAGCGTTGCCAAGCAGATAGAAGGTAATACGATTTGTCCGCTGGGTGATGCAGCAGCATGGCCGGTAGCCAGTGCGATCCGCCACTTCCGCGAGGAATTTGAGTGGCACATTAAGCATCCGAAAGAGGCAATTTTACCAGGTGCTGTATACAGAGGCCAACTGGCAACTATAGAAGCATAAGAATTAACTTCTCTCCTGTCATTCTGGAAGAAACTTGGTAGAAGGGAGGTTAAGCCTCAGCAATTTGCCAATAGGATCCCTGTAAGATGACAAACCGGGAGTTTGAATTAAAAAGTATAGCTTAAATCGTTTGGGTTGTTTGCGAGAAACGAACAACGAGTAACGAACAACGAAATATAAAATGGCTAAAATAACATTCGATGGCATTGAGGTAGAGGTAGAAGATGGAACTACCATCCTGCAGGCTGCCAGAAAAATTGGAGGCAGTGTGGTGCCACCTGCCATGTGTTACTATACTCCACTTAAAGGTAGTGGCGGTAAATGCCGTGTGTGCCTTGTAAAAGTAACACAAGGTTCTGCCAAAGACTCACGCCCAATGCCTAAACTGGTAGCCTCGTGCATTACGCCGGTGCAGGATGGTATGGTGGTAGAAAATACAACCAACGAAGACGTGCTGAATGCCCGCAAAGGTATCGTGGAAATGCTGTTGATCAACCACCCGCTGGATTGCCCTATTTGCGACCAGGCTGGTGAATGCGATCTGCAGGACCTTTCGTATGAGCATGGTGTGAGCGCTACACGTTACGAGGAAGAGCGTCGTAAATTCAACAAGATAGATCTTGGCCCTTACATACAGTTGCACATGACGCGCTGCATTCTGTGCTATCGTTGTGTGTATACTGCCGACCAGATTACACCTAATCGTGTACATGGCGTGTTAGGTCGTGGCGATGCTGCTGAAATTGGTACATACATTGAGAACGTGATCGATAACGATTTCTCTGGTAACGTGATTGATGTGTGCCCGGTAGGTGCGCTTACAGATAAGACCTGGCGCTTTAAGAACCGTGTTTGGTTTACAAAGCCGATGGATGCACACCGCGATTGCCCTACCTGCTCTGGTAAAGTAACCCTTTGGACACGTGGCGAAGAAGTATTGCGCGTAACAGCCCGCAAAGACCAGTACAACGAGGTGGAGGAGTTTATCTGTAACACCTGCCGTTTCGATAAAAAAGAAACAAAAGACTGGACAATTGAAGGTCCGCGCCACATAGAACGTAATTCAGTTATCTCGGCAAACCATTACGAACTGCCCGTACTTAACGTGCCTATTGTGCCTAACTTACCAAGTTCTACCAAGAAAAAACTGCCACAGCAATAACATATGGAGTCTGTAGACCTAATTTATAGAGGGATTTTTATCCTGGTAATTTTCGGTATTACCCTACTGATAGCTACTTACTCTACTTATTTTGAGCGTAAAATAGCTGCCTTTATCCAGGACCGCGTAGGCCCGAACCGTGCTGGTCCATTTGGGTTGCTGCAGCCCCTTGCCGATGCCGGTAAACTTTTCTTTAAAGAAGAATTTATACCTGCCAAAGCAAACAAAGCACTATTCATTATCGGCCCGGGTATTGCTATGCTGGTGGCTGGCATGTCGAGCGCGGTAATTCCGTTTGGCGATATGCTGCTGGTTGGTGGCCGCGAAATATGGCTGCAGGCAATTGAAGTAAACATTGGGGTGCTATATGTTTTCGGTATTGTATCGCTGGGTGTATATGGTCTGATGATCGGTGGATGGGCTTCTAACAACAAATTCTCGTTGCTGGGCGCTATCCGTGCGGCTTCGCAGAACATTAGCTACGAACTTGCCATGGGTCTTTCGCTTATCGCGGTGATCATGATGACGGGTTCGCTTTCTTTGAGAGAGATTGCAGAACAGCAGCAAGGCTTTAACTGGAATATCTGGTACCAGCCATTGGGCTTTATCCTTTTCCTGGTGTGTGCCTTTGCTGAGACTAACCGTACGCCTTTCGACTTACCAGAATCGGAAGCGGAGCTTATTGGTGGTTACCACACCGAGTATGGCTCTATGAAACTGGGTATGTATCTGTTTGCAGAATATATTAACATCTTTGTAGTATCGGCGGTAATGTCTACGCTATACTTTGGTGCTTACAACTTCCCGTTCATGGAGAACCTCCGTTCGGCTATCAGCGATCCGGTGCTGGCCAATAACGTGGTAACTATAGTTGGCGTGGCAGTGATGTTTGCAAAGATATTCGCCTTTATCTTCTTCTTTATGTGGGTTCGCTGGACGCTTCCACGCTTCCGATATGACCAACTGATGAAGCTGGGCTGGCAGATCCTGATTCCGCTTGCGATACTGAACGTGGTATTGACTGGCGGCGCAATTCTGCTGAAAGACTATTTATTTTAAACTATAGTACCTAAAACTGGTCTTAACTATAGTTGAGATCAATAGAAGGGAGAACGATATAATGGAACCATTATCAAACAGAAGCAAGAAAGTGCAGAAGCGCGAGATGACCTTTGCTGAAAGGGCTTATCTTCCGGCTATTGCACAAGGCTTGGGAATTACGCTAAAACACTTCTTTAAAAAGAAGGCAACTATAAACTACCCGGAACAAACCCGCGAGCGCAGCGACATCTGGCGTGGCCTGCATGTACTAAAGCGCGACGAAAATGGCGCTGAGCGTTGTACTGCCTGCGGACTTTGTGCTGTAGCCTGCCCTGCAGAAGCAATTACCATGATTGCCGGTGAGCGTAAGGCTGGAGAAGAGCATTTGTACCGCGAAGAAAAATATGCAGTTACGTATGAGGTAAACATGCTGCGTTGCATCTTTTGTGGTTTGTGTGAAGAAGCCTGCCCTAAAGCTGCTATCTTCCTGCAAGACGACAAGCTTGCACCTGCCCGCTACGAACGCGACGAATTTATTTATGGCAAAGACCGCCTGGTAGAGCCATTAAAAACCACTGAAACAAAATAATCCCATAATGGAGAATCTGTTCTATTTCCTGGCTTCGCTTACGTTGCTTTGCGCCCTGATGGTAGTAATTTCTAAAAACCCGGTGCACAGCATTCTGTTCCTGATCATTACGTTCTTTACTATATCGGCACATTATATTCTGCTGAACGCGCAGTTCCTGGCTGTTGTAAATATCATCGTTTATGCCGGCGCTATCATGGTACTGTTCCTGTTTGTGATCATGTTCCTGAGTGTAGGTAAAAACGAGCGCGATCTGGAAACATCAGCTATGACTAAAGTTGCCGGAACTATAGCTGGCGGTTTGCTTTTTGTGGTAATGTTTGCGGCCTTGAAGGATGCCCATGTAGGAACTTTTGATGCGGAAAACTATAACTCGCAGATCGGTATGGTTGAGAACTTAGGTAAAGTATTGTATACCAAATACCTCCTGCCTTTCGAGTTAGCATCAGTGCTGTTCCTGGTTGCCATGGTTGGCGCTGTAATGTTAGGCAAAAAAGAGACCGGAGAAAGACACTTCTAATCTGGGCTATAACTATAAAAAAGGGCTGCAATTTTATAGTTGCAGCCCTTTTTTATTTTACTGGATTTGTCATCTCGACGTAAGGAGAGATCTATTTAGAATTCCAGATAGATCTCTCCTTACGTCGAGATGACATAACGTTTTATAGTTTATACTTTACTCAACTATAAACTCCACTTCCAAAATCTCCGAATGGCCTTGGTCATCATCTGAAATGGCAACTACTTTATAATTACCATTCTTATTTCCTTTCTCTACCACCAGCGACTCAATTTTACCGATATAGGTTTTACCCTTACTATCTTTGACCTGAGCAGCTTTGACAACTATAGGTTTATCCTGAGAAACAGCCTTCGGTAAGTCTGATAAAGTAATATAGCCTACATAACTTCCCAACACTTCACCATCCTGTATCGCGTCCGGCGCCCTTTCTACAGATGCTGTAAAAAATAGTTTATCATCCAAAACATAAGCACCGGAAAAGCCAGCCTGGTAACCTTGCAAAGAAGGAAGCTTCACAAAGTATAGTTCGGGTGCAGGCAACGGTTTATTTTCAAAAAGGAAAGCGTTGAAGTCTGAAAGATCAAAAGTCAGAACTATGTTGCCAGATTTGTTTAGTGCTCTTTGCAGCAGGTATACTTTGTCTTCTGAGAAATCGAGCCCTTCAATGTTCAGCAGCTCATCGCCAACTATAGTTTTGTTCTTTTCAAGCGAATCATATAGGCCTTTCAAGTCAATCTCTTTAACCTTAGGCTTTTTCAAAACTATAGCCAATTCAATTAAATACGCTTTTTTTCGCACTTCTGCAGAACCAGAGCCGATGGTGAAGAGGTAACTTTTTTCTTTATATGTAAAAGATGCCAGGCTCTCCAGGTCAGGTTTTAGCGGTTTCGGGATGCGACCATTCTTAAAATTAGTAGTGTCAAAAAGCTCGTATTTTGCAATCTGCTTATAGTTTTTATCCAACCGGTATAAAAAAGGTGAGTCGTCTCCGATAACATAAAATCCTTCGGGAGCAATTTCTATCCCTGACCCGGACGGGAGATACTTGTAAAAATGCCTGGCGGTTATAGTTGCGGACGGCTTTGTGTTTTCATTTTCAGTAGCATCAACACTTTTCTTTTTCTCATCCATAGTACATCCCTGCATTAGGATTTGACAGGCAACAAAGCATAACAAAACAAGAATTGCATTACACGTAAGGTGTAATTTGTTTTTTTGGAGCATAAAATAAGTTAGTTAATTAATTACTACTTATACTTCCAAATTGCACAACTGTTAGTTAGAATGTTGTAAACTCTTCACAACCGTAGGCAACTATAAATGGCTTCACTTTTCCATCCCGATTTACTTCCACTTTCATAGATCCTAACTCTTTATAAATTGAATCGCCTACTGCTGCATAGTTGAACAAGCTGCTTGAGTCTCCAGCTAAATATAATTTATACTCTAAGCCATTCAGATGATGTACCAATAGCACTTCTGCAGCGTGATTAGGTTTATCTATATATTTTAGTGTCACTACTCCTTTTAAATACACATCTTTCAATTCCTGCTCTTTGCCACACAAGCTACTCTTAACCATGTTAGGAAAGAAATAACGAACTAGAGTGATGAATACTAATGAAAGTATACCAACTATAACATAAAACTTCAGGTTACTGTTAGGCTCTTTTTTCATATTGATGGATTGCGACTTAAATGCATTATTCGACTGGAAAACCACTCTCTCACAAAATATAGATTTAATCCTGAAAATTGAACAAAATCCTTAAAACCTTTATCCAAAGAAGTATGGAAATATGTTATGGATATTTAAGAAATCGGGATAACTTTGCGGCACGAAATATTGGATTATACTTTAATAGTAGGACTACGTTCGGACTACACAGAAAATGAACCAGATACCTGAAATAATCAGAACCGTTCCGCTGGAATATTACCTGTTCTTCAGCACAGCGCTTTTCGCGATCGGCGTAATTGGCGTACTTACCAGACGCAATGCCATCATCATCTTTATGTGTGTGGAGCTGATGCTGAACGCTGTAAACGTGTTACTTACCGCACTGGCATCTTACCGCGGCGACGCCACCGGACAGGTTTTCGTGTTTTTCATTATGGCGGTGGCCGCTGCCGAAGTTTGCGTTGGCCTGGCCATTATAGTAATGATCTACCGTAACATACGCTCTACGGACGTGCAGTTGCTTAACCGCCTGAAGTGGTAAGCCCCGAAATCTAATCTACAATAGCTTAACTTAATACAAATTAGATGCAAGAGATTGTAATGCCCTTCAATAACCAGGCGATGGCACTGCTCTGTTTGCTCATTCCGCTGCTGCCTTTGATCGGCTTTATCGTGAACGGGCTTGGCAACAGGAAGCTCGCAAAGGGTATGGTAAGTCTGATAGGCTGCGGCACCGTGCTGGCTTCCTTCCTTATCTCGGTATACCTTTTCGTTGATTTTACAGCCAATGGCAGCCGCGCGTACACTGTCGATTTTTATAACTGGATCTCGGTTGGCGATATGCAGATCGGTTTCTCGTTCCTGATTGACCAGCTAACGCTGCTGATGATGCTGATGGTAACCGGTATTGGTTTCCTGATTCACCTGTACTCGGCTGGTTACATGAGCCACGACGAGAACTTCGGTAAGTTCTTCGCTTTCATTAACCTGTTCATGTTCTCGATGTTACTGCTTGTAATGGGCTCTAACTACGTGATGATGTTCGTAGGCTGGGAAGGTGTAGGTCTGTGCTCGTACCTGCTGATCGGTTTCTGGAACAAGAACACCAACTATAACAATGCTGCCAAGAAAGCCTTCGTCATGAACCGTATCGGTGACTTAGGCTTCCTGCTAGGTATTTTCCTGATCTTTATCACATTCGGTTCGGTTAGCTATCCGCAGGTTTTCGCTGAGGCTGCCCGCTACACTGGTGGTATCGATTCTACAGTAATGATCGCGATTACCCTGCTGCTGTTTGTAGGTGCGATGGGTAAAAGTGCTCAAATTCCGTTGTTTACCTGGTTACCAGATGCGATGGCGGGTCCTACTCCGGTTTCTGCCCTGATACACGCGGCAACCATGGTTACGGCTGGTATTTACATGGTGCTTCGCTCGAACGTGCTGTATGTGCTGGCTCCTACTACCATGGAAGTGATCGCTATAGTTGGTATTGCAACTGCCTTGCTAGCCGCAACCATAGGTCTGGCGCAAAACGATATTAAAAAGGTACTGGCTTACTCTACTGTTTCGCAGTTAGGTTATATGTTCCTGGCACTTGGCGTGATGGCCTTCGATTCGTCAATCTTCCACGTTCTTACGCACGCATTCTTTAAAGCGCTTCTGTTCTTAGGTGCTGGTTCAGTTATCCACGCCATGAGCAACGAGCAGGATATCCGTTACATGGGTGGCTTGCGCAAGTATCTGCCAATTACATTCCTTACATTCCTGATCGGTACGCTGGCCATTGCCGGTATTCCGCCGTTCGCAGGTTTCTTCTCTAAAGATGAGTTGCTGGCGCATGTTTGGGAACACAATAAACTAATGTGGGGACTTGGCCTGCTGACTTCGTTCATGACGTCGTTCTACATGTTCCGTTTGGTGTTCTTAACGTTCTTTGGCACGTTCCGTGGCACAGAAGCTCAGAAATCGCACCTGCACGAATCTCCTATCTCGATGACTTTGCCGCTGATCGTGCTGGCTATACTTTCAACTATAGGTGGATTCCTTGGAATTCCGGCTGTGTTTGGCGAGAACATGCACCTGCTGCAAAACTACCTAGCCCCTATTTATGGTTATGCGCAGGTTGCTAATGCTGCAGCAGTTGCACCACTACATATAGAGCACTCGACGGAATGGATGTTGATGGGTATTTCGGTAGCAGTGGCTGTGGTAGCTATTATCCTGGCTTATGTGATGTATGTGAGCAAAAAGCAGGTTCCGGCAGCAGAAGGCACCAAGCTTTCTCCTATCCACAATCTGATCTACAATAAGTATTACATCGACGAATTATACAACGCCATCATCGTTCGCCCTATCATGTGGTTATCTTCTATCTTCCACAAAGTGTTTGATGTGGTAATAGTGGATGGCGTAGTAAATGGTGTAGGTAAGTTTGTAGTACAGAGCAGCCGTACACTTCGCTTTGCACAAAGCGGTGCTATCGGGTTTTATATCCTGATCATGGTGGTAAGCATTGCTCTGATTCTGTTTTTAAATTTCTTTATCGGATAAGGTTCTTAGAAGATGATAACAGCTCTTTTACTTTTCTGGCCTGCCTTAGCTGCACTTCTGGTGCTGCTGATAAAAGGACAAGGTGCCAAGAAAGTGGCTTTTGTGGCAGCTTTAGTTGAGTTTGCCATAGCTATAGTTGCAACTACAGGTTTTGATGCGGCAAGCGGTGCTACGCAGTTCGAACTTAACTTACCTTGGGTAGAAAATGCCGGTATCGGTTTCCATATCGGTATGGACGGTATCAGCTTACTGATGGTATTGCTGACCACGTTCCTGGTTCCGCTGATCATACTTTCGGCCTTTAAGCACGACTATAAGAACCCGAACGCTTTTTACGCGCTGATCCTGTTCATGCAGACCGGCCTTATTGGTGTGTTTGTGGCGCTGGATGCATTCCTGTTCTACTTCTTCTGGGAAGTGGCTCTTATTCCGATCTACTTTATTGCCGCGATCTGGGGTGGCGTTAACCGCATTCCAGTTACGTTCAAGTTCTTCGTGTATACTATCTTCGGTTCACTTTTCATGCTGGCCGCATTTGTATACCTCTACTTCCAGACAGGAGCTACCGAATTAGCAGCGCATTCATCTGATGTGCAGGCGTTCTACCAACTGGCGTTAAGTGCTGAGTCGCAGAGCTGGATCTTCTGGTTCCTGTTCATTGCCTTCGCTATTAAAATGCCGGTGTTCCCGTTCCATACCTGGCAGCCGGATACCTACACCGAGTCGCCTACACAGGCTACGATGTTGCTTTCCGGTATCATGCTGAAAATGGGTATTTATGGGGTGCTGCGCTGGTTACTGCCGGTTGTGCCAATGGGTGTGAGCCAGTGGGATGAGCTGGTGCTTATCCTTTCTATCATCGGTATCGTTTACGGATCGGTTATCGCTATTCGTCAGCACGACCTGAAGCGCCTGATCGCTTATTCATCTATCGCACACGTTGGCCTTATTGCAGCGGGTATCTTTACCCTGAACGAGCAAGGCCTGCAAGGTGGCGTTATCCAGATGCTAAGCCACGGTATCAACGTAACCGGTCTGTTCTTCATCATCGAAATCATTTACAGAAGAACCAACACAAGAGAAATTACAAGCCTGGGTGGTATCACGCAGAATGCAAAAGCACTTTCGATCTTCTTCATGATCCTGTTGCTGGGTTCGGTAGCGCTGCCGCTTACAAACGGTTTTGTGGGTGAGTTCCTGTTGCTGCTAGGTGTTTACAATTACAATGCGTGGTTTGGCGCTGTGGCTGGCTTAACCATTATACTTAGTTCAGTTTATATGCTGCGCATGTTCCAGGGTGTGATGTTCGGCACGAAGTCTGAGCATACAGAAGCTTTTACCGACCTGACATTCAATGAAAAAGCTGTACTTATACCGCTGGTAATTATGGTATTCTGGATCGGATTGTTCCCGAACACGTTCCTGAGCATTTCGGAGCCGGCTGTAGGTAACCTGCTGAACATCATTAACCGCTAATTAACAGGAAATACGACGACATGACCTCGATCATACTTCTTTCAGTTTTTGGCATCGTTAACCTTTTTGTAGGTTTCCTGAAGTCTAAGAAAATATTATTGCCGCTGGCCCTGCTGTTCCTGATAGTGGTGTTTGGTGTGAACCTGCTTGGCTGGAACAATACCCAGACCTATTTCAACAACATGCTCACCATCGACAACTATGCGGTGGCTTTTACGGGCATTATGGTGCTGACGACGTTGCTTATCCTTCCGTTCTCGCAAAGCTATATTGATGCGGAAGACGAGAACCTGGCTGAATACTACTCTCTGCTGCTGTTCTCGCTGGTAGGTGCCATTATGATGGTAGCCTATGAGAACCTGATCATGCTGTTCATCGGTATCGAGATTCTGTCGATTGCGATGTATGTGCTGGCAGGTAGCAACAAACGCAGCCTGCGCTCTAACGAAGCTGCTCTGAAGTACTTCCTGATGGGTTCGTTCTTTACAGGTGTGCTGCTATTCGGTATCGTTCTGATCTACGGTGCGACCGGTACGTTTGACATTACAGAGATAGGTGCAGCCAATGTAATGGCAGATGGTACAATGAATACTATGTTCACGATGGGTCTGCTGCTCTTAGTGATTGGTATCTCCTTTAAGATAGCTGCTGCTCCGTTCCACTTCTGGACGCCGGACGTGTACGAGGGTACGCCAACGTTCTTTACCACGTTTATGGCTACTGTAGTTAAAACTGCTGGTGTGGCGGCTTTCTATAAATTAATGAATGCAGCTTTCGAAGGTTCCTTCACATCCTGGTTCCCGACTGTTATTGCCATTACAGTCTTGACACTCGTAGTTGGTAATATTGGTGCGGTAATTCAGCCAAGCGTAAAGCGTATGCTGGCTTACTCATCAATTTCGCATGCGGGTTACCTGCTTATGACGCTGGTTGCTTTCAATGACCTGTCAGAAAACGCGATCTTCTTCTATTCACTGTCTTATGCGGTGGCTTCCGTAATGTCATTTGGCGTACTAAAATTGGTAGAAGATGCTCGTGAAGGAAATCAATCTTTTGCTGCCTTTAACGGTCTTGGCAAAACAAACCCGCTGCTTGCCTTTGTAATGACAGTATCTATGTTCTCGTTAGCGGGTATTCCGCTTACAGCTGGTTTCTTCGGTAAACTGTTCGTGTTCTCAGCAGTAATAGCAACTGGTAACCTGACATGGCTTGTAGTGTTAGCTGTTATACTTGCAGCTGTTGGTATCTACTATTATATCAAAGTAGTAATTGCCATGTACATGCAACCAGCTGGTGAAAACACTAAAGTACCTGTTAGCGGCTTCGCTGCCTTGGTTCTGATCATCTGTACTATACTTACCATCCTGTTCGGTATCGCGCCTGGTTTGGTAAGCAACATGCTGTAATAGGAAATTATAAAATATTTAAAGGCTGCTCTGTAAAAGGGCAGCCTTTTTTGTTATCTTTTCCTGACAGTAGTTAGTAATGGAGTCATAATTTCTTATAGCTTCGGTATTGTCATTTCGAGCGTAGTCGATGGATCTTATACAGTTTATAGTTGAAGTCTATACTTCCTTCCTTAAAGCAAGCTATCCTTCTATAGCTTCTTCCAATCCTGGGAGCTTAATTTACCTATTGTTTCAATCTGGCTTTGGTGCCCTCACGGCCGGGAGGCCCCGTCTTTCTACTACTAACCGCTATCTATAGTTTGATCCGATAAGCCTCGAGATTGATCGTGGCTATAGTTTTGTAGGGACAGGTCGCGCCCTGTCCGCTCGTGGCTTTCAGCTATAGTTGGTATAGATTTTTCCTTGAGCCGAAATGACAGTCGGACAAGCAGTAGCAGAAAGTCCCCCTTTGAAGGGGGCAGGGGGATGATAAACGTTAACTATGAAACTATAAAGCAAATTATAGCAATAGCAGAAACTCCCTTCTTGAGAGGGGCAGGGTGTGTAATAGCAAAGGCTTAACCTCCCTTGCCACAAGATCCTTTCAGGATGACAAATGAAGTAGTAGGTAAAAAATTCCCTCTCCTGTTTTGGGGTAGAGGCCCTTTTTAAAAGGAGAGGGTTGGGGTGAGGTTAAAAATAGTAACAATAGACTCTTGCAGGAGCTGTGCGCGATACGGGGTCTATAAATCCAATACCAAACAAAAAAGCCTGTAACATGGCTGCTACAGGCTTTTGAACTATAGCTTATAGTTGTTACTTCTTTTCAGGAGCAGTAATATTTCTCATCTTAATGTGCAGTTCATCAAGCTGCGCATCCGATATTGGAGACGGGGCATCAATCATAACATCGCGGCCAGAATTGTTTTTCGGGAAGGCAATGTAATCGCGGATAGAATCAGAACCGCCGAAAATAGAGCAAAGTCTGTCGAAACCGAAGGCGATACCACCGTGTGGCGGCGCACCGTATTCAAAGGCCTCCATCAGGAATCCGAACTGGGCTTTTGCTTCGTCGTTTGAGAAGCCCAGTAAACGGAACATCTGCTCCTGCAAACGGCGGTCGTGAATACGAATAGAGCCACCGCCCACTTCAACGCCATTGATAACCATATCATAAGCATTCGCACGGATATCGCTAGGACGGTCATCGATCAGCTCTAAATCTTCCGGCTTAGGCGATGTGAAAGGGTGGTGCATGGCATGGAAACGGCCCATTTCTTCGTCCCACTCCAGCAGCGGGAAGTCTACTACCCACAGTGCCGAGAACGTATCTTTATCGCGTAAGCCAAGTCGAGTTCCCATTTCCAGGCGCAGCTCGTTCAGGGCTTTGCGGGTTTTGTCTTTTCCGCCGGCCAATACCAGCAGCAGGTCGCCAGGTTTGGCATTGAAAGCCGCAGCCCACTCCGCCAGGTCTTCCGGAGCATAGAATTTATCAACTGATGATTTTACAGAGCCATCTTCATTCACTCGCGCGTACACCAAGCCGGTAGCCCCGATCTGCGGACGCTTTACAAAGTCAGTCAGTTCATCCAGTTGCTTACGGGTATAGCTGGCAGCACCTGTCGCGTTAATCCCAACTATAAGCTCGGCATCATCAAACACTTTAAAGCCTTTGTTCTTAACCAGGCTGTTCAGCTCCACGAACTGCATCCCGAAACGGGTATCCGGCTTATCAGAGCCATACAAACGCATCGCATCAGCATAGGTCATGCGTGGCATTTTAGGCAGGTTAACGCCTTTCACTTTCTGGAACAGGTGGTGAATCAGCCCTTCAAAAGTGTTCAGGATATCTTCCTGGGTCACGAAAGAAAGCTCGCAGTCTATCTGGGTGAACTCCGGCTGGCGGTCGGCACGTAGGTCTTCGTCTCTAAAGCATTTTACGATCTGGTAGTACTTATCGAACCCTGACACCATCAGCAGCTGCTTAAACGTTTGCGGAGACTGTGGCAGGGCGTAAAATTCGCCTGGGTTCATGCGGCTTGGCACCACAAAGTCGCGGGCACCTTCCGGCGTAGATTTTATAAGTACAGGCGTTTCTACTTCAATAAAGTAAAGGCCGTCCAGGTAATTGCGGGTTTCGCGCATCACGCGGTGGCGCAGTTCCAGGTTACGGCGCACAGGGTTACGGCGTAGGTCCAGGTAACGGTACTTCATGCGCAGGTCGTCTCCCCCATCCGTTTCATCTTCGATCATGAAAGGCGGTAACTTGGCTGCATTCAGCACTTCCAGCTTGGTAACCTTTAGCTCAATGGCACCGGTCGGTATTTTATCGTTTTTAGACTCGCGCTCAATTACTTTACCAACTACTCTTATCACAAACTCACGGCCCAGTTCGCGTGCCTGGTTCAGCAGTGCTTCCGGGGTTAAACCTTCTTCAAAGCTAAGTTGCGTAATACCGTAACGGTCGCGCAGGTCAATCCAGAGCATCCCGCCTTTATCGCGCAGGCGCTGTACCCAGCCAGTCAGGATAACTTCTTCGCCTACATTATCAATTCGTAGTTCGCCGCAAGTATGAGTTCGGAGCATAGTAGTATGTGTAAGTATATAGCGCAAAAGTAATAATTGTTACGTTAGGTTGCAGCTAAAATAGCAGGAGCTTTCCATATATCGGAAAGTAAAAGTATACGCAGCAATTGCAGTGCATGGTCACCTATAGTTTGGGGCCTGCATTTGTTGTTCAGAAGGCGCAATAAACACCAGAAACTGCTTATTACACATTTGCACCTTAAACTTTTGGCAAAGAAATTGCACCACTTTGGCTTACTGCCTGTTATTTGATCAATAATTTATAGCTTTGCCTACACAACCCTTATGAACATGCGTTATTTAGCATTCCTGATTATCATTTTTATAGCTGGCGTTGCCTTTGCAGCACCAAAACTTAAGAAGGTAAACATCACCAAAGAGATCAGCATTTTGCTGCCGAAGGATTTTACCCCGATGACAGATGATGACATTGCCCGTGAGTACCCGGCAACGACCAGACCTTTAGCTGCTTTTACAAGCCCTGACAAAAATATAGACTTTAGCCTGACACAGAAACGCTCTACGTTCCGGGCAAATGACCTGGATATGTTGCGTGAATTTTACAAGGCCAACCTGGTAGAAACATTTACAAACATTGATTTTATACGGCAGGAAGTAACCACTATTAATGGGCAGAAATTTATAGTGTTTGAGTTTGTTTCGAGGCTAGCTGATACGCGTGGCGCTTCAAACCTGAAACCTGTAAACCAGTACAGTATTGTGCAGTATACGATCATTGGCAATCAACTACAGATTTATACCTTACATGTGCCTTTCCAGCTTAAAAATGACTGGCAGCCCGTAGCCCGCGAAATAATGGGTTCTGTTAAGATCAAAAAGTAATTTATAGTTCGCCATACATCAAAAGCCTTTCCCTTACCCGGAAAGGCTTTTGCATTTTACCTGCAACTATAGTTTAACTGGTTTATACTTGCTATAAAATTGCTTACACTCTACCTTTACATCTATGGCTACAGACATTTTATCGATCTATAGTGACGAGTATTTTATGCAGCAGGCTTACCGGTTGGCACAGCAGGCTTTTGAAGAAGATGAGATTCCGATCGGGGCTGTTATAGTTGCCAACAACCGCATTATTGCCAAAGCCTACAACCAAACCGAGAAACTGAACGACGTAACCGCCCATGCCGAAATGCTGGCTTTTACGGCCGCATCAGAATACCTGGGCAACAAATACTTACACGACTGTACGTTGTATGTTACCGTAGAGCCTTGCGTAATGTGTGCGGGGGCCAGCTATTGGGCGCAGCTAAAACGTGTGGTTTTCGGAACAACTGAGCCAAAGGTTGGTTATAGAAGAGTAGGTAATTTATTGCACCCTAAAACCGAGATGGTTAGCGGCATTATGGCCCAGGAGTGCGCCGACCTGATGGCTTCTTTTTTTGCAGCCAAAAGAAAATAGTTAAATTTGAAACTAACAGTTTGAGTGCATACGTACCCTATAAGATTGCTACGTATGTTATTTTTCACATATAAAAATATATAAAACTATGGCTTTCGAACTTCCGAAACTACCTTATGCTTATGATGCCCTGGAGCCGCACATTGATGCCCGCACTATGGAGATCCACCATACAAAACACCACCAGGCCTATACCGATAACCTGAACAAAGCCATTGCCGGCACCGACATGGAAGGCAAGAGCATTGAAGAGATTCTGCAGAACCTGGACGGCGAAAACAAAGCAGTGCGTAACAACGGCGGCGGTTACTATAACCACAACCTGTTCTGGACTATACTTTCTCCGAATGGTGGCGGTCAGCCAACTGGCGAACTGGCAGATGCGATCAATTCTACTTTTGGTTCTTTCGACCAGTTTAAAGAGAAGTTTAATGCAGCTGCGGCTACCCGATTTGGTTCTGGTTGGGCATGGCTTTGTGTTAAAGGTGGCAAACTTGAGATCTGCTCTACTCCTAACCAGGACAACACGTTAATGTCGTTCGCTGAAGGTTGTGGTGGCACGCCAATTCTTGGCCTTGATGTTTGGGAGCACGCGTATTACCTGCACTACCAGAACCGTCGTCCGGACTACATTAGTGCTTTCTGGAACGTAGTAAACTGGGAAGAAGTAACAAAACGTTACAACGAAGCAAAGTAACTCCTGCGAGATAAGACTTTATCGTCACAAAAAAGCCCCACTGGTTTCAGTGGGGCTTTTCTATTATAGTTCCGGTTATACTTACTGCTGAGCTATACTTTGCTTGGCTTTGTAGGCGGCAACACCGGCATCCAGGAACTTAACAAAGTTATCTACATTCAGGTCGTAGGCAATTGGCTTAACCAGTACGTTTTCGTTCTCATCCATCAACACATAGTATGGCTGGGCGTTTACGTTAAATTTAGTGATCTGGTAATCGGCGTATTTTTTACCTATAGTTGCTTTCTCTTTACCGTCATACTTGCTTACATACTTCTCCCCTTCCGGCAGGTCGGTTTTATCATCTACATACAAGGCCGCTATTACATACTCTTCGCGCAGGCGTTTCAGCACGGCCGGGTCCGACCATACGTTGGCTTCCATTTCGCGGCAGTTAACACATCCGTGGCCTGTAAAGTCTATAAAGATTGGTTTGCCTTGTTCGGCAGCGCATTTCTTGGCTTGCTCCAGGTCAAAGTAACCCTGCAGGCCATGTGGCAGATGTAGAAAGTCGCTATACTTTGGAGTTTCGCATAGTTGGTTAGCAGCAATTGTAGCCGTGGTAGGTCCACCGTTGTTGTTTCGGGCTGCTATTGTATTCAGGTCAAAATCCTGGGAGGCTTGCGGCGGCAGGTAACCCGAAAGTGCTTTAAGCGGTGCGCCAAACATGCCTGGTATCAAATAAATTACAAACCCGAAGGTAACTATAGCAAAGAACAAACGTGGCACGCTAATGTATTTCAGGTCGGAGTCGTGGGAGAATTTAAGCTTGCCCAGCAGGTAAAAGCCCAGCAGGGTAAAGATCACGATCCACAAGGCTAAGTATACTTCGCGGTCCAGAATGCCCCAGTGGTATACCTGGTCGGCTACGCTCAGGAATTTTAGCGCCAAAGCAAGTTCTATAAAGCCTAGTACCACTTTTACGGAGTTGAGCCAGCCTCCTGATTTAGGCAAGCCGCTTAACCACGATGGGAAAATAGCAAAAAGGGTAAACGGCAGGGCAAAGGCCAGCGAAAACCCGAACATACCAACTATAGGGCGTATGGTTTCGCCACCGGCCGAGGCCACCAGTATACTACCAACGATAGGTCCGGTGCACGAGAAAGAAACAAGCGCAAGGGTAAATGCCATAAAGAACACGCCTATCCAACCGCCTCTGTCAGCCTGCGCATCTATTTTGGTTAACCACGAACTTGGCAGCGTAATCTCGAACATCCCGAAGAAAGACATCGCAAACACCAGGAAGATCAGGAAGAAAAGGATATTCGGCAGCCAGTGTGTACTGATAAAGTTTGCCCCATCGGCACCAAATAAACGTGCTACTACCGTACCGATAATTGTGTAAATGGCGATAATTGAAAGTCCATATACCAAGGCTTTAACTATAGCCTGGCTTCTGCTTTTACTGCTGCCCGTAAAAAAGCTTACTGTCATGGGCACCATCGGGAAAACGCAAGGCGTAAGCAGTGCCACTAGACCAGACCCGAAAGCAACCAGCATAAATGCCCAAAGGTCGTCTTTATCAGGAGCAGGCTCAGTAAATGCCACATCTTCTGCAGCAGGCTGTACTTTTTCGGTGGTTTGAGGTGCGGTTACGGTATCTATAGTTGCATCGTTCTGCCCGAATACGGGCGAAGCTGCCGAATCTATAGTTATTGGTGTCTGCGTGGTAGCTGGTGTTTCAGGGGTTTGCTTTGTGCCGGGCGCTATAGTTTGGCCAGGCTGCGATGCTGCAGGCGCACCCGTTGTTGTAGTTGTACTGGCAGCTTTGCCAGTAACTTGTATCTGCTTGTTGGTGAAAGTAAAGTCGTCGTCAAACGGAATGCAGCGGCCATCCACATCGGTACAAACCTGGTATTCGTAAGTGCCTTTTACTACCAGCTCTGGTTTTAAAACCTTAATTTTCTGACGGAACTGCGCCGTACCCACAAAGTAGGTGTACTCGCCACCCCAAAGGTCGTCGTATTTCTTTTTAGGCTTAACCGGAACAATTTTGCCTACCAGTTCATAAGACGGGTTTTTGGCAAATTTAAACTCCGTAACCATTGGCCCCAGTTCCGGGTCGAAGTCAGAAGAGTAAAGGTACCAGTCTTTGTCTATCCGGACGTTAAAGATCAATTCTACTTCTTCGCCGACAGTCACCTGTTTTTTAGAAACATCGTAACTCCAGGAAGCAGGTTTTAATACTTGCGCTACAGCCGAAAAGGCAAATAACCATAGCAAAACTATAGTTAGCAGCAATTTTAAGGGTTTATGAGTAAGCATATTGCTTTTCTTTTTCGGATTCGTTATCCGCTGTCAGTTATAATTTAAGTATAACCAAACAGCTGATGCTATGTTAGCAACTATAATTACAAAAGTAAAAAATATATTACTGCTTTGCGCTACCTATACCGGTAAGGTTCTGCACATAGCCATATAACTGTACTACCTGTACAAACAGCATCTCCTAAACGACTAAAATTTTCCTCTGAAAGCTACCCTAGCTGTTTTGTAATTTTATGACATCTCCTATAGTACAATAAAGCACCTCCCATTGCCTACCATATTGTACGATTTAGCGGTATCTAACAATAAAACCCAATCAAACCCGGACTTAATGCCTATAAATTAGATACAATATTTTATAAATATGTTAAAATAAATATATCTAAACATAACCTTAATCAAATATATTCGTTATATTATACAAATAAATATTACCTAGATACCAACAAATCAATCATAGTTTTTTACCCTTATTTTTTGGATATATACCATTTCATAAGGTTCATTTACTTGGAACTTTATAAACCAGTCTACTGGCAAGGAATTATAAGTTAACTTTGAATGTAGAGTAAATAAGAATAAGTATAACTCAACCAATAAAACACAATGAAACAAAGTCTACAGCAAACAGAAACACAGCTACTGAAGACAGAATGCGGAAGAGTGTTTGACTACATCTTTAAGGCCATGAAACTGGTACGCGACGAAAAGCATAACTTTCATGTAGTTTACAAAACTATGACGGACGAGTATATCTATTCTTTTTGCAATCCCTTCCTAGATACGCTGGCTGCAAACACGTACAAACTGATTTCTGAAGAGGAAGCCAAGAAGATTTTTCTGCCAAGGCTTACTTCTTCTAATGCCCACGAGTTGTTTACAACCGCCAAGGCATCTTTTGCGCTGCATGCATAGTTTGCCGCCACTGTTCAAAAACATAAAGGTGCCTCCCACGGCACCTTTATGTTTTTTAGCCCGCTTGTAGGCCATTCTTATATCAGCTAATATTTACCAAACTATATACATTTGTAGGTTAACATCGTATTTTAGTTAATTTTACACTTGTGCCGGCTTAAGCCTGCTGATATAAACTATGATCTTTAATATTTTCCTGACGATACTGTTGGTAGCGCTTAACGGTTTTTTTGTGGCCGCAGAGTTTGCTATAGTTAAAGTACGGGCCTCCCAGATAGAGCTGCGCGCCCAGGCCGGCAATACCATGGCCAAAATGGCGCAGCACATGATCGCGCACCTGGACGCTTACCTTTCGGCTACACAATTGGGTATTACGCTGGCGTCGCTGGGCTTAGGTTGGATAGGTGAGAGCGTAGTTTCGCAGATCATTATCAACATAATGTCGGCTTTTGGTTTTAACCCAGACCCGGAGGTAGCCCATAGTATAGCGTTGCCATTTGCGTTTGCCCTCATTACGGTGCTGCATATTGTGTTTGGTGAGCTGGCCCCAAAGTCGCTGGCTATTCAGCGCCCGGAGTCTACCACCTTGGCCATTGCACTGCCGCTGCGCTTTTTCTATATCCTGTTCATTCCGTTTATCTGGATCCTGAACGGCTTATCAAACCTTATACTTCGTTCTATGGGCATACGGGCATTGCACGGCTCGGAAGTACACTCTGCTGAAGAATTACGCCTGCTGTTTGAGCAAAGTGCCGAAGGCGGTGCCATACAGGATTCGCAGCACGAACTGATTGAGAATGTGTTCCAGTTTAACGAGCGCATGGTAAAGCAGATTCTGGTGCCACGCACTAAAATGATCGCCATCGACATTACCATTTCGGAACACGACCTGATGGAGATCATCTTTAATGAAGGCTACTCGCGCTTGCCAGTGTATAACGGAAGTATAGATAATATTGTGGGTGTGCTGTATGTAAAAGACCTGCTGAGCATTATGCGCCTTGGCGAGCCGGTGGTGCTCGAAAAACTGATACGCCCTGCTTACTTTGTGCCGGAAACCAAAAAGATCAACCGCCTGCTGAAACAGTTCCAGCGCCGCCACCTGCACATGGCCATTGCGACCGACGAGTTTGGTGGTGTGTCGGGTATTGTTACCATAGAAGATATAATTGAAGAGCTTGTTGGCGAGATACAGGACGAGTACGATGAGGAAGTACCGTTAGTAGAGTTGGTTACTGATTTTGAATACAAGGTAAGTGCTGCCGCACCAATTTCGGATGCCAACGATTTTCTGCCTTACCCACTGCCCGAAGGCGAAGATTATGAAACTGTAGGTGGCCTTGTAAGCGTACTTTACGGCCAGATACCAGAAGATATTACCGATAGCATCGACTTTAACGAATACGAAGTGCGGGTATTGGAGAAATCAGAACGTAGCCTGATATCCGTATTGTTCAAGATAAAAGACGAGTTCCGTGAAGACACCATCGTGAGAGAAATGCCGGAGCATTAACATCGGACTATAAAAAGTAAAACGCCTGCGTTGCCAACTATAATCCGGCAGCGCAGGCGTTTTTGCTTTTACTCTTTGCCTGTAAACCAGCCGCTGTACATTACATAGTTATTGGCAACCTTATCAAGGCCATCTACCTGCTCCTGGCTTAGCTGCTTTACTTTTTTGGCCGGTATTCCTGCATAAATCCATCCACTTTCGCACACGGTATTTTCCAGAACTATAGCTCCGGCGGCAACTATACAATTCTTCTGCACCAGGGCATTATCCATCACAATCGAGCCCATGCCTATCAGCACGTTATCTTCTACAGTACAGCCATGTACTATAGCATTATGCCCTATAGAGACGTTATTACCTATAGTTGTAGCTGCTTTCTGGTAGGTGCAATGGATAACAGCGCCATCCTGTATGTTTGTTTTATTTCCTATCCTGATCGCGTTTACGTCGCCACGGATAACTGCATTGAACCAAACCGAGCATTCGCGACCCATAACCACATCGCCAACTATAGTTGCGTTCTCGGCTACAAAACAATCATCGCCCAACTGTGGCATCACACCTTTTACAGGAAGTATAACTGGCATATTTTTAATTTTTGAATAACTAAATTTTGAATGACTGAATGACGTAAAGTTAAAAGCTAATGCTGAGTATTCTAAAATCCTGTAAATCCTGGTTAAGATAGCCACCCATTAAGCAAACATCCGTTTCCAGGTGCCTTTTTGGTAGTTGTATTTCAGCGTACTAGGCAGGGCTTTCCAGAAGTATTTGTTTATTTCTACGGCAAAGCTGGGTTGCATGTAGCAGTTTATAGTACAGCCCCCGCAGGCGGGCAGGCGGCCTTCTAATTGTTTTAACTTTTCTACTTCTGGGCTATGGTATAGTTGCTGCAGGTTGCCATTTATAGGGTAGCTTTTAGTGCCCAGGTGGTAACACGGCAAAACCAGCTCGTTTTCGGGGGAGATAACTATAGTTGTGCTGGCAGCTTTGCAAACGGGGTTATTTGTGTGGTTTCCGCCATCCTTACGCAGTTGTATAAAGCCTTCGTTCAGGTACACACCTTTACGTTTGCCAAACTGGGTCAGGTAATCGAGTTCTTCTTCTGTTAAGCGCTCCCCAGTTTTAACGCCATTGTACTCAAAAGCCGGGTTAAGGATAAGTACCAGTTTGTTGGGCTGGGCTATAGTTTGGTACACTTCTTCCAGTTCGTGCAGGTTATGCTTAAAAACCGTGAAAAGTATATCCGGTCGCTCGCCCAGTTCCTTTGCTACTTTAATAGATTCCATCACAAAATCGTAACAGGCTACTCCCCTGCCGGCATCGTGGGTTTCTTTATGTGCAGAATCCAGCGAGAAATGTAGCATGTCCACTTTACCTTTTAGCCGCTCAGCATACTTCGGGTAGAGCATGGCGTTGGTGGTGAGTGTGGTGATAAAGCCCATCTCATGCGCCATGCCCAGCATTTCGTCTATCTGGCGGTGCAGCAACGGTTCGCCGCCTGTAAAGTCTATTACCTGTACACCCAGGTTTTTCAGGTCGTGCAGGTTTTGCTGCACATCCTCTATAGTTATGTAAGGCGATGGTTTTTCCCAGATATCGCAGAACGAGCACTTTGCGTTACAGCGGTAAGTAACGTAGTAGTTGCAAAGCACAGGTTTAGTTCTCAGGCGCATCAATAGTAATTACGAATTAATAATTACGAATTACGAATTTTAGAACGAGATTAAGAAATATGGTATAATTGTTAAATTGTCTGAATCAGGATTTACAGGATTAAAAAGAATGAACAGGATTTAAGGCTTTGTAACTAACAATACGCAAAGTATCGCATCTTTACCTTTTTACTTCACTAACTCCTAAACTCTTTAACTCTTAAACTCCAAAGTCTATGAAAAGACAGAATATTTCGTCGGGGGCTGTGTGGGAAGATATAGTTGGCTATAGCCGTGCCGTGCGGGTAGGTAATGTAATTGAAGTGGCCGGCACAACCGCTACCGACGGCGACCAGATTATAGGCAAAGGCAATGCGTACGAACAGACCAGGTTTATACTTCAGAAAATAGAAAAAGCGCTGGCAGAAGCCGGAGCAACTATGGAAGATGTAGTGCGCACCCGTATGTATGTTACCGACATAAGCCACTGGGAAGAGATTGGTCGCGCGCATGGCGAGGTATTCCGAACTATAAAACCGGCATCAACTATGGTACAGGTAAGTGCGCTTATTAACCCCGATCAGTTAATCGAAATTGAGGCCACTGCTTTGCTTTCTGCCGAACACCCGCAAACTGAAGGCTTTTCGCTGAGGTAAATTATTGCTTACATCAGAAATTACACCTGTTCAGGTTTAGTTACGACCCTGTAAACCCACACCTGCAAACTTGCCCGGAAATCCCTAACTTGGCAGTTGCTTATACTTTATACATTTATGATACCTGCGCTACAGCCCGGCGACAAAATTGCCATACTTTCCACTGCCCGAAAAATAACTACCCAGGAACTCGCACCTGCCATACAGACCTTCGGGAATTGGGGTTTAGAAGTAGTGTTGGGCCAAACGATAGATGCCAGCTATAACCAGTTTGCCGGCGACGATGCGCTCCGTTTGCAGGATTTTCAGGAGATGCTGGATAACGAAACTATAAAAGCTATAGTTTGCGCACGCGGCGGCTACGGCACCATCCGCATCATTGACCAGGTGGATTTCACAAAATTTAAAAAGCAGCCGAAATGGGTGATCGGTTTCAGTGATGTAACTACCATCCATAGCCATATTCATAACTTAGGTATAGAAACCGTGCATGCCATTATGCCTGTACTTTTCGGCCGCGAAGGAACTGTAGACAGTGTGGAAACCCTGCGCAAGGTGCTGTTTGGTGAAAGTATAAACTATAGTTCGGGCCCGCATGCGTTTAACCGCACCGGCTCAGCCAAAGGCCAATTGGTTGGCGGAAACCTATCCATGCTGCACACGCTTACCGGCACTAAATCCGACATCAGCACCGAAGGCAAAATACTGTTCCTGGAAGACCTGGACGAGTACCTGTACCACATCGACCGCATGCTGGTGCACCTCGACCGCAGCGGCAAACTCAGTAACCTGGCTGGGCTTATAGTTGGCGACATGAGCGACATGAAAGACAATGCCATTTCCTTTGGCAAAACTGCTTACGAAATTATACTGGAACATACCGGCAAATATAATTACCCAGTTTGCTACAATTTCCCGGTTGGCCACGAGCCGCTAAACTTAGCCTTGGTTTGTGGCAGAGAAGCTATACTTGAGGTAAATGAACAGGGGGCTAAACTGGGCTATGTTTACTAATACAGAAGTGGTATATTGTATTTGAGAAACGCAATAAACTATAAAACCAACTACGTACATAGTGCAGATAAGCGTATGTTGTCGTTTATACTATAGTTGTGGTGCATTAGTAATTTAGAATTTCCGTTCAAGGTGAGGAAAAGAATGGAATAAAAATTTATGGTTGACAAAACAAATCTGAGATTAGCTTTAGAAACTGCTAAAGAATTCATAGCAGGA
>NZ_JAAEAA010000002.1 GCF_010119545.1 Pontibacter fetidus | reverse complement strand
GCTGCGTATTTGATAATAAATGCATAAAGCCTCCTTTTCTAAAGTGACCTGATACTACTGTCACTTACGAAAAGAAGGCTTTTACTTTTTAGAAATCCCTAACCTAAAATTCGGGATGACTCATGTTTAGAGCAACTACTTGGGGAGGTTATTTATAGATGAGGAATACAGCTGGCTGTTTATGTATATCTGGAAGTTTACCCTTCCATTGATTTATAGTTTTGGTCTGAATCAATTCATTTTCGGGAGAAGTAATGTTGGCTGCGATGCAGAGCTTGGTTTCAGGATTTAGCGTTGTTAGGAGATCTTCGAGTAGTTTATTATTGCGGTATGGTGTTTCCATAAAGATTTGTGTTTGGTTACGTTGCTGCATTTCTTTCTCTAACTGGCGAAGAGCCTGTAATCGCGGACCTTTATCTATAGGTAGATAGCCATGAAATGCGAACTGTTGCCCATTAAAACCGCTAGCCATTAAACTTAAAAGTATAGCTGATGGGCCTGCAAATGGTATTACCTTGATGTTTTTCTGATGTGCATACTTTACAACTTCCGCACCAGGGTCAGCTATACCGGGGCAACCAGCTTCTGAAATGATACCCGCATCTATCCCTGTTTCAACTATAGGTTTCAAGGAAGCCTGCACCTGCGCCGGAGTTGCATCTTTATCAATCTGCACAAAGTTTAATTCTTCTATAACCAACTCCGGGCATATCATTTTCACAAAGCGACGGGCAGTACGTAAGTTCTCAACTATAAAGTAGGTAAGATGTTTAACTGCATCTTTTACCTGTGAAGATATGACCTGATCCGCAGTACCTTCTGCAAGTATAGTTGGTATTAAGTATAAATTGCCTTGCTTTTTCATGATGTAAAAGTATTAACTATAGTTGAGTTAAAATACAAAAGCCACTGTAACACATTAGTTACAGTAGCTTTTAACGTTATGTAAATGGTAATTAGTCGGCGCTCAGAAATCTGGTTACCAGCTCATATACTTTATCAGGTGCTTCGGCGTGTACCCAGTGGCCAGCTTCTGGTATGGTCTCAACTTCTACTAGCGTGAAAAGCCGTTCTATGCTTCCGTAAACATCTTCAGGCTTTATATACCTTGATTTACCTCCCTTAATGAATAATGAATTTTTTTTGAAAGGTATATCAGATGTTATTTCAGCGGCTATCTTATCATAGTTTTTTTCAATTGCATCCAGGTTCATGCGCCACCCAAAAGTATTGTCTTCTTTGCGGTACAGGTTTTTCATAAGAAACAGGCGCACTTCGTCTTCCTGTATGCCCTTTGCTAACTGTGCATCAACTTCACTGCGACTGGTAACAGTACTCAGATCAACGGACTGCAAAGCATCAATAATTTCGTCGTGATGTGGCGGGTATGCTTTAGGTGCAATGTCTACAACTATAAGCTTGGTTAAACGAGTTGGGTATTTAAGCGCATAGTTCATCGCTACTTTGCCGCCCATAGAGTGACCCATGATAGCTGGAGTCGGAATTTGTAGTTCATCAACCAAACGGAGTACGTCCTCGGCCATTACATCATAATTGTGCTGTTCGCTATGCGGGGAACGACCGTGATTGCGCAGATCAACCAGGAAAACGTTGTAATGTTCTGCAAGTCGTTTTGCTAATGTTTGCCAGTTGTCTAATGTGCCAAATAAGCCGTGTAAAATTAACAGCGGCTGGCCATGGCCCATTTCTTTATAGTGTAGTTTCATGTTGCTTTATTTATTATCGGTAATGCTTACGAGAGTATAGTTGGTAAGATTAAACTATAGTTGGTTTATAGTGCCTGATGGCGCGGGTTATAGTTAAGGTGACAAGCAAAAATAGCAGTGCTATAGTTGGCCAAAGCTTTTTAATGCCTGAACTATAAGAAACTATAGAGGCTTTAATTTGCTCATAAACTGTTAGCTCTTTTGTTTTAGGTGGTACAACTATAACATCATCACATAAAAGGCATGGTGGATTAATAAGCTCTCCTACCACTTGTTTGGTTGGAGTAGGATATAATACCCATAGGTTGTTTTCATAAGGGAAATATCGTGCTATATCGTTTTCCTTTAGGTTATTGATAGTGTTTACAAAAGAGCCGTAACTAGCTGAGTCTTGGAAAATAAAATGCACACCATTTATAGTATCCCTATCAGCATAAAGTTTTTTAATCTGCAAATCTGCTTTTGTAAAAATTGCTTTGTCTTTGATTGAATCTCCTGTAAGTATAAACTTAGTATACTCGCGCTCAGGGAAAGGAATAAGTTCGGCAAAGTCTGGGTTCCAGAAGTTTATCTCCATCAGCCTGACATCCAGCTTCTGAACTTCCTTCTTACCAAAATAAGCAAACAGCAACGGCAGCATGATCAGACTGATTAACCCTGGTACATAGTATAGCTTCTTATGTTTGCTTCTACTCAAGTTAGGTAACTATAAAATATTGATCAGTTTCTCGTCAGCTTCGCGCTCTTTTAAAACTCCCAACGGTTGCAGGTCTAAGTTATACTTTGCAAAAAGCTCCAATACTTCTTCTCGGCCGGCAGGATCAACGGCAACTAATAAGCCGCCGCTGGTTTGCGGGTCACAAAGCAAGTGTTTCTGGTCTGGGGTGAGATCTGCTATTTTGTGGCCGTAGCTATCGAAGTTGCGGTGTGTGCCGCCTGGTATAGCTTTTTGCGCCAGGTAGTCCAGCGCTTCGGGGATAACCGGTACTTTATCGAAGTATATTTCAGCTGTTAAGTTGCTGCCTTCACACATTTCAGATAAGTGACCCATTAACCCGAAACCAGTAACGTCGGTCATGGCTTTTACCTGTGGTAGTTGACCCAGTTCAGCACCTATTTTATTTAGCTGCATCATTTGCTTGGGTGCCAGATGCGCATGTTCGGGTTTAAGTATAGCTTTTTTCTGAGCGGTGGTGAGTATACCTACTCCAATAGGTTTGGTTAAATATAGTTCGCAGCCAGCGGTAGCAGTATCGTTTCGTTTCAGGTTCGGGATATCGAGCATACCGGTGACCGCTAACCCGAAGATCGGCTCAGGGCTGTCGATGCTGTGGCCGCCGGCTAACGGTATACCTGCTTCGTGGCAAGTACTGCGGCTTCCTTCAATTACACGTTTGGCAACTTCCGGGGCCAGTTTATCTATAGGCCAGCCAAGTACCGCAATTGCCATCATCGGGGTGCCACCCATCGCGTAGATATCCGAAATAGCATTAGCCGACGCGATACGACCGAAATCATAGGCATCATCCACAATCGGCATAAAGAAATCGGTGGTGCTGATAACGGCGCGGCCATTGCCAATATCGTACACGGCAGCATCGTCGCGGGAGCTGTTGCCAACTATAAGCTTATCGTTTTCTGGGTAGGTGATGTCAGAATGAAGTATAGCATCTAAAACTTTAGGCGCAATTTTGCAGCCGCAACCGGCACCGTGGCTATACTGGGTAAGTTTTATATCTTGGGTGGTTGAATCTTGCATTGGGTTAAAGTAAGTTGTTGGTTTTGGCAAAGGTAAGTATCTGCTGTGCGTTCTCTTCGGGATCTATAGTTTGCAGTGGCAGCGTAAACACCTGCTTTTTGGGGTTAAGCTGAAAATGATAGGCTTTGTCGTAATAGGTAAGCGCGATCTCTACCATCTTTTCCATATCGCCGGTGGCAATGGCATCCAGTGCTTCTTGTGTAGCTAAACCGCCGAGGCGTTTTTTGATTCTAAGTATAGCTGCTTCCAGTATGGTTTTATCGGTGCGGCAATATTCGTGGGCCAGCTTTTGTACGCGCAGGGGCTTGGCAACATCGATAACTATAGTTGGCTGCTCCTGCATAGCGGTATAAAAAGTATGAGGAAGCGTGACACGGCCAATGGTTATACTTTCATCTTCAAGCCAAAGCGGTTTATCAGCGTCCAGCTTCATCAGTTCGGAGCCAAGCAGATTCTCGAAGTGTTCTGTAGTTGGCTGCGCGGGCATGCCTATACTTCCGAATGATGAACCTTTATGGTTAGCCAGTCCTTCCAGGTCAATAGTTTGCTGACCTAGTTTTTGCAGGTAAGGCAGGATATCAGTTTTGCCACTGCCCGTAAAACCGCTGAGTACAACTATAGACCTGGGTTTAGCGAACTGCTCCTGTATAAAATGACGATAAGCCTTGTAGCCGCCCTGCAGCAAATGTACTTTAAACCCAGAAAAACTCAGGAGCCAGGCCATTGCACCGCTGCGCATACCACCGCGCCAGCAATGTAGCAGCACTTCTTTATCCGGAGCAATTTTAGTGGCTTCTTTTACAAACTGAGACATCTTAGGGCCGAACAGATCAAGACCTAACAATACTGCCGGATCGTGACCCTGCTGCTTGTAAGATGTACCAACTATAGCCCGCTCTTCATCTGTGAAAATAGGGAAACTTTGCGCTTGCAGAATGTGGCCGGCTTCGTACTCTTTTGGAGCGCGCGCATCCAGCACAGGCAGCTTTTCAGCTTTCTGCAGAAACTCGTCTATAGTTATGGAGTTGATCAAAGTAAGTTATTTAAGCTGGCGCAGGTATAGCTGTATGGTGTTCTCTAAGCCAAGGTATAGCGCATCGCAGATAAGGGCGTGTCCAATACTAACTTCGAGCAAACCCGGCAGATTATCTTTCAGGTACTTCAGGTTATCCAGATCCAGGTCGTGCCCGGCGTTAAGGCCAATGCCATACTCTTGTGCTTTAACAACAGCTTTTACATAAGGGGCAATGGCTGCTTTGCGGTTGCTGTGGTAGTGGCGGGCGTAATCTTCGGTGTATAGTTCTACGCGGTCGGTACCAACTATAGCAGCGCCTTCGATAATGCTTTCCAGCGGGTCCACGAAAATAGATGTGCGGATTCCCAGGCTTTTCATCTCAGAGATAATATCGGTCAGGAAATCTTTGTGCTTTATCGTATCCCAACCGGCATTGGATGTGATGGCATCTGGTGCATCGGGCACAAGCGTTACCTGCTCCGGTTTCACGTCTTTTACAAGTTTCAGGAAATCAGGGGTCGGGTTGCCTTCTATGTTAAATTCGGTGGTAACGATTGGTTTCAGGTCGTACACATCCTGGTAGCGGATATGGCGCTCGTCGGGGCGTGGGTGCACAGTTATGCCCTGCGCTCCGAAACGCTCGCAGTCTTTGGCTGCCTGTACCACATTTGGCCTGTCGCCGCCACGGGCATTACGCAGCGTGGCTATTTTGTTTATATTTACACTCAGTTTGGTCATGTTGCTTATCTGCCGCTTATAGTTGTGGCTATAGTTAATCTAAACGAGATGACTAAATTAATGGAAATTTAAATAAGATGTTATGCCCGGTGCATTGCCGCAAGTGCAAAAGCTCCGTAGAAGTAGCATAAACCTTACGCTGTACATACTATAAAATATTAAAAACTATGACCTTAAAAGAAAGAGTAGAAGGCGATATAAAGCAGGCCATGCTGGCAAAAGATAAACCACGCTTACAGGCTTTACGAAGTATAAAATCGCTGATACTGCTGGCCGAAACCGAAAAAGGCGGCGGCGAAGGCTTAACCCAGGATACCGAACTGAAACTGTTGACCAAAGCAGCCAAACAGCGCCGCGAATCGGCGGAAGTTTACACGCAGCAAAACCGCGAAGACCTGGCTCAGATTGAGATTGGCGAGTTGGCCGTAATAGAAGAATACCTGCCAAAGCAGCTGGATGAAGGCGACCTGCGTGCCAGATTACTGGACATTATTCAGCGTGTAGGTGCAACCGGACCATCTGATCTGGGTCGGGTGATGGGTGTGGCATCTAAAGAACTGGCTGGTCAGGCAGATGGTCGTGCTATCTCTTCGGCGGTAGGTGCGTTACTGAACAACACCGATTTTTAATCTCGGAATAAACTATAGTTGTAGCCAATTTTATAGTTGGCACGCTGCCCCGATTATTTTATCTTAGCGCTGCTGCATGGGCTCTACGCCTTTGCGGCAGCGCTTTTTAATTTTTAGCTATAGTTTACAGGCATGAGTACTTTTGATTATTTCCTGCTGATCCCGATCTTGTTTGGTGCGTTTATGGGCTACCGCAAAGGCTTGCTTTTTGAGCTGGTGTCGTTGCTGGCGTTGGTAGTGGCTATACTTGGCGGATTGAAATTGTTGAACGTGGCACTGCCTGTAGTGCGTGATTTTGTTGGCGATGTTGGAGGCGTGTTGCCTTACCTGACGTTCCTGATCGTTTTTATCGGGATCATTCTGCTTGTGTACATGCTGGGCTTTATCCTGAAAAAGGTGCTTGATATTACCCCTTTCGGATTTTTCGATAATGTGCTGGGAGCTATACTTGGTGCGCTAAAATGGTGCTGCGCTATTAGTTTGTTGCTTTATGTGTCTGATATGGCCGGCATCAGCATCACTCCCGAAACAGCTTCCGAATCTATAGTTTATCCGGTTGTTTTAAAAGCTACGCCGTATGCTTTAGGTATATTGGGTTATGTGCTTCCGTTTGTGAAGACGTTGATTTCGTCGTTGAAAGCGTTCTTTTAAGAAGTAAATGATGGTTAAGAAGTATAAGGCAAATCGTAAAGGCCCCATACCTTATATGATAGCTCTTTTGGTACTATTACCAATTGTGATTTACGTAACCAATACGGAAGACTTTTCAGAACAACCCTATATGCTATTGCCTCTAATAGCTCCGTTGGCGCTGCTGTTGTGGGTGTTTTTGAGTACCTGGTATCAAATAGCTAATGGCAAGCTAAAGTATAAATCCGGATTTTTGTGGGGCGAGATTAATATCAGCGACATCCGGCAGCTTATAGTTGGCGAAACGATGTGGGCAGGACTTAAGCCTGCTTTAGCAAGTAAAGGCATAATTGTAAAGTATAACCGCTACGACGAAATCTACATCGCGCCGGAAAATAACTTGGAACTCATAGAAGATCTGAGATCACTGAACCCAACTATAGAAGTCATTATTAAAAAATAACATCAACCCATCTCTAAATCCACACATCTCCAAATTTCCCAATCAATACCCATGCTTCTCCTGCTCGATAATTTTGATTCGTTTACCTATAACCTGGTGGATTACTTTGGACAGTTGGGTGTGGAAGCGTATGTGGTTCGGAACGATGTGCCGTTGTCGGAAATAAAGAAGCTGCCGATTGAAGCTATAGTTCTGTCGCCGGGGCCGGGAACGCCGAAGAGTGCAGGCGTAATGATGGATGTGATACACGAATACCACGAGCGCGTACCAATGTTGGGTATTTGCTTAGGCCATCAGGCGCTGGGGGAGTTTTTCGGGGCGAAGCTGGAGAAAGGCGAGAAGCCCATGCACGGCAAAATATCCGAGATCATCTGCGAGCCTGACCCGATCTTTAAAAACCTGCCAGGAAAAATGCCTGTGGTGCGTTATCATTCGCTGGTACTGCGGCACACACCACTAACTATAGTTCCGCTGGCGCATACGGCTACCGGCGAGCTGATGGCATTTAAACATAACTCGTTACCATTGTATGCGTTACAGTTTCATCCGGAAGCAGCGCTTACTACTTATGGGTTAGAAATGCTTCGAAATTGGCTTAGTATTGCTAATATTGCAGTATAATTAATTATCTTTTGTATAGTTTACCCCTTATGGATCTACAAGTAAGACAAGAAGGAGAATTTCAGTATATAGATGAAGGACAAGGTGAAGTGTTGTTATTGCTTCACGGATTGTTTGGTGCGTTAAGTAACTGGAAAGGTGTTGTAGACCATTTTTCACAGAATTACCGGGTAGTTATTCCGCTTATGCCTATTTATGAAATGTCGTTGCATAAGGCTGGTGTGCCCGGGCTAATGAATTTTGTGGAAGATTTCGTGAAGTTTAAAAAGCTGAATGATCTAACATTACTCGGAAACTCGCTGGGTGGGCATGTAGCACTGGTTTATACCTTAAATAATCCATCGAAAGTAAAACGCCTGGTACTTACCGGCAGCTCAGGGTTATTCGAAGATTCTATGGGTGGCTCGTTTCCGAAGCGTGGTAACTATGAGTATGTAAAAGAGCGCGTTGCCTATACATTCTATAGCCCCGAAACAGCAACTAAAGAACTGGTAGACGAAGTATTTGATATTACAAACAGTAATTCAAAGTGCCTGCGCATTATAGCGATAGCTAAATCGGCGCAGCGCCACAACATGGCTAAAGATATTACAAACATTAAAGTGCCTACCCTGTTAATCTGGGGACTGAACGATACGATAACGCCGCCGCTGGTGGCACATGAGTTTAACAGACTCATGCCAAATTCGGAGCTATACTTTATCGATAAATGCGGTCACGCCCCGATGATGGAACATCCGGAAAAGTTTAACAGTATTTTAGAGAAATTTTTAAGTAAAACTCCCGTAGAACAAACTACATGATAGCCGAAGAACTCATCAACCAAATGATACCACCGCTTAAACTCTATGACACCGTAGAGAAGGCGCTGCGTTGGATGGATGAGTTTCGCGTAAACGATTTGCCGGTAGTAAGCAATCGCAAATACCAGGGCATGGTAACCGAACTAAACCTGGTAGACCTGACCGATCGCAACCAGCCTCTCAAAAATGTTGAGTTGGAACACCCGGATGTGCACGTCATGCACTTTCAGCATTTTTATGATGTGATGGAAGCGGCTATTAAAAATAAAGTGCAGGTAGTGCCCGTGCTGGATGAGATGCAGGAGTACATGGGCATTATAACTATAAACGATACGCTGGCAGCTTTTGGGCAGATGTCGGCGTTACAGGGGCAGGGCAGCATACTGGTGCTGAGCATGCCCGAGCGCGACTATAGTTTAAGCCAGATCAGCCGCCTGATAGAAGAAGAGAATACCAAAATTCTGAGTGCGTATGTATCGCCCGACGAGCTGGACCCTTATAGTATCAAGCTCACACTTAAACTAAACGCTACCGACCTTTCCCGCATCATTGCTACGTTAGAGCGTTTCGAGTACCGCATTACTGCCCAGTTCCAAGACAGCAGCTCGTTTGATGTAGGCAAAGACCGGCTGGATATGTTATTCAAATACCTGGATATATAACCGGTGTTGCGTTTCGGTCTGCTTCTGGGTCTGCTGTTAAGCTGTATAGTTGCAGGTGCCTCGCCATGTACGGTTCCGGTTGCCGTTTTGCAGGAAGTAAAGATACAGGGCAACCAAACTACCAAAGACTTTGTAATTCTACGCGAGCTTACATTTGCTTTAGGCGATTCTGTTAAAACCGAAGACCTCGACAACCTGCTGGAAGATAATCGAAAGCGCATCTATAATCTCCGGCTTTTCCATGCTGTAAACTATAGTTATACCTGCGATGCCGGCCAGGTTATAGTTACCTACCAGGTGCAGGAGCGTGCCTACCTGTATCCTATTCCTATTTTCGATTTTGCTGACCGTAACTTTAACGCCTGGCTAGAGAAAAAAGACCTGCGCCGCATAGACTATGGTTTTACACTTACCCGCCGCAACTTCAGAGGTCGCAACGAAGATGTGCGCCTGCGCTTGCAGCATGGTTTTAACCGCCGTATCGAATTATCTTACCGGGTGCCATACTTAGCGGGCAGCCGTACGTTTGGCTATGAAGTTGGCGTTGCAGATTACCGTAGCCATACCATTAACTATAATATACTTAATAACCGGCAACACTTTTTTGAGCAGGAAAAGGGAATGCCTATAAACCGCACAAGTATTGCTGCTGCCGTGGTGCACCGCCAAAGCGTACAGCGCCAGTCAGCGCTGCGGTTGTCTTACAATCACGAAGAAATATCTGATACTATCGTTTCGCTTAACCCTGATTATTTCAACACCAACTATACCAATCGCAACTATATCCGCTTAGACCTTACCCGTGTTATAAACCAGCGCAACACGTTTGCTTACCCGCTTACCGGTAGTTACTTTGATGCTGGTATAGGCCACGCTTTTTTTCTGAAGGATACCGGCTCCGGGTTTACCACTGTCCGCGCTAAATATGTAAAATATATGGCCTTGCCTAAAAAGTTTTACTACACTATAGGAGGGGAAGTACAGACCCGTTTAGGAAGCGATTTTGCGGTAACTGACAACGTGGCACTGGGCTACCGGTCGCTGGTGCGCGGGTATGAACTATATGTAGTTGGCGGACAGCACTTCGGGCTTTTTAAGCAAGGGTTATCGCGGGAGTTACTCAATATAAAAGGCATTCACCTTAAATTTATCCGCAACCCAAAACTAAATACCATACCTTTAGCCTTATACCTGAATGGCTTTACAGACGCCGGGTATACAATAGATAACATCTATGAAGCCCGTAACCCGTTAACAAACCGGCTATTGATTGGAGGTGGTATAGGGCTGCATGTAGTTACATTTTACGATATTGTATTGCGCGGCGAGTACACTGCCAACCGCGAAGGCAACCGTGGTTTATACCTGAACATGGGGTATCCCTTTTAAAGAACTGCTTATGAAGATTGCTATACTTGGTAAACCTTTCAGCGAGCACATCGCACCGTTTATACAAAAACTGTTCGATGAGTTGCTGTTGCGTAAAACGGACCTGCTGTTGGTAGAACACTTTCAGTTATACCTGCAAAACACCCTTAACATCCCGAACGACATACCCACCTTTAAACGCGGCGATAGCCTGACCGGGGTAGATGTAGTGCTAAGTATAGGCGGCGACGGCACCCTGCTGGATACAGTAACTTATGTAGGTGCCCAGCAGATACCCATACTTGGGATAAATACGGGCAGGTTGGGTTTCCTGGCTACTATCTCATACGACAGTATAAACGTTGCTTTAGACGCACTCTACAAAGGCCACTATACATTAGACGACCGCGCACTTATCCGGGTAGATTCCGATCAGGAGGTTTTTGAGGGCATTAACTTTGGATTAAATGAGTTTAGCGTATTAAAACGGGATAGCTCATCTATGATTGCCGTACATACGTATATTGATGGTGAATATCTGAACTCTTACTGGGCAGATGGGCTGGTGGTTGCTACACCTACCGGGTCTACGGGTTACTCGCTTAGTGCCGGAGGCCCATTAGTGTTGCCGCAAACCAACAATTTTGTCATTTCACCCGTATGTCCCCACAACCTGAACGTGCGGCCCATGATCGTATCAGATAGGAGCGTGATCTCTTTTGAGGTGGAGGGTCGCAGCAGCAGCTACTTGGCCTCCCTCGATTCAAGATCAGTGCCCGTGGATATGAATGTACAGTTGGCAGTCAGAAGAGAGAATTTTGTAGCCCGGTTAGTGAAGTTACATCACGTCAACTTCTTATCAACGCTACGAAGCAAGCTCAATTGGGGAATGGATAACAGAAATCTTTTCCAGAAGTGACATAGATTAAATATATGTAATATTATTTCTTTAATAATACATAATCTTTATTTTTGTCTTTATAACTTTAGGAGAGGTGTCTGTAAGTAACAGAAACTCACATAGCATTTATTCATATGAGAAAAATTTGTACCCTTGTTCTGCTGCTTACTATAACCATGACCCTGATGTCTACGGATGCAGATGCCCAGCGCTTTACGCTGAGAAAGCGGTACGCATCAGTAGGTGTACACCTGGGAGCTATGAACTACTTCGGGGATATAGTGCCGGAGCCTGATTTTACCAGCCTACGTTTTAAATCAACAAGACCTAATATTGGTATAAGCTATACTTACAGATATTTTCCGCGTATTTCGGTGCGCACAAGCTTACATTGGGGCCGTATTATTGGCGATGATGCAAAAAGTGCTTCTCAGAACGAGAGTGAAAACCTGCCACGCTTCAAGCGTAATCTCTCTTTCCGAAATGATATTAAGGAGCTGAGTGCCGTAGCTATAGTTGACCTTTTTGAAAACCGCCAGACTTACCGCCGTCGCCCTGATTTTGTGCCATATGGTTTTGTGGGTGTAGCTGTAATTCATCATAACCCGAAAGCATATTACGAAAGTGGTTCTCATGCAGGATTAGGCGCAGCAGATATACCAACAGGATGGTACGAACTTCAGCCACTTGGTACAGAGGGCCAGCAAATTGAAGGTTCTGACAACCCTGATCCGTATAAGCGCGTTCAAATCGCTATTCCGTTTGGTTTAGGTGTGCGCTATAAAATAGACCGTTACTGGGATCTGAGCTTTGAAGTGGGCTGGAGAAAAACATTCACAGATTACCTGGATGATACAAGTACTGGTTATGTGAATAAATCTGATCTTTTAAGTAATGCTAATAAAAGCCCGAATCGCAACGCATCAGCAATTTTTTCTGACCGCAGTGCGGAAGGTGGCTTTACACCGGTACCAGACCCAAGCGGAACACCTTATAAGCACTTAGAAGGTTACGGTACACCTGCCAACCAGATGCGCGGTGACAGAACAGATGATGACTGGTACATTGTATCAGGTGTGAGTCTTAACTATATTTTAACACCAAGAATTAGAAGCCCTAAGTTTAGATAATAGAACATCGTAATGTTCGTTGTTACCTAAACTCCGTTTAGCGAATACATGACTTTACATAGAATCCCACAGGCACTCCTTATTTGTGTAATGCTGCAAATAGGGAGTGCTTTTTTTAGCACAGAAGCTATCGCCCAGCGTTCTGTTTCTACCAGCGAAATAGGTGTAGGTATAGGTGGCGCCAACTATACAGGAGAACTTGCTCCTAATTACCGCTTTCTCAATAACCAGCCGGCGCTTACTGTTTTCTACCGCCGCGACCTGACAAATACCTTCACGGCACGGGGTGGTATTATGCTTAGCCACCGCATAGCAGATGATAATACGATAGGCGATGCCGTACAGGATTTGCCGCTGCCAAACTATAGGCAGGCAGAGCTACGCCTGAGCCTGGCCGAAGTATCTGCTGTAATGGAGTATAACTTTCTGGATTATTACGACCTATCACAGAAGCCGCGTGTATCGCCTTACTTTTTTGCAGGTATAGCAGGCCTCATCTATAACAAAAAGCTGACCTCTGATAACCCAAACCTGGAGGAACTGGATAAACCATTTGATACCGACCTGACCGTAAGTGTGCCGTTTGGTGTAGGAGTAAAATATGCCCTAAGCAAACACTGGAACCTGGGGCTGGAGTTTGGTGCCAGAATGCTCTTTAACGATAACATGGATTTCCTGACGGAAGGAGATGGTAAACATGTGGCAAACCCCTACGACAAAGACTGGTATTACTATAACGGAATCAGCCTTTCCTATACTTTCTACAGAATTAATTGCCCGCCACCTTACAAACGCCAACCCGGAATATTGGATTAACCATTTAATTTTTAATTAAATTATCTTGCTTTTTGTAACTTGCAAGGAAATTGTGGTTAAATGGATCTTAGGGAGAAAGTAGATATAAACAATTTACCCAAGCACATTGCCGTTATAATGGACGGTAACGGGCGCTGGGCAAAGCAGCGGGGTGGCTTACGCATTTTCGGGCACAAAAGCGCTATTACAGCCGTGCGCGAAACCGTAGAAGCTGCCGCCGAACTTGGCGTACAATACCTTACTTTATACGCTTTCTCAACCGAAAACTGGTCCAGGCCGGCGAGCGAAGTATCAGCACTGATGCAATTGCTGGTTACAACTATACGCAAAGAGACAGCTACGCTTAACAAAAATAACATACGCTTACAAACGATAGGCGATACCGATAGTTTGCCAAAAAGCTGCCAGCAGGAACTGATGGAAGCCATAGAAATGACAAGCGGCAATTCGCGGATGACATTGGTGCTGGCGCTGAGCTATAGTGGCCGTTGGGAGCTGACACAGGCAATGAAAAAGCTGGCATCCAAAGTAGAGAGGGGAGAATTGCAGGCAGCAGAAATTACAGAAAGTATGGTAGCTGCAAACCTGGCAACAGCAGGCATGCCCGACCCGGAACTGCTTATCCGTACAAGTGGTGAAATGCGGATCAGTAACTTTTTATTGTGGCAATTAGCTTATACCGAACTATACATTACCGAATTGCTTTGGCCTGATTTCCGGAAGGAACATTTGTACGAAGCAATAATATCTTACCAACGTCGCGAAAGGCGCTTCGGAAAGACCAGTGAACAACTAATCAAGTAAAATATTAATGACAAGATGCATCTGGGTGCTGTTTTTCCTGCTTTTGGCAGGCACAGCCTCTTCCCAAGTTCTTAACAACGCTACGCAAAAAAGCCCTGTTGATTACACGCAGCCACGTGAATACCGTATTGGCGGCATTACCGTAAGCGGCGCCAGCTTCCTGGATCCCAACGCTCTTATTTCAGTTACCGGCCTTAAAGTAGGTGACGAGATAACGGTACCTGGCGAAGACATCAGCCAGGCCATCCAGAAACTATGGGCACAGGGTATTATAGGCGATGTGGATGTTACCATTTCCCGCATAGAAGGCGACCAGATATTTCTTGATTTCCATTTAAAAGAGCGCCCGCGCCTTTCACGTTTTACGTTCTCAGGTATAAATAAATCGCAGCAGGAAGCGCTGAACGATAAGATTAGCCTGCAGCGCGGCAGAACAGTAAACGATGCTACCCTGAACAGTACGCGCACAGTTATCAAAAACTACTTTGCCGAGAAAAGCTACCTGAATGCGAAGGTGAACATGACCCAGCGCCCGGATTCGCTTTTACCTAACAGTGTGGTGCTGGATATTAAAATAGATAAAGGCCCGAAAGTAAAGATCGGGGAGATAGATATAGTTGGTAACGAAGCCTTCTCTGACAGAAAACTGGAGAAGCAAATGAAGAAGACCAAGGAAAAGAGTTTGATCAACACATTCTCATCCTCTAAGTTTCAGCGCTCTGAGTACGAGAACGACAAACAGTTACTACTTGATTTCTATAACTCAGAAGGCTACCGCGACGCGATCATTGTGTCAGATTCGGTTTATAGAATAAGCGACGACAGGCTGGGCATTAGAATAACAGTAGATGAAGGCCGCCGCTATTACTACCGCAACATTACCTGGAAAGGCAATTACCTGTACGATGACGAGTACCTGAGCAAAGTATTAGGTATTGAAAAAGGAGATGTTTATAACCGCCAGGAGTTAGATAAGCGCCTTACTTATAACCCGACAGGTATAGACGTATCAGCACTTTACCAGAATGATGGGTACCTGTTCCAAAGTATAGACCCTGTGGAAGTTCGCGTAGAAGGCGACTCGATTGACCTGGAAATGCGTGTGTACGAAGGCCCGCAGGCAACTATAAAAAATGTGGTTATAACCGGTAATACCAAAACCAGCGAGCACGTAATCCGAAGAGAATTGCGCACGCTGCCTGGCGAAAAGTATAGCCGCGACGATCTGATCAGAACAAGAAACGAACTGGCCGCTCTTGGCTATTTTGACCCTGAAACGATAGGTTTACAGCCGATACCAAACCAGGCAGATGGTACGGTAGATATTCATTACTCGGTAGTGGAAAGACCAAACGACCAGATCAGTTTATCTGGTGGTTGGGGTGGACCGATAGGTGCTGTAGGTACGGTAGGCTTAACGCTGAATAACTTCTCAACACGCAAGTTCTGGGATATTAAAGAATGGACGCCAGTGCCAAGCGGCGACGGACAGCGTTTGTCGCTGAACGTGCAGGCAAACGGTAAATACTACCAGTCTTATTCTATGTCGTTTACAGAGCCCTGGTTAGGTGGCCGCAAGCCGCACTCCTTAACTGTAAGCTTGTTTAAAACAGTATACCGCCGCCCTGATTTCCTGGAGCAGGAGTCGAAACTGGATGTGAACGGTGCATCGGTATCGCTGGGCCGCAGACTACAGTGGCCTGATAACTACTTTAACATTACGCATTCGGTATCTTACAGCCGCTATAACTTAGATAACTATAGACAGCTGTTCCAAGATTTTACAGATGGTACTTCTAACAGTATCTCGTTTGTGAACACGCTTTCGCGCTATAGTATAGATAACCCGACATATCCAACGCGTGGTTCGCAGTTATCTTTAAGCGTAAACCTGACGCCGCCTTACTCGCTGTTTAAAGACAATGCCGGCAAGTATGAGTTTATAGAATTTAATAAATGGATGTTTGATGCATCGTATTTTATAAACTTGGCAGGGAAATTGGTATTGAATACAAGAGCGCATTTTGGCTTCCTGGGTAAGTATGATTCTGATGCAACTATAGGACCCTTTGAGCGATTTAAGCTTGGTGGTTCTGGCCTTGGTGGTGGCAACGTATTTGTTGGTACAGAATACATTGGCTTACGTGGGTATGACGATGAAAGTGTATTTGAAGGCAATGACCCAAGCCTGTTACAGGCAGGTGGTATAGCTTACAACAAATTTGTAATGGAACTTCGCCAGTTGATATCGCCTAGCCCGGCAGCTACTATTTATGGTTTAGCGTTTTTAGAGGCAGGTAATAACTTTGGTTCGTATGACAACTATAGCCCGTTTAAGCTTTACCGCTCTGCGGGTATAGGTGCCAGGATATTTATGCCAGCCTTCGGTTTACTGGGCTTCGACTATGGTTGGAGACTGGATGATGTACCAGGCCAGCCAAATGCAAAACAAGGCATGTTCCACTTTATTATAGGGCAGCAGTTGCGCTAATTAGAAAGGAATCAGTATGAAAAAGTTTTTGTTCATCTTTTTAACAGTCTTTCTTCTGGCGCATGTTTCCAATGCACAGAAGATTGGGTATATTGATTCGAACTTTATACTTGGCAAAATGCCTGCTTACAACAAAGTGCAGCAGGAGATGGACAAATATGCTGAGACCTGGGAAAAGGAAATTGAGAACCTGCAAAAGGAAGCCGATAAACTGAAACAGGAATACCGTGCCGAAGAGGTGCTGCTTACCGAAGAAATGAAGAAGAAGCGCCAGGCCGAGATCAGTAAAAAAGAAACAGAAGTGCGCGATTACCAGCGCAAGGTGTTTGGCTACGAAGGCATGATGTTTAAGCGCCGCCAGGACCTGATGCGCCCGATACAGGATGAAGTTTTTACAGCTGTAGAAAAAGTGTCCAAATCGAAGCAGATCGCCATTATGTTTGATAAGTCGGGAGATTTGGTGATGATCTATACTAACCCGATACACGACTATACCGAATATGTGCTGGAAGAGCTGGGGCTTGCATCGGATAAGGCAAACACGAAAGGCAAGCAGCCTGCCGATGCCCTGAAAGATAAAACAGATGACCTACCGGCAGTAGGCGAAGGCGAACAGCAGGAACAAAAACCAGCGGAGCAACAGCCTAAAAAACCAGCCACCAAAAAGAAGCCTAACAACTAACCTTTATACTTATTATTAATTAACCAACCAATGATGAACAAGATCAAAACTTTAGTAGTAGCGTTTTTACTGATCAGCTTTGCGTCTTTCGCACAGAGCAGCGACCAGCCCCTGAAGATTGGTTATACTAACGTTGAATTCATTTTACTACAACTGCCTGAGAGCAAGCAAATAGAGTCTCAGTTAAAAGACCACAGCACTGTGCTGGAAAACCAGCTGAAAGGAAAGTATGCAGACTATGAGAACAAACTGCAGGCTTACGAAAAAGGTGCTGCCACTATGGATAAAACCATCCGTGAGGACAAAGAAAAAGAACTGATGAACCTGAACAACTCTATCCAGGAGTTTCAGCGTAATGCACAGCAGTCTTTACAGCAGAAAGAAAAATCTTTAGTTGACCCGGTTATCGCTAAAATCGACAAGGCTATTAAAGACGTAGCAAAAGAGAATGGTTATACTTACGTTATCAGCAACCAGGCACTACTTGCTGGCCCGGAAGATGGCGATATCTCTCCGCTTGTATTAAAGAAATTAGGTGTTGATCCATCTAAAGCGAAAGCTGCCGAGCCTGCTGCAACTAAACCAGCTGCTACTACACCAGCAAAAACTCCGGCTAAAACGCCAGCTAAAAACAACAAGAAGAAGAACTAAGTAAGCTAACTTCTTAATAATTTTGAAAGCCGATGTGATACACTTCGGCTTTCTTTTTATGTATCGTTTATAGTTACAATTTACCAGTGGCAGATTACGAAGAACAGGACATAACCGCAGAAGACTCGGACGAACTGTACGAGCACCACCGTATTGTAGTGGATAAAGGGCAGGCATTGCTCCGGATCGACAAATTTCTGATGGACCGCCTGGCTAATGTTACCCGTAACAAACTGCAGGAAGCCATCAGGGCAGAATCGGTGCAGGTGAACGACAAGCCTGTAAAAGTTAGCTATAAGGTAAAGCCGCTGGACGTAATAACTATAACACTGGCCGAGCCTCCGCGCGATACCGATATTGTGCCGGAGAATATCCCGCTGACTATAGTTTACGAAGACGAGGAACTGCTACTGGTAAATAAACCTGCGGGCATGGTGGTGCACCCAGCTTACAACAACTGGACAGGCACCTTAGTAAACGCACTTACTTATTACCTACAGAACCTGCCAACAGCGCGTAACGGCGAAGGGCGCCCTGGTTTGGTGCACCGCATCGATAAAGATACGTCGGGTTTGCTGGTAATTGCCAAAACGGAATATAGCATGGCTTTCTTGGCGAAGCAGTTTTACAACCATACCATAGAACGCACTTATTATGCGCTGGTGTGGGGTGTGCCGAAACAGGATACCGGAACTATAGTTGGGCACGTGGGCCGCAGTGCCAAAGACCGAAAAGTTATGACTGTGTACCCCGATGGTTCGTATGGCAAGCATGCTGTTACGCATTACAAGGTGCTTCGGAAGTTTAAGTATGTAACGCTGGTACAATGTAACCTAGAAACGGGCCGGACGCACCAGATACGGGCGCACATGAAGTATATCGGCCACCCGCTTTTCTCGGATGCTACTTATGGCGGCGATAAAATTGTGTATGGTTCTCCGGTGGGCACCTACAAAGCGTTTGTAGATAACGCCATGAAACTGATGCCACGCCAGGCGCTGCATGCCAAATCGCTGGGCTTTATACATCCGGTAACCAAACAGGAACTATACTTTAACTCCGAGCTACCAGAAGATTTTACTGCCGTGTTAGCAAAGTGGGAACTGTATGAAAATGAAGACTAAGGTTTACACCTGCAGCTTTACCGGCAACTATAGTTTACAGTACTGCGCAGTGTAACTTCTGATAAAAACTAAATCTATACAAACATTTTTCGTACCTATAGCTTTATACAGCATCCTATAAAGGTGCAGCAACAGTGATAATTCTCATTAAAAGGATAGGGTTATACTTTGTATCTTTGTACTATACAAGCATTAAGAAAGTAGATGAGCAAGAAAAACATGGGTAAAATAGGTGTTCTGCTGGTAAACCTCGGAACCCCGGACACACCTGAAACCCCTGATGTAAGAAAGTACCTGCGCGAGTTCCTGCTGGATAGACGCGTGATAGATATAAACCCTGTTGGCCGTTATTTTTTGATTAACGGAATAATTGCTCCTTTTCGGGCTCCTAAATCAGCGAAGGTTTATAAAGAACTATGGACAGAACGTGGCTCGCCATTACTTTTCCACGGCCTCGATCTGAAAGAAAAGTTACAGGTTGCCCTTGGCGATGACTACCATGTGGCCTTTGGTATGCGTTACCAGAGCCCAAGTATAAAAAGCGCTTTAGAAGAGCTCCGTGACAAAAGTGTGGACCGGATTATAGTGCTGCCATTGTTCCCGCAGTATGCGTCGGCTTCTACAGGTTCTGTGCAGGATAAAATAATGGAGATCGTAAAGGACTGGTGGGTTATCCCAAGTATAAACTTCATCTCTTCTTTCTGCGACCACCCAGGCTTTATAAATTCATTCGCTGAGTTAGGTAAACAGCACATGGCTCAGGATAACTATGACCACGTGATCTTTAGTTACCACGGTTTGCCGGAGCGGCAGGTACTGAAAGGAAGTGATAAAGGCTACTGCAAATTGGGTTCGTGCTGCAACAGCTATAACAAGCGTAATAAATACTGCTACCGCGCCGCCTGCTTTGCAACATCAAGGTTACTGGCCGAGCAACTGGGCCTGAGCGAAGACCAATACACCGTTACGTTCCAGAGTCGTCTGCTGAAAGATCCTTGGTTACAACCTTATACCGACGAAGTGCTGAAAACCCTTCCTTCAAAAGGTATTAAAAAGGTGCTGGCCTTTAGCCCTGCCTTTGTAGCCGACTGCCTGGAAACAACGATAGAAGTAGGAGAGGAATTTAAGGAAATGTTTGAGCATGCCGGTGGCGAAAAATGGCAGCTTGTAGAAAGCCTTAACTCAAACGATACCTGGGTTGAAGCAGTAAAAGCCATGGTGTTGGAAAGCTAGGTTTCAACTATAGTTTAAACAAAAGGGCTGGTAACTTTACATGTTGCCAGCCCTTTTTTATAGTTGCAGCTTAATCCCAATCCCAATCATCGTCACTGCTGTTTTCCTCAGGATCCGTAACTATAGGGGCTTTTATGTAAATGCCAAGGGCTTTCTGAGTTCCTTCTTTGTTGTACCGCACTCTATAGTTCAGGCCCAGGTAATAGTTTACCCAGTAATCGGTTTGCAGGCCAACTATAGTTGGTTCTTCTTTTCTGAACTCCACGTATGGCCCCGCTGAAAGCCCGGCAAGTGCAACACCGGTCTGGGCCTGGGTGTATAGTATCGTACTTCCTTTCCGGCGATCAAACCCAAGATTGGCACTTACAGGCACACTATTACTTTCATACCACCACAAGGCAGCTTCCACACCCCAGCTTACTTTTGGCTTTTTGTCTCCAAAATTAAAATGAAAGGTTGGCCCTACCGAAAAAACATCCTGGGCTTTACTTTCAGAAAGAGGCAATAACAATATAACAAACAAAAGCAGTTTATACTTTACAACCGCTTTCTGGCTAAGAGTGAGGTTCAATTTTCTAAGGTGATTAGATTCTTTTAAAGTCGATCCAGTAATCTGAAGTGGCGTCAGAAAATGCGCGTATTTTTTGTAGCAATATAGCAGGATCTTCTTCTATAATAAGATTATCCAGCTGATCTTTCTTTACAAAACCTTCGGCTATAGTATGACGGATCATCTCGAAGAACTTGTCGTAGTAACCGTTGATGTTGAAGAAGGCCACTGGCTTTTTAATGATGCCCAGCTGGTTCCAGGTGATGATCTCACAGATTTCGTCGAAGGTGCCAAATCCGCCGGGCATGGCTATAAATGCATCGGAGCGGGCCGCCATCAATGCTTTGCGCTCGTGCATGGTTTGTACCACGTGTAGTTCCTGTAGTCTGCTATGTGCCACCTCGCGGTCGACCAGGCTTTGCGGAATAACACCTAGGGCTTTACCGCCATGTTCTAAAATTGCATCAGCAATCACGCCCATCAGCCCAACATTGCCACCTCCATATACCAAAGCTATATGTTGCTCTGCCATTAATTTACCTAATGCTGCGGAAGCTTCACTATAAACTGGATTTAAACCTGTGTTTGCTCCACAAAAAACACCTATACTTTTCATTTATACTTTAAATCGGGTTATATTTTATTTAAACAAAAACTCCGGTATCTCTACCGGAGCTCTTATGTTATATTTTATAGTTGCAGCAACTAAGCAGTAACCTTGTTATATAGTTTAGCCAATGTTTCTGCTACATAATCAATTTCAGCTTCGGTGTTGTACTTGCTGAAAGAGAAACGAACTGAACCACGTGCAGGATCAACGTTAAGGGCGCGTAATACATGCGACCCGGCATCGGCACCACTGCTACAGGCACTACCCCCAGATGCAGAAATTTTGTTGATATCCAGGCTGAACAGCAGCATTTCGTTTATATCTGATGCAGGCAGGCTTACATTTAGCACTGTATACAAACTTTTATCACCAAACTCCGACATACCGTTAAAGCTTACATCTTCCAGTTGCTCACGCAATTTATAGATCATTCTGTCTTTCAGGGCTTGTATGTGCTTTTGGTGATCGGCCATGTCGCGGTAAGCAATTTCAAGGGCTTTTGCCAACCCGATAATGCCGTACACGTTTTCGGTGCCGCCACGCATGTTTCGTTCCTGCGATCCACCTTGTATAAGCGGCTGTATTTTAATATTGGCGTCGCTGTATAGGAAACCAACACCCTTAGGGCCATGAAACTTGTGTGCCGAACCAACTATAAAATTAGCGCCCAGCGACTGTAAATCATGTTTGTAGTGGCCCATTGTCTGTACCGTATCGGTATGGAAAACGGCATTATACTTCTTACAAATCTCGCCTATAGTTTGAATATCGTTAAGCGTACCAATTTCGTTGTTGGCATGCATTATAGATACCAGGGTTTGTGGCTGACTCGCCAACATGCTTTCCAGCTGCTCCAGGTCCAGGTTACCACGCTCATCATGTGCCAGGTAACTTAACTGAATACCTTTGTGCTTTTCGAGCATCTCCATGGTATGTAACACAGCGTGGTGCTCTAGTTTGCTGGTAATAGCGTGCTTAATGCCAAGCGCCCGGCAAGTGCAGATAAGGGCCGAGTTATCGGCTTCGGTACCACCAGATGTAAAAAAGATCTCGGCAGGAGAAGTGTTTAACAAGGTAGCAACCGTTTTACGTGCCTTTTCGATAGCAGCCCGAACTTCGCGCCCGTGTGAGTGAATAGATGACGGATTTCCGAAGTGCTCCAGCATATAAGGGGCCATGGCATCAAAAACTTCCTTGTCCAGGGGAGTGGTGGCAGCATTGTCTAAATATACACGCATGTTGGTAAGGGTTTGCATTACTCTATATAACGAACTACTAAAGTATTAAAAAAAGTTGCGCCAAGGAGAAAGAAATGAAATTTCTCTCCTTGGCGCTTACAGGTTAGCTGTTAAAAACTATACGTACAACAGTACATTATGCCTTAACAGAAATTATTTCCTTGATATCGGCAATGATCTTGTTAGCCAGGTGCTCTGCCGTAGCGTTGCTATCCGACTCAGCATAGATACGGATGATTGGCTCCGTGTTAGACTTGCGCAGGTGCACCCACTCTTTGTCAAACTCTATCTTTACACCATCTATCGTATTAATCGGTTGCTTGGCGTAGCGCTGCTGCATTTGGGTAAGTACGGCATCCACGTCCACATCAGGAGTAAGCTCTATTTTATTTTTAGAGATGTAGTAATTCGGGTAGCTGGCACGCAGGCGCGTCATACTTAACCCGGATTTTGCCAGGTGCGTCAGGAACAGTGCTATACCAACCAGTGCATCGCGGCCATAGTGCAACTCAGGGTAAATAATACCGCCATTGCCCTCGCCACCTATTACCGCCTGCTGCTCCTTCATCATGTTTACCACGTTTACCTCGCCAACAGCAGCTGCATAGTAGTTGCCACCTGCTTTCTCGGTTACATCGCGCAGCGCTCTTGTAGATGACAGGTTAGATACGGTATTTCCTTTTGTGTTTTTCAGGATATAGTCAGCAACTGCTACCAGCGTATACTCTTCGCCGAACATGCTGCCGTCTTCGTTTACCAGCGCCAGGCGGTCCACATCCGGGTCAACAACTATACCTAAGTCAAACTTACCTTTCTCTATCACTTTGGCAATCTCGCGCAGGTTCTCGGGCAGTGGCTCCGGGTTGTGCGGGAAGTGACCATCCGGCTCACAGAAAAGCTTCTCTACTTTTTTTACACCAAGTGCTTCCAGCAACATTGGCACAGCTATACCGCCTGTAGAGTTTACACAGTCAATGGCTACAGCAAACTTTTTAGCTTTAATCGCTTCAACATCTACTAAAGGCAGGTCAAGTATAGTTTTAATGTGCTTTGCTATTGCATCGTCCTGCTTAGTATAAGAGCCAAGTTCAGTCACCTGAGCAAACTCAAACGCTTCTTTCTCGGCCAGTTCCAGTACCAGTTTGCCTTCCGCATCCGAAATAAACTCACCTTTATAGTTAAGCAGTTTCAGGGCGTTCCATTGTTTCGGGTTATGGCTGGCCGTAAGTATAATACCTCCGCCGGCTTTCAGCTCCGGTACCATCATCTCTACCGTTGGTGTGGTAGATAAGCCAACATCTATCACGTTTATACCTAAGCCCTGCAGGGTAGCGCAAACCAGTTTGTTTACCATGTCGCCGGAGATGCGTGCATCGCGACCTACAACTATAGTATTGTTGTTATTGGTAGTTTGCAGTACCCAGGTACCATAAGCTGCAGCAAATTTAACCACATCCACAGGGGTAAGTGCATCACCTGCCCGCCCGCCTATCGTTCCTCTAATTCCTGAAATTGATTTTATTAAAGCCACTTGTGTTAATGTTTTATAGGTTGCAAAAGTAGCAATATTTTAGTTTTATAGTTTACTCTTTGGTCTATTATCTCGCCAGGGAATTACTTGTAAACAGCTACCGCCGTATTTTAGTATATTTGCTTTATGGATAACACATTATTTGCCGATACACCGCGCGGAAGACAGTTGCAGGCTTTTGATCGCCTGCTGGATGTGATGGATGACCTGCGCGAGAAATGCCCCTGGGACCGCAAGCAAACCCTGGAAAGCCTGCGCCACCTAACTATAGAAGAAACCTACGAGCTGTCGGATGCCATACTAAAGCAGGACATGCCCGAGATAAAGAAAGAAATAGGCGACCTGATGCTGCACATGGTGTTTTATGCCAAAATAGCCTCCGAACAAAAAGCGTTTGATATAGCCGACGTACTAAACTCACTTTGTGAGAAACTAATCTTCAGGCACCCACATATTTACGGCGATGTAACAGCAGATACAGAGGAGCAGGTAAAGAAGAACTGGGAACAGCTTAAACTGAAAGAGGGAAATAAATCGGTGTTGGGTGGTGTGCCTTCGTCGTTGCCAGCGCTGGTAAAAGCGATGCGTATACAGGAAAAAGCCAGAGGTGCCGGTTTTGACTGGGACGACAAAAGCCAGGTATGGCAAAAAGTGCAGGAGGAACTGAGCGAATTTGAGGAAGAATTTAATGTAGATGATACCGCAACTATAGATAAAACACGCGCTACAGCTGAGTTCGGAGACCTGTTGTTTTCGCTCATCAACTTTGCACGTTTTGTAGATATAAATCCCGAAGAAGCCTTGGAACGAACTAACCTGAAATTCATAGACCGCTTCCGGTACCTGGAAACAGAATCGGAGAAAGACGGCAAAAAATTACAGGATATGAGCTTGGATGAAATGGATTTTTACTGGAATAAGGCAAAAAAGAAGTAGGTAAGCATACAATCTAAAAATTCATTACCTATATTTAAAGCGCTTTTTCCTGGTTTTCCGGATCGGATAAGAGACGTTTTCTACTTTGTTAGCCATTGGAATTTAAGCAGAGTATTACATGCTGAGTTATAGTCTCCGGCTGTGCTGGAGTTGTAACTATTTTCTGTTACCCTCTCATTAATTATTTTAATGCAACAATTGTATGCCAGCCATGTATAATGGTAGTGCTCAATTTTTATATTGAAATTTTTTAAGAGAATGAACTGAGAATAATGTTTATACTTTGGATAATATTCTAAAATATATAGATTTGTAGAAGCGCACTTATTTAAGGTGCCATAAAGTAGCGAAACAGCTCAGAATTTATTCATCAAAGGTTTGTTTGCGATAGGTGGGTTTAGCTTTTTAAATTAAAAAGTTTGACACATAAAGAACTAAAACTGAAACAATTACATTTTTATAATTACACACAATCAATTTAATTACAACACAAACAGCTAAACTTTAAACTTTAATCAAAATGGAAAAAAAGACTGCAGTAGTGAGCAAAGATGCTAATGTAGAAGTAAAGACTAGCGCGGCGGGTTCTTTATTTGCCACTATCGTTATTCCACTTGCAGTAATTGCATGTGTACTTGTGTATATGTTCGTACTAGGCAATCCTGCTAACTTCGAAGGTGGTAGCAACGAAAATCACCCACTGCCAGGTAACTATTTAGGTATCGTTTACAAAGGTGGTTGGGTAGTTCCTATCCTGATGGCCCTTGTACTAATGGTATTTATTTTTGCTATCGAGCGTGTATTGACAATCAGCAGAGCAAAAGGTACTAAGAGCGTTCCTGCTTTCGTACGTAATATTTCTGCTAAACTTAACCAGCGCGATATCAACGGTGCAATTGCTGCCTGCGATGCTCAGAAAGGTTCAGTAGCAAACGTAGTAAAAGCTGGTTTGCTTAAGTACAAAGAAATGCAGAACGAGCCTGAGCTGTTAAAAGCTGAGAAAGTTGCTGCTATCCAGAAAGAGATCGAAGAGTCAACTTCACTAGAGTTACCAATGCTTGAGAAAAACTTGGTAATTCTTTCAACAATTGCCTCTATCTCTACACTTACAGGTTTGATCGGTACAGTACTTGGTATGATCAAGGCGTTCGCCGCTCTTGCTTCTTCTGGTACTCCTGATGCAACTGCACTTTCTAACGGTATCTCTGAGGCCTTGATCAACACAGCAATCGGTATTACTGGTTCTGCTCTTGCGATCATCGCTTACAACTACTTCACAAGCAAAATCGATGAGTTAACTTATAGCATTGACGAAGCTGGTTTCAGCATCATCTCTACTTTTGCTGCTCAGCACGAAAATGCTAACGTTAGACAACACACAGTTTAATTGATTTAACACAGAAAGATGCCTAAAGTAAAAGTAAAAAGAACCAGACCCTCGTTGGACATGACACCAATGGTGGACTTGGGCTTCTTGCTGGTTACTTTCTTTATGCTGACAGCTACTATGGCCCCTGAAAAGGCAGTTATAGTAGACACTCCTTCTTCTGTATCAGACATCAAAATACCCGATTCAAACGTTATTACTATATCTATAGATAAAAACGACAGGGTGTTTTTTGGTGTGGATGGACAGAACACGAGAACAGCTCTATTAGAGAAAATGGCTGGCAAGTATGGTGTTGGGTTCAATGAACAGGAAAAAAAGACCTTTTCTTTGCTTAGCGAGTTCGGCGTACCGGTAAATCAGTTAAAATCTTACCTGTCGATGGATGCTAACAGTAGAAAGAACTACGATAAAACTGCTCCGGGTATACCTATAGACTCAGTTAATAACCAACTGGGAGACTGGGTGCACCAGACACGTCTTACAAACCCTAAAGTGATTATCGCGATTAAAGGTGACCAGGACGTGAACTACAAAACTGTACAGCAGGTAATAAGTACATTGCAGGATAAGAAGGTTAACAGATTTAACCTGATTACCGACATGGAAAAAAGACCTACAACCCTATAACAGAAAGGAGATAGAAAAATGGCAGAAGTACAACAGCAAGCCGACTCCGGTAAGGGTGGTAAGAAGCGCTCCAAAAAGATGGGCACCAACATGGACATGACGCCCATGGTGGACCTTGCCTTCCTTCTTTTAACGTTCTTCATGCTTACAACTACGTTCAGTAAACCACAGACCATGGAAATTAACATGCCTGTGAAACCGGACAAAGAAGAAGAGCAGATTGCCCTGAAAGCTAGTAACGCGATGACGATCGTACTTGGTGAGGATGATAAAGTTTTCTATTATTTCGGACTTGGCGACCCGGCTGAGAATCCGGAGGTGATAGAGACTGATTATTCAGCTACAGGTATTCGTAAGGTTTTAATTTCACCTAAAGTGAAAGGTAACGCCAAGATGACTGTAATGATCAAGCCAATGGAGACGTCGCGCTACAAGAACATGGTAGACATCCTGGATGAACTGAAAATTACCGATACCAAGAAATTTGCCCTTGTTGAGATAACTGACACGGACAAGCAATTGGTACAAACTAAATTAGGACAATAACAGATATGGACGAAAGTAAGTTAGCTAAAGCATCGCTTGATGACATCGTCTTTGCTGGACGAAACAAAGCATACGGTGCCTATCTGCTTCGTAAACTGTACAACAGCCATCTGTCTAAAGCCGCTATCATTGCTACTATATTATTTGCGCTTTTCATCAGCATGCCGCTGATAAGCAAAATGATAGGTGGCGACGAAGAGGAAGTAGTGGATGAGCGCGTTATAACAGAAGTAGACCTGGCCCCACCACCGCCACTAGAGGAAAATACACCTCCACCGCCGCCGCCGCCGGATCTTCCGCCGCCGCCGCCGCCAGTGCGTGCTACTGTAAAGTATACACCACCGGTTGTTAAGCGTGATAACGAGGTAGCCGAAGAGGAAGAAATTCCGGACGTGGAGAAACTGGAAGAAATTGATGCCGGTACAAAAACTGTAGAAGGTAGCAAAGATGCCCCATTAGACTTAGGTGATATTGACGGTACCAGCGACGTAGTTGCAGAGGTAGTAGAAGAGAAGCCTTACGAGTATGTGGAGCAGATGCCAACTTTCCCGGGTGGTGAACTTGAAATGCAGAAATACATTGCCAAGAACATCCGATATCCGGCCGCTGCTACAAGAGCAGGTATCGAAGGACTTGTGGTTGTATCGTTCGTAGTAAGCAAAACCGGTGAGATCTCTGAAGTAAAAGTACTGAAGGGACTTGGCGCCGGAACTGACGAAGAAGCGATGCGCGTTGTTAAGTCGATGCCGAAGTGGAACCCAGGTAAACAAAATGGTAGAGCTGTACCAGTAAGATTTACCGTTCCGGTTCGTTACACAATTAAATAATATAGCTTAGCTATAGTTTAAAAACCCGATCAGGAAACTGGTCGGGTTTTTTTGTTTGTAAAATAAAATGCTCAGCATGCATACTATTAACGTTTAATTCCGTATATTCAGTTTATAATATAAATCAAACTATAAACCATAACCAAAAGCATACTATAAAATGATTACCTGACATATTGTTAAACTATAAAACCCAAAGCCCATGAAAGAGAGCTATTTATTTGACATGACCTTTAACAACATCATCTTTAAAGGTCGGAACCAGGCATATGGTGCCTATAAGTTGCGGCGCGTATACCACAGGCATATAATTATAGCAGCCATTATAACCATAGCTATTTTTTCAGGGGGGCTTATAGTTCCGTTAGTTAACAATATATTCTTTTCTACTCCCGAAAAGTACGTTAAGCCTACACTGGTAATTGAAGATCCGATCATTATAGATTTACCGCCATTGCCTCCGGTTAAGCCTGAGCAAAAACAGAAAACAGTACCACCGGCTGCACCCGAAAAAGTAAAAACAGAAGTATACTCAGCGCCAAAGGTTGTTCCGAATAATGCACCGGTAAAAGAAACCCTAATTGCCAACCAGGATGAATTGAAAAATGCCGTGGCAGGTACCGAGAAGATAGATGGGGTAAAGCCATCAGAACTTCCTGTAACTCCTCCTGCTGATCTGGAAGGTATAGATGGCGGAACCGGAGAAGCAGGTAACAACACGACAACTATACACGACTTTGCCGAAATAATGCCCGAATACCAGGGTGGCTTTGATGCACTTGCCAAATACCTAAGCAGAAAACTGGTTTACCCAACTGCAGCAAGCAAAGCAGGTGTAGAAGGTACGGTAGTGGTTACGTTTGTAGTTGGCCGTAACGGCGACATAGAAGATGTTAAAGTTTTGAAAGGCCTGGGATTCGGGACGGATGAAGAGGCAGCGCGCGTAATTCAGAGAATGCCACGCTGGAAGCCCGGAAAACAGAATGGTGTACCGGTAGCAGTACGTTATACGCTGCCTATAAAATTTGCGTTAAAGAACTAAAAATCAATTAGTAAGTATAAAGCAGGGGCCTGAAGAGCAGAAGCTTTTAAGGTCTCTGCTTTCATATTTAATGTGATACCATTAACTTTAAAGTAAAATCTAAATATATGTTACAATAACGCGTAGCATGATAAGACCACAAAGACAAAAACCGGCCGGGAACAATTTCTCGAAATTCGTTAACATCTTCGGCATGCTGATGACCGTGTTGTATATAGGGTTGGGGCTGCTGTTTATATTTATAGATGCAGAGACGATGAACCTGAACATGTCTAAGGACCTGAAATATATACTTGGAGGCGTGCTTATACTTTACGGGCTCATCAGGTTTGTAAAAGTTTACCAGAACATTACCAAAAAAGAAAGAAGACGGTATGAAGAATAAACTATGGACAGTGGCGGGTATAGTTGGTACACTGGCCTTTACAAGTTGTGGTGGTTCTACGGATGCACCCTCTGATACACCTACTTCCGGTAAGATCAATATCAGTGTAGATGAGTCTTTTCAGCCGATCATCGAATCGCAGGTGAGTACCTACGAGGGCATTTACGACCGTGCTGATATTACAGCAGCATATAAATCGGAGGGTGAAGTAATAAAAGACCTGCTGAACGATAGCACCCGTGTAGCTATACTTTCGCGCGAACTGACTGAAGCTGAAACAGCGAGCTTTGAAAAGAAAAAGCTCATACCAAGGGTAACTAAAATTGCCATTGATGCAATAGCTATAATTGTAAACAGAAATAACCCCGACTCGCTGTTTACAATGGATGAGCTGGAAAGCATTTTTAATGGTAACACCAAAACGTGGAAACAACTGAACAGCAGTACAAACTTAAAAGACATAACGATCGTTTTCGACAACAATAATTCGGGTACGGCACGTTATGTTAAAGATTCTCTGATAGCTTCGCACAAGCTTCCACAAAATACATTTGCCGCCGAATCGCATAAAGGGTTAATAGATTACGTAGAGAAGAATGAGAATGCAATGGGCGTAATCGGCGTTAACTGGATCAGTGATATTGACGACAGTGTGGCAGTTGGCTTCCAGAAAAGAATAAAAGTAGTTGGCCTAAGTAAAGAGGCAGTTCCCAGAACTACAGAAAGCTATTACCAGCCATACCAGGCCTATATTGCCCAAGGCGTTTATCCGTTACGCAGGTACCTTTACATCATAAATACGACAGGTCGCTCAGGACTTGGCACAGGTTTTGTATCTTTCGTAGCTGGAGATAAAGGACAACGTATAATACTTAAATCAGGCTTAGTGCCTGCCACCTCGCCGGTTCGCGTAGTGGGTATAAAGTAAGAAACTATAAGACCTTAACTCAATTTTAGTACAATTAATATAACCTTAACAAGCGAAGTAAAATGACGAACAACTGGAAGTACATCCTTCTGATGGCCACTGCCTTCCCGACTGCAGCAGCATTTGCACAGTCTGGCGATGCAGGTAAACAAGCTGTAGAACAGGAGCGTTATGAGGATGCAAAGTCTATCTATAAAAAACAGCTTAACCAAAAGAAAGCAGATAATGCTTATTACGCACTAGGTGATATTTACCTGAAAACTGATAAGCCGGATTCAGCTGCTTACTATTTTAAACAAGGTGTTTCTAAAAACGAAAAGTCTGCTATAAACCACGCCGGTTTAGGTAAACTTGAAATGGCGAAAGGTAACAAAGCAGAAGCTGAAAAGCATTTTGCACAGGCCCTGAAGTATAGCAAGTCTAAAGATGCAAATGTACTGGTTGCTGTTGCAGAAGCTTATGTTACGGCAGATAACAAAACAGAAGCTGACCTGAACAAAGCCGTAGGTTACCTACAAACAGCCGTACAGCGCGACAAAAACAACACTGCCGCTTATATGCTGTTAGGTGATGCGCAACTGGAGCTGAAAAAAGGTGGCGAAGCGATGACTGCCTATGACAACGCTATCCGCATTGATGAGAAGAACCCGAACGCTTACCTGAGAAGAGGTCAGCTGTATACAAGATCAAGAAACTATACAGAAGCTGAGCAGGCTTTCCAGAAAGCGATCGAGATCAATCCTAATTTCGCACCGGCTTACCGCGACCTTGGTGAACTTTACTACTTTGCAGGTCAGTACGACAAAGCACTATCTACTTTCAAAAAGTATGTAGATATGGCTGAGAAGACTCCTGAAACAAGAGCAAAGTATGCGTCATTCCTGTTCCTGACTAAGAACTATGACGAAACGCTGAAGGAAGTACAGGAAGTGCTTAAGACGGATCCTAACAACACTGTAATGAACCGTCTGCAGGCTTACTCTTACCTGGAGCTTGGTCAGCCTGACAAAGCGCTTGCTGCAATGGAAGGCTACCTGGCTAAAGTAGATAAGAGCAAGCTTATTGCTGAAGACTACGAGTATTATGGCCGCATCCTGAGCAAAAACAACCAGCACGCGAAGGCTACTGAAAACCTGCAGAAAGCAATCGAAATGTCTCCGGATAAAGTAGAACTGTACCAGGAACTTGCAGCAGCTTATGCCAAGTCAGGTAATTACGAGAAAGCCGTGGCTGTGTATGATAAGAAGCGCGAGAAAACAGAGCCTTCTAATGCTGACTTCTACTACATCGGTAATATTTACATTGATGCAGGTGCTGCAGCACAGAATGCAGGTGATATGCAGAAGGCGAATGAGTACTATAAGAAAGCTGATGAGTCTTACGCTAACGTTACTAAAACCAACCCTACATACGCCTATGGCCACTTGTGGAGAGGTAGAGCTAACTACTATTTAGACCCGAACAGCAAGGCTGGTTTAGCTAAGCCACACTTTGAGGAGTTTATTAAACTGGCGAGCGCTGAGCCGGCCAAGTATAAGAAAGACCTGATAGATGCAAACCTTTATTTAGGCTACTATTACTACGATATTAAGCCAAACAGAGAACTTGCAGTGAAACACTACAACGAAGTTCTGAAACTAGATCCTGCTAACGAGCAAGCTAAAACAGCTCTGAACCAGATAAACAAATCAGCTAAAAAGAAATAAGCTGGTATCTATAAAACAGAAAAGCCTGCCCATTGGAGCAGGCTTTTCTGTTTTATAGCTTAGACTGTAGTCATGTTTACGATTACTGCTGTAGTTTCAGGTATAGTTTTATAGTTGCTGTTTTACCTCACCCCAACCCTCTCCTAAAAACAGGAGAGGGAGTTTCTAGCTATAGTTGTAGTTATAGTTTTATCGTTTCCGTGGTCCAACCACCCCCAACCCCTGCTTATCTAAGGCGGGGAGCTTTCTACCATAGCTATAGTTGCAAGTATAGTTCTATAGTTTAAGACCAAGATCGGACAGGTCGCGACCTGTCCCTACGGAACTATAACCACGATAAAAGCTATAGAACAATAGCTACTCAAAAAACTATAGCATAGCTATCGAAACGTATCAGTCTTTGGGTTGAGCGCCTTTGATTTGTTGCGGTGGCGCAGCCAATCCGAGCGCAGCGAGGATAGCAAGAAAGCAGCAGCGCGATGCCCGAAGACGGGGCCTCCCGGCCGTGAGGGCACCAAAGTATAATTGAAACTATAGGCAAGTAGAGCTCCCAGGATTAGAGGAACTATAGAAGGATAGCCTAGTAGCAAGTAAGTATAAGCTTCAACTATAGGACGTATAAGATTTCTCGACTGACGCTCGAAATGACAATTGGGTAGCTATAAAAGAATAAATCCATCACAAACCTATAAACCTGTGAATCAATTATTCAGCTAATGGAAGGCGGTCTCGTAAAAAAGAAGTAATTTTGCATCCTTAAATTTTAGAGTATGGCAGAAACTCCGCATAAGGCTGGTTTTGTAAGTATAGTTGGCAAACCTAACGTGGGTAAATCTACGCTGATGAATGCGCTGGTTGGCGAAAAGCTTTCCATTATCACATCAAAAGCACAGACTACACGGCACCGTATTATGGGTATTTTGAATGGCGACGACTTCCAGATCGTGTATTCGGATACGCCGGGTATAATAAAGCCGCAGTACGCTCTGCACGAGTCTATGATGAGTTTTGTGCGTACCTCGCTGGAAGATGCCGATGTTATCCTGTTTGTGACAGACATTTATGAGCAGCACGACGAGGATGATGTGATCAAACGGTTACAGTATGCCAAAGTACCAATTCTGCTTTTGATAAATAAAATTGACCAGGCAACGGAAGAGGAAGTACAGCAAAAAGTAGCCTACTGGCAGGAGAAGATGAGCCCGACGGAAATTCACCCGATCTCGGCGTTGCACAACTTCGGCCTGGACCAGTTATTCCAACGATTGTTGCATTATTTGCCAGAACATCCTGCCTTTTACCCCAAAGATGAACTGACTGACAAGCCGGAACGTTTCTTTGTGTCGGAGATCATCCGTGAGAAGATTTTCCTGAACTATAAAAAAGAGATTCCCTATAGCTGCGAAGTGGTGGTAGAGGAGTTTAAAGAAGAGGAAGAGATCATCCGCATCAGGGCCGAGATTAGTGTGGAGCGCAAGAGCCAGAAAGGTATTGTGATCGGCAACAAGGGCGAAGCACTGAAAAAAGTGGGCATGCAGGCCCGTATTGATATGGAGCAGTTCTTCCAGAAAAAGATATTTCTTGATTTGTATGTGCGCGTGAACGAAAACTGGCGAACAGACCAAAAGCTGTTAAGGCGATTTGGCTATAGCGAGTAAGTAGGCGCATGTATTAAAGCTTCGGGGCAAGGTGCTCCGGGGGCACTTTAACTATTTTATACTTTAATAATGTCAACAAACATTATTGCTATTGTAGGCCGCCCAAATGTGGGTAAGTCTACTTTATTTAACAGGCTTGTCGGACGTAGACAGGCTATTATGGACAACGAAAGCGGCGTAACCCGCGACAGAAGCTACGGCCACGGTGAGTGGTGCGGTAAGTTTTTTACAGTTATCGACACCGGTGGCTATGTGCACGGCTCCGATGATATTTTTGAAGGTGAAATTAACAAGCAGGTAGAACTGGCCATTAAAGAAGCCGACGTGATCTTGTTTATGGTAGATGTGGATGCCGGCTTAACTGGCCTGGATGAAGAATTTGCCAACGTACTGCGCCGCTCTGATAAACCAATATACTTAGTTGCCAACAAAGCCGATACCAACGCGCGCGCACACCAGGTAGGTGAGTTTTATGCCTTAGGTATTGCCGAAGAAATTTACCCGATCTCATCGCAAAGCGGATCAGGCACCGGTGACCTGCTGGATGAAGTTGTAAAGCACTTTAAAGACGAAGGTATTGAGGATCCGACTGCTGGTATTCCTAAAATTGCTGTGCTTGGCCGACCAAACGTTGGTAAGTCATCGTTTGTAAACCTGCTACTGGGTGTAGAGCGAAATATAGTTACTGACATTGCCGGTACCACCCGCGATGCCATCCATTCGCACTACAATGCTTTTGGCAAAGAGTTTATTATAGTTGATACGGCCGGTCTGCGCCGCAAGAGCAAAGTAAGCGAAGACATTGAGTTTTACTCGGTGATGCGCTCGGTACGTGCACTGGAAGATGCTGATGTATGTATTGTGATGCTGGATGCCACCCGTGGTATAGAAGCCCAGGACGTAAATATTATTGCCCTGGCCGAAAAGAACCGCAAAGGCATAGTAATACTGGTAAACAAATGGGACCTAGTAGAGAAAGATACCAACTCAACAAAAGAGTTTGAGGAGGAGATACTAAGCAAGATTGCGCCTATAAAGTATGTGCCGGTTATTTTTACGTCAGTGCTTACCAAGCAGCGTATACACAAAGCCATTGAGGTAGCCATGGAAGTATACGACAACAAGACACGCAAAATACCTACTTCTAAACTGAACGATGCCTTGTTGCCTGACATAGAGCGTTATCCGCCGCCAGCTATTAAAGGTAAGTTTATTAAAATAAAGTATGTTACGCAGCTGCCGACGCATAACCCAACATTTGCTTTTTTCTGTAACCTGCCGCAGTATCTTAAAGAATCTTATACCCGCTATTTAGAGAACCGCATCCGCGAGCATTTCGGGTTTAAAGGGGTACCAATTAAGGTATTGTTTAAAAAGAAGTAAAATATTTTTTAAGATATATATAGGATTAAAATATAGTGTTATATTTGTAACTCGTTTTCAAAAAAACAACAAATCATCATGAAAAAAGTATTCGGTTTATTATTCGTTGCTGGTCTTTTCGCTTTCGCATCTTGCAACAAAGCAGAAGAAACTGCTACAGAAGTTGAAACTACTGAAACTACAGTAGAAGAAACAGTAGTTGAAGACACTACTGCTGTTGAAGTTGACACTACTTCAGCTCCAGTTGATTCTGCTGCTTCTGCTCAGTAATTAGCAACAAAGAACTGCCTGGCGCATGGCCAGGGAAGAAAAAGGCACCTGTTTACAGGTGCCTTTTTTGTTTTTCAGAACTATATAGCTTTATAACCGTATTCGTGTTCATGTTAGCTGTTTGTTAGCAGGTAACTGACATTACAGTGTTTATAAACCAAAACAAATAAAAAATGAAGAAGCCAATTTTTATGATGATGCTGGCCGCTGGCCTTTTTGCATTTGCATCATGCGACTCTGCAACCGAAAACAAAACAGAAGAGCAAGCTGAGCAGGTAGAAGAATCTGCCGAAGAAAGAGGTGAGCAGATAGAAGAAGCCGGCGAAGAGAAGGCTGACCAAATGGAAGATGCAGCTGATAACATGGATACAACTGCAGTTCAGTAAGTTTGTACCAATGCCAACTATAAAGGCGGACCTATAACAGGCCCGCCTTTATAGTTACATACTTAACCGGCGCTGTATCAGGGTATTTATACTTTTGAAGAGCTGCTTAGGTGTGTGGGTGCGCCAGTTTACCAGTTCCAGGTTGCCGCCATAGTTCAGGTAATAGTCCAGGTTATAGTTCTTCATCTCGCTTAGCACAAAATCCTGGAAACCGATCGCCACGATCCAGCCATCTTCCACATCTTCAAACCACTCCTCGTAGTACGAATCATCCGACCCATGAAAGTTAAAAACGTTCTCCCCGATAAGGATAAAATGCTTGATGCCTTCATGTACCATCGGGTCAATAATGTTGCGCTTTAGCTTCATGATATCGTTGTGCAGGGCATCGTTCCATTCGCCAATAAACTCAATAATAGCAAAGCCTGCTTCGTAATCCGTAAACAGCACTTTCAGGAACAGCGTTTCAGATTCGATGTCGTCCCACTGCGGATGAATGTAATAGCCGTAAATGGTGTTGGTGTATTGCGACAGGCTGTTTTCGGCGCCATATAAGGGCGAGCGCGGGTCTTCGGAGGCACTGTATAGTTCCAGCCAGTTATAAAAAGGCTCTATGGTATGCATAAAAATAGTTCGTGATCGTTAATACTTAACACAGGCTAAGCCAGCAGTTGTTGCCTATGTTTTCTCTACCTGTATTGGATATACTATAGCCGTAAACTATAGTTGTTGCATCAGAGTATAGTAAAGATAGATTTGTAAATTGATATCAGAAAGAAAACGATAGAGCCGGCGCCTGCCAGCCACTTTACACTTACAGGTAGTATGTTCCCATTCAAAAACTTTTTACTTCTGCGCGTTACGTTATGCCTGGCAACCCTGCTTTGGGTACAACAGGTTTATGCCAACGACAAGGATTATATTAAAATATACCACCCGGTTATACACGAAGCTGAACTGCTGGTTATAGCTAAAGACTATAGTGCTGCGCTGGCCAAGTATAGGGATGCCTTTAAGGCCGTTAAAGAGCCCTTTGCCCGCGACTATTACAATGCTGCCGTGTGCGCCATGCTATCCGAAGATTATGAGCAGACCTTTAAATACCTTGATGAACTGGTGCTGAAAGGAGTAGAGTTGCCGTTTATCAGGAAACAAGATGTATTTAAGCCCTTGCACGAAACCAAAGCCTGGGATAAATTTCTGAAAAGCTACCCTAAGCGCCGCGAAAAGTATAAACGCCATGCTAACCTGGATGTAAGAGCCGACCTGGACGAACTATACGCGCGCGATAAATACTATAGGTTTGCAAAAGGCGGCCTGCGCGTATATGCCGATACCCTTCGCAAAATTGAGAGCGACAATGTAGATATCCTGCTCCGTAACATTCAGAAACATGGCTACCCCGGCGAAACGCTAATTGGCGTTGGTGATACCATAGAACAGTTGCCACGCTTCAGTATAGTGATAGAGCGGCAGACAAAAGCTAAAAAAGGTTTCGATTTTACGGATATTTTAAAAGATGCGGTGCAGCAGGGCAAGCTCTCGCCACAGGCAGCTGCTTACCTGATGGAGACGCAGCAAGGTAACCGGAACTATAAAACGAAAGCGCTTGTAAAAGTAGCCTGCTCTAATAAAAAGGACTGTGAAGGTGATAAGAAACTTAAGTCGCTGAATAAATATTTAGTAGAGAAGCTCACCGAACAGGAAGAAGCAAAAGTAAATGCACTGCGTGCTGAAATCGGGTTAGAGCCTGTTACCGATTATCGTAGAAAGGTGCTCTATAGTTTATCAGATAACCGCTTTATGTTTGGGTATAAATGGTCGGTTGCCAATTACCTTGCACCAAGCCGGGATGCTGCCCAGGTGCTGCTCCGTGGGTTGGTTATACCCGACACCGCCCTGGCAGCAGAATAAATAAGACGTATAACTATAGTTTAAGAAGGAAGGCCGTTATTATAAGCATCTATAGCTGCCCGTACACTGCCATATTTTTGCAGTAACGCGGCGGCTTCGGGTTTTGCCAGTTGTAGTTCATCCATCAGCATGCATGTGCCACGGTCTACCAGTTTCAGGTTAGATAGTTGCATGTCTACCATTTTATTGCCTTTTACACGCCCTAACCGGATCATAGTAGAGGTAGTAAGCATGTTCAGGACAAGTTTCTGGGCGGTGCCGGCTTTCATGCGGGTGCTGCCGGTTACAAATTCAGGTCCTGTTACAACTTCCACGGGGTAATCGGAGGCGGCGGCAACGGCGCTACCGGCGTTGCAAACAATGCAGCCGGTAGCTATACCATTTTCGCGGCAGGTAGTAAGCCCCCCGATAACGTAAGGTGTACGTCCGGAAGCAGCTATCCCTACCACTATATCTTTATTAGTAATGTCGTATTCCTGCAGGTCTTTCCAGGCTTGTTGTTCATCATCCTCGGCAAACTCTACGGCTTTGCGTATCGCTGCATCGCCACCGGCTATAAGGCCTATTACCATGCCATGCGGCACACCATAGGTAGGCGGACACTCCGATGCATCTACCACGCCCAAACGACCACTCGTGCCAGCGCCAATATAAAACAGCCTGCCGCCCTGCTGCAATCGTTCTATAGTAGCATTAACCAGCAGCTCCAGTTGCGGAATTGCTTTTTCTACAGCCAGCGGTACGGTCTTATCTTCGTTGTTTATACTTTCCAGCAGCTGGCGTACAGGCATTTGCTCCAGGCTGTCGTAGTTAGACGCTGATTCGGTAGTAGACACGCTTATTAGTTATAAATGACGAATGATGTATTATTCTCTGGAGATAAACTATAGTTTGTTTGCCGTTCCGGATTTTATCAGTAATTCCTGGTGATAATTGATCAGGCCTTCGCTGGGGCTTTGGATGATCGTATCGATGCGCAGGCCATACTTTTGAGCAGCGGTTTTCAGGTTTTCAGAAAAGTAGTGGGCAATAGAGCCTACAAAGTTTACAGGCAATTCCATGTGGCCTTTATACTTTAGCACATGGCGCTCAAAAAAGTTCTCAAAATTGGTATAGATAAGCTCCTTGATGAATGGGTGTTTGCGTTTATCATGCGCAAATTTGGCAAAGGTAGCCATATAGCGGCTTGGCACTTCAGCACCGTACAACGCGTCCAGGAACTCGTCTTTGGTAATGTTGTAAGTATTTTTCAGCGATTGGGCCAGTTCTTCCGGAAGTTCGCGGTAAAAGTATGCGCGCATCAGCAATTTGCCCAGGTAGGCACCACTGCCTTCGTCGCCCAGCAAAAAGCCCAGCGAAGGCACGTTATCGGTAATGTTTTTGCCATCATACAGGCAGGTGTTAGAACCAGTACCAAGTATACAGGCAATGCCTGGGTTATGGCCGCAAAGTGCGCGCGCCGCACTCAGCAAATCGTGGTCTACGTGTATCTCACTTTCCGGAAATAATTGCTGTAAAGCATCCGATACCTTCTTGTTTCGCTCCGGAGAGCTGCAGCCGGCACCATAAAAATAGATAGCCGATGGTTTCTTATTATCCAGATTCGGAAGCAGGCTCTTTTCTAACTCTTTAAAGATATCTTCTGTTTCCTGATACATGGGGTTAAAGCCCACTGTCTGCACATTCTGTAATACTTCTGTCTGGTTTAGAGCGTTCCAGTCTGTTTTGGTAGAGCCACTATCTGCAATAAGAACCATATGCTGTTAAAGTAAATATGAGTAAAAGTTGTTGTTTGTCTATAGTTGTTTTTTGCCCGGTTTCCCGGCTATTTGCTAAGATATACCGAATTTTTAACTAGCCCGATCGCCTCAAATTTATCAAATACATAAGCGGTATGCGGGGCATCTTTTAGTTCTTCGGTAAGGTCCTGGCCGGCCCAGTGCTCGTAATGGTTGCCGCTGCGCCATAACCTCGATTTCCTGACATCATAAATAACGCCTTTGTATGCTACCCATACTTCGTCTCGGTCCTGGCCGTTGCGCAGGGCAAGCTGTTGTAACGTGTACTCGGGTAATTGCATGCTGGTGTTCGGGTGGTTTGTAAGCTAAAATAAAATGCCTGTAGCTTGGTTTATAGTTGCCCGTTTGTGCAGGCTTCCAAATTTACACATTTATAGTTAACCAATCCGCGCTTGTGTCAGAATCCAGCGGTTGGGCACTTCGCCTTTGGTTGCCTGTAGGTAATCTTCGTAGCTGCAGGGCACCACGCGCGGGCTTTTCCCCTCTGAAAGCGACTCCACTTCAAGCCACCATTTTTCGCTTTGCTTACTTTTATAAAATACCATCCGGTCCGGGTTATCATTAAAGGCAACGGCGTATTTGGTAAACTGTTTACTGTCGAAGCTGATCTCGTTTTTGCGGTGGTAAAAGCCTTCAATAAAATACCAGATCATGGTGGCAACGGTCATGGCGGTTAGCTCGCGTTTATCCAGGGCGGGATTGTATTCATAAATTCCCAGCGAGGTCAGGTTATCGTTCAGGCCGGCATACCAGCAAAGCTGGCAGGCTTCTTCGCCGGTCAGGCCAAACGGGTTTGCAGGTTCGTAGCCCGGCGCATCCTGGTACCTAATGGCTGCTACATCTATCGTCAGCAGGTCGGCGAGGCGCACAACCGGTTCCATTTCCTGCACGTTGCGGTGCACTTCGCCTACGCGGTACGCTTCAAAATGCATTTTCTCCAGCGTAGCCATTACTTCCGGCTCCACTAAATACGACTGGTACCCGATCTGCCCAAGGCTGAACAGGTAGTTAGGCTCGTGCATTAATATGCTACGCAGTTGCTTTTTATTCGGGGTTGCATCGGTATCCTCGGTCATGTCTACGCTGCTGTCTACAGTCACCATGTTTACCACGCGCTCCAGGTGCTCGTAGCCCATAAACTGCCCATACTCCAGGTCGTGCGAGCCGCCTATAACTATAGGTATGGTGCCATGCGATATCAGGACCTCAACAATTTCCTTTATGCGCAGGTACGTATCATCTAAGGTAATGCCGGGGCGCAGGTTGCCAAGGTCTACAATGTTGCAGATGCCCGCACCTTTGTTTAACGTATAAAGCTTTTTACGCACGGCCCGCGCTGCTGCCAGCATGGGGTCTGTGTTCTCGTCGTTACCGGCACCGCGTGTTTCGTTTATCCCTATAATGGCTATGTCGGCAGCACGCCAGTCCGGGAACTTGCTTACAAAACGGTTGATGTAAGCGCCCAGCGTGCGGGGCTTGTTTAGTGCTGCAAAAATATCTTCGTTCAGCGGTTCAAAAAAGATCGACAGGTTCATGTGCTGGCTGCTTTACTTTAAGTTTAAAGTACCAAACTAGTAGGGGCAAGCGCTAACTATAGCTGCACCTAACTGGTAAAAGGTAAATTAAGGAGTGTAATATAACTGATATTAAATATTTATAGGAAGGAAACTGGTAGAAATAAAAAAAAATAATTAAAATGCACTAACGATTGCCCAATCAGCAAATATTTCGGACCGGGTTGCAGGAGCAACAGGTTATACTATATACAAAGATAATAAGACAGCATGAGCATTACCCGTACTATCGACCTATTGTCGCATCAGCTAAACAATTACCCTAACTCAGACTGCCTTGCTGTAAAAAGAGAAGGCCAGTGGGTAAAGTATAGCACCCAGGATGTACAGAACATGGCCAACCACGTAAGCCTTGGCCTTCTGAAATTAGGTATCGGTAAAAACGATAAAGTTGCGATCATTTCCTTTAACCGTCCGGAGTGGGTTTTTGCCGACTTTGGTATTCAGCAGATAGGGGCCATTAGCGTGCCCATGTACCCAACTATAACCGTTGAGGATTACCGCTATATTTTTAACGATGCAGCCGTAAAGGTAATTTTTGTTGCCGACAGCGAACTATACAATAAAGTAATAGCCGCCACCGACGGCATGGATAGTATAAAAGAGATTTACACCTTTGATGAAGTACATGGTGCCAAGCACTGGTCTGATGTAGTAGAACTCGGCAAGCAAATGGAAAACCCGGAGCAGCTTAAAGCCCTGAGCGATGCTGTTACCCCCGACGATATCCTGACCATTATTTATACTTCCGGCACTACAGGTAACCCGAAAGGCGTAATGCTGACACATAGCAACCTGGTAAGCAACGTGCAGGGTACGGTGCCTTACGTGCCGGTAAATAATACACACCGTGCACTTAGCTTTCTGCCGCTTTGCCATATTTTCGAGCGTATGCTACTATACTTATACATGCGTGTAGGTGTGTCTATCTATTATGCCGAAAGTATAGAAAAAGTAGCCGAAAACCTGAAAGAAGTACAGCCACATGTATTTACCACGGTGCCGCGCCTGCTCGAGAAGGTATATGATAAGATTATAGCGAAAGGTATGGAGCTGACAGGCATAAAGCGTAAGTTGTTTTTCTGGGCACTGGAGCTTGGCCTTAAATATGACCCGCAGGTAAACCATGGTTGGTGGTATAACCAGCAGCTGGCGCTGGCCAATAAACTTATCTTCAGTAAATGGCGCGAAGCTCTGGGCGGGAACGTTATAGCTATAGTTTCGGGTGGCGCAGCGTTGCAGCCTCGCCTGGCGCGCGTGTTTTGGTCTGCCAACATCCGGGTAATGGAAGGGTACGGTCTAACGGAGACCTCGCCGGTAATTACGGTTAACCGTTTTGAGCCTGAAAACAACATGATTGGTACGGTAGGTATGCCAATAGATGGCGTGGAAGTGAAAATAGCTGAAACCGATGGTGAAATTCTGACCCGCGGGCCACATGTAATGAAAGGCTACTACAACAAACCTGAGCTTACCCAGGAAGTAATAGATAGCGAAGGCTGGTTCCATACCGGCGATATCGGCGAACTGGTTCAGGGCAAGTACATCAAGATCACAGACCGCAAAAAAGAAATGTTTAAAACGTCGGGCGGTAAATATGTGGCACCGCAGCCAATCGAAAATAAGCTGAAAGAGTCTGTTGTAATTGAGCAGGTTATGGTAGTAGGCGATGGGCAGAAATATGCCGCTGCGCTTATAGTTCCGTCGTTTATGGGCTTACAGGATTACTGCCAGCACAAAGGCATTCCGTATACTTCAGACGCTGAGATGATAACCAAGCCTGAAATTCTGGAGAAGTATAAGCGCGAGATTGAGAGAGCAAACCACGGCCTGGCCCAGTACGAAACTGTTAAGAAGTTTAAGCTAATACCGAACATGTGGACCGTAGAAACCGGCGAACTAACCCCAACTCTGAAAGTGAAGCGTAAAATCATCACAGCTAACTATAAGAAAGAGATTGATAGCATGTTTTAGATTATAGCTAAGGCGGCTCTTGCCTGCTAAAGTTATAGTTACCAATACTGTCATCCTGAAAAGATCTTGGTTTTATAAGCTTAAGATTCTTTCAGGATGATTTTTTTATATACTAACCTATAGTTACCATGCAGAGATGCCTGTTTATAGTTTTAGCTATAGTTTGTTTTGCCTGTAAAGAGCAGAAGCAACCCGAAACTATAGTTGATGATAATGCCCAGCCTGTAAAAGCTGAAAAGACAAATGGACTAGAGTTTGAAAAGATTACTTTTTCAATCTTCCCAGCTTTAGGCGAAAAGCCTATTCTAAAGATGTAGAAATTACACCGGATGGTAAGTTTTACTATCGGCTGCGGGAACTATATGATTTAAGTATTAAGGCTAACTATACTGGAGAGTTAGACTCAGTTGATCTGAAAGAGGTCTATACATTATATCGTTCTATTGATTTAAACCACCTTAAAGAGATTATACATGACGGCTTTGATATGGGTTTCTACTCCCTTAGAATTACTATGTATAATGGATAGGTGCAAATGAAAACCACGCTTCATGATGATGTTGAGAAAAGTGTGCGGGAACTGCTGAAAATAGTTGAAGCCCAGGAGATGAAGAAAAGTGATAACCATAAGTTTAGTACCGCCAAAGATGTCTTAATTCCACCACCCGGCGTAACCTACACTGAAGCTGAACTCGATAGCCTATAAAACCAAAGCCCTTCCCAAAACGGAGGGCTTTTTTATTGCCCGATTGTTAAGGCTATAACTATAGTATCTGTAATCTGCTTCTGCCGTACTACATTTTATGCATGCCGAATAAATTTTTCTAAAATAGTATGCTTGCATAACATTTATTTTCTATATTTGGTATATACCAATGTGTTTATGAAGCCAGAAGAGACAGTAGATTATAATGTGAAAGTATGTTGGCATGCCATTTCGCGCATGTACAACACCGAGGCTGCCAAAAATGACATTACAACATCTATCGGGTTTGTGTTGTTAAACATAGACCAGGAAGCCGGTACGCCTGCCACTAAAATTGCGCCCTTATTAGGCCTGGAGGCACGTAGCCTTACCCGCATCCTGAAAAGCATGGAAGAGAAGAAGCTGATCTTTAAAGTTTCGGACCCAAGCGATAAACGCCTGGTGCGCATCTTCCTCACAAAAAAAGGACTGCAGAAAAAAGAGATATCCCGGAAAACGGTGCTGCATTTTAACCACAAGGTGCGCGAACAGATACCCCAGGAAGAACTTGATGTGTTTTTTAAAGTGTGTGGCCGCATACAGGGGTTGATCGAGAATAAAGAGATATTTTAACCCATAGACAACTATAGCTATTCTATGAAGAGAATAATTAAGAAAGTAGCCGTACTTGGTTCCGGTGTAATGGGCTCGCGTATTGCCTGCCATTTTGCCAATATCGGGGTGCAGGTGCTGCTGCTCGACATCGTACCAAAGGAGCTAACGCCCGACGAAGAGAAAAAAGGACTGACGCTGGAAAGTAAAGCCGTGCGTAACCGTATTGTAAACAGCTCACTGGATGCAGCCTTAAAGTCAAACCCGTCGCCGATTTACCGCCAATCCGATGCACGCCTGATACAGACAGGTAACTTCGAAGACAACATGAAGGATATCGCTACTGCCGACTGGACCATTGAAGTGGTAGTGGAGAACCTGAAGATCAAGAAACTGGTGTACGACCAGGTGGAGCAGCATCGCAAGCCGGGTACACTAATCACTTCCAATACATCGGGTATCCCAATCTACATGATGCTGGAAGGGAGATCAGATGATTTCAGAAAACACTTCTGCGGTACACACTTCTTTAACCCGCCACGCTACCTAAAGCTTCTCGAGATCATACCAACGCCAGAAACTGATACGGCTGTAGTTGATTTCCTGATGCACTACGGTGATCTATACTTAGGGAAAACTACTGTACTGGCAAAAGATACACCTGCCTTCATCGCAAACCGTGTAGGTATCTATGCTATCATGCAGGGGCTGCAGGTTATGAACAAACTGGGCCTGAACGTAGACGAAGTAGACAGAATTTCCGGTCCGATCATCGGTCGTCCGAAGTCGGCTACTTTCAGAACGCTGGATGTGGTTGGTCTGGATACACTGGCTAACGTAGCAAATGGTCTTTACCAGACTGGCGAGAGAGACGAGTCGCGGGAACTGTTCCAGTTGCCGGACTACCTGCAAAAGATGGTAGAGAACAAATGGCTGGGTGATAAAACCGGTCAGGGTTTCTATAAAAAAACGAAAGACGCGAAAGGCAAAACAGAGATCCTGACGCTCGATTTGAATACGCTGGAGTACGGACCGAAGCAACGTGCCAAATTCCAGAGCCTGGAAGTGCTAAAGCCGATTGAAGATCTGAAGAAGCGTGTGAAAGTTTTCTCTGGTCAGTCAGACAAAGCTGCGCAATTCTTTAATGAGTCACTCTATGGTTTGTTCCAGTACGTGAGCAACCGCATTCCTGAAATTTCTGATGAACTATACAGAATAGACGATGCCATGCGTGCCGGCTTTGGCTGGGAGCTTGGTCCGTTTGAGTACTGGGATGCCATTGGTGCCCGTGAAGGTGTGCAGCGCATGATCGAAAACGGTTATCAGCCTGCTGCCTGGGTAGAAGAAATGCTGAACAGCGGCAAAGAGTCCTTCTACATTGTAGAGAACGGCAACCGCCGCTACTACGACATCAACAGCAAAGAATATAAAGCCATACCAGGTGCCGAGAACTTTATTATACTCGAGAACCTGCGTGGCAGCAACGTAATCTGGAAAAACACCGGTGCAACTATAACTGATTTAGGCGACGGCATCCTGAACGTAGAGTTCCATACCAAAATGAACACTATGGGCGGCGACGTGATCATGGCGCTGAACAAAGGTATTGACCTTGCCGAGAAAGACTTCCGTGGTATGGTAGTAGGTAACCAGGGCGCTAATTTCTCTGCGGGTGCTAACGTAGGCTTAATCTACATGTATGCGCTGGATCAGGATTTTGATGAGCTGAACATGATCATCCGCCAGTTCCAGAACACCATGATGCGCATGCGTTATTCGGCTATACCTGTAGTAGGTGCACCACATGGCTTAACGCTGGGCGGTGGCTGCGAGCTTAACCTGCACGTGGATCACATACAGGCGGCTGCTGAGACTTACATGGGCTTGGTTGAGTTTGGTGTCGGTTTGATCCCAGGCGGTGGCGGTACAAAAGAAATGACGCTACGCGCTGCGGATATGTATGCCGACGGCGACATAGAGTACAACGACCTGAAAAACGTGTTCCTGAACATCGGTATGGCAAAGGTTTCTACGTCGGCTAAAGAAGCGGTAGACCTGGGCTTTATGCGTAAATCAGATGGTATAACTATAAACAGTAACCGCCTGATTGCCGATGCTAAAGCGCAGGCTATACTTCTGGCCGAAGCCGGTTACACCAAACCGGTACAACGCACTAATATTAAAGTACAGGGCAAAGGCGCGTTAGGTATGTTCCTGACTGGAGCTAATGCCATGTTTACCGGCCGCTATATGTCAGAGCACGACCTGAAGATCTCTCAGAAACTGGCTTACGTGATGTGCGGTGGTGACTTGTCTGCCCCAACTGAAGTGAGCGAGCAATACCTGTTGGATTTGGAGCGTGAAGCCTTCCTTTCATTAACAGGTGAGCGCAAAACATTGGAGCGTATTCAAAGCATCCTAACAACTGGCAAGCCGCTGAGAAATTAATGATGTAGATAGTGGTAATGTAGTTGATACGAGCTGCAAGCTCGCACCAGGGAACAACAATCAACCATTTAACAATTTAGCAATTCATAGATATGAACAATGCATATATCGTAGCCGGATTTCGTAGCGCCGTTGGTAAAGCTGGCCGTGGCGGATTCCGGTTCACCAGACCTGATGACCTGGCCGCTGATGTCATCAAACACCTTATGGCTTCTGTGCCAGCTTTAGACCCGGAGCGTGTAGACGACCTTATAGTTGGTAACGCAGTACCGGAAGCGGAGCAAGGTTTACAGATTGGCCGTATGATTTCCCTTTTGTCGTTGCCGATGTCGGTTTCTGGTATGACGGTGAACCGTTACTGCGGCTCTGGCCTGGAAACTATAGCTATTGCTGCAAACAGAATTTCAGCTGGTATGGCTGACTGTATCGTGGCAGGCGGAACCGAATCAATGTCGCTGGTGCCAACGGCTGGCTGGAAAACAGTTCCAAACTATAAGATCGCCAAAAACAACCCGGACTGGTACCTGAGCATGGGCTTAACTGCCGAAGCGGTAGCTAACGACTATAAAGTTACCCGCGAAGACCAGGATGAGTTTGCTTACCACTCGCATCAGAAAGCAATCAACGCGATCAAGAACGGCTACTTTAAAGAGCAGATCGTGCCGATTACGGTAGAAGAAACTTACCTGGATGAGAACGGCAAAAAGAAAACCCGCAGTTATGTAGTTGATACCGACGAAGGCCCACGTGCTGATACATCTATTGAAGCTTTAGCTAGACTTAAGCCTGTATTTGCAGCAGGTGGTACCGTAACAGCCGGTAACTCTTCTCAGACTTCGGATGGCGCAGCCTTCGTTATAGTGATGAGTGAGCGCATGGTGAAAGAGCTGAACCTGGAGCCAATTGCACGTCTGGTGAGTTATGCTACAGGTGGTGTTGATCCGCGCATTATGGGTATGGGCCCGATCGCAGCTGTTCCGAAAGCGTTGAAAATGGCCGGCATGACGCTGAACGATATCGACCTGATCGAGATGAATGAGGCTTTTGCGGCACAATCTATAGCTGTAATGCGTCATCTGGATTTCGATCCTGCTAAGCTTAACATAAGTGGTGGTGCTATTGCTTTAGGTCACCCGCTGGGTTGCTCTGGTGCTAAGCTGTCAATCCAGCAGTTCCACGAGCTTCGTCGCTTAGGCAAGAAGTACGGCATGGTAACCGCCTGTGTGGGTGGTGGCCAGGGCGTGGCTGGTATCTACGAATTGCTGAAGTAAGCTAGTTAACTGCTGGCGCGAGTTTGTAACTCGTGCCTTGCTATGATGTTGAGTTTGTAACTCAACTGGGCCAGAGGTCCAAACTATAGTTAGTCACGAGCGAGGACGCTCGCGCCAGCAAAAGCAGCTCTACATAAAACAACTAACTATAACTGTATCTAAAAACTTAAAACATACATCCCCATGGAAACTCAGAATAAAACCGCAATACTAAAAGGTGGTGAGTTCCTGATAAAGGAAACGAATCCGCAGGACGTGTTTACGCCCGAAGATTTTAACGAAGAGCAGCGCATGATGGCCCAGACCTGTCTGGACTTTGTGCGCGAAGAAGTACACCCGCTGCTTGAAAGACTGGATAACCACGAAGAAGGCCTGATGGAGAGCCTGATGAAAAAAGCAGGAGAGCTTGGTCTGTTCGCAGTGTCTATTCCGGAGCAATACGGTGGCCTGAACATGGACTTTAATACTTCGCTGCTGGTAACAGAATCAGTAGGTGGTGGGCATTCGTTCCCGGTTGCTTTTGCGGCTCACACGGGTATTGGTACGCTGCCAATTTTATACTTTGGTACAGAAGAGCAGAAACAGAAATACATTCCAAAGTTAGTGAGCGGTGAATGGATGTCGTCTTACTGCTTAACAGAGCCGGGTTCTGGCTCGGATGCCCTGGCTGCTAAAACCAAAGCGGTGCTGAATGAAGCGGGCACACACTATATCCTGAACGGTCAGAAAATGTGGATCACGAACGCAGGCTTTGCCGACGTATTTATTGTTTTCGCGCAAGTAGATGGCGATAAGTTTACCGGTTTTATAGTTGAGAAAGATTACCCGGGCCTGAGCCTTGGTAACGAAGAACATAAAATGGGGATCAAAGGCTCGTCTACGCGCCAGGTATTCTTAACAGACTGCGAAGTTCCAAAAGAGAATGTGCTGGGCGAGATTGGTAAAGGTCATTTGATCGCTTTCAACATCCTGAACATCGGTCGTATCAAGCTTTGTGCTGCTACGTTGGGTGCGTCTAAGAGCGTGGCAAGTTTATCAGTGAAGTATGCGAACGAGCGTCACCAGTTTAAACTGCCTATTTCTAAGTTCGGTGCCATCCGTCATAAACTGGCAGAGCAGGCAATCCGGATCTTTGCTGTAGAGTCGGCGCAATACCGTGCCGGTATGGACATTTACCGCATGGAACAGGAGCTAATGGCTGCCGGCAAGGACGAAAATGAAGCTCTACTAGGTGCTGCCCGCGAGTTTGCCGTAGAGTGTGCCATGCTGAAAGTAGAAGGTTCTGAAGTGCTGGATTACGTGGTGGATGAAGGGGTACAGATCTATGGTGGTTACGGTTTCTCAGCTGACTACCCAATGGACCGTGCTTACCGCGATTCGCGTATCAACCGCATTTTTGAAGGTACCAACGAGATTAACCGCATGCTTACCGTGGACATGATCCTGAAGAAAGCTATGAATGGCGAACTTGATCTGATGGGCCCTGCGCAGAACGTGCAGAACGAACTGATGGCTATTCCTGATTTCGGCGCTGAGGAAGAGGAAGGTCTGTTTACGGCGGAGCACAAGGTTATCCGTAACCTGAAAAAAGCTATCCTGTTAGTAGCTGGTACGGCTGTTCAGAAGTACATGGCATCGCTGGCAAAAGAGCAGGAGATACTAATGCACATTGCGGATATGGCTATTAAAACCTATGTGGCAGAGTCTACTTTACTGCGTGTAGAGAAGCTTGTTGCCAGCAAAGGTGAAGAAGCTGTTGCTAACCAGATAGATATTGCCCGTGTAGTTGTGAACGATGCGGTAGACTCTTCATACATTGCTGGTAAAGATGCGATTGCCGCAATGGCCGAAGGTGATGAGCAACGCCTGTTGTTTATGGGCTTAAAACGCTTCACCAAAAAAGACCTCTACAATACAAAAGACGCCCGCCGTCGTATTGCAGCAGCGCTTATCGAAGCAAACGAATACGTTTATTAATTTCTGACCATTTATAGTTTAGAAAGGCTTTCTCTTAAGGGGAAAGCCTTTTTTGTTTTGATACATATTTTAAATATAATAAAAAGTATATTTTTTTATCTAAAAATGTAAAGCCTATAGTATTTTATACGTATGAAGAGCAGCGCCCCAACTATAAACCTATAGTATCTAATGAAAGTAAGCTGCCTAATACCTTGTTATAACGAACGTAAGCGAATTGCCCAGGTTCTTGATGTTGTTGTGAGCACGAAATATATAGAGCAGGTAATTTGTGTAGATGATGGCTCTACAGACGGAACAGCAGAATATATCGAAAGGAACTGGCCTACAGTGGAAGTTATCAGGTTACTACATAATCAGGGCAAAACCAAAGCTATAAAACAGGGATTAAAGTATGTGTTGCATGCTTCGCTGTTAATGATGGATGCTGATTTAAAGGGCCTGAAAAAAAGTGAACTGGAAGCAGCCTTAGATGCCTATAAGGAATATTTTGAAGTAGACATGATCATTATGCGGCGCATTAACTCGCCATGGTTTGTGAAATGGTACCGTAGCGATGTGTTACTTTCGGGTGAGCGCATTTTGCAAACTGCCGATTTAAGACAGGTATTAAAGCAACGCTTGAAGTGCTACCAACTGGAAGTGGCTATAAACCGCTACATGCTGCGCCACAAAAAAACAGTTCGCTGGATGCCATGCTCCGCCATGAATACCTATAAAGTAGATAAACTTGGCGTATTACACGGCTCCCGTAAAGAGTTTAATATGTATGTTGATATTGTAAACTATGTAGGGTTCTCGCATATGTGCCTGCAACTGGCATCATTTACTAAAAAGCTACACCACCAGGGCACAACAGCCCCTGCACCCAAACGACAGCTATACTTAAAAAACTACTTCAGCTGAATATGATGTAATCTAAGACCAGCTTCGCGTTTTTTCGGACGCACCACTACGGTTACATCTCTTTCTGTCAGCCAGCTTGTAAAATCTTTTACATAAGCCAGTTCTTTGTCATTGGCTACATTCAGGCGCACACCTTTTGGCTCGGTTGTCTGACCGGTTTTGGTATCAATCTGGCGAAGGTACAGGTCGTATTTACCTTCCAGTTCTTCTAAAGTAAGCAGGCTCAGGGTATTGCCATTCAGGTAAGCACTATACGAGATGCCAGAAAATACATCTTCGGCAGGCGCTTGCTGGTGTTTCATCAAGACAGAGGTCCAGGCGGAGTTCATATACTCGTCGTAAGCAAACAGCAGCATTTCTTTTGCAAAATATGGTGCGTTCTTACCGCCAGTAGTGTACTTCTTTTCAGTCAGTATAAGTAGTTTGTTATCAGTAGTTTGTAGTAAATCAGAAATATAGATGTCTTCAAAACGCTTCGGCTTGTTCTGGTCTGTTTTGTTTAAGGCATTTATTTTGGCAAGATAATCAGGCGTAAATTTAAACTCTTCAGCAAACACCATGTCATCGGCTTCAAAGTTAAAGCGTACGGCTTTCAAACTATAGTATAAACCGGACGCTTCTTCGGCAGTAATTACGGCACCGTATAGTTGGTTGTCGGCCATCAGCTTAAACCGCGAATCCATGATGTATACTTTTTTGCCACCATACATGCCGCCCACCAACACGCTCATTACTTTGGCTTTCGGGTCTTTCATGTTATACTGGCGTACCGTCAGGCGATTCATGTTATCCGATATCAGGCTCAGGTACTGCTCGCCGCTGTTGCTCACATGTATATCCACCGAAAGTATGTCGCGCACATCGTTCAGGTTATAGTTTGTATCGGTTACCTTCTCAAGTTTGGCATCATACAGCACACCTTTTACACTTCTGATCTTATAGTTGCTGTCGGCCTGGTAGTTAAAAACCAATAGCTTAGACCCGTCCTGCGAAAACGCAATGCCCGGCTCGCGGTTAGAAACAGGGCTTTCCATTAATAGTTGCTTATCCTTTAGGGTGCCGCTGGCAAGATCTATAATATATCCGTGTAATTGCTGGGTAGCGCCTGTTTTGGTATGGGCTACAACTATAGCTGCTGTTGGGTTAGTATAAAAACCATACACTGTTTGCTCTGTGGTTAACGGTATAGTAGCTCCCCACTTTTTTTTCAGACCTGCCATGTACTTTTCCACAGCATAATTACCGTTAGGCTTGCGGCTGAGTATCACAAATTCTTCGGCACCTGTCGGTATCGTTTTAGTTGTAATGCGCTGGTTATACCTGTCTTCAGATACGTTCGGGTGATACTCGAATGGCATGGTGCCTTTTGTTCTGGATTGCCCAAAAGAGGTTATTGCAAACAAGCAAAAAGCAATAAGGAAGTACAGGTTTTTCACGGGTTGATATTTTTGAATCGAACTCAAACTTAAGGTATAGCCAAGCATTAGTCAAATTTAATTTAGGAGGCTACTAAACAAAATGCAGCCAATGTAAAGCAGTAATTATAAAATTGTATTTAATTTATAGTATAGGGGTTTAAAGCCAATATAGCTATAGTTTTATATGAACATTTGTTGGATTCTGACTACTTATAAAAGCCTGCCTGTAGAGCGATGAATTTGGTCATTCACTTAATATGAAGCTTCTGCTGCAACATGTATTTTCTGTTATAGTACACCTTAGGGTAGATAGAAAATGAGATTTGTATTTAAAATACTAGCCTTTATAGCACTTTTACTGATAAGCAAATTAACCCGACAAGATACACTGGTAACTACTCCTGCCGAAAGCCCTCAGGTTATAGTTAACACCCAACATAGCACTGTGCAAAAGGCATCTGCAACACTTACGGTTGGCCAAATGTACAAAGAAGCAAGCCTGCCCCATAACACTGTGCAGGCTGTAGTAGCTACACCAGCAACTATAAAATAGGGGTTTTTAACTGATACGGCTCCAGTTTACAGTATTAGCGCTCAACGACTGAATATGCCTGCGGATGTTCTGATGTTCGGCATTTTCGAGTTGGGGGTCATCGTGTAATATGTTTTGTGCTGCGGCACGCGCTTCCTGAAGTATAGGTGCATCCTTGGCCAGGTCAGAGATGAGCAGGTCGAGCACACCGCTTTGCTGGGTACCCATTAAATCCCCTGGACCGCGTAATTTCAGGTCAATATCGGCAATCTCGAAACCATTGTTAGTGCGCACCATTGTCTCCAGGCGGGTTTTGCTGTCTTTGCTCAGTTTGTAGCCCGTCATCAGGATACAGTAGCTCTGCTCGGCCCCACGGCCTACGCGCCCACGCAACTGGTGCAACTGCGATAACCCAAAACGTTCAGCACTTTCTATGATCATTACTGAGGCATTTGGCACGTTTACACCCACTTCAATAACCGTAGTAGCCACCATTATCTGGGTTTCGTGTTTCACGAAGCGCTGCATTTCGTAATCTTTGTCCTGTGGCTTTAGTTTGCCGTGCACCATACTTACCTGGTACTCCGGAAAAGCCCGCCGTATACTTTCATAGCCATCCATCAGATCCTTATACTGTTCCATCTGCTCCGATTCCTCGATCAGTGGATACACGATATAAATCTGACGACCAAGCTTTATCTGATCTCTTACAAACTGGAAAACACGCAGCCTGTGAGAGTCGAAGCGATGCACGGTAACGATTTCCTTACGGCCGGCCGGCATCTCATCAATTACCGATACATCCAGGTCGCCATATAAGGTCATGGCCAGTGTGCGCGGAATAGGAGTGGCCGTCATCACGAGCACATGGGGAATGATGCGCGGATTTTTGCGCCATAGTTTAGATCGCTGCTCAACGCCAAACCGGTGCTGCTCATCAACTATACACAAACCCAGGTTATGGAACTGCACTACATCTTCCAATAGGGCATGTGTGCCAACAATCATCTTCATTTCGCCGGAGCGGAGCTGTTCATGTAGTTCGCGCCGTTCCTTTGTTTTAGATGATCCTGTCAACTTCCCGATTTTTATACCTAACCTGTCAGCAAATTCTTTCAGGCCTGTATAATGCTGTTCTGCTAATATCTCGGTTGGCGCCATCAACACCGACTGAGCCCCATTATCGGCAGCGATCAGCATGGTGATGAAGGCAACTATAGTTTTACCGGAGCCCACATCGCCCTGCAGCAAACGGTTCATTTGCTTGCCCGACGTCATGTCTTTGTGGATCTCTTTTATAACCCGTTTCTGCGCACCGGTCAGGTCGAAGGTCATGTGGTTTTTGTAGAACTCCGTAACCGTTGGCACCTGTTTGAAAATCTGTCCTGCAAGGTCGGCGCGGCGCACTACTTTCTGGCGCAACAGGCGCAACTGTATATAAAAAAGCTCCTCAAACTTAAGCCTGAACTTGGCCGCATTATACTTTTCCACCGACTCCGGGAAGTGTATGTTTTGCAGCGCGCTTCGTTTGTCTGTGAGTCGGTAAAGATCTATCAGGTCCGGCGAAAGGGTTTCGTGTATGTTAGGCGCAGCGATCTTCAGCAATGATTCGATATACTTAGAGATCACTTTGCTGTCGATGCGGTGGGCCTTTAGTTTTTCGGTAGTATGGTAAACCGGCTGCAGGAAGGAGGTAGTTTGCTTTTCTTCGGCAAGTTCTTCCAGCTCGGGGTGAGCCATATTATACTTGCCATTAAACTCCGTCGGTTTCCCGAAAACAATATAGTCGGTGTGGTTCTTCAGGCTTTTCTCCATCCATTTCACACCCTTAAACCAAACCAGTTCCATCTCGTCACCGGCTTCATCTACAAGCGTAGCTGCCAGGCGTTGCTTGCGGCCTTCGCCCAAAAGTTGCTTGCCTTTTACACGCCCGCGTACCTGTACATACGGCATGCTTTCGTCGAGTTCGGCAATACGGTAAAACTGGGTGCGGTCTAAGTAACGGAAGGGGTAATGTTGTATCAGGTCGCCGTACGTATACATGTTCAGCTCCTTCTGCAACAGCTCGGCACGCATAGGGCCTATCCCTTTCAGATACTCGATCTTCGTATGGAAGAAGTTACTCAATGTCTTTGGCTATACTTGGGTGATGAAAGTATAAAGATACTGATTTTGTCTGAATCAGTATTTGCATGAGTGGTGAAGCTGCCAACCTCACAGTGTCTTCACGACCTGTAGTGCCCAGGTTCTATAGCAAAAGACACTCACAGGTCTGTAAAACGCTGTGAGGTTTCTACTTCCCTTTCTGCCACTTCAGTGTGTTCAGCAAATGAACGATGTCTTTTTTTACAAACTCAATAACTGGGGCAAGGGAATCATTCTGTGTGGCTGTTCTGAAGTATAAAGCACCGCGCAGGAAATGTTTTGTTGAGTCGGTAACATAGAACTGGAACTGGCTTGGTACTTCGCCTTCCAGTTCGAACACAGAAGCAATATCGCCGGTTGGTGTTTTGATTTCGGCCTCTTCTATAGCATACGCCTTAATCTGGTGCTTGCCGGTTAACTTGCGGGCATCTTCTACCAGGTCGTTCAGCATTTTGGTGTTGCCGTTCAGGTCTTTGTAGGTAAGCTGCACATTGGCACCAAGGCTTGGGTAAATTATGTTTATCCAATGAGGTTGCGCTATCTTAGACGAGTCGGGGCGTATTTTGGCGTGGCTCGAAAACTCGAAAGTATAAGGGTGCGCTTCTTTTAAAGGCTGGTAAGTTTGTGCCGGAAGATCAATACGGTTGTAGCCTTTTGGTTTTGGTGTATACTCTGTTTCACAGGAAACAACGGCCAGTGCCAGGGCAAACCATAACCCGAGTTGCAGCTTAACTAACTTTGTGCGGGTTCTTTTTTTTATTTCCGACATTTATTTTTACTCGTTTTACGCGTTTGTTGTCCGCAGATTCTATAGTAAAGTGAAACGGGCCATAGTTTATAGTTTCGCCTGGCTTGGGTATGCGCGAAAAAAGCGCCAGCACCAGCCCGGCCACCGACTCGCTTTCGCCTTTCACATCATCAAAAACATCGAAAGGCACTTCAGCTATTTTGCAGAAGTCGTGCAACGATGTCTTGGCATCAAAGATAAAGGTATTTTTATCTAACTGGGAGTAGAAAACCTCGTCGTCGTCAAACTCATCGTTTATTTCGCCCACAATTTCTTCCACAATATCCTCTAACGTAAGCAAACCTGCCGTAGCGCCGTACTCATTCAATACTATAGCCATGTGCACGTGCTTGTCCTTAAAATCCTCGAAAAGGTCTGCAATACGCCTGTTATCCGGCACAAAGAAAGGAGCACGTATCAGGCGTTGCCAATTAAACTCAGGGCCTTTATCAATGTGCGGTAACAGGTCTTTTACGTAAAGTATACCTTCAATCTGGTCGGTGCTTTCTTTATAAACCGGTACACGCGAGTAGCCCCATTTCATAATTTCCGGTAGCAGCTCGGGCAAAGTAAGTGTCGTTTTAAATGCCACGATATCCACACGCGGCCGCATAATTTGCCTCACAGTAATAGAACCAAAATTTACGACACCGCGCAAAATACGACGCTCTTCAGGGGAAGTATCCTCGTTGGTTAGCGCTACATCCAGGCTGTGCTTTAGTTCCTGCATGGTGTGGTTATAACTACGGGCGCCATATCTGGCCTCTATCCAACTGCCAATAGCCATCAGTAATTTAGCAAATGGCTGTATAAATGGTTTAAGTATAGCTAAGCCAGGTGCTGCACGCCTGGCTATAGTTAGCGGGTTTTTGTGGGCATATACTTTGGGCAGCACTTCCCCGAAAAAAACGATCAAGAAAGTAGCAAACAGCATACAGCCGGCAAACTCAGCTATACCTAACGTACCAAACAGCAACCAGGCAATGTAGGCAAACAGGGTAATAATGCTAACATTGATTGCATTATTGATAACCAGTATTTGTGTAAGTAATTGGCGCGGATCAGCAAGCAGCTTTAAAATGCGTTTATCGGTAGGGTTTGGGCTGTTGTTAAGCTTTGCCAGATCAGGCTCTTGTAAAGAAAAAAATGCTGCTTCTGCCCCTGAAGCAAGGGCAGAAAGCAGCAAAAGGATTATACAGCCAACTATAGCTATAATATATTCGATCCTGAGTAAAGCAGACGTGTTTTGGAATAACTGCAGTAAACTATAACTCAGGGGGTCTCCAGGATCTATACTTCCCAAAATTCAATTGTTAGGTTAAACAAGGATTAGAACGGCAGGTCGTCTGGCTCGTCGTTCTGTGCTACACCAGCTGGGGCCGATGTTTTGCCAGTCTGATGAGTTGAGCTTTGATGTAATGCTGCTGACTGTTGCTCTGCAGTGTTACCACCTTCATTGCTACCTTTAGGAGATAATATCTCTAATGAATCTGCTACAATTTCGGTAGAGTAGCGCTGGTTGCCATCTTTGTCCTGGTACTGGTTGGTGCGGATCTTGCCTTCGATAAAAACAGACTGACCTTTGCGTACATATTTTTCGGCTACTTCGGCCAGGCCGCGCCATACAACAATGTTATGCCATTCTGTTTTCTCAACGCGCTGGCCGCTTTTGTCTTTGTAAGATTCGGAGGTTGCTAAAGGGAAGCGGGCTACAGCCACACCACCTTCTAAATGACGAACTTCAGGGTCTTTGCCCAGGTTTCCGATCAGGATTACTTTGTTTACACTTGCCATGTCTTTTTTAGTTTAAATAGTTAATTAATTGGGCTACTCCGGCAACCAAGCCGGAGGCAAATATGGCTTACTGAACTACAAATTTAAGAAAGAAAAAGTTCAGTCTATAAATGTAGTAAAATCTTGGCATCTTTCAAATAGTTGCTGATCAAAACTGCCTTCGGTAATTCATCTATTTTTTCAGCATCGTAAAGTGCCAGTCGTGTTTCCTGCTCTACTTCGGTATTTAGCTTTTCCTGCAGCTTTATAAGGTAAAATTTAGCAGTTACTTTTTGGTGACTTAGTATATGCTTATACTCTTTTAAAGGATTAGAAAGTTGATTTATAGTTACAGGGATTCCCGCTGCATTCAGTTCTTTTAATAATACGGTAGCATCTATAGTTTTGTCTGGGCTTTCGTAAAGGTAAAAATCGTAAAGTCCCTGCCATATATCGCCTTCCAAACGCTTGCGCATATAATATTGCCCTTGCCACTCAAAAACCAGGTAATGGAAATAACGCGGCCGCGCTGCCTTAGCTTTCGATTTTACCGGTAGTTCCTGCACCAGTCCGTGCGTAAAAGCAAAACACGATTGTTGCAGCGGGCAAAACAGGCAGTCGGGCATAATAGGCGTGCATTGTATAGCCCCAAACTCCATAATGGCCTGGTTGTAAGTATCCGGTTCAGTGGCAGGTACTAACTGGTCTGCCTGCTCCTGGAAAATTTTGCGGGAAGCCGGCGCAGCTATGTCTTCTGAAATACCAAAGACCCGCGCTAATACCCGAAACACGTTTCCGTCCAGCACGGCTACCTGCTCTTTAAAAGCAAAGGCTGCAATGGCCGCCGCCGTATAGTTGCCAACACCCTTTAGTTTCAGTAGTTCGCTATAGTTACCCGGGAAATTGCCGCCATACTCCTGCACAATTTGCCTGGCTGTATGGTGCATGTTGCGTGCCCGCGAGTAATATCCCAAACCCTGCCAAAGGCGCAGCACTTCGTCTTCGTGGGCGGCGGCCAGGTCCTGCACGGTAGGGTAAGCTTCTGTAAACTTAATATAGTATGGCAGCCCCTGGTTTACACGTGTCTGTTGCAGTATAACTTCGGATAACCAGATAAAATAGGGGTTGGTTGTGGTACGCCATGGTAAATTTCTTTTGTTCCGGTTATACCAGTTTATCAGCGTTTGAGAGAAGTAGGAGGGGTTGTTGGCCATAGGGTATGCTGCAGCAAGTGGTAAAGTAGAACTGATAAAGTTATAGTTTTGTTCTGACACCTGTAAAAAGTAAATCGGTCAACAAAGCTATAGTTGTGCAACCGGCATGCGGAAAAGTTATATTCTGTTGCAGAAATGCCCGATTTAGATAGCCTTAAGGGATAGGAATTTATACTTAATAATTTAAGCGTAAAACTTTTACATATCGAAAAGTAAAACTACCTTTGTGCCCCGAAAATCACGGAGTTGGTGCAATTGCCAGCTTAATGTATTGGAAATTTATCATATTTTAAAATTTATAAAACTCAAGAAAGTGACTAAAGCAGAAGTAATATCAGAGATTGCTGATAAAACAGGGATTGATAAGGCTGATGTTCAATCTACCATCGAGGCTTTTTTCAAAGTAGTGAAAGACTCAATGGCTGATGGTAACAACATCTACGTGAGAGGTTTTGGTAGCTTTGTAAATAAGAAGCGCGCCAAAAAAGTAGCTCGTAACATCTCTAAAAATACATCTATTATTATTGATGAGCACTTTATTCCAAGCTTTAAGCCGTCTAAAACCTTCATCGCGAAGATAAAGAACAGCAAAAAGATCAAAGAACTGGCTCATTCTTAATTCTTTCGTATCTTTGCCTCCTGATTTTGCAGATTTATAATTAACACCTACTTATTTTTTCAGGAATGACACGTAACCAGATCATTTTAGTTGTTGCGGCACTTGCCCTAGTAGCAGGTATGTTTTTCTTGCCCAAAGTAGTTGTAAATGAAGATGACAAAGATAGCCTGGCTAAGGGTAATACCGAAGCTGCTGCCTCGGAAGGTCACTCTGCTGATGATGGCCACGGCCATGAAGATGAGGCTGCAGTTGCCGGGGCTAATGCCGGTGACCCGCACGCAACAGCTACCCCGGAGCAACTAATGGAGCTGGCTACAGTAAGAGCCCGTTACAACAAAGCTACCGATAAGCAACAGCGCGTATTGCTGGCCTCAGAACTGGCAGAAGCATATGCAGCGGCATCTAAGTTTGACAGTGCAGGTTACTACTACGAAACAGTAGCGAATGCAAGGCCAGGTGAGCGTAATTTCAGAAAAGCCGGCGATAGCTACTTTGATGCTTTTACGTATGCTGCGTCGCAGGAGCGTGCTGCTGAGTTAGGTACTAAAGCTCGTGCCATGTACGAGAAAGTGCTGAAGAACAACCCCGCTGACCTGGATGCCAAAACCAATGTGGCGATGACCTACATAGCAAGTTCTAACCCGATGCAGGGTATTACGATGCTACGTGAGGTAATCTCTGCTGACCCGGATAACGAGAAAGCCCTGTTTAACTTAGGTATACTTTCGATGCAGTCTGGGCAGTATGATAAAGCGTTGGAGCGTTTTGAGCACCTGGTGAAGGTAAACCCGAAGCACCTGGAAGGTAACTTTAACCTGGCTGTATCGTTGGCTGAGACCGGCAAAAAAGAAGAAGCCATTGCCTTGTTTAACAAGGTAAAGACAATGAAAGATGATCCGGCCCTGGCTGCCTCAGTTGATGAGTACCTGGCCCGACTTAAATAGTATTAAAGAAATTATTCACAAATACAAAACTTCAAGACTATGCCTTGCGGAAAGAAAAGAAAAAGACATAAGATCGCTACACACAAAAGAAAGAAGCGCCTAAGAAAGAACAGACACAAGAAGAAGTAATTTCTTCTGCGTTTTAGGGAGCCCACTTTGCTACCGCATTGTGGGCTTTGGTCTATACATCCAACTAATCTTTGAGAGAAATTGAGTAATGAACTAATCATCAATTCTACTCAGGATGGAGAACGCATTGCACTCTTACAGGACAAACGCCTTGTAGAATACCACTACGAGAAGAAAGACACCAACTATATTGTGGGTGATATCTTTCTGGGGACTGTAAAAAAAGTAATGCCAGGCCTAAATGCTGCCTTTATTGATATTGGTTACCAGAAGGATGCGTTTCTGCATTACCATGATTTGGGAGCCAACATCAAAACACTTAACAAATTTGTTAAGGTAGCACAGACTCAGAAGAACGCGTCGCCTAAACTAAACCAGTTAAAATTTGAGCCTGAAATAGACAAATTGGGCAAAATAGCTGATGTACTTAAAAAAGGACAGCAGCTGTTAGTGCAGATTGTAAAAGAACCTATTTCTACAAAAGGTCCACGCTTATCCTGCGAGATTTCTCTTGCGGGCCGATACCTGGTACTTGTACCGTTCTCAAACACGGTAAGCGTATCTAAAAAGATCGTAAGCAAGGATGAACGCACCCGTTTAAAACGTTTGATCACATCGATTAAGCCGGAGAACTTTGGAGTGATCATCAGGACAGTGGCCGAAGGACGTGATGTGGCAGAGCTCGACAGAGACCTGCGCAACATGCTTACTAACTGGGAAGAGGGGTTTCAAACGCTGAAAACAGCGAAGCCCTGCGATAAAGTTATAGGTGAACTTGGTCGTTCTTCTTCCATTTTGAGGGATTTGCTAAACGAAAGTTTTGACAACATAATAGTGGACGATGTTCAGCTTTATGATGAGATCAAAACATACATCGGCAGTATTGCACCGGATAAGTTAAAGATCCTGAAGCAGTATACCGGCAAAACCAAAACATTTGAACACTACCACATCGAAAAACAGCTGAAGGCTGCTTTCGGCAAAACGGTAACTATACCAGGCGGCGGATACCTGGTAATTGAGCACACCGAAGCGCTGCATGTAATTGATGTGAACAGTGGCAATAAATCTAATACCGAAGCCGATCAGGAGGCCACGGCTCTGAACGTGAACATGATGGCAGCCCGCGAAGTGGCACGCCAGTTACGTCTCCGGGATATAGGCGGTATCATAGTAATTGACTTCATCGATATGAAGTCGCCGGAAAACCGCCAGAAAGTATACGAGGTTGTAAAAGAAGAACTAAGAACCGACCGGTCAAAGTCAACAGTTCTGCCAATCTCTAAATTCGGCCTGATGCAGATAACGCGTCAGCGTGTGAGGCCGGAGCAAAATATTGTAACTGGTGAGGTTTGCCCTACGTGCGGCGGCACTGGTAAGATAACAGCCAGTATACTGGTTACTGACGAAATTGAAGCAGCTGTAGACGACCTGCTGGTAAGCCACAACCAAAAGAACCTGACCATTTACGTGCACCCGTTTGTGTATGATTATTATACCAAAGGAATTGTTTCGAAACAGGTAAAATGGTTCTTTAAATATTTTAGGTGGGTGAGCTTAATAAAAGATACTTCGCTGGGCATTACTGACTTTAAGGTAATGGATGACCGGGGTGAAGAGATCGAATTACGCACTACCTTCGCAGAGGAACTGGAAGTGCTCGAAAAAGAAGATTAAACTATAAGCAAAGAGCCGCCCCGAACTATTCGGGGCGGCTCTTTCAGTTTATACGTATACCTATAGTTTAGAATTTCACACCAAAGTCGAGAGAAACGCCGCTGTTTTTAAGGGATATGTTTTTGTCGCTGAGCCTCTCGCTGTAGTATTTGTTATCGATGTCGCTTAGGCCGCGATGGTAGGTTAAGCCTGCAAATAACTTAGTGCTTTCGCCGAACTGAAACTCGGTGCCGCCGCCAAGCATCACATCCGCTTCGAAAAGGTTAAAGCGCTTGGCCGTTTTTTCGCCATCAATTACTTTTTTATCATTCACTTTGGCTGCCATTTTCGTGTTTAGCGAGCCACCCACCTGGAAGTATAAAATAGTTGCCGGGGCAATTTCGTTGGTAAAGAGCTTAAGCGTTAGCGGCAACTCGATGTACTGAACAGCAATATCGTCCGTTAATGTGATTGGGCCATTACCATCCTGTGGGTCATAAGTATAGCTTATTTCGCTGCCTTTGCTGCGGTAAATCAGGCCAGTGCCAAAAGCATAGTTCTGCGCAAAAAAATAGTCTGCTACCACGCCTACACCCAGACGCAGATTACTGTTCTCTTGCTTAAAGTTATACTTGTCTTCGGCTACAAAACGGTTGCCGGTTATAGTTGGCGAAATCATCAGTCCGATCTCGATCTGGGCAAAAGCGCCGAAAGACAAGCAAAGAAAAAGCGATAGAAGTGTAAGTTTTTTCATTAGAATCAGGGTTTGTAATATTCGTGTTACCTTAGTACGTAAGTTCCTGCTATTTTTGTACAAAAGTAAACAGTAATGTCATATAGATTAGTATATATAGCCATAGTTCTTTTTTTAGCCAGTTGTAGCAAAAAAGGGTGTGAGCTGCCTGACGAGATAGAGCGCATACCTGTAGATGTTAAGATCGAACGGCTGGAGAAAGATTTCTTTGCGATAAAGCAGGAAAAACAAGTGAGGGACTTTTTAAAGCAACATCCGCTTTTCGCCGATAAATACCTGCAGCAGAAGCAATATCCGCACGACTCTATACTTGTAAACTCGCTGTTGGGCCTGGCCACAAACCCATCGCTGGACTCGCTGGCACAGCAAGCCATGAAGAAGTTTGACAACATGGAGCCGGAACAGCAGCAACTGGAAACAGCCTTTAAGGTTATTAAATTTTATTACCCTGAGTTTTATGTGCCGGAGGTAAAAACGTTTGTGTCGGGGTTAGGCCAGGACTTGCATGTGTCGGATAGCCTGATGGTATTGGGGCTGGATTTTTTTATTGGCAAGGATGCCTTGTACCGTCCCGATACTTATGAATATATACTGAAGCGCTACGAACGCCCTAATATGGTACCGGCAGCTATCTTATTGCTGTCTAATAAATTCAACAAAACCGATTTCCTGGACAGGTCGCTGCTATCGGAGATGATAAGCGCTGGCAAAGCCTATTATTTTGTAAAAACTGTAATGCCATGCACCCCTGATTCTGCCATAATCGGGTATAGTGGCTCGCAGGTGGCAGATATTCATCATAACGAAGGCCGTATCTGGGCACACTTTATAGAAAAGAGCTTGCTGTATGAGAAGAACCCGTTTCTGGTACAGAAATACATTGGCGAGCGCCCTAACACACCAGAAATTGATGCAAAAGCACCTGGCCGTTTGGGTACTTGGGTTGGCTGGCAGATTGTGAAGAAGTACATGGAGCGCCACCCGGAGGTAACGCTGCCTGAGCTGATGGCTGATAAAGATTACAAAAAGATCTTCAACGAGTCGAAGTATAAACCGGAGAAGAGCTAAAACGCTTTGCCCGCCTGTAGATGCGCGTTACGATACTTCATCAGCACCACGCTAACCCCGATTGCCCGGCCACGTGCAGGCAATATGCTTTTATGGAAAAGCTGGCGCTACGGCACAGCTTCACTATAGTTGCCCCTGACGCCTGGCGTAAACTGCGCCTGCAGCACAAGTATAGCTGGGTACCACAGGGTGTGGAACTGCACGAATGTAAAGTAAATTATGCCAACAAAATGGGGGTAGCCATGCGGCTGCTTTCGTTTGTAGGGTTTGCAGTTTGTGCTTTTGTAAAACTGATGCGCCTTAAAAAGCCTGATGTGATGTGGGCTGTTTCGGTGCCGTTGTCGGCGCCGTGGGTAGTGGCGCAGGTGGCTCGTTTGCGAAATGTGCCGTGGGTGTTTGAGGTGCAGGACCTGTGGCCAAGCTTCCCGATACAAATGGGGGCCGTAAAGTATAGCTGGCTGCAAAAGCTGCTGTATAAAATGGAGCTTTCGCTTTATAAGCAGGCCAGCCACATTATTACGCTCTCCCCGGACATGACTGACTATGTAATAGCGCGAGGTATAAATCCTGAAAAAGTCAGCACTATACTTAATGGCACTGATATCAGTTATGCTGATGCGGTAACAGAAGCTGATGTGGAAATGCTGCGTAGCAAGTATAAACTGCAGGGCAAGCAGGTAGTGTTGTATGCAGGTACGTATGGCCGCGCCAACGATATTCCGACTATAATGCAGGCTATTGAACAGTTGGCCACACAGCAAAACATTGTATTTATACTTACCGGAACCGGGTTTTACGAACCGGAGTTGCGGGCACTTGCCCAGCGTTTGCCTAATCTTTTACTTTTACCGCCTCAACCCCGCGACCGCATATTCGATCTGTTTAAGCTGGCGGATCTGTCGCTGGTTACGTTTAATAACCTGCCTGTGCTGGCGTCAAATTCTCCTGCCAAATTTTATGATAGCCTGGCGTGTGGCACACCTGTTATAGTTACCAACCCCGGCTGGACCAAAGCTTTTGTAGAGAAGTATAACTGCGGATGGTATACGCCGGCAGAGCAACCAGCCCTACTTGCGCAAACTATAAAACAGGTATTGGAAGACAGGCAAGGATTACAACTGGCAGGCGAGCATGGCGCAACTATAGCCCGAAAATTGTTTGACAGGCAGCTATTGGTAAAAGACGTAGAGACTATACTTCAGAGAGCTGCAGATCTATAGTTTTGTAGTTTGCTGTTTTTATGTTACTATAATCTCTAAAGAGGTGTTTTTTTTGTTATCTCGACGAAAAGAGAGATCTATTAAGTGCCTCCTTTATACTTCCTAAATAGATTTCTCACGGTGTTCGAAATGACAGCTTGATAATTATAGTTTAGTAAAAGGTTAAAGGCAAACTATAAATGATTACTTCCCCAGCATTTCTCTAAAAGATTCTTTACCCAGAGGCAGTTGTTTCAGGTTGTTGATCAGAAGCAGGGCGCGATCTATGCGTAGCTGGCTGCTTTTAACTCCGGCCACATAATAAATAATATAGCGTTGTTTCCCGGGAGGCAGCATCTCAAACCGACATTTACCATCTTCGTCCTGGTTAAGCAGTTCGGTTAATTCTTCCGGAAACTCCATGCCATACGCCGTCTCATCTTTTTGCAGAATTACGTGGGCAGTCTCGCCGCTTTGCAGGCCCAGTTGCTTCAGCCGTTTGTTGTTGATGCTGATGTAGCCGCTTCCGCCACCCAATGCCACCAAACCACCCTGAAATGTTAGCTTGCCGTTTATAGTACATAGCACGCGTGCTTTAAAGCTACCTCCCAACTGCTGCACCACTTCAGGAGGCACTTCTATGTAATGGCCCGGCAGGTGCGGCAGTTTGTTGATGTGCGTTTTATAAGTAATGTCAGGTATAGTTTCCATAGGGCTTATACAGCAGGCGTTATAGTTTGTGCACTTGCAGCGCTATAGTTTATAGTTTCGCGGTTGCGGTCGGCCCAGTATGCCCAGATAACAAGCAGCCACTGCATTTGCCCGCCCCAGGCTACAGCTTCCATACTTGGCGGCACTGGCCCGAACAGGTTCATAAAATAGATAACTACCAAAAATACCACCAGTGCCCAGAAACTATAGTTGCCTGTCTTGTTTTTCGCTTTGGTAGCTCTCAGGTACAGCCACAAGCCAAGTATAAACAGCAAACCTTCTACAACTATAGTTGCTATAGTTGATGTCCATAAACCAAGGCCAAGCATTGGTGCATCGCCCGGGTAAAGTGGCAGGTCCGGTATGTGAACTATAAGATCTAAAAGCCAGTGGCTGACAACCAGTAATCCAAGTATAACCGCCGAGCGTGTGTCTTTTTTGATAAGCCAGTAAACTACCCCGAACAATAAACCCCAGCCAAGCACCAGCAGCAAACTATGGGAGATAGGGTAATTGGTAAACTTTAGCGGTACCAGCACACCCGGCTCCGGTGCAATCTGCGCATGCTCCAGGTTGAGCAAGAGCAGCGTAGGCCAAAGCAGATCCAGGAACTGCGCAGCCAGGAATAAAGTGCCAAGCGATTGTTTCGGAGCTGCGGCCTTACCTGCCAGACCAACAGCAAAATGACCTAGGAACATGGGATTGCGTTGTGGTTTAGTTGATGTTTAGCATTTGTGAATGCTGGTGCGAGCTTGTAGCTCGTACTAACATTTGCTATTATGAAGTTATAGTAAAGTACGAGCTACAAGCTCGCACTAGCAGGAGGTGTTTTTTTTAATTGAAAATGCAATTCAAAAGTCGGGTTGAGTTCAATTCCTTTTACATTTAAACGTGCTAGGCCGATATATGAGTAATTTAAATGATTTCTTTCATCAAGAAATCCATCAAATTTGTTCCCTTCAGTATCTTCATAAGATGCGTTTCCATATATCTGATATGTTGTTCCATCTTCCTTAATTTCTTGATGTGGTATACTAAATCTTACGCCATCTGATAAAAGTTTAATTCCAGTAATATTCAGGTTAGTTCCATTAGATTTTTTTACAGATTTTCCTTCGTAAGTAAGAAATACAATGCTAGGTACCCCACTGGTAAATACCCTTGCATGACATTTTCTTATAACTTGTTTGTCTGGAATACCAAGATTCAATTGAGAGTATTTAAGCACATAGGTTACAGTTCCTTCATAACTTCCATTCAAGTCTTCTTTTGCAATTTGGCTGCAGCCTGATAAAAGAAATACTGATAAAATTATTAGATAAAATTTGTTCATTCTAATTGATTGATTTTGTGTGAACTTAATGAGTTGATCGCAATATTTTGTTCTTATCTTGTAACTACTTGCCCTTAAACTGTATGAATGGGGCTATTTTTGGCTTATATGTTAAAGATGACAGATAAGCCGAATAAACTCAGAACAATATAGCCTAAAAACTATACTCCAACAAAAAAGCCCACCGCAACTATAGTTACAGCAGGCTTTTATATTTTACAGCATCAACTCTTAAATTCCGCCCAGCTTATTTTCCGGGTCGTCGGGTATGTTGGGGAAGTTTTTCTGGAAGAAGGCGCAGAAATGTGTGAGTGGGCATTCTTCGCATTTCGGGCGGCGAGCGACGCAGATGTAGCGGCCATGCAGTATAAGCCAGTGGTGCGCCTTGGCAATCAGTTCTTCAGGCAAATTGCTTACCAGTTCGCGCTCTACCTCCAATGGCGTTTTTGCTTTTTTATCAACCAACCCCAAACGTTTGCTAACCCTGAACACGTGCGTATCAACGGCCATGGCCGGCTGGTTCCAGATAACCGAAACTATAACGTTGGCTGTTTTGCGACCTACGCCCGGTAGCTTTACCAGTTCTTCTACAGTGCTGGGTACTTCGGAGTTAAACTGCTCTACCAGCATGCGGCCCAAACCGGCCAGGTGCTTAGCCTTGTTGTTTGGGTACGATATACTTCTGATGTACTCAAATATCTCCTCCGGTGCCGCGGCAGCCAGTGCCTCAGGTGTGGGGTAAGCTTCGAAAAGGGCAGGCGTAACCATGTTTACGCGCTTATCGGTGCATTGCGCGCTCAGCACAACGGCCAGTATAAGCTCGTAGGGGTTGGTATAAGCCAGCTCGGTTTCAGGCTCCGGAAAGTTATTCGTAAAATAATCGATCAGGAGCTTGTAGCGTTCTTTTTTGCGCATAAAAAAAGTTTGCAGTCGGTTAAGACTGCAAACTTAAGCTTTTTGAGTAATTCAGGATATTATTTATAGCGCGGTCGCTCGGGGTTCTGGTGGCGCCGTCTAATAATCGTTGGATCAGCAGGAGATCAGAGCAGTCGTCGGCCAGCTCGTTATCGTGCATAAGTGCTACCTCCAGCTGTTCCCGGGCATCGTCTGCCAACTCATTGTATACATACTGGATAAGCTCATTCTGAGTAGATGTTTTTATCATAAGCAATATTACCGTTTAGCATCTTCTTCCTGAGATTGATAAGCGCATAGCGCATACGGCCCAGGGCTGTGTTGATGCTCACACCGGTAGCGTCTGCTATCTCCTGGAAGCTCATGTCGGCGTAATGGCGCATCATAAGCACTTCCCGCTGCGTTTGAGGCAGCGTCTGGATCAGCTCGCGCAGACGGGCAACGGTGTCTTCCTGTATCTGCAGCGACTCAGCAGAGTCGGCGGCAAACGCAAGCGTGTTAAACACATTGCTGCCATCTTCCAGCGTGATCATCGGGCTTCGCTTCTCTTTCCTGAAAAAGTCGATTGCCAGGTTATGGGCAATACGGCATATCCAGGACGAAAACTTGCCTTCTTCGTTATACCTGCCGCTCTTCATAGTGTGGATCGCTTTAATAAAAGCATCCTGCATCAGGTCTTCGGCTGTATACGTGTCTTTAACGATCAAAACGATCGTTGTAAATACTTTGTTCTTGTGTCGGTTTACTAACTGTTCGAACGCATTCTCATTACCTGAGATGTAGAGCGAGACTAAAGCAGAGTCGCTCATCTGGGTAGTTGTATTCATCGTAAAGCTACATTAGTTTAACGTAGAGCTTTATATCATATTGTGCGTTTTAGAGTTTTTGAACAGTTTTATTTAAGAATGGTAAATCAAATATATGTAATGCATTTTATATGTGCAACTCCTAATTTTTCATCTCTTCATAAAAAAGAGATACGACTTTGTATTAGTTGCACCTGCCCCGTCGTTAAGGCCCTACATATAGTAAGAAGTATACGTTAGTAAAGTATAAAAGAGTATACTTTTAATTTAATTTATTTATCCACATATAGTAACCTGCTGTATATTAATATTATAGATTAAGCATATACTATAAACCAGTTGCTTAGCCAAGTGTAAATACCAATTGGTAGACGCACAAAAAATGCCCGTAAAGCCACAACTATAGTTGCAGCCTTACGGGCAATATTAGTAAGCCAATGCTTAAAACTTTTTAGATGGCCTGGTAGTCAAGCAAGCCTAAGCGCATCTGGAAAACCTGGGCTATGCTCAAGGCTTTCTGTTTTATTTCCTCTGCTCTGGCTCCTTCAAACAATTCATCCACTGTCTTAACAAAAAGCTCTACCCAGCGTGTAAAGTGCTCTTTAGAAATCGGCAGGCGCATGTGTTTTGGGAAAGGCTGGCCTTTATACGCCATACTTCCGAATAACACAGTGCTCCAGAAGTTATACATCAGTGGCAGATGGTGTTCCCAATCTATTTTTGCGAAATCGTTGAAAACCGGCCCCAGCATATCGTCCAGGTTTACGTGGTCATAAAAGGTATCTACCAACTGCTTTATATCTTCTTCGTTTTCTATATCCCGCTTCATGCTCGATTAAAATTATCCGTCAATACTTTTCTACGATGCAAGTATAGGATGCCTTCAGCAAGTATAAAATGACATTGGTCAATATTGGGATTTAGGTAATTAGTAAAGAGTTTTAAAGACTTGGCAACGTACGTAGCTCCTGCTTGTGTCTAATGCTATATTTCGTAATTATTTCTTTCGTCATTCCGAGGGATGCTGAGGGATCTTATGTGTCCTATAGTTCAAGTTTATACTTGCTTGAACTAAGTTATACTTTCAAATCATCGTTCATCCTGGGAGCTTTACTTACCTATAGTTTTATAGTTCACTTGGCTCGCTCCAAGCCCGCGAGGGCTCGTCTTTGGGCATCGCGCTGCTGCCTTCTTGCTATCCTCGTGCCTCGGATTGCCTGGCGGCACCGCAACAAGTCAAAGGCGCTCAACCCATAGACTGTGATCTTTCTACTATTGACCTGTAACTATAGTTTAAACTTGCTCGCTTCGAGATTGATCGTGGCAATAGTTCTGTAGGGACAGGTCGCGACCTGTCCGTGGATGGACTGTAACTATAGAACTATAATGTTAACTATAGCAATGGCAGAAAGTCCCCCTCCAAGGAGGCAGGGCCGTTAAGTTCTGCCGAGAACTATCTCCTTGAGGGGATTATAGGGGTGTTATTCAGGACCAAAAAGCCAATTGTTAGCCAGTTTTAAATTCACCCGCTAATACAAACACCCCTCTGCGCTCCCCTCAAGGGGAGAATTTGCTAGAACTTAACGGCCCTGCCTTCAAAGGGGGACACTCACAATGCGTAATTCTAAACTATAGTTTTACGTTATCTGAAAAGTCCCCTTGGAAGGGGGTAGGGGGATGACAACTTTGGAGAGTTTATAGTTTAGGAATTATTTGAAATAGTTAACCCACCCCAACCCCTCCGAGGAGTGGAATAAATATTTTGAAGAAATTCCCCTCTTGAGAGGGGCAGGGGTGTGTTCTACATTTCCAGATCCGTAGGTTTATAGTTAGATTTTCTAATTACGCAGTACATTGACAAAGAAGGAAATAAAGGCGCTTATCTCGCTGTTGGATGATTCGGATTATGAGGTAGCGCAGCATGTGGAGCAGAAGATAATATCGTTAGGCGAAGGCGCTATTCCGTTGCTGGAAGAGGAGTGGGAAGAGACCCTGAACCCCGACCTGCAGAAAAAGATAGAAGACCTGATACACGACATGCAGTTCAACGCGACGCTGCATCGGCTGCAGGAGTGGAAAGATGAAGGCGCGACCGACCTGCTGAAAGGCATGTGGCTGGTAAACGCCTACATGTATCCTGACGTGGATTTTGCAGCCATCTCCAAGTCGATGGACCAGCTGTACTTTGATGCCTGGACCCACATGAAGGACGACATGCACCCTTATGATCAGGTGAAATCGCTGAATAATGTGCTGTTCCGGGAGCAGAAATTCTCTGCCAATACCAAAAATTTTCATTCGCCGGCTAACTCCATGCTACACTTGGCCCTGGAGACCAAACGTGGCAACCCGCTTACGCTTTGCGTTATTTATATGGTTATTGCACAGCGCCTGGGCTTCCCGGTGTACGGCGTAAACCTGCCAAACCTGTTTATTCTCACCTACAAAATGGACGGGGTGCAGTTCTACATCAATGTCTATAACAAAGGCCTAATCCTTTCCAAAGCCGACATCGACAACTATATTCTGCAGCTAAACCTGAACCCGGTTGATATTTTCTATGAACCGACTTCGAACCTCGAGATCGTGAAACGTGCCCTCCGCAACCTGGCCTTCTCTTTCGAGAAAATGAAGGACCTGGAAAAGGCTACGGAAGTGACTAAGCTGCTCACCGCCATTACGGACGAAGATCCGGCTATTCAATAAACTATAGTTTCATGGCTAAATTAGTCAGACCCAAAATTATAGGAACATTGACAATTCGGAAGATGGTGGCAGGAAATCTTGCTGTCATAAACGATATAAAAAATGCTCCGAATAAGATTATAATTCCTTGTCGCTCAAAAGAGCATGGGGAAGAAATAATTGCAATGATTAAGGAGACTAAGCCAGGAGAATTGATTCATTTCTAAAATCTTAACTACAGGAACAGATCATGGCTGAATTCTGGGAAGCGAGTTTTATTGAGAAGCAAACAATGTGGGGTTTCGAGCCATCGGAGTCAGCTATAGTTGCGAACGACCTCTTTAAAGAAAAGCAGCTCAAAAACATACTGGTTCCGGGATTTGGGTATGGCAGAAATGCACAGTTGTTCCGCGAGAAAGGGATGGATGTAACGGGCATCGAAATCTCCCAAACCGCGATTGACCTGGCCAGGCAGCATTACGGATCAGACCTGAAAGTTTACTACGGTTCTGTAACAGATATGCCTTTTGATGATGTGATTTACGATGGTATTTTCTGTTATGCCCTCATTCATCTGCTGGACCAAAAAGAAAGACAAAAGTTACTTGCTGATTGCTATCATCAGCTAAAACCGGGCGGGTATATGATTTTCGTTGCCGTTTCAACAAAATCTCCGAACTATGGCGCAGGCCGGCAACTAAGCAGAAACCGCTTCGAAATATTTGAAGGAGTGCAGATGTACTTTTATGATGAAGATGCGGTAAAGCAGGAATTCGGCAAATTTGGTTTGGTTGATTTTATAGAGATTGCAGAACCGATGAAGAATATGCCGGGCAAACCGCCGCTTAAATTTTACTTCGTAACCTGCCAAAAGGAAGCAAAACTAACCAGTTATAGACTATAAAAAAGCCGCTCCTAAACTATAAGAGCGGCTTTCATTTTATATTTTAAACTATAGTTTAATACTTCCTGATCAAACAACCGGTGGCACGTTTATCAGCTACTGTTACGGCACGGTTGGCCAATACTTCATCAATCACGTTTTTCAGATAAGGACTTTTAACACCACTTTCTACCTGCGGGTTATCGTCTACGGCACCTTTGTACTTTAAGATAAAGCTATCGCCGGTATTGTGCAGCACAAATACTTCCGGGGTCTTAGTAGCACCAAATCTTGAGCTCACTTTCTGCCCTTCGTCGGCCAGGTACGGGAATCTATAGTTTTTGGCGGCCATATCTTCCAGGGTTTCACTACCTTCGCCGAGGCCTACGCCCGGGTTAACGAAAATGAACTGCACACCTTTGCTGGCATACGCGCTTGATAAAGTTACCAGACGATTCTCGTATAGTTTGGCGTACGGGCAGGTGTTGTTGGTAAATACCAGCACTACGGTTTTGCTGTTGGCAAAGTCGCTCAGCGAAACTTTGGTGTTACCCACCCCCTGCAGCGTAAAGTCTGCGACCTTATCGCCAAGCTGATAACCGCTGCCTTGTGCAAATGCGCTTACCGAAAGCAGAAAGACAGCGGCAAGAGTTGCTAAAAATTTCATGTTTATAGTTCGTTTGTAGAAGTATCGATGCAATAAGTAAGTACGTGTTCGTTTATAATCTCGTGCTGTACCTGATACAATTTAGAAAAATTATCCGTCTGCACACGTCCTAAAAGCAAATTTTCAGTTTCAGGATCGGGCTGCAGCAACAGGTTTTCCTTAAATATCAGTTTACGTTGGCTGTACATTTTGTACAATGTTTCTTTAGCGCTCCAGTACAAACAGGTTTTACCTTCTTCTCCGCAAGTATAGTTCTTCTCGTCTTCGCTCAAAAACTTGTTTGCCACACGCAACGCCTTCGGGCTCAGTAATTCAACATCTATGCCAACTTCATATTTATCAGAAACTATAACTGCTGCCAACCCCGGCGAGTGGCTGATGGAAACATGAAAAGGAGCCTGCTCAAACACCGGTCTGCCATGCGTATTCCGCTGAAGTACAGGTATATCAGAAGTAAACTGCTGTAGCAAACTGTAAACCAGCACACGACTGGCCAGCCACTCTTTCTGCCGCCGCGGGTGGGCTTGCTCCAGCATCAGGTCAGGAGAAATTCCGGTGGGCAGGGCAAGCAAAAGCTCCTCGGCACGTTCTGTAATAGACCAGGCTCCAAGTATAGTATGCTCGTTTAGTTGCCGTGAGAAGAGTAGGGGCATAAGTGAAAGTATAGCCGGCGCTTTTTGTGGGGCTGCCGGGTAAATCGTAAATTTAGGTAAAATTTAACTTACGCTGATTTCATCCATGGCGAGCAAGGTACAAGTTCAGAAAATGGCCACCCTAACCGGTCACCGCGACTGTGTTTATAGTTTGGAGCAATCCGGTTGCGAAACACATTTTTACTCCGCCGCCGGCGATGGCATGATCGTGCGCTGGGATTTTAACGACCCGGAAAATGGCGAACTGATTGCCCGTACCGAAAGCTCTGTTTATGCCATCAAATACATACCAGACCGCGACCTGCTGCTGGTGGGCCAGAACAACGACGGCCTGCACGTGATTGATGTGAAGCAGAAAGCTATAGTTAAGTCGGTGCCGTTGCCGAAGGTGCCTATTTTTGATATTGAATACGTAGCGGAACTTAATAAAATATATGTTGGCCTGAAAAATGGCGGCATAGCTATAGTTGCTGCCGATACCTTTGAACTGGAAACGATCGTTCGGAAATCGGAGAAGAGCGTGCGCAGCCTGGCTTACAATGCTAAAACCAACGAACTGGCAGCCGGCTACAGCGACCACTCGGTGCGCATTTTTGATGCCGTAACTATGGATCTGAAATTTGAGCTGCAGAACCATACCAATTCGGTGTTCTCTATAGTTTACTCTCCGGATGGCGAATTACTTTTAACCGGCGGCCGCGATGCACACCTCCGGGTTTGGGAAGCTACAAACAACTATAAAGAGCGTGGCTACGTGATCGCGCACATGTATACGATCAACAACATTACTTACAGCCCCGATGGCCGCTATTTTGCCACCTGCAGCATGGATAAAAGCATAAAACTGTGGGATGCCGAAACCTTTAAGTTGCTGAAAGTGATCGATAAAGTACGCAATGCCAGCCACGGCACATCGGTTAATAAATTATTTTGGTCGGCTCACAAGAATCAGTTAGTTTCGTGTAGCGATGACCGTACCATTTCGGTTTGGGATATAAATTTTGATGCATTATGAAGATTACACCGTTAGATATCAGGCAGAAAACGTTTGAGAAGGCTTTCAGAGGACTGGATAAGGATGAAGTAAATGCGTTTTTGCTGACGCTGTCGCAGCAGTGGGAGAAAATGCTGGATGAAAACAAGGACCTGCGCCTGAAGCTGGACGCTGCCAACCGCGAAACCCAGAAGCTGCGCGAAGTGGAATCATCGCTATACAAAACGCTTAAAACCGCTGAAGATACCGGCAACAACATACTGGAGCAGGCTACAAAATCAGCTGAGTTGCGTGCCCGTGAGGCCGAACTGCAAGCTAATGAACTGCTGAACAAAGCCCGCAACCAGGCCCGCCAGGCTCTGGAAGATGCAGCCCGCCAGACCGAGAAAATGGTATCTGAGATGCAGGAAGAAGTGAAAGGCCTGGAGCAGGAATACCAGCGCATGGAAGGCTACCTGGATACGCTTGTTCGTGACCTGAAGAACCTGGCAAACGATGCCCTGGAAAAAGTAGAGCGCACAAAAGCTAAACCAAAGAGTTCGGTAAACAGTATGCTTTCAAGAGCAGCTAACGTTACGATTGATAACACAGAGCTGCTGAAAACCTTGAAAGATATGGATATTACAACTGAAACTATACAACAGCAAATACCTGCATCTACGGCAGCAAACGCACCGATTGTAGTAGCTAATAATGGTAAAGAATACAACCCAATGGGCGACCCAGCACCAGATGTAACACAGCCACACCCGGAAATTCCGAACCCGGTTACACCTGTGCCAAACGTGCCATCACCGGAAATTGAGCCTGTAAAACCAGATTACCCGGGCCGCGTGCCAGCGCCGGACATCGAGAAACCAGTTCCAGAAATCAAGCCTGTGCAGCCGGAAAAACCTGAAATACAGCCTCCACTGACCGAGCCTTCGCGCAATGCTTATGCTGCGAATGGTGCAGCTGTAAAAACCGGTGGTTCTTTCTTCGACGAGATCTAAGAAGGTATGGGGCAGATTGCACTGGAGGGCATGGAATTCTTTGCTTTCCATGGTTTTTACGACGAGGAGCAGAAGATCGGCAACAAGTACGGCATCGACCTGACAATTAACACCGACCTGCGCCGCGCCGCCGAATCGGATGACCTGGACGAAACGGTAAACTACGAAGTGCTGTATGCGTTGGTGCTGGAAGAAATGAGAATACCAGCACGGCTGTTAGAGCATCTCGGACACCGCATCATAGATAAAGTGTATGATCGTTTCCCATTTGTACAGTCCGTGAAGGTGAGTGTATACAAGTTTAACCCGCCGCTCGGTGGTATTTGCAAATGGGCGAAGGTTACGCTGGAAGAATCTCGTTAAAACAAGAGATTTAAAAATACTTATTGATGCAGAGACAGCTGGTTAAGAAATGGGCCGGCTGTTTTTGTCTTGACCAGTGATTAAAGGGATTTTTTCAGATTTACAGGATTTGGGGTTTGGGGATTGGGTTTTAAACTATAGTTGTGGTTATAGTTTCATAGCTTCGGTTGGTCCAACCACCCCTAACCCCTCCTTATCCAAGGAGGGGAATTTAAGGCTACTACTGTAGTTGGACCTTATAGTTCCATAGTTACAGCCTGTGAGCGGACAGGTCGCGACCTGTCCCTACGGAACTATAACCATGAGTAAAGCCGATCTGCTTTAACGTAGAGCAATAAAGAAACTATAGTTAAGGCAGATGCTATCGAATATGATCTCAGTCTTTGGGTTGAGCGCCTTTGACTTGTTGCGGTGCCGTAGCCAATCCGAGGAACGAGGATAGCAAGAAGGCAGCAGCGCGATGCCCGAAGACGGGGCCTCCCGGCCCAGGAAGGAGCCAACGAAACTATAAAACTATAGGTGAGTAGAGCTCCCAGGATTGGTAGAAACTATAGGACAGCGGCTTATCTCAAGAAGTAAGCAAAGGCAACTATAGAACTATAGCAGTTTAGCAACTATAGTTCGAGATAGATTTCTCACTGTGTTCGAAATGACAATAAAGAAAAGGTCATAAAAGATGCCTCGTCCATCACTCGACAAAGCAACATAAGCATTATGTTACACTAACTTCAACAACTCATGTGCAGCGGCAAAAGCGGACTTTTGGCCATGCTTTACCTGCTCCGCTATAGTTGCAAGCTGGGCTTTTACCTGCTGGTGGGCATAAAAATTCTCTTCCAAACCTTCACGTATCGCTTCATACATCCACAGTAAATTCTGTTCGCGGCGCTTTTTCTCGAAGTAACCGTTCTTTTGGGTCAGTTTTAAATACTCAACTATAGTTTGCCAGATGGTGTCCAAGCCGGTTTGTTGTAAGGCGGAGCAGGTTGATACTTTAGGCAGCCAGCCGGAGGCGCTCATCGGGTAGAGGTGCAGGGCGTTCTGGTATTCGGCGCGGGCAAGTTTGGCTTTGTCGGCGTTGGTTCCGTCGGCTTTGGTGATGGCGATGGCATCGGCCATTTCCATAATGCCGCGTTTGATGCCTTGTAGTTCGTCGCCGGCGCCGGCCAGCATTAGCAACAGAAAAAAGTCCACCATGGCATGCACGGCCGTTTCGGATTGGCCTACGCCCACCGTCTCTACTATAATCGCATCAAAACCGGCAGCTTCGCACAGAATTATAGTTTCGCGGGTGGCTTTGGTTACCCCACCTAACGATTTGCCTGCCGGCGAAGGACGGATAAAAGCATTCGGGTTTACAGACAGCGACTCCATACGGGTTTTATCGCCTAAAATACTGCCGCCAGTGCGTTGGCTGGTGGGATCTATGGCTAAAACTGCCAGTTTTTTACCAGCCTGCTTTATTATATAGTTACCAAAGGCTTCAATAAACGTGCTTTTTCCTACGCCCGGCACGCCCGTAATTCCTATCCGTACTGCATTTCCGGAGTGGGGAAGCACGTTGGCAATGATTTCCTGGGCAAGGTCTTGATCCTGAGGCAGTTTACTTTCAACTATAGTTATGGCACGGCTCAGCAACACACGGTCCCCGCTCAGGATGCCGTTTACATAAGTGTCAGTAGAAAATCGTTTGGCCATAGTTTATAGTTTAAAGCTGCCGCCTTGCTACGCAAAGTTAACAGTTTGTACGGCTCCGCATAGTGGCTGTAACCCTGCTGCCGTAAAATGTTACTTCAACTATAATTTATAGGAACTATATTCTGATTTTCAGGAAAAAAACTGAACTTGCGCCCCGGTTTGTATGGTGCGCTATTTTAACAGGCTAAACTATAGTTAGTTGGGATGCTGCTACTTAGCCACAACATAAACCACATCTTCCTTTTAAATTAATTATTATCTGACCGTTTTTATGAAAAAGGTTCTTTTAGCGGCTGCAGCCCTATTGGTTGGGCAGGCAACGGCCATGGCGCAGTCTGAGAGCAGCAGTTACTCGGTGGTGAGCCGGGGCGGCGTACAGAACACGTTTGTGCACGATTACCAGGCAATTGGTGTAAACCCGGCTAACCTTGGCCGCAGCACATCACTGGTTTCGTTTACAGTTGCCGAATTTGGTGGGTTTTATAGTTCACAGGCCTTTACCCGACAAACCCTGAAAAGTGCGATCAAGTTTTCGTCGGAAACAACCCTGAGCCTGGAAGAACGCCAGAAACTGGCTCGTGCCTTTACCAGCGATAACGTGCTTAACCTGGGCGCCGATGTAAACACACTGGCCATATCAGTGAGCGTGCCAAAAATAGGCGGCTTTGCGGTAAGCAACAGGCAGCGTATGTTAGGGCATGTTGGCTTTAACAAGAACTTTTCAGAGCTGTTGTTTTTAGGGAAAGATGCTTCGGTGTTTAACGAAGTAGCGCCCGACGAGACCGTTTTAGTATCAGATCTATTTGATGGTTCTGAAGTAAAAATGTCGTGGGTAAATGAATGGAACCTGGCCTTCGGACGCAAAATAATTGACCTGCCATTGATCAATATTTACGGTGGGGCAGGGTATAAGTATCTGCAGGGCCTGGGCTTGTATGAGTTTAGTGCCAAAGGGGGCAAGGTAAAAGCTTACAATGCTTTTTCGCCGGTGCTGGATGCCAACTATGATGATTATCTGGATGATCCGAAATTTAACTACGACAGCGCCGATGGCTTACTGAACCCGGTGGGTCGTGGGCATGGTGTAGACTTAGGTTTATCTGCCGAGATCATTAAGATTGTAAAAGTAAGTGCTTCGGTTACAGACCTTGGTAGCATTAAATGGACCGAAAATCTGCTGGAAGGACAAGACAAAGGCTTTAAGTTAGAAGACCTGGCTGAGAATGGATCGGATGAGGATTTTTGGAAAGATGCCGGTAAAGTAGCCCGAACTATAGTTGACAGTGCCCTGGTATTTACCCCGGTAAGCGAAATGAAAGTAAACCTGCCAACCCGTTTCCGTTTTGGTGCTGGGGTTAAAATTGGCCAGCGCGTAGAAGTAGGTGTAGACTATGTAGCTCCGCTTAACAAAGCGCCAGGCAATTTAGCCGATGATTTTGTTGGCTTAGGCATCGATTTCTCCCCGGTTCCGGTTTTCCGTCTGAGCTCAGGCGTTTCGACAGGTGCAGGTGATAAACTGAATATCCCTTTTGGTTTTGCCATTACTTCGCCGGTGTATGAGTTTGGTATTGGTATGCGCGACGTAACAGCACCTTTCACTAAAAGCAACCCGGGCGCTTCGTTTGCCATGGGCTTCCTAAGGTTTAAAATTGGCAAGCCGCAGTTGCTATAAACTATAGTTATGAAACAAAAAGGCCAGCCTCATTACAGGGCTGGCCTTTTTGTTTTTATAGTTGCTGTGTTTTACCTTCTGATATCCTGTGCAAAGTTTGGTAAACCTAAGTCGCTTTTGCGGCCTAGCAATTTTAGGCCATTGTCTTTGTAGGTTACGGCTTTGCCTTTTGCATTAGGGTTATAGATTACGCCTAAGTATAAATTGTCTTTACGGGCTACATAAATCCGGCCATCGGGGCCAAGCTGCAGTGCCCCTATAGTTGGGCTGCCAGAGGTTGCTACCACCGTACCGGACTTAATAATTGCCTCCGGGTTGCCGGCCCTCAGGTCGAACTGCACGATTTGTCCTTTGCCAGTTTTTTTATTGTTGGTGGTGCCATATAGTTTGCTGCCATCCGGCGAAAAAGCAATGCCATATGCTTCCGAAAATCCTTTGAAAAGTATAGGGTCTGATACTTTGCCTGTGCTTCTGTCAAACCGTAAAAGCTCAAAGTTACTGTCGTCGTTCCAGAGGGCTGCGGCCAGCCTGGTGCCATCCGGGGATGGTTTCAGGTAGCCAATGGCTTTACGGTTAAGTCCGCCATGTACCGTACCTACATTGCTAAGTATAGGCTGTGTGGCAACTCCCTCTTCCGAAACCAAGAAGGAAATATAAGCATTGCTGTTCCAGCGATGTGCTAATACCCACCAGTCCTTACCGTTGCTGTGCCTTACAGCAGTCAGCTTTTCGGTGGCAGGGGCGATCATAAATGTATTTTTAAACACCAGGTCGCCGTTACCTTCGTCCTTGCTCATGTCCAGTATACTATAGCGCAAGCCATCAGACTGTGCCTGTATATCGGTTGTAAAAATATAGTAAATGGTTTCAGAGCCCGGCTTCGGAACTATAAGCGCCGATTGAGTGGAGGAGTTTCCGCCCATCAGGCCATTGCCGTTGGGCATTACTTTGTGGTTACGGTTCCATACAGTGGTGCCGTTAGTGTAAAAAAGCAGGTTTCCGTTTTTATCTGATATGCTCGCGCTGCCTTCTTCTGTTACCAGCCTGCCATTACCTACTGCTACTGCTGAGTCGCTGTTAAACGTAATGCCGGCACTTTTCCCGAAGTACCAGTTATTCTGCTCGCCCTGCGCTTGTGCAGCTATAGTTGTGCAGCCAAGTATAAAAGCAATTGCCAGGTGTTTTAATCTGATCATGAGGTATGCGTTTTTTCCTATAACGCCATAGTTGCAAACGTAGTGCCAGATTATAACAACAAAAAAGGACAGGTATAAGCCCGTCCTTTTTGATTTCTGCTTTATAGTTTATTGTACACTATCACCGGCAGCGGCATTGTCGTCGCCAATGGTTTCATTCACATATTCTGTGGTATCATCGGCGGCTGTGCCGGGTTGGTCGCCGGAACCTTCTATACCTGTTTCCTGCGTATTACCAGTAGTGCTTTCAGGTGGCATATCACTGTTTTCGCCGGTTTCGCCACACGATGCCAGTAACATTGAGCTTGTGATTAGCGCTGCTCCTATAACATTTATTCTCTGCTTCATAGCTTTCAGATTTTGTACATCTTATTACTACGAGCCTGAGCAGCATTTATTTACAGAAATCAGCTAAAATGAAAATGGCGATTCTTACTTCTCCTGTAACACTGCTCCTTTCTCTGTTAGCTTTAGCAAGGCCGGGTTTTCTAAAAGCAACTTCAGTAGCACACCATTTGTCCAGCCAAAGCCATCCTGGTTTGGGTATTCGCCTCCGCCTGCTTCCAGGGCAAGGTCGGTTACGTTATATTTTTCCATCAACTTGCCGGTAGCCAGGTATACGTCGTTGTTCAGTTGTACCCAGTTTGTAGCTATAGTTGCAGCTTTGTCGGTGTAGCCATAGTTGCGCAGAGCCTGTATCGTCATCCATTGCAGCGGGGCCCAGCCATTTGGGGCATCCCATTGCTGGCCACTCTGGTTCAGGGTAGTAACTACGCCACCGGGTTTTATAAACTCTGCTATTATCTTTTGCGCTACTGCTTTGGCCGGTTTGCGCTTTACCATATGAAAGTATAGTGGGTACACCGCAGCCAGCGTAGGGATGTTGGTGGTAGCTTTCGTTACAAAATTATAGTCGTAAAAAAAGTCCTGCTCATCGTTCCAGTTATAGGTCAGCATGGCATCGCGGCGGGCTTTGGCAAGCTTTTCATACTGGCGGGCTTCCTGTTTATTGCCTTCCAGCACAGCCATTTCCTGCAGCGTTAGTTCCATGTGGTAGAGCAGGGCGTTCAGGTCTACGGGTATAAGTTTGGTAGTTTGGATGGTGCTGATGTTTTTGCCGTCTGCAAACCAACGTGTGCTGAAGTCCCAACCCGATTCGGCAGCGGCTCTAATGTCGAGGTAAATTGCTTCGGGGTTTCTGCCCGAATGCTTAGCCATTTCTACATCCTCCAGGTAAGATTCCGGTCGCGGAGCTGGGTTATCGTCGTAGTAGCGGTTCAGTATACTTCCGTCGGGCAATAAAACTACACGGCGGTGCGTGGGGTTGGCTTCTGATAAATTAGAGGCTCCTTCCATCCAGAAAGCATATTCCTTTTTAAGGGCAGGCGCATATTTAAGCAACACCTCGCGACCTTTTTGCTGAGCCAGTATTCGGAGCATCAGCGCATAAAAAGGTGGCTGCGAACGGCTGAGGTAATAGGTGCGGTTACCGTTTGGTATATGACCAACCGTGTTTATCAGGTAAGTGAAATTATCGACCATCTGCTGGATAAGCTCCGTTTCGCCGCTGGCCTGTAAACCCAGCATGGTAAAAAAGCTATCCCAGTAATAAATCTCCCTGAACCTGCCACCAGGCACCACATACGCGTGTGGCAATGTAATTAAAGAGCCTCCGTTTGCGCCGGGTTGGCGTGTAAGTACAGGCCAGAGGCGCTCTATGTGCTGTGCAACCGAATAGCTATAGTTGGTAGCAAATGTTGTGTCGGGTGAGGCAGGTAGTTTAAAGTGTTGCAGCACAAATAGCTCCAGGTTAAAGTCCGGCTTACCTTTCTGCTGCTGATACGCCTGCTGAATCTGTTTCGGGTCAGAAAGCGGTACACAATCCGGGAAGGTTTTAGAGTCCGGGAAAACGCGTTGCAGCTGAACCTGCTCAAACAACTCGCCCAGGTCTTTTTCCGGACGATAGAACTGCTGCGCCTGGGCAGGCAACTGGGTAAGGGTAAAGGGCAAAACCAGTAAAAAGTATAGTTTCAGGATGTTACAGGTATGCTTCATGGCTTGCGCGTTATCAGAAGTATTACAAATAGTAAATTTCTGTTACGCAAACCGCAAGCAAACCGACAAGTATACTAACGGAACGGGTATTGCACAAACGACACCTGCCCCATGGCGTCTTTTTCATACCGGGCTACAACAAATTCCTTAAATCGTGCCTCAAAGTTTTCAGTGCCAGGTTGTAAAGTAGTAGGCGCAGGGCTACCTTTCAGGAAGAAGTACACTTTAGTGTTACCATACTTGGTGTGCGGCATATAGTCACCGTACTGGCGCATCTGTTGCCACAAGGTATCAGTTATAGTTACGGCATAAATCCTGACTACTGGGCCCGTATTGTTCTCGTTGCGGTAAAAACCTACTTCTTTAAAATCCCCTTCCAGGTCAGCAACACCGGGCTGCGAAAACGAGTCGTAAAGAAACCACCCGACAAGGGCTATAGCTATAATAAGGAGGATATGTTTTAACTTCATGGGTATGTAAGGGTTATAGTTACAAGGTACAGGGGTTTTAGCACAACAACCAACAGGCACGCTTATTTATAGTTGCTGCGCCAACACTATCTTTAGCAAAAAGAATATATACCTAAAAATGAGTATTGTATAATTGGAATATTAATGTGAACTTTGCTTATCAAAATAAAATCTAACAAAATAAAACGATGAAGTTAAACATTACCAGCAAGTTGCTGAGCCTGTTCGCGGTAGCAGCTCTTACGTTTACAGCCTGCGGCGACAAAGACGACGATGCGCAGCCAAATGCAAACCTTACGCCCTGCAAAATCACTGCCGTTTCAGATGACGAAGGCAGCTCTACAGCGTTTAGCTATAACACGGCAGGTTATATTACCAGCATTACGCAAGTAGAAATAGATGGCGAAGAAGAGTATGAGTACACCACAAACTATACCTACGATAGCAGTAACAAACTTGTAAAAGAAGAGTTTACTGAAAACGGTGAAGTTTACGGTTATATCACCTATGAATACTCTAACGGTATGGTTAGCAAATCAAAAGAGTATTATGATGGTGAGCTAAGCTACACAGCAACATTTACTTATGATGGCAGCAAAAGACTTAGCAAAATAACTGAGGTTACTTCGGACGAAGAAGAATATTCGATGACCTTTGCTTACAACAGCGCTGGCAACGTAACCCAGACCGAAGTAAAATACATGGGTCAGGTTTTCATGAGAACAAAGTATGAAAACTACGACAGCAAGCTAACGCCATATGCAGCTGCCAAAGGACCTCTTAACCTTTACGAAGGAACAGGTAACAACAACCCGGGTAAAGTAACTACAACGTACCTGTGGGGTGAGGAGCCGGAGGTTTATACATCAACTTACACGTATGTGTACAGCGACAAAAACCTGCCTACCAAGATCACGGAAACAGACGATGACGGTACACAGTACATCACCAACTTTACTTACCAGTGTAACTAAGCCAATAGCTTAATTTATAAACCCTGATTACCCTTAAAAGCGAGCTTCTTACGGAGCTCGTTTTTTTTGTGCCCTCTAAGTTACTTTTCCGTTTGTGGTTTTTAACATTTTGGCCAGTAATACATAAACTATAGTCGACATCCCTACCCAAACCAGTTCGCTTTTTGATTACCCGCCAGCCCCATTCGCTAAAAAAGTTACCTACCCCAATAGGCGAAACCTGTATCGGGCGCCATGGCAGAAAGTAACGGGTGTTATCGAAGGGGGCAAATACGGCCACTCCTAAACCTCCGTTGGTCAGGGCATCCAGCAAACTATGGGAGGCCGTGCAAAGCGTAAAAAAAAGTATGAATAGCAGCCCTTTCCTGGAGGTAAGTTTTATGTTTCTGTAAAAAAGTGCTGTAGCTATAACGCCAAGTATTCCTGCAAAAACCAGCGAGTGCGAAAATCCCCTGTGCCCTAGCATGTGCTCATACGGTACCCCGAATTTGAACATCACCACATCCGCATCCGGCACTATAGTACAAGCTATACCCAGCAGCCAGAATTTAGGTGAAGTATAGTTGCCAGAGTAGGTTTTACCTATAGTTAAAGCCGCCAGTGCGTGCGCGAAAGCTGATGCCATAGTTTGTAGTTTGGTGTTTGTGTGGATAAGGGTAAAGTTATTAAAACTTCTGGCGCGGAGCTTAGCTCCGTGACGAGTTATAAGCGCGAATCTGAGATTCGCTTTTATAGGCAGGCACGGAAGTAACTTCAGCGCCAGTGAAATAGAAAACTGTAACCCGGCTAACCTATTTTTCGTGCACATCGTCATGAGCAATAAGTTTAAAGCCAAAGAGCCAGATGGGGTTTACTTTGTTACAATATCGGTAATACAATGGGCAGATGTTCTAACCAGGCGAGAGTATCTTGAAATTATATGTGACAGCCTTGCTTACTGCCAAAAAGAAAAGCAGTTTACACTATATGCCTGGTGCATCATGACAAATCACCTGCACCTTATTTGCTCATCACCTTCATTAGCATATAAGATCAGGGATTTTAAGAAATATACTTCAAAAGAATTGTACAGAGCTATTCGAAATAATCCACAGGAAAGCAGAAAAAGTTGGTTACTATGGTTAATAAACTCAGCCGGAGAATTAAGTAGCAAACACGAAGAGTATAAGTTCTGGCAACCCGGATATCATCCAATTCTATTAGATAACAATCAAATGATTGAACAGAAACTAGAGTACCTGCATCAAAACCCTGTCAAAGCTGGTTTTGTAGAAGAACCGGAACATTGGTACTATAGTAGTGCCCGGGATTATGCAGGGCAGAAGGGAAGGTTAGAAGTTGTGTGGCTTGTATAAAATAATTGTATCTGGCGCGGAAGTTACTTCCGTGCCTGTTTATAAATACGAATCTCAGATTCGCAAAAACGGCCTTAGCGAATCTGGAGATTCGCTTCTATAACTCGTCACGGAGCTAAGCTCCGCGCCAGAAATAAACAATAAAAAAGGCGCAGCTGAACTGAATCAACTGCGACTTTAAACTCTTTAAATCCTAAACTAACTAACTCCTAAACTCCTGAGATCAGCTTATCCAGGATATTCTGAGCAGCTACCGAGATTATAGTACCGGGACCAAACACGCCTGCAGCGCCGGCTTTAAACAGGAAGTCGTAATCCTGGGCTGGGATAACGCCGCCAACTATAACCAAAATGTCTTCGCGGCCTAACTTATGGAGCTCTTCTATCAGTTGGGGTACCAGCGTTTTGTGGCCCGCAGCTAGTGATGAAACACCTACCACATGCACATCGTTTTCGGCGGCTTGCATAGCTACTTCGGCTGGCGTTTGGAACAGTGGTCCTATGTCCACGTCGAAGCCAAGATCGGCAAAGGAAGTGGCAATTACTTTGGATCCGCGGTCGTGGCCGTCCTGGCCCATTTTGGCTACCATAATGCGTGGCCGGCGGCCTTCCATTTCTTCAAACTGATCAGCTAATTGCTTCGCGCGTTCAAAGTTTTCGTCGTCGGTTATTTCTGCTGAGTACACTCCTGATATGGCTCTGATTACTGCTTTGTGTCTGCCGTATACTTTCTCTAAGGCATCGGAAATCTCACCCAATGTAGCCCTATGGCGTGCTGCTGCAACGGCCAGGTCAAGTAAGTTGCCTTCGCCGGATTCTGCGGCATTTGTTAACGCCTGTAAAGCATTGGCCACAGCACCTGCATCTCTGGTCTCTTTTACACTTGCCAACCGGCGCAACTGCGCTTCACGAACGGCGGTGTTGTCGATGTCCAGAATCTCGATTTCCTGGATCTGGCTTGGTTGGTATTTGTTTACACCAACTATAATGTCTTTACCAGAGTCGATACGGGCTTGTTTGCGGGCTGCGGCTTCTTCGATGCGCATTTTCGGTAAGCCAGTCTCAATCGCTTTGGCCATACCGCCCAGCTCTTCCACTTCCTCAATCAGTGCCCAGGCTTTTTGTGCCAGCTCGTGCGTTAGCGCTTCTACATAATGAGAGCCACCCCACGGGTCTACTACTTTGGTAATGTTGGTTTCCTGCTGCAGGTAGATCTGTGTGTTACGGGCAATACGAGCCGAGAAATCGGTTGGTAACGCAATGGCTTCGTCGAGCGCGTTGGTGTGCAAGCTTTGCGTACCGCCAAGGGCAGCGGCTAAGGCTTCTACGCAGGTACGAGTTACGTTATTGAACGGATCCTGCTCAGTTAAGCTCCAACCGGAAGTCTGACAATGTGTTCTTAACGCTAAAGATTTCGGATTCTTCGGGTTGAATTGCTTGATAAGCTTGGCCCACAGCATACGCGCGGCACGCATCTTGGCAATCTCCATAAAGTGGTTCATGCCAATTGCCCAGAAAAACGACAGTCGCGGTGCGAAATCATCAATGTCCATGCCTGCCTGCAATCCGGTGCGCACATATTCCAGGCCATCAGCCAGCGTATAAGCCAGCTCAATATCAGCGGTGGCGCCGGCCTCCTGCATGTGGTAACCCGAAATAGAAATAGAGTTGAAGCGCGGCATCTTTTTAGAAGTATAGGCAAAGATGTCGGCAATAATTTTCATGCTTGGCTCCGGCGGATAGATGTAGGTGTTGCGCACCATAAATTCCTTCAGGATGTCGTTCTGAATAGTACCACTCAACTGCTCTGGCTTCACGCCCTGCTCTTCGGCGGCAACAATATAAAACGCCATAATCGGCAAAACCGCCCCGTTCATCGTCATCGAAACCGACATCTCGTTCAGCGGAATCTGATCGAACAGGATCTTCATATCCTCTACGGAATCAATCGCTACACCAGCTTTGCCCACATCACCTACCACACGCGGGTGGTCCGAGTCGTAACCGCGGTGCGTGGCCAGGTCAAACGCTACCGAAAGGCCTTTTTGCCCACCCGCCAGGTTACGGCGGTAGAAGGCATTACTTTCTTCGGCAGTTGAGAAACCAGCGTACTGGCGAATGGTCCAGGGCTTTTGTACGTACATGGTGCTGTACGGCCCGCGTAGGTAAGGTGGCAAGCCGGCAGCAAAATCCAGGTGCTCAAAGCTGGCAGCATCCTCCGATGTATAAAAGCTCTTTACTTTTATCTGCTCCGGCGTTTTCCAAACCCTGGCATCAGCAGGGGCTTCGTGGCCGTTTGCTACCGCAGCAACTTTGTTTATATCTATCTTAGAAAAGTCAGGCTTCATCATTCAATTTTGATTTACTGAATAACTGTTTGTCATTCATTTATTCAGAATTCAGTCATTTACTTATCTCCGTGCAATTTTTTGTGTACGATCTCCAGGATGGTGCCCATGTCGCAGTCTTCGAAGATGAACTCGTCGTAACCGTTTGCGATCATTTCAGCTTTCATGTGCTGCGGGTCGTCGGCCAGAATTAAGGTTGGTTTGGCGTGGTGGTTACGGATGCGTGGACCAAATTCCTTCACATAGTTCGCTTCTGAAGATGATACAACCAGTATTTCTGCTGCTGTATGCTGTAGTTTATCAGATGCTTCTTCCACGGAACTATAGTTTTGCATTTCAGTCTCGAAGCCGGCACAACTGAAGAATTCTTTGGCAAACGTAGCATTTACCTGGCGCTGCTCACCGTTGCCTATAATGGCAACTATAGCTTTAGGCCGGCGCTGACGCTTGCGCAAATGCAGCTCGGTAGCCATACGCATTACTTCGGTTGGGTAGGCGGCACGGGTGGTATCAAAAGCTTCGCTCTGGATCAGTTCTTCCGGGTCAAAGTCTATTTTCTCTTTCGGGTTCGGGTATTTGTTTGTACCAACCAGTATCATGCTGCCTTTGGCAATGTCGCGGAACTTCTGGCGGCTAACTTCGGTGATGGAGCCAAGTATAAAACCACTTTCGTAGGCAGCTTCAAAACCACCTTTGCTTTCCACTTCTTTAAACAACTCCCATGCTTTGGTAGCCAACTGGTCTGTCAGCGACTCTAAATAATAGGAGCCGGCAGCAGGGTCGATGGCTTTATCCAGATAAGCTTCTTCTCTCAGAATAATAGAAACGTTGCGGGCAATGCGCTCCGAAAATTCATCTGATGCTTTAAATGTACTGTCGAACGGAGAAACAGTGAGCGAATCGGTGCCTGCCATTACTGCCGACATGGCCTCGGTGGTTACGCGCAGCATGTTCACGTAAGGGTCCAGGGTGGTTTGGTACCAACCCGATGTAGAGCTATGGATGCGTAGTTTGCCGGCAAGCGCTTTATCTGCGCTGTAGGCTTCTACTATAGTTGCCCATAACAAACGCAGGGCTCTTAACTTGGCAATCTCGAAAAAGTAATTGGTACCCGCCGCCATATGAAACTGCATGTTGCGCAGCACATCTTCCACGGTTTGCCCGGCATTGGTCAGGCGGTGTATATAGGCTACAGCGGCACTCAGGGTATACGCTATCTCCTGTACAGTTGTAGCACCAATGCTGCTGAAGTTGGTACCGTTAATGGTAATGCCATAAAACTCAGGGCTATCTTTGGTAAGTTCCAGTAATTCTACAATGGCTTTGTTCTCGTCCCTGGTAAGTTCGCCTTTAGCCGTCATGGGTTCATACTTTATAAAACCACATAGCTTTTGCGGCGACACATTGTTTGCGCCAAGTTTACCATAAAGCCTGTTTGGGAAATGGTCGAGCTTGTTGGGTAAAGTATAGCTTACAGTATGCTTGTTCAGGTCTATTTTGCTAAGCAGGTATACGATATCAAAAAGCTCGGGCTGCGGAAGTATAAAATGAATGCCGTCAGCGCCCCGGGTCAGGGCATCGGCGGCTTTATCTATAGCAGGTTTTCCGTTGCCTTCTACTTTTATTTCCTGTATGTTAAGCCATGTATTTGCAGCAGTTCTGGTACCCCGTGTAAACGGGTAGTTGCCCGGTTTTTGCCGGGTAGCAGGCAGTTGGTCCAGGTCTTGCCTGGTATAGTAGGGTTTAATGTCGATGCCTTCGTAGGTGTGCCAGGTAAGCTGCTCCAATGGGGTGTCGCGCAGGTCTTTGCGGGCGCGTTCTTCCCAGTCGGTTGCCGTGGCAGGAGTAAATTCTGAGAATAGCTTCTGAGTATGTTTGTTCTCGTCCGTCATCTTAGGTAGAGGTATAATTTGATGTAAAGATATACTTTTACTTTACGTTTTTAATAGCTTGTGTTAGCCAGAGCTGCTTTATTTAATACGCGAAACAAAGGCCTGGTATGCCCAGTACCCAATAAACAACCAGATAATCACAATTATGGCAGCCATAGTATAGTTTACTTTGCGGGGGCGTTGCAGTTGTTCTCTGGCCTTGTGGCGGTACTCATCCAGTACCTCTGCGGGCATCAGTTTTATAGTTAGCCAAATGCCCAGCGGCAACAATAGCAGGTCATCCAGGTAGCCCAGCACAGGTATAAAGTCTGGTACCAGGTCGATGGGGCTGAAAGCGTAGGCTACTGTTATAACCAGCACTACTTTGGCCAGAAACGGAATGCGTGGGTCCCGCGAGGCCAGGTACAGGGTATAAATGTCTTCTTTCAGTTTGCGAACAATCTCTTTCCATTTGCGGAGCATAGTTTATACTACGGGAAGCAGCAGGGCAGGAGTTGGGTTTTATAGTTATGTGTTAAAAAGAGCCTGTGTATTTGACGTATAAATCGCTATATTTCTACTTGAAACACCCCTAACTATAACCTTACCCCAAATGCATAAAACGTTACTGACTATACTTGGTGCCGGACTGCTTGTCTTGCCTGCCACTGCCCAGGATACCAAACTACTTGCCCGGGCCAACACCATGGCCGATAAACTGGAGCCGAAAGTAATAGAATGGCGCCGCGACTTCCATCAGTACCCCGAGCTGGGTAACCGCGAAACCAAAACGGCCGCCAAAATTGCTGCTGAGTTAAAACGCCTGGGCATTGAAGTAGAAACCGGCGTGGCTAAAACCGGCGTGGTTGGTATACTAAAAGGCGGCAAGCCCGGACCTGTAGTGGCCCTTCGTGCCGATATAGACGGATTGCCTGTAACCGAACGCGCCGACCTGGCTTTTGCATCTAAAGAAAAGAGTACCTACAACGGCCAGGAGGTAGGCGTAATGCACGCCTGCGGACACGATACCCATATTGCCATGCTACTTGGCGCTGCCGAGATTCTGGCAAGCATGAAAAAAGACCTGAAAGGTACGGTAAAGTTTATTTTTCAGCCTGCCGAAGAAGGCTCCCCGGTTGGAGAAGAAGGCGGTGCTTATCTGATGGTAAAAGAAGGTGTGCTGACCAAAGGCCCTAAACCGGAAGTTATTTTCGGACTTCACATAAATTCCCAGACCGAAGTTGGGCAGCTAAAGTACAGGCCGGGCGGAACTATGGCCAGCGCCGATATTTTCAGGATAAATGTAAAGGGCAAACAGGTGCATGGCGCTTACCCGTGGGCCGGCGTAGACCCGATCGTGGTTTCGGCACAGATCATTAACGGCCTGCAAACTATAATTAGCCGCCAAACCGAACTGGCTGAAGATGCGGCTGTAGTTACTGTAGGAAGTATACATGGAGGTGTGCGGAATAACATTATACCCGAAGAGGTGAAGATGGAAGGAACTATACGCGCTCTGAACACCGACATGCAGAAAAAGATACATGAAAAGGTAAAGCTCACTGCCACTAAAATTGCCGAAAGTGCCGGTGCAATTGCCGAAGTATCTTTCCATCCGCAAACGCCGGTGACCTACAACGACCCTGCCTTAACTGAAAAGATGCTGCCAACCCTGCAAGCCGTAGCTGGTCGCGAGAACGTGATCCTGACCAAAGCAGTAACGGGTGCCGAAGATTTTGCTTTTTTCCAGGAGAAAATTCCGGGTTTATACCTATTTGTAGGCGGCATGAAAAAGGGCACTAATCCTGAAAAAGCACCCGCGCACCACACTCCTGATTTCTATATTGATGAGGCAGGTATGAAACTGGGCGTAAAAACGCTTACGCATTTAACGCTGAACTATATGGAGGGGAAGGGGAAGAAATAACTATAGTTTATATATTGCCCGAACCGGCAAGCTTGTGTTATTGCAACACAAGCTTGCCGGTTGTTTTTTGCCTATCCTGGGTAGTTAAAGTATAAAAGTATAAACCCGATGTGGCAGTAGGTCTGTTAACGTCAGTTGTTCCAGGTTGTAATTGCCGCTGAAGTATAAGCTTGCCCTGTAAACTATAAATGCTAAGTATAGCCGGCTTTTCAGCCTGAACGGTAAATTTGTTTTGTACCTGGTTCGGGTAAATGAGGTATGTTGCGTTGGCTAGTTCTTCAGGGGTGGCGGTTGGTAGTTGGTTGGTAACTATAACCTGTAGCTGCATTTCTTTTACGATCGGATTTCCTGCAAAAGAAGCTCTTTCGCCTGCCATGCGGGCAGGATTGTAAGTGGCTTTAAAGATAATAGGCTGCGGATCCTGGGTTAATTGCGCTTCGCTTGGCTGAAAAAGCAATTCTCCAACTTTGCCTTCGGTCGTATCACGAACAGTAAAATCAAATTGTTTGGCATTGGCTGCTAAAGGGCTTTCAACAGTTAACGAGAGTGCATAGCCGTCTACCTTCTCTGCGAATATGCTGAATTTTGCAGCCTTGTTTACCGACACTACAAAAAAACCATTGTCAGATTTTTGCACGTTACCTAAGCCAGCTAAACTAATAATAGGTTGGTCTGAGCGTATGATTAAGCCAATAGAAGTAGTTGCTAAATTGTTGTAACCCATGCCGGTGTTACTACTGCCATAAAAGCTGATAAAGTAAGGCCGGCTTCTGATCAGGTTTTCTGTTGGAGTAAACCTGAATTTGCCTATAGTTCCGCTGGCTGATTTTTCTGTAGTATAGCTAACAGGCACTTTTAAAACCTGTGTCAGTTCGCTTATAAAATGATTTACCTGCGAGCCCGGAGCAAGCGCCGGATTCAGATCTCCATAGTTCAGTTGTATCTCAAGCTCCTTATTTATTTTGGCTACAACATAGCCTTCGGGGCTGTACGTTTGGTTTTGCTGTTTGCTTAGGTGTAGGTTTCTTTCAGGTCTGTCATACACCGAGATTTGCATGTCGTAAATTACTTCCCCGATTCTTACACCATTACGCCATTCCTCAACCGCTACTGCAAAAATATAGTCTCCCTGCCGGCATGGCGAATCCCAGGCCAGTTGCCCGTCTCTTGCTGCTATCTCAAACCTGCTGTTTGCAGAGAAATCAGCTGTACGGCAATTAAAAAGCTGTTTTGGAAAACTATAGCCAGGCACAGAAGCAACCTGGCCACTAGCCTCCATGCGTAAAGGTGCTCTTAATTTATAAGAGAGGCTGTCGCCGTCAGGATCGTAGGCCAGTAGGTTATAGTTAAGGGGCTGCCCGAATTGCGCAATGATGGCATCAGGGCCCAGAAACTGCAGGCTGCTGTTAAAGCCTCTTAAAGTATTAACATTTATAGTAGTTGCTAAATAAAGTGTAAGCTGGTCGCTGGGTGGGGTTACATTTAAGATATTCGGATTGCGGTTTATGCCATTCCAGCTAACGGTGTAAGTGCCGTCGGCTGCAAAAGTATATTCCCATAAAAAGGTTTCACGGTCATAGGCGCTGTTAATGCTGGTAACCGATAGCCGGGGCACCACTTTATGAACGCCATCGCCCATCCGCACTTCTATAGTTGGATCATCAGCCTGAGAAGCCTTGTCGGTAATAAGAACAGCTTTGAAAAAGAACTTTCTGGGGTTTGGGTGTTGGGTTGTGTCTTTTTTATAAGTGATAAAACCGCCCCGCAAATGTGTAGCCGAAGCGCTTACAAAACACAGCAACAGGCAAACGATAAGTATAAGTTGTTTCATAGGGTAAGGTTAAACTATAAGAAAGATAACAGGATCTTTTTTAAAGTATAGCAATTTAATAATATAAACCTTACCTTAAGCTATGAAACCACTGGCAGGCGAATTGTTGTTGTGCCACAAGCGCTATATCCGTACTTTTGTGGATAACTCGCACCTGAATGTATGAAACACCCCATTTATAGTTATATAACCGCCCTGTTGCTGGCGGGCTCCGTAGTGGGTTGCCAGCCAAAAGTATGGCAGGCCCAAACGCCAAACCTCGAGCAAACCGACGTAGCCATAGACAGCACTCTAACCGCCGACCCGGAAGCCGAGGCCATGATAGCGCCTTACCGCACGCAGGTAAGCGCCAAAATGAATGAGGTAATTGGCACAGCGGCCACCGAGTTACGAAAAGGTGACTACGAATCGCCGCTGGGTAACTTTGTTGTAGACCTCATGCTGGCGCAAACGAATAAACTGGTAGCTACCCCGGCAGATATGGCCCAGACAACCAACGGCGGTCTGCGGGTGCCGCTTCCGGCAGGGCCTGTAAATGTGGGCAATGTTTTTGAACTGATGCCTTTCGAGAACGAGGTGGTTATACTTACCTTGGATGGCTCTACTACTAAAGAAATGTTTGATTTTGCAGCCAAGACCGGCATCTCACCCATTGCTAATGCTACTTATACGGTGAAAGATGGCGCGGCTACCGATATTAAAATAGGAGGCAAACCACTGGACCTTACCCGTACCTATACCGTCGTAACATCAGATTACATTGCTGGTGGCGGCGATAACATGACGATGTTCAAGAAAAATCTGAAGACCGAAAAAGTAGGTATTATGATGCGCGACATGATACTCAAGCATATAAAAGAACTGACAGCTAACGGTAAACAACTTACTGCTGATACCAAAAAGCGAGTAGCCGGTGTAACGCAAAAATAGAAAGCCATGAAGAGAAGAGATTTTTTAAAGTATAGCGCTGTGGGCGCCGCCGGCTTAACTATAGTTGGCTTACCGTTTACCTCCGAAGCTGCCAGCAAAACTATAAGACTTACCATACTGCACACCAACGATCAGCACTCGCGCATCGATCCGTTTCCGAACGACGGGCGCAAGTATGGCGGCATGGGCGGTATGGCCCGCCGTGCCAGCCTGGTAGAAAAGATACGCAAACAGGAGCCAAACGTACTGTTGCTCGACTCCGGTGATATCTGGCAGGGTACGCCCTACTTCAACTTTTTTAACGGCGAGCTGGAGTATAAATTGATGAGCGACATGAAATACGATGCCGCTACCTTGGGCAACCACGACTTCGACCTCGGGCTGGAAGGGCTGGCAAAACAATTACCGCTGGCTAGTTTCGAGTTTCTGAATGCCAACTACGACTTTTCTAAAACCATACTGGCAGGTAAGTTTAAGCCATATAAGGTTTTTGAAAAAGACGGGCTGAAAATTGGCGTGTTTGGCTTAGGTATAGAACTGGAAGGTTTGGTTGGTAAAAAGCAGTTTGGCGAAACCCTATACATAGACCCCGTAGCCAAAGCGCAGGAAATGGTAACCGAGCTCCGCGAAAACCAGAAATGTCACATGGTAGTCTGCCTGTCGCATTTGGGCTATAGTTACGAAACCGATAAAATAGACGACCGCAAACTGGCTGCAAAAGTACCTGGCATCGACCTGATATTAGGTGGCCACACGCATACTTTTATGGAGCAGCCAGAGGTATTGCGCCATGAGTCGGGCCACGAAACGCTGATAAACCAGGTAGGCTGGAGTGGTATCTATTTAGGACGTATCGACTTTGAATTCAATAAAAAAACGAAGCAAAAGACAAGTATAAAAACGGCTGCGCTGCCTGTAGATAACCCTGTATTAACTTCGTGAAAAAATAATTTTTTGTTTACTTATATTTAAGCAAATTTGTAGCCCCCTGTCGGTTAAGGAGAGATTTGCTTCACCAAAATAGTCTTGTGAGCTGTGGAAAACTGGATGATTAAAGATTGTACAACTGTATGGAGTAATTGCCTGCAGGTGATTAAGGAAAATATTGGCGAACAGAGCTTTAAAACCTGGTTTGAGCCGATTAAACCGATATCGCTGCGCGATGGCGTGCTAACTATACAAGTGCCGAGCCAGTTCTTTTACGAGTGGCTGGAGGAGCATTATGTACAGCTTTTAAAGAAAGTTATCTACCAGGAACTGGGCGCCGAAGGCCGCCTGGAATACTCGATTATAGTTGACCGCGGCAACGAGTCTAACAAGCCACAAACGGTTAACATCCCGACTAAAAAAATACCGGCAGCAGTCGTTAATTCTTACCGCCCGGAGCAGAACTTTATCAAGAGCCCGTTCGAGTCGAAGACGATTGACCGCAACTTCCTGAACTCACAGCTTAACCCAACCTATACGTTCGAGAATTATATTGAGGGAGACTGTAACCGATTGGCACGCTCTGCTGGGTATGCGGTGGCTAACAAACCAGGTACCACCTCTTTTAACCCGCTGATGGTGTATGGTGGGGTAGGTCTTGGTAAAACGCACCTAGTGCAGGCCATTGGTAACCACATCAAAAACAGTAATCCCGAAAAGTTTGTATTATATGTGTCGTCAGAAAAGTTCGTGAACCAGTTCATCGAATCTTTGAAAACGAACAACGTGCAGGATTTCGCTAACTTCTATCTGTTGGTAGATATCCTGATCATTGACGACGTGCAGTTTTTGAGCGGCAAAGAGAAGACGCAGGAAATGTTCTTCCACATCTTTAACCACCTGCACCAGTCCGGCAAACAGATCGTGATGACCTCTGACTGTCCGCCACGCGACCTGAAAGGCCTGGAAGAGCGACTGTTGTCGCGCTTTAAGTGGGGTTTAACAGCAGACTTACAAAGCCCGGATTTTGAAACGCGTATGGCCATCATCCAGAAAAAGATGCAGGGCGACGGCATTGATATTCCGGATAACGTGATAGAGTACCTGGCCTATAGCGTGGATACTAACGTGCGTGAGCTGGAAGGTGTTTTGATCTCTCTGATCGCGCAGTCATCCCTGAACCGTAAAGAGATTGATCTGGAGCTTGCCAAGCAGGCCCTGAAACATATTATCGAGGATGTTGAGACAGAAGTAAACCTTGACTTCATCCAGAAAACCGTAGCCGAATATTTCCAGGTAAGCCTGGACTCGCTGAAAGCCAAAACGCGTAAAAAAGAGATTGTAACAGCGCGCCAGGTGGCCATGTACTTTGCCAAAGAGTTTACGAGCCACTCGCTTAAGTCTATCGGTTACCATTTCGGTGGCCGCGACCACAGTACCGTTATTCACTCCGTCCAAACCGTTTCCGACCTGATCGATACGGACAAGAAATTTAAAGCGAGCATACAGGAATTACAGAAAAAATTTAAGTCGAAAGCCGGATAGAAAAACTCTACTTTATAAATAACCAGGGCTATAGTTGCAAAAACTATAGCCCTGGTTTGTTTTTAAGGGTTCTGAACTATAAACAATAGCGCGAGCGTCCTCGCTCGTGAAATACTATAGTTTGGCCTCTGGCCGATGGATGATGAATCTTCACAGCTAACTACTTTTCATGGTTGCCGTAAGTCATCCCCCTATCTCCTTCAAAGAGAGACGATCAGCAATGTTTAATTCAAAAAAATGTTTTATGTTAGTAGATAAAGTCCCCCTTTGAAGGGGGCAGGGTGATGAAATCGTTAAGGAAAATTGGGGCAACTTATACACAAAAAAAGCTCGGGCTATACTTGATAAAAGTATAGCCCGAGCTTTTTATAGTTTAACCTATTGGTTACTTACTTGCTTCAGTTACTTCAAAGCCATGCTGCGTAGCTAAATCGCGAACCTTGCTTTTTATTTTTTCTTTGTCCTTACGCTTGCGAACCTGTTTCAGATCAAAGTACGTTTGGTTGTCGTTGTTTTCAGTAACGCGCAGGGCCAGCGGCGAAATATGCACTGCCTTAATATCAGGTATCGCTACCACAAATTTAGGGCGGAACACACCATTTTTGCGCACAATGTACTCCGGCGTTACCTCAATGTAAGACTGAAACCCGAAAATAGACGTGTTCTGAAGGATGACATATACCAGGAAAGCAATTGCCAGCCCGAAAAAAGCATAAAACAACACCGACTCACCAGTTGACCTGTCTGAAAATGCCAGCATGGCTGCCCATACTACCCACAAAAGTGTAAGCATAAGCTGAATGGTGAACGACAGCTTGGCGCTGCGCGAAGGACTTAACTGAATGAATAACGACGATCGTGCACTGCTACTGCCAGATGCTGCCATGCTTTACTTTTTTAGTGAAACAAAATGCCGTTTTTTGCGGGCTAGTGCAAGATAATAAATTATTCTGTAAGTGTAGCGCTAACGGTAATTTCAGGTACCGATGCCAGTGCTTTAGAAACCGGGCAGCCGGTTTTAGCATCCTTTACAAGCTTTTGGAAATCAGAGTCCTGCATGTTTGGTATTTTAGCTTCCGTAGTTAAAGCAATCTTCAGGATGGTAGGTGCGCCATCGGTTTCGCCTAAGGTTACATCAGCGTTCGTTTTTATATAATCCGCTTTCAGGTTTTGCTTGTCAACCAGGGCGCTCAGAAACATCGAAAAGCAACCGGCATGCGCGGCCCCAATTAACTCTTCGGGCGAGGTGGCTTTGGTGTCGTCTCCGAAACGCGACGCGAAGGAATAGCCCGTTTTTACGTTGCCACGGCCGGTCTCAAATTCCCCGTTGCCTTCTTTCAGGCTGCCGTTCCATTGTGCTTTTGCTTTGTGCTGCTTCATAGTTTTATAATTTAGATAAAGTGTAGAATTAAGTTTATGGTTATAGCTTACTTGTTTGTTCTGTTTTTGGTTGATTAAGCTACTGCACAGAAGGCGTTACGAACTATAACTTTATGCCATTAACTGATATCTCCCTATATTTACCAACTATAAACTGTAAGAAATATGGGTGTAAAGGCGTGGTTGAGTAAATACCTGGCAGCGTATGTGCATAAAAAACAGCAGCATTGGATACAGCATCCGGTGGAAGCGCAACAGGCCATTTTCAGAAAGATCATCTCCGGTGCAAAACACACCGCTTTTGGGCGCGACCATACTTTCGGAAGTATAAAAACCCATGCCGATTTTGTAAAAGCTGTACCAGTGCGCGATTACGAAGGGCTAAGCAATTATTTTAACCGCATTAAACAAGGCGAAATTGATATTACCTGGCCGGGTAAACCAATTTACCTAGCAAAAACATCAGGTACCACCTCCGGCACCAAGTACATCCCGATCACCAAAGACTCTATCCCTAACCACATAAACGGCGCTAAAAATGCGCTGCTGGCTTATATTCATGAAACCGGAAATGCTCAGTTCCTGGATGGCAAGCTAATTTTTTTGTCGGGGAGCCCGGTGCTAGATGAAGTGGGCGGCATTAAAACCGGCCGGCTTTCGGGTATCGTAAACCACCATGTACCCGGTTACCTGCGCACCAACCAACTGCCGAGCTACGAAACCAATTGCATCGAAGACTGGGAACATAAACTCGACGAGATTATTGAAGAGACCATAGATCAGGACATGACTTTGATCTCGGGTATTCCGCCATGGGTGCAAATGTATTTCGATAAGCTGATGCGACAGACCGGGAAGCAGATAAAAGATATCTTTCCAAACTTTTCGCTGTTTGTATACGGTGGCGTAAACTTTGAGCCGTACCGCAAAAAAATGTTCGAGTCGATTGGCCGGCAGGTTGATAGCATCGAAACGTTTCCGGCTTCGGAAGGCTTTTTTGCTTACCAGAACGAGCAGAATGACAAAGGTTTGTTGTTGCTATTGGATGCCGGCATTTTCTATGAATTTATACCTGTAGAAGAATATTTTAACGAGAACCCGACCCGCTTAACGATTGGTGAAGTAGAGTTGGGCAAAAACTATGCGCTGGTGATTAACAGCAATGCCGGCTTGTGGGGATACTCTATCGGCGATACGGTTAAGTTTACAAGTATAAAACCATACAAGCTTATAGTTAGCGGTCGCATAAAACACTTTATTTCGGCGTTTGGAGAACACGTGATTGGTGAGGAAGTAGAAAAGGCTATGCAGCAGACCATTCAGAAATTTCCGACGGCCGAGCTGGTTGAGTTTACCGTTGCCCCATTCGTAAGCAGCGGCGAAGGCGAATCGTATCACGAATGGCTGGTAGAGTTCTCGAAAGCCCCGAATAATGTAGATGACTTTGAAAAAGAGCTGAATGAACAATTGCAAAAACTCAATAGCTACTACGACGACCTGATCACGGGAAATATCTTAGCTAACCTGAAAGTACGCGTGCTGCCACTTGGTACGTTTCGTAATTACATGAAATCGCAGGGCAAACTGGGCGGACAGAACAAAGTACCAAGGCTGAGCAACGACCGAAATTTAGCGCAGGGTTTGCTGGAAGTAGCGAAGCTATAGTTGGACCAGTGATTAAGGGGATTGCTCTGATTTATAGGATTGGTGGCTTTTGCTATAGTTGGTGGCTATTGTTTTAGAATTACGGTTGGTCATCCCCCTGTCCCCTTCAAAGGGGGACTTTTCTCTATTAGCTATAGTTTAGATTTTAGTTCTATAAGTTACGGTATTGAGCGGACAGGTCGCGACCAGTCCCTACGGAATTACAACCACGAGAAAGAACCGATCTTCTCTAGCTAAAAGCAAGAAAGGAAACGAAGGATAAGACTATAGCTATCGAATTGTTAGCAGTCTTTGGGTTGAGCGCCTTGTAGATTTCCGGTGCCGTCAGGCATTGCGACGCAGGAGCAAAGGAAATGTACACCGCGCGATGCCCAAAGACGGGGCCTCTCGGCCCAGGAGGGAGCCAGCTAAACTATAGAACTGTAGGTTCATAGAGCTCCCAGGATCAGAAGCAACTATAGGACGACGGCTCGTTTCCAGTGGTATGCAAAGCAACTATAGGACATATAAGATGTCTCGACTGCGCTCGACATGACAAAAGGGAAACTATAGTCTATAAAACATCCCTGAGCTAACGTCTGAATTGATAAAAACTATAGTTAAGAAAATACCCGGAAAGACACTCAACACGATAAAAACTGCAAATACCATCAAAAGACACTAAATTTGTCTTTTGATCTTCAAAAAGATAATGAAAAGAATAGCCATACTTGGTTCAACAGGCTCTATTGGTACGCAAGCGCTGGACGTGATTGCGGCCAACCCGGAGAGTTTTGAACTGGAAGTTATAACCGCTTATAATAATGCTGATCTGCTGATTGAACAGGCCTTGTTGTTTAAGCCTAATGTGGTCGTAATTGGTCGCGAAGACTTGTACGAACAGGTGCGCGATGCCCTGCAGCACGAGGACATAAAAGTCTACGCCGGTGCCAGTGCCCTGTGCTCAGTAGTAGAGATGGGTACCGTGGATATGGTGCTGACCGCTATGGTCGGGTATGCCGGACTTCAGCCAACGATACGCGCCATACAAGCCGGTAAAGAAATTGCCTTAGCCAACAAAGAAACCCTGGTAGTAGCAGGTCAGCTGATAACTGAACTGGCACGTGAAAAAGGTGTGAACATTTACCCTGTTGATTCTGAGCATAGCGCTATTTTTCAGTGCCTGGCTGGTGAGTTCCATAACCCAATCGAGAAAATTATACTTACCGCCTCTGGTGGGCCATTCCGTGGCAGAACTATAGAGGAGCTTAAATTTGTAACCAAAGCCCAGGCCCTGAAACACCCGAACTGGGACATGGGCGCCAAGATAACGATAGACTCGGCCAGCCTGATGAACAAAGGTCTGGAAGTGATTGAAGCAAAGTGGCTGTTCGGGCTGCGCAACGATCAGATCGAAGTGGTGGTGCATCCGCAGTCTATCATCCACTCATTGGTGCAGTTTGAGGATGGCTCTCTAAAAGCACAAATGGGCCTGCCTGATATGAAACTGCCGATACAGTATGCCATGGGTTACCCAAATCGCCTGAAGTCTGATTTTCCGAGATTCAACTTTATGGATTACCCGCAGCTTACCTTTGAGCAGCCTGACCTGAAGACCTTCCGGAATTTGCAGCTGGCTTTTGATGCGATGGCGCAGGGCGGAAATATGCCGTGTATACTTAATGCGGCTAATGAAGTAGCTGTAAGCGCTTTCTTAAAAGACGAAGTCGGATTTCTGGAGATGTCGGATCTGATAGAAAGCTGTATGGCAAAAGTTACGTATATTGCAAACCCTTCTCTCTCGGACTATGTTGATACAGATAGGGAAACCCGCCTGCTGGCCACCGATTTTGTGAAAAACAAAACGATTTAGCCAGTTATCGGTTCTTTTTAACACAAATTATACTTGCATATTTTTCTTAGATGGACATAGTAATCATGGTTGCCCAGTTAATTCTGGGACTTACAATTTTAGTTGGTTTGCACGAACTGGGGCACATGCTCACAGCAAAGTGGTTTGGCATGCGCGTAGAGAAGTACGCCATCGGTTTTCCGCCAAAAGTATTCGGTAAAAAGATAGGCGAAACAGAATATATGCTGGGCCTTATTCCGCTGGGTGGCTTCGTGAAGATCTCGGGTATGGTGGATGAGTCGATGGACACAGAAGCACTGAAAGAAGAACCAAAACCATGGGAGTTCCGCGCTAAACCAGCCTGGCAGCGCCTTATAGTTATGATGGGAGGTATTATTGTAAACGTGATTACAGGTATCGTTATTTACATTTGTCTTACTTATAACTATGGCGAAAATTACCTGCCGGCAAAAGAAGTAAAGTATGGCGTAGCTCCTAACGAGATAGGTAAAGAGATCGGTTTCCAGACGGGCGATAAAATTGTGGCCGTAAATGGCAAACCACTGGAGAAGTTTGAAGACGTTTACTCGATGGATGCCTTACTAAACCAGGATGCATTTTATACAGTAGAGCGCAACGGCGAAAAAGTAAACATACCTGTGCCGGTTGACCTGATGGATAAGCTGGCCGATAAGGAAGAGCGCATGTTGTTTGTGCAGCCGCGCCAACCGTTTATGGTTGACCAGGTAATGGCAGGCAGCAATGCAGCTGATGCCGGCCTACAACCCGGCGATTATATCCTGACTGTTAACGGCCAGGAAGCCCGCTTCTTCGATGAGTTTAGACAACTGATGGTTAAGAATGCCGGAAAACCGATAACGATGCAGGTGGAGCGTGGCGAGAAAGTGATCGACCTGAAAGCTAATGTAGAAGCAGACGGCACGCTGGGCTTTATTCAGAAACCATTGCTGAACTATGCTACAAAAGAATATAGCATCGGTGAAGCAATTCCGGCTGGTACGGAGCAGGCCTTTGGTGTAATTACCGCTAACCTTAAAGGCTTTGGAAAGATATTCCGTGGCGAGGTTTCGGCTTCTAAATCAGTGAGCGGCCCAATAGGGATAGCGCAGATCTTCGGTGATACCTTTAACTGGTATAAATTCTGGTCTATAACGGCTATGCTGTCTATGGTGTTGGCCTTTATGAACTTCCTGCCGATTCCGGCGCTGGATGGCGGCCACGTTATGTTCCTGACTTACGAGATGATCAGCGGTCGCAAGCCTTCGGATAATTTCCTCGAGAACGCCCAAAAAGTAGGAATGGTGTTGCTGTTAGGCTTGATGGCTTTCGCGATCTTTAACGACGTATTTAAGTTGCTCTTCTAACAAAACAGAAGTATAACTAACTATAAACAAAAACGCTGTCGCCGCAAAACGACAGCGTTTTTGTTAACTATAAGCCGAGCTGAACTATAGAATCTGTAATCTGGTTCAGTAATTGATACAGGAAAAAAGTATCTTACCATTTGAATGTATAGCCTTAGTTGATACAACAGCTATAGTTTTCGCAGACCAGAGTTATCAAGTATAAACCATGCATATCAAAACCCTTTTAGTAGCTATACTTTGCCTGTTAGGTAGTACTGTAGCTATGGCCCACGACTACCATTCCAGCATTACCGATATCAAGTTTAACCCGCGCACGCAAAGCCTGCAGGTTGCTATTAAGGTTTATACCGATGACCTGGAGAACGCTTTAACAAAAAGAAGCAAAAGCAAAGTTACCTATAGTGCCAACTCTGAAAGTATAAAACAGCAACTGGCAGGGTATATGGCAGCGTCTATGTCGTTTGAAGTAACAAAAGGTAAGCCGCTAAAGCAACGCTTTATTGGCTCTGAAGAAGAAGCAGATGTGGTTTGGGTATACCTGGAAGTGCCTGTGCAAAATGCAAACCTGTCGGAACTATACATTAAGAATGCGGTGCTTACCGAGGTGTTTGATGACCAGATGAACATCGTGAACCTGGATTACAAAGGCAAAGTGCAGAGCATGCTGTTGCAGCGCGATGAGACCGGAAAGAAACTAACGTTCTAACCAGCTCGACTGCCCCAAAGCATAGACTGTAGTTTAAAAAGAGCTCCTAACAATATAACAGCCACCAGGTTACCTGTTAAGAAAGGTACTACTAATCTTTCGAGGTTGGTGAGTTGGAGCCGGTAGGGTAGGTTCGTCAACATAAACAAAGTGCCTATAAAACCAACCAGTATCCAGTAAGGCATCCACGAGAGCCAAGGCTTTGGTTTAATAGCTATAGTTGGTAGCGTGCTGATATGCCAAAGTATAAACCCAAGCCCAACAAAGGTACTGGTATGCTGTATAACCCGCGAAAGCGGCAGGTCAATCAACCCCAATGACACGCGCTGCAGAAAAAAGCCTTTATAGTTGCGTACAAAAAACTCCTGTTCGTGCGTAAAGCTGTCCCAGAACAAGTGCGTAAAAGAACCGATGATAGCTGAAATAGCAAAGATGTGCCCATTGCGCAGCAGGTAGCTCCCCAGTTTTACAGGCTTAACCGCTAATGCCCGTTTCCTGAAATAGTCTGGCAAGTTAGAAATTACCTGCTCCCGAACCAGCACATGGAAAAGTATAGCCAGTGCCAGCGCCATGGGCAGGTCAAAAATAAAAATGCCTTTAATAGAATGGCTTAACTTGCCAAAGCTGCGGTACGATATAAAGTAGGCAAAATCCGGGGCTATACTTCCAACTATAAGTCCGGTAACAGAGAGCCACCGGCTTTGCAGGCGTTGCAGGGGTAAAATAAGTGCTGGGTGTGCGGCCGTAAAAGGCATACTATAGTTTTAATTTACCGACCGCCTCTGTCTACTTTCTCTGGTTTAATTACTTTAAACTCTACCCGGCGGTTTATGCGGCGGTCTTCTTCATTTTTCTCTTCGCGCAGGGGCTTGCTGCTGCCAAAACCAAACGACTCTATACGCCCGTGGCCAATATTGCCTTCCTGCTCAATGTATTTCCGGATAGCATCGGCCCGGTCCTGCGACAGCGTAAAGTTAAATTCCGGGTCGCCGGCACTATCCGTATGGCCTGATATCTCTAACCTATACGTCGGATGATCTAAGAGGAATAACGCCACTTCATCCAGTATGGGTTTCATGCCGTCTTTTATGTCCGACTCGTTCTGGTCAAATTCGATATTCTTAAACACTAACGGCACACTATAATCTATTAGTGTGGTCATAATTTGAAAAGCAGTATCCTGCTGCAGTGAGATCTCCCGCTCTATGGTAAAGAAGTCAGGGCTCTGTATCAGCATCATGTACTTGGTGTTGTCGATCAGGTCAAACTCAAAGGTGCCGTCCGGGCGGATATACTTGGACGAAATCTCGATGCCATTTTCCAGGTCGATGACGGAGATGATACCTGAAAGCGGTTTGTTAGTAAGCGAATCAACAAGTGTTCCTTCTATTTTGGTTACAGCCAGTGGGTGCGCTTCCATGGGCAGCGGAAACGAAAATAGGTCGAGGTTATGCAGGTCGCTGGCTTCGGAGCGGGCATAGTATAAGTTCTTAGACTTGGAGTCGATAGAAAAATAATACTCACTGCCACGGCCGTTAACTAATGGGCCAATATTGCGTGGCTCCTGCCACTGGCCACCTACACGGTATGTTTTATAAATATCGAAATCGCCGAAGTTGTATAGCTGCCCGCGTGAGCTAAAGTATAGAACCTGGTAAAGCGGGTGAAAGAACGGGCTTACTTCGCTTTCGCGGGTGTTTATTACTGGGCCGGCATTTTCCGCTTTAGACCATTCGCCTTTCCTGTTTTTGTAAGTATAATAAATATCTGATAATCCGAAACCGCCCAGCCTGTCGGAGGCAAAGTAAATTGTATCCTCGTTAGCGGTAAGGGTGGGTTGCGAGTCCCAGGCGGAGGAATTTACCTCGGCACCCAGATTTTGAATATTGCCCCAGGTACCATCTTCTTGTTTGGTAGCCACATACAGGTCACAGTTTCCATACCCATCCGGCGATTCGCAGCGGGCAAAGTATAAGGTGTTGCCGTCTCGGCTAAGGCAGGCAGAGCCTTCGTTGTAAATGCTGTTTATAGGTTTGCCAAAAGATTTTGCTGTTTCCCAGTAGCCGTTTTCCTGGCGGGAGTAGAAAAGGTCTTCGTTGGCGCGGCCGTTAATACCTTGTGTGTTGCGCTGCGAAGTAAATATCAATACCTCATCTTCAGAGTTTATAGTTGGGCCGTAATCTTCGAAAGGAGAGTTGATGGAGTTACCCATGTTCAGGTAAACACCTTTGGGAGGCTGAAACGTGGCAACCGACTTGCGGTATTCCACCATCTCGTAATAGTATTTCAGCGGAACATAATAGTCTTTGGTATTCTGCTCCAGCGAGTCGTAGTAAGAGTAAACCCGGCGTACGTCGGAGCGGTGGTGTTTGAGCACCATCCGGTAAAGTGCTTTTGCTTTATCGGCCTGGCCTTGTTTTTCGAGTAACTGGCCCAGTCGCCATATCAGGGGAGTATCTTTGTAAAAGTTCTCTATCCCGAAGTTGTTCACGTAAGCCTCCAGCAGCGGGAGCACTTCGTTGTAGCGTCGTTTTTTTTCCAGCTTTTGGATGGCAGAGAGTTTTTTCTCGTCGTGGTAGTAGGGGAGTTTGTTCAGGTTCGGGAACGTGATCTGTACTTCCTGCTTCGGGGCTTTTTTGTGCACCTTCATGCCCGATCCAGACTCAAGGGGAATATGCTTATACTCCTGTGCCTGACAAAGCGCTGGTATAAGTATGAAAAGTAACCTAAGCAGGTACAATCTGTTCATTTTCCGCTTCTTTTTACCTGATGGTCAAAGATATTAATTTTGAACTATATTTTTGTAATTAAATACCTGGCATGTCATTTTATTTTAGGCAAAATACCTGATATCTTTAACCCTGAACCATTGCGTCAGTGATCTATAGTTGGCACAAGTCTTGACTATAGTACATCAATTCGGAAAAAGCCATGTGTATGGCCTTTTTTATGTCATTCTGGCATTGACACAAACTATGAACTATACTTTGAATAACTTTCTGCATAACCTTTTACTTAGCTCAGCTTCTGATAACGACAACGGTGAAGTGATCTCGGTCATCACCACAGACCCTGAAGAAGAAATACCTGCGGCAGAACTCCCGGCAGAGCTGCCTATACTTGCTGTGCGCAACACCGTACTTTTTCCGGGTGTTGTATTGCCTATTACTGTTAGCCGTAAAAAATCGGTGCGCCTGGTACGCAAAGCCTACAAAGGCGATAAAACCATTGGGGTAGTAGCCCAGAAAAACACGAACGCCGACGACCCATCGCCGGAAGACCTGTTTAGTGTTGGTACGGTGGCGCGTATACTTAAGATGCTGGTGCTGCCTGACGGCAACACAACTATAATTATACAAGGCCATAGCCGCTTTAAGATCGAGGAGATAACCCAGGAAGACCCTTACTTAACAGCGCGTGTAAGTTACTGCCAGGAAACTAACCTGAACAAAAAAGATAAGGAAGTAAAAGCACTAGTACAGTCGCTGAAAGATGCTGCTGCCAAGATACTGAAGCTGAACCCTGAGATACCGCAGGAAGCCCAGGTTGCGCTTGATAACATTGATAGCCCTGCTTTCCTGACGCATTTCCTGTCGAGTAACCTGAATGTAGAAGTTGCTCAGAAACAGCAGCTACTGGAAGTGAACGACGGCACAGAGCGTGGCACACAGTTGCTACAGCTTATGTTGCGCGAAGTACAGTTACTGGAGCTGAAGCAGGAAATTCATACCAAAGTACATACTGATATAGACCAGCAGCAGCGCGACTATTTCCTGCGTCAGCAGATTAAAGTGTTGCAGGATGAGTTGGGGCAGGAAGGTCCGGACAAGGAAATCGAGAACTTCAGGGACCGCGCTGTAAAGAAAAAATGGCCGGAAGCTGTTGCCAAGCATTTCAAAAAAGAGATAGACAAACTGGCCCGCCTTAACCCGCAGGCTGCTGAATACCCGGTAGCGGTAAACTATATCGAGTTTTTGTTGGACCTGCCTTGGAAAGAGTATACCAAGGACAACTTTAACCTGAAGCGCACCAAAAAGATACTGGACACAGACCATTACGGACTGGAGAAAGTAAAGGAACGCATCCTGGAGTACCTGGCTGTACTAAAGCTGAAAAACGATATGAAGGCGCCTATACTTTGCCTGTACGGTCCTCCGGGTGTTGGTAAAACCTCACTTGGTCGTTCTATAGCTGCAAGTTTGGGTCGTAAGTATGTCAGAATGTCACTGGGTGGTGTTAGGGATGAAGCAGAAATTCGTGGCCATAGAAGAACGTATGTTGGCGCTATGCCCGGTAAGATCATCAGCCAGATCAAAAAAGTAGGTTCTGGTAACCCGGTTATCATCCTGGACGAGATCGATAAGCTTGCTTCTGACTTCCGTGGCGATCCGTCTTCAGCTTTGCTGGAGGTACTGGACCCGGAGCAGAATCACACGTTTATGGATAACTACCTGGATGTGGAATATGATCTGTCGAAAGTCCTTTTCATAGCTACTGCCAACTCACTGGATACCATACAGCCTGCCCTGCGCGACCGTATGGAAATTATTGAGCTGACCGGTTATACGATGGAAGAGAAGCTAGAAATAGCAAAACGCCACCTGGTACCAAAGCAGATAAAAGAGCACGGCTTGCTGGAAGAAGATGTAAAGATCACAAAACCAGCCCTGCAGAAAGTAATTGAGGACTATACCCGTGAATCGGGTGTGCGTAGCCTTGAGCGTAAAATAGGCCAGCTGGTACGCCACATTGCCAAACTAAAGGCGATGGAAGAAGAATATCCGCATACTATAAAGCCGGAAGATGTAACCAAAATTATGGGTGCCGAAATCTTCGACAAAGAGATCTACCAGGATATTGATACAGCTGGCGTGGTTACAGGCCTGGCCTGGACATCCGTTGGCGGTGACATCCTGTTCGTGGAATCTATACTTAGCAAGGGTAAAGGTAAGCTTACACTATCCGGACAGTTAGGTGATGTGATGAAGGAATCGGCAGTTACGGCACTTTCTTACCTGAAAGCCCATGCCAATTTGCTGGATATAGACTATAGAATTTTTGACCAGTACGACCTGCATATCCACTTCCCCGAAGGTGCTGTTCCAAAAGACGGGCCATCGGCAGGTATTGCTATTTTTACGTCTATTGCATCAATGTTTACGCAACGTAAAGTGCGTAGCCGTTTAGCCATGACTGGTGAGATTACGTTGCGTGGTAAAGTGTTGCCGGTAGGTGGTATAAAAGAAAAGATACTGGCTGCCAAGCGCGCCGGTGTAACGGATATTATACTTTGCCAGAAAAACCGCAAAGATATAAACGAGATCCCGGAGCAATACATCAAAGGCCTGAACATCCATTACGTGGATAAGGTAGATGACGTGATTAAAATAGCCCTGCTGAAAGAAAAAGTAAAGCACCCACTTGACCTGACCGTTACCGAAGACCGAAAGATGGAAGTGGAGTAAGGACTGATTTTGAACTTTGATTGAGTGGATGAGCGAATTTTAAATTAACTTATAGTTGCTATTTCGAACAAGGTGAGAAATCTATTTTGAATTCCAGATAGATCTCTCCTGAAATCGGGATGACAGAAATATTCACTCACTCAAAAATAACATGAAATACACTGCTGCCCTCTTGCTTTGTTTGCTGTTGAGCCTACCGCTCGCGGCGCAGGTAGGAGGGCAGCGTGCTTTTACGTTTTTGGAGTTACCCGTTAGCTCCAAACAAGCCGCCCTCGGAAGTATAAACGTAAGCTCGTTCGGACATGATGTGAATATGGTAGCTGCCAACCCGGCTTTGCTGAACGCTGAAATGGACCGGCAACTGAGCTTGAGTTATGTAGGTTATTTAGCCGATATCAAGCAGAGTAATGCGGGGTATGCTTTTAACCATGAGAAGCTGGGGCGCTGGGCGGCAAGTATAAATTACCTGAACTATGGCGATTTTGTGCAACGCGATGCCACCGGCCAGGCAGAAGGCAGTTTTACCGTTAACGATTATACGTTGAGCGTGAGCCATGCGCGCCAAGCCGAAGCATTTACGATTGGAGCCACCGCAAAACTGGCCGTATCAAGTATAGCTGGTAACAAGGCAGTTGGTATGTTGGCTGATGTAGGTGGCTTGTTCAAGCATCCGGAGAAAGATCTAACTATAGGCCTGGCATTTAAGAACATTGGTTACCAGGTAAAACCTTTTGATGATGGTGATCGACAGAACATGCCTTTTGATGCGCAATTAGGTGCCAGCTATAAACCGGAACACATGCCCGTACGACTTTCGCTGACAGCACACCACCTATACCAGTTCGACGTTGTATACTTAGACCCAAATGCCAAAGGTCGCCTCGATGAAAATGGAAATGAGATAGAACAGGAAAAAACGTTTGGCGATAAACTGGCCAGGCATTTTGTGGTTGGTTCTGAGTTTATCTTTAGCAAAAACTTTAAGGTGCGGGCCGGGTATAACCATTTACGACGTAAAGAGTTGCGTTTAGAGAATGCTTCTGGTGGAGCAGGCTTTTCGTTGGGAGCTATGTTACGGGTACGGACCTTTGAACTGAACTATAGCAGCGCTTTTTATCATCCGTCGGGCGCGAGCCATTACGTAACTATAAGTACTGATACCAGTACGTTGCTGAAGCGTAAAAACACTGAATAACACCTGGCTGTTTGTATAGCAGCCACTTTATTTATACTTAAAAACTTAAAGATGTTAGATTCCCTGGAACATTTAACGCCAGCCCAGATCGTAGCGGAGCTGGATAAATATATTATCGGGCAACAGGATGCCAAGCGTAACGTTGCCATTGCGCTTCGTAACCGCTGGCGCCGCATGAACGCCGACGAAAGCATTCAGAAAGAGATCGTACCCAACAATATACTGATGATCGGGGCTACGGGTGTGGGTAAAACCGAGATTGCCCGCCGCCTGGCCAAGATCGCAGATGCGCCCTTTACCAAAGTAGAAGCCTCTAAATTTACTGAAGTGGGCTATGTGGGGCGTGACGTTGAAAGCATGGTGCGCGACCTTGTGGAGCAAGCCGTGAATATGGTAAAGACCCGCAAAAAAGAAGAGGTAAAAGTAAAAGCCGCTGAATTGGTGGAAGACATTATACTGGATGCCCTTATCCCACCAATTCAGGGGCGTGCTGGGTCGCCGGTAACTATGTCATCAGACCCCAACGTAATGCCTGATACTGATTACGAACTGAACGAACGCACCCGCGATAAATTCCGGGAAAAGATACGCAACGGCGAATTGGAAGACCGCAAGATCGAGATCCGTATTCAGCAGAGCGCTATGCCGGGCATGGGTGTAATGGGGCCGGGCATGGACGAAGCATCGATGATGAACATCCAGGAGATGATCAGTGGCATGATGCCGAAGAAGACTAAAAAGCGCAAAGTTACGATTGCGGAAGCCCGCAAAATTCTATTAGAAGAAGAAGCTGCCAAGCTCATCGATATGGACGAGGTGAAAGAAGAGGCGATCTTTAAGGCTGAAAACTCCGGCGTTATTTTTATAGATGAAATTGACAAAGTGGCCAGCTCGAGCAAAAAAGGTAGCGGTCCGGATGTGAGCCGCGAAGGGGTGCAGCGCGACCTGTTACCTATAGTTGAGGGCTCTACCGTAAACACCAAGTACGGCATCATCAACACCGACCATATTCTGTTTATAGCAGCTGGTGCATTCCATGTGGCCAAGCCATCCGATCTTATACCTGAGTTGCAGGGCCGTTTCCCGATTCGTGTGGAGTTACAGAGCCTGACCAAGGAAGACTTCTACCAGATTCTGAAGTTCCCGAAAAATGCGCTTACCAAGCAGTACGAGGCCTTGCTAGGATCCGAGAACGTATCGCTGACCTTTAACGACGAGGCCCTGGACGAAATAGCAAGTATGGCTTATGAGGTAAATGCAGAAGTGGAGAATATCGGAGCGCGTCGTTTGCAAACCATCATGAGCCGCCTGCTGAACGACATCCTATTTGATGTACCAGATAAAATAGGCGCCAATGCCAAGATCGTAGTTACCCGCGAAATGGTGCAGGAGAAACTGGCTGGCATGGTGAAGAACCGCGACCTGAGCGAATACATTCTATAGTTAGAAAGTTTGGAAGTTAAAAAGTTAGAAAGGTAAACTATCAACTGGCGCCGGTATCCAATCGGTGACGAAGGGTGGGCGCGAGTCTCCAGACTCGCTCAGCTATAGTTGACTTAAGTTTACAGAAAAGCCGGCAGTTTTGCAGAAGCAGAGCTGCCGGCTTTTGTTTTCGGCGCATAATCCATACTTTATGCTTCTAAAAAGGAATTAACCTTTCTCTTAGCCATATTCGTAATTGATAACTCTCTAACTCATAAACTCCAAAACTCTTTAACTATAAATGCCCGTGAACTACTACATCATAACCGGAACCAGCAAAGGGATCGGCAAGGCCCTGGCCGAAGAACTACTGAAAGACGATAACAACCGGGTAATTGGTGTTTGCCGCAATAGCACCATCACCCATAAAAACTACCATCACCAGCCTTTAGATTTCTCAGATATACCGGCCGTGGAGCATAACCTGCAGAAAGTATTTATGCCATTTAACAATGCTGAAAAGCTGGTACTTGTAAACAATGCTGGTGTAATGGGTGATATCGGGTATGTGGGCGAGGGAATGCCGAACGAGCGCTTCGAGTTTGTGTTTGATGTGAACGTGATTGTGCCAGCTATGCTCATGAACACGTTTCTGAAAGTGTATCAGCAGCACCCCGCTGAAAAGCTTATAGTTAACATCAGCTCCGGTGCCGGAAAATACCCGATTGATGGCTGGGCTAGTTACTGTGCTTCAAAAGCAGCTCTGGATATGCTTTCCATGACCATACAAAAAGAACAGGACATGCGTGGCTCGGGTGTTAAAGTATATGCATTGTCGCCGGGAGTGGTGGATACAGCCATGCAAGAGAATATCAGAGAAGCCGATGCCGGTCGCTTTAGTACTGTAGAAAAGTTTAGAGACTATAAAGCCAGTAACCAGCTGGCCCAACCCGAAACAGTAGCTCACAAGATTATCCACCTTATGCACAACACCGCCAACTATAGCGATGTGATACAGGATGTGCGGAACATGTAACCACGTTTAAACTTACCATTGATCATAAAACTATAGCCTGTGCATATTTGCCGGGCTTTTTTTATAGCTGAAACGTCTTGTGTAATTCCTGAACTATAGTTTAGCATTAGTATCTGCATATGTAAGTATAATTTACTAAATTGATGTAGCGAAGGATGGCAGCTTAAAAGCCGGAAGCGTAGATACGGATTGGAAAAGGGATGTGAAAGGTACGCGTACTAAATGGATAACCGCCAGGTACAAAACATAGCCTTAAGCAATGTGATAAAGTAAGAACAGACCTGTAGTTTAGTAAAACGTTCTTTCTGCGCCATTAGCTCTGAATAAAACTGCAACTGACTTAAGTATAAGTAACTATAAACGCCGCAGCCATGGAAACTATAGCAGACACTTCAAAATCGTACACTGCAGCTTACAACCAAAGTATAACCGACCCCGAAGCTTTTTGGCGTGAACAGGCCGCCCAGATTGCCTGGTACCAGCAACCCGAGCAGGTACTGAGCAGCGACGAAAACGGCTTTTACCGGTGGTTTAAGGGAGGTAAACTAAACACAGCTTACCTGGCCCTGGACTACCACGTAGAAAATGGTCGCGCCGACCAGATTGCTATGATCTACGACTCGCCGGTGACCGATACGGTGCGCAGCTATAGTTACCGCGAGTTCCGGGATATGGTGGCCCGTTTTGCAGGGGCGTTGCGCGACCTGGGTGTGGGCAAAGGCGATACGGTGGTAATTTATATGCCGGTAATACCCGAAGCTGTTGTAGCGATGTTGGCCTGTGCGCGGTTAGGCGCTATACATTCGGTAGTGTTTGGTGGGTTTGCCCCGCACGAGCTTACTGTCAGGGTAGATGATGCCAAACCGAAAGTGGTTATTTCTGCCTCCTGCGGTATCGAATTCGATAAATACATTCCGTATAAACCGCTGCTCGACAAAGCCCTGAATGACAGTAAACATAAACCAGCCCATACGATAGTTTTGCAGCGCCCGTATGTGGTAGCTGACATGCAACCCGGCCGCGACCTCGATTTTATGGAAGTATGGCAAAAAGCCGCGCCTGCCGACTGCGTACCTGTTGATGCTCTGGACCCACTGTATGTACTGTATACGTCGGGCACCACCGGCAAACCCAAAGGCATTATCCGGGATAACGGTGGCCATGCGGTTGCACTAAAGTATAGCATGAAAGCAGTGTACGGTGTTGACCCGGGCGATGTGTTCTGGGCGGCTTCGGATGTGGGTTGGGCTGTAGGTCACTCGTACCTGGTATATGCGCCGCTTATACATGGTTGCACTACGGTTTTGTTCGAGGGCAAGCCAGTGCGTACCCCCGATGCCGGTACGTTCTGGCGCATTATTCAGCAGCACCAGGTTAAGGTATTGTTTACAGCGCCAACCGCTATCCGCGCCATTAAAAAAGAAGACCCCGATGGCAAGTTTAAGAAACTATACGACCTGCCCTCTCTTAAATACCTGTTTTTGGCCGGCGAGCGCTGCGACCCTGCTACCTATTACTGGGCTAAAGATCTGCTGAAAGTGCCTGTAATAGACCATTGGTGGCAAACCGAATCGGGGTGGCCGATGGTGGCAAATATGGTAGGCTACGGGCTTATACCTGCCAAGGCGGGTTCTGCGGGCAAACCGGTGTGTGGGTACAAAGTTGAGATTTTAGGCGAAGACGGGCAGGAACTGATACCCCTGCAGGAAGGCTCCGTAGCGGTAAAACTGCCTCTGCCTCCGGGCTGCCTGCCAACACTTTGGGAAGATGATGTCCGTTTCCGGAAGTCTTACCTGGAGCGTTTTCCGGGGTATTACATGACCGGCGATGGCGGTTACATTGACGAAGACGGCTACGTGTATATTATGGGGCGAATCGATGATGTAATCAACGTGTCGGGGCACCGCTTATCTACCGGCGAAATGGAAGAAATGGTAGCCTCGCATAATGCCGTGGCCGAATGTGCGGTGGTAGGCATAGCCGACGACCTGCGTGGCCAGCGACCTGTTGGGCTGGTAGTTTTAAAAGATGGCCAGACTATAACCGAAGCGCAACTGGAACAGGAACTTATCGCACTCATTCGTGAGAAAATAGGGGCTGTTGCTTACTTCAGAAATGCCTTGCTGGTAAAGCGCCTGCCCAAAACCCGGTCCGGCAAAATATTGCGCAAGATTATCCGTAACATAGCCGACGGCGAGCATTACGCCATCCCATCCACTATAGACGACCCTGTTATACTTACTGAGATCCACGACCGCTTTAGAGAAAAGGAAATTGGCAACGCTTTCTTACAGAAATAAACCCGACCTTACATACCAAACATACCTGAGCCATGATGAATAACTTCCAGATAAAAACCTTTGAACAGTACCAGCAGGTATACAAACGCAGTGTAGAAGACCCCGAAGGTTTTTGGGGCGACATTGCCAGCACCTTTACCTGGCGCAAAAAGTGGAACACTACCCTGGAATGGAATTTTGAAGAGCCGGACGTGAAGTGGTTTAAAGGCGGGAAACTGAACATTACCGAAAACTGCCTGGACCGCCACCTGAAAACCCGCGGCAACAAACTGGCCCTGATCTGGGAGCCTAACGACCCCAAAGAACGCTTTGTGCGCTTTACCTACCGCGAGCTGCACGAGCGCGTATGCCAGTTTGCCAATGTGCTTAAAAAGAATGGTGTGCAGAAAGGCGACCGTGTGTGTATTTACATGCCCATGATTCCGGAACTCGCATTTGCTGTGCTGGCCTGTGCGCGTATCGGGGCCATTCACTCGGTTATTTTTGCTGGCTTCTCGGCAGTAGCTATGGCCGACAGAATTAATGATGCTGGCGCCAAAATGGTACTAACCTCTGATGGCCTGAACCGTGGCTCAAAACAGATTCCGGTAAAACGTGTGGTAGACGAAGCCTTGGAAAGCTGCCCATCTGTAGAAAAAGTTATAGTTGTAGAGCGCCTGGGCTGGGCTGTAAATATGGTGGAAGGCCGCGATGTGTGGTACCACGACGAGGTACAAGGGGTAAGCAAAGAGTGCCCTGCCGAAGAAATGGATGCCGAAGACATGCTGTTTATCTTGTATACTTCGGGCTCTACGGGTAAACCAAAAGGCGTGGTGCATACCTGCGGTGGCTACATGGTGTATGCCCAGTATACCTTCATGAACGTGTTTCAGTACGAAGAAAGCGATGTGTATTGGTGCACCGCCGACATCGGGTGGATAACCGGCCACACTTATCTTTTATATGGCCCACTGCTGAGTGGCGCTACCACGCTGATGTTTGAAGGCGTACCTACTTACCCGGATATGGGCCGTTTCTGGCAGGTATGCGATAAGTTTGGGGTGAGTATTTTCTACACTGCGCCAACAGCTATACGATCATTGATGAGCGGCGATATTGATGATGTGCTGTCCTATAGTTTAGATTCCCTGAAAGTGCTGGGGTCGGTGGGTGAGCCTATAAACGAGGAAGCCTGGCACTGGTACCACACGCACGTAGGTAAAGAGCGCTGTCCGTTGGTAGATACCTGGTGGCAAACCGAGACCGGGGGGATTATGATCTCTTCGCTGGCCAATGTTACGCCTACCAAACCGGCCCACGCGGCGTTTCCGTTGCCGGGCATACAGCCTATACTTGTAAACAGCGACGGCACCGAAATAACCGAAAACGAAGTAGAAGGTCACTTGTGCATGAAGTTTCCGTGGCCGGGCATTATACGGACTACCTACGGCGACCACGAGCGCTGCCGCCTGAGCTATTTCTCTACTTACAAAGGCTTATACTTTACCGGCGATGGCGCCAAGCGCGACGAAAATGGCCTATACCGCATTATCGGTCGGGTAGATGATGTGATCAACGTATCAGGTCACCGTTTCGGGACAGCTGAGATCGAAGAGGCCATTAACCATAACCAGCATGTAGTAGAATCGGCGGTAGTAGGCTACCCACACGACCTGAAAGGGCAGGGGATCTATGCCTTTGTAATCTGCAAAGAAAAGCCGGAGCGCGAAGATTACCTGCGTGCCGAGATCATAGAAACCGTAGTAGAAAAGATAGGAAAGATCGCCAAGCCAGATAAGATTCAGATTGTGAGCGGACTGCCCAAAACCCGCTCCGGAAAGATCATGCGCCGCATTCTGCGCAAAGTTGCCGAAGGCGACACCTCTAATCTAGGCGACACCACCACCTTGCTCGACCCGGATGTAGTGGATGAGATAAAGGCTGGTGCGTTGTAGAGATTCAGAATTATAAGTAGTATAATCTATGACTTCTGTTGAATTTCTTGAGAAAATTAGACAACATTTTGATACAGCTATATTTCAGCCGAGAGAAACAGAACATGAACTTGATGTCCTGATTCTGACTGCAGAACAGAAATTATATAATTACTATTTATGGATAGAAAGTAATTGGACTACCTTAAATATTGGGGCAACTTTAAAATCCGCACCTGAAAAGTATTTTTGGTATGAAGCATGTGAAAATAACTATGAAAATAATCTTGAATGGATCATGCAACTTCTAAAATATTCATTCAGAGAGTTAGATAAACTTCTTAATTATGAAACTCGGATCATCCAGAAAAAGGGAATGATAACGACATCATTTGAATGTCAATATTTAACAGATAAGTGGAATAGAGTTAGTAAAAATAGTATCGTACATTCAAATATTGCACTTCCAAAAATACATGGAAGAAATAAGGTATATACTTAAAAACTAATAACAGTAAGGAAGGAAAATATGCCAGATAATAGATTTGTTAGTATAAGTATATAGCAGAAGCCAAGTGTTTTAGAGCACAAAAAGTTAACTGATATATCTAAACGAAAACCTATGCCCAGAAAAGCTTTTACCGCCGAAGGCGCCGTTTCCGTTGGCCCTTACTCTCATGCCGTAGAAACCGGTAACCTGTTATACTTATCCGGCCAGACACCGATAGATGCTGCCATTGGAAAACTAGTGGAAGGGGACATATCGGCCCAGACGAAGCAATGTTTTGTTAACCTGTTTGCTGTACTTAAAGCCGCTGGCCTAGGCCCGGACGATGTAATAAAAGTGAATGTATTCCTGACTGATATGGCGAATTTTGGAGCGATGAACGAGGTGTACAAAACACAGTTTTCAGAGCCATACCCGGCACGCACCACTATAGGCGTAGCTGCATTGCCTTTGAATGCACAGGTAGAGATTGAAATGATAGCCCAAAAAGGCTGATGCTATAGTTTCGCCTGCTTACCTTTGCACCACACAAACTATAGCTATGACAGACGAGCAGCATAACCCCTGGACCACCCTTTCCTCGAGAGATATTTACCAGAACCCCTGGATAAAACTACGCGAAGACCAGGTGCTTAACCCAAAAGGTGGCGAAGGGATTTATGGGGTGGTCAGTTTTAAGAACAAAGCTATCGGTATTATACCTATTGATAATGAAGGGTATACCTACCTAATTGGTCAATACCGTTATGCGCTGAACGAATATAGTTGGGAAATACCCATGGGTGGCGGCTTAATAGAAAACGACATTCTGGAATCGGCGAAGCGGGAACTACAGGAAGAAACCGGGTTTACTGCCGCCCGCTGGACCAACATCTGCCGCTTGCATACTTCCAACTCCGTAACCGACGAAGAAGGCTTTGTTTTTTTAGCTGAAGAGTTAACCCCCGGTGATACTGCCTTTGAGGAAACGGAAGACCTGCAGATAAAACGCCTTCCTTTTTCCGAAGCTGTCCACATGGCGTTGAATAATCAGATTACCGATGCCATTAGTGTTGCTGGTATTCTGAAGGCTGCTTTTATACTTGGGGTTAGATAAGTAACCCCATCCCAGCCTTCCCTTAAAAACAGGGGAAGGAGTTTTGGCTATTTCAGGATAATTCCCTCCTTGAGGAGGGTAGGGAGGTGTTTTATAGTTTCCGTTTAACATCCCCCTTCGCCCCCTTCAAAGGGCAGGGCCGTTAAGTTCTAGCAAATTCTCCCCTTGAGGGGAGCGCAGAGGGGTGTTTGCATTAGCGGGTGAATTTAAAACTGGCTAACAATAGGCTTTTTGGTCCTGAATAACACCCCTATAATCCCCTCAAGGGGATAGTTCTCGGCAGAACTTAACGGCCCTGCCCTTCAAAGGGGGACTTTTCTGCCTTTGCTATAGTTTCAAGTATAGTTTCATAGTTAAAGTCCATCCACGGACAGGTCGCGACCTGTCCCTACGAAAATACAATCATGATAAACCTCGAAGCTTATCGGTTAAAAGTATAGACGAACTATAGCTATGAGAAACATATCAGTCTTTGGGTTGAGCGCCTTTGATTTGTTGCGGTGCCGTTAGGCAACCCGAGGAACGAGGGTAGCTTCAAATCAGCAGCGCGATGCCCGAAGACGAGGCCTCCCTTAAAGAGGGCCCCTACCCCCGCCATGAGGGCACCAAACCTCACTTGAAACGATGGGTAACTAAAGCTCCCTGGAATACAAGAAGTTTGAAAGGATGGCTTGTCTCAAGTAGTAGGCAAAGTCAACTATAGAACATATAAGATCCCTCGACTTCGCTCGAGATGACAAAAGAGGAACTACAGAACTATAGCTCAGACACTAGCAGGAACTGCGCACGCTGCTAGGTCTCCAATTATAGGGCACAAAAGATTTCTTACAGCTACGCTGGCTCTTTTCGACTCTCGTCGCATGAATGCTCAAAAGCACAAATACAAACTATAGCCCTCAGGCAATACTACCAACAACCCCTTCCCGTTATTGAATTATTCTATAGGCAGCTTGGTTTTGGTAGCGTTGAACAATGCCGGAATATTCTTACATTTGAACCCATGAAAGTGCTGAAATACCTGTCGCAACGCATATATGCTACCTGGTGCTGTACCTGGTTTATAGCACCATTCGTGCTTGTTTATCCGGTACAGGCGCTTCTCATCCGGAAGCAGCAGTGGTACAGGCACGCACACAATATGAACCGGGTTTGGTCATCTATTTTCTTGCGGATGTTTTTAACGCCTTTGCAGGTAGAGTGGCGCTTTAAATTCGACCCGAAACAGCGGTACATCTTTACGCCAAACCATAGTTCGTACCTCGATATACCCATGATGCTGCGCTCTATACCGGGTTTTCTTAATTTTGTTGGGAAAAGCTCGCTTGCCAAAGTGCCGTTGTGGGGAAAAGTATACGGAACATTGTATATTTGTGTAGATCGCAAAAGTGCTATGAGCAGCGCCAAAAGTTATATCCAGTCTAAAAAGACATTGGATGAAGGCCGCAGCTTAGTAATTTTTCCGGAAGGTACGATTGCACCGCTGGCAGGGGAAGAGTTGCTGGAGTTTAAAGACGGGCCATTTAAAATAGCCATCGAAAAGCAGGTACCGGTAGTGCCGGTTACTATGCCGTATAACCAGCATTTTATGCCCGACGTGGAAGAAGTAGGCCTTAAAATACGCCGTCATCCACTAAAGATGATCATACACGAGCCTATAGAAACCACCGGGATGACATTACAAGACCTGCCGGCACTAAAAGAGCGCGTATTTCAGATTATTCAACAAGAGTTAACCAAACACAACTATACCAAGGATGTCAACAGATATTCAAACCATCAGAAAATTAGCGCACCTGGCCAGGCTGGAGTTTAACGAAGAGAAAGAGCAGGAAGTGCTGGGCGACCTGAACAAAATCCTGAACTGGGTAGATAAACTTAGCGAACTGGACACTGAGAACATTGAACCTCTGACGCACATGACCGCCGAAGTGAATGTGATGCGCGAGGATGCCGCTAAAAATACGATTACACACGAAGAAGCATTGTTGAACGCTCCTAAAAAAGACTCCGACTACTTTAGAGTGCCAAAGGTACTGGAGTAAGAGGCAAGCCTGTTTATGAGTAAAACCAACTTCTGGAAAAACTGGGATACTACTTTAAAGTATCCCTATCTTTTTTTATTGCTACTGGCAGCAGCAGCGTTGTTGCTGGGCGGTTATTTTTATGTTGAAGGCAACACTGCTGCCTACACCTGGGATAAAATTACCGACCTGCAGGTAGTGCCTGTACCGGTGCACGAGGTTACCCGGCTGCTGGAGCCATTTACCCTGTATGCCGATGGCTACCTGGTGCTGGAGCAGTTTGATGTAGCTCCTGCCATAGTGCAAACATGGCCAGCCGTTGTTTTTATCTCTATACTCGGGGTTTGTATTGCGTTTTATACGGCAGCCATCAGCACCATGCGGCAGATTCCATACTTTGCCGGCATCTTGCTGCTGATGCTTTTCCTGGCATCATTTAACGTTGATCTGTTGCAGGTTTTTGGCACGGAGCCAAGCCAGGCCATGTTGCTGGTAGCTATTGTGTTACTGGCTGGCTTAAGTTATGGTTTCCAGGCGTTCTGGCAGCATATTAACTTCGGGTTTCGGGTGATGGCCATGCTGGTAGTGATGCTGGTACTGGGTGTAGCCATTTTCTCCGAATCCGGGTTTGCACCTTCACTCACAGCGCTGCACCTGGTAAACTATAGTTCACTGGCAACTATCATCGTCACGCTGCTTTTCCTAATCTGGGTATCGTATGAGAACGTTAATGCGCTGCTCTGGATAAACACACAAGGCAAAACGCCCGAACGCCGCTATAGTTTGTGGCAGTTCATACTTATTGCCGGGCTATACCTGGCTAACCTGCTGTTGCTGTACCTGCGCCACATCGGCTATCTCCCAGCCGACCTTATTTATGTAAATGGCTATGCCATACTATTGCTTTCGGTGGTAACGGGTTTCTGGGGAATGCGGCAGCGCGAGGCATTTTATGGCAAGTATTTTCCGTTCAGGCCGACCGGTGCGGTGCTATACCTACTTTTTGCAACAATAGCTTTTTTAGCTATAGGTTATGCCTTTGCTACCGCCAACGATTCGCTCACTGTACTTTTCCATACGCTTATCATCTACACGCACCTGGTATATGGAGCCGTGTTTTTCCTGTACCTGATGCTTAATTTCGGGAAGCTGATAAAAGAGCGCAAAGCCGTTTACAAGGTAGTATATGAGCCAAGTATGTTCACGCTGTTCTCGTTCTTTTTAATGAGCACTGTTATTTTGGCTATACTTATCATTCGCACGCAATACAGTACTTATTTCCAGGCAAAAGCGGGCTACTATAACTATTTAGGCGACCTGTATGCAGCCTCTGACAACCCGGCACTGGCCCGGCGTTTTTACGAAGAAAGCGATGTGTACGACATCAACAACGTGAAAGCAAACTATAGTTTGGCCTCTATGGCACGAAAGGCGTCGCAGCGCAACGAAGAAATAGTTTATTTGAAAGGAGCTGCCGGCAAACGCCCTAACCCGAAGTTGTATGTGCGCATGGCCAACCTCTACGACGAAAAGCAATACTTTTTTGAGAAGCTGTATGTACTGCACGAAGGGATAGATAAGTTTCCGGAGAGCGCGGAGCTGTACAACAACATGGCACTGCACTACATGCAAACCAGCGTAACCGACTCGGTTGATTATTATTTTAAACTGGCCGAAAAGTATAGTGCTGACAAAGAAGTGATACAAAGCAACAGGCTGGCATTTTATACCCGGCAGGCCCTGCTGGAACCCGCCCGCCAACTGCTGACAGAAGCAAAAGACGGTAACTATAAAACGCTGCGTAGCAACGCGGCAGCATTAAGGCAGCTACTAGGTATAGAAAACAAACAAGGCGATGCCTTTGCCCCCGACTCGCTGGAGATGGTAGAGGATTTTACGCTGTTTTATAACCAGACCCTGAGCAGGCTGAACAACGGCGATACCTTGCAGCTGAAAGCCATAGATCGCTACCTGAAATCGCCGGGCAACCAGTTGTTTCAGGAAGATCTGCTATACAGCAAGGCATTAGTGCATCATTATAACGGCCGGCCAAAAGAAGCACGAAGTATAGTCGAGAACCTGGCCCTTTCGGCTACCGAGCGCAGCGGATACTATTATAATGCACTGGGTATCTGGATGCTGGAAGAAAATAATTACCGTGCGGCGGCACATTACTTTAAAGAGGCAAAAGACCACGGTTATGCCCAGGCATACCTGTCGCATGGCTATGCGTTGGCACTGGCCCACCAACCCGAAGCAGCCGCAAATGCCCTGCAGGAAGTAGCCTATACCGAGATAGCATCGGCAAAAGAGGTGGCAGACCAACTACAGGCGGTGCTGCAACAAAACGTAGCGCAAACTATAGCCACCGCCACCGACGCCGAAAAAGTAAAATACCTGCAAACTTATCTGCCACAATTAACTATACAGCAGGTAGATGCCCTGGTTAATGCTGTAAATGAGAAAGAACTGCACCGTGTAGCCTTACTGAGCCGCATTGATTACCTGATGCAGCAGAAAAAATGGCGCGCCGCAAACAAGGCTATAAAGCAAACGGCCCCGCTACTGCAACCCGAAGGCGAACTGCGCAGCAAACTTAACCTGCAGCAACTTAAGCTCTGGAACTATACCAAAAACTACGATGCCCTGGTAGACCGCATGGAAAATGTGTACCTGACTCCGCTTGATAAAAGGTACAAACTATACTTTAAAGCCAGCATTGCAGCAGCCAAAGGCCGCGACCGCGAAGCTGCCGAAAAGTATAAACAAGCGGTAAATATCCTGTTGTATGATGAGGAAGTGGTAATTGCTGCGGCGCACTTCTTTGCCAAGTATACGCCCGATAAAATGACGGCTTATGAGATGCTGCTGGATGGAATTACCTACAACCCATACGGCGCGGAACTGCACAAAGCATATGCCCTGGAGAGTTTAGACAAAGGCTTGACAAGTTATGCAGAGCAGGCATTAGCTACCTTGCAGGGCTTGCTTAGTCCCGCAGAATACAGTACATTTATAAAGCAGTTTGAGAGCCACCGCCAGGCTGCCGAGAAAAAAGGAGACGACTGGCAACTATAAAATCAGCCCGTATGAGCATCATCATCGAAACACATCATATCTCTAAAGTATACCGCATGGGCGCCGAAGTCATCAATGCCCTGCAGGATGTTTCTATTACGATAAACCGGGGAGAGTATGTGGCCTTTATGGGTCCTTCAGGGTCTGGTAAGTCTACGCTCATGAACATTATCGGCTGTCTCGATACCCCGACCGGCGGTACGTACATCCTGAATGGGAACGATGTGAGCAACATGACCGACAACGAACTGGCCGAAGTCCGAAACAAAGAGATCGGTTTCGTGTTTCAGACCTTTAACCTGTTGCCGCGTCAGACTTCTTTAGAGAATGTGGCCCTGCCGCTGATCTATGCCGGATATAACAAAACGCAGCGCGAGGAGCGGGCACAGAAAGCACTGGAAAGCGTAGGCCTGGGCAACCGTGGCAAGCACAAACCAAACGAGCTGTCGGGTGGGCAGCGGCAGCGTGTGGCTATTGCCCGCGCCCTGATAAACGACCCAAGTATAATATTAGCCGATGAGCCGACCGGTAACCTCGATACCAAAACCTCTTACGAGATCATGGAGCTGTTCGAGAACCTGCACGCCAAAGGAAACACGATAATTATGGTAACCCACGAAGAAGACATAGCCAAGTATGCACACCGTATAGTGCGCCTGCGCGATGGATTGATCGAATCGGATACTGTAAACGATAACATAGCCACTGCAGCCATAATGCGGGAGGCACACCAGGTAAATGAAGATATACACTAAAACAGGCGATAAAGGCACCACCGCCCTGATCGGGGGAACCCGCGTGGCAAAGTCGCATTTACGCATCGAAGCATACGGCACTGTCGACGAACTGAACTCTTACATCGGGTTGGTTCGTGACCAGGAAGTGAACAGCGTAAGGGCCGATATCCTGAAAGAGATACAGGACAGGTTGTTTACCATAGGCTCATCGCTGGCCACCGACCCGGACAAAAACGTGAAAATGGCTACCCCAGACCTGCACGAAGCCGATATTACGTTGCTTGAACACGAGATTGACGCCATGAGCGAAGATGTGCCGCCTTTAAAAGCATTTATACTTCCGGGTGGGCATCAGTCTGTATCGTTTTGCCATGTGGCCCGCTGCGTTTGCCGCCGTGCCGAGCGCATTGCCATCCGTTTGCAGGAAGAATCGCCTGTCGAGCACCTGGTTATCATTTACCTGAACCGTTTGTCGGATTACCTTTTTGCGCTGGGTCGCCGTATGACCCACGAGCTGCAGGCCGAAGAGATAACCTGGAAACCACGAGTTTAACTACCCTTTACCACTATAACGATAGCTATGTCTACTGATACATTAACTATATCTACCCAGCCTGTTGCCAAATCGCGCATTTCAGAACTGGACTTCAATAATATCGAGTTCGGTAAGATCTTTTCGGACCACATGCTGGTAGCCGATTTTAAAGATGGCGCCTGGCAAACCCCGGAGATCGTACCTTACGGCAACATGTCGATGAGCCCGGCTACGTCGGCGATCCATTACGGGCAGGCTATTTTTGAAGGTATGAAAGCTTACCGTAGCGCGGATGGCGATATCCTGCTTTTCAGACCATACGATAACTTCCGCCGCCTGAACATTTCAGCGGAGCGCATGTGCATTCCGCCTATTTCAGAAGAGATATTTATGCAGGGCCTGCAGCAACTATTGCGTATGGATGCTGCCTGGGTGCCGCCAACTGCCGGCAGCGCCTTATACATTCGTCCGTTCATGTTCGCTACCGACGATTTTATAGGTGTAAGACCATCATCTAACTATAGATTTGCCATTTTTACCTGCCCGGTTGCGTCTTACTATAGTTCGCCGGTGCGTGTAGCCATCGAAACAAAGTATGTGCGCTCTGCCGAAGGTGGTGCCGGTTTTGCGAAAGCTGCCGGTAACTATGGTGCGGCCATGTACCCGGCTAAAAAAATGCAGGAGAGAGGCTACCAGCAACTTATCTGGACCGACCACAAAGAGCATAAATATATCGAGGAATCAGGTACCATGAACGTGATGTTCGTGATTGATGGCGTGCTGGTTACACCTGCGGTTAGCTCTACTATACTTGCCGGCATTACCCGCGACAGCGTTTTGCAGGTAGCCCGCGACCTGGGTTATAAAGTAGAAGAGCGTCGCATATCAGTTGATGAAATTGTAGCTGCTCACAAAGCTGGTAAACTGCAGGAAGCATTTGGTACAGGCACTGCCGCCACTATCGCCCAGATTGCAACTATAAACTATAACGGCGAAGACATGGACCTGCCAGCTGTGGAAGGCCGCGAAATATCAAACGCAGTAGCCACGCAGCTCGATAAGATCAAAACAGGGGAGGCACCAGATTTGCATAACTGGAACTACAGGATAAGCTTATAACAGTATAAATTGAGTACAGATGCTGAAGTATAGCCGCTGAGGTGTATGCTTCAGCATCTTCTTGTTTAAAACAGAGTATAGCAACAACGTATAAACTATAAAACGATGACCGCAGAGCAGGTAAAAGATTTAAAGGCGCGCGTAGAAGCCTTGAGGAGGTACCTTTGACTACGATAACAAGAAAGCTGAAGTAGCAACTATAGAGGCCCAGACCACAGCCCCTGATTTCTGGGACAACCCCAAAGAAGCTGAAAAAGTGCTGAAGGAAGTAAAGGCTGTTAAAGTATGGACCGACCACTACGACGAAGTAGAAAAGAAGTATAATGACTTCGAGACGTTGTTCGATTTTTATAAAGAAGGCGACGTAACCGAAGAAGAAATAAACCAGGAAGCCAAAGCGACCACCGAAGCCATAGAAGGGCTGGAGTTTAAGCGCATGCTGAGCGGCGAAGAAGACCAACTGAGTGCGATACTGGAAATAAACCCGGGGGCAGGCGGTACCGAAAGCCAGGACTGGGCTGAAATGCTGATGCGCATGTATATAATGTGGGCTGAGTCGCATAAGTTTAGCGTAAAGCAGCTTAACTACCAGGCCGGGGATGGTGCAGGTATAAAACAGGCAACCCTTGAAATTACCGGCGACTTTGCTTACGGTTACCTGAAAGCTGAAATAGGCGTGCATCGTTTGGTGCGTATTTCGCCTTTCGATTCAGGTGGGCGCCGCCATACGTCGTTTGCCTCGGTGTTTGCTTACCCGGTAGTGGATGATACCATTAACATTGAAGTGAACCCCGGCGATATTGAATGGGATACTTACCGCGCAGGCGGTGCGGGCGGGCAGAACGTAAACAAAGTAGAAACTGCTGTTCGCTTAAAACACAAGCCAACCGGTATTGTGATCGAGTGCCAGATCGAGCGTTCGCAGCTTATGAACAAGGAGCACGCTATCCGGATGCTGAAATCGAGGTTATACCAGATTGAGGTGGAGAAGCGCAACGAAGAACGCGACCGCATCGAGAGTACCAAAAAGAAGATCGACTTCGGATCGCAAATACGCAACTACGTGCTGCACCCTTACAAACTGGTAAAAGATGTACGAACCGGCGTTGAAAGAACCGATGTGCAGAACGTACTGGACGGCGACCTGGACGAATACATAAAAGCCTACCTGATGCAGCAGTAAAGCAATACAAACTATAGTTTAAAAGCCGGAATGGTTACTTTAAAGGTAAACATTCCGGCTTTTGTTTTATATCCCAATGAATGCCTGTCAACATGAGCTCGGTTGCTGTTTTATACCTGCCATTTCTATAGTTGTAGTTAGTAACAGTAGCTAAACTATAGTTGCCACCTTTACGCTACCCAAAGCCCCGAGGCATAACGCGAAGAGTGTTTAAACATGAATCGGTTGGTTGCCAGATTTGGTAAATAGCATTTTAATCCCTGCCATTGTAACGTAAATGCCCTGCAAACTGCATTTCGTCTATTTTACTAGCTAAAAATAAGTTTTTATCAAGATTAAATTTAAATAAGTGCGTATAAAGTAAGATTAAAAAAGATTGCCCTCCCTCTACATTCAGAACCATTGCCTGGCGCTGCACTAAAAGTGCGACCATGCCTAACTATAGCATTGGTTTCTGTTCGCAATAGCTCCTTGTACATGCTTCTGCTGCTTTCTTTATCAAAAGAGGCTGTTACACTCGTGTTATCTGCTCAAACATTTCTTTATCATCTTACTATGAATGCAAATGAAAAAACTATTACTTCTAAGTCTTGTCTTGATGTTTACCCTGGCACAGCAGGCGTTCGCACAGGGCAGGACGGTGTCTGGGACGGTAACTGACCAGGCAAACGGACAAGCCCTGCCTGGGGTAGCAGTAATAGTACAAGGCACCAGCGTTGGTACATCCACGAACGTAGACGGGGCTTATACTATTAATGTGCCGGCGGGCAGCAATACCCTCGAATTCCGATACATCGGATACCAGACTGTTACAAGAGCTATCGGGAATGCCGCAACTATAAACGTTACCATGTCGGCAGATGCCAAGCAGCTGCAGGAAGTGGTGGTTACCGCTTTTGGTATAGAGAAAGAAGAGAAAGCCCTGAGCTACTCGGTGCAGCAGCTGGAAGGCGAAACAGTTTCGAAAGCAGGACAGCCAAACGTAACCAATGCCATACAAGGTAAAGTAGCCGGTGTAATTGTGCGCCAGTCAAGTGGTTTGCCAGGTTCTTCGTCTACCATCACCATCCGTGGTAACCGTTCTTTTTCTGATAACAACCAGCCGCTGTATGTGGTAGATGGTATGCCTATAGAAAGCAACGCGCCGGCACAATTAGGTGGAGCCGGACCGGGAACTGGTGGTGTAAGTGGCGCTGATGCTTCGGCCCGGGCACTCGATATAAACCCCAACGACATTGAATCTATCTCTGTACTGAAGGGCGGGGCTGCTGCTGCACTGTATGGCCTAAGAGCCTCCAATGGTGTCGTGATCATTACTACTAAAAAAGGAAAGGGCTTAACTGCTAAAAAAGGCGCCACCGTAACGTTTAACACAGACTATACAATAGATGAGGTATCGAGGCTACCAGACCTGCAGAGCACTTATTCGCAGGGTAGCGGCGGCAACTATTCAGGTGTTACATCGCTTTCGTGGGGGCCTCGTATTTCAACGCTTGGCAACATTACCGACCCGCTTGGCGACGAGCGGCCGGGCAACCGTGTTTTTGATAACGTAGACCCATTCTTTGATAAAGGCCATACCTGGAACAATGCCATCAGTATAGGCAATAGCGGGGAGCTCGGCAACTATGCTATCGGCTTTAGCTACACCGACCAGGAGGGGATAGTGCCCACCACCGGCATGAAGCGCTACACCGGTAAAGTAGCCGGCGACTATAAGCTGAACGAAAAAGTGAACCTGGGCATTTCGGCCAACTACTCCGATATCGATATCCAGAAAATACCGGGTGGTAGTAACCTGTCAAACCCATTGTTTACGCTATATGCCGCGCCACGTACCTTCGACCTCTGGGGGCTGCCTTATGCATTTCCGGATGATCCGTACAGGCAGATAAACTATAGAAGTGCGATTGATAACCCCCGATGGTCGCTGGCCAACAACGAGTTTACAGAACAGACTCGTCGTATTATCGGTAGCACCAACGTAACCTATAAACCACTCGACTGGATAGGCATAAACTATAGGCTGGGTGTAGACCATTTCATCACAAATGGTAAAGAAGTATACGAGCTTGGGTCAGGTTTTACAGGTGGCCGTACTAACCCGCCATCCGGTGGCCAGATAACCGATTATGCCCTGGACCAGAACCAGATAAACTCCAATATATCTATAAACTTTAACCGCGACCTGACCGAAGCCTTAAACCTTAACCTGTTGGTTGGTAACGAAGCCTACGACATCAGAAGCCGACGCATCTTTAACGTGGGTAATGGTATCCCGATTGGTGGTTTCAGGAATATAGCCAGTACCACCTCGCAGTTAACCAACGAAGTGCTCAGTACAAAACGGGTAGTTGGTTTTTACAGCAGTTTAGAGCTGGGCTATAACGAGTATTTGTTCCTGAATGCCTCTGCCCGCCAGGACTATGTATCCAACCTGCCACGCGACAACAGGGACTTCTTTTACCCATCGGTAGGGGTTGGCTTTGTATTTACAGATGCATTTAAACTTAATGCCGACTGGCTGAGCTTTGGTAAAGTAAGAGCATCGTATGCCGAAGTTGGAGCCGCACCGGATAACCCTTACCAGACCCGTAATATTTTTGTGGGTGGTGGCTCAGGCTCCGGTTTCCTGAACGATGGTATCCTGTTCCCTTTCAATGGACTTAATGCCTACTCGCTCAGCGACATAATCCGATCCGATCAGTTGCGTCCGCAAAACACGAAAACGATAGAGTTTGGTGGCGATCTCCGTTTCCTGGATAACCGCATTACCCTGGACTATACATACTATGTGCAGACTACTGAAGACCAGATCTTCCAGGTTCCGGTGGCGCCATCTGCCGGTTTTACTTCTGAGTTCCGAAATGCCGGCGAGCTGGAAACAAAAGGCCATGAACTGGTAGTAGGCTTGGTTCCACTGCGCAACGAGAACTTCCAATGGGAAATAACTACCAACTTCTCTTCCTATGAAAACGAGGTTATATCGTTATCTGAAGGTGTAGAGAATATCTTCCTGGGTGGTTTCGTGACGCCAAACATTAGGGCTCAGGCAGGTGCAGCTTACCCTATTATTTTTGGTACCTCGTATGTACGCGACGATGCCGGAAATATAGTTGTGGATAGCCGTGAGTTTATAGAAGGCGAAGAAAACCCATACTACGGAATGCCGCTGCAGGGGCCTGCCACCAATATAGGCAACGTACAGCCCGACTTCGAAATGTCGTTTACCAACAACTTTACCTTTAAAGGCCTGACCCTGACAGCACAACTGGACTGGCGCAAAGGCGGTAACTCGTATGCGGGTAACACTAGGTTGCTGAAACTATACGGCATGGCCGAACTGACCGAAGACCGTGAAACAGAGAAAATATTTGGAGGAACCAAAGGCTTTATAGATGATGATGGCAACCTGGTGGTAGAGGGACCAAACGATATCCCGATACTGCAGGGCCAGACCTTCTGGTCTGAAGCGATGGATGCCATTACAGAGTCAAATGTGTACTCCACCACGTTTGTACGCCTGCGCGAAGTTACCCTTGGCTACTCGCTGCCTACCTCGTTGGTAGAGAACACGCCATTCCGGGATGCCAGTATCTTCCTGACAGGCCGTAACCTCTTCCTGATCACTGATTATCCAAACTTTGACCCCGAAACAAGCGTGGGCGGTTCCGGTAACTTCCAAGGTCTGGAATATGTGTCGTTGCCACAGACCAGGAGCTATGGTATGGGTATAAAAGTGTCATTTTAACAGCTAAACTCAGGAATATGAAAACGTATAAGTTTCTATATATAATTTTGGCCGGGCTCTTACTGGTATCCAACTCATGTAGCGAGGATAAACTCGATGAGATAGATACAAACCCCAACAGCCCCACCGATGTGCCAATAAACCTCTTATTACCTCAGGTGGAAGTAGATGTAGCCTTCGCTGTTGCCAATACGGATGTCGCCTGGTACTCTTCGGTTTTTGTACAGCATACCACCGGCGTGCATGCGCAGCTACAGTCCGCAGACAGGCGGGCGGGTCTTAACGATGCCACATTGGTGAACAATACCTGGACAACAATTTACGCCACGACTTTGCCCGACCTTAACCTGATCATCCAGAAAGGGTCTGAAGGGGGAGAAGAGGAAGGCAAATGGATTGAAGTTGGGATTGCAAAAATACTGAAGGCCTATACTTTGGCCATAGCTACAGATAGCTGGGGACGTGTTCCGTTTACAGAGGCAGGGCAGGGCTCAGAGGTGAGAAAACCTGTATTTGACCCGCAGGAGCAGATTTATGCCGGTATACAAACCTTGCTGGATGAAGCAATTGCCGACCTGGCAAAAGAAGCTACAAGCCCCGGCGGCCGCGACTTGATTTATGGAGGAGATGCTGAAAGCTGGATAAAAGCAGCCTGGTCGTTAAAAGCCAGGTACTATAACAGGTTAAGCAACATAGACCCCACCGGCTCTGCACAGAATGCCTTAAACGCAGCAGCCAATGGTTTTACCAGCTCAGCAGATAACATGATATTTGATGCCTTCACGACAGATGCGACAGGTCAGAACCCCTGGTTTCAGGAAGCTGCAGACCGCGCCCATTTGGCAGTGAGCCAGCAGTTTGTACAAACCCTGGAAGCTTCGAACGATCCGCGGCTGCCTTTGCTGGTAGCACCTGCTCCTGCCACAGGCACTATAACCGGCGCACCAAACGGAACCCAGACTAACGACCAGGCCAGTGTACAGTTTTCCGACCCTACAGAAGCTGTGCTGAACGAGACATCGCCGTTGCCCCTGATGACCTATGATGAACTTAAGTTTATAGAAGCCGAAGCCAACCTCAGGTTAGGGAATACTGTAGCTGCCACCACTGCTTTTACCGAAGCTGTAACCAATGCCGTGCAGCGCCAGACCCCAGAGCTTTCAGGTACCCAGGCAACAGCCGTAGCGGCAACCGCGGTAGCAGGTGGCGTAACGTTGCAGAACATTATCCGCCAAAAATGGATCTCTTTCTGGTTGTTCCAGCCCATCGAAGCATTTGCAGACTATAGGCGAACCGGCTTCCCGGCACTTACACACCCGATCAGTGCTCCGCCTGCCAGGTTCCCGTACCCGCAAAGCGAGCTGGATGCAAACGCTGAAAACGTACCAAACGTGCAGCTTACTGATGGCGTTTGGTGGGATGACGGTACTGAGGATTAGAACTGATTTGAAGAAAGTATTTTGAATAGTTTTTTTGTTGTTTAAACAAAAAAGGGGAGCATTAACTCCCCTTTTTTATGCCAGAGCATTTTTAAAGCCTGAGGCAGGTACCCAGCGGGCTCTACATCATAGTTACTTCATGTGCTATCGCACTGTTGAGTTACAAGCTATACTTAAGGCTATAGTTGGAACAGTGAAGATGAGCTACAAGCCTTAAGGCTATACTGTTATCGTCAGCCATTCAGATAACCTCTTATGCTTGCCGATCAGTATCTGAGCCTGCACAAAACTTATTAATTGCATAGTTGAATTATTTATAGATAATAAATAAAGTAAAGTATAGGGTGTGAAATTAACAGGGAAGGGTCAGGGATAGGGAATTCAGCTGGCACAGTTCTCCAGTATAGCTATACTATAGGTTGCCTGTACCCTGTATTTGTGTAAAATAATAGCCCGCTAAAAATTGTGTTTAATGGTATAACATTGATTTAGTAGATGATATCTGCCGGTTGGTCTAAAAAAATAGTTGATTAAACTGTTGTGAATAATATAAATCCTGAATATTATTGATGAAGATTTGGAGCACTATCGCCCGATGGATATATGTGTTAACGAAAAAAATGCTCCAGAGACCATTTCGTATTAATGAGGTATTGGCTGTTGTAGAGCTAGCTTCATTTTATTTCAGCAAACTTATTTAATAGCAGAGTATAGTTGCCGCGTGCACTTTACTCTACAGCGTTTACCCTGATTTTTGCTCCTGAAATAGGCGCCCGGGATAGCTATTGCCTTTAAATAAGGATTTTTGACAGCGTTTTTTCTAACCTTTTATTTATTATTCACTTAACTTAAAACAACCAAATGAGAAAACTATTACTCATGAGTTTTATTTTGACGCTTACGCTGCTCAACCAGGCAGTTGCGCAAAGTAGAACTGTGTCTGGTAAGGTAACTGACCAGAGTACTTCTCAAGGACTCCCGGGTGTGGCAGTCATTGTAAAGGGCACGTCTGTTGGTACAGCTACAGGTGTAGATGGATCTTACTCTCTTGATGTACCGGCTGATGCTAAAACACTTGTATTCCGTTTCATCGGGTACACTCCTGTTGAAAAAGCGATCGGTAACGCTTCGTCTGTTAACGTAACAATGGTAATAGACAGCAAGCAACTGGATGAAGTGGTTGTTGTAGGTTATGGTACACAGCAAAAGAAGGACGTTACCAGCTCTATTTCGCAGGTGAAGGGTTCTGAAATTGCAAACCTTGCAACACCTAGCTTTGACCAGCAGCTGGCTGGCCGTGCATCTGGTGTGCAGGTAACGCAGCCATCTGGTATACTTGGTGCGCCTCCTACCATCCGTGTGCGTGGTGTTAACTCAATCCTGGGTGGCACTTCTCCACTTATTGTAGTAGATGGTGTACCTGCCTTCTCTGGCAACGCCGGTGGTTTTACACCTGCCAACACACTGGGTGATATCAACCCTGCCGACATCGAATCTTTCGAGATCCTGAAAGACGGTGCTGCAACAGCGATCTACGGCTCAAGAGCATCTAACGGTGTTATCCTGATCACAACTAAAAAAGGTAAAAATGGTCAGGTTCGTTTTAACTACGATAACTATGTAGGTTATGCTGAGGCAACTAAGCTTCATGACTTGCTGGATGCAAAGGAATTCGTAGAGATCCAGAACGAGAAATATGCAGCTGCTGGAACTACGCCAGATAAACTGCCTGCGCGTATGGATGCAGAAGGCACAAACACTGACTGGAACGACTACGTTTTCAGAAGAGGTTTCCAGCAGAACCACGTTTTCTCTGCATCAGCAGGTACTGACAAAACAAAATACTATGTATCGCTTGGTTACTCAAACCAGGAAGGTATTGCAAGAGCTAACGACCTGAAGCGCTATACTTTCAGATCAAACTTAGACCAGAAAGTAACTGACTGGTTAGATTTTGGTGTGCAGGCAGGTTTAACTAGCCAGCAGAACACTGGTCCGTTAACAGCTTCTAACAGCTTGGGTGGTAACACATTTGCTGTAATCCGTCAGCTGCCAAACGTAAAAGTATACAACCCTGAAGACCCAACAGGTTACAACATCGACGCTACTGACAGAAGATCTCTTGGTCGTGGTAATAACCTGATCACTATCTCTGATGGTATTCCAAACCTGCGTTTCGTGTTAGATCAGAACCTGCGTAAGGCTACTACTTTCCGTGGTCTGGGTAACGCATACTTAGAGGCAAAGATCATCGATAACCTGCGTTTCAAAACGTTGCTTGGTATTGATGCAAGCTTAACAGATGATTACAGCTTCAACGATCCGCGTCACTCAGATGGTTTCTCTTCTGGTGGTAGCATCTCTCAGGCTTATTCTCCTACCACTCGCTGGACATGGCAGAATATCCTTTCTTACAACAAGTCTATCAACGAAGTACATAACATTGACCTTACTGCAGTTGCAGAATATACTAAAACGAGAGGTACTTTCTTCCAGGCAACTGGTACAGGTCTGTCTGACAGATTCTTTAGAGAAAACCTTGTTAGTGGAACTTTCGCAAACCAGTTTGCATCAGGTGGTGTAACTGAAAATGGTCTTGCTTCTTACTTAGGCCGTTTCAACTATAACTATAAGAGCAAATACTACATTGGTGGTTCTGTTCGTGCTGATGGTCTGTCTAAAATGCCGGAAGCAGGACGTTGGGGTTACTTCCCGGGTATGTCATTTGCGTGGCGTGTATCTGAAGAAGAATTCTTCAAAAACTCAGGTGCGCTTAGCTTCATCAGCGACCTGCGCTTAAGAGGTAGCTTTGCCGAGGTTGGTAACACTGATATCTTTGGTGGTAACTATCCTTATATTGGTAGCTATGGTTCAGCACAGTATGGCGGCCAGAATGGTATCTCTTTCAATAACACAGGTAACCCTGACCTGAAGTGGGAAACACAGAAGATCTACGATATGGGTGTTGACTTCTCAGTACTGGATGGCCGTATAAACATGGTTTTTGCATACTGGAAAAAAGATAACATCGACAACGTATTAGGTGCTCCTACTGCTCCGTCACTGGGTGTACCAGGTAACCGTATCATCAAAAACATCGGTGATATCTCAAACAGCGGTTTAGAATTCACAGTAAACAGCACGATCATCGATAAAGGTGCTTTCACGTGGGTATCTAACCTAAACGTGTCTACTCAGAAGAATGAGGTTAAGAGACTTGTTGATGGCCAGGATATTTTTGGTGAATACACTATTGTTCGTGAAGGTGAGTCTATCAACTCAATTTACGGTTATGAATACAAAGGTGTAAACAAAGCAAACGGTAACCCGATCTATCAGAAAGCGGATGGTACGTTAGTACAGGGTAACATCACGAACAGCACATACTATGTGTATGATCCGGCTAACCCAACTGACCTTACTACTACATCTTCTTTAACAGCTGCTGATAAGAAAGTGCTGGGTAGCGCGCTGCCAACATGGTTTGGTGGTTTCGATAACCAGTTCAAGTATGGTAACTTCGACCTAGGCCTGTTCTTCCGTTTCTCTGGTGGTAACGTTATCATGAACCGTACCCGTCAGGACCTGTTAAGCATGAACTTCGTGAACAACGGTACTGAGATACTGAACAGATGGCAGAGCCCTGAAAAGCCTGGTGATGGCCAGACTCCTCGACTGTACGCTGCAGCAGGTAACTTCATCAACAGAGACAATGAGTCTACTACCCGTTTCGTTGAAGATGGCGACTTCCTGAAACTGAGCAACGTAATGCTTGGCTACAACCTGCCATCTACTATCCTGGAGAAAACCAGATTTAACAAAGCCAGAGTTTTTGCTCAGGTGCAGAATGCAGTTACTTTCACAAAGTATTCTGGCTTAGATCCTGAAACAAACACAGGTCTTGGTGTTGACTTTAATGGTAACCCACAGCAGCGCGTTTATACAGTTGGTCTAAACATCGGTTTCTAATCCTTTAATTGAATTACTATAATGAGAAATAGATTTTTTGCAAATAGCAGACTGAGACTGGCGGTAGCATTACCAGCCCTGGCTCTCTCTCTTTTCCTTTCTTCCTGCGATAAGGAAGTAACGGATCTGCAGCCTTACGACAGAATTACGGAAGAAGCTGCTTTTGACTCACCGGATCGTGTTGAGCTTTCGATGGTTGGTGTGTACGATGCAGCACAAAGTGGCTTTTATGCCGGTGGTGCTGTTCGTGGCTATCCTTTCGGAGCTGCTTCTATTGAGCAGGGCGATATGCGCGGCGAGGACATGCTAAACGTAGCAACGTTCTATGCTATTACTTACGGTGCTACCTATAACGCAACTACAGCCAACAACCAGTATCAGTGGGAAACCCTTTATGCACTGATAAACAAGGCTAACGTGGTTATTGAAGGTGTACAGAATGCAGCAACAAAAGGCACTATAACTGCTGAAGCTGCAAAGGCTTACGAAGGCGAAGCGCGCTTCCTGCGTGCTATGGCGCACCACGAGCTGCTAATTCACTTTGCAAGACCTTATAACCACTCAGCAGGTGCTACGCACCCTGGCATACCTTACAGAACAATACCTGTAAACACACCAGCAAGAGTTGATGAAGCAAAAGCACAAGGTAGAGGTACTGTAAAAGAGGCTTATGACAAGCTATTGGAAGACCTGAACTTTGCTGAGCAAAACCTGCCGGAAACAAGAACTGGTGCCAAGAAGATTTCTCGTGCTACAAAAGGCGCAGCTATTGCCCTTAAAACACGCGTCCTGCTTCATAAAGGCGACTATGCAGGTGTAATTACTGAGGGTAACAAAATTGTGAGCGCTACAGCTCCTTTTACCAGCCCGATCGGTGGTTATGCACTTACTGCCAAGCCTGATGGCCCGTTTGCCAACAACATCAGCAACTCAGAGTCTATTTTCTCTATCGAGAACAGCGCCGCGGATAATGGCGGTGTGAACGGTGCGCTGCCAGCTATGTATGGCGTTGCTCCTGCACGCGGACTTATCGCTATCAGCCCAATACTGTGGAATGCTACATTCTGGAAAGCGGATGACCTTAGAAGAAGCCTATTGGCTACAAACAATGGTCGTGCATACTTTACCACTAAGTATCGTGATGCGGCAACTAACTCAGACTATACACCGATCATCAGATATGCTGAGGTATTGCTGAACATGTCTGAAGCAATTGCCCGTACTTCTGCTACTGTTGATTTACGTGCTGTAGAGCTGCTGAACGCTGTTCGTAACCGTTCTGTAACAAATGTTGCTGACCAGTATACAATTGCCAGCTTCTTAACGCCTAATTCACTTATTCAGGCAATTCTGGATGAGCGTCGTGTTGAGTTCTTTGCAGAAGGCCGCAGATGGGCTGATCTGCATCGCTTAGCAAAAGATCCTGTGTTCGGTACGAATGGTATACCTGCCAAAGTGCTTTATACTAACACTACTTTTGCTTCATGGCAGGCAGCCAGCGGTACAGTTGCTGCAAACTCTTTAAAGATCACAGCTATCCCTTACGATGATTATCGCTTTGTATGGCCATTCCCGATTACGGAGATTAATGCAAACCCAGTGCTGAGAGATCAGCAGAACCCTGGATACTAAGTATAGATTCGTTTGTTAAAAAAGAACCCGCCGTTATCGGCGGGTTTTTTTATGCTTTATACTTTGGTAAATGTACTGGTGGCAGGCCGGAGCTTTTTTGTGTAGTTTTGTGTTTAGAGCATACTTAATAACCAGCAACTATAGTTTATGTTACTCTCAACGTATAGCGGTAAAATTCTGGAAGCGGGCGTGGATGAAGCGGGCCGTGGCTGCCTGGCCGGGCCGGTTGTAGCTGCTGCTGTTATACTGCCCCCAGACTATAAGCATGACTTACTCAACGACTCTAAGCAACTGAATAAAAAGCAGCGTGAGCTGATACGGAAAGATGTGTTGCAGGATGCGGTTTGCTGGGCAGTAGGAGAGGCATCGCCGGCAGAGATTGATGCGATAAATATACTGCAGGCTACGTTTCTGGCTATGCACCGTGCTGTAGAGGGTTTAGCACAACAGGCTGAATACCTGATCGTGGATGGCAACCGCTTTAAGCCTTATGGCGAAGTGCCCCATACCTGTATTGTAAAAGGCGATGGCAAATACCTTACTATTGCGGCGGCATCTATACTAGCCAAAACGCACCGCGACAGGGTAATGGAAAAGCTGGCAGAAGAATATGGCAACTATGGCTGGGAACAGAATGCCGGCTACCCAACTATAGCTCACCGTAATGCACTGGTTTCACACGGATCTACTCCGCACCACAGGCTGTCTTTCACGCTGTTACCTGCAGGCAAGCCGGAAGAGAAGGAAACTGAAGAAGTTTTATAGTATAATAAAATAAGCAGGTAATCTTTAAACTACCTGCTATTTCATTTTTATCAGGTCCAGGAACAGGGTAAAGCTATCGAGCGATGAGAGGTTGTTATCAAAGTTCTCGAAAGACAACGGCTTTAAAATATAACCTGAAACCTGTAATTTCTGGGCGGCCATACGGTCTGTTTCCTCGTTTGAGGTAGTCATTATAAATACCGGGATATGGCTGAACTCCGGATCGTGACGCAACTCCGTTAGAAATTCAATGCCGTTCATTTTCGGCATATTTATATCCAGTAAGATAACTTTTGGGGCAGGCGATATTTTAGGCACACCATTACCGCGCAGCATTTTCAGGGCCTCGCGGCCATTGCGTGCTACGTGCAACGGCTGCATCATTCCAATCTTTTTAAGCTCTCGCTCTACATTCATAATATCCAGGTAGTCATCTTCCACTAAAAGGATATTTGTAATTTTATCAGTCATTTTTTAAATGTAAATAGGGTGCTCTAACACAAAAATAGCTAATCTTATCCTTAAGTTCTATTTTTTGGGCCAGTAAAATGTAAACGTCGACCCTTGATCCGGAGTAGAATCGACGTGAATGGTACCTCCCTGCCATTCCACAATCTTCTTAACGATGGCCAGGCCTACTCCCGTACTTTCCACGGCATCTCTTTCTTGCAACGTCTGGAAAATTATAAATATACGGTCGTGATATTCCTTATCAATACCCGGGCCATTGTCAGCTACTGAAAATACATGGAAGTTTTCCTGCTCTTCATAAGCAATGTTTATGCGGCCCTGGGGTTTGTTGTTATACTTTGCTGCGTTACTGATGAGGTTAGAAAATACCTGCTGTAACTGTACACGTGCTGTATACAATACGGGCAAATGCGCCGGCATGGTAACTTTAAAGCGCTCGGGCAGGGCAAGCAGGTCTATCGTTTCGGTTAACAGTTCTTTTACATCAACCTGTTCTTCAATAAGCGTGGTACGGCCAATGCGGGCCAGGGCAAGTATACCATTTATTAGGTTTTCCATGCGGTGTACACGGGCACGCATCATGGTCAGGTATTCGCGTATGTTTTCGGGTAATTCGCGGCCCATGTCTTCCTCAACCCAGCGCGAGGCTACTTCAATGCCACGCAAAGGCGCTTTCAGGTCATGCGATACCACATAGGCAAACTGGTCCAACTCTTTGTTTTTGCGGTCCAGCTCCGAAAAAGATTCGTCAATGGTTTTTGCCATCATGTTTAGCGAGTGCGACAGCATGCTTAGTTCATCCTTGGCATCATCCACAATCTGCGTTTTATAGTCCCCCTTCGATATTTTATCGGCCAGGTTTACCATCTTCATGATGCGGGAAGTGATGAGGCGTGTAATGTAATAGGCCCAGCCCAGCCCAAGTATAACCGAGATAACGGTAAGTATAGTTGAGACCTGGCGCGTGGATTCTATACTTTGGCTGAGGCGCTCGCTACGTTCGCCACGGATGCGGTACTCATAGGCGTTAAAATCCTTAAACGCCACACGCATCGAGTCCATGAGTATCTTTTCGCCTAACACCAGGCTGTCTATAGTTGCGCTATAATCTTTGGTGTTGCCCAGCGTATCGGCTCTTGTAATGGCAATCAGCGGCTCGGCATAATTTTGCTGCCATTCGTTCTGAAACCTGATAATGTCCTCTACTTTTTTTATTTGCTCCGGAGAGTATTTGGTAAAGGCCGTGATTTCGTTAAACAAACTGGGTAGCTGGTCTTTTGCTTGGGTATAAGGTATCAGGAAAGTTTCGTTACCGTTTAGCAGGTACCCGCGGATACCGGTTTCGAGGTCGATAATATTACGCTGCAGGGCTGCCGAGTTGCGCACCACGATCTGGGACCGGGACACCCATTGGGTATTCTGGATAACGTCTTCAGATAACCGGAAGTTAACTATAGCTACAGCTGTAAACAGTGCCGAGATCAGGAGGAACCCGACAAACAGTTTTACCGATAATTTCATGTAAGAGATTTACTTTCTACGTTATAATTGATAGCCAGCAATTTAGCTTTCTGAAATCGGATGCCAGAAATAGGTGCTGAACAAATATAAAGAATTATAGGATGAAATTTTCAGGCACCTGATGGTGCAGATGAGTTGTAGAAAGTAATGTGTGATGGTATTGAAATAGGTGAGATTGCATGATGTTATGTTGTTTTGGCTAAAAAGGTAAGTTTACCTTACGTAAGTATATAGAGAGGGTTGCATGTATGGGAAATAAAATTGCACCTTTTTGGAAGCGAAATTCTCGCTGACATTGGTTTATTCTGCTGTTCTATAGTTAGCAAACTGTTGTTATACCTGATTAAAGGATGCTATAGTTACCTTGGTTTCTGAGCCGCCACAATATATACCAGGCTACCGCCCGCCGACACATATTCTTCGTTCAGCAGTTTCTGTTTCATGGTAATTTTATTGTAAAGCAGTTTTTCCCAGTAGGCATCAAATTTTTCTTTTTCGCCACCGCCGGCCATGTAGTAGTTCAGGTTGTCCTGGTAGTCGTAGCCCATGGCTTCGGTTTCTATCCATTGCATCATCTGCTCTACACGCAGTATTTTCTCCTGTGTATCGTAAGGCGGAATAATAGACAGGGCTTTATCCGAGATCCATACTTTAATGTCGCGCAGGCCGGCTTTCAAAAACAGGTCTGGTACCACATCGCCCAGCGAGTTAAAGCCTTCGCCCAGGTTCTTTTTGCCTTTTTCAATCCGAAGCTTAATTTCCAGCACATCCAGCATGCCTTCCACGTTAAAATCGGTTTCGCCGTACCGGTCAAACATCAGGTTGGGCACTAAGTTGTTAGGCTCCAGGGCTACTACCCAGGCCCCTGGTTTGGTCACCCGTATCATTTCCTGAATTACGCGTTGCGGGTTTTTAACGTGTATCAGTAAGGTCTGGCAAAGGGTAATGTCGGCAATGTTGTCGGGTAGGGGAATATCGGTGGCGTTGCCTACGCTAAACTTATAGTTGATCTGGTTGTGGCCGAACTGGCTGTGTGCGCGTTGCTGTGCTTCGGCAATGTAGCCGGGCTCATAATCTACGCCAAATACGGTGCTGCCATCGGGCATGTACTTCGAGAATTTAAAGCCCATCATGCCCTTACCACAACCAATATCCACTAAGGTCTGGCAGTAAGACAGGTGCAGGCGCTGGGCCAGCAGTTCCAGGTAATCGTCGTTCCACCAGTATTCGCGGGCCGGGCCCAGGTGTTCTTCTGAATGCTGTTTTTCGTTTTGGTCTCTCAACTATAGGTTTGGTTAAATATAAAAAAAATAAGCCCCTGGCAAGGCAGAGGCTTATAGTTGATTTTATGAAACAGGTATTACTTCATTTTTTTCCACTCTGCAATGGCCTGTTCATTCATACGTACATACTCGGGGTTGTTTTCTTTTTTAGCCAATTCTATAGACTCTTCTGCGGTTTTTATGGCGCCTTTATAGTCTTTTAAGTTAGCCTGTATTTTAGCCTGTGTGTGCAGGTTCCAGAATTTAGCATCTTTTGCGTTTGCTTTTTTCATCCATTCCAAGGCCTGCTTCATGTCTTTTTTCGCACTCAGGTAGTACGACGCAGCGGCAGCATACGCATTTGGCGAAACATCTTTGCCGTTCACTACTTTCTCCTGTATCTGGGCCATTACTTTGCTGTCCACGTCGGTAGTTATAGTAAAGCCGGCAATTTCTTTACCCCATAGTAACTCTACATCGGCGCTATTGCTTTTCAGGTTTGCGAAGTTAATGGTAAAGGTCTCTATAGTTCGTGGGTTGGTCTGTGGCTTTACTTTAAAGCGAAGATGGTCGTTAGCCTCGTTGTATTTTGCATCGTTGTTGCCCCATAGGTCTTTGTTCTTGTGCAGGATGATGGTCCACTCGTTCTGGGCAGGAATACTCATCAGCACATATTCGCCGGCAGGTACTTTGTTGCCTTGTATCGTTACCTCATCAGCAAACTTTAGCAGGGTAGGGCTGTTGGCACCTGTTCTCCACATTTCGCCATAAGTAACTACATCTTTGCCAAAGGTACGGCCTCTCAGCGACGGGCGCGAGTAAGAAACAGAAACATCTGTTAAGCCAACTTTTTGTGTGATAGTTGCTGCCGGGCTGGCTGCAGGTGTTGCAATTTGTGCCTGTGCAGCGCTTGTGCCAAACAACAGGGCAGCCGACAGGGCTATGCCGATCAGGGTCTTTTTCATGAGTTTATAGTTTAACAGGGTTTGTACTTGGTTATGTAATATTACTCAAAATAGCGCGGATATAAACTATAGCTTTACCAGAATGCCTGTTTTCAGGCTGAATTACCAGCTACGCCCGATACTTAACCCAAAACGTGGCACCACTGCAACCTTGCCCGTCTTATCGTCTTTGCCTTCCGGCGAAATAAATGGCGTAAGCCCAAACCTGACAAGCAAACCACCCTTGGGCACTTGGTATCTAAATCCGATCCGCCCGAAATACATGTTCTGCAACAGGTCGGGGTCATCTGTAAAGCGGCGGGTGTAGCCTAAGCCAAACTCCAAGTGGTTGCGGCTCTTGCCTAACAGTGCGTAAGCCTCTACCGGTACAACTGGGTACACACCCGGCTCTTCTTTCATAAAGAAAATGTTAGTGCCTAAACCTGCCCGCAGGCCGCCTTTCCATTGTTCGCGCTGGTAAAGTATGTGGTCCAGGTTCAGGGCATAGCTATCGGAGTTGCCGCCTACTTCCAGGTAAAGCGACAACAATGCCCTGAAGTTTTGTGTAAATTCCTGGGCTTGTAGTTGTAAAGGAAGCTGAATTAAAAGTAAAAAGACGAACAGGCGAAATGTTTTCAGGAACATGGTGTGTAAGTAAGCGTTGGCTGTAAAAGCTGATTTGCACCGAACATACGAAAAATATAATATTAAGTATAGCCGGCCATAAAAAAAACCTGCCGGATGTGTTGGGCAGGTTTTCTCAGGTAATCAATAAGTATCTTTTAACTCAGCTCAAACTGCAGCCTGAGCAGGTTGGCGTAAATGCCGTTATCGTTTGCAGAGAGTTCCTCATGCGATCCTTCCTCTACAATCTCGCCGCCATCTATTACCAGTATCTTGTCGGCTTTACGTATAGTTGCCAGGCGGTGCGCAATAATAATGGTGGTTCTGTCTTTCATCAGCACATCCATGGCCTGCTGCACCAGTTGCTCCGATTCTGAATCCAGGGAGCTGGTGGCTTCGTCCAGTATAAGTATAGCCGGGTTTTTAAGTATAGCTCTGGCAATGGCAATGCGCTGACGCTGCCCACCCGATAGTTTTATGCCACGCTCACCCACCAGGGTATCCAGCCCTTCCGGGAAAGAAGTGATAAAGTTGTAGGCATTGGCTTTTTTAGCGGCTTCAATAATCTCCGTTTCTGTAGCTTCCGGGCGACCATAGGCGATGTTTTCACGAATAGAGCCACCAAACAACAGCACTTCCTGCGGCACAATACCAATGTTGCCACGCAAGGTAGTCAGGTCCATGTCGCGCAGGTCTTTGCCATCTACAGTTATGCTACCGCCCTGCACATCATAAAAGCGCATCAGCAATTGTATTATTGTTGATTTACCAGCACCGCTTGGGCCAACTACAGCCACTTTTTCACCGGCAAGGGCTTCAAAATTTATACTTTTCAGAACCTGTATGTCCGGGCGGGTAGGGTAGGAGAAGGCTACGTTTTTATAGGTAATGTTACCCTGCACACGAGGCACTTGGCTGAGGGCGCGCAGGCTCTTATCAGTTGGCTCTTCCTGTTCCTGTAGTATCTCTAAAATGCGTTCTGTAGCACCCAGCGCCGATTGTACTTTGCCGTATAGTTCGCCCAGGCCACCTACGGATGCACCGATAAAGGCTGTATACAACACAAATGAAACAAGGTCGCCTTGCTTAATATCGCCGTTGGCAACCAGTGTTGCACCGTACCAGATTACAAGTATAATGCCCCCGAAAAGACCAACTATAATAAAGGAAATGAAGGCACCTCGGTAATTTGCGGTGGTGATAGCCGTTTTTACAGCACGGTTCAGGGTAGCACGGTAGCGGGCCACTTCAAACATCTCGTTGGTAAAGGCCTTAACCGTATTTATGGCCTGCAGCGTTTCTTCAACTATAACATTGGTGCTGGCCAGTTCGTCCTGCGTTTTTTTGGAGAGTGTTTTGATTCTGCGGCCAAATACCATCGCCAGCACGATAAGTACCGGGAACGTGGCCAGCATAAACAACGACAGCTTGATGGAGGTCCACATGATGATAATGACCCCAACTATAAGCGTCGTAAACTGCCTGAAAAGCTCTGCCAGTGTAATAGACATAGCATCCTGCACCTGGGCTACATCGGTGGTAATGCGGCTGGTAATTTCGCCTACGCGGCGCTTCTCATAAAACGAGATCGGCAACTGCATAAATTTGCTGTACAAATCTCTGCGGATATCGGCTACAGCATTTTCGCTTACCTGCGCAAAAAAGTATACCCTGAAAAACGAGAAAATACCCTGTAGCAGAATCACACCGAACAACCCCATCGCTATCACATTGATATTGGTCAGAATGCCTGTTGAGTTGCCGGAAGCTGAATCGAAAAGCTGACCTACCAGGTAGGGGAAGGCCATAAAGGTAAGGCTGGAAAATACCAGAAACGCCAGGCCAACTATAAATTTAAACTTGTAAGGTAATACGTAGCCGAAAATGCGGAGCCCCCGTTGAAAGCTTTCCTTTGTGATCTTCTTACGTTCTTCGCCGTCCTGCGCTCCTGTTTGCCCGAATCCGCGTTTTGCCATTAATGTACTGTGCGTTACTTAATTTTGAAATGCCCCTATAGTTAGGTAGCCGGAAGGGTTTTAAACTGATACCTGTTATGCAGGTTTTAAGTTACCCAATTCACAATCCTGCAAAGGTAAGCAATAAGTTTAAGAGTTTAGGAGGTAAGAGTTTGGGAGTTAAAGAAGTTAGAAAGTTAGAAAAGGATAAGTTAGAAAGTTGAAGTGCAATTCAAATTTGATGAATGGCTCAATTTTCATGGCGCGAGCGTCTTCGCTCGTGACGAACTATAGTTGGGCGTCCCGCCCATTTACCTTTTTAATTTCTGTTCTTTGGCCCTCGCTCGCGTCCCGCGAGTGTGAGCTACCCACGGCCTCTGGCCGCTTTAAACTATAGCATTTCTACATCTATAAATGTTTAATCATCGACATGCAACACAAAAGATAGCGGGGCCAGAGGCCCCGCTATAGTTCGACACGAGCCAAGAGACTCGCGCCATGTTGTTCTTAAACTTTCTAACTTATCCTTTTCTAACTTTCTAACTTCCCAGCCTATTTCCCCTGCGCCAGTTCCAGGTCGTCGGTTTTGCCGGATGAGATAGCGTACAGGCCTGCAAAAGTCAGAAAGCCGTTCAGGATTAGTACCTCAAAACCAAATTCGTAACCGTACAGCCACTCTACAGAATTAGCACTGATAATGTAGGTAAGGATGGGAGCAATGATGCAAATAGCCGGAACAAACTTGTCGCGGATGGCGCGTTTGGTATAAAGCCCGAAGGTATAAAGTCCCAGCAGTGGTCCGTAAGTATAGCCAGCCACTTTAAATACTGCCGTAATCACACTTTCAGAGTTCAACACATCAAAAGCAATAATTACCAGCACCATTACCACCGATACCCCAAAATGCACAATGTAACGCAGGCGCACACGCTCATGCTCGCTGCGCTCGCTGAAGTTCAGGAAATCGACGCAGAAGGAGGTAGTAAGTGCTGTAAGGGCAGAGTCGGCGGAGGCGTAAGTGATAGCAATAATACCCAGGATGAAAACTATACCCAGGAACGGTGTGAAATGGTTAAGCGCCAGGAACGGGAACACATCGTCGCCTTTGGCTGGCAGGGTAATACCTTTTGAGTTGGCATAAATGTAAAGCAACGCCCCCAGCGTCAGGAACAGGATGTTAACGAAAACAAGTATAATACTGAACCAGAACATGTTTTTCTGGGCTTCGCCAATGTTTTTGCAGCTTAGGTTTTTTTGCATCATATCCTGGTCCAGGCCCGTCATAACTATAGCTATAAAGGCTCCGGAGAAAAACTGCTTCAGGAAGTATTTACTGTCTTTCACATCCCAGAAAAACACCTGCGAATATTGGCTAGCCTGCACTTTGTCAATCATCCCCTGGAAGCCCATGTTCAGTTCATCCGAAATAAGCCAGATGGTTGTAACTACCGCAATCAGCATGGCTGTGGTCTGGAAAGTGTCGGTCCAGATAATGGTTTTCATGCCGCCCCGGAACGTATAAACCCAGATCAGAAGTATGGTAATAATAACCGAAATCGCAAACGGAACACCCAGGTCATCGAAAACGGCCAACTGCAACACACCCGCCACCAGAAATAAGCGGATAGAAGCCCCCAACGTGCGCGAAAGCATAAAAAAGGCTGCCCCGGTTTTATAAGACCAATAGCCAAAGCGCTGTTCCAGGTACGTGTAGATAGATACCAGATTTAACCTATAGTATAGCGGCATCAGTACGGTAGCGATCACGAAATAACCTAATAAATAGCCCAATACCAGCTGCAGGTAAGAAAACTGTGCCTTTTCCACCATCCCCGGAATAGACACAAACGTTACCCCGGAAAGCGAGGTACCGATCATCCCGAAGGCCACAATGTACCACGGCGACTGCCTGTTTGCCAGAAAAAAGGTCTCGGAGTCAGTGTTTTTGCTGGTGAACCAGGAAATAGTAATAAGGATAAGAAAGTAGCCTACAATTAAGCTGATGATAAGGGTAGAAGACATACGGCTGTCTGTTGGTTAAGTATAGTTACAAATATAGCAAAAGTATGGTGCTATGGTAACAGGTACCCTAACTCAGGTTGCGCAGTAGCAGCGGCTCACCTATAGCCGGAATTTTTAAACCGCTCATAAGGCCTGTAGCTGCAATTTGTTCCAGTAACCTCACTGGTTCGCTGGCCGGCTCATCCGACAGATCGAAAGTACCATAATGCATAGGTATAAAGGTACCGCCACGCAGGATGTTATACGCCCGGACAGCCTCGTGCGGGTTAAGGTGGCTACGCTGCATCAGGAAAGATGGTTTATAAGCCCCAACCGGCATTATGCACACATCCATAGGGCCAAAGGTTTCTTCTATCTCTTCGAAATGCCCGTTAAAACCGGTGTCGCCGGCAAAGTATAAGGTTTGTTCTTTTGTTTTGATGATGAAGCCACCCCAGAGCACTTTGTTCATGTCGAATAAGCCGCGGCGGTGCCAGTGCGAAGCTGGTGTAAAGTATATTTCCAGGTGGTCGGGTGTGATATCGTAGCGTTGGTACCAGCCGGCTTCCTGGTAGGGCAGGTGTTTGCTGGCACTGCGTATAAGCGGGCCTGCACAAAGCGGTGCTAAAACCTTTACGGCAGGGTTGTTACGGCAAACGGTTTGTAGCGAATCGGTGTCCAGGTGGTCGCGGTGGGCGTGAGAGAGCAGCACAAAATCAATGTTTTGCAGCTCGTCCGGAGCGCAGGGCAGGCCAACGCGGCGCTTCATCAGGGGCAGGTCGTAAAGTATAGGGTCTGTCAGGAAAGTAATACCTTGTATCCGGATAAAGAAAGTAGCGTGCCCTAACCAAACCACCATATCTTCGTCTGAAGTTAAAAAGCTGTTGCCTGTAACTACACGCGGAGTAAAGGTGTCAGATTTTTTCTCAGCTTTTTGTGGATTAGCAGATAATTTCCAGCGGAGCACGTTGCTGAAATCGGGGGTGTATAGTTCGTCGCCGTTGGCAAACTGATTGTTTATGAGCTTGTTTCCTTTGTAGCCGGGCTTTACTGTTTCCAGCTTTGGGTTGTTGATATGCCTTGTTTTAGGTGCCTTGTTCTGCAAAGTGTAAAAATGCTTGGTGATGGTATAATAACTATAAATGTAGCCTCAGGGTTAAGGATAAGCAAATAAAAAACGCTTTCCTGTTGCCGGGAAAGCGTTTTTAAAAGTATTTCTTGATGTTAGTAACCAAACGGGCTGTTGCCGAAACCTGGATTGTAGTATGGGTTATAGTAGGGCGAAGCACCATCGGTATAGCGTACCGCACCAGTTACCGTAAAGTTATTTGTGATCTTATAAGTCGCACTAAAGTCAGCACCCTGGCGGCCCATATAGTTATAGTTGTTGTAAGCGCCCAACTCTTTTGGCATCGCCGATAGGTCCTTCCAAACGTTTCCGCTTAACAGCAGGCGGTCGTTTACCAGGTAATCGCCACCTACACGTGCAATGTATTGCTGGTTGCCATTTGTTCTGCGCATCATGGTTCCGCCTTCGTTGGTCGAAACGGCATAGTTCTGCGGCATAGTGTTTACAAACGTAAAGCTGGCGTAGCCCCTGAAACGGTCGGTGACCTGGTAGCGCGCCGTTGGCTGCACATAGGTACTTGCCCCGAAATAGCTGTTGTAGCTGGCCCCTACATTTAAGTTATAATTCAGGCGTGGTGCTGTTGGTAAGGCATCTATAGTTGGTTTTATATCGGTCTGGGCCATGGCGTTACCGGCAAAGCACATCAGACAAACCATGGCTATTTTTACTGCTATCTTCACGTAATTTCGTTCTTCAGGTTATACTTACTAAGGTAGGCTTTGTATAGTTTAAAAGCAAGAAACTTAGCTAGCTATGACCTACAACTTGCAGTTTTCGGGCTGCACTATTCTTTAACCTTCGACCCGATCCAGTTATTTCTGAACTGTTGCATAGCTGGTGTCAGCTCTTTGCCAATGTTCTCATACAAAGCTATTTCCAGTAACGGTACTTCGGCTAAAGTTATAGTTGCGTTTTTAGATGCACCGTGGCTACTATAGGTTACAGGTATTGCATCGCCTGGTTTATGGCTTTTAAGCACTTTTTCCAGGTCTTTTTCTTTCCTGATCTTTCTTCCATCCAGCGTTAAAATTATGTCGGTTCTGTCGAGGCCTGCTTTGTAGATCGGGTCGGTTACGGTGGTGCCAGTGGTTATAGTTGCGCCATTTTTTGTGAACTCTAACCCCGGATGGCCCAGGGTGGCAACGCCCGGTTTTGCTTTACGCAACTCAAATCCAGCCTGTGCCAGTAGCGGAGTATAGTCAGGCAAGTGGCTGCCGTTCACAAAATCCTGGAATACGTTATCGGCCCATGCTTTGTCGCCACTTACTTCGGCCAGTGTTTCCTGCAGGTTAGTTAAAGTATAGGGTTTTTCGGGTTGGCCGTATTTGCGCCAAAGGGCCTGCATGTAATCGTCTAAGGTTTTGTTATAGTTCTGGCGAAGCGTCAGGTCCAGAGCCAGGCCAAGCATGGCGCCATAGGGGTAATAAGATACAAACGTGTTGTGTCGGTTTACAGCATCTACGGAGCGGGCTGCATCTACAAACGGTGCCTGCTGGCTCATCTCTACCAAGCTATGGTACCGGCGGCCCGGTGAAAGCAACACATAATTCAGGTCTCCGGCCAGTCCTTCGGCATACGCTTTTGCATTGATCACGCCACTGCGGGGCATAATAACATCACCATAGTAGCTTGTAAAACCTTCGGCCAGCCAAAGCGACTCGCTCATGTTTGCCTGCTGAAAATTAAACGGCTCCAGGCTTTTCGGGCGAATGCGCTCCACGTTCCAGGAATGGAAATACTCATGCGACACGGTATTCAGTAACCCGGTCATGGCTTTTGCCAGCGGTTGCGAACTGGTAACTATCGTTGAGTTGCGGTGTTCCATGCCATCGCCGCTGGCCTGCGGCATGTAGCAGCCAATAAACGTATAGCGGCCGAAATCATAGTCCGGTAGTTCGCCAAAAACAGCGCGCTGCTCCGCTACTATCTGTTTAGTTTTCTGCACATACTCGTTAAACTGCTCTTTGGTGCCATTGTGGTGCAGGGTTACCTGTATGGTTTTTTCTTTTCCTTTATCACGGATGGTCCATTCTGCTGTGTCAAAATTGCTGAGCTCTGTCGGGCTGTCCATCAGGTACTGGAAATGTGGGGCTGAATAGGTGTTGCCTTGCTCGTGCTTTAACTGTGTGGCTATTTTCCAGTTGCTGCCCTCCGGGGTGTTAAATGCAACGGTGGCAGCTACTTTCTCAAATCCTTTTGCATACATCAGGGTAGCCGGCATGTTCAGGTGTGCATGCGTTTGGTCTATACCTGCGTAGGTGCCGTCGGCGTGGTCTCCGAACAAGGTATAGGTTATAGTTGCTGTACCGTTATGGCCGGTAATATTCCATTGCTGTGGTGTGGCTTTAGGGGTTTTCAGTGCTTTCCCCTGGCTGTCATTCGCTTTTACATTATACACATTTTTGGCAAACTCGTGCAGGGCATAGCGCCCCGGCGAACTGCGGCTCATCAGCACTTTAAGTGTATCGGTTGTGATGCCGGAAAACGTAACGCTGATCTCGGCTTCGTGGTGCACCGCATTCGGGAACGACAAACTATAGCTAACTTTTTGTTGGGCCATTAAAGGCGATGCCATGCAGAGGGCTATCAGTAAGGTACAGATTTTTGAAAGCATGTGTAGGTGAGGTTGTTTGGTTTTTGAAATATAAGGAGAAGGTTGTTGCTACACAAATTAAGGGTGGCTTTGTCATTCCGAGCGCAAGCCGAGGGATCTTATATGTCCTATAGTTGACTTTGCCTACTACTTGAGACATGCTATCCTTTCAAACTTTTTGTATTCCTGGGAGCTTTACTGACCCATCGTTTCAAATGAACTTTGGTGCCCTCACGGCCGGGAGGCCCCGTCTTTGGTTTGATCGCTGCTTTCGCTTCCTTTGCTCGTGCCTCGCAATGCCTGACGGCACCGGAACCTCTCGAGGCGCTCAACCCAAAGACTGTGATCTTTCTCATAGCTATAGTTTGCCTATACTTTGAAACTTTAAGCTTCGAGCTTTATCGTGGTAGTATTTCCGTAGGGACAGGTCGCGACCTGCCCGAATCTTGGGCTGTAACTATAAAACTATAAAATCAACTACAGCAGTAGCAGAAAGTCCCCCTTCGAAGGGGGGAGGGGGATGTTAATATGCAGGCTATGAAACCATGACCTCAGACACTAGCAGGACCTGCGCACACTGCTAGGTCTAAAAATCCCGTAAATCTTTTGTAATCCTGTAAATCCTGATTCAGACAGATTTCCTGAAAACCTTGGCCTGCACAAATCCTTTATAAAATGCTGCGCTCTGCTGTTCCTTAAGTCCCAATGCCTTGAAATGGGCTCCGTAATCCGGAAGCTGCCTGGCCTTTACATCACTCAAAATTCCGAAAAACAGATACATGCTTTTTGCCAGCAGCTTCTGCCACACAAGTGGTTGTTGCTGCACCGGCCAGAAATCTGCAAATAGCCATAAGCCATCGCGAGCCAGAGCCGAGTAGAGGCGGTGCATCAGTTGAGTAAGCCTTTCGTCGGGGAACAGATCAAGTATAAAAGGGGTAATAATCACATCGAACTGCTGGTGAGGTTGCAGGTCTGCGTCGGTGCCAAGCTGGTATTCAACTATAGTTTGCTGCTGGTTAAGTTTTTGGGCAAGGGTAAGCATTTTTTCAGACGCCTCCAGGTATAGCACATGGGCCGGGGAGCGCTGTAAAAGTACCTGTTGCAATAACCAGCCGCTACCGCCACCGATGATAAGTATAGTAGCACCATCCGGTATATAGGGCAGAAGCCAGCGTTGGGCATGTTGTAGGGCTGGACCATATACCAGTCTGGCAAGCGGGTCGTAGAAGGTGGCTACCCCGTTAAAGCCACTGTCTGGTGCGGAGTGCACTTGCAGCGGTATAGGTTTTTTAGCGTTTATAATGTTGCTCAAGTATGCCCTTTAATTTATCAAAAATGTAATCTACCGTTTTTTTACGGATGTCTTGCATGCTGCCATCAAACACTTCCCTGAATTCTTCGGCTTTGCCATCGTATAAAAACGACACGAACACCGTACCCACTGGTTTTTCGTCGGTTTCAGAGCCGCCACCGCCTGCCAAACCAGTTACAGCTATGCTTATATCGGCATTCAGCATTTTCTTCAGGCCCATTACCATTTCGTTGGTTACCTGCTGCGACTCAGCGGTGTACAGATCCAGGGTCTTCTTTTTTACGCTCAGCAACTTCATTTTTACTTCCGGCTGGTACACCACCAGGCTGCCTTTCAGCACATCGCTTATGCCCTTTGCCTTCACAAACTCAGAAACCAGCAGGCCGGCAGTGCAGCTTTCAGCAAAGGCGATGGTCAGGTCGTTGTCTCTTAGTTTGGTTACCAGTTCGGTCAGTTCCGTTTGTGTCATCGTAAATAGTGCAGGTTTGTTAGAGCTATACTTACTTATCAGGCGGGGCTTTGGTTTTGGCCAAGCAGGTAACTTTCGATTATACTATAAACAGGATGCGGCGAGGCCAGTTCAGATTTCCAGATGCCGATTGTGTGTACGGGCAAGGTTATAGTTGTTTCGGGGAGTATAGCTGGTGTAGTTGCGGGGCGGCCAATGTTTTTGCGGTAGCGGGCAAGCGTAATATGCGGTGTAGGTTTTAGTTTGTTAGGTTCGTCGGGTGCCAGTGCCTCAGATAACTTACGGCTGAGCTTTGCAAATGCCGGGTGCTCCTCGAACCGTGCCCAGATAAGGCGTGGCGATTTTGGTTTAGGGCCTTGCTCTACAGCTGTTAACTGTAACGTAAATGGCTCACACTGCTGTGCTATCGTTTTTACTTTAACTCTGATCTCATCCAGTGCTGCAACCGGCACGTTGCCAATAAAAAACAGTGTCAGGTGCATGTTTTGTAAAGGCACCGGGCGCAGGGTGTCGTCCAGCAAGGGCCGCATCTGCTCTTTCAGGTAAGGACCAAGCTCATCTGTTAACCCCGCTGCCACAAATAACCTGAGGGTAGCATCCATAAGTATACAATAGCACTAATTAATGTTATTACGTTTAAAACTATACGCAGGCACGGCAACCATAGCGTACAAAATCACGAAAGTATAAGCATGATAAAAAGTTTCTATAAAAAACTGGTAGCGGGTGTAGCGCTGTTTACAGTGGAACTGCTATTTGTGTGGCTGCTGTTTATAGCCTGCGTCATCGTGTTTTTTTACCTGAGCAGCCAGATTTTGCAGGGCGATGAACTGGGTGTGGATGAAGCAGCTTTTGACTTTGCGGCAAGTATAGCCAGCCCCGGCCTAAACAAATTTATACAGGGTACTACCTTTTTTGCATCGCGGCAATTCCTGACGCCGGCGGCGCTGCTGTTAGTTGCCTATTTTGTGTTTATAAAAAAGCACCGCTGGTATTCGCTTAAAGTGCCGGTGGTAGCCCTAGGCAGCATTACCCTGAACGTAGTCCTGAAATATTTTTTTGACAGGCCCCGCCCCATTGTGCCCATGGTAGAAGCACATGGCTTAAGTTTCCCGAGCGGGCATACCATGGTAGCTGCCTCGTTTTATGGCTTACTGATATACCTGGTGTGGCATAATGTAAAGCAGCCCGCGCTACGGTATTTTCTCATCGGTTTTCTGTCTGTTTTTGTAATTATAATCGGTTTTAGCCGTATTTATTTGCGGGTGCATTATGCTACCGATGTGCTGGCCGGTTTTGCTGCCGGTTTTATGTGGGTGGTAATTGGTATATCTATTCTCAGACGGATGGAGCGTTATTCCCGTAAAGAAATTACGCCGGTGCTGTTAGATGAAACGGTGGTAAAAAAATAAATATTTTTTAATTTAGATATTGCATTAACTAAATTCTGTTGTACCTTTGCTCTCCCAAAGAACGAAGGGTTAAAGGGTTTTGGGGATGTTTATTTGATTTAGTGACCAACGCGCACGTGGCGAAATTGGTAGACGTGCAGGTCTCAGAAGCCTGTGCCTTCGGGTGTGGGAGTTCGAGTCTCCCCGTGCGCACATTATCTCAGAAAGCGAAAGCCGGTTCTTACTTAAGGACCGGCTTTCGCTTTTTTTGTGCTTCATAGGTTGGGTTTGCAACTATAGCTATACCAAGTGCAGCTATAACTGCGTAAGCATACACCATGAAAGCCAGGTTAAAACGGTTTATGAGTGCGCTGGCATTGCTGTCGCTGGAGGCTATACTTGTATGGAGCGTTTTCTTTGCCTGCATACTACTGTTTGTTTATATGGCAGACCTTGTTTTTGTAGAAAAGAGCACTGCTTTTGATGCGGCCATGTTCCGGTTTGCTGCCAGTCATACTTCTCCTGCTACTACGCGCCTTATGCGCTTCATTTCCTTTTTTGCCTCCGCTGATTATCTGCTGGTAGTGCCGCCACTAGTTACACTTATACTTGCCTGGTTCCGGCAACTGCAGTGGTTTGCACTTAAAGTTTTGGTTATTTCGCTAACCAGTACTATGCTAAACCAAGCCCTGAAACGGGTTTTCGAACGCCCGCGCCCCGAAACAGCCATGCTCGAGCAATCGGGCCTTAGCTTCCCCAGCGGCCACGCCATGATCGGTGGCTCGTTTTATGGGTTACTCATTTACATTGTATGGCGAACGGTGCCCAATCCCTTTTGGCGCTGGCTGTTAACTATCCTTTTAACGCTGCTGCTTTTGCTTATAGGTTACAGCCGCATTTACCTGAACGTGCACTATGCCACCGACGTGCTGGCCGGTTTCTCCGCCGGAATTCTCTGGCTGCTGATCTCTATTTACTTCATGCGCAAACTCGAAAAAGTATACCTAAGAAAAGTGGAGCGGAAGCAGGTATAGGTTACTATGTGATAAATCCGATATAAAGTTTTAAGTGATAGGAGAAGTATGTAGATTTAATGTATGGAGGAGGTACAGTTAGTCCACAATACTTTATAGGGATAAAGAGTCTTAAAAATCATGAAATTTAAATTAATACTTTTTTGCATAGCAATACTTACCCTTGCACTTCCCTCACTGGCTCAACACCCCGACAATATAAAAGCCATCCGGGAGAAACTGCAGCAGGAGCGAGAAAAGGCGAAGCAGGCAACTATAGCACCCGCCGAGAAAGCTGAAAAGTTACTGGAATTGGGCTTATGGCAGGAAGCGGAGCAAACTATAGCCAACGCCAAACCGACCGAGCAAACTATAGTTGCCAAAGCAAAACTGGCTATCCTGAACAACGAGTTTGAGCAGGCCGAAAAGCTGGTAACGCAGGCCCTGAAGCTACAACCCGAATCCGCGGAAGCGCTGCTGCTGCAAAGCAAACTGCAGGTGCAGGCCTGGGAACTGGAAAAAGCAAAAGCCACTGCCAACCAGATCTTAGCCAAAACCCCAACACACGAAGCAGCTACTTTGCAAACAGGGCGTATTCTGATGCTGCAGAAAAAGTATGACCAGGCACTGACCTACGCCCAGAAAGTACAGAAGTATAACCAGGAAAATGCCGATGCCTATTTGCTGGAGTCGGATGTGCATTTCTGGAACCAGAAGCCGGAACTGGCCGAGAAACCACTTATCACCAGCCTTACGCTAAACCCCTTTAACCCTGATGCCCGCTTTAACTATGGCTATGCCATCTGGCGACGCGTAGATGCCACCCAGCTAAATAACATGGCTGCACAATGGGAACTGGCACTGGAACTGAACCCGCTGCACTATGTAACGCACTGGCACTGGGGCAACGGCCACACCAACCTTACCTACGCCGATTATGCCCAACCCGAAGATGAGAAAGTACGGCAGCAACTCCAACCAGCAGAAAAACTGATCTCTCAGAACAAACTACACGATGCCTTAACTATAGCCGAAAAGATTCAAAAAGAATACCCCAAGTCGGTGCTGCCTGCAATGTTGCGCGGCTCAGTGTATTATATGGCATTCGACATGGACCGCGACCAACGGTTAGATTCTGCTCAGGCAATCTTCCAGAACATCCTGAAACGCAAGAAACACTATGGTCCGGCGCATAATGCTTTGGCAGCTGTTATCAAACAAAAGCAACTTCCTTACCTGCACAATTACGATTCGCTACAACAGATCATCAAAACCACAACTATAAAAGACCCTGTAAATTTTGCGCGTGTGTTCCCGGATGTGGCTTATTACCCCGGCGATGAAGTGCAGAAAATGGTGTGGTCGCAACTATACGAGAGCATTGTTTACTTTCCGTTCCTGAGCAGGCAAAACGAGAAATTTGTGATTCCGCCACTGCACATTGACCTGGCTATTGCCATGAACTCGCCCTACTTCAGGCAGGCCACGACCTTTGATAACCGCCAGTGGATGGACATACGCGGGGTAGGAAGTGGCGCAGCCGCCATAGAATATGTAGTTCGCGGCTCGTACCTGGAGCGCAATGTGGTGCTGCATGAGTATGTGCACCAGTTTCATGGAAATGTGTTTACTGATGCCGAGAATCGTGCCGTGCGCCGCCTGTACCAGAATGCCATGAAGGAAAACCGCACGCTGGATTATTATTCAGCGAATAACGAACACGAGTACCTGGCGCAAACCTATCCGGCGTATTTCGAGCCTGTAAAAGTGCATCCGCTCAACCATAAATCCATCAACACCACCGCCGACCTCAAAGCCAAAGACCCTGAACTGTATAGTTTTCTGGATGAACTGGTAAAAAGGCAGCGGGCTTACCTGGCGGGCAACAAACAGGCAATGGCCGGCAACTGGGCGCAGGTATACTTAAACCTGTCGGAGGGAGCGCTGGCAGGCCGCAACTATAGCCAGGCCACCGCTTTGCTGGATACTGCCCTTACCTGGGATGCTACGTACCAGCCTGCGCTACTGGCATACGCCCGGGTAAAACAATATCAGAAAAAGTATAACGATGCAGAAACCTGGCTCGCAAAAGCAGAAAACTTAAACCCGAAATACGCCCCTGTATATGTTGCACGTGCGGAGCTACTGGAAGCCATGAGCCGCGATAACAAACTGGATGAAACGGAAGCTCTGAAACAGCAGGCCGAACTATACCGGAAAGCTCTGCAACTGGAAGATGACCTGATGACGAAAGCGGCGAACACGATGGCTTTTGCAAAACTATACGCCTCGTATGGGCGGCTACCGGAAGCTATTATTTTAGCAGAAAGTTATGTGAAAGATGCACCAACCGTATCAACGTACCTCCGCGACCGGCGCGACGAAGCCCTGGCCTATGCCCACTGGCTGAAAGGCACCACCGGCAAAGCCCCTGAAAGCGAAGCAGAACTGGCCAGGCTTGTAGCCCTGAAACCACAGAACTACGAACTACGGCAGCAATACGCCGATGTACTGGCCGCTCAGGGAAAGCATAAAGAAGCATTAATTACCTTACAAAACGCGCAGCGCATACTAATGGCAAGCGGCACGCTACGGTCGGCTTACACGGTGCGTATGGCAGAATACCAGCTGGCATTAGGTTTAAAAGACTCGGCTATAGTTACGTTAGAGCCGCTTTTAGCGGGCAAGAATAAATTACGTACCGATGCTTATAAACTGGTAGCTTTGCTGGCCAGCCTGGGCGAAGTAGAGAAGGCAACTACGTTGTTAAAGCAACAGCCTCGCCCCGAAACGCCAACCGAAATGGCCGAGCGCTTAACAGCCGTCGGAGTTTTGTGGGAAAAAATGGATGAGCCCCGTAAAGCAAAGAAATCTTACAAGGCGGCACTTATAAAAAATGAGTACCACTATAACGCCCGCCTGCAACTAGCCGATTTGTTACGCCGCGAGGGAAAAAATGCGCAGGCTAAACGTGTACTGGGCGTTACAGCAATACACTAACTTTAAATTACTTAAACTATAAACTCGCTAACTTATGAAACTCCCTTTTTACATCCGGTTTATACTTGTTTTATCCTTTGGCTTAATTTGGTCGTGCAACCAGGCCGCTGATACAAATGTGGCTGATAAGGCAAAACCAACTATAGTATACGTGGTACGACATGCCGAAAAAGTAACCACCGATACCACAGACCAGGACCCTGCGCTTACCCCGGCCGGCGAAGCACGTGCAAAGGCGTTAGCCACTTATTTAAAAGGCAAAAAGGTTGATGCCGTTTACAGTACCAAGTATAAACGCAACAGCTTAACTGTAAAGCCCCTGGCAGAAGCAAACAAGCTAACTATAAATACCTACGAAGCCCATGATTTTAATGCATTAAAGCAGCAGATCCTTCAGAATAATGCCGGGAAAACGGTGGTAGTAGTAGGTCACTCAAACACCATATTGCCTATAGTAGAAGCCTTAGGCGCTAAAAAACCATTTGCCGAAGTAGCCGACAGCAAATACGATCACATTTTTAAAGTAACTATAAAAGCAGACGGCACCGCCACCGTAGAAGCCGATACCTATGGCGCAGCTACAAACTAAACTAAGCTGATATTATTAGGAATTAAGAAAGTCCGTTTGCCTTTGGTGAGCGGGCTTTTTTGTTGTTGATATGTAAATTAATTGCCCTTGCTCGCGTCCCGAGAGTGTAAGCTACCCACGGCCTCAGGCCGCTTAAACTATAGTTTATAGTTAAGATATCATAGCGTAACTATAGTTGCTCGGCAACGTGGCGGGACGCGAGCGAGGGCTGATAAGTATTGCAGTGGCAGGCTACCGCTGTTGCTTTACCACATAGGCCTGGGTTACCCTGTTATGGAAATAACGGTGTTGCGCCACTGGTAGGCCGCGCATAAAACGCATAAGCACCACAAGTACCGAGATCGGTTTGGCAAAGTAACGGACAGAAGCTTTTTTGAAGGTGAGGCGACCGTTTTGTTCATCCACAACCTGTATGCCTGCTAAATATTTACCCAGCGTAGCCTGCGTATGGCTGCTTTCGGCCCCGGCAAAGTATAACCAACCCAGTAAAAGGTAGATCAATGTTTCGGGTTTCCATAAAAAGTTGGATTCGTTGCTGCTGATAGTGTAATAATCGGCAATGGCCGCAACAGAAATGATCAGCACTGCATCTATAAGCAAGGCAATGGAGCGGAGACCTAACGTGGCTGGCAGCCGCCGCACATCAGACTTATAGTTAGCAACCTGCATAGTATCGTTTTATCATAGTTTAGGAGTAGCCGCACTGGTACGGTTCTGATATACTATAATAAATACAAACAGGTTGTGTTATAGTTAGTTATGGGTTAAAATAAGGCCAGCTGCTGAGTTGGTTTCAGGATGCCTTCGTGTTTTAGCAGCCACTCTTTGCGCCACAAGCCGCCGGCGTAACCAGTCAGGCTGCCGTCGCTGCCAATAACGCGGTGGCAGGGCACAATCAGACAGATCGGGTTTTTGCCGTTAGCCGCACCCACTGCCCGTATCGCTTTCTCACCGGACACAGCACGGGCCACTGCCATATAAGAAACAGTTTTACCAAAAGGGATCGTGTATAAATTGTCCCAGACTTTTTTCTGGAAATCTGTGCCTTCCGGTTGTAGAGGCAGATCAAATTGCCTGCGGGTACCTGCAAAATATTCATCCAACTGATCTATAGTTTGCTTCAAAACAGCAGGTTGCTCCGGTGAGGTAGGGTAGGCTATATCCGAAAATAGGCACGACACCAGATGCGTATCAGTAGCCGCCAGATTAAGGTAGCCGATGGGCGTGTTGTAACTGCAGGTATAGAAAGTAGCAAGCATAGCTAAATGTACGGAAATGCTAACTATAGCGCAAATGACTGAAGATGAAAGTATAGCCCGTAAAACAAAAATCCCCGCTAAACTTAACGGGGATTGATGTCGATACCAGTAGTATGCTTAAAAGTAGAAGCTGGCACCCAGGTTTGTATTGGCCAGGCTCATATCAGCCGTTAGGCTTTGTTCCTGCGGCTCACCTCTATAGCCACTGTCTTTCGTGGTTTTGTTGTATTTTAGTATATTCACTTCAAGCTCAATCCCAAACTTTGGTGTCAGGAAAAAGACCATACCCGGCGATAGGCAGGACTGAACAGATCTGATTTCCCTGTCTATTGACACTGTAAGGTAAGTAGTCACTGGTTTTGGTGGACCAATAGGAGATTCCTGCATCTCCGTTTTTACTCCAAGCGTCTCACCATTTATAGATTCTGAATTTATGCCAGCCTGTACTTCTCCATAAAAGTATAAACTGCCCGATATAACAGGATAATAAAACCGAGCCTGTGGTCCTACAAACCAGTTTTTACTTTCACTAATAAAGTCTTGGTGTATAATGGTTAGACCGTTTCCGAGCTGTGTAGAATTTACTTTGCTTGTGCTTTTACTATAGTCAGCAAATAAACCAACAGACCATAACCTGTTAATGGCGTAATTTATTGATGGTGTAATTTTAAAAGTTCGGAACTCGTGTCCGTTATTTTCTTTTTTTATGGAGCCACCAATTCCAGAGCTAACAAAATATGAATTTGGCTGATTTTGAGCCGAAGCGTTTTGTATCAGGTAACATGTAAAAACAAGAAGTATAAGTCGTTTCATAGTATATAGCGTTTATATAATATAAACGCTATATACTATAAAATTAATTTAAAACAAAAAGCCCCGCTAAAACCAGCGGGGCTTTTCTATAGTTGCGTATTCGGTTCTTATTTCGTTCCGTCTACTTCTTCGTAATCAACATCGGTTACACCGCCATCGTTGGCTGCCTGGCCTTGCGGGCCTCCAGCCTGGCCGTTACCGCCTGCTGCACCAGCAGCGCCTTCCTGTCCGGCACCGGCTGCGTACATTTCCTGCGATGCTGCACTCCAGGCGTTGTTCAAGGCTTCCATTGCTGAATCAATTCCGGCAATATCTTTAGCACCGTGTGCAGTTCTAAGCTGGCCAAGAGCGCCCTCAATTGCAGTTTTGTTACCTTCCGATAACTTCTCGCCATACTCTTTCAGCTGCTTTTCAGTCTGGAAGATCATAGAGTCTGCTGTGTTCAGCTTCTCAATTTCTTCCTTCGCTTTCTTGTCAGCTTCGGCGTTGGCTTCTGCTTCCTGGCGCATTCTTTCAATTTCCTGCTCGCTTAGTCCTGAAGAAGCTTCGATACGGATCTTCTGCTCTTTACCGGTAGCTTTATCTTTAGCAGTTACGTGCAATATACCGTTGGCATCAATGTCGAAAATAACTTCGATCTGCGGAACACCACGCGGCGCTGGCGGAATACCATCCAGGTGGAATCTACCAATGGTACGGTTATCTTTCGCCATCGGGCGCTCACCCTGCAGTACGTGGATCTCAACAGACGGCTGGTTATCAGATGCCGTAGAGAACGTTTCAGACTTCTTGGTAGGGATAGTTGTGTTAGACTCGATCAGTTTGGTCATTACACCACCCATTGTCTCGATACCCAGTGAAAGCGGCGTTACGTCAAGCAGCAATACATCTTTAACTTCACCTGTCAGTACACCACCCTGGATCGCAGCACCAATTGCCACAACTTCATCCGGGTTTACACCTTTAGAAGGCTTCTTACCGAAGAACTTCTCAACTTCTTCCTGAACACGTGGAATACGTGTAGAACCACCCACCAGGATCACTTCATCAATATCAGAAGTAGATAAGCCAGCATCCTGAAGCGCTTTTTTACAAGGCTCCATAGATCTGCGGATCAGGTCATCGCAAAGCTGCTCGAATTTAGCGCGGGTCAGTTTGCGTACAAGGTGCTTCGGAATACCGTTTACCGGCATAATGTATGGCAGGTTGATCTCAGTCTCGTTAGAAGACGAAAGCTCGATCTTAGCCTTTTCAGCAGCTTCTTTCAGACGCTGAAGTGCCATTGGATCTTTGCGCAGGTCAATGTTCTCGTCTGCAATAAACTCTTCTGCCAGCCAGTTGATGATCTTCTGGTCGAAGTCATCACCACCAAGGTGTGTATCACCATTCGTAGAAAGTACTTCAAACACGCCATCACCCAGCTCCAATATAGAAATATCGAAGGTACCGCCACCTAAGTCGAATACAGCGATCTTCTGATCTTTATGCTTTTTATCCAGGCCGTAAGCAAGCGCTGCTGCCGTAGGCTCGTTAATGATACGCTTTACTTCCAAACCTGCAATCTGGCCGGCTTCTTTAGTTGCCTGGCGCTGCGCATCGTTAAAGTAAGCTGGTACGGTAATAACCGCTTCTGTTACAGTTGTGCCCAAGTAATCCTCAGCAGTAGCTTTCATTTTCTGAAGCACCATTGCCGAAATTTCCTGTGGCGTGTATTGGCGGTCGCCGATCTCAACACGCACGGTGTTGTTGGCACCCTGCACTACTTTGTAAGATACTTGTTTTGCTTCTTCGCTAACCTCGTTGTAGCTGTGGCCCATAAAACGCTTGATCGAAGCGATCGTGTTCTGTGGGTTTGTGATGGCCTGGCGCTTTGCAGGATCACCTACTTTACGCTCGCCGTTACCGCCATCTAAAAAAGCAACGATAGACGGCGTTGTTCTGCGGCCTTCGCTGTTAGGTATAACTACTGGCTCGTTACCTTCCATTACGGCAACGCACGAGTTGGTTGTACCCAAGTCAATACCAATTATTTTTCCCATTCTATAGTTTTATTATAGTTTCCTATGTAAAATTTCTTTTCAGTTGATAGCACTATATCAACCAATATGCCAACCGGTTTCAGGCTAACTTTTTATGTCATTCTGTCACGAAGCACAACTACAGTTACGGTTTTGTCTGACTAATTTCGAAGCCTAAAAAGGTAGGTGCGACATATTTTCCTGTTACCTGCGGCCAGTATTTAAGCAACTACTTTTAGCAAACGGAAGAACTATAGTTTGGGATTAGAGAAGATGGGAGTGGACAGCAATAAAAAACAAAAGCCCCCGCCACAACAAGTAACGGGAGCCATGTTCACTTTAACACCTAAAACACATTTGTGCGAAGGCTTGATTGCTGTTTAACTTACACCTTAAGAAAGTTTTACTACAGGCCTTCTGTAAACAAGAGTACCTGAAGAGGCAAAAGGGTTGCAAGCAGTTTAAAATATTTTTTATTTAATGACAGATTCTTTTTTGAGGGTGCTTTTGCCGGCCTGCCGAAGGGTAGTAAGGTTATCCTGAACTGGTGGGTTTGGTGCAGCCAGGTAGACTTCTGATTTGCCAAAGTAAGCCGCTACTCCTTTGTTTATCCACGTCATGTCAATCCCATTTTCAGGTTTTTCGGAGCGGGAAACGATATCAGCAAAGTAAATGGATTTAGGGATAGCTGGCAGTGGAGCAACTATACATTCAGCGCAATCCGAATTTCTGAGTAAAGTATACCGTTGGTTCAGGGCTTTATCATAAGCAGCAGCTTTACCCGATGCCAGGTCTACATAAGCTGTGCTGATATTATTATCTATCTGCACAATACTTAGTAAAAAGATCAGCAGCGCAAAGGCTGCTGGAACCGGAGAAATAGTAGTTGCGCTGAAAAAAGTTTTATACTTAGTAATGGCTACTTGCAACCCATAAAACCACCCAAACAGAAAGAAGAAGTAGATTACATTCTCCAATCGTGGGGTCGGCCGCTCGCCCGTAGACCAGGCAAACACAAAATTCATCAGGAAAATAGTAACCAGAAAGTATAGTAAAACCAACCGAATATCAACCTGAAACAACCTGTTGTGCTTTACCTTGTCGGCCAGTGGCAACCCGAAGCAGTAGATGTAAACTATAGATGCCGCCAGTATAGGGAGTAGCCAACGATAAAAAGAAAGCCCCGTCATAAATCCTGCATAAACCACAGACCAGATCAGCTTGCCACCATTTGGGTGTTCGTTCATGCGGTTATAGTTGCCGGGCGCCATTACCGCTATAAAACAGCAGACCATGCAAACTACAAAAAGGAATAGTAAGTATGGCCGTGCCTCCGGGTTTTTAAGATTAACTATAGTTATGAAGGCCACAGTTGTAAAAGCGATGACCAGCGCCATTTCGTTGGAGCCAACTATAGCGGCGGAACCAATAGCTGCCAGCCCAATGTACACCTGCTTTACCCATGAGTTTCGTGCCTGAAAGAATTTATAAACTATAGCCAGCATTACCAATAGCATGATATTAGGCAACTGGTACGTAGCGTAGGTCGAGAAAAAATAGAACCCTTCGGAAGGGTTTGGCAATTGTAACAGGTACAACGCAAATAGCAAGGCTGCTAAGGAAGTAAGCCCCGTTTTAGAAAGAGTTTTTTGGGTTATAGTTGATAGTATAAAGTATATACTACCGGAAAACAGAATGAGTAAAAGTATAGAACTAAGTCTATAGACAGAAAGTGAGCCCCAGATCATGGGGTTAATGCGGAATAAGGTTATAGTGCTAAAGTAGCGACCAGTCCAGTAGTTATAGTATTGCTGAAAAACAGTTAAATAATCCAGTTCGCGGTCACGCACAGCAAAACTAAAATCGTCGGCTTGCGGGTGGCTGTAAAAGGCAAGTATAAGAAAGGGTAATAAAGTATAGAGCCCAACTGCAATCAGTATTCGGTTAGTATAAGTATAGAAACGTGTCTGCTGTGGCTGCGTGGGCATAGTAGGTTTAGTTGTAGCAGGATAAAAGTAGCAAGATTTAGCAGCAGATAAAATTACACTTCACAGCAACTCTAAAACTAGAAGCAATACTATAAAAAAAGCTCCCCAAACTGAGGAGCTTTTTAACCATATAACCTATTCTATATTTTTCTATTTCGTAAGGATCAATCGGTTGGTAGAAGTTTTGCCGTTAGCAGTAATTCTGTACAGGTAAGTGCCACCTGGTAATTTGCTTCCGTCAAACTGAAGGGCATGGCGGCCGGCAGCCTGTTTTTCTGAAACAACTGTCTGTACTTTTCTGCCCATTACATCATATACCTCTATAGCCACAGGGCCTTCTGCAGTAACTGTATAACTGATTGTGCTACGACCGGTGCTTGGGTTAGGGTAGGCGTAGCTTTCTTCGGCGTTAGCAGTTTTTATTGCTGAAGTTGTGGATGTGGCAACCGGCTGTGTGGTCGCGTTCCAGGAGTTGTAGGTTCTGGTAACGATAACAGCAAACTCGGCGCGGGTTACGTTTTGTGTTGGCTTAAAAGTAGCATGCATCGTCGGGAACAGGTCAAGCGGGCCTTGAGTAACGCTGTAATAGGCATTAATCAGACCTAACTCCAGGGCTACACTTACATAACCTTCCAGGCCGGCTGGTATTTGCTTGGCGTCATCTACCGGAATTTTCTTGCCGTCTACCGTAACTGTTACTGCTTTGCCATTTCTTTCCAGTGCAAATTCCTGTAAGCCAAGTGCCTGCACTAACGAGTAAGCTAAACTGGCTCTGTTCACGTTTCCGGTCGGTGAGAATTTACCTGTACTGGTTGGCAGCATTACACCATTGTACGCGTGCAGTCTGTCTCTAAGTGCAGCACCTTTGGCCACTACCGATTCCCCAAGTAAAACTTCGCTGCCTTTCAGGTCTGTGAACGTAACAGCGCCGTTTGTTGGCATAAACTGGCGTACTGCCTGGCCCATCATCAGGTAATCAGCTAACTGAATGCGCTTCAGTAGATCATCAGGCTTAAAGGCACCATTCAATCCATCTACTAAGCGGGCAGCAACTGCCATTTTAATAGCTGCTTCGGCAGGGTGGCCAGCAATGTCAGTCATGCCGGAGGTGCCGTTTACACGCTGTAGGCTTATTTTACCGTTTATAGTTTCCGGGAATGCTATACCTTGCAAACCTTCTACTTTTAATGTCCACTGGCCAGGCATCGGTGATGCTACGGCAACACCTCTGTCGTAAGTCAGGCTAAACGTAACAGGTATACCGGCTCTGTATTGTGTGCCATCCGGACTTAAAAGTATAAGATTGACCGGGTTACCAGATTCTCCTAACAAACCTCCTGCACTTATTTTTGCTTCAATGCTGTTGGTGCCTTCCGCCACCGTAAAGGTCATCTGGTTATTGGCTGCCAGCAACGGGTTATAGTCAATAGTAAAAGGTGTGGTCTCTGTAACAGAATTTACACTGCTGTTAAAGGTACGGGTAAGGTTAGCGTACGTGCCAAATGTGGTGTTGCGGTAAATGTGGTCCACGGCAGCATAGGCATTTACATACCCTGCGCCTACTTCCCAAGGCTCGTAGTTTGGCATATTGGTAGCCGTTTTCTGAAGGATGCTTTTTACCTGGGCCGGAGAAAGAGAAGGGTTAGCTTCCAGTAAAAGCGCAACTATACCTGCGGTGTGTGGCGTAGCCATAGAAGTACCGCTCATGTGGGTATAGTACGGTACGTGTGCCGGGTCCAGGGTTTCGATGTCGTGTTGTGCCTCCAGGGATGCTACCGGGCCAATAACGCGGGTTGAAACAATGTCAACGCCGGGTGCAACTATAGTTGGTCTGTTCTCATAGGTCCAGGTTTCGCCGTCCATCGTAAAAGTGCCACCTTCGCCTTTTACACCTCTCGACGAGAAATCTGCTAGGCGGCCATACTTGTCGCCGGCACCAACAGAAATTACCCATGGCGCAATGGCGTAGGGGTTGTGTGTGTCAGAGCTCGGGCCATCGTTACCAGCCGCAAATAACGAAACAATGCCGCGGTCATACGCTTTTTTAGAGGCAACGTTTACCGGGTTGTTCGGGTCAAAATCGCCGCTGGTGCCCCACGAGTTAGAAATAACCCGGATGCCGTACTGGTATTGGTGGGTAAGAGCATAATCAAAACCGCCAATAGCATCGAGCACTAACAGCGCAGCCCCCGAGCCATAACCAACCAGCGTAGCGCCTGGTGCAACACCCTCGTATAAGCCATTCGATTTAGCGCCGGTTCCGCCCACCGAGCCTGCACAGTGCGTACCGTGGCCCGAGTTAGTATCTGTATTTGGTACATTCTCAACCCATGTTACAGGCAGCATTGCGTCTACTCCGTTCAGGTTTGTGGAGCCCAGCACGTTTTGTACCAGGTGTGTCCCGAACTTCAGGTCTTCGTGGGTGCCATCCACCCCGCTATCATTTATCATCACGGTAATGCCTTTCCCTGATACCGGAATGCCTTTGTTACGGGCGATCATCTCTTTGTCGGTACGCAGCCTGCGCACGCCGGTCAGGTGGGTGCCGTTATAGTTGTAATAGGTAAGCTTTTTATTCAGGTAAACAGACCGCACCTGATCGTTATTTACCAGGGCATTTATCTGAGCTGTAGTAGCTAGTACGCCGGCAATCGGGAGTGATTTAAAAGTAACACCGCTGGTAATACCGAGTGAGTTAAGTAAGGCTATATTGGAGGTAGTGGGAGCAGCATTGCCGTGGAAGGTTACAACAACTCCTACCGCGCCGGTAGTAGTTTGCAGCAGGCTTTGCAATTCTTTGTCAAGTTTGTTCTGGGCGGTTATGTTGCCAACCGTGAAGAGGCAGATCATAACAAAACTTAAAAATTTAGTCATAGGTGAGGTGAGTTAAAAGTGTTACATATTTATTGGAAATGTTATAATAAAAGGGTGTTAAATTATGTATTTGTTTAAGGTTAAGTATAATATGGCTTTGTACTATACTTGTTTAAACATCGTTGAGTAGTTTGCTGTAAATTTTTTAAAAAGGCTTTATTTAGCTGCTAGACAGTGTTTTGAGTGGTATTTTAGAATAGCACAATTAGAGGAATGTTGAAAGATAAATTGTATGCTGCGTTAAGAAATGCTTAAGTTTGGCTGATCGATTAAACAAAAATAGTTATAAATTATAATGCTATAGTTTTATGGTTTTCTGATTCTTTCAAGTGTTTTTAATGCAATCTATGGCAAGTAGGCCAGAGTGCTACTGAAACTATAGGCACAAAAAAACGGCGACTGTTTATAGTCGCCGTTTCTGTTTGATAAATGTTCTGCGTAACTATAGTTTATAGTTGCTCTGCTGATGAGGAGTTTGGTTTTTTGCTGTTACGCCTTTTGCTGGCGCGCTTTACATATACCGCTGATGGACCTTTGTCGTCTTCTTTCCGGATCGTGAACAGGTCTTTGTGCGCTTTTATAAGTTGCAACAACTGCCCGTAACCAAAAGTACGTGGGTCAAAGCTGGGGTCGAGTTGGCGCAGGTTTACGCCTATTGCACCAAGGTGCGCCCAGCCATCTTCGTCGGCAGCCATACTAAAGGCTTCTTTCAGCAAAGGTATTGGGTTAGGGCGCTGATGGTTTGTGCCGTTTTCTGCTACACGTTCCGCATCCTCAATCTGCTTTTCATCAATATGCTCGATCAAGTTTTCGGTGAAAATGAAGATGTTGCAGGCATTAACGAACGGCTTTGGCGTTTTGCGCTGCCCAATGCCCATTACAAAAATACCGGCTTCGCGTATGCGTGTGGCCAGCCGGGTATAGTCTGAGTCTGATGATACGATACAGAAACCATCAACCAGGCCGCTGTGCAGCAAATCCATAGCATCTATAATAAGGGCGCTGTCGGTGGCATTTTTACCTATCGTATACCTGAACTGTTGTATCGGTTGTATGGCGTGGTGGTTCAGGCATTCTTTCCAGCCGTTCATTTGCGGCGTAGTCCAGTCGCCGTAAATACGACGTATCGTTATCTGTCCATACTTGCCGGCTTCAGCCAGTAATTTAACTATAAGGCTAGGCTGGGCATTGTCGCCGTCAATCAGTATAGCTAAGCGGTGTTTCTTTTTTTCAGGATAAGGGTTTCTCATGTATAGGTTTCATGTTGACGGCAACGCGGCCGGCCTGTATTGTAGCTGTTTGATTTTTATGGTATACTTATACGTTGGTAGAGGGTTGTGGCTATAGTTGTCAGGGGTTCTTACACAGCAGTTTATAGTTACAACTGCCAACATACTTACACTTATCTCGGTATATCTACAACAATATTATACTTCTCTTATGAACCTGAACTTCATGAAAAAGACGCTTTACACGGTGGCATCGGTTTGCTGCCTGGCTATGCCTGCTGCCCGTGCGCAGGTGTTTAAAACCGACGAACCCTTGGCCCATACCTATTCTATAGTTGCCCGCGACCCCGAAACCGGCGAAATGGCAGTGGGGGTGCAAAGTCACTGGTTCTCGGTGGGTACGGCTGTGCCCTGGGCCGAAGCAGGGGTTGGGGTAGTTGCTACGCAATCGTTTACCAACAAATCGTTTGGTATGCGCGGGCTGGAGCTTTTAAAGCAAGGCAAAACTCCCGAAGAAGCGCTGGCTATACTTTTGAAAGATGATGAGGGCCGCGAGGTACGTCAGGTCTCGATATTGGATGCACAGGGCCGCGTGGCGACCCATACCGGTAAAAACTGCATTCGCTATGCTGGGCATATTACTGGCAAAAACTTTTCGGTACAGGCCAACATGATGCTGACAGACAAAGTGTGGCCGGCCATGGCAAAGGCTTTTGAGCAAAGCACCGGCAAGCCACTGGCCGAGCGTGTGCTGCTGGCCATGCAGGCAGCCGAGCGCGAAGGCGGCGACATACGTGGCAAACAATCGGCGGCGCTGGTAGTGGTAAAAGGCAAAAAAAACGACCAGCCCTGGGACGAACGAACGATAGACTTAAGAGTTGATGACCACGAAAAACCACTGGACGAACTAGCGCGCCTGCTGAAAGTATACCGCGCCTACGAACACATGAACAATGGCGACCTGGCCGTAGAAAAAGGGCAAATGGACAAAGCGATGCAGGAATATGGCAAAGCCGAAACCATGTTCCCGAATAACCTGGAAATGAAATACTGGCACGCGATAACCTTAGCCAACAACGGCGACATAAATGGTGCTACCAAACTGCTGCGCGAAGTATACAAGAAAGACGATAACTGGAAAGAGCTAACCACCCGCTTACCCGAAGTCGGCCTGCTCACACTTAAACCACAGGATCTGAAAAAGATAATGGAGGTGAAGTAGACTTACTTGATTAGGGCCGGTTGTTGGCTTTAATGGCGCAACCGTCCCCACTCTTGCCTAACTATAGTTGGGACCCAACCTTACTTATAGTTTAAACTGATGTGTTGCTCTCCCGGACATCCTTGTCAGGAAGCAAGTCTGCCGTGGACTTCTTTGTCCTTAGGTTGTTACCCAGACGTTGACCTTCTTTGCAGATGAGTTCAGGTCTTGGATTTTTGAAACAACAAGAGGTAATTGGTAAAGTCTGAAAGGGCCCACCTTTTGTAAACGCTGCAAAATGAATGATTTCATAACTGTTTATGAGTACTCTACCTCACAGTCAGACAGTTTTTGGTTAATAGGTTTAGTATTCGTTGTTTTCTCTGGAATTTGGATATTAGCCAACTATAGAATTCATGATACAATCTTTAATTCCAAATCTGTTTTTGGTTTGATGTTATTTGCTTTCTCACTCATTTGGACCGTGTCGGCCTATAGCAATCAATCAGATGCAGAACAAATTGCATTGCATGCACTTCGGAACGAAAAGTATAAACGTGTGGAAGGAATAATTGAAGATTTTGACCCTATGCCCAGTGGAGGACATAAATATGAAAGTTTTACTGTAGCCGGAGTTCCTTTTAGTTATTCTGATTACAGCGCTGTGGAGGGGTTTAACAAAACAAGATCGCATGGCGGACCAATACGGGGAGATAGAGATAGTGTGAGAATAAAATATTACACTCATCACCAACAAAACTTTATCCTTAAGTTAGAGATCAAGTATGCTCCCGATAGTTTACTTAAATAGATCTGTTCCGCGAAACTGGCATCTCAAAACTATACCTATCTTTTAAAAATTATAAAATCAGCAGGAAAATAGAAGTATAGCGTTGTGTATATGTTATAACTCCGAAAACATTTCTAACTTATAGGCACAAACAAACAACCAAACTAAAACAACTCACCTGACAATGTTTATTAAAAACAGACTCCACCATTTGCTGTTGGCTGCAGCCACGGTGATAGCGGCGCCGGCTATGGCACAGCTCAATGCAGTACCATCTGACTCTGCTGTTATCAAACAGTTTTACAACAATGCCCTTACCAGTTACAAAAGCTACGACGACCTGCGCTACCTAACCAAAAACATAGGAGCCCGCTTAAGTGGTTCGCCACAAGCCGCTGCCGCCGTTGAGTGGAGCAGGCAGGTAATGAATAAAATGGGCCTCGACCGTGTATATGTGCAGGAAGTGATGGTGCCGCATTGGGTGCGCGGCGATAAAGAAATTGGCCGGATCCTGAGCCCGCAGGTCGGGTCATCAAACGTAAATATTGCAGCGCTGGGCAGCTCGGTGGGCACCGGCGAAAGCGGACTAACTGCCGAAGTAGTAGAAGTGCATAATTTTGAGGAGCTGGAAAAACTGGGCAAACGCAAAGTAAAAGGCAAAATAGTTTTCTTTAACCGCCCGTTCGATAACACGCATGTAGAAACGATGGCTGCCTATAGTGGCGCCGTTGACCAGCGTGGTGGCGGCCCGGTAGCAGCTGCCAAACTTGGTGCCGTAGCAGTTATAGTTCGCTCCATGACCAACGACATACAGGATGTGCCGCACACAGGCAACACCCGCTACCAGGATGGTGTAGATAAAATTCCGGCGGCAGCAATCAGTACAAAAGGAGCTGAAATGCTGAGCAAACAACTTAAAAACGATCCAGGACTGAAGTTTTATATGCGCATGACCTGCGAGAACCTGCCGGAAGTACTGTCTTACAACGTGATAGGGGAGCTGAAAGGAACTGAGAAGCCAGACGAAATTATAGTTGTGGGCGGCCATCTGGATTCGTGGGATTTGGGCGAAGGCGCGCATGACGACGGAACAGGTGTAGTACAATCGATGGAAGTGTTGCGTTTGTTTAAAGACCTGGGTATAAAACCGAAACGTACAATACGTGCGGTGCTTTTCATGAACGAAGAGAACGGTTTGCGTGGCGGTCGTAAGTATGCAGAAGAAGCCAAATCAAAAGGCGAGAAACACGTGGCTGCCATCGAATCGGATGCTGGTGGATTTACGCCGCGCGGTTTTGGCATGGAAGCCAATGCCGCCCAGATACAAAAAGCATTAACCTGGAAACCGCTGCTGGCACCTTATGGCTTACACGAAATAGGGGCCGGCCACGGCGGCGCAGACATTGGTCCGCTTAAAGGCCAGGGAACGGTAGCGCTTATCGGTTTTAAACCGGATTCTCAGCGGTACTTCGATTATCACCACACAAACATCGACACATTTGAAGCTGTAAACCGCCGCGAAATGCAGTTAGGTGCCGCCTCTATGGCATCGCTGGTTTACCTGATCTCGCAGTACGGGTTATAGTTTTAAAATCCGGGTATTTGACGATCAGTCTCCCAACTATAAAATAGAAACGCCTGCTCTGGTTTTCCGGGGCAGGCGTTTTTGTTTGAAATGATTGTAAGAAGACCTCACAGCGTCTTCCAGACCTGTGAGTGTCTGTATTGCTTCGTAGTTAGACGCTCACAGGAGCTGCGCACGCTGTGAGGTCATTGTAGTTTACGGCAGTAATAACGAACTATCGCCGTAGCTCAGGAATCTATAGTTGTTATCCATAGCATGTTGGTACACCTTACGCCAGTTCTCACCTATCAATGCTGACACTAACAGCAACAGCGTACTTTCTGGCTGGTGGAAATTTGTAACCAGACCTTTGCAGATACGGAAACTATAGCCAGGCGCAATAATGATCTGGGTGCTGGCGTGCAGGTGGTTGGTGTTATAGTTTGCCATAAACTGTAGCAGTGCCTTTAAAGCTATAGTTGCGGAAGGTAACTCAGCTCTCTCGTAGGCAAACCATTGGTTTATATGTAACTGGTCTTGTTGTAACGCAGGTTGTTGCAGCACTTTTACGCCCAGCCAATACAAACTCTCCAGAGAGCGCATACTGGTTGTGCCCACCGGAATAACAGGTTTGTGCTGTTCTACCTGTGCCAGTAACTGAAGTATAAAATCTTTGGTGATGTAGAGCTGTTCGGCGTGCATTTCGTGTTCTTCCATCACATCGGCCTTTACCGGTTTAAAGGTGCCGGCACCAACATGCAATGTTAAATAGGCTGTAGTGATTCCGTTAGCTTTTATAGTTGCCATTACCTTATCGGTAAAATGCAGGCCGGCAGTTGGAGCGGCCACGGCACCTTCCTGGTTGGCATAAATGGTCTGGTAACGAGTACGGTCGTCGGGGGTAAGGTCGCGGTTAAGGTAGGGCGGCAAGGGCAGTTTACCACAGCGTTCCAGCACCTCGGCAAAAGTCAGGTTGGCAGGCTCCCAGGCAAAGTTTATCAGGAAATGTCCGTCTTTCTGGGCTTCGCGCTCGGCGGTTACGGTGCCGCCTTCAAAGTGCAGGTATAGTTTGCCGTTTTTCCAGCGTTTGTTGTTACCTACCAGGCATTTCCAGGTGCAGCTATGGGTTTGTTGCATGGCCAACTGCACTTCGGTGTGAGGTTTTACAGGCTCCAGGCAAAATATCTCTATAATTCCGCCTGTTTCTTTCTGGAACAATAAACGCGCCTGCACTACTTTGGTGTCGTTAAAAACCAGTAAGGTATCGGCAGGCAAAAGCGAAGGCAGGTCTGTAAAGGTATGATCAGCTATAGTTCCGTGGCTATAGTACAGCAACTTCGACTGGTCGCGCTCAGGCAGTGGAAATTTAGCAATGCGTTCATCTGGCAGCTCGTACACAAAATCTTTTATCGCCAGCTTTTTAGGATCAGACATGTATTTAGTTAAGAGTTTAGAGTTATGAGTTAAGAGTTATGCGTAGTGATGTTAAGTTAACTTTTAACTCTTCACTTTTAACTCTTAACTAGTTACTAACTATTGTTCAGTGGTTTCTTCGAGGTCGTTCAGTTCCAGGGTCAGGGCGTTTACGGATATCTGAATTTCGCGCAGCGCCAAAGCCAGCGAAGCCAGCAGCAATAATAAGCTCAGGCCAAACAGGTATTTACCAGCCGTTTCGTAGCCTGCAAAAAGAATGAACATGCAGAACACACATCCAAACATACTGCAAATACCAAGCGCCTGCATGTTACGGATAAGAATGAGCCTGGCACGCAGGTTTTCGATCTGCCCGTAAACCAAACGGCTTTGCGTAGTGGCGTAGCGGGTTTTAAGGCTCCGGATAAGGTTGGCCAAGGCCATAAAACGGTTGGTGTAAGCCAGCAGTAACAACGAGAGCGCCGGAAACAAAAGGGCAGGCGTGGTCAGCGTAATTTCCATGTACCAACTATAGTTTTGGCTACTGTATACTTTTAAGGAAATCTTCGTCCAGAGGTTCGTCGTCATCGTCCTGCTGGGCATGGTGCTCAAAATCGATAGCAGTTAGCAACTCCAGTCCTTCCAGCATCAGTTCGTCCAGTTCTTCTTTCGAGCTGGCATCCAGGGTAGCTTCAAAAAGGCCAAGTATGTGCTCGCGCTCTTCGTTCACAAAAATCTCGTGGTACAGGTTATCAAACACCGCAATCTTTTTCTGCACGATCTTGTCAATCTCCTTCGAGCTTTTAGCTTTCAGGGCTTCCTGTAAAATCTGTAGTGCTTCTATACTTGTTTCGTTATCGGCCAGGCGGGTATAGGCTTTTAGAAAGGCAATAGCTACTCCTAAACGCACACGCTCAAACCTGAAGTTCAGCTCGTCTGTAGCCTTATTCGTTTTAACAAAAGTCTTATAGGCATCTTCAAAATTTTTATAGACACTGACAGCGCCTTCCTCAAAAACCTGTGGGTTCTCAGTGTCATAGGCTGTCTCAAGTAATAGCTGTAGGTTTTTGGCGCTCATGGTTTGTTGCTTTGTACTTTGCAAAGGTAATAGTTTGGCTGCTTTTATACTATGTAAAAACAAGGGCCCGGTAATACTGAAGTATACCGGGCCCTGTCTGTATTTGTTGATCTTAACCTATAGTTACCAAACCCACTGCGGGCAGAGCACTCGGCTGGCATTGTTCAGTTTAAAACCTACTACTACTTCGTGGCTGCCTGCACTAACCCGGCTCATGCTGGAGGTGGCAACTTCGTAAGAATAACCTACATCAAACAAATGGTTCAGGTTAACGCCCGCCATTAATGCCCAGGCATCGTTGTGCCGATACGATACACCACCCCACACATACTGTGCATAAAGGGCACGTAGGTTAAGGTCAACGGCCGGTGCGGCAGATGAAGTAGCTTTAACCATAACTGAAGGCACCACAGCCACATCGCCAGCCGTCTGGAAGCGTAAGCCTGCCGTGCCGTAAAAGTGGGGCAACAGGTTCATGGCCGGGTCATTGGAGGTTACAATTTCCTGCTTGCTTTTCAGTAACTGCATCCCAGATAAGCCAACATAAAAATCAGGACTGTACAGCCAGATACCTACCCCTACATCAACTTTAGTGGCTGTCATATTGCCGCCTGTCAGGTAAGGGTCGCTGGGGTCCAGTACCTGCGCACGGTTTACATCTACACTATATTGGGTTACGCCACCTGCCAGTCCGCTTGATAGCGTCAGATACCTTGTGATGGGTTGGTGGTAAGCGTATGTTCCGTTTACAGTAGATGTCCGCAATAAACCGGCTTTATCTACCTGCACTACTGCGCCAACCCCGTGGTGCGGAATAGCTTTTTTGTAGCTGTTACGCCCCGAGAAACCATACTTGTTCGACTTCCTGGATTTAGGGGAAGTTTTCGCGTTGTCCGGGTTACCGATAGAGCCATGGAAGGTGGCATAAAAGGTTTCGGGTGCGCCTTCTACACCTGCCCACTGCCCGCGGTAACTGGTGCGCAGGTCGGCATAGCTTTCTATGCCACCTACTGCAGGGTTTGTGAGGTAATTGTTTAATGCGTACTGTGTGTACTGTGGGCGCTGCTGCGCCAGTGCGGTGCCTGCTGCGGCAACCAGTGCCACTACTATAGTTAAAATACGTCTCATAGCTGGCATTACTTAATAATTGTTATACTTCCTGAAATTGGTGCTTCGTCTCGCGACAGGTAAATGATGTAGTAGTAAGCACCCAGTGGCATTGGTTTGCCGTTGCGGGTACCGTTCCATGGTTCGGTGTAGCCTTTGCTTTCGAAAACCTTCTCGCCCCATCTAGTAAAGATCTCTACTCTGCAATCCGGGTACTTATCCAGGTTCTCCACATAAAACACATCATTTATACCATCTCCGTTAGGCGTCATGGCATTCATCGGTACAATAGCTGGCACCACATTTACAGTTATAGTTGCGGATGACGTACAGCCTTCAGCCGTCGTCATGGTTACTGTATAAGTGGTGGTTACTTCCGGCTTCGCGATCGGGGTTGCTATAGTTGCATCTGACAGGCCCGTAGCCGGAGACCAACTATAGGTTGCGCCGCCGCTGGCCACCAGCTTCGTAGCTTTGCCCTGCATAATGGTTACATCGCCACTCACACGTACCTGCGGATCTACCACAATGATCTTCACTTCTTTGCGGGTCGGGCTTTCACAGCTGGTGCTGTTAAGGGCCTGTACCCAGTAAGATGTGGTAGTGTATGGCGATGTCGTAAAGGTGGTTCCTTCGCCTAAGTAAGTTCCTCCCTGCGGTGAATCGTACCACTCTAGGCGGGTGCCTGGTGCCAGGTTGGTAGCCTGTAAGGTAGCGCTGCTGCCCGGGCACACAGAAACCGAAGCTATAGTTGGCGCTACCGGTAACGGCACTACTTCCATCTTCACGGCATTGCTGGTATGGTCGCCACATGGGCCTGCAGAGCGTACCACACGTCTGTACCAAGTATTTCTGGTAAGTGCCTGTGTAGGTATATAATGCTGACCGGTCGCCCCCGATATGTTGGTATAGTTGATACCGTCGGTACTTTGCTGCCACTGGTAACTATAAGGGTCCGCTCCCTGGAAGGCCACAGAACCTGTTATGGTAACTGGTGTGCCTCCACTGCAAATGGTTTGAGCCGAGCTTACAGTATTATCAGTAATCTGTTTTATTACCGTGATGGTGATAGCACGACGGGCGCTGCTTACACAACCTGTTGAATTTACTGCCTCTACATAATAAGTTGAATTGGCATAAAGTGGCTGCGTTGTAAAGCTTATACCTGTGCCGATAGCTGTGCCACCAGAAGCAGTATAGTACCAGCGGTAAGTTATATTAGAAGCTCCTGTCGATGGATTTTTGATACTCAGCGAAGCAGAACTTCCGGCACAAACCGTAACATCGTCGGCAAGTGGGGTAGCAGGAAGTGGCGTAACAGAAACCTTCACGGCGTTGCTTATACTTTCGCTGCATGGTCCTGCCGCTTTCACTACTCTTCTGAACCAGGTATCGGCAGTAAGGGCTTCCGGTGCATAATCCTGCGCATAGGCGCCAACTATACTCACGAAGTTTATACCATCCTGGCTGCGTTCCCACTGGTATGACAGCGTCGTATTGCCACCACCTGTAGGTAATGAACCCGACAGCGTAGATGGGTTGGCGCCACTGCAAATGGTCTGGTTACCGGTAACCGTGTTATTGGCAAGCGAGGTCATGATGTTAACAGTTACCGCTTCGCTTGGGCCTGCACACGCAGGGCCCGAAGAAGTATAGGCCGTAACATAGAACGTTGCTTTAGAAGACAGCGGTACGGTGGTGTACGTGGTGCCTATGCGTAGCAATGTTCCGTTCGCATCAAACCATTTGTACACAAGTGCTGCATCCGGCTGAACTATAGTTAAGGTCGCGGTACCGCCACTGCATATCGTAGCATCCTGCACCACAGGCGTACCTGGCTTGGTTGTAACCAGCACATCGGCCTGCGCTTTGGTAGCACTGCTGCAGCCAGCCGTATTTACTGCCTCTACAAAGTAAGACCTGCTGGTGTAAAGGGCATTGGCTGATGTATAAGAAACACCGGAGCCAAGCAGGATTGTGCCTGTAGCATCTTCGTACCATCTGTATTGCAGGGCCGGGTCAGGGTTCTTTACAAACAACGTGACTGTTTCGCCGGAACAGCTGGAGGCGTTGCTCACAACCGGGGTGGCCGGTAACTGCGCTACGCTTACTACAACTGCTTTGCGGGCAGGGCTCACACAACCGTTTCCGGATATAGCCTCTACATAGTACGTTGTGCTTGCTTTCAGACCACTTACAGCATGTGTATTGCCAGTTGCCAGTAACTTGCCTGCTCCGTCATACCATCTATAGTTTAAGGTCATGTCCGGGTTGATTACAGCAAGGGTTACAGTTTCGCCGGCACATATAAAGGCATTGTTGGCCAGTGGTGTAGCTGGTTGTGGTGTAACAGTCACCTTCACCGGTGTGCGGCTGCTGGTACATGCCGAGCTGTTTACTGCTTCCACAAAGTAGGTTCTGTCCGAGGTAAGGGCACCGGTCTCAAACGATTGACCTGTAGCTAGTGGCACGCCGCCTGTCGCAACACTATACCACTTGTAAGTATAGCCGGTGTTGGCCTGCTTCACAGTTAAGGTGGTACCGGTTCCTGCACAAACTATAGCATTGTCTACTTCAGGTGTACCTGGCAGCTGCTGTACGTTAACAGTTACTGCTTTGCGCTGGCTGGTGCAGGCTTGTGTGGTGGTTGTGTAAGCTTCTAAATAATAAATGGTATTCTGGGTCAGGTTACCGGTTGTGAATGAAGAGCCATTTGCTACCGGGTTGCCGTTGCTGTCCAGCCATCTGTAGTTCAGTTTCACATCCGGGTCTGTTACAAACAGAGTTGCTTTGCCTCCTGCGCAAATAAGCTGGTCGTTTGCCTGCGGTGTGGCCGGTAGTGGTGTTACAAATACCGTTACCTGCTTACGCGGACTAATACAGCCATTACCGTTTACAGCCTCTACATAGTACCTGGTTTCTGACTGCAGGCCTTCTACAGAGAACATCGTACCTGTTGCCAGGCTTGTGCCGCCGCTGGCTACACTAAACCAGCGGTACGTATAGCCATTCTCCGGAGAAACAGAAAGTATAGCTTTTGCGCCTGCACAGATCGTAATGTTGGAAGCAACCGGAGTAGAAGGTAATGGTATCGCTCTTACTTTGATGATGTTACTTACTTGGTCCGGGCATAGTCCGTCCGGGATGGTAGCTCTTCTTCTGAACCAGGTTGTTACATGCAGTGCCTCCGGCTGGTAATCTTTGCCGGTTGCATTCACAATCAGGTTAAAGTTGATGCCGTCTTCGCTGCTTTCCCACTGGTAAGTGATGTTGCCGCCGCCGCCCATGGCCTGTGTGCCTGTTAACTTAACCGGTACATCGCCACTGCAGATAGTCTGGTCAGTAGCAATGTTATTGTTCGTGATCGGCTGCGTTACATACACGGTTACTACGGTGCGGGCCTGGTTTACGCAGCCTGCCCCAGAGCTTGCCTCTACATAGTAAATGGCGTCAGCAGTAAGGGTAGGTGTTGTAAACGTAGTTCCGGTAAACAGCAGGGTTTCTGTATCATCGTACCACTTATAAACTACAGCCGGCGTCGCATTCTTTACATACAACGTTGCTGTGGCACCTGCACAAATCGTAGCATTATCCGCAACCGGAGTGGCAGGTAGTGGCGTTACGGTTACATTTACTGTTTCGCGGGCGCTGGTGCAACCCGGAGAAGTTGTAGTAACTGCCTCTACATAATATAGTGTGCTGGCTGTAAGTGCCCGTGAAGTATAGGTAGTGCCGGTAGCAAGTGCCGCACCACTCTGGTCATACCAGCGGTACATCAGGTTGGCATCGGGGTTGGTTACGCTAAGCACTACAGTACTGCCGGCGCATACGGTTCTGTCGGCTACAACAGGCATGGCCGGCTGCTGTATAACTTTTACAACTACAGCTTCGCGGTTTACACTGGTGCAGCCCGATGCTGTAGCGGCCTCTACATAATATGTTCTGTCAGACGTAAGGGCAGCCGTCGTGTAGTTTGAACCGATAAATACCGGGGTGCCGCCTGTTGCTACTGTATACCACTTATAAGTTATACCCGGTATCACGCTCTTAACCGAAAGCTGGGCAGCAGTACCGGCACACACACTTGCATCATCGGCAAGCGGAGTGGCAGGGCGTGTAGCTACATTAACAGCCACCGACGTGCGACCACTTACGCAACTTGGCGTGCCCGATGTTACAGCCTCTACATAGTAGGTGCTGTTGCTATTGAGTACGGCAGTAGTATAGGTGGTGCCAGTCGCCAGTAAGGTACCGTTGCCATCAAACCAGCGATAAGTAAGGCTTGCATTTACATTTTCTATGGCCAGGGTTGCCTGCTCACCGGCACAGATCGCTACATCCGATGCTGAGGGCGCTTCCGGCTGCGGCATTACCGTTACCGTTACCGTTCTTCTGGCGCTGCTGCAACCTGTGGCATTCACGGCTTCCACGTAAAAAGTAGTAGTGGTTTCGAGCGCGCCTGTTGTAAAAGAGGAGCCCGACACAATGGCGCCGCCGCCCACAGGGGTAGTATACCAGCGGTACGTATAACCTGGGGTTACATCCTTTACGGTCAGGGTAGCAGTGCTTCCTTCGCAGATAGTGGCATTATCAGCAACAGCCGTAGATGGGATCGGGGTGATCGTGATCCGGATCGTGTTACTGCTATGCTCGGCACAAGGGCCCGTTGTTTTTACTTCTCTGCGGAACCAGGTGGTAATGTTAAGCGCACCTGGCGTATAGTTCTGGGTAGTGGCATTGCTGATGGCTGTAAAGTTGATGCCGTCTTCACTGCGTTCCCATTGGTAACTATAGTTGCCGCTTCCATTTGGTAACGACCCTGTGAGCGTGGCTGGCATGCTGCCGCTGCATATAGTCTGGTCGGAGCCTATAATGTTATTGCTAACCGGCTGCACTACTGTAACGGATACTACTTGTTTGGTCAGGCTGGCGCATCCGTTGCTGGTTACCGCCTCTACATAGTAAATAGTGCTTTCAGTTAGTGCTTCAGTAGTATAAGATGTGCCAGAAGTAATCAGTGCCTCGTTCTCATCATACCATCTATAGTCTACCGAAGGTACCGGGTTGTTTACGAACAAGGTAGCGGTAGTGCCGGCACAAACCGTTGGCTGGTTTACTTCAGGTGCCGCTGGTAGTGGCGTAACAGTTACCGTTACGTTTTTGCGTGAGCTGGCACAACCTGAAGTAGCAAGAGCTGCGGCCTCTACCGCATAAGTAGTGGTTTTGTTCAGGATGCCTGTGTTAAAGAATGAACCGGAAGCCAGCAGGTTGCCACTGGTGTCGTACCAGCGGTAGGTCAGCGATGCATCCGGCGAAGCAACAGAAAGCGTTGTGCCTGTGCCTGCACAAATGGTAGCATTTGCTACTGCCGGTACGGCTGGTATAGGAACCACTGTTACAGCAACTGCCTTGCGTTCCTGGCTGCTACAACCTGCCGCATTTACTGCCTCTATGTAATAAGTTCTGTTAGAGGTAAGCGTAGTCGTTCTGTAAGTTGATCCGGTGTGCAGCGGTGTGCCGCCTGCAGCTGTTCCGTACCATTTGTAGGTCAGGTTAGGGTCTACATCTTTTATAGTTAGATCTGCAGCGCTACCAGAACATACAGTAGCATCGTTGGCCTGAGGTGTTGCCGGCAGCGGTGTTACATTAACTATAACGGTGCTGCGGTTGCTTACACAAGATGGCGTAGCAATGGTAGCAGACTCTACATAAAACACTTTGTTATCGGTAAGGGCATTTGTAGTGTACGATGGACCGGAGCCTACTAAAGTGCCGCTGTTATCGTACCAGCGGTAAGTAAGGTTTGCGCTTGGGTTAGTTACAGCAAGTATAGCCTGCTCATTCATACAGATGCTGCGATCTGCAACAGTTGGAGCTGTTGGTAATGGGGTAACTGTAACGGTAACGGCTTTGCGTGGACTCAGACAACCTGATGCATTGGAGGCCTCTACATAGTAAGTGGTAGTGGCATTAACAGCAGGAGTGGTAATGGTGTTGCCAACAGCAAGTATAGTTCCCCCAGAAGCTACCGTATACCAGCGGTAGGTATAACCAGAATCCGGATTTTTTACACTTAACGTAGTAGTACTGCCTTCGCAGGTGGTGGTGTTATCGGCTTGCGGTGTGGCAGGTAGTGCATTTATAGTTACCTTAATTACATTGCTTATGTGCTCCGGGCAATTGTTGTTGGCTTTTACCCTTCTTCTGAACCAGGTAGTGGTATTCAGGGTGCCTGCCGCATACGACTGTCCAATGGCGTTTGCAATAACGGAGAAGTTTACACCATCCTCGCTTCGTTCCCACTGATATGAAAAGTCGCTGCCATCGCCTGCAGGCAACGTGCCTGTGAAAGGCGCCGGTGTGCTGCCGCTGCAAATGGTTTGGTTATCAGAGATGATGTTGTTAGTGATGGCCGGTGTAACGGTAACGCTCACTGTTCTTCGGGAGGCGCTAACACAGGCAGTACTGTTGTTTGTTACGGCCTCGAGTTGGTATGTAGCGCTATAGTTAAGTACGGCAGTAGTGTAAGAGATACCGGTTGCAACCTGTGTACCTCCTTCGTACCAGCGATAAATCAGTCCGGGCTCCGGGTTCTTCACCCACAGCGTAGTGCTGTTGCCGGCACATACGGTAGCGTTATCTGCATTTGGTGTTGCCGGTAGTGGCGTAACCTGTACTGTAACAGTACCGCGCGACGTGCTGGCACAGCCACCAGTTGTTACAGCTTCAATATAAAAAGTTGTAGTTGCAGCTACCGAACCAATCGCATAGGTATTACCTGTAGCCAGTAACGTTCCGCCGGTTGCCGCTGTGTACCATCTGTAAGACAGGTTAGCTGACGGATCTTTTACAGTTAAGGTAGCCGGTGCACCAGCACAGATCGCAACGTTATCGGCAGTTGGCGTAGCGGGCAGCGGCGTAACCGTAACATTAACCTGCGAGCGGGAGCTTACGCAACCTGCAGCCGTAACAGCCTCCAGGTAATACGTGCTTGCCGATGTTAAAGAGCCAGTAGTGTAGGTTGTACCTGTACCTATTGCCGTTCCGCCTGTGGCAGAAGTATACCACTTGTAAGTCAGCGATACATCCGGAGAAATTACTGAAAGCTGGGCAGAACCACCGGTACAGATCGCAACATCCTCAGCAGCAGGCATTGTTGGCATCGGGCTGACCGATACCACAACTGCTTTGCGGGCACTTGTACAAACAGGGCTTGTAACAGTAGAAGCCTCTATATAATATGTTGCCGTTGCTGACAGATTAGCTGTAGTATAGGTAGTACCGGTTGCCAACAGGTCGCCGCTTGTATTAAACCAGCGGTACACCAGGGTAGGGTCCGGGTTAGAAACAGATAAGGTAGCATTACGTCCGGCACAGATAGTTTTATCTGCAGCCTGTGGCATTTCCGGTAATGCTCTTACGGTGGCTGTTATGGCTCTGCGGTTGCTTACGCAGCCGGTTGTGTTGGTTGCATCTACATAGTAAGTTGTGGTAGCGGTAAGCGATTCGGTAGTTAAAGTCGGGCCTACACCTACCGGGCTGCCCCCTGACGCTGTGGTATACCATTTATAGGTTAAAGAGGCATCCGGAGATGTTATACTTAACTGTGCTCTTTCGCCGTAGCAAACGGTGCTGTTTTGGGCGAGTGGTGTAGTTGGCAGCGGCGAAACAGTAACTTTTACAGCGTTGCTCACATGTTCCGGACACGAGCCGGATGCCGCTCTTACTTTCCTTCTGAACCACGTGCTGATCGTTAACGTGCCCGGGCTATAGGTTGAGTTGACAGCGCCGGCTATACTTGTAAAGTTGCTTCCGTCTTCGCTGCGTTCCCATTGGTATACATAAGCACCACTACCGCCTGTAGGTTGTGTGCCTGTAAGTGTATATGGCGTGCCGCCGCTGCAAATGGTCTGGGCGCTGCTGATGCTGTTGTTATCAATGTTTGGCGTAACGGTAACTATAGCTGCACGGCGCGCAGGGCTGGTACAAGCGGTAGCTGTGTTTGAAACTGCTTCCACATGGAACGTAGTGCTGTACGCCAGGATGTCGGTAGTAAACGTAACACCCGATGCCAGCAGTGAACCACCCAAATACCAGTTATAAGTTGCTGTAGGGTCTGGGTTCTTTACAAACAATACAGCAGCATCGCCGGAGCAGATAGTCGTATTATCTACATCAGGGATAGCTGGTAGTGGCGTTACGTTTACATAAACTGCTTTTCTGTCGTTGCTGGTACAGCCTTCCGCTGTTGATGCCTCTACATAAAAGATGGTGGTTTCGGTAAGGGGCTCTGTCGTATAGTTTGTGCCGGTTGCTAACAGGGTGCCTCCGGTATCACTGTCGTACCAGCGGTAAACCAGGTTCACGTCCGGAGCCAGTACTGATAAAGTAGCTATACTTCCGGCACAGATGGCAGCATCGTCGGCGGCTGGAGTGGCAGGCAGTGGTTTTACGCTTACTGTTACCATCCTGCGTGACGAGCTTATACATCCCGTTGCAGAAATTGCCTCTACATAATATACTTTGCCCGAAGTTAAAACACCTGTATTAAAGGTGGTACCTGTTGCTATAGCTGCGCCACCTGTTGCCGTTGCATACCATTTATAAGTATAGTTTGCATCAGGGCTGTTAACAGAAAGGGCGGCTGCTGTGCCGGTGCAAATAGCTACGTTATCAGCTAAAGGGGTGCCCGGTAATGGGTTTACAACTATTTTAACAAGATTACTGATGCTTGTAGGGCAACTGCCGGAAGCTGTTACTTTGCGGCGGTACCAGGTGGTGGCAGTTAAGGAGCCCGGAGCGTAATGCATGCCTGTAGCACCGGTTATTGTGTAAAACAAGCTTCCATCTACACTATACTCCCATTGGTAAGTATAGCCACCCCCACCGCCGGTTGGTACGGTGCCCTGCAAAGCTGCCGGTGTGCTACCACTGCAAAGCACCTGATCAGCAGAAATGGCGTTATTGGCAATTTTTGGGGTAACTATAACTTCAACGGCTACTTTAGGGCTGGCGCAACCCGGCGATGCCTTGGTAACAGCTTCTACATAATAAGTAGTGTTTATAGTTAGCGGAGCCGTAACGTAATTGTTACCAGTTGCCAGAAGGTTATTGTTGCTGTTGTACCAGCGGTAGAAGATAGAAGCATCTGTTGGATCTACGGCAAGAGTGGCACCACTGCCCTCGCAAATGGTAACGTTAGCGGCAGTAGGTTTGGGAGGTAACGGGGTTACGGTAACATCTACGGAGCGGCGTACACTATAGCAGCCAGCATCAGAAGTAGCCTCTACATAATACGTTTTGTTTGATGTGAGCGGGGTAGTTGTAAATGTGGTGCCGGTAGCGAGTAACGTTCCTCCTTCGGCTACATCGTACCAGCGGTAAGTAAAGTCAGGCTCCGGGTTGGTAACTATAATGGAGGCCGATGAACCGTAACAGATCATTGGCTCATCAATATCTATAGTTGCCGGCATTGGGGTAACAGTAACAACTATAGCATTGCTTATCGTTTCGGGGCAAGTGCTGGCTGCTTTTACCTTGCGCCTGAACCAGGTAGTAACTTTAAGGGAAGCTGGTGCAAAATCTTTGGCATTGGCGCCCTGTACATCAATAAAGGTATTGCCGCCATCGGTGCTTTGCTGCCACTGGTAAATGTAACCTCCGCCACCACCGGTTGGCATTGTACCGATCAGGGGTTCTGGTTTGCCACCCGTACACATGGCCTGGTTAGCCGTAATGCTGTTGTTTGTGATCTGAGGAGTAGAGTTGGCTTTAACTTCGACACGTATGGTGCTATAACACTGTGTTTGTGCAGTAGTTGTAGCCTCTACATAATAAGATACCGGACCAGTTACGGCTTGAGGAGTGATAAAAGTAGGGCCAGTGCCCAGCATTGTAGTGCTTGTTGCCGTGGCGTACCAGTTGTAGATGGTGTTGCCATCATTGTTAGCTACTGTAAACATGGCGCGCTCGCCGTAACATACCAGCCTGTCAGAAACTATAGGTGTTGCGGGGATAGGGGTTACTGTTACTTTTACCGGGTTGGTTTCTTCGCCGCAACCGCCGTTGTATGCAACTCTTTTGTACCAGGTAGTTTGGTAAAGTGGGGGAGGAGAATAGCTTTTATCGGTAGCTGAGGCAATAGGGCTGTAGCCAGAACCAGAACCAGTAGTACTTTGTAACCACTGGAAGGTCATGTTCTGTGGGGCGTTACCTGTTATAGTTGCAGGTCTGGTGCCGGCGCATATTTCCTGGTTGCCGTTTAGTACGGTTGCGTTGCCGTTGGTTAGCGAGGTGGTTATAGTGGCTGTGGTTCGGGCAGAAGTACAGCCGCTGGCTGTTAAGGCCTCCACTTCAACCTGCATATAGCTGGCATTGTTCATGGTGTAGGATGTGCCCCATACCAGCAAAGCGCCTGTGTTTTTGTTATACCATTTATAGAGTAGGTTAGGATCTGCGTTATTTACCCACAGCGTAGCATTGCTGCCCGTACAAACTGCCATACTTTCCACGTCGGGTGCATCAGGTATGGCTTCTATTGTAATAAGCTGGGTGTCTTCGGCTATCTCCACATCAAACTTGCCACACCTTTTGGTAACCGTTATAGTTACTTTATGTGTGCCCGGCGTCGGGAAGTTTATACTTGGGTAGGCTGATGTTGCCACCACGGTCCCGTTCAATTTCCAGGAATAAGTGAGGGTACCACCGTCGTTGGAATATACCGGTGTATGAGCCGCGTTAGTGGTAGTAAAAGCTATAGTCCTCGGACCACAGTAACCAATATCTGCAGGCAAGGTAACAGTAGGCGGCTGGCATTGCGAAAATGCAGCTGTTGGTGCAAACCCTAATAACAAGAAAGTAAGCAACAGGGGTAAAAGTATTCTCATAAGCAGTTAGTATTTCTGTGGTACTATAAACCAGATAATTTTGCTGAAAATTGCATAATACAAGTATAGATTATTGATGTTGTAAACATTTGTCATGTTTGATGTATCAATAACTTAATTAGTATAATTTTCAGAAAATCAGAGCTGGATTCTTAAGCAATAATAATAAAATATAGTTTCTGTAAAGCTTATTTTTTTATCTCTATTGCATTGATAATTAATAAATAACATAACTATAATATATTAATTTGCTAATAAAAAGGAAAAAATGGTAGCAATAGTAATTGTAACTTTTTAAATACTGTGTTATACCTATCGGTGAGTTGTGGGAATTGTGTTATAAGCTGAAGACTGGCTGGTGAATTGTAATATGAATATTTGGAATAAGGAAGGAGCTGAAAAGTACATCCATAAAAAAAGCCCGGACTATAGTTCGGGCTTTTTTTATGGATGCTATGTTACAGGTTATTCTTCGTCGGCCCTTGCCGAACCGGAACTAATGATTTGCCCGAAGAAGATACTGTTCAGGAACAGTTTGTTGGTGCCATACCAGAATGCCCTAAAATTTGGGTTATCTGGCATAGCGATTACTTTACCTGAACCAATGGCCGTAACGGCTACGGCTGCCGAATTTTTTACCTGCTGCAGGTTTTGTTTGGAGATATAACCAGCCATCAACGGGTTAGCAGTATACATAACCGGGTTGGCATAGGGGTTTTTAGATGGCTCCAAAAACAGGGTGTTGCTACGGAAGATCGGTAACTGTTTATCTGTATAGCCATAAGCCAGCGGGTGCGTCAGGTCTAAAGTCGTTTCGAAAATAGCGCCGCCAATAACTTGCGCCCCTGATTCGCTGTCTAGGCTGGCATAGGCTTTACGGGCTGTTGCTTTTTCATTTTCGGCTTGCTTAAAGCTGATAGTGCTGAGACCGTTTTCTGCCAGCCATTTAATGGCGTCGCCCATGCCTATAACCGTATTGCCCTGCTGCACCCATGCTCTGAGTTTATCTTTTGACAGGCTGTTGTAATTTCCATCGGCCATCACTAAAACATTGTAACGGCTTAGGTTTATGCGGTTAAAGTTGTCTGTTGTTATGAGGCTGGTCTTTATATCGAAGCGGTTATCGAGCAGGTGCCAGGCTTCGCCGGCGTCGTTGCTGTTTACGCCATCGCCGGTAAGCAGTGCTATAGTTGGCTTGCGCAGGTTCAGCATCATCGGGCTACCCAGTTTTATACCTGCTGAAGAAAGACCTGTTTGCATGGCATGTACCTCTATACCGTTAGCTTTAGCTGCTTCATCCAGTAATTTATATAGCTCAGCTCCAGAAACCGGCTGACCTGCCACAGGTATAACTATAGTTCCGTAGCCAAAGCTTTTGCCGTTTCCGCTAAACGTGTCGGTAGCTACTTTGGCCTGTATGCCGTGGTTAAACAGCGTATTAAGTACACGTGGTGCGTAATAATCTTTCCACTCAAAAGCATAGGCGTACGAACTTTGGCCGCCGGTTACTTTGCCAGTTGGTAGCTGTGGGTTGGTAACTTTTTCGCCGAGCTGGGTTAGCTTATAGTTTTTGCCACTCAGCGCGGTGTACTCCAGGTCAAAAGCCAACGGAAAGGTCCAGGCAGAGATGTCGTAGAAAAGGCTGTCTTTGAACGTGGTGCGCTTTTCAAACATGGCCTCTATCAGTTTATACTGCGGCTGCTCCAGGGGTACGATGTAGGCACTTTCAGGGCTATAGTTGGTGTTGCCTGCTTTTATAGTTTCTTTCGGTTTGTAGATCTCGATCTGGTGCTGCCGGATAATTTCAGCCAGATGATAGGCGCGGGCAGGATCTTTTTCAGAACCAAAAATATAGGCTTTGGTCGCTACTTTTTTAGACTCATTCAGCGACTGTTTGTAGAAATCGCGCTGATGGGCCAGTAACTCTTCGCGCATGGCGTTGGCTGCTTCCAGTGACGAGAGCGTGGTTACAAACTGGTTGCGGATGGTAAACGGAAACGTTAGTACACCATTTATACTTTCCTGGGCGTGGCCGCGCGAACTTGCCTGTTCAAACAAAATACCTACTGCGCCATTCACATCCGGGTACGTAGAGCCCTTGCCATAGTAAAAGTCGTCGTAGCTCTCTTCGGTATAGTATAGCGAGCCAATTTTATCCAGTGCCTTTGCGTGGTAATTGCCTATTTTCTGGGTTAGTTTAAAGGCGTTTTCAGGAGATAGCGGGTGATTGCGGCTCGGTATGCCCGGCTGAAAAAAGAACGTAGCGTTGGTGCCCATTTCGTGGTGGTCTGTGAGTAGGTTTGGTTTCCACTCATGGAACTTTGCCAGCCTGCCGCGCGACTCCGGGTGTTGTAACGGTAACCAGTCGCGGTTGAGGTCGAACCAGTAATGGTTGGTTCGGGCACGTGGCCATGTTTCGCTAAACTCAGAGCTGTTGGGGTCGGTAACCAGGTTTTTGCCACGGTTGGTATTTACCCAGCTGGCAAAGCGGTTCAGGCCATCCGGGTTAATGGATGGGTCAATCAGAACTATAGTTTCTTTTAGCAGTTTGTCAATTTCAGGGCCTTGTGCAGCGGCTAAATGGTAAACGGCAAGTAAGGCCGCATTGCTTCCGCTTGGTTCGTTGCCGTGCACGCTATAACCCATCCAAACTACAGCCGGCATGCTTTTAATATCCAGCTTACCAGAGTTTGCCGGGTCGGTCAGTTGCTTATGCTGAGCCTTTAGCTGTTCAATGTTTTTATGGTTATCGGGATGTGTTATTGTTAGCAGGTATAACGGGCGGTTTTCGTGGCTGCGGCCATACTCCGCTATGGTTATCCTGTCCGATACCTGGTCCATGTAACGCATATACGCTACCAGTTGGTCGTGGCTTACGTGCCATTCGCCTACTTCGTAGCCAAGTACCTGTTGCGGTGTTGGAATACTTTTGTTATAGGTAACATCTTTGGGTAGGTAATAAGAGAGCGTAGCCTGTGCCTGCGCCCACTGGCAACTCATTAAAAGTGCTGTAACAGCAAGTGCGTACAGTTTTTTCATTGGTAAAGTATAAAGGGTGAGGTAAAGTAGTTAGTTACTGCAAGTTGCCTTTTTATATAGCTTTTTGCAAATGTAACTGAGCACATTAGTATAAAGCAGGAAGGTAAGGTAATGCAGCATTGATAAAATATAAGCTGATTTAAAATTGTACACTATAGTTTACCTGCAAACCAAATACAAGCATAACCCATACATTCCCTTCCCGAAATTCTGAAGCTTATTTTATACTCAAACGTCCTGCCGTTTGATGCCATTGCCGGAATAGTATTTTAGCTTTAATTCTGCCTGGTTCCTTTTTACCCTTCTTAAACTATAGTTTTTGGCTGGTGCAAAGCTTTAAGAGGTGCTTGTGAATTATACTAATAACGGAATATTTAAATAATTAAATATAGTTCAATAATAATTGTACCGAATTATGGTATAGTTAAATAGTGGATAAAAAAAGTATAATAATAATGTAACTTTAAGTAATAATCCCTGTACTATGCTAATAACTTAATGCGTATATCTGTACTAAAGTAACAATATTTAGTATTTGTTTTAGCCGAAAATCGTGTTAACTCCACGTTTTATGTTGAAAGTACAAAACCATGGTGGCATTAAGGAAGAATATGAGAACTCTTCCTTTCAACCTCCCAATCCGCATCTTTTTATAGACTTTAAATAGCAGTTAAATATAATGATTGCTATATGTGAAGCTGCCTTTTTAAGGTGGCCTGTCCTTTTATTGCCTACTCCATCGTTCACGCGCCGCTTACACAAACTAACCACCAGGACCTGAAACGTCCTGCCCATAGCTTTAATCCCAAATGTTATTATCGTATGAAAAGAAGTTTTACTCAATTAATTTCTGAAGTCAGCAAAGCCAAGCAATTCACATTTGCGACTGCTACACTTCTACTGCTCATCATGTCGGCTGTTTATCTTAGGGCCGACGTACAAACCGTTACAGTTTCAGGAGGAAGTATATTTCCTGTTTCGGCAGATTTAGCAGCTAACGCTACACTTTCGACGCCTGGTTATACTGCATTTGGTGACATTGTTATCAATGAGGATATGGATGGCGATTTTGCAGCAGGTACCGGGAGTATAACCCTTACTGCTCCAACAGGTTGGAGATTTAAGACATCGGGAGTTACTACTATAGTTCAGAATGGTATAGGTGGTAATGGAAATACTAATACTAATGTAACAATTAATAATACTGAAATAAGTTATTCAGCTTCAATAATAACAATACCTTTTACTGCTGATAAGATAAATCAGAGAGATAGAGTAACTATAAAAGGAGTTGAGGTACAGGCTATCAACGGTGGGGTGTTACCCAGCACAGGAAGTATTATTATTAATGATGGTACAGGAGCACAGGTAGCGGGTTTTCCACAAACTCTTAGTAAATCCTTATCACAGGTTAATGGAGCGCCTCGTACAATTGCTTTTTTTCAACAACCAATAAGCACGTCAACAGGTACAGTAATCTCACCCTCACCATCTATAGTTGTTAAAGACCAGTTCGGCAATACCATTATAACTGGAACAGGAAGCAATGCTTTAGTTACTTTAGCGATAGCTAACAATCCTTCAGGTAGTAATGGGACCTTGTCTGGCACTAAAACTATTAGTGCTATTAATGGCGTAGCTACATTTGCTGGTTTAAGTATTGATAATGCTGGTCAAGGTTATACTTTAACTGCAACAAGCGGAACACTAACAACTACTAGCTCTCCTTTTAATATTACCAATAAAACGCCAACTATAGTATCCCTTTCACAAACATGTAGTTCGGTTGGTGATGCAGGATTTAGCCTTACTATTACAGGAACTGAGTTTGCCCAGGGAGCTAAGGTACGAATCACAAAACCCGGCGGTGCTGTTGCAGAGCTTGATCCCGCTAGTATAAATGCTGCCAAAACCCAAATGGTAGTCGCTATTGATAATACTATATTTGCCACAGCTGGTATTTATAGTATCCGTGTTGTTAATAAAGCTGCTGGTCAAATAGATGTTGTCTCTAGTCCGACTACTTTTACAGTGTATGAAAATCTGGCAGCTAATGCTATAAGTGGAACAGCACAACTCTGTGCAGGTTCGAGTGCTACTTATACAGCCCCATCAGGCTATACAAATTATAATTGGTCGGTTCCGGCTAGTGTAGGTACTATTACAGCAGGACAAGGCACCCGAACTGTAACAATCGGGTTTGCTGCTACTGCATCAGGAAACGTAACGCTTAACTTAAATGCAGCAAATGCTTGTAGTAAAATAAGCTCAGCAAGCTTTGTGGTAGATGTTAAACCCAAGCCGGTAGTTTCTATAGTTGCAATAGCACCAGAAATATGTGTAGGCGGAAGTGCAACTTTAACTGCAAGTGGTGCCGATAGTTATGTGTGGTCAGGTAATGGAGTAACAACTGGAACAACAGGTGCAAGTATTACAGTTTCACCTACCGCAACTACAACATATACCGCTATTGGTACTACAAATGGGTGCGAATCCGAAGCCAAAACAATAACTATAGTTGTTAATCCGCTTCCTATAGTTAGTATTGGAGCTTTAAATGCAGAATACTGTTCGTCTGATACAGCTGTGCCTCTGACAGGTTCCCCTTCAGGAGGTTCCTTTAGAGTTTTGCAAAGCGGTAATGAAGTAGCATCTGGTGCCAGCTTCGATCCTTCGGCTTTAGGCGCAGGTAATTATATTATAGAATACACTTACACCGATGGAAAGTCCTGTACCAATACAACTACAAAAGCTGTAACAGTTAAGCAACAGCCAACCATTAGCTTAACTAATGATCTGGAAATCTGTTTTGGTAGCAGCGCTACATTAAATGCAACCGGAGCAGATAGCTATAGTTGGTCCCCGGCTACAGGACTAAGTGCAACTACAGGTGCGAGCGTAATCGCCAATCCTACTCAAACCACTACTTATACTGTTATCGGAACTACAGATGGTTGCCAGTCAGTAGCAAAAACTGTTACTGTAACTGTTAATCAGCTACCTGATGCTGACATTACTTTAAGAGGACCTTCGGTGTTTTGCCCGGAAAACTACGTAGATCTTGTGGCCGTTAGCAAACCAAATTTTTCATATCAATGGTTTCGTCTTAACAGCAATGGAAGTAGTACCGCAGTTGCTGCCTCAACAGAAGGCCCACACGTTTATAGTGCCACAACAACAGGTAACTATTATGTTAGAATTACATCTGACAAAGGCTGTATTCAAACATCTGAAACAGTTGCTGTTCAGGTTGCAAATGTCCCTACCAAAGCTATTGTAAGTATAACAGGTGCTACTACTTTTTGCGAAGGTGGTTCGGTTAAGTTTAGCGCAAATCAATCTCCTACATCAGAACCTTACAAGTACCAGTGGCAGGTAAGTACAACTGGCAATGAAAACGATTTCACTGATATTGGAGGGGAGGAAGCAAGCAGCTATATTGCAACTACGCCCGGTTTTTATAGAGTGCTAGTTAGTAACACTGAAGAGTCAACTCCAGATGTACAAAAATGCACTAAAATTTCTGATCCAGTTGCAGTAACCGTATTGCCACAACCGACTGCTGAAATAAAAGGAGGGAATCAAAATGTTTGTTACGATCAAGATGGTGTGACATCTATTTTCTTGGAAGGTACCTATTCAGGAGGTACACATAAGTGGTATTCAGATAAAGGCGATTTCAAGTTATATGAGTTAGAATCAACGACAGATCCCGGAACAGGAATAACTACATCAAAGGTAAGGATAGATCATACAATGGGCGGAGCACTTAGCGCTCAGATTATATTAACTTCAACAAATACTACCACATCTTGTACACAAGCAAAGAGTGTTGTCGTGCTCAATATAATACCTAGTCCAAACGCTACTATTACTGCAAACAGACCTATAGCAGCAGAAGGAACAATTTCTATATGTAAAGGAGAATCTGTTTTATTGACAGCAAATCCAGGAACAGGTAATTATTTGTGGAGTAATAATGTTACAAGCAGAACTATAATTGTATCGGAGCCAGGTACTTATACAGTAAAAGTTATAAGCGATAACGGTTGCGAAGTAACTTCAAAACCCGTTTCAGTAATAGTTAATGAGCTTCCTGTTGTGACTATAGATACGCAACTTCAGAATGCTTACTGTAAATCTGCAGATGCTATTCCTTTAGCTGGTTCGCCTGCTAACGGTACTTTCAGGATTTTGAAAGGCGCTACCGTTATAGATGCGAATGCAACGCAGCTTAACCCTGGAGCACTGGCGGCAGGTACTTATACTATAGAGTATAGCTATACAGATGGTAATACATGTATCAATACTGCAACCAAAACTGTTACTATAAATGCATTGCCGGTTGTAAACATAATTGAACCATCAAAGGCTGCTTACTGTAAATCTGAACCAAATATAGTTTTACAAGGCAACAATACTGGTGGTACTTTCCGGATTCTGAATAGTACAGGTGGAGTAGTTACTAACAATGCATCTACTTTTAACCCTTCGACCTTAGTTGCAGGTACTTATACAATTGAATATACCTATTCGGATGGTAACAATTGCGCTAACGTAACCACAAAGCAAGTAACAGTTAACCCGCTTCCAACTGCATCAATAACTGCTGGAGGACCGACAACGGTTTGTCAAGGAGAAGCTGTTTTACTAACAGGTAATTCTGATACAGGAACAAGCTTTACCTGGTTTAGAAATAATACTCAGGTAAGTACGGGAGCAACTTACTCTGCTACTACATCAGGTAGTTACTCAGTACAGGCTACAAATAGCAACTCTTGTACAAGTGTAATGTCTACCGCAGTTCAGGTTACAGTTAATCCGATTATAGCTGGAAACTCAATATCTGGTACCCAAACAGTTTGTTCAGGTGCAACTATAGCCCCACTTGGCCAATCGTCAGGTACTTCACTTTCAGGGGGAGCCACTCCATATTCTTATCAATGGCAGAGTAGCAGTAATAATACCAGTTGGACCAATATTGCAACTAATGGCAACAGCGCTACCTATACTCCTGCAGTACAAAATGTGACTTCACAAAGTATAACCTACTACAGAAGGATAGTTAGTGGCGGTAGCTGTTCCAGTACAAGCTCTTCAGTGTCAGTAACAGTTAATCCAAATCCGGTTATTAGTGGTTTCTCTCTTGGTACTGACAGTGATAGTGATGGAAACGGAGCTTTTTTAGATGTTTATTCCGGACAAGGGAATATAACACTACAAGGTAATCCAACTGGAGGTACTTTTTCCGGCCCTGGTGTAAGTGGTACCACTTTTAATCCTTGTACTGCACTCGGCTCTGACACTGAGAAAACTGTAACAATAACATATACCCGCACATCAGGTTCTGGGGCAAACCAGTGCTCTACTGTAATTAGTAAGACCGTAAGAGTTAAGAAATCTACATACAGAGCTGTAGTTATAGCAAATCCGCATCCTTTCTGTAGAGGTGTAAAGGTTACTTATACTACTACTATCTATAGAGATCTGGAGCCTGGAGATGTTATTTATCCGTACTTAGTGGATGAAAATGGCCAGCCGGTTTACGCTAATGGATCTCCTGTTCCAACAGGTGCATCAAGTTTACCAGCACCAAACCTGGCATACCCATTCCCTCCTAATACGCCATTAGCTGTTCAAAACATGGCATACAGGTTCTTCCAGCCTATAGTAAAAGAAGGCTTGGAATCAAAAATAGTTGTAAGAGGCAATGGTGAAACGTACCAGTGGGGCAAGAACCATGAAGTAGAACGTAAAAACGACTTATATTATACTACTGACGCCGGACTTTCATCACAGGATTATTACCACGTGTATGTAAATATGTCACAATGTGGTACAGTGTTGCCTACACTGCAATCAAACAGGATGTATAGTGCAGAATTGCCTGGCTACTCAGCAACTTTAACTGCTGTACCAAATCCAATATGTAAAAACGGTTCCGTAACATTAACAGCAGAACTTAACACTGCATTTGATTGGGCTACGGCTAACACAACTGTTGACTTTGTGCGCTCCAGGGGAGATGTGGTGTTAGGCAGCCAGCCTTTTACACCAGGTGTATACACTTATTCACTGACTACAACTGGCGGTGAAGGCGGCTTTGAAAACGGCGATCAGGTTTACCTGCGATTTATAACAGATATTGAGAAAAACCAGACGATCAAGAAATGTGCTGATAATAACAGGTCTAACAACGTTACTATAAATGTGGTTATACCACAAGCTATGACAGGTGGCGGTGCTTATTGCGCAGGAGGTGCAGGTGTTCCAGTAGGTCTGGCAGGCTCTCAGCAAGGAGTTTCATACCAACTGCTCCATAATGGAAGCCCGGTAGGGTCTCCTGTTGCAGGCACTGGCAGAGCTATAAGCTTCGGAAACCAGACTGTTGCAGGGGCATATACTGTGCAGCCAACAACAACGAGTGGCAGTGCCTGCGAAACGTTCGGAACCGTAAATGTTTACATCACACCATTACCTACTGCTTTTACAGTAACTGGTGGCGGCCCTTATTGCAATGTGGCAGGTGCTGTGGGTGTGCCAGTAGGTTTAAGCGGATCACAGATCGGAGTTAGATACCAGCTACTGATAAATAATGTAGCAAGCGGTACTCCAGTATCAGGTACAGGTGCTGCACTAAACTTCGGTAACAAAACAGCTGCCGGAACTTATACAGTAATTGCAACCACTATAAGCAGCACAACAAGTACACCGCCAGTTGCTGCCTGCCCACAACCTATGACAGGAAGCGTTGCAGTTGTTATTAATCCACTACCAACCGTAACTGTAAACAGCCCAACGGTTTGTGCCGGTCAAAACGCAACTATAACAGCTGTGCCAGCAGGCGGAACAGGACCTTACAGCTATACCTGGACCGTACCGAGTGGCGCAACTAACCCTGGAAACGTTGCAAGTTTCTCAACAACTGTTGGCGGTACCTATACTGTTAGAGTTACAGACAGCAAATCATGCGCAAGCAGTGCGGTAGCCACAAGTACAGTTACTGTAAACCCACTGCCAACAGTTACGGTTAATAGCCCTACAACGTGCCAGGGCACGGCAGTTATGGTTGCTGCTACAGCAACGGGTGCAGGTCCTTTCAACTACGCCTGGACAGTGCCAAATGGAGTAACTAATCCGGGGAACGTTGCAAGCTTCCAGACTTCTGTAGCTGGTAATTACGCTGTAGTTGTAACAGATAGTAAAAATTGCGCTAGTGCATCTGGAACCGGAACAGTAACTGTAACACCAATAAAAGTAGCTACTGGTGAAGTAACAGCAGATAAAGATCCTATTAAAATAAACGAGCCGGTAACTTTCACACTTGTAACTGATATTATTAGCTCTGATGTAAGACTGATCACATGGTATGTTAGAAGTGCAGGGTCAACTTCGTGGGGAACGTCGGTAGCATCCGGAATGCAAAATACCTATACCATGACACCTGCAACCGATGAGCCATTTGAGGTAAGAGCTGTAGTTACAACACCTGCCGAGGCTTGCTACTCCTTTACCGAGTTCTTTACAGAAAGACCTATAATTCCACTCCCAGTAGAGCTGCTGTACTTTAAGGCAGAGAAGAATAATAAGGAAGTGGTATTGAAGTGGGCAACTGCATCGGAGCGCGACAACGAGGGATTTGAAGTGCATGTATCGCAGGATGGTAAAACGTACAAGCAGTTACAGTTTGTGCCAAGCAAAAACGGAAGTTCTTCTATCAAACAGACTTACGAGTTTGTGGATAAGGAAAACGGTAAGTACGGCACACGCTACTATAGATTGAAACAGCTAGATACAAATGGTGAGTTCGCCTACTATGGTCCGCAGATGGTAACCTTCGGGGAGGTAAGCAACAAGGTGCTGGTGTACCCTAATCCTTTCGAGAGGGAAGTGAAGCTGGATGTAGATGCTGAGAAAGATGGTGTGATGGAAGTAACCCTGACCAACATGATGGGCAAGCAGCTGCTGGTAAAAGCAATAGCGGTAGCGAAAGGACAAAGCACTGCCACACTTGACCTGGGTGAGAACCTGGCACCGGGCGTTTACATCATCACTACACGCCTGAACGGCCAGACATTTAACACGAAATTATTGAAAAGATAATAAGATAAACTATTAGGGTTTAAAGCAGAAAGAGACGGGTATTTTGCCCGTCTTTTTTTTATTCTATAGTTTGGTTTTAGCTTAAGTAGGGCTATGGTCTTATCGGTAATGCCGCATAACTGCATAAGGAAAAGGAGCAAAGAATGCAGCCTTGAGTCCGGCAGCTTTCAGTCCGCCATTTACCCAGTTGTTGCAGTTTTTGGGGAAGTAAAACTTTTCGCGGGCCTCATAAAAATTATCAGTCGAACTATAGCCTTTGCCAGGTATAAGTATAAAATTGCCGCCCCTCGTTTGAAACGAACTATAGATATAAGCTACCAGCTTCTGGTACTGCTCCGGCGTAACCCGGATCGGGCGTTGGTGTTTGTTTGGGGTTAATGGTTTACGTATATATTCTACGTGCATGGCTGAAGGCGAGGGCCAAAACGCGGCATCAAGGGCAACTTCCAAGGTCAGGTCGCTCCACTCTGGGGTTTCCATGTAAAAGCGGCGGTCGCCCCAACCAAAAGCAATGTATGTAAAACTGCTGTCGGCACCAGCAAAATGCTGTAAGGCTATCTTTCTTCGCCAGTCAATAGAAGGTGTTGTAACGGGAAGTATAAGATCTGTATGGATGCCGTTGGAGGTGATATAGATTTTTACAGAGTCGGGCTGGGTGGCCTGGGCAAAACCTTTGTTTACGGGTACAATACTTAGTAAAAGCGCTGTAACTATGGGCAGTAAGATTATCATGCAAACAACAAAAAGAACACGGTAAAGAGGCTGTTTTAAAGTTTTTATTGTGGGCATACTTCTATTTTACGAAATCTGCAGGTAAGTATACAAACCAGTTGCAGCATATAAAGTATAAGGGTTAATTGCATTGCAAAAAGAGTACCTTTACAGCTATAGTTATCCTTCTCGCACCTTATCAGATATCTTTTAAAATGAGAAACACTTTAACGTGTATTTCTGCCGCTTTGCTGTTCTTGCTAAGTATGCAAATGGCCTGGGCGCAGCAAAGCCTGCAGTCGCCGGAGCAGTTCCTGGGTTATAAACTCGGGGAGCAATTTACAACGCACAACCGCGTGCTGGACTATGTAAACTATGTAGCTGCCCAGGTGCCGAAGCGCATTAAAGTGCAGGAATATGGCAAAACCTACGAAGGCAGACCTTTGATGCTGGCTTATGTAGCCTCAGAAGAAAACCTGCCCCGTTTAGACCAGATCCGTGAAAATAACCTGAAAACAGCAGGCGTTACGCAAGGTCAGCCGCAAGGCAGCCAGCCGGCTATAGTTTGGCTCAGCTATAATATACACGGCAACGAATCGGTGAGTACAGAAGCCATGATGCAGGTATTGTACGAACTGGCCAATACGGCAAATACCCAAACACAAAGCTGGCTTAAAAATACGGTGGTCATACTAGACCCCTGCGTAAATCCGGATGGCCGCGAACGTTATGTACAATGGTACAAACAAGCGGCCGGTCTGGGCGGAAATCCATCGCCTTATGCCTGGGAGCACAACGAGCCGTGGCCGGGCGGCAGGCCAAATCACTATTATTTCGACCTGAACCGCGACTGGGCCTGGCAAACACAAATAGAGTCGAAGCAGCGTATGGCGGTTTACAACAACTGGCTGCCACAAGTGCACGCCGATTTCCATGAGATGGGGGTAGATGCACCTTACTATTTTTCGCCGGCAGCAAAGCCTTTTCATGAAAGTATAACACCCTGGCAGCGACAATTTCAGAACACCATCGGAGACTATAACCGGCAGTATTTTGATAAGAACAACTGGCTATACTTTACCCGCGAAAGCTTCGACCTGTTTTACCCAAGCTACGGCGATACCTGGCCAACTTTTAACGGTGCCATCGGCATGACCTACGAGCAGGGCGGTTCGGGCAGGGCAGGCCTGGCCATCGAAACCCAGAACGGAGACACCCTTACGCTAACCGACCGCATTGCGCACCATGTTGCAGCAAGTATGGCTACCATGCAGGCCACTTCCGAGAAAGCCGACCAGATAAAGCAGGAGTTCAGAAAATACTACGAAAACAACCTGAAAAAGCCCGACGGAGATTATAAAGCCTTTGTGCTGAAAGCAGATGGATCAGGCAACTTAAAAGCACTTACTGATTACCTCGATCGACAACAGATACAATACGGCTATGCCGGCAAAAACACATCGGGCAGAGGTTTTAACTATGCCACAGGTAAGGAAGAAAATGTAAAAGTAGGAGAAAAGGATGTGGTGATAAGCATGTACCAGCCGAAGTCTACGTTGGTAAAAGTTTTGTTTGAGCCCAATGCTACCCTCGAAGATTCGCTGACATACGATATTACCTCGTGGGCAATGCCGTATGCGTTTGGGGTGCAGGCCTATGCTTTAAAAAAGAAACTGGAACCACAGAACAAACAGCAACCTGCTGCAACTATAGCTACGCCAACTATAGCCAAACCGTATGCCTACCTGGTGCGCTGGAACAACCTGCAGGATCTGAAATTTCTGACGGAACTACAGAAGCAAGGTATAAAAGTACGCATGGCCGAAAAAGCGTTTGAAACAGATAAGCAACAATATGCAGCCGGAACGCTCATCATAACCCGTACCGGCAACGAAAGTCTGGGCGATAAATTTGACACGATTGTGCGGGAGCTGGCTAAAAAGCAAATGATAGATTTGGGCGCTACTGCTACAGGTTTTGTAAGCAGCGGTGCCGACTTTGGTTCTGGTTCGGTGCGCTATCTTAAAATGCCAAAAGTAGCCCTGATGACCGGCGAAGGTGTATCGCCTAATGCGTTTGGGGAAGTTTGGCATTACTTTGAGCAACAGATCGGTTACCCGGTTACCGTCATCAGCACGGCATACTTTAAAAATGTACCGCTGCACGAGTTTGATGTGCTTATACTTCCTGCAGGCTCGTATGGCAAAGTGCTGGACGAGCAAACCTTAGAAGAGGTAAAAGACTGGGTAAAAGCCGGCGGCAAGCTGATTGCCATGGAAAGTGCAGCAGCTTTTTTAGCTGGCAAAAAGGAGTTTGACCTGAAACAGAAAGGCAGTGACAAAGCTGAAACCGACAAGGCTAAAGAAAAAAAGCCCGAAGACCCTTATCAAAACCTGAAAGTTTACGGCGATCGTGAGCGCGAATCGTTAGTGAGCGAAGTACAGGGCAGTGTGTTCCGGGTTAATCTTGATAAAACGCATCCGCTGGCGTTTGGCTACGGCGATACGTATTTTGCACTGGTGCGCTCATCTAACACGTTTGAGTACCTGAAAGATGGCTGGAATGTGGGCGTACTTAAAAAGAACAACTATACAACTGGCTTTGTAGGTTCAGCTATAAAAGAGAAATTACAGGATGCCCTGATACTTGGCACACAACCTATGGGGCGCGGACAAATTATTTATATGGCCGATAATCCGTTGTTCCGTGGGTTCTGGCATAGTGGCAAGCTTATGTTCGGGAATGCCGTGTTTCTGGTAGGCCAGTAATCAAAACTATAGTTCAGCAAAAAGGTCTTCCGGCAAAACCCGGAAGACCTTTTTTGTTTGGTTGCGTTGCGCTGAATTATGATTGTTAGCTTTTAAACTATATATTAGTACCTATACTTTTGCAATACAACAGATAATGGGAAATAACAGGATCTTTAAAATAATACTGGCAGTTGCCTGTTTTGCGGCAGCTATACTTAATGCTTACCGGGTTTGGAAGGGAGAACACGATACGATGGATATTGTACTGGGCGTGTTATTTCTGTTGGCCGGCATTATGTACGTTTACCGACTTAGAAAAGAGGTATAAAAAGGAAAAACCTGAAAATCCGTAAGTGTCTTGGTAGATGCTTAGAATTTTCAGGTTTTCAACTTTTAGCCAAAGGTATCTATATATACGGGCCGGTATTGCCATAGTTACAGTCTGCTCCAAAAAAGTTAAAATATTTTTCAGTTTTTTCAGAAACCTGCATTTTAAGCCCATTATGGGCTTTTTTTGTTCAGTTAAGTTTTGATTAGCTTAAACAGCCTGCCATTCTTTTCTTACTCCCCGCCTTTCGGATCCCGAAACCTCCATCGGTAACTATAGCTGTACATTCCTGAATAAACACTATTACATAAACTATACTTCACAGCGCTGTCTGCTTAGCCTTTAGTTTCTGCTTATGAAAAAAGTAGTGAATGCTTTTAATATTTTAATAAATATTTAAACTATATAAATAAGCTAAGGTATAACTAAGGATACAAAACAGGTTAAAATGGATGTAAAGAGTAGTTATGTAGAAGCTGTTCAGAACAATATGAATGGTAAGCAGTGCTTGTAAGTGATTGGTGTCTAGTACATACGTTTTAAGTCAACTATACTTCCGTCTTCATCCATTTCAGCAAAAGCAAAACATGTTGATTTAATTCCCAACCTTTTAAGTAAACCATGCTTAGCACACAACTTAAGACTTATACCAGTTCTTTTATAAATAAGGTGTTAAACCGTGAGGGGGGAGGCTTCGCGAAACGAATAAGGCATCGGAACAGCGAGTTCTGGGGGACACCTGAAGGTAAAACTATAAAAGCCATTCCTATGGATGCGCAAGACCCACTAACTAAATGGCAGGATATAAAATACTGGCAGCGAAAGCTCAGTAATAAGCACAATTCCATAGAGTTTGCTAAAAAGTATGGCTGCCTGGTACCCGAAATTTACTGGCAAGGTAGCGATGTGAGTACAATCTATACCCAGAATTTACCGGACAAATTTTTTATAAAACCAACTATCGGAGCTGGATCTAAACTGGTATTTCTGATGGATGGCACTTTTAACCTGATGGACCAGCAGCACTATACCTTAGATGCAATAGTGGCAAAACTGGGTGAGGCCGTCCGGAATGATTCCAGGTTGGAGTTTATAGTGCAGGAATTTCTCAGGACAGAAGAAGGCAATTATAAAATTCCGGACGACTACAAAATATACCTGTTTAATGGAGAAATAGCTTGTATACAACTTATTAACAGGCTTAGCCCTCACAAAGGATTTACAACTTGTTATGACGAAAATTGGAAGCAGATAAAAGAGATAAACACCTACTATGCGAAAGGGGCCTATCAGCCACCTCCGGCCTGCCTCCCCGAAATGCTGGAACAAGCCAAAAGGCTAAGCAAAGTATATGAGATTTTTGTGAGGATTGACTTTTATGCTACAGATAAAGGTGCCGTTTTTGGGGAGTTTACACCTACACCATTCATGGGCAAAAGCTTTACACCCGCTGGTGAGCAAATGTTGCTTGCATATTGGGATAAGTATTGCCCCGGAATGATATAAACTATAGTTGTAATACCTGATTTTGTGCTGCACCTAACTAGTAGGCATTTATCATATAGTTCCTGTTAAATTTTACTAACTCAACTTTCAAAAACAGCTATGGTCAAACTTAAAACTACAACCCGCACAATACTAAATAAAGTTCTTCAGCGCGATGGCGGTGAGTTCTCGAAACGGATAAAGTATAGGCACCAGATTTTTTGGAATGAACCCGGTGCGGAACTGATCCGCAACAAAACAATGAGTGCTGAAGCAACTATACAGGAATGGAAAGCGGATAAAAACTGGCAACGCAAGCTAAGCAATAAGTATAACGCCCGCCTGTTTGCCCAGATGCATGGGTGTAAAGTAGCAGATCTGTTTTGGAGAGGAAGAAACCTTGACGAAGTAAACTTTGAAGACCTACCAGCACAATATGTGATAAGGCCAACCATAGGTTACGGGTGTAACCTGGTTTACCTGATGGATAACCATGTGAACCACATGGATAAACGCAGGTATGCAAACGAGGAAATCAAGGCTAACATGCATGCAGCTTTACAGCAAAATCCGAATCAGGAGTTTTTGATAGAAGAGTTTTTACGTACCGAGCAGGGCGAGTATAAGATTCCGGTAGACTATAAGATCCATACGTTTAACGGCGAAATAGCTTTTATACACTTAATAAACAGATTAAGCCCGCATAAAGGCTATAGTACGTTTTATGACGAGCATTGGAACCAGCTGGGCCATATACAGGACTGTTACCCTAAAGGTACATACCAGCAAGCGCCGGCCTGCCTCCCCGAAATGCTGGAACAAGCCAGGAAGCTAAGCAAATCGTATGAAATATTTGTAAGGACCGACTTTTACGCTACCGATAAAGGTGCAGTTTTCGGGGAGTTTACTCCAACCCCCGCAATGGGGCAAACCTATAAGCCGCAGGGTGTAAAAATTCTGCTTAATTACTGGGATACTTACTGTAAAGAAATGATCTAGCGCTTTACGAAAACTATAGTTGCTTTCCTGTATACTATAGCTGGTGTATGGCCGGAAACTATAGTTTACATCGGGTCAACATCAGCTACTACTTTTATTCCTTTAAAGTCGGGTAACAAGTATAGCTGCTGTATGGCCTGTGCAATTAAGCCTTTGGCACTACGCAGGTTCACGTTTTCACGTGGAAGCTTTATATGGATCTCGTTCAGGAACAGGTTGCGTATTCGGAAGATATATGGGATTTCAGGGCCCAGCACCTGTTGCTTACCTAATTTATCGGTCAGGTCTTTTGCCAGAACTATAGCCGCGTTCTCAGAGGTACGTTCATCAGCATGTTTTACTGTTACCTTAATCATGCGCACAAACGGCGGATACGAAAAACGCATCCGCTCTTCTATCTCATGTTCATATAGGCTTTCGTAATCGTTACTGATCACTTTTCTGAAAATTGCCTGCATCGGGTCGCGGGTTTGTATAAACACGGTGCCCGGCTTGCCTTTACGGCCGGCGCGCCCACTAACCTGCACAAATAACTGATAAGCCCGCTCATGTGCTCTGTAGTCCGGGAAATGGATGATGCTATCGGCGTTAAGGATACCCACCAGGCTTACATTCTCAAAATCGAGGCCCTTGGTTACCATTTGTGTGCCTACAAGCACATTGGTTTTGCCGTTCTCAAAATCGGCGATGATCTGTTGGTAGCTGTTCTTCTTTTTGGTGGTATCCAGGTCCATGCGCTGCACTTCTGCGTCTGGTAATATCAGCTTCAGCTCGTCTTCTATCTTTTCGGTACCGAAGCCCATACTTTTAAGCGTGGTAGCACCGCAGGCAGGGCAATCAGATGGCATGTGTTCATGGTAGCCGCAATAATGGCAGCGCAGCTCGTTCCCAAATTTATGGTAAGATAAACTGACAGCACAGTTGCGGCATTTCGGAATCCAGGAACATTCGTCGCAGGCTATGAAAGGGGCATAACCGCGGCGGTTCTGGAACAGGATGACCTGCTCGTGGCGTTTCAGGCGCTGCTCTATACCATCTAGAAGCTTGCTCGAAAAGTGGCTGTGCATGGTTTTGCGCTGCTGCTCTTCGCGGGTATTTACCAGTTCTACATCCGGTAGCTGAGCTTCGCCAAAGCGTTTAAGCATCGTTACCAGTCCCCAGCGGCCGGTTTTACAATTATAGTAGGTTTCTATAGAAGGCGTAGCTGAGCCCAGCAATGTTTTTGCACCCTGCAAATGCGCCATCATCAAAGCAGTTTCGCGGGCATTGTAGCGCGGAGCCGGGTCGTATTGCTTGTAACTCGATTCATGCTCCTCATCCACAATTATCAGCGACAAATTATGGAAAGGCAGGAAAACAGCTGACCGCACACCCACTACCACCTGGAACCTGCCTGACAATACGCCCTGCCATACTTCGGCACGCTCATTATCTGAGAACTTGGAATGATACACACCCAGTTTTTCGCCAAACACTTTCATCAGGCGGGTTACGATCTGGGCCGTCAGGGCAATTTCGGGGAGTAAGTATAGCACCTGGCCGCCGCCTTCCAGGGCATGCTTTATCAGGTCGATGTATACTTCGGTTTTACCACTACCCGTAACACCATGCAGCAGCACCGTATCTTTCTCCTTAAACAAGCCAAGTATCTCGTCCTTTGCCTGTAACTGGTGTTCTGAAAGATTCATTGGCAGCTGGCGCGGCGAATCATCAACCGGGAAACGGGAAATGATCTGGTCGAACTGCTCCAACACACCTTTCTTTATCAGCGAATCGATAGAGGATTTGGACAGGTGCGGGTTATTGGTAAGAACAGATTTCTCGATGCCTTTATAGTTCAGGTTTACATCTTGGTGCACCGGTACTTTCTGCAGGTAATTCAGTAGAATGTCAAGCTGTTTTGGTTTTGGGGTTAGCTGCTCAAACAACTCTTCCAGCATGCCTTCTCCCTGTACAAAATGCTCTGACAAACGTATTTTCTTCACCACCTTCGGCGAGAACTTATCGCTTACCTGCTCATATATAATGATCGCCTCTTTCTGGATCAGAGACTTAATGAACTTGTGGTAACTTTTGATCTGCAGCAGGTTGCCGATGTCGGTAAAGGTCATGGCCTGGTTTTGCTGCAGCGCATAAATGATCTTCACTTCCTGGGTTGCCAGCGGAATATCGTCTTCTTCAGGGTTAAAGTGCGGGTGCAATTGAATACGTGACTCACTACTCAGTTTTAAAGCCGATGGTAATGCCGCATTGATCACTTCACCCAAAGTGCACATATAGTAATCCGCGATCCACTTGAAAAGCTTTAGCTGCGGTACGGTAACTATAGGCGTATCATCCAACACATCCATAATATACTTGGCCTGGTAATCGGCGGGAGCCTGCTCATGGATGTCGGCAACTATACAGCTCAGTATCCTTTTAGAGCCAAACTGCACAATTACACGCGCACCCACCATCACATCGTCGTTCATTTCGAAGGGGATGCGGTAGGTATATAGCTTCGGCAGCGGCAGCGGTAGAATTACGTCAGCAAACAACGTAACACGGTCCACGGCCGGCTCGGGCGGGTAATTAAAATTGAGTAGCTCTGACAAGGGTGAAAACTATACTTGATCTATACAAAGGTCGGGAAAAAGCACGACATGTAGCAAGGTACGAAGTTAGATTGTAGCGATGAACTATAGGCAGGCTATAGTTGAGGCTGCAGATGCTACAAAGCTGGGAATTTAGACTGTTGCTGCCATCTCTGCAATTGCTTCAAGGCCTCGGCGGGCGTATGTACCGGTAACTGGCAGGTTTTGTTATAGCATACATAAATGGTGGTTTGGCCATCTACAGGTACTTTATCAGATAGCAATGGTAGTTTACTTTTATGATTACTGCCCATTAAAACCATATTCGGGAGATAAAAGGCACTTAGTTCTTCGCGCATAGCCGGTACCTGTTTGCCAACTATAGCTACCTCGGCGGTAGGGGTAAGTTTGTTATAGTATAAAATTGCCCAGTTGCTTAAATGAGAAGGCTCTTTTAGGAGCAAAGGTATAATGGTGTTCAGCATTTTATCTGAAGCCCGCAGGTATTGCTCGTTATCGAAATATAGCCCCAGTTTATGAAGTTTTTTAGCCATTACAGAGTTAGAAGCGGGGATCACATTATCGAAAAGCTCCTTTTTACGGGCAATGAGTTTCTCCGAGCTCCGGTCTGTAAAGTAGAACATGCCATCTTCCGGATCCAGGAAATTAGCTAGGGTATAGTCTGTAAAGCGTTTGGCCTGCTGCAGCCATTCTTCGTTAAAAGTAACTTCATACAAGCGCAACAGCGCCACTATCAGCAAAGCATAATCTTCCAGAAAGCCATCTATAGTTGCTTTGTTGTTTTTATAACTATGGCAGAGCTTGTTGCCTTCGCGCAGCTTCTCAAAAATGAAGTCGGCATTTTTCAGGGCAAGGTCCAGGAAGTGTTTTTCACCAAAAACATAATAGGCATCAGCCAGCGCTTTTAACATCAGGGCATTCCAGGAACATAATATCTTGTCATCCAGCGCTGGTCGCACCCGTTTTGCCCGCACTTTCATAAGCTGGCTTTTCCAGCAGGCGACCATTTTCTGCAGCACTTCCAGTTCCAGTTCGTTCTCTTTGGCAAACGCTTCGTCGCTCATGCGCCGGAAAAGTATGTTGCGCCCGTGCTCAAAATTGCCGGCTGCCGTAATGTTATAGTATTTCGAGAAGAGCGGTTCCTCATCTTTTAAGATTCTTTGCAGCTCATCTTTCGTGAACGTATAAAATTTCCCTTCTTCGCCTTCGCTATCCGCATCCAGCGAGGAATAAAAACCATACTCCTTGCTCATCAGCTCACGCTCTGCAAAAGCTATCGTTTCATAAACCACCTGTTTGTAAAGCGGATGCTTGGTAACCTGGTAGGCTTCGGCATAAAGGGTAATAAGCTGGGCATTGTCGTACAGCATTTTCTCAAAATGTGGTACCATCCAGTCAGCATCTACTGCGTAGCGTGCAAAACCGCCGCCCACCTGATCATATATGCCGCCAAAAGCCATTTCACGCAAGGTCAGGTTTAGATGGGCAAGTGCAGTGGCATCCTGGGTGTGGTTATAGTAGCGTAACAGAAACAAGTAATTTACAGGCATCGGAAATTTGGGGGCCGGCGCAAATCCGCCACGTTCCTTATCAAACCGTTTGCTCAGGTTGTCATAAATCAGTTGAAAATCTGCTTCGTTTACCTGCTTTTCGTTTTGTTTTAGGCCATACTTTTCCAGGTCACTTATATTCAAATGCTCTACAAACTGTTCGGCCGTCTCGTGTAGTTCCTGTTGGTTCTGTTTGTAAGCAGTGGCGATGTTCTGTAGCAGTTGTGTCCATTGTTGTGGCGTAAAGTAAGTACCTCCGTAAAAGGGCTTTGCTTCTGAGGTCAGGAACACATTTAGAGGCCAGCCGCCCTGCAAACCCATGGCATGAACGGCATCCATATACACAGCATCAACATCCGGGCGCTCTTCACGGTCTACTTTTATGCACACAAAATGCGCGTTCATTACATCAGCTATAGTTTGCTTTTCAAAAGACTGATGCTCCATAACATGGCACCAATGGCAGGCGGCATATCCTATACTTACTAATATCGGCTTGTTTTCTGCTTTGGCTCGTTGCAGTGCTTCCTGCCCCCATGGGTACCAGTCTACGGGGTTATAGGCGTGTTGCAGTAAGTAAGGGCTGCTTTCGTTTAGCAGCCGGTTGGGTTTAGCATTTGCCATAAAATAGGTGCTGTAGTGTTATACTTATTTTACGCACCTTATGCACTTAGTTGTTAAGGAAGGCTATAATTTATGGGTTCAGTTGCCGGCGCAGTTCCGTTTCTTCTGCTGCAATAGAGATGTTGTACCTGGTAGCAAGCTGTTGCAGTTGTAAGATCGTTTTGGTGATAAATGCCTGGTGCGCTTCGGTTTGCGGGTGAAAAGGGCGGTGACTGATTGCTCTTCTTATTTTCTCCCAAACGGATATAAATTCCTGATAGGCAGGGTGTAGGTAGGCTTTTGTGAATTTCTGCCAGATATAATCTTCTGCCGTAGGGGTGGGGTGCAGCATGTCCGGGCCATAAAAGCGATAGTCACGCAAATCATCCAGCATAATTTCGTAAGCCGGAAAATAATGTACATGGCTGTGCTGTTCTGTTATAGTATGCGCAGCCACCCGAAGTATAGATTTGCTTACACTATTAGTCACAAGAGTTTCTTTTACATGGCGCACCGGGCTTACGGTAAGTATAATGTTCAGAGCAGGGTTCAGCTTTTTTAATGCCTGGCAAGTGGCATCAATACTTTCAGTTATCTCATCTATAGTTAATAAAGCCCTGCTGAATTGCTTTGACGGCAACTTGTGACAGTTGGCAACTATACTTCCGGTATCGCTTAATTTATAGGACACAGCCGTACCCAGAGTAATGATGAGCAATTTAGCCTCTTTAAGCTGCGCGCGTGTTTGCCGGATGCGGGTTTCTATTAACCTTATCAGTTCGTCTTTGTCAGGGGAGGAGAGGGACGAGTGCAGGTCGTAACTATACCAGATGCCGTCGCGCTGCACCAGGTTTTGTGCTATGTTAAGTTGCTCACCTGCAACAGCCTGTAGCAAACGGCCAACCGACAATGGATTAAATATAGTACCGAAGGGATTTACCAGTACGCTGGCCTTATACTCCTGTAGTTTGGTTCCGATCACTTCTGCAAAACACGAGCCTATCGTTACAACCTTGTCAGGTAGGTTAAGCGCAAGTATAGCATCGGGTATAGTTACTTCGGTTCGGAACATAAGGTATTGGCTGGCTTTGCTGTTAAAAATACGAACTATAGCCGAAAGCTATAGTTTGCGTTGCATGATAGACATAAAAAAAGCGTCCCGAAGTAGTTCAGGACGCTTTTTTTTAAGTGTATTTCTGATTACTCAGCTACAACATTGAATTTAACGGTGTGCTTCACCTCTTTGTGCAGGTTGATAGATGCAGTGTATTCACCTGCAGTTTTCACATCCTGGTCAAAAGAGATACGCTTACGGTCTACATCAAATCCTTTAGCTTTTAAAGCTTCAGAAAGCTGGTTTGTAGTTACTGAACCAAAGATCTTACCAGTCTCACCAACTTTAGCCGGTATTTCCAGTGTAAGATCACCAATGCTGTCAGCAAGAGACTGTGCATCAGCTTTGATTTTCTCAGCTTTGTGAGCAGCCTGGCGGATGTTCTCAGCAACAATTTTCTTGTTAGACTTATCAGCGATAACTGCAAAACCCTGTGGGATAAGGTAGTTACGGCCAAAGCCTGGCTTTACTGTTACGATATCGTTCTTGTAGCCTACGCCTTTAACGTCATCTTTAAGTATTACTTCCATTTCTATCCCTCCTTATTTTAAAGAATCTGTTACATAAGGTAAAATGGCCAGGTGACGTGCTCTTGCAACAGCCTGTGCTACTTTACGCTGAAACTTAAGGCTAGTACCTGTCAATCTTCTTGGAAGGATCTTGCCTTGCTCATTTACAAACTTAAGCAGGAAGTTACCATCTTTATAGTCGATGTACTTAATTCCGCTCTTCTTGAATCGGCAGTATTTCTGGCGATTCTCCTGCTTGTGTACTCTTTCGTTAACTAAGCTCATTATGCTTTAACCTCCTCTTTTTTAGCTTGTTTGAACTCGCCATTTCTTCTGCGCTCGTTATAAGCAACTGCGTGCTTATCCAGTACAGTAGTCAAGAAGCGAACAACTTTCTCGTCACGGCGGTAAGCCAGCTCAAGCTGATCTACTACTGTGCCAGGAGCTTTAAACTCGATGAGATGGTAGAAACCAGTTGATTTCTTTTGGATTGGGTAAGCTAGCTTACGTAGTCCCCAGTTCTCTTCGTGGATAATGTCGGCGCTATTTTCCTTAAGCACCTGTCTGAACTTCTCGACCGTTTCTTGCATCTGCGTCTCGTTCAATAGAGGCGTCAGAATAAAGACCGTTTCGTAATTTTTTAATTCCATTCTTGTTAGAATTTTTTGATTTTAGCTCGCAAAATTACTGTTAAGTATTTTCAAAAGCAATACTTTAGGCTATTAAATCAAATAACTATAGCTGTAATAGTGTAAGACCAGTAAGTGCAACTGATACAGAAAGATAAGAACCAGCTGAGTATAGTTTAAGCACTATAATAAATAGAGGGGTGCAAAAAGGAGGATTTAGAACTATAAAAGCTATTATAAGGTATACCCGCAGAGGATTGTACTAAAAATGCAAAAATATGGGATAAATCTAATTCAGAAGAACCGCTCCAAACAGAGTTTCTTTATTTAGAATAGTTTTAAATAACCGGCTTAAAAATCAATTTAAGCCGGATTTTAATAGTTCGGAGGGTATAAACCAATGGGTGTAAGGTATGGTTCCAAAAATAAAAAGTATATGTTTGAATAATGGAATTCAGATAGTAGATTTGTGCCCGAAAAGTAATTCCACCATTATACTAAAACGCAAGTGATGATGGCTATGATTAGCTGTATACTTAAAACAAAACACAAGATTTTCCTTGCCTTCTTATTCTCTTTGGCTGTAACCTTCGGGGCACAGGCACAGGGCGAGAGCGAGCAAGCGAAAGTAGCTACTAAAGGCGTAGAGCCAGGTTCTACCGAAGGTGCTCAAGTTGGTTCTGCAGATCCTGCTGTGATAGATGCGGGTGCAGCATTATTTAAAAATAACTGCGCGGTTTGTCACTCTGCCGGTAGCGATGTAATAGTAGGACCTGGTCTGAAAGATGTTCAGAAGAGAAGAAAAGAAAGCTGGTTGATCAGCTGGGTAAAGAACTCTCAGGCGCTTATTCAGTCTGGCGACGCGGATGCTGTTGCTATATATAATGAGTACAACAAGCAGGCAATGCCATCTTTTGCCTTCTCTGATGATGAGATCAAGTCAATCCTGGCTTATGTAGGTTCTCAGGCAGATGTGGCAGCTGCAACCCCAACAACTGTTGCCGGCCCGGAAGGTGCTGCGCCAGGTGAAAATGTTGGAACCGATGCGATCGGTGCAGTTGGTGGCTATTTAGATATCGTACTGGTTGTTCTTATAGTTGTGTTGATTGTATTGGTGGTAACGCTTTTACTTATTTCTTCTTTGCTTAAGAATTACCTTAACAAGAACCGCGACCTTAACGAAGACGATAAAGAAGTTGTAAACCAGCGCTTTGACTTCTCTAAAGTATATAAGTCTAAAGCTGTTCGCACACTGGTGATGCTGATCTTTGTAGTTGTATTGCTTGACCTTGCACTTGATAAAGTGATGGGTATCGGTATACAGGAAGGTTATGCGCCGAAGCAGCCGATCGCTTTCTCGCACAAACTACACGCCGGTGATCATCAGATCAACTGTAACTACTGCCACAGCACTGTTTATGAAAGTAAGAGTGCCAGCATTCCTTCAGCTAATATCTGTATGAACTGCCATAGCCAGATCAAAAAAGAGTCTCCAGAGATTCAGAAGATCTACAGAGCTATTGAGCGTAATAAGCCAATCGAGTGGGTTCGTATCCACAACCTACCTGATCTTGCATACTTTAACCACTCGCAGCACACGCAGGTTGGTGGTGTAGAATGCCAGACCTGCCACGGCCCAATCCAGGAGATGGATGTTGTTTACCAATATTCTCCACTTACCATGGGCTGGTGTATCGACTGCCACCGCGAAACGCCTCTGAACACAGAAGGAAACGAATACTACGACAACCTGGTGAAACTACACGAGCAGTCTTCTAAAGGTGCTTTCACAGTAGCATCAAACGGTGGTACAGAGTGTTCTAAATGCCATTACTAAGCAGTCAATTTTTATCTGAATATTCGAGTTTTCTAAATATATTATGCAAGACAGAATAAAATACTGGAAAGGAATTGAGGAGTTAGATAATACTCCGGAGTTCGCTAAGCATGCTCATAATGAGTTTCCAGAATTCCTGCCTATTGGTGAAGGCAGCGGCCAGGAATCTTCTGCTACTGGTAAAACACACCGCAGAGACTTCCTTAAATTACTTGGTTTTAGTGTGGCTGCTGTATCGCTTGCTTCGTGCGAGGCGCCAGTAAGAAAAGCTATCCCTTATCTTAACAAACCGGTTGATGTGGAGCCAGGTACAGCTAACTGGTATGCCACTACATATTACCTTAACGGTGATTACAACAGTGTTCTTGTTAAGACACGTGAGGCCCGCCCTATCAAAATCGAGCCAAACCCTACCTCAGCATTAACGCCGCTTGGTACAAGCCCAAGAGCGCAAGCTGCTGTACTGAGCGTGTACGATAATAACAGACTACGTACTCCGCTTATTAAAGGTAAAGAAGCAAAATGGGAGCAACTTGACAAAGAACTGGCTTCTAAGCTAGGTTCAGTAAGTGGTAAAGTAGCTTTCGTTTCTTCAACAGTTATTTCGCCATCAACAAAACAGCTGATCAACGAATTTGGCTCACGTTTCGGTAACTTCGAGCACGTAGTTTATGATGCCAATTCTTCTTCAGCGCTACTTGCTGCCAACAATGGTGTTGTACCTGGCTACGATTTCAGCAAGGCAAACATTATAGTTGGTATCAATGCTGACTTCTTAGGTACCTGGTTAGCACCGGTTATCTTCGCTAAGCAATACATTGCAAACAGAAAAGTTTCTGCTGATAAAAAGAACATGTCGCGTCACTACCAGTTCGAGACAATTATGTCACTTACTGGTGCTAACGCAGATATCCGTGTTCCAATCAAACCATCTGAAGAGCATGCAGTGGTTTCAGCACTTTACAACGCTATTATGGGCGGTGGTGCTGCAAATGTAGCAGGTATAGATGCGAAAGCACTTGCCAATGCTGTGAAAGATCTGAAAGCAAATGCTGGCAAAGCACTTGTAGTTTCAGGTTCAAACGATCCTTCAGTTCAGGCCATGGTTGCTGCTATTAACACTGCTTTAGGCGCTAACGGTACAACTATAGATGCTGCCACTCCTTACTTTGTTAAGCAGGGTAACGATGCGCAGATGCTTCGCCTAATCAATGATATGAACAATGGTTCTGTAGGAGCTGTGTTCTTCTATAACGCAAACCCGGCTTTTGATCATCCGCTTGCTGATAAAGTAATCAGTGGTCTTAAGAAAGTGGCGTTAAAAGTATCTTTTGCTGAGCGCAACGACGAAACAGCAATGCTTGCTGATTACGTAGCTCCAGACCATAACTTCCTGGAATCTTGGAATGACTACGAGCCTAAGAAAGGTTACCTGAGCTTAGCACAGCCTGTATTGTCTCCAATATTTACAACGCGCCAGATGCAGGATAGCCTTCTTGCCTGGAGTGGTAATGCTACCAGTTATTACGAGTATATCCGTAATAACTGGAGAAAAGTGCTGACAGGTGACTTTAACAAGGCCTGGGAGAAGGCGGTACACGATGGTGTGTTACAGAATGGCAGCAGCATGCTGACTGTAAGCAGCACATTTGCGCCGGCAACTATAGGTAGCGCAGCTGCTAAACCTGCTGCAGGAGCTATCGAAGCCGTACTTTACGAAAAAGTAGCAATCGGTAACGGTACCGAGGCAAACAACCCTTGGTTACAGGAAATGGCTGACCCTATTTCTAAAGCAACATGGGGTAACTATGTAACTATGTCCAGAAAGATGTCAGAAGACATGCAGCTGGTACAGGGCAACGTAGTAAAAGTAACGATGGCAAATGGTAAATCTATAGAGCTTCCTGTACTGGTTCAGCCAGGTCAGGCACAAGGCACAATAGGTATCGCCATGGGTTACGGACATACCATCGATTCAATGCCGGTAGCAAAAGGCGTTGGTGCCAATGCCTTCCCGATTGCTTCTGTAGTGAACAACGGTATAGTTTATACCAGCCCGGTTAAAATAGAAAAAACAAGCGCCACTTCTGAAATTGCCCAGATGCAGACGCACCACACGATCATGGATCGTCTGGTAGTTCAGGAGAATACGCTTGCACAGTATATCAAAAACCCGAAAGAAGTAACGGAGTATGTGCGTATCGCAACCCATGAAGGTCCTGCGAAACCATCTACAGTCTCGCTTTGGGATGACTACGAATATAAGAACCACCACTGGGGTATGGTTATCGACCTTAACTCATGTATAGGTTGTGGTGCTTGTACTATCAGTTGCCAGGCCGAGAACAACATTCCGGTTGTTGGTAAAGCGGAAGTTCTGATGCGTCGTGAAATGCACTGGATGCGTATCGACAGATACTATAGCGCCGTGGAGCACGAAGAGAAGGACTATGCAACAATGGAAGATCCTGCAGAAAACCCTTCTGTTATTTTCCAGCCAATGCTTTGCCAGCACTGTAACCACGCTCCATGTGAGACTGTTTGCCCGGTAGCAGCAACTATGCACAGCTCTGAAGGATTGAACCAGATGGCTTACAACCGTTGCGTTGGTACACGTTACTGCGCAAACAACTGCCCTTACAAAGTTCGTCGCTTCAACTGGTTCGCCTACTCTAACAACGATAAGTTCGACTATACCATGAATAACGACCTTGCTAAGTTCGTACTTAACCCGGATGTTACAGTTCGTGGCCGCGGTGTAATGGAGAAATGTTCTTTCTGCGTGCAGCGTGTACAGCTTGGTAAGTTAGAAGCGAAGCGTGAGAACAGAAGACCAAAAGACGGAGAAATTGTAACTGCCTGTGCACAGTCTTGCCCAACAGATGCAATAGTATTCGGTGATATGAAAGATGCAGAAAGCCGTATCTCTAAACTTCTGGCCCGCGAGCATGGCGAACGCGCTTTCCACGTACTGGAAGAGCTTAACGTACAGCCAAACGTGACTTACCTGACTAAAATTAGAAACTTAGCTTAAAAATAAAATTCGAGAGAGTTATGCAGCATGTATCTCCGATAAGAGAGCCTCTAGTAACAGGGGGGAAAACATACCACGACATCACTCAAGATGTCTGCAGACAAGTAGAAGCAAAGCCTAACGTACGTTGGGCGGCTGCTCTTGCTGTAGCCCTGGTAGGCCTCGCCATATTTTTATACTCTGTTTACCGTACCCTATGGTATGGTATCGGTGAATGGGGCTTGAACAAAACAGTGGGTTGGGCATGGGATATCACCAACTTCGTGTGGTGGGTAGGTATTGGTCACGCCGGTACGCTTATCTCAGCTATCCTTTTACTGTTCCGCCAGAAGTGGAGAACTTCTATTAACCGTGCAGCAGAGGCGATGACAATTTTCGCCGTAATCTGTGCCGCGATGTTCCCGGTATTGCACATGGGCCGTCCGTGGTTAGCTTACTGGGTATTACCTTTACCGAATACATTCGGTTCGCTTTGGGTAAACTTCAACTCTCCGCTACTTTGGGACGTATTCGCGATCTCAACGTACTTCTCGGTATCATTAGTATTCTGGTACATAGGTCTTATTCCTGACTTTGCTACCATCCGTGACAGAGCAACTGGTCCGATTGCAAGAAGAGCTTATTCAGCACTTTCAATGGGTTGGACTGGTTCGGCTAAAGCGTGGTCACGTTACGAAACAGTATCCCTGATCCTTGCTGGTCTTGCTACGCCACTTGTACTTTCTGTACACACCATCGTATCCATGGACTTTGCAACGTCAGTTATACCAGGCTGGCACACTACTATCTTCCCTCCATATTTCGTGGCAGGTGCGATCTTCTCAGGTTTCGCGATGGTGTTAACTCTGATGATCATCACCAGAAAAGTGTTCTTCTTAGAGCATTACATCACACTGGAACACGTGGAGTCGATGAATAAGGTAATCATCCTGACAGGTTCTATAGTTGGTATCGCTTATACAACTGAGTTTTTTATCGCCTGGTATTCAGGTGTGGAATATGAGCAGTATGCTTTTATCAACCGTGCCTTTGGTCCTTACTGGTGGGCTTACTGGTCAATGATGACTTGTAACGTAATCACGCCTCAGTTATTCTGGTTCAGAAAGATCAGAAGAAGCTTAACAGCTACATTCATTATCTCTATTTTCGTAAACATCGGTATGTGGTTCGAGCGTTTCGTAATTATCGTTACGTCGCTACACAGAGATTATCTGCCATCATCATGGGCAATGTTCTCTCCAACTATCATCGATATCGGAATATATGTAGGAACTATAGGTTTATTCTTCACACTGTTCCTGTTGTTCTGTAAATTCTTCCCTGTAGTGAACATGGCAGAGGTAAAGGCGATCCTGAAGTCTTCTTCAGGTGTGAAACACCATACTTCACATGCAAAATCAATGCATGGTACTGCACCTGAGTCTAACACTAATACACATCATAGCAATGAATAAGAAATTTGTTTTAGGTATCTACGATGATGAAGATGTGCTTTTAGATGCCATCGAAAACGTACGGGCTGCCGGTACAAAAATATATGACGTATTTTCGCCATACCCTGTACACGGAATCGATGATGTATTAGGTATCAAGCGTTCAAGACTTCCGATCGTGGCTTTCTTTTGTGGTCTGTTCGGTACATCGTTCGCATTATGGATGCAAATCTGGATGCTGGGTTTTGACTGGCCAATGATTATTGGTGGTAAGCCACACATTGCTATACCTGCATTTATACCAGTAACATTTGAGTTAACTGTACTTTGTGCAGCTTTCGGTATGGTGATCACTTTCTTTATTGTGTCACGCCTGAAGCCATCATTTAAAGTTAATGTATTCGATAAGCGCTCTACAGATGATAAATTTGTAATGGCCATTGAAGTGAAAGAAGGTGTAACTGATATGTCAGCTCTAAATAACCTGCTTCGCTCAAACGGCGCAATCGAAGTTAACGAGAAGGAGGTAATCAAGTAATGAAAAATTTCATGAATATCGGCTTAAAAGCCTCTGCGGTACTTTTCTCTTCTGCAATACTAGTAGCTTGCAGCAATGAGCAGGATCCAGGTTTGGAATACGCACCAGATATGTATCATTCTGTTGCATTGGATCCTTATTCACAGGTTAAAGAAAATAAATTCAACCCGGGCGGTATGAACATGCGTCAGCCGGCTCCAGGTACTGTTGCCCGCGGCAAAGAGGGCTATAACCTGTATCTTTCTGAGAATACAGCAGAAGCAGCAGGTGTTGAATTACTTAACCCGTTAGAAAGAACGGAGAAAAACCTGGCCGAAGGTAAAATTCTTTACACCCGTTTTTGCTCTCCGTGCCACGGCGAACAAGGAGACGGACAAGGCCTGGTTGGTCAGAAATTTAAAGGTGTACCGTCATATACGGCTGGTAGAGTGGCTGAACTTCCGGGTGGCCATATTTTCCACGTAATCACAAATGGTCGTGGTAGAATGATGCCGCATGCCTCACAGGTTGATCCGACTGAGCGCTGGAAAATTGTAATGTATGTACAGCAGCTACAGAAAGGTGAAACAGGTACAACTGTTGAGGCAGCTGGTACTGAAACAGCCGGTGATTCAACTGCAGCACCTACTGAAACGCCAACACCTAATAACTAAGACTGAAGCATTAATTTTTGAAAATAATGACAGAAGAAAGACTCATTATACCACGAAAAACAACTAACAAGTTTTTCTTAACGATAGCGATCGGTGTTATACTGCTTATTGCAGGTATCATTATGATGGCTGCAGGTGGTGGAGCGGAACATGGTGGCGGACATGGTGAAGCTGCAGCAGCAGGTCACGAAGCCGCATCCTGGACAAAGCGTTTGTTTCTGAACCTATGGTTAAATAACGTTTACTTTTCAGGTATTGCCCTGATCGGGGTATTCTTTGTAGCGATACAATATGTTGCTTACGCTGGCTGGTCAGTATTGATCAAGCGTATACCTGAAGCATTAGGTTATTTCCTTCCGATCGGTGCTATAGTTATGATCGTTGTATTCCTGTTTGGTGGACATGATATTTTCCATTGGACGCACGAGTACCTGTACGATGTAAATGACCCGCGCTATGACCCAATCATTGCCGGTAAATCAGGTTACCTGAACTTCTGGTTCTTCCTAATTAGAATGGTTGTGTTCTTTGCACTATGGATCTTATTCTTTAACTGGTTAAGAAGAAACTCAATCAACGAAGATCTGCATGGAGGTTTGACATACTATAACAAGAGCATTACTATTTCGGCTATGTTCCTGGTAGTATTTGGTGTGTCATCTTCAATGTCGGCCTGGGACTGGGTATTGTCAATTGATACACACTGGTTCTCAACTATGTTTGGCTGGTACGTATTCGCCAGCTGGTTTGTAGCAGGTTTGTCAGCTATCACGTTAACAGTAGTTATACTGAAGCAGAACGGTTACCTGAAATTAGTTAATGCAAACCACCTGCACGACCTTGGTAAGTTTGTATTTGCATTCTCTATCTTCTGGACATACATCTGGTTCTCTCAGTTCATGCTGATCTGGTATGCCAACATTCCGGAAGAATCAATCTACTTCCTGGATCGTTTAGACCCTCATTACAAGTGGATCTTCTTCTTTAACCTAATCATAAACTTTGCATTCCCTTTCCTTGTTTTGATGACAAGAGATGCGAAGCGTCAAATGATCATGTTGAAAATTGTAACTATAGCAATTCTGATTGGTCACTGGTTCGATTTTTACCTGATGATGATGCCTGGAACAATGCGTGGTGATGCCGGAATAGGATTCATTGAAATTGGTACAACACTGATCTTCTTGGGCGTATTCCTGGTAACATTTACAAAAGGCTTAACAAAAGCATCTTTGGTACCTGTTAACCACCCTTTCATAGAAGAAAGTATACACCATCACGTTTAGAGAAATTACTAAAAACACAATATAATGATTACGATCGCTATTGGTTTATCCATAATTCTGCTTTTAGTAGTTCTTTTCCTTCTTTTCAGGATTGGAACGCTGGCATCTATCTTCAGAGGGTCTTCTCAGAGAGCAGCAGGAACAACTAAAACAAGTAATAAAGTAAACAGTATATTATTATTACTGTTCCTTATAATAGGCGGTATTGCCTTTGCCTGGTCTTTTTCTGCCTCATGGGACGAAATGAACCAGCCGGTAGCTTCTGTGCACGGTGTTTGGACCGATGACCTGTTCTGGACAACAATGGTCATCATTGGTATCGTGTTCGTGATCACCCAGGTTCTTCTTTTCTGGTATTCATATAAATACCAGCATAAAGATGACAAGCGTGCTTACTACTATCCGCACAACAACAAAGTAGAAGTTATCTGGACTATGATCCCAGCTATAGTTATGGCTATACTTGTATTTGCCGGCTGGAAGACCTGGACAAATATTACAAGTGCAGCGCCGGCTGATGCGGTAGTAGTGGAAGTTATGGGTAAGCAATTTAACTGGATGGTGAGATACCCTGGTCCGGATGGTAAACTTGGTGTTACAAAAACTACCCTGATTGACGCTACCAATGAATTTGGTATTGACTTCTCTGATCCGAATGCACAGGACGATATTGTTAACCCGCTGGAGATACACATACCAAAAGGTAAACCGGTATTATTCAAGATCCGTTCCAGAGATGTGATCCACAGTGTATTCCTTCCTCACTTCCGTCAGAAGATGGATGCTGTACCAGGAATGCCGACAAAATTCTGGTTTGTACCAACCAAAACTACTGCAGATATGCAGAGCGAGACCGGTAACGCAGAATTTAAATATGAAATGGCTTGTACGGAAATTTGCGGACGTGGTCACTTTGCGATGCGTTACGTGGTTGTAGTTGACGAACCGGAAGATTTCGAAGCTTGGTTGGGTGAGCAGAAAGCATTTGCTTCACAGAATCCGGATGTAGTAGCAAAATTCCAGAAAACTGCAGAAGAAAAAACTGCAGCTAAAATGGAAGCTTCAGCTAAGGTACAGTAAACAGAATTATAGCATTTAAATACTTAGAAAATGTCTAGTACAGATATCGCTATTCACCAGACTGATATGCATCATGGCCACGACGAGCATGATCATGATCACGACCAAAATTTTATTGAAAAGTATATTTTCAGCCAGGACCATAAAGTAATTGCCAAGCAATATCTTTTCACTGGTATTGCATGGGCTTTTATCGGTGGTTTCCTGTCGGTATTGTTCCGTTTGCAGTTAGGCTGGCCTGAAGCTACCTTTTCTTTCCTGGAGCCGATCTTAGGTGGTTGGGTACAGAACGGTAAACTGGATCCTGAATTTTACCTGGCCCTTGTTACAATGCACGGTACCATCATGGTATTCTTTGTATTGACAGCGGGTTTGAGCGGTACATTCAGTAACTTCCTTATTCCATTGCAGATCGGTGCCCGCGATATGGCATCTGGTTTCATGAACATGCTATCTTACTGGATCTTCTTCCTGTCAAGTGTTATCATGTTCGCTTCCCTGTTCATCGAAACAGGCCCTGCAGGTGGTGGCTGGACAGTATATCCTCCGCTAAGTGCATTACCACAGGCTATTTCTGGTTCTGCTTTGGGTATGACACTTTGGTTGATCAGTATGGCTTTGTTCGTAGTATCAACACTATTGGGTGGTATTAACTATATCACTACCATCATCAACCTGAGAACAAAAGGCATGTCGATGACTAAACTTCCATTAACAATATGGGCGTTTTTCTTAACTGCTATAGTTGGTCTGTTATCATTCCCGGTACTTTTATCAGCTGCCTTATTGTTGATATTTGACCGTAGCTTCGGTACAAGTTTCTATTTATCTGATATCTACATTGCCGGAGAGGCTTTATCAAACACAGGTGGTAGCCCGATCCTGTTCCAGCACTTATTCTGGTTCCTGGGTCACCCGGAAGTATACATCGTGATCATGCCAGCTTTTGGTATTGCATCAGAAGTTATTGCTACCAATGCCCGTAAGCCGATTTTCGGTTATCGTGCAATGATCGGTTCTTTGATGGGTATTTCGGTACTATCAATCATCGTTTGGGCGCACCACATGTTCGTGACAGGTATGAATCCATTCCTGGGCTCTGTCTTCATGTTCCTTACTTTGATCATTGCGGTACCATCTGCGGTAAAGGTATTTAACTGGCTTGCTACCCTTTGGAGAGGTAACATACGCTTTACAACGCCAATGTTATTTGCCATCGGTTTCGTATCGATCTTTATCTCTGGTGGTTTAACAGGTATTATACTTGGTAACTCTGCTCTGGATATTCAGTTACACGATACATATTTCGTAGTTGCTCACTTCCACCTTGTAATGGGTGCTGCGGCCTTCTTTGGTATGTTCTGTGGTGTTTACCACTGGTATCCTAAGATGTTCGGCCGTATGATGGATGAGAAACTGGGTTATGTACACTTTTGGTTAACATTCTTAGCGGTTTATCTGGTATTCCTTCCGATGCACTATGTAGGTATTGCTGGTTTCCCAAGAAGATACTACAACTGGACAGGTTTTGAGACATTCAACATCTTCACTGACCTGAACACGTTTATCAGTATAGCTGCTATTTTAGGTTTCTTTGCTCAGTTTGTATTCCTGTTCAACTTCATTTACAGCATGTTCAAGGGCAGAAGATCACCTCTTAACCCATGGCATTCAAACACGCTTGAGTGGACTACGCCAATCAACCCGGGTCACGGTAACTGGCCAGGTGAGATCCCAACTGTTTACAGATGGCCTTACGACTATAGCAAGCCAGGTGCAGCTGAAGATTATATACCGCAGCACATTCCTTTCTCTGAGACGCAGTCTTCAAACCTGCCTCAGGAGAGAGTACTAGAGTAATATCATTCATGGTTAACAAATCTTCTAAGGAGTTTAAATTTAGAAGAATAGGAATACTTACAGTTATAGCTGTATACTTTCTAATCTTAGTTGGAGGAATCGTAAGAAGTACTGGTTCAGGAATGGGTTGCCCAGACTGGCCAAAGTGTTTCGGAAGTTGGGTTCCTCCAACTAACGTTAACCAATTACCAGAAGATTACCTGGAAGTTTACAAACAGAAAAGGATAGAGAAAAATCAGAAGCTGGCTGGTTACCTGGACAAAGCAGGTTTTGAAAAAGTAGCTGCTTACATTTTCAGCCATCCAAGTCAGTATATTGAAACAGAGTTTAACGTAACCAAAACCTGGATCGAATACCTGAACAGGCTGGTTGGTGTTGCCATCGGGATCCTGATATTTCTGACACTGCTTTATTCGGTTCCTTTCCTGAAATCAGACCCATCAGTATTTTACTTATCCCTGATCAGTTTTATACTAGTTGGCATCGAAGGCTGGTTAGGATCTATAGTTGTATCTACAAACCTGCTTCCGGTAACTATAACCATACACATGGCGCTAGCGCTGGTGTTGGTAGCGTTACTTCAGTATGCAGTAGTAAGGGTAGGAGAGCAGGATAATAAAAATACATTACCTTTCAGCAACAGGCTGAATCTGGTGGCCTGGGTAGTATTGCTGATTACATTCGGGCAGATACTACTTGGTACACAAATTAGAGAAGAGATAGATATTATAGCGTTTACGCTGGGTAATGCCAGACGCGCAGAATGGATAGACAACCTGGGAATTGACTTTTACATTCACCGGTCGTTTTCTATAGTTGTGCTGGCGTTGCACCTTTACCTGGCTTATCTTCTTTATAAATTAAAAGATAAGAGAATAAAATTCTGGACCAATGTAATGCTGGCAATTGTGCTGCTGGAAATTGTTTTCGGAATTATTCTGACCTACTTTGCAATGCCGCCGGTGTTGCAGCCACTACACCTGACATTTGCAGCATTGCTGTTTGGGGTGCAGTTCTTGATTTTAAGTATTTATTATTACGCCTCTAAAAAGGCAGTTAAAAAGTCAGTAGCTTTAGTTTAGTGATGTTGATAGAAGAGAAGAAAGCGCTACTGCCAACTATAGGTATGGGACTTAAAGCCTCAGCATATTTTAAACTACTAAAGTTTAGGCTAAGCTTTACGGTTGCCTTTTCCAGCGCTATCGGTTTTATACTTGGCAGGCCAGTAGCATCTTACTGGGAGATAGCACTTGTGTTGATAGGTGGATTGCTGGTAACAGGGTCAGCCAATATTATCAACCAGATTATTGAAAAAGAATACGACAAGCTGATGAAGCGAACTGCCAAACGCCCCCTGCCCACCGGCACGGTAAGTGTAGCAGAAGCTGTAGGCGTTTGTATTGTTACAGGATTGGCGGGTTTGTTTATACTTGGCTATACCTTTAATATGCTCACTGCGGCGCTTTCATTGCTTTCACTAATACTTTACGGGTTTGTTTATACGCCATTAAAACGTATCAGCCCTATTTGTGTATTTGTTGGAGCTATACCTGGTGCCATGCCTCCACTGATCGGGTGGGTTGCAGCAACAGGCGTACTGAGTGTAGAAGCCTGGATATTATTTGGAATACAGTTTATCTGGCAGTTTCCGCATTTCTGGGCCATAGCCTGGGTATTGGATGATGATTATAAGAAAGCGGGTTTTAAAATGCTGCCAATGGCTGGCGGTAAAAACCTTAAGACTGCCTTCCAGATCATGATCTATACACTGGTGCTGATACCATTGAGTTTATTGCCATTGCAGTTTGGAATGACAGGTACAACTTCAGCACTAATAGCTGTAGTGTGTGGCGTATTGTTCCTGGCACAAACATTTTACCTCATGCGTACCTGCTCTAAAAAAGCAGCCATGAATATCATGTTTGGGTCGTTTTTATATTTACCGATCGTACAGATCGCATTTGTTTTAGATAAAGTAAACCTATAGTTATGGTTACCAATATAGATGGTGGAACGACAAGCAACGTTCATCCTTTAAAATTTTCATTATGGCTTATCATTATCAGTATCCTGATGATGTTTGGAGCTTTTACCAGTGCGTACATAGTTCGTAGGGAAGAGGGTAACTGGCTTGAGTTTGACCTGCCAGGAATGTTCCTGGTGAATACCGTTATTATAGTTTTAAGCAGTGTGGCCATGCAATGGGCATATGTTGCTGCCAAAAAGAATAACCTGAACATGGTTAAGCTAATGGTTGGGCTAACTATGGTTTTAGGTATTGCTTTTTTATACGGCCAGTTAAATGCGTGGGGCGACCTGGTAGCAAATAATGTGTATTTCGGTGGTTCTGAAAGCAACCCTGCAGGTTCCTTTTTATATGTATTAACCGGCGTACATGGTTTTCACCTAGTAACAGGGTTAATATTTTTACTTATCGTACTGATATCCAGTTTAAAATTTAAAGTACATTCTAAAAATATGCTACGTATACAGTTATGCACTACATACTGGCACTTTTTAGGAGCACTTTGGCTATATTTGTATTTCTTTTTACAGGTAAATCACTAAACACGTTTTATACATAAACTATGTCTACTACAACAACGCTGGAAGCACCTAACACAGGTACATGGGATGGTGGTAATGAACCAATGAAGGCGAGCTATGGAAAGCTCATGATGTGGTTTTTCCTGCTATCTGATGCCTTTACGTTTGGCGCATTTCTAATCGTTTATGGTTTGGCTCGTCATAAGCACATGCCTTATACTGGTAAAGCGGATGACTTTACATTCTCTACAGAATGGTGGCCAATACCTGAAAAAGTTTATAATGCTTTCCCAGGCTTACATGGTATGGATCTTCCGCTTGCCTTCGTGGCATTAATGACCATGATCCTGATTCTTAGCTCCGTAACTATGGTACTTGCCGTAGAAGCTGGTAACCGTATGGATAAGAACGATGTGCAGAAGTGGTTACTATGGACAATTTTGTTTGGTGCAACTTTCCTTGGTTGCCAGGCATGGGAGTGGACACACTTTATTACTGGTACTGAAGAAGGAATGCTTCTTGCGGATGGTACCCGTATTTTTGGTGCTAACCTAACCATGAACCAGTACGGCCCGCCATTGTTTGCTGACCTGTTCTTCTTTATCACAGGTTTCCACGGTACGCACGTATTATCAGGTGTAGTATTACTGATCATGATCTTCATTAACACCGTAAATGGCGTATACCACAAGCGCGGTCATTACGAAATGGTGGAGAAGGTTGGCCTTTACTGGCACTTTGTAGATCTTGTATGGGTATTTGTATTTACATTCTTCTACCTGATCTAATCGAACAATAAAGTATAAACTACGACCTGAACGATACTTTTAAACAAGTAGAAAGCAGGTTTAAACGTTATAAAATATGGCAACGCATCACGAGCACGATTATACTACAACCGGGGAAATACCTAAACCGCAAACAAAAGCGATCTGGAGAACTTTCCTGATCCTGGTTGGATTAACAGCAGTAGAATTCATTTTTGCCTTTACAATGGAAGCGAGCACGCTTCGTAACGCTATTTTTATCATCCTTACCATATTTAAGGCGTTTTACATTGTAGGCGAATTCATGCACTTAAAGCATGAAACCAAAGCACTGGTTTGGTCTATTATTCTGCCGATGGCCCTGGTAGCCTGGCTAATGGTAGCCCTGATTGCTGAAGGAAGCTACTACTTCGAGTCGGTTACGAATTACTTTAAATAAGCACTACTGCATGAGTAAGTTAAAGGCACTAATATTAGGTCTCCTATTATTAGTGCCTATTTTCGTTTTTATATTTATCTATATTTTCGGGGAGCATCATTTTAAATTAAGAGGCTACTTTCCGCAGACAGACGATAAAGGTGCGGTACTTTACACTGAGGCCGGGGATACCCTGTTTAAAACTGTACCCGCATTTCATTTCACTGATCAGAGTAACAAATCCTTTTCGCAGCAAGACCTGGAGGGCAAGATCTACATTGTTAATTTCTTCTCTTCGGACTGCGAAGATATGTGCCGGAAGATGAGTTCGCAGTTGGTACGTACCCAGGAAGCTTACCAGAACAATCCTATAGTTCAGTTTGTTTCTATCACGACCAAACCTGACCTAGATTCTGCAAGTGTACTATGGGCTTATGCCGCAAAATTTGATGCCGACACTACCAGATGGCATTTCCTGACTGGTAACCGGAACGAGATCTATAGCCTGGCACAACAAGGCTTTGAGATTCCGTTACAGAAAACCGGAGGACCGGATGGTTTTATCCATACAGATAAATTTATACTGGTAGATAAAGAGCAGAAGGTGAGAGGGATTTATGAAGGCACCAAAATTGCCGAAACAGATCGGATGGTTTTAGAAATTAATGTACTGCTGGATGAATACAGTAAAAGTAAATAACGCAGCTACTACACGTGATAAGCGTATCTTATTCCTGATTGCTATACTTTCGGTGGTTATACCTTTGGCAGTAGCAGCACTTTTCTTTTTAGATAAATCTACTGCTAATGCCTCGGTTGATGTTTCTTTTCAGCCCCCGTTACATGCTATACTGAACTCACTAACCGCTATTGCGCTCATAGTTGGGTACATCAATATCAAAAAGAAAAATGTAAAGGTGCACCGAGCTGCTATGCTCACGGCATTCGGCTTATCGGCCATTTTCCTGGTATCGTATGTAACCTATCATTTCCTGGGCGAGCGGACCATATATGGTGGCGATGGCGTGTTGAAGTATATCTATTACTTTGTGCTGCTAACGCATATTGTACTGGCTGTAGTTATAGTTCCGCTGGTGCTATTGTCGGTATACTTTGGCATTACAAACCAGTTGGTAAGGCATCGCCGCATTTCCCGCTGGACCTTTCCGATCTGGTTGTATGTTGCGATAACAGGCGTGTTGGTTTATCTGCTGATTTCGCCTTATTATAATTGAGTTACGTAATTTAATTAACTGTTTTTGATTTTATGAAAACGTTGATGATAAAAGCTTTTTCTGTTGTAATGCTTGTAGTCGGGCTTATACTTTCCACTGCAAACTATAGCTATAGCCAATGTGCCATGTGCCGTGCCACTGTAGAGTCTAATGTAGGAACAGGCAGCAAAGAACCGGAATCTGAAGTTGGTAAGGGGTTAAATACAGGTATACTTTACCTGTTAACTATACCTTACATTATGGTAGCTACAGTAGGTTTCTTATGGTATAGAAGCAACAAGAAAAACAAGAATGGCAACACCATCTAAGGCTGAAGCTATACTTAAAAACCGGTGCCCGCGATGCAGGCAGGGGAAGGTTTTTACACATCCTGCTTATAATCTACGCAAGTTTGACAGCATGTATGATGACTGTCCGGTTTGTGGATTGCATTACGAAGTGGAGGTCGGGTTATTTTACGGCGCTATGTATATCAGCTATGGATTTTCGGTGGCTATAGTTTTTATAGTTGGTGTTTTGCTCTATAACCTGGCCGGTGACCCGCCCACTTCGGTTTACATTGCCACCGTGGCAGGGATTGTGATTTTAGCGGCCCCTATACTTTTCAGGCTCTCCCGTATTCTGATGCTGCACTTTTTTTCCGGTATCAATTACGACCCATCGTATAGCAAAGTATAAATCTCTACTGAATCAATAGGGCTTATCCTGCGTTTTAATTAAATTCGTGGATAAACTGCTGAAACTTGAACCGGAAGATAACCCCTTTTATACTTCTATTACTGTCGTTGCTATGTTTTATAGTTACGGCTGCCATTCATTTTAACTTTATTTCGGTTCCGCCCATCTTCTCAGGTAAAGTGCAGGAGCAGGTATCCATACAAAAGCGTACTAACCAATGCATTGCAAAAGCCAAAGCACAAGCTTTAACTATAGATAAAAATCTGCAGCAAGGCAAAGTATCATTTTCCTCCATCCTGGACAAGTGCGAATACCCTACCTTAGTTTATAAGAATAACCGGGTTGTGCTGTGGTCGGGGCATGCGGCCATCACTGACCTGGATACGGAACCCGATCTTAAGCAAACCGGCTTTGTAAGCAGCGATTATGGTTCGTTTATAGTAGTGCCCCATCATACCAACGGGTATCATGTGTTTATTTACATCCCCCTGGAGATTGATTACCGGATAAAGAATGCCCACCTGAACAAAACCTTGTCATCGGAGATATTTAAGGAACCGATAACCGGTATAGTTTCGGATGCGCGCCTGCCATTGCCACAAATAAAATCGCCACAGGGCCAATACCTTTTTTCTATAGACCTTGATAAGAACAATGTGGATGGCAGCATCCAGTTGGTGCAGCTTATAGTTTTGTTGGCAGGTATTTTATTTTATGTGGTAGCGGCTATAGTTTACTGCAGGCAACAGGTAAAACGTGGGCGGTATGGCAGAGGTGTTATAACGTTACTGGTAATGCTGGTCGTGCTGCGTGTGCTGCTGCTGGCATTTAACCTGCCCTTTACTATCACCGATGCCGAGTTATTTGATCCTCGCCTGTACGCTGCTTCGCGCTGGTCGCCTTCGTTAGGCGATTTGGGCCTGAATATGATTTTGCTGCTGGTGGTTTCGCTGGCTGGTATTTACCTGTTTTATAAGTATAACTGGATTGCCCAGCTAAAAGCCAGGCCTGTAAAGTATAACCGTCTTATTGTAACAGGGTGCATGCTGGCATTTTACCTGTTGCTTATCGTGTTGTTCCTGTTTTATTACGGTATTTACCATAACTCCCCGCTTATACTGGACATTAACCAGTCGCTGGAGTTTACCAAGTATAAGGTAATCCTGTACAGCATTATGCTGGTGCATACAATTGCACTGTGCGGTTTTGCCTACATGCTAACGACAGTAACTATCGTTCTGCTGCAGAAGGAAAATAAATACTGGGCTTACAGGGTACTTTTGTTACTGGCGGCTGGCCTTTTTCTGGTAGCCATGTTATCGCAGTTGCAATACTGGGGAGTTGTATTGATCGGTACTTTTTTCTGGGCCATCATTATCCTTTCGGCACAGCACCGCAATGTGTTTACAACCGCATACCGAACCTACCTGTTCATCCTGCTAATTATTATGATGAGTGCCCTGACCGGTGCATTTGCGTTGTTCAGGCATTACCAGATAGAAGTTAAACTATACAAACAATCTTTCGCTTCTACTATAATTCAGGGCAACGATGTAGTGGGTGAGTTCTTCCTGGATGAGGTAGCGGATAAGATTGCTGCCGATGCGCTTATCCGGATGAAAATGATGGGACCTTACGTAGATGCCTCCTTCATAAAACGGAAAATTGCCAAGCAGTACCTCCGCGATTACTTTGATAAGTATGAAACCAGTGTGTTGCTGTTCGATAGCCAGGGAAATTCGTTGGAGAGTGCCGATACCACAGCAGCTACCCTGCAAGAACTGTTAAGAAAATACGATACTCCGGAGAACAGAACCGAACGGAAAAACTTGTTTTTAGTGCAGAACCCGGCCAGGTATAACTCCCGTTTGTACTTAAAAATAATTGATGTACCGCTAGCTTACGGGCAGAAGGGAACTATAGTATTGCAGCTGAACCTGCAGAAGTTATTGCCCCATAGTTTAGTGCCAGAACTGCTGAGCGAGCAGGAACTCGACCAGCCATTCCGGATGGACCTGCTGAGCGAGCAGGAACTCGACCAGCCATTCCGGATGGACCTGCTGAGCTACGCCATCTACGAGAACCGCAAACTCAGCTATAGTGAAGGCGAATACGATTATGCCACCAACCTGGATCCTGCACACATAGGCCACTCAGAATTTTACCGCGATGGCCACAACCAGGGCGATTATCACCATTTTGGCGTAGTTGCCGGCAAAGACAAAGTGCTTGTCGTAACCAACCAGAAGTATAGTGCTCGTGAAGTGCTTTCAAACTTCTCGTTCATGTTCCTGATCTATATGGCGGGGTTTGTTGTGTTTGGGCTGCTGATCATGTTATGGCGGCGCAGTTATATCCTGGAGTTCAAGCCTAACTTCAGTACCAAGATCCAGGTGTTCCTCAATTTCGGTATCCTGCTGCCCTTGCTGCTGGTAAGTATAGCTATCGCCAGTCTTGTAACGGCCTCTTACAAAAAAGACCTGATGAACACGTATGAACAGCGGGGCAAGGTGATACAGGAAAACCTGAGCGCTTTGCTGGGTACCAGCGTGTTTGCAAATAAAAACGAACTGCAGAAACGTATCTCCGAGATCGCGTCTATTTCTGAAACCGATATTAACCTATATAACCGCGACGGTCGCCTGATAACGACCAGCCAGCCGTTAATTTTTGAGGCCGGTTTGTTGTCTAAACTCGTGAACCCACATGCTTTTGCGGCTATTTCGGAGCGGCAGGCCTTGCGCGTGCTGTTGGAGGAGAAAGCCGGTAACCTGACCTTTAATGCGGTATACCTGCCTTTGCGTGTCAACAACGATCCGGCTTCGCTGTCCGGGTTTGTCGGTATTCCGTTCTTCGATTCAGAAAAGCAGCTGGACCTGAAACTGATAGAATTGATAACTACCACGATGAACATTTTTACGGTAATGTTTATCGTGTTTATGCTGCTAACCTTCTTTGCCTCGCGTGCGCTTACGGTGCCTTTACGCTTGCTGGCTGATAAACTGAAACGTACTTCGCTAACCGGTAAAAACGAAATGCTGGCTTATGAAGGAGCCGATGAGATTGGAATGCTGGTGAATGAGTATAATCGCATGTTGCTGACGCTGGAACAAAATAAACAGGACCTGGCCATACAGGAAAAGGAAGCGGCCTGGCGCGAAATGGCTCGTCAGGTAGCGCACGAGATTAAAAATCCGCTTACCCCGATGAAGCTTTCGCTGCAATACCTGCAGAAAGCGATCTCGGAAAACAGGCCAAATACAGAACAGCTCATCAGTAAAATATCACAAACGCTGATTACGCAGATTAATATTCTGAGCGATATAGCTACCTCGTTCTCCAGTTTTACATCTATGCCGGAGCCTAAGGCCGAGTTGGTGGATGTGGCTGCAGCCTTACGCAAAGCCGCTGACCTGCACAACGACCCAGCTACCGCTATTATAACTGCTGATATACCTGCCGAGGAAGTAATGGTGATGGCTGATGAAAGTTTGTTAGTACGTACGTTTAATAACCTGCTATTGAATGCAATACAGGCTGTGCCCGCAACCCGTAAACCGCAGATAAAAGTTAACCTGCACCGCAATTCGGAGTTGGTACATATCGATATTAAAGACAACGGCAGCGGCATACCTGTTGAGATTCAGCAGAAAGTATTTGTACCTAACTTCAGTACCAAGTATACAGGCTCGGGTATAGGCTTGGCAGTCGCAAAACGCGGAATAGAAAATGCAGGCGGCAAAATTTGGTTTGAGACCGAGAACGGCAAAGGCACAACCTTTAAAATAACGTTACCGCTGGTGCACCATGCGTAGCCAACCGTTTATACTTGGTGTACTACTTTTCTTACTCAGCCTGCCTTTGCTGGCGCAAACGCCCCTGAGCAACCGACGATGCCAGTGGTTACGCGTTACCACTGAGCCTATTGTACTCGATTCGATGACGGTTCTTCCCTCCACTATAGAATTTTCTGGACCTAAAAAAGACCAGTACAGTTTCGATTACAACTATAGCCGCAACGAGTTTACGTTTACTCGCATTCCAACACCCGATTCGGTAGCCATAGATACACTGGGTACGATGCAGGCCGTGCCAGATTCAGTGCTAATCTGTTACCGCGTGCTGCCGCTTAACCTAACCAAACCTGCTTTTCGGCGCGATATAAATAAGCTGGACATGAGCTCGTTTAACAAAGGTTTTTACCAGGAAGACATTACCCAGCGCGAAGAGATATTTAAAACACCGGGCCTGAACAAGACCGGAAGTATAAGCCGGGGTATTTCGTTTGGCAACACTCAAAATGTATTCGTTAACTCTGCATTAAACTTACAATTAGATGGCAAACTGACAGATGAGATAAGTATAACCGCCGCCATTACCGACCAGAATATTCCGTTTCAGCCGGAAGGCAACACGCAGCAGTTACAGGAATTTGACAAAGTATACATTACCCTGAAACATAAACTATGGCAACTGACCGCGGGCGATGTGGTGCTGCGCAACAGGCCATCCTATTTTTTGCAGTTCTATAAAAATGTACAAGGCGCTGCTTTTGAAACTGTAACTGGCAAATACCCTGAAAAGCAGGGTATAACTACTGTGGCGGCATCGGCCTCTAAAGGCAAGTTTGCATCGCAGCAGCTGGAGGCACAGGAAGGCGTGCTGGGGCCTTACCGTTTAAGAGGTCCGAACAACGAGCGTTTTATTATAGTGTTGGCTAATTCGGAAAGGGTTTTTCTGGATGGACGGTTGCTGCAGCGTGGTTATGATTTCGAATATGTGATAGACTATAACCAGGCCGAGATCACGTTCACGACAAAGCATGTGATTACCCGTAACTCTCGCATAAAAGTGGACTTTGAATACTCGGACCAGAACTATAGCCGCGCTATTTACCATGCCAGCCATTACCAGCAACTGAATAAACTAAGCATTTACGGCAATTATTACAGCGAACAGGATAACCCCAATAACCTGTTGAACCTGGACCTGCGCGACGAAGACAAAAAACTGCTGGCAGGCATAGGCGATAACCTGGATCAGGCTGTAATACCGGGCGTGGACAGTGTAGCGTTTGACCCAACCCAGGTATTATATGCCCGCCGCGATACTATAGTGAATGGTTTCCCTGCAGAAATCTATGTATATTCTACCGACCCCGACTCGGCTTATTTTAATGTGCGTTTTTCGGAAGTAGGGCAGGGCAGGGGAAACTATGTGGTGGCCAATACAGCGGTTAACGGCCGGGTTTACCGGTGGGCGGCCCCGGTAAATGGCGTGCGACAAGGGAATTACCTGCCAGTGCGTGTAGTGCCCACTCCCCGCAAAAAGCAACTGATAACCATGGGAGCCGGCTATGAACTGCAGAAAGGTGTGAATGTTTTCGTGGAGGGGGCAGCCTCACAAAATGATCTGAACCGCTTTTCGAAGTTAGATGCTGCCGATGATAACGGTAAAGCGCTGCGGGTAGGTTACCAGGTAACAGACAAAGCACTACCTATACTGGGCAACTATAAACTGAACAGCACCCTGAACTATGAGTTTACGGACGAGAATTTCTCACCAATAGACCGTTATCGCCCGATAGAGTTTGACCGTGACTGGAGTTTGCAAACTCCCGATCAGAAAGCTGAAGATCATATTTTTAACTTTTCGGTAGGGGCTGTAAAGGATGTAAAGAATCTCTATAATTACCGCATCAGCAGGCGTTACCGCGAAAACCAGTTAGACGGAGTACAGCATTACCTTGACCTAGTTAAAGAGATCGGAAGAATAGAATTACGGAATAATTTCTTTTTACTGAACAGCGAGCAGAACACCAGCAACTCGGATTGGTACCGCGGCGATGTGGGGGCAAAGTACAGATTTAAAGGTTTTTCACCGGGCTATTTGTACCGTTTCGATAAGAACAAGATCAGAAGTATAGCTACCGATTCGCTGATAGGCTCTGCCCAGTATTTTGACGAGCATTTGTTTTATATCGAGAGCAACGATACAGCCCGAACCCGCTTCAGGGTAGACTATAGTCACCGCACCGACCAGCGCCCTACCACTACAGGCGAGTTTGGTACCCCGGAAGTAGCACAGACCTATAATGCAATGCTCAGTACACCTATTGGCGAAGAAAGCGACCTGGCCTTGCAGGCAACTTACCGGAAGTTAAAGCTGGCGAACGGCAAGCTGGAAGAAACTATACAGAACCGCGCCGACTGGAACGCTACGTTCCTGGATGGCAGTTTCAGGTCTGAGCTGACGTATGCTGTAGGTACCGGCCGTGAGTTGAAGCGTATCTTTATTTTCAGGGAGACATTACCGGGCCAGGGAACACACTACCTGCGCGAAGGCGGCAACCCCAACGACCTGAACGATTACCTGGAGGCTCAGACCGTAGACCAGCAGCGCTACATCAAAATATTTCTGCCCACCGACGAATACATAAATGCCTACACGAACCAGTTTACCTATCGCCTGAACACGAGTGCTCCACGAAACTGGCGCGATGCAACAAGTATAAAAGGCTTTGTGTCGCGGTTTGCGATGCTCACGTTCATTAGCATTGATAAGAAAACTACCGACGATAATTTACAAAACCGCTTTAACCCGTTCAGCCAGGATATAGAAGACGAGTTCCTGATCTCGATGGCGCGTACGCTACGCAACTCGGTATACTTTAACCGCAGTAACCCGCAGTATGGCCTGGAGTACACTTTTCAGCAAAATCAGCAGAAATCGCTTTTAGCCAATGGCACCGAAACCCGCAATGTAGGCAGCCATAGCATAATTGGGCGTGTAAATCTAAACGAAGTGCTGAGTTCGAAACTAACTATAGGTACGAATGTGCGGGAGAATCAATCTAATTTTCTGGAGTCGAAGAACTTCCGGATACTGTCGGCAGAATTATCTCCGGAACTAGCCTACCAGCCAAATACCCGATTGCGTTTTACCGGCATCTACCAGTTTTCGCACCGTGAAAATGAGCTAAACACAACTGAAGAAGAACAACAGGCAAACTTCCATGAACTGGGCATTGAAACCAAACTAAGTCAGGTAAGCAAACGCGCAGTAACAGCCAATTTCCGGTATGTAAAGATCGGCTTTACAGGCGAAGAAAATTCTTTTGTAGGGTACGAAATACTGAACGCCCTTCGCCCTGGCAACAACATAACCTGGAGCCTGAACGTGCAGCAACGCCTGAGCAATGGCCTGAATATCTCACTAAACTATGATGGCCGCAAGGCGAATAAGGTAGGGGCAGTGCATACCGGCAGAACACAGGTGTCGGTGCTTTTCTAGACTAGTAATTAAGGAGATTTACTAGTGCTTATTCAGTGTTTCTATACCTCGTATCGTGTGCAGCTCCTACGAGCGTTTGTATTAATTGCTCTCGCTATGTAATAAACTATACGCTCCGAGGTTTATCAACGCTCGGAGGTCTGTACAATCAATCCAAGTTCAGACCTAAGGATTTTCCTTCGAAATCTTGCTGTGCGTATCCAGGTATACAGGAAGTGCAGCTGAGCCATACCACGGGTATAGTTCGACATCAAATATTTTAGCCTTAACGGCCGGGTCTGTTTCTACCAGTTTCTGGGCTTCTTCTATCGTTTTGGCATCAAGTATAAAAATGCCGCGGTAGGATTTGTCGTTTTTGCCCAGCGGACCGGCTACTACCAGTTTTCCCTCTTTGGCTAACCGGCCAATATTTTCCATATGACCACGGAAGTACTGGTTTAGTTTTTCTTTGTCGGTGGTGGTGTTGGAGCCGGTCTTCAATATAACCAGCACATACTGCTTCATGCCATAGTTGTCGGCGCCAAGAGAATCGGCTAAAGCTTTGTTATAGTTGGAGTTGGTGGTTTGGGCATTGGCTGTAAAACCAAGGCAGCAAAGTATGGCTAAGGTGTAGAGGTATTTCATGGGCGTTTCTTTTGAAGTAGCTGTCAAGTTATTGATTCAGACAACTAATAATACTTCCCCTCCATCAAATAACCCTGCACATAGTCTTTCACGCCTTCTTCCAAACTATAGAATGGCTTGTCGTAGCCGATAGAGCGGAGTTTGCTCATGTTGGCTTCGGTGAAGTACTGGTAGTTGTCGCGCAGGTTTTCCGGGGTATCCATAAAGTCGATGTTCGGGGTTACGCCCATAGCATCGAAGGTATTCAGGGCAAGATCCAGGAAGGTGCGGGCCTGGCCGGAGCCTAAGTTATAGATGCCGGAATTTTTGCGGTGATGCATCAGGAACATACAAACTTCCACCACATCTTTTACATATACAAAGTCGCGCATCTGTTCGCCATCCTTAAAATCGGGGTGGTGAGAGCGAAACAGTTTCATGCTGCCTTTTTCCTTTATCTGGTTGTAGGCATGGAAAATAACCGATGCCATTTTGCCTTTGTGGTACTCGTTCGGGCCATACACATTAAAGAATTTTAGGCCGGCCCAGAAGAAAGGCTTTGCCGTTTGCTCCAGTGCCCAGATATCGAAATCGTTCTTAGACTCACCGTACGGGTTAAGCGGTTTCAGTAACGGAATAGTGGCTTCGTCATCATCATACCCTAATGTACCCGAACCATAGGTAGCTGCCGAAGATGCATACACCAACGGGATCTGGTACTCGCAGCAGGCGTTCCAGATGGCTTTGGAGTAGTTCAGGTTCAGCAGGTCGAACACATCCTTGTTAAACTCAGTGGTATCGGTGCGGGCCCCCAGGTGGAAGATGAACTCTACTTCTTCGTAGTTCTTGTCCAGCCATTCAATAAAGGTGTCGCGGTCAACAAACTCCTTTATCTTTTTGCCTTTCAGGTTATCTTCTTTTTTAGCGACAGAGAAATTATCCACCACCACGATATCATTAAAGTTCGCTGCGTTAAGTCGGCTTACCAGGCAACTGGCAATAAACCCGGCAGCACCGGTTACTACGATCATAGAATTAGGGCTATGTTAGATTTTGCGTAAATTTACGAAAATATCCAGAGCAGGTCCTGCCCCGATGAAGAACAAAATCATAGTTTATAGTTTATGCTTGCTACTTTTTATGGTTGCAACTATAGCCGGCTGCCAGCAAAAGCAGGAACAGCAGCAGGAGCAGGGCATAACTATAATCGATGACCTGGGCCGCGAGCTGCATTTACCTAAAAAACCTGTTCGCGTTTTTGGCTTTACTTCAGCCATGGCCGAAATGCTGTTTGCTATAGGTGATACGGCCAACATTATTGCCCGCACACCCGATAGCGACTACCCTGCCGCCGTTTACACCAAACCTATCGTCAGCAATTACCCTGTTGATTTAGAGCAGGTACTTGCTCTGAAACCCGACCTGATCTTTACCAGCGAAGGCATGACACCGCTTGATGTAGCTGCAAGGTTAGAAGAGTTGGGCATACCAGTGTATTACCAGAAATACAGAACAGTAGAAGATGTGCTGCGCGGGATAGAAGACATTGGCCGCATTACAGGCCGGGAGCAGGTAGCTAACCATTTAGCAGACTCGTTACGCCTGCAGGTGCAGCAGCTTGAGGCAAAGTATAAAAACCGCCCAAACCCGCTGCAAGTGTTAACTATAACCTGGACCGACCCGATCTATGTGTATGGACAAAATACGCTGCTGACAGATAAGCTGCGCATTTTAGGAGCTGAGAATGCAGTAAAGGAAACATTTGACCAGCCTTACCCGGCCCTTACCCGCGAGTATATCTTAAAACTGAACCCGGATATTTTGATGGGTGGCACCAAAGAAAAACTGGAGCAAACCTTTTTCAGTCAATACCCGGAGCTGCGTAAGATAAAAGCCTACCAAACCAACCGAATTTACGCCCCAACGGGCAACCTGATAGAGCGACCGGGCCCGAGAATTGTGGAATCGCTCAAAGAGCTGGAAGGATTTCTGTACCCATGATGCGCGGCCTGTACTTTATATTGGCCCTGCTGCTGATCGCTATAGTTATAGTGCTGGGTTTACAGGTCGGTTCTTTTGAGTCGGACCTTTCAACTATAGCCGAAGCTTTCCTGAACTATAACCCCGATAATACCACGCATTACGCTATAGTTCATCTTCGTTTGCCGCGTTTGCTGCTTGCTTTGGTGGTTGGAGCTGCGCTGGCTTTTTGCGGGTATCTGATGCAGGCAATGGTGAACAACGGGCTGGCTGATCCTTATTTGCTGGGGACGGCTTCGGGGGCATCACTGGGTGCAGTGCTGGTCTTCTTTGGGTTTGTAAACATATCTGTGGCTGGGTTTTATATGCCGCCGGTGCTGGCTATGGCGGGCGCTTTTATAGTTACACTGGTCGTGGTTATACTTGGGTACCGCAAACGTCAGCTTATACCTGCGCAGTTGCTGTTGGCTGGTATTGCTATCAGTTCGCTTTGCACGGCTATGGTTGGCCTGCTTACATTTCTCTCTGATTCGGAAGGTAAACTGAAGTCGGTTATTTTCTGGAGTATGGGGAGTTTTGAGCGGGCCAGCTGGACCTTGTTGCCTTACCCGGCCGTGGCGCTTATAGTTGCGCTTATACTTTTCGCTTTTCTCCAAAAACAACTAAATATACTGATGCTGGGCTCCGAAAGGGCACAGGCGCTGGGCGTGCAGGTGTCGCATACGCGCTGGGCTATACTTGTAACAGTTTCTATAGTTACCGGGTTTGCAGTGGCTACGTCGGGGCCAATCGGGTTTGTGGGGCTAATTGTTCCACATGTAACGCGCGGGCTGCTGGGTACCACGGGTAGGAGCAACCTGCTTTTCTGCGCTTTTGTGGGTGGTTTGTTCATGTTGCTCTGTGATCTTTTGTCCAGAATAATTTATCCGCCGACCGGGCTGCCAATCGGAATTATTACATCGTTCTTTGGTGTTCCTTTCTTCGTATATTTGCTGTCCAGAAAAAATTACAAGTTTAGCAGTTAAATGATTTACGTTAGCAGATTAGAGCATTTTAATGCAGCCCACAAGCTGCACAACCCGAATTGGTCGTTGGCAAAGAATAAGGAAGTGTTCGGGCCGTGTGCCAACACCAACTGGCATGGGCACAATTATGAGCTCATTGTTACCGTAAAAGGCAAGCCGGAACCCGATACCGGTTTTGTAATCGACCTAAAAAAACTGAGCACACTTATCCGTACGCACATCATCGAGAAGGTAGACCACAAAAACCTGAACCTGGATGTACCATTTATGGAGGGCAAACTGGCCAGCACCGAGAACCTGATCATCGAGTTCTGGAACATACTTGCCCCGCAGATCGAAAAAATATCCAACGCGAAACTGCACAGCCTTAAACTTTACGAAACCCCACGCAACTACGTGGAGTACTTCGGAGAATAATTTCCTTTAAATTTTTAGTGCGCTTATACCTGTTCAGGTAGCCCATTACGTTTCTGCATTACATGAAATACTACATTATAGCTGGCGAGCGATCAGGTGATTTGCATGGTTCTAACCTTATAAAGGAGCTCAGGAAGAAAGACCCGGACGCGGAAATACGTGGCTGGGGCGGCGATATGATGCAGGAAGCCGGAATGGACCTTGTGCGCCATTACCAGGACATGGCCTTTATGGGCTTTGCCGAAGTTATTAAGAACCTGCGCAGGATATTTGGTTACCTGAAAGAAGCGAAAGCTGACATTGCTAACTATAAACCTGATGTGGTGATACTGGTAGATTATGCCGGTTTTAACATGCGCATTGCTAAGTTTGCCAAAAGTAAAGGGCTGAAGGTTTTTTATTACATCTCTCCGAAGGTCTGGGCCTGGAACCAGGGCCGCGCGCATAAGATCAAAAAAGTAGTGGACCGCATGTTCGTGATCATGCCGTTTGAGAAGGACTTCTACAAGCGCTTCGATTACGACGTGGATTATATCGGCAACCCTGTTTCTGATTCGGTAACTGACCACGTGCCTAACCCGGATTTCAGGACGAAAAATAAGCTCTACAATTCCAAACCGATTGTGGCTATACTTCCGGGCAGCCGTGCCCAGGAGATTGAGAATATGCTAGATGTGATGCTTAGCGTGCTCCCATCGTTCCGTGATTTCCAGTTTGTAGTGGCCGGCGTGTCTACATTTGGCAAGGAGTATTACGAGCAGTACAACAAAGACAAGAACATTAAAATAGTTTACGACCAGACCTACGACCTGCTTTCGCACTCGGTAGCGGCCCTGGTTACATCCGGCACAGCCACGCTGGAGACAGCCCTGTTTAATGTGCCGCAGGTAGTATGCTACAAAACCAGCAAAATATCTTACACCATCGGTAAGTGGGTGATAAAAGTGCCTTACATTTCGCTGGTGAACCTGATTGCCGGCAAGCAGGTAGTTACTGAACTGATTCAGGACGATTTTACTGGCAAGCAAGTAACAGCCGAGCTAAAAAGCATTCTCTTCGACAAGCACTTCATTAAAAAGCAAAAAGACGGTTACGCCCTCGTTCGCGAGAAAATAGGAGAGTGCCGCACTGCCGAACGTGCCGCTGAATTAATGGTGGAGTATTTGAAGGGGTAGGGGTTAACTTATTTTAATAGTAGTAGAATAAAAAATGCCGATTGGAGATCACCCAAATCAAATACCCTTGAAGCACAATGCTGTTATTTGGCGCTACATGGATATTGACAAATATACATCACTACTTAAAAAGAGAGCACTCTTTTTTTGCAGAGCGGACAAATTTAGTGATCCGTTTGAAGGAACTATTCCAAAGCGTGAAGCTGAGTTTAGAATCGAAGAATCTAGATTGAGAGCAGAATATTTAGGCAATACTTTTGACGAAGAGGTAGCGAAAGCAAATATTGAAGGCCTTATTGATTTACACAAAAGATATAAAAGAGGTGTTATTATTAATTGCTGGCATATTAATAATAATGAATCTGACGCAATGTGGAGGCTTTATTTGAAAGATAATGAAGGAGTTGCTATCCAGAGTAATGTCCAAAGAATAAATCAGGCTTTTGAAAAAGCAAAAGAACAGATTGAGTTTTCTAAAGTTAGATATCTTGACTATGAAAATAGTATTTGGTATCATCCTATAGACTATCCTCACAAAGGATATAATCTATTAACTCCTTTTTTTCATAAGCGAATGGAATTTTGTCACGAAAAAGAATATAGAATCTACCATCAAATATATGATGCAATAGATAATCCAGATTACTGGGAAACTCAAGAGCATAATAAAGGTAAATTTATAGATGTTGACTTAAATATACTTATTGAAAAGATTTATCTACCCCCAACAATTGATAATTCAACTTATCAAAATATAGTTAGTTTGACTAATGAGTACGGCTACGATTTTGTGTTTGAGAAATCAAAATTACAGTCTGAACCATATTATTAAAAACTTAAGAAAATAGCTACTAGTTATGCTCCCTCACATACCGTAAGTTTAGCGCCAGCACAACTTATGGCTAACTATGGGGCCAGTTTGTAACTGGCGTGTCAGCGATAAACTATAGTTTCGCCAGTTACAAACTGCCACCAATCAAAACCACCAGTTACCGCTGCGCTCAAACTGGCGGTATAGTTAGGACTTATGTTATAACTATAGTTCTGGCCCACTTACAACATCCCATGTATACCGATAAACAAAAAATGCTGGTTGGGGGCTGTAAGAACCTTATCTTATTCCACATCTAAACTTCTTATCTCAAAAGGTAATAATTGCTTCTGAATTTAAAACGAGTGTAAATTTTTATTATATTTACCTTTGTTTTAACAATAAGTGTAATTGCTACTCCTATATGCTACAGTTCAACAGAAATGCGCCATATAATAACCTGCCTTTATTGCCACCAGATACGGAACTGGAAACAAAGAGAGTGTTACGCAAAACAATAAGTGCAAGCAGGGCACTTGCGCAACTCAATGGAGCAATCATTAACCTGCCTAATCCCACGCTGTTTCTGGATACGATTCATTTACAGGAAGCTAAGGCGAGCTCTGAGATAGAGAACATTATAACTACCAATGATGATCTTTATAAGGCGGTGGTAGCTGATCTGAAATATGAGAATGCCGCAGCCAAAGAAGTAATAGGTTATAAAGATGCCTTATGGTATGGGCTTAAAAAGCTTGAGTCGCGGCCGTTCATTACGACCAACCTGTGCGTGGAGATAATGCAGTGCATCAAGCAGAATACATCCGGTATTAGAACAACCCCTGGCACCACACTTGCAAATTCCAGGGGAGAGATCATCTATACTCCGCCAGCGGGGGAAAATGTGATTCGCGAAAAGCTTACGAACCTGGAGAATTTTATAAACGAAGAAAGTTCACTGGATCCGCTCATTAAAATGGCGCTCATGCATTACCAGTTCGAAGCAATACACCCGTTTATAGATGGTAACGGCCGTACTGGCAGAATACTGTTGTTGTTATACCTTAAAATGGTAAACCTGTTACATGTGCCCGCACTGTTTCTGAGCGAATATATTATACAGCATAAAGCCGATTATTACGAGCGCTTAAGAGCAGTAACTGAAGAAAACGACTGGGAAGGATGGATACTGTATATGCTGGATATGATTGAAAAGACAGCAACAAGCGGCTTACTGAAACTGGAAAGCATTATCGCAGTAATGCAGACTACCGCAGATGAGATCAAAGAAAAGCTCCCGAAAGTTTACTCAAAAGAGCTGATTGAAATTTTGTTCAGGCTGCCATATACGAAACGCCAGTTCCTGATAGATGCAAATATGGGCACACCAAAAACAGTAGGCAATTATCTGATGGCACTTGAGGCGCAAGGGTTCCTTAAAGCGACTAAAGTTGGAAAGGAAAAACTATACCTGAACCAGCGATTAATGGCTGTGCTTGAAAGTAAACCCCAACTATAGCCCACCCCACGTACAATACCCATGCAAACCGAAAAAGAAAAAATGCTGGCTGGGGAGTTGTACGACCCATTAGATCCACAACTTTCAGAAGAGCGGTTACAGGCCAGATTGCTGCTGCAACAGCTCAACAACTCCCACGAAGACTATCCCATAGAAAGAAGCCGCATTCTAAAAGAGCTTATACCTAACTCCGGCGAAGGCCTGTGGCTGCAACCGCCCTTCTACTGCGATTACGGCTACAATATTATAGTTGGCGAGAAGGTGTTCTTAAATTTTAACTGTGTGGTGCTGGATGTAATGCCGGTAACTATTGGCAGCCGCACCCTTTTTGGCCCGAATGTGCAGATCTATACCGCTACGCACCCGCTAAACTATAAAGAGCGCGCCTCAGGGCTGGAATATGCAAAACCCATAACTATAGGCGAAGACGTTTGGGTAGGTGGCAGCGTTGTCATTTGCCCCAGCGTAACCATCGGCGACAGAAGCGTGATAGGAGCAGGCAGTGTGGTGACCAAGGACATTCCCGCTGGCGTGTTTGCAGCTGGCAATCCTTGCAAAGTTATCCGGGAGTTAAAGCAGTAACTATAGTTCATTAAGAAAACACTTATCTTTAAACAGCTTACTAACTGAACAAACTATACTATAAGTGGATGAACCCTGCTGAAACAGGAAAAAAGTATGATAAGATAGCGCAATGGTGGCACGACCAGCATTATACATCTGCTTACGGGCTGCTCCAAATAAAAAGGGCGATCAGTTATTGTAAAGGGCGTGGGGCGGCTTTGGATGTTGGCTGTGGCAGTGGTGGCAGGGTTGTAAACGCGCTTATCAGTGCTGGCTTTAAAGGTATAACTGGCATTGATTTGTCTGAAAAGATGATCGGGTTAGCCAAAGCCAACCACCCGGATGTTGATTTTCAGGTGCAGGATATCTGTAGCTGGCAAGCTGCCCAAACCTATGATTTTATAGTTGCCTGGGACAGCATCTTTCATGTGCCCTTACACTACCAGGCATTAGTAGTAGCTAAACTATGCCAGTTGTTAAACCCCGAAGGTATCTTAATTTATACGTTCGGCGATGCCTCGGGCGAGCACCTCAGCAACTGGCAAAACGACCAATTTTACTATAGTACCATCGGTATAGACGGTAACCTAAAAGCCATTATGGATAATAATTGCCAGTGCCGCCACCTCGAGCTTGACCAGTTTCCGGAGAACCACGTCTATGTTATAGTCCAGAAGCAGTGAGCGCCTAATACCCAAAAAAGAGCCCTTTACTATAGCAAAAGGCTCTTCCGGAGTAAAAGGTTTAAAGCGTATTATGACTTGGCAGGTGCCGGCGTAAATTTAACCACCTTGTTTTTGGCAGGCTCTAAGGTGCGCAGGTACTGGTAAATAGCGCGCAGGTCTTCCTCTTCCATGCCCGCATACATATTCCATGGCATTATCGAATTAAAATCTTTAGATCCTAATTTATTACCTGACATGGCTAAGGCCTGGTTCTGCTTAAAGCGGTTTACAAAGGCATCTTCTGTCCAGTTACCTAAGCCGGTTTCGTTATCGGGGGTAAGGTTGGCAGAGCGTATGGTGCCGAAAGGCAGGTTAAATTCTGCGCCTCCTGCAAATTTCATTTTTTCGTCACTATCCTGTGGGGTATGGCAATCGCCGCAGGCGGCCACCGTTACCAGGTATTTTCCTTTCGATACCTGGTCATCGAGTACAGGTTCCGGATGTTTTTCAGGAGTGCCCGGCATGGTGCGCAGGATCAGGTTAAACGGAAAATCAGGGTCAGATTTAGGTACTTTATTTTTGATCGGCTCAAGGGTACGGATGTAAGCAATGATAGCGTGAATATCCTGCTCGCGCATCTGGCTGTAAGCATTGTAAGGCATCATCGGAAAGATCGGGTCTCCATCCTTAGTTACGCCCGAGGTAATGGCACGGTAAATATCGCCATCTGTCCAGTTGCCCAGGCCTGTTTCCTTATCAGAGGTAATATTTTTCGCATAAAACACACCCGGGAAACCCATTGTCTGGTCAAAACGGTCGCCGCCTTTGCCATGTGTGCCCGGTACTAACGGCCCTGCAAACTGAGACCAGTCGCGTGTAGAGTGGCAATCGATGCAAACGGCCACGTGGTTGGCCAGGTACTCGCCGCGGGCAACAAGCTCCGGTGTCTTTTTAACCGTAATGGCTGGCGCGGCATCTACATTCGGGAATGCGTACTGCATGTAAACGACCCCGGCTGCAAGTATAACCAGTAATCCGACAAGCCCATAGCCTGCAACTTTTAAAACTTTTTTCATAGAGTGGTTTGGTAGGTAACGATAGATTTCAGTAAAGAAAATATTGTGTAATTTTACTAAAAAATATAAATAATACAAACTATAAACTCTCTAAACCCTGCTGATTTTAGTAGAAGTGATTTCAGAACTGGTAGACATAAATAAAAAAGCCGCAGATGTTGGTCTGCGGCTATCGTAAGGTATGGTGTATCTGATGTTAAGGTATAGTTTCCGAAAAAACGATCGGGTTTGTGCTGTTTAGTGTGCTGCTATTTGTGCAATCCGGTTTCTGCCATTTACCATCGCAGGCATCTTCAACTATAGCATCAGTAAACAGTACCATGTATACGGTGTCGCCGTGTTGCATTTCATTGTTTATAATCAGGCTGGCAAAGTATGGGTAATTGATCTGGAACTCTTGGCCGCTTACTTTATAGCTAAACATGTGCACATAATCTGACAGCGAAACAGCCGCATTTTTGCCCAGGTATAGTTTAAGTTGTATTTCTTTTCCGGCAGGCACGGCTTTGTTCAGTTTGCCGGTTATACTATAGTAAGGATTATTCTGCTGATTTTTATTTACTGCAACCGATGCCTGTGTTACAAAATAGGCAGATGGCTCAATCATTCGGGCTATGGGAACCGGCGTAGAAGTGTGTTTGGTACGTACATGCTCCACATTGTGTACAAAGGTAGTTGGGTGGCCTTCTTTTGCAAATTTCAAACTATAGTTACCCGATGCCAGGTAGGGCAATACGTAAGCGCCTTCGCTGTCTGTTTTGGTGGTTCTGCCGGTTTGTTCTATTGTTACCGTCACGCCCGATGGGTCCTGCGCTTCGCCGTATGCATTGTAAATCTGTACGTTTCCGTTGATGCCTTCTCCGTGGGGACCAGAGTCTGGTTCGCGTTCGCAACCGGTTAGGGCAAAAGCAAAGAAAGCCAGTAGCAGGACAGATAAAGCAGTTGGTTTCAGAAATGATTTCATAAGCTTAAATAATGGGTCTTCTATAGTTTCTTGCAGTACAGGGCTCGCAACTATAATTGTAAGCATAGGTTTGAAATTCGTGCAGCACTATATAGTTAAAACTGATTATCTAAAATAATGCCAGAAAACAACAAAGCCGCAGGTTTAGGGCCGCGGCTTTGTAAATGTATGTATGTGGTATAAACTATACCAGTTCTTTTGGTTCTGCTTCAGCTACCGGCAATTCAGGGTTTGTGGTTTCTACAACGCCGGTTTCCGGCTGAATGTCGAGCTCACCTTCCCAGCGGGCTACTACGGCAGTGGCAAGGCAGTTACCGGTTACGTTAATAGAAGTACGGGCCATGTCCATCAATTCATCTATACCAAGTATGGCAAACACCGGCCACACCGGTAAATCGAACGATGCCACCGTACCTAAAAGTATAACCAGCGAGGCTCTTGGCACACCGGCCACACCTTTACTTGTTAGCATCAGCGTAAATACCATTACCAATTGCTGCTCCCAGCTAAGCTCTATACCTGCGGCCTGCGCCACAAAAACAGATGCAAGGGCTAAGTATAAGGTGGTGCCATCCAGGTTAAAACTATAGCCAGTCGGCATTACAAAGGCTACTATTTTGCGTGGCACACCCAGTTTTACCATTTCTTCCATGGCGCGTGGCAGGGCAGCCTCCGAGCTGGTAGTGGCAAAGGCAATAGATACCGGCCCCGAAATAGCTTTCAGGAAACGAACTACCGGTACGCGGGCAATTAAAGCAACCGGCAATAACACGATCAGTACAAAAGCAAGTAGGGCTACATACAGCGTGGCCAGCAACTGGAACAGGTTAACCAAAATACCAAGCCCCATGTGGCCTACTGTATAAGCAATGGCAGCGCCCACACCAATAGGAGCAAAGTACATGATGATGTTCGTGAACTTGAACATCACTTCTGAGAGGCTGTCGCAGAACTCGAGCATCGGCTTACGCTTTTTCTCGCTTACCATGGCCAGGCCAATTGCAAACAGCACACTAAAGATAACGATCTGTAAAACCTGCCCCTCCGCTACCGATTTGGCAATGTTCTCCGGGAAAACGTGCAGTATGATATCGGATGCGGTTTGCTTTTCTACCGGCTTTATTTCATTGTTTACTTCGGCCAGGTTCATGCTGATGCCTTCGCCTGCCCTTGTAATGTTAATGGCAGCTAAACCAATAAATAAGGCCAGGGTAGTTACGATCTCGAAGTAAACAATGGCTTTCCAGCCCATGCTGCCTACCTGCTTTAAATTAGAGTGGCCGGCTATACCTACTACCAGCGTACCAAAAATAAGCGGAGCAATAATGGTTTTGATCAGTTTCAGGAAGACCTTGCTGAGCACACTCAGGTTTACAGCAAAATCCGGGAAGTCGTAGCCAATTTCGGCACCCACCACCATACTTACCAATATCCAAGTAGTAAGTGAGCGTTTTTGTATACCGTAGCCAAGCAACACACCAATACAAGCCCAGCGTACCGCCATCATTACATCGGCGGGTAGGTTGATAAAGTTGTAATGTTGTAAAACGGTAAGTAAAGCTGCAATTGTTATGCTTAGCAGCGTTGCCAAAGGGATAATAGAAGATTTCTTCATATAAAATAAGAGAAATGGCGCACCAGCTATAGGCTAAATGCAGTAGGTTGGGAGTGTGGCAAACACGGTTCTTACCTTATCGGCCGCAAACACGCTAGTTAATTCTTAGCAAATATAACCAGATCAGGCACAATGCCAAAGCCTGTAGCGGCATTAAGTCGATTTTTAGGCACTCTTCTGCCTGGTTTTGGGTGCATCTTATGTTGTACTTAATCAGTATATTTAGCCACACCAACTATAGACGCTCCACATATGCTGACCTGGCGCATCGAGGCACTGCACCTTAAACTAAAGTATACCTGGCGTATTGCACGAAATGCCAGCGACGAAAAACTAAATTTCCTGGTACAGGTATCGGATGGTACGTACAATGGTTTTGGTGAAGCTGCCCCTAACATACGCTACGGCGAAACCCCAGATTTACTGCTGCAGCAATACCAGGTGCTTTTAATGGCCGGCCTTGCCAGCGTAAAATCTATGGAAGACCTGCTGCAACTGCTTACCGAGCACCCACCGGTTAACGCATTGCGCTTTGCTATAGAAGCTGCCTACCTGCACTATCATTGCCAGGTAAAACAGATAGCGGTGCACCAGTTGTTAGGCCAGCCCATGCCGCACCAGCAAGCTACTTGTTTTTCGTTGCCCATAATGGAGCCCGGCCAGGTAAAAGATTTTATCATACAACACCGGTTGCAGCGCTTTCCGTGCCTTAAAGTAAAAGTAAACAGCGAGCAGGGCGCCGACCTGTTGCAGGAAGTGTTGGATGTAGTACAGAAACCGGTGGTGCTGGATGGCAATGAAAGCTGGAAAGACCCGGACGACCTGTTACGTTTTCTGCATACCCTAGATACGCAGCGTGTTTTGTTTATAGAGCAGCCCATGCCCGCCTCCGAAGCCGCTGCCTATGCCCACCTGAAGCCACTTAGCTCTTTACCACTTGTTGCTGACGAGTCGGTGACAGATAATGCCGATTTTGCGATGCTGCGACAGGAGTTTCATGGGGTGAATATAAAACTGATGAAAGCCGGCGGTTACCTGAATGCGGTGCGATTGTTGCAGGAAGTACGCAAACACGGCCTTATGGCGATGATCGGGTGTATGGTAGAGACGAGCCTGGGAATATGGAGTGCCATGCAACTAAGCGCCGCCTTCGACTTTGCTGACCTGGATGGTTTCCTGATCATAGAAGACGAGCCGTTTAAGTTGGTTAGCGAGGAGCAGGGCATTCTGTACCTGAAATAAGTTGATTGCTGAATTGCTAGAAAATTAGATGGCTTAGGGTTATTTACTTATAATAGATAAATCCCCTCTTGGGAGGGTAGGGTCAACTATAGGAGATCACTAATTATTCATTCCATCCTGAGCTGTAACTATAAACTATACCACAAACCAACAACCCATTCTAAACAAGCAAACACTATAGTTTTGAGAGCTTTTCCCGAAAAATCTCAACTAATTTGAAACTTATCTGAAAAAAAACGTGTAATATGTTTGTACATTAAATGTATGTACATATATTTGCATCATCATTCATGACAACGATGAAGATAGAAGACGAAATAAAGCAAACCGCTTTTAAAACTGAATACCATAAAGCTTACATTAATATGCTTTATACTTCTAACTGGCTGGTACAGGAGCAAAGCAATTTGTTTAAGCCATTTGGGGTAACATTGCCGCAGTATAATGTGCTTCGCATTTTGCGCGGACAGCACCCGAAACCTGCCACCGTTAGCCTGCTGATAGAGCGGATGCTGGATAAAACATCAAACGCATCGCGCATAGTGGATAAGCTGGAAGTGAAAGGCCTGGTAACACGTAAGCAATGCCCTAACGACCGCCGCACCGTAGATGTGCTGATAACCGATAAAGGCCTGGCGCTGCTGAAGCAAATGGATGATCTGGATGGCGGATCGAAGACCGGTATACGCAACCTGACAGAACAGGAAACAGCAGAGCTAAACAGGCTGCTGGATAAGATCAGAGATTAATTAAAAAGTAACCTATATATAACCTGAATAAATTTAATAAAATGAAAAAAGTAGCAATCCTTGCATCACTTGCCGCAACTATGGTTTTCACAGCTTTTGCTGGCAACACAACAACTGGTAAAACTACAGCCACTACAGAAGCTACAGCTCCTGCAAAAGCGAAAGGCCGTGTTTACAACGCTGTTATCGAGAAAAGCGATTTGACCTGGAACGGTAAAAAAGTAACTGGTGAGCACTTTGGTACTATAGACCTGAAAAGCGGTAACCTTGTTGTAAACAAAGACAAAGTAACTGGCGGTAAATTCGTGATCGACATGAACTCTATTAAAGTTACTGACATTAAGGATGCTGAATACAACGGTAAACTGGTAGGTCACTTAAAGTCAGATGACTTCTTTAGCGTAGAGAAATTCCCGACTGCAACATTCGAAATTAAGGCACTTGCTCCGATCGCGAAAGCTGCTGCCGGTAAGCCAAACTATAAAGTGAACGGCCTGCTAACTATAAAAGGCATTACTAAGCCTGTACAGTTCCCGGCAACTATCACTGTTAAAAATGGTGTAGCTACTGCTAAAGCCGATGTAACTGTAAACCGTGCCCAGTACGATGTAAAGTATGGTTCTGAGTCATTCTTCGGTAGCCTTGGCGACAAAGCAATTATGGATGATTTTACAGTATCTTTCAATGTAACGGCAAAGCAGTAATCTGAGTAGATATAACTGGTTTTGATTTCCGCCCCGGCGCTCTTTGTAGTGCCGGGGCGGTTTTGTTTTAAGGTAAACTATAAGTTTGTTATCTTTGATATAACCGATTTTAAAACCCATGCGCAGATTTTACACATCCTTAACTATAGTTTTTGCCTTGCTGTTGCTGGCAGGTTGCGAGCCCAAAGTGCCGGATGCCCAGGAAATTGTAGATAAAGCCATTGCCACGCACGGTGGCCCAAACCTGGATAAAGCCCTCGTTACCTTCAAATTCCGGGATTACCAGTACAGAGCCCTGCGCGATAACGGTGCCTACGTGTATAGCCGCACCTTTACCGACACTACCGGCCAGCGTGTGTATGATGTGCTGCAGAACAGCGGATTTACCCGAACTATAAACAACCAGAAAGTAACATTGCCCGCCGATAAAGTGAAAGCCTATCGTAACTCTGTAAATGCTGTGATATACTTTGCCTTACTGCCTTACTTTTTAAACGATGATGCGGTGCAGAAGCAATACCTGGGCGAAGCAACTATAAAAGGCGAGCCATACTATAAAATAAAAGTAACTTTTAAACAGCAAGGCGGCGGCGAAGATCACGAAGATGAGTACGTGTACTGGTTCCATCAGCAGAACTATACGATGGATTACCTGGCCTATAATTTTAAAGAAGACGATGGCAGTATAGGAACACGTTTCCGGGAAGCTGTAAATCCACATAAAATAGGGGGATTCCTTTTCCAGGATTATGGCAACTATACTTCAGAAGAAAAAAACTTTAATATAGAGAACTTTGACAAAGCCTTTGAAGCCGGTAAACTCAAAAAGGTATCCGATATTAACCTGGAAGAGATAGATGTCCGAACCATTGATTAATGCAGATTTAATTGATCCTTGGGATTATACTTTTACGGTTTGGAAGTTATAATTTCATCTCTTCAGTTTATCGCTCTGATAGGTAGCGACTTGTACTTATAAGATCCTGCAGAGCCTTATTCGGACTATCAAGCTAATCTATCAAATCCCTTCTTAATCCAGGTTCAGACAACTGAATTAACTATTCTAGCTCAAACTCTTTAGGCAAAGCAAAAGGAAGAGGCTTGTTACGGTTACCGATCTGTGTCAGGTAATCGTCTATCGTGTCTTTGTACTCGAGGTGGTAATCTTCGTGCAGGTTCTTTTTAATGAGTTGCATGGTGCGCAGCAACAGCCTTGCCGTGGAAGTATAAAATACTTTATAGTAACTATCGAACTGGCCGGTATAGTTATCGAAAATGATGCCCAGTACATATAAATGCAGCTCGATCTCCGCCTTTGGGTCTTTGGTTACGCGCTTAAAACGGGCGATCTCTTTTACCGCTTTTCGCAATGCTTTTGCCAGTGCTTTGGTCAGGCTGCGGCCAGTGGCGTTTAGCAGCAACTCATGTATCGTATCCTGGCTTTGCTCCTGAATTTCTTCGAGTGTACGTTCACCCAGTTCATACGAAAACATATCATACAACTCAGCATCGCGGCGCACGGCTTTTAACAGCAGGGTTTCCTTTTCCTTATCGCTAAGTTGTTTTATGGCTTTCTTGAAGGATGCGGATGGTGCAGGCATAATATCTGTAAAGTATAAATGTGCTGCAAAGGTACGTAATTCAGGGATTTAGGTATAGCTATAGTTTATGCTATGGCGCGAGCGTCTTCGCTCGCACCTTCATTGAGTGTAGTAAAAAAAAAGGCGCTGAAATCATCAGCGCCTTTTCTATAGTTGTTATTGTTTCGGAGTTTCCTTTAGGTTGTCTTCCAGGTACTGTGTTACTTTCTGCATCAGGTGCACACGGTCTTTGCCGCGCACGTTGTGTGGGTGGCCCGGGTACACAAAGTAATCAAGCTGTACGCCTTCGTCAACTGCTTTTTTAATAAATGCTAAGCTGTGCTGCCATACTACTACATCATCCACGGTGCCATGTATCATTAGTAATTTGCCTTTCAGGTTCTTTACGTGGTTTAGCAGGTTGGCATTTTTGTAACCTTCCGGGTTCTGCTCCGGCGAGTCCATGTAGCGCTCGGTGTACATTATTTCGTAGTATTTCCAGTCTATAACCGGGCCACCAGCTACACCAACTTTAAACGTGTCCGGCGATTTCAGCATCATAGTTGTCGTCATAAAACCACCGAAGCTCCAGCCATGTATACCCATGCGGCTGGCATCAACATAAGGCAACGATTTAAGGTATTCTACACCACGCAGCTGGTCAGCCATTTCTACGGTGCCTAACTGGCGGAACGTAGCCTGCTCAAAGTTTAAGCCGCGCGCCGATGTTCCACGTGGGTCCAGGGTAAATACGATGTAGCCTTTCTGCGCCATTAAGTGCATCCAAAGGTTAGCGCCACCCAGCCAGCTGTTTGTTACCAACTGCAAATGCGGGCCACCATAGAGGTAAACTACAACCGGGTACTTTTTGCTCTTGTCAAAGTTCGGAGGCGTAATCATGCGGGCATACAGGTCGGTACCGTCGTCAGCTTTTACCGTAAAAATGGTTGTCTCGCCAAGTTTATAGTCTGCAACCGGGTTTTTAGCTGTAAGCAGTGTCTGTGCTATTTTACCGTTTTTGTTATCAATTACCCATATCTTACGAGGCGTTACCTGGCTGCTATAGTTGTCGATAGTATAGCTGCCGGTTGGGCTAAGCGTAGCATTGTGCGTGCCTGTGCCCTGCGACAAACGGGTACTTTTACCATTGCTTAATTCCACAACATAAAAGTGGCGCTCTAGCGGGCTTTCGGCAGTTGAACTATAGTATAGCTTTTTACCATCCTTGCTAAAACCAAGTACATCTGTCACCACCCAGTCGCCTTTGGTCAGCGTTCTAATTTCTTTGCCGTTGGTGTCATATAAGTATAGATGGTCGAAACCGGTGCGCTCGCTTACTCTTACAAACTGGTTGTTTTTGCCCGGTACAAAGTATAAACCTTTCTCAGGTTCTACATACTTAGCGTGTTTTTCTTCTAGCAGCGTCTTCATAAAGTTACCGGTAGCAGCATCGTACTGGTTCAATTTCATGTGGTTCTGGTCGCGGTTAAGTACAGCTATATAAATGTACTTTTCGTCGGGGCTCCAGGTAAGGTTGGTCAGGTACTGGTCGGCCGGTTCGCCGGTTTTCAGGAAAGTGGTTTGCTTGGTAGCGGTGTTGTAAACGCCTACGGTTACATGGTGGCTTTTGCCACCGGCCATCGGGTATTTAATGTTGTTCTGTTTAGCCGGAAGCGGCGCAATATCCACCAACGGGTAATCAGTTACCATGGTCTGGTCCATGCGGTAAAAGGCCAATTGCTTGCCTTCCGGAGACCAGAACGTACCTTTGCTGATGCCAAACTCAGAGCGGTGCGCCGCCTGGCCGTTTACGATAGTTTCGTTTTTTTCATTTGTAACTGCTACATCGGCAACACCCGGAAGCGACACATACAAGTTGTTGCCTTTGGTGTATGCTACGCGCTGTTTGGTTGGGTCCAGGTCAGTGTTTTCAGCATCGGCAGCATAGGTAGTTACTATAGTTGCCTTACCGGTTTTCAGGTTATAGTTAAAAATTTTGCCCTGCGCATCTACTATAAAGGTGTTGGCATCTTTCCACTGCACCACCGGAAAGCTTTTTACTTCTTTACCGCCAGCAGCCTGCAATGCAGCGCTCAGTTTATCAACAGTAAGTATAGGTGTGTGCTTCGTAGATTTTGCATTGCCACCAACCAGCGTATTATCTTTTACAAAAGTAAAGTCGTCGGAGCCGGCTACCCAGTTAAGTTGGCGCAGGTTTTCTGGTTGAAGCGCCGGGTTAATTACAGCATCTTCCATGGTCAGCATTTTGTTTTGTGCTTGTACCTGCAACGATGCTGCAGCCAGCAAAAGGGTAAATGCCAGACCTTTCAATCGGTTAGAAAAGATCATTATAGAGGTATAGTTGATTGTTAAATGTTTAATTACCTGCAAGAAAACAGGAATATCGGTAAAGAGCAAAAATAGCGCCTTTTATGCTGCATAAGGTATAAAACTATAGTTCAGGATATTGAGCTTACAGGAATTATAAGCCACGCAAGTTTGTTAAAAACTATACTTTATGCCGCAGCTTTACAGCGATTTATAGTTGTCCGGCTGCTTCATAAAGTGCTATAAAATGCCTAAATTTGTGCTATGAATACTGAGAGAGAAATTTTACATCAGGAAGATGTAGCGGTGCTGGAAGAGAATACCGACCTGCGCCAGCTTATCGTTTTTAATGATGACGTAAATACCTTCGATCACGTGATCGAAACCCTTATAAAAGTATGCGGCCATACGGCAGAACAGGCTGAGCAATGCACGCTGCTGATACATTATAAAGGTAAATGCACGGTTAAAATGGGCGCATACGAAGAGTTGTCTGGTATGTGTACAGCGCTGCACGATAAATCGCTTTCTGCGGATATTCAATAAGGAGGTTACATGGAGTTTCCGTCGAAGCTGATAGAAAACGCTGTGGAAGAGTTGGCCAAACTGCCCGGTGTAGGAAAAAAAACGGCCCTGCGCTTAGCATTGCACCTGCTCAAAAACGAATCGGAAGATACCTTTTTGTTGGCTGAGTCGCTGGTGAAAATGCGTACCGAAGTAAAACACTGCAAGCAATGCCATAATATTTCGGATACAGAAGTATGCGGCATTTGCTCAAACCCGTTACGCGACAAAAGTTTGCTATGTGTGGTAAGCGATATCCGGGATGTGATTGCCATTGAAAATACATCGCAGTATAAAGGCTTATACCACGTGTTGGGTGGCGTTATTTCGCCGCTGGAAGGAGTAGGACCCTCAGACCTGCACATCGATAGTTTATTGGAGCGTTTACTGCCAAACTCAGAAGTAAAAGAAGTACTGATGGCGATAAGCCCAACTATGGAAGGTGATACCACTGCCTTTTACCTGACCCGCAAACTACGTGACCACCAGAACCTGAAGATTACGTCTATTGCCCGTGGTATACCGGTTGGTGGTGAGTTGGAGTACACAGATGAAATTACCTTAGGCCGAAGTATAGTTGAAAGAACTGCTTACGGAAGAGCTTAAGGTCTAATTTGTAAGACTTTTAAGGGGCTGCAGCTATAGTTGCAGCCCCTTTTTGTTGCTTGTCTATTGTCATTTCGAACAACGTGAGAAATCTATTTCAGCTTATAGTTTAATGATAACCTGAACATGTGCGCAGCTTCTGCTAGCATCTAATGCTATAGTTGATTAGTTGTCATTCCGAGCGCTAGCCGAGGAATCTTATGTGTCCTATAGTTAGATATAGTAGCAACTGGAACCAAGCTATCCTTTCAAACTACTTTCATTCCTGGGAGCTCTACAAACCTATAGTTTCATCTCAAGCTTTGGTACCCTCACGGCCGGGAGGCCCCGTCTTCGGGCATCGCACTGTGTACATTTCTTTTTCTCGTTCCTCGAAATGCCTTACGGCACCAGAAATCTACAAGGCGCTCAACCCAAAGACTGATATCTTTCTCATAGTAACTGTATTTCTACATTTTGAACCTTCTTGCTTTGACTTTTATCGTGGTTATAGTTCCGTAGGGACAGGTCGCGACCTGTCCGATCTTGGTCTGAAACTATAAAGTTATAGCTTCAACTATAGCAGCAGAAAAAACTCCCTCTCCTGTTTTTAGGAGAGGACTGGGGTGAGGTAAAAACTCCCCGCCTTAAATTACCGAAAACGAGAGTTCAAAAGTAGTGAACGTAGCTCTGAGTGGTTGGACCACGCTAACTATAAGACTATAAGCTCAGCTGTAGCAAACACCTACTTCCACCTGATCCTTCTTAAAAGAGTCAATCCTGATTCAGACCAAATCAGCTTCAAATTTTATATCCGATAACTTTATACTTTCACTTCATTTCACCAACTTACTTTTAAACGGGTAGCAATTGTGTTTTACAGGCCGGCTTTCTGGAAAGTCTGTAACAGAATAAGTACCTTTGAGCCTTTAAATTGAAAACCACATGCAGGATATAGAAGAAGTGAGCAGCATTTTATCTGACAGAATAACTGCTTTGTCTGAGTCGCAGACCATTGCTATGGCAAAAAAAGCCCGCGAACTGGCTGCGCAGGGGCACGATGTAATTAACCTGAGCTTTGGAGAACCTGATTTCCAGACACCACAATACATAAAAGATGCCGCCAAAAAGGCCATTGACGACGGCTTTACATTTTACACGCCGGTGCCGGGTTACCCGGAGCTGCGCCAGGCTATTGCCGATAAATTTAAGCGCGACAACAACCTCGATTATAAACCTGAAAATATAGTTGTTTCAACAGGGGCCAAGCAAAGTATAGCCAATGCGGTGATGTGCCTGGTAAACCCTGGCGATGAGGTGATCATTTTCTCGCCTTACTGGGTGTCGTATGAGGAGATCGTGAAGCTTGCCGAAGGTACGCCGGTGCAGGTGATGGGCAGCCTGGAGAACGACTTTAAAGTGACGCCTGCACAGCTGGAGGCTGCCATTACCTCAAATACCAAGCTCATCATGTATTCGTCGCCATGCAACCCGACGGGCTCTGTATTTACCAAAGACGAACTATATGCACTGGCCAAAGTACTGGAGAAATACCCGCAGGTGCATGTTATTGCCGATGAGATCTACGAATACATCAACTTTGAAGGCGAGCAGGCCAGCATGGCAGGCTTCGATTTTATAAAAGACCGTGTGATTACGGTAAATGGTTTCTCGAAGGGTTATGCCATGACCGGCTGGCGCGTTGGCTACATTGCTGCCCACAAAACGATAGCTGCAGCCTGCGAAAAAATGCAGAGCCAGATCACATCAGGTACCTGTTCTATTGCACAGAAAGCTGCTTTCGCTGCCTTACAAGGCGGTAAGGAAAGTGCTGTAGAAATGCGCGAGGCCTATTTGCGTCGTCGGAACCTGGTGCTGGAACTGATGAACGATATCCCGGGCTTTAAAACCAATGTGCCGGAAGGTGCCTTTTACATTTTCCCGGATGTGAGCTATTATTTTGGCATGAGCTACGAGGGCAAAACCATCCAGAATGCGCTGGACCTATGCATTTACCTGCTGACGGATGCATTTGTGGCAATCGTAAACGGCGAAGCTTTTGGTGCACCGCAATGTGTACGTTTCTCCTTTGCCACTTCCGACGAAAAACTGACCGAGGCCCTGCGCCGCATCAAAAACAGCCTGGCAAAACTTCAGTAATGAATCAAATTAATAGCTTAGAAGATATTTTTTCGGCCTTTAATGGGCTAACTGTGCTTATAGTTGGCGACGTGATGATCGACTCTTATTTATGGGGCAAATCTACACGCATTTCGCCGGAGGCACCCGTACCTATAGTTAATGTGGTGAAGCGCGAAAAGCGCCTGGGCGGAGCTGCCAACGTTGCCTTAAACATTCAGGCTTTGGGTGCTACGCCGTTGCTTTGCTCTGTAGTTGGCGATGATAAAGACGGCGGAGATTTTCTGAGACTGCTGGAGGAAAAAGGTCTTTCTGCGGAAGGGATAGTACAAAGTCCGGAGCGGGTAACAACTATAAAACACCGCATTATTGCAGGAGCACAACAACTGCTGCGCGTAGACGCTGAAATTGAAACCGAGCTGACAGCTTACGATAACCGCCACCTGGAAGAACGCTACCTGAAACTGTTGGAACGGGCTGATGTGATAGTTCTGGAAGATTATGACAAAGGCGTTTTCACGGAGGCGAACATCAGGCGTTTTATTCAGCTGGCCAACGAGCGCAACATTCCAACGGTCATCGACCCCAAGAAAAAGAACTTCCTGAGTTATGTAGGCAGCACGCTTTTTAAACCAAACCTGAAAGAGCTGAAAGAAGGCCTTAAAGTTGAATTTGCAGACGAAAACCTGCACGCTTTTGAAGAAGCTGTAGCCGAACTGCAGAAACTACTACAGGTACAACAGGTGCTGGTAACCCTTTCGGAACGTGGCGTTTTTGTTGCCGATAAACAGGAAAAGACTTACATAGATGCTCACCGTCGTTCCATTTCGGATGTATCCGGGGCGGGCGATACAGTAATAAGTATAGCTGCCCTGTGTATGGCCCTGCGCACCACTATACCGTTTATGGCCGGGCTAAGTAACCTGGGCGGCGGACTGGTTTGCGAGCAGGTAGGAGTAGTGCCCATAGACAAACAACGGTTACTGAGCGAAGCAAAACAGGTAAGGCTTTTCGAGCTATATGAACAGCGAGCAACTAAATAGGGCACTATACAGCAGTAAGCTAACGGCCTACGCCCTTATGCGGCGTACCACTTATTTGCTAACCATACTGTCTGTGGTGCTGCTGGTGTATGCACATGGCGTGGTAGAAAGCCCGGTAACACTGCGTTACCTGTTTTATGCCATCGATGCTATACTTGCGGTTTTCGTGCTTATTTATTTCCTCCGCATCCTGTATGCCTTCGAGCGTATAAAATTCCTAAAACGTACCTGGTTTGAAGGTATTCTGATGCTGATCATCCTGGTCAACCAGGTAGGGACATATTTATTAGATATCCCGGTAGTTTATAACGTTTTCGAAAGTATAGGTATACCCCTTTCGGTAGAGTTTTACCGGCTACTGGTGTCGTTATACATGTTGGGGCTGCTTATTATCGAGCTCCTCGAAACCAAGGTACACCTTAAAGCCCTGCGTTTACAGCCTTCCACCACATTTATCATGAGTTTCCTGTTCCTGATATTTGCAGGAGCTGGCCTGTTTATGTTACCGAAAATGACCAATGCCCCCGAGGGTATGCGCTTTATTGACGCACTTTTTGTAGCTACCAGTGCATCGTGCGTTACAGGGCTTTCGGTGGTGGACCCAGGCACTTACTTCACTTTTTCGGGGCAGGTGGTGTTGCTGCTGCTGATACAGCTGGGCGGGTTGGGTATTGTTACGTTTGCCACTTTTTTTGCATCCCTGATGCGCCAGGGTGTAGGCATAAAACAGTATGTGGCCATGCACGAACTGCTGGAAGGCGAATCGCTTTTCTCCTCTAAAGGGTTGCTGCGACAACTGGTATACTTAACTTTCCTGATCGAAGGGATAGGGGCGCTGCTTGTTTTTATGACCTGGGGCCCAAACGTGCAGTTTGATAACCTGGGAAGTAAAATCTTTTATTCGGTTTTTCATGCGGTGTCGGCTTTTTGCAATGCAGGTTTCTCGCTTTACCCGGCAGGGCTTTATACCGAGCCGGTTCGGTTCTCTTATATCATGCACCTCGTTATCGCCTTCCTTATTATTTTCGGAGGTATCGGTTTCCCTACCATCCTAGATGTACTGTCGCCGAAAGCCATGCGCGCACGTATGGATGCACCCTGGAAAAACTGGAAACTGATGTCGCGAATAACCATTTATACTTCGGCAGCCCTGATCGCCATTGGTACTGTCGGTTTCTTTCTGCTGGAATATTTTAATACGCTTTCTACCTTAAGCTTCGGAGAAGCACTCGTGGCTTCCTTTTTCCAGTCTGTTTCTACGCGAACTGCCGGCTTTAATACCGTTGATATTTCGTTGCTTACTACGCCTACCATGTTGATGTTCATTTTCCTGATGTTTATCGGGGCATCGCCGGGCTCAACAGGTGGAGGTATAAAAACAACAACATTCGTGGTTATTTTGCTGGCGGTGTCGGCAACTATACGCAATAAAAAATACCTCGAAATCGGTAACCGGACCATACCGCATTCGGTGGCCTACAAGGCTTTTTCCGTTTTTGTGTTTGCTGCGCTGCTTAATATGTTATTCCTGTTCATTCTCACTATTTCGGACCCGAAATTTGATATTATAAGGCTGGCACTAGAGCAGGTTTCGGCTTTTGCTACAGTAGGTTATAGCACTGGTATAACTGCTGGCTTTTCAGATGTGGGGAAAACAGTGCTGATCTTATCAATGTATATTGGTAGGGTAGGTACGCTTACACTTGCCCTGGCACTCAGTACCAGAACTATAGCCGCAGACTACAAATACCCTCAAACGCACCTGGCAGTGGGATAAAATAGTTAGAAAGTTGGGAAGTTTGGAAGTTAGAAAGTGATGGAATCATAAATAATAAAGGCCTGCAATTTTGCAGGCCTTTATTATTTATGATCAGAAAGTTTAAATTATACCTGAGTTATCAAACTCCTAAACTTTCTAACCTTCTAACTTCCAAACTTTCTAACTTCTATACTCTTTCACTGTTTGTACGAAGCATTTTACTTTTTCCGGGTCGGTATCCGGGTACACGCCGTGGCCCAGGTTGGCGATGTGGCGCTGCGGTCCGAATTCCTGTAGCATTTTCTTGGTCTCTTTTTCTATAGTTTCGAAAGAGCTGTAAAGCAGGCATGGGTCCATGTTACCTTGCAGGGTTTTGTTCGGGCCAACCTGTGCTCTCGATTTTGCAATTTCCATGTTCCAGTCCAGACCGATGGTTTCGCAGTTCAGTTTAGAGAAATCTTCTAAAGCAAAGAAAGCACCTTTGGCAAATACAGTTACCGGTACGTTGCGGATAGCGTTGCAAATCTCTGAAATGTATGGCAAGGAGAACTCGCGGTAATGCGCCGGAGTAAGTATACCGGCCCACGAATCGAAGACCTGGATTAAGTTTGCACCGGCCTCCACCTGCGCCTGCAAGTAAGCTATAGTTGTATCGGTTATCATGCGGAGCAACTGGTGCGCCAACTGTGGGTTGGTATACAACATGCCACGCGCATGCGAGAATGTTTTAGAACCGCTGCCTTCAACCATGTAAGCCAATATAGTCCAGGGTGCTCCGGCAAAACCGATTAGTGGCACACGGCCGTTCAGGGCTTTTTTAGTAACCTTAATAGCATCCAGTACATAATGCAAATGCTCATGCGGGTCGGCTACTCTAAGTTTTTTCAGGTCTGCTTCCGTGCGGATTGTATTCGGGAACCAAGGTCCGCGCTTTTCTACCATTTCGTAGGTGCAGCCCATTGCTTCAGGCACCACTAAAATATCCGAGAAGATAATAGCAGCATCTACATCCAGTATATCAACAGGTTGTATAGTTACTTCAGCGGCCAGTTCCGGGGTTTCTACCAGTTCCTTAAATCCGCTCAGGCTTTCGCGTACAGCTCTGTATTCAGGTAAAATTCTGCCGGCTTGGCGCATCAGCCATACCGGGGTGCGCTCAACAGGTTCTCCTTTGGCAGCTCTTAAAAGCAGGTCGTTCTTCAATTGCATAGCGCAAAGATAAGCTAATTTGCCGATTGTGTGAAGGTGATTGTTATCACCAAACTATAGGAGGTGTTTACCGGATAGTGTACTACTTGGTTTTGAAAGATAACAATTATAGTTGGCCGGCGATGAGAACTTATAGTTTAGCTTCCGGTAAAGAATAGCGCCTGTATACCTGAAACTATAAAGTTAACGCCCAGCGCCAGCACAATAAAACCCATTATCCGGGACAGGGCAGACAAACCGGCTTTACCCAAAAAACGAAGTAGGCTGTGCGAAAAAATAAGGATGAGGCAACTAACAGTAGCTACCAGTAAAATTGCCAGCACAATCAGGCCCAGTTCTGTATAGTTCATAGTAGGCTTGTACATGCCAATGCACACAGCAATGGCTCCGGGCCCCGAAAGCATAGGCATAGCCAGTGGCGTAAACGAAATATCTTCTTTATGCAGGCTTTCTTTTACGACGCCTTTCGAGACCTTTTTGCCCCGGTGCGCTTTGCTGGATAGCAACTCAAACCCGGCTTTTAGTATCATCAGTCCGCCGGCAATGCGCAGGTCGTGTATCCGAAGTCCGAAAAAAGCCAGCACATACTGCCCCGCTAGAAAGAAAACAATCAGGATAAGGGCCATGTAAATACAGGCTCTCAGGGCTTGTTGTTTCTGGTCTGAGGATGCGTCGTCGTGGGTGAGGGTAAGAAATACGGGCATTGCCCCAAACGGATTTACGACCGTAAATAATGCCGTAAATGTGGCCAGTAGGATATCCATGTTGTGCTTTTTATAGCACAAAAGTATAGCCCCGACATTACGCCATAGTTACGGTTGTGTTGCTGAATAATTAAGGTTTAAACTATACTTACCGCCCCGTAAAGAACAGCGCATTGATAGCCGAAACTATAAAGTTAACCCCGATTGAAAGCGTAATAAAACCCATGATGCGGGAAAGTGCCGACAAACCTGCTTTGCCCATAAAGCGCGTAAGCTGGTGCGAGAAACGCAGAATGATATAGCTAACTATAGCCAGCAATACTATAGATACAAGTATAAGGCCCATATCGAGGTAAGATAACGAAGTAGTATACATGGCAATACTTACAGCTATGGCGCCAGGCCCGGAAAGCATTGGCATAGCCAGTGGTGTAAACGAAATATCTTCTTTATGCTGGCTTTCTTCTACCACTTCCGGGGATATTTTCTTTTTGCTGGCGCCCGGGCTCAACAGTTCAAAACCAGCCCGCATAATCATCAGTCCGCCGGCAATGCGCAGGTCGTGGATACGGATGCCGAAAAAGTTTAGCACATACTGCCCCGCCAGGAAAAACACGGCCAAAATACCGACCATGTACAGACAAGCTTTCAGGGCCTGCTGGTTTCGGTGCACGGGTGTATCGTCCTGGGTAAGCGTAAGAAAGACCGGCATGGCACCGAACGGGTTTACGACAGAAAATAAAGCAGAAAAAGTGGCAAGAATAATTTCCATTAAAAGTTGTGCGGTTTCAGAAAAAGTTAAGCTATCAATATAAGGCTTTGCGTATATAATTCAAAGTCTATCTTGTTGTAGCTGCATATTACTATAGTTGGGGCAGGTAGGTTTAACTATAATCCTTATTTTTGAGGAACAATCACCCAAATAACCCATCTATGAAAGGAGAAGTAAAGCTTGGTATACTTGGCGGCGGACAACTGGGCCGTATGCTGATGCAGGCCGGGCTCGATTTTAATATCTACACTTTAGTGCTGGACCCCGACGAGAATGCACCTTGTAAGGACATCTGTAACGAGTTTTTTGTAGGCAGTTTCCGCGATTTCGATACGGTGTATGAGTTTGGTAAGCAGTGCGATATTTTAACTATAGAAATTGAACACGTAAATGCCAATGCCCTGGAAAAACTGGAGCAGGAAGGCGTTAAAGTTTACCCGGATGCCAAAACCGTTCGCACCATTCAGGATAAAGGTCTACAGAAAGAGTTCTTCAGCAAGCACAACATCCCGACATCAGACTTCAAGATTTTAGCTGATAAAACGGAGCTTGAACAAAATATCGACTTTTTGCCTGCGTTTCAGAAGCTGCGCCGCGAAGGGTATGATGGGAGAGGCGTTACCCGATTAACAAGCGAAGCCGATTTCGGGAAGGCCTTTGAAGAGCCAAGTGTGCTGGAAAAGCTGGTAGATTTTGAAAAAGAGATTTCGGTTATAGTTGCCCGCAATGCCAACGGCGAAGTAACGGCTTTCCCGGTTGTAGAGCTGAGTTTCCACCCGGAGCATAACCTGGTTGATTCGCTTTTTGCACCTGCCAATGTAGCCTACAAACTACAGCGCCACGCCATAGAAATTGCCACCCGCGTTATTGAAGCGTTTGATATGGTTGGTATACTGGCCGTTGAAATGTTCCTTACTAAAGACGGGCTTATATTGGTAAATGAAGTAGCCCCGCGTCCGCACAACAGTGGGCACCATACGATAAAGGCAAACTATACCTCGCAATACGAGCAGCACCTGCGCGCTATACTTAGCCTGCCATTGGGCTCTACTGAAATACAAAGCGCTGCCGTCATGCTAAACCTGCTGGGCGAGCCCGGCTTTGATGGCGAAGCGAAATACGAAGGGCTGCAGGAAGCGCTGGCCGTACCAGGCGTTTACATACACCTTTACGGTAAAAAGTATACAAGACCAGCGCGAAAAATGGGACACATCACCGTACTGGGGCAAACTATAGAAGAAGCGCAGCAGCGTGCCGAACAAATAAAAAACGTAATAAAAGTAAAAGCATAAAACCATGGCCGAGCAAACTACACCTACACAACCCTTAGTTGGTATCATCATGGGCAGCCAGTCTGACCTTAAGATTATGGATGCCGCTGCTGAAATACTGGAAACACTGGGCGTGCCATATGAGCTAACTATAGTTTCGGCGCACCGCACGCCGCACCGCATGTTTGAGTACGCCGAGCAAGCCCGTAAAAAAGGCCTGAAAGTGATTATAGCTGGAGCCGGTGGTGCTGCACATTTGCCAGGCATGGTAGCATCGCTTACTACTTTGCCGGTTATTGGCGTGCCTGTAAAATCAAGTAACTCTATCGATGGCTGGGATTCGGTGTTGTCTATATTGCAGATGCCGGGTGGCGTGCCTGTTGCAACTGTAGCGTTGGATGGCGCCTTAAACGCAGGTATATTGGCTGCCCAGATCATCGGAACAACTAATGCCGCCGTAGCTGATAAACTAGAGAAGTATAAAACCGGGCTGAAAGATAAAGTAATGCGCTCTGTAGATGAACTGAAGCGCGGTGACCGGGACCTGGATTAAGTAGTAAAGTTCTGCAGAAGCCATGGCAACTTTAATTAAAGTGAACTTAGCTTTTGCAGAACTAATTTGCCCCTCAAACTATAGGCAGTACACACAATTTTGCCCTATAAGCCTAAGCTCTTCTGGTTAATTGGTAAAATCCGGTGCTGTTCAAAAAGTATAATATAACAATAGCTCAGGCCTTTGCCAGAAATCTCCCATCAAGTCGTCAAAAGGCGTTCTGCCCTTTGTAAATAGCCCTTCTATAGTTTTCTCCGACACCAGCTCTTGCAAGCTACCATCTCTGTTTTATACAAGGAATGTATAATACAGTAATTATAAAATGTAATAATTAAAATTAATTTTATAATTATTTTAGCAAGTTTTGCGTATGCTTTAGGTAAGGTGCAGAGTAAATCCCTCGTTATTTAAACCAATTTTGCGCGTTTTAGAGAACAGCTTATCAAGAAACGAAAGTAGTTTGAAGCAGTACGATCTTCTTTATTATGTAAAAAAAATTAAAAAGCAGCTCAGGGGACCATTTCGCTATGGTACTCCGGAATTCTTTGATCGTGCCAATCTCCTCGCCCGCCTGAACCAGGTAAAATATCTTGTACAGGACTATGTTATCAAACCAAAGTATAAAACGATAGAGTACAGGCAGGAATTTCAGCAGGAATTAATCTTTGCATTGCCCTTTGCCTACTGGCATTTCCTGAACGGTACATTAAAAAATACTATATCCTCTAAATTTACCAAAGAGCTTTACTTTTTTAGTGAAGGGCACGAGGAAAAGTATGAGATGCGCATCTGCAAATTGCCACGCGAGCACTACCAGGTCCCAAACCTGTACCATAGTAAAAAAATTTATTTTGATAAGTGGGCCCGGGTGCCTCTTAAGCAGCATTACGCCAACAACCTATTCGTTTTTAGCAAACCTATGTTAGTAATTGCTAACAAGTATAACACAGAATGGGGGCGGAAACCGGTAAATTACCTGAGTATGCCGGTTATCGATGAAGTTTTGGCGCGGTTCAGCAATAAATACCAGATAGTTTATAACCGGCCCAAACCTGACCAGATAGTAATGGACAACAGCGAAGTGCTGGATATGAATGACTTTGAACTCATCAAAAAAAATTACCCGGACGTGTTGCTGGCCGAAGACCTGTATGTAAAGTACCGGTACCAGTTTAATAACTATAACCATTTTCAGTTGATGCTGTACGCAAATTGCGACCGTTTTTTGTCGGTACACGGCGGAACAGCCGCCCTGGCCAGTTATTTTGGGGGTAAGAACATTATATTCTCCAGGCGGGGGCACGAGCATAACTACAAAGAGTTTGAAACTATATTTCCGGTTTTATCCGGTGCAGAAATTTATCACGCAAAAAGTGAGAAGGATATCTTTAAGTTTCTGGAAGCGCATTACTAAACTATAAGCCTTGTTTATTACAGACTGAACTGCAAGCGGAATTTTAAAAGCAGCGCTTTATGAACCGGGAGTTTGTGTGTGAAATAGTGTGAAATGTGTTGTTTTTTTAGGGTTGCAGCTTCCTTAATCTTAACTATATCTCTATTTACATTCTCTTTGGCAAGTATAGCATACGTGATTTTATCAAGCTCTTTAAGGCACGCTACTATACTGCTTACACTTTTTTCTGCAAGTAACGGTTTATAGTTATATCGGAAACACTCCACAAAACTATGGGGGATACGATAGCTCTGGCCGGTAAAATATTTCAAATTGGCCAGTATCTGATTCAATTCTGCCTGGCTGTATTCTTGCTGTTTCAGGTTGGTGCTGGTACTGTTGCTGTTAAGCCTGTAGTGTAGTAAAATGTCTGGCAACACATGCAGTTTATGCTGTCGGGCTAACCTGCACCATAGTTCATAATCTTCGGCGTAAGGCAGTTTATACATACCTGCCGCCTCTATAATGCTTTTACGGTACATAACACTTGGGTGGTAAATAGCGCAAAAGAACGTAAGGTTATAGTAAGTGTAGTCACTTTCCGGTTTATCTTCCCAACGTATACTTCCTTCTTCTGAAATAGTAGCCGTACGTGAGCCAACAAGGCAGCACTCGGGGTAGGCTTGCATAAACTCATATTGTTTACGCAGGCGCTCCGGTAAACTGATGTCATCGGCATCCATACGGGCAATAAGGTCTGTTGTGGCCAGGGTAATGCCTTTGTTTAAGGTAGCCGTTATGCCCAGGTTCCTCTCGTTCCTAACCAAACGGATACGGTTATCGGTATAGGATTGTACAATGGCTACACTGTTGTCCGTTGATCCATCATCAATTATCAGTAGTTCAAGGTCAGAGAAAGACTGTTGCAGGATACTATCTATAGCCACCGCCAAAAACTTCTCAGCATTATACACAGGCATCAGAACGGTTATCTCGGGCATACTATAGCGCTTTTTGCTGTTGCTTAATGTATTGCTTTATAGTACCAGGCAGGACCCTGGCTATCCATTTTTTTGCTTTTTGTGGGGCCTTTTTTGTAAGGTAATAAAGTACGGGAGAATGATATGGCAGCAAAGCTATACGAAGCAGTTTATCAACTTCAGGGTATTGTACAGGTTGCGATTTGAGGTATACTTTCAACCACTCCAGAAATATTCGTCGTTCCTGCTTATAGTTACCAGTTTGATGCGACGTATGCACCAGCGATTCAGGCCGTTGGCGATAGCGGTTTTGCACAACAGAGGAAATATAAACAGGCTCGTGCAGGTATAACTTAACAAGTAGGGTCTGGTCATCATACATGCCTTTAAAGTCGTTAGCAAATCCGCAAAGCTTTACAATTGCTTCTTTTTTCACCAGCGTTCCGCAGATGCAGGGGGCAGCACCACGGCCCAGCGGATATAGGTCTAGCAAAAGAGAGGGAGGTGAGAAAGATTTGTCTTGTGTGGTGCCTACAGGTTTTGTTACATCGCTATAGTTCTTTTTGCGCCAGCTGCTCCAATACTCCGTTGCCTGGCAAACCATAGCTACAGGGTATTGGCTAAGTATAGCTAACTGGCTGGTCAGGTAATTCGGTAACCAGGTATCATCAGCATCCAGAAAAGCAATATATTCCCCCGTAGATTTCTCAATTGCTACATTACGACTGAAACTGGCCCCTTTGTTCTGGTGGTTGTCGTGCTCAAAGTAAAAAATCTTATCAGGGTATGTTGCTGCATAGTGTTTAGCTATAGAGGTACTTTTATCCGCTGCCCCATCATCTACCAACAGCAATTCCCAGTTAGTGTGGTGCTGCTGCAATACGCTTTGTATGGTTTCTTCAATGTAGCGCTCAACATTCAGGAAACAGGTAACTATAGAAACCTTTTGTGATGCTGCCATTTGTTATTTTTCCAGGTTATACCAATACATCAGCTTTTTATTCAATACATTGCTATCCCAGTTCTGTACCAGAAACCTGCCTAATTTATACGTATGGCTGTTGTTTCTTACTGGCTTAGCTTCAGTTGTAAAAGCTGCCTCCAGGCCTAGTTCAGAAACTACAGCTAGCGTATCGGAGTTATAGTTTCCATAGGGGTAAGCCAGCATATTTACTTTTTTAGCGAGCGCCTGCGCCAGGTATAGTTGGTTGTCGTGTATGTTTTTATGTTGGGCATGAGCCGGATGACTTGCCAGAGCCAGGTGGTTAGCGGTGTGCAAACCTATATCCAGTATCCCGGTCGTTGTCATTTCCTGCAACTCAGCTAAAGTTATAGTTCTGTAGGCAGCGCGCTCTTTCATTTCTGTGTCTGCTGCCTGCCGGATTTGCTGTATGATGTGCTTTTGCTGGCTATAGTTCAGGGGTTTAAGTAAAAAGTATAGTTGCAGGTACAACTTGCTTCTTACACTTACTGGCTGCGAGCTTTCTGCTTTCCAGGTGCTGTGCAGTGCCCTCAGTTCGTTGTTCAGTCTGGTTTCGTTTCCTAGATCAACTTCATACGGCCTGCCATCTATAGGTAGCGATATTCGCCCGGTACGCATGTCTGTATGTAAAAGCAGGTGTTCTAACTCATCCCACCAAAACTCGGTTGGCTGACCTATATGCCCCGATGAAATAAAAAAGGTAGCAGGTAAATCATACTTTTCCAGTAATGGTTTCGCTACCTGGTAATTATCGGCATAGCCATCGTCGAAGGTAATAGCTATAGTTTTGTTGGGTATAGTTTTACGCTTCAGCGATGCGACAAGGGTTTGCAACGGAACAACTTGCCAGTTTTTTTTAAGCAATTGCAGGTGTTGTTCAAAATTTTCAGGAGTTACCGCACAGTTCCATACATCCGATACAGGAGCAGCTACCCGGTGGTATAGCAGTACCAATGCCCGGGGGGCAAATATGTTTCGTATCCGATGTAGTATTGTTTTTTTCAAAGCATTATCCTTTTACAGCTTTTGCAGTAATTATAACCTGGTAGTGCGGATCCTGGTGGTCGAGTTGCGCTATAGTTAACTCCTGTAAGCCCATGCCATACAGAAAAGCAGCAGCGGTATATACATTTCCCAAGGCATTTACTTTTATAGTGCCGCCTGTAAAAGTATCTTCCAGTAAGCGCAAAACCGACTTATCCGTAAACGACCAGTACCAGGTATCTTTCCAGATCCCCTGATCGATGGGCGTAATGCCCGGCGTAGTCAATAACAATGCTCCGCTTGGTTTTAAAATTCTGTAACAGGTGGCCAGCGCTGCTTTAAAATCATAAATCAGGTGTAAGGTCTGCGTCAGTATAATACAATCAAATGTGTTATCGGGTATGTCGGGTGCTTGGCTCAGGTCACCTATTATTGTGGCAGCTGGGTTGGTGTTATCTATATGTAAAATGTCGCTTTGAGTAACATTGCTGCCGCCATACTGCCGGGTGTAGGTATCGTCGCCAATTTCCAGTATTCTTCCTTTAATGCAGCCAGCCTCTTTTGCTAAAAAGTGCTCAATGTAATACCTGTCCACGGGGCCGCCGCGGTCGTACCCGAAACGGGTGCTAAAAGGCGATTGCCGTAAAAAATCACCAGGATTTACATTACCCACCGGTGGGGTAAAGCGCTTAATGTAATTGGCTTTATGCAGCCACCGTAATGCAGGAATGGGTGCATGCTGTTTTAAAAGAGATTTTAATCCACGGGAGAGCAAAGCAGGCAGGTATTTAAGATAAAGCTTAGGACTGTATTTCAGGAGCATAAGCTGGTTATCGGTTGTTGGTCGGGCCTGTTTGCTTTGTAATTTCTTGTAAAGTTTTTTGCAGTAATAGTTTTTCCAGGCTCGGTGGCTGGCAGCATAATCAAATCTTTCGGTACCATCAGCTATAGTTTGCTGATGCCTTTTTACCACTGTAAGCGCATTCTGAAGCATCCAGGGGATGTTGGCAGACATGTTTTGTTTGTGTATGCGGTATGCCGCTATTTTATCGGAATGGTGATGAACGGGATACTTGAGCGTGATCTTTAAGTATAGATCATAATCCTCGCAAGATGTTAGGGTTGTATCAAAAACAAATTCATCAAAGATCTTTTTCCTGAAAAGTACGGTGGCGATCATGCATATATAGTTGCCCTGAAGCATACGTTTGTAATGATCGGATTTTACCGTGTGGCCTCCCGCGGCAATTCTGTTTTCCTGGATGTATACATAATCATACAAGCCTGAAACAAACGCCAGTTCTTTCATTTGCTGCAGGTAAGCAGCATTTACCTCCAGCCCCCTGGGGTATAACCAGTCATCAGCATCCAGGAAAAGAATGTATTCGCCCTTGCTGTGTTCAACGCCTTTGTTTCTGGCCGCAGACAGCCCCTGGTTTTGCTGGTATACATACCTTACACCTGCATATTTTGCTGCTATAGCTCTTGTATTATCCGTTGAGCCATCATCTATCACTATAATTTCAGTGTGCGGGTATGTCTGGTTTAAGACGCTTTCTATAGCTTTTGACAGATACTGGGCATGGTTATAACAAGGTATAACTACAGTGATCAATTTTTTTTCTTCAGTTGCAGTTAAAGGCATAAACCAGCGTACATTAAGCAGTTTTAAAGTAGTTAGCCTGTTATTTATAGTTAGTTAATTGTGCAGGGTAGTCTCATACTGCTTTAACTTAAAAGGCAGTTTGGGCCTGACGGCTCCGGTCCATTTACCATACCACTGTATATTTTCCCGGTAATCTGCCAGTTCAAACGAAATACACTCTTCAAAACTGTATAGTATTACCGAAGTGTCGCGCAATATCAAAATTGAAATGTAGTAGGAGCCATCGTTCAAGAAGTTGCCCGGAATAAGGCATTCTGCTTCAACTATACCTTTATGGCAGGTAATAGCAGGGGCGGGCACATCAAAAATACAGTCTCCGCCATAGGTAAACAGGTGAAGCCCCATACTTAGCACAAGGTTGTCTGTCATGTTCCAGAACTTTATGCGCACCAGTAGCGGCACGCGTATATCCAGCGGGGCATCAGCATCTGTTACCTGCGGAATCAGTTCTACAGCATGCATCCGTATCCATTCATTTCCCGGGGCTTCAGCTTTAATATGCCAGGTTTGTTTTAGCTTCTGCTTTTTAACGTCAGATAAATAACTGTTTATAACTCCTGAAACCGGTCCGTTTGCCATTAACTTTCCGTTATTAAGCCAGATGGCTTTGTCGCACAGGTTTTTTACGGCCTGCATGCTATGGCTTACGAAAAGTATAGTTCGGCCATCAGCCTGAGATACCTCGCGCATTTTGCCCAGGCATTTTTTCTGAAAGTCAGCGTCACCAACTGCCAGTACTTCATCCACAATCAAAATATCGGGTTCTAAGTGTGCTGCTACAGCAAAAGCCAACCGCACATACATACCCGAAGAGTAGCGTTTTACAGGTGTGTCTATAAAATCTTCAATTCCCGAAAAAGCAACTATTTCATCAAACTTGGCGGTAACTTCTGCTTTGCTCATCCCAAGTATATAGCCACTAATAAAAATATTCTCTCGGCCGGTGAGTTCTTTGTTGAAACCTGTGCCTACTTCCAGCAGGCTGCTTACTTTGCCTCTGCCTTTTATGCTGCCTGTAGTTGGTTTTGTAATCCGTGATATAATTTTAAGCAGGGTAGATTTACCGGAACCGTTACTACCTATAATGCCGATAGACTCGCCCTGTAGTACATCAAAGCTGACATCTTTTAATGCCCAGATATAATTTCTGTTTTTGTTGTTCTGGTTAACGGTCGCCAGGTCGAAGAATGGGTCTTGTTTGCGAAGCATATGCCGGTTCCACCATTTCTGCATGTCCTGACGGAAAGAGCCTGTACCTATAGTTCCCAGGTGGTATAGTTTAGAAATGTTCTCTACCTGTATAATTTTATCTGCCATACTATACACTGTCTATCAACCTATCGCCCTGTTTGTTGAATAAAACCAAAGCTGCTATAAAGAAGACAACCGTAAAAAGTATGCTGCCTGCTAACTGGAGCAACGAAACCGTGCCTTCGCCTAACAACGATAACCTGAAAACCTCGAATAAAGGCACCAAGGGATTGAGCTGCACCAACCAGCGTACGTTGTCCGGGACTGACGCTAAGGGGTAGATTACAGGTGTTACGAACATCAGCAGCCGCACACCCAGGTTAATAACATAGCTTAAGTCGCGGTATTTGGCCGTTAACACAGAAAAGAATAAGCCCATGCCCATCGCCAGCACTGCCGTTGTAACTATAGCCACCGGAAACCAAAGTATAGCTATAGTTAGTGTATAGTTCAGATCCTGAAACAGCCAATAGTATGCGATTAGCAGAAACAGGAGCAGCAGTTGTATAAAGAAACTATAAAGTTCAGTGCTTACTACTGAAAGGGGCATAACTATACGCGGGAAATATACTTTGCTGAAAACCTGGATATTATCTTTAAACGTTGTGGCTGTACTTGTAAAGCTCCCACTAAAAAAGCTCCAGAGAATAATACCTGAGAAATAGAATAAAACGGGAGGTAAATTTCCTGTTGGGATACGGGCAACTTTACCGAATACAATAATGTAGGTAACCAGCGTAAGAAGCGAAGGAAAAAGTATCCAGAAGGGGCCCAACACAGTTTGCTGATACCGCAATAAAAAATTACGCTTCACCAACCCAGCCAGCAGATACCGGAACGACCATAACTCGTTCATGCTATTGCCCCAATAGCTGGTTTTGCTTGTAATTTCCCATTCCCAAGGTATCTTACTATCAGGCATATGTTTGCAGGATCTAAAGCTATGGTGGCAAAAATGATTAATATTTAATTATTTTTACAATTATTAGTATATATACGCCTTTTGAGTGCGAAAGCCTGCTTGGGAAGCAAATAAATATTAGAGTAGCATGTAGCCTAAGTAACTGTGCCTCTCTTAAACTATAGTTTCTGCTTCAGGCTCTTATAACTATAGCTGCGCTGCTTTTATATATTTTAACCCGGAAGTAAGGTGGGAAAAGTGCCGGGTAAATTTAATTCTGAACAGGAGAGAGCATCCAGTTAAGGCAAGCGACCTACCCGCAAAAATAAAAATCCCCGGCAGCCAGGCTACCGGGGATTTTTAAACTATACATAAGTTAATGTTAAGCCACTTTCAACTGCTTTAAGCTTGATTTCTCGAACTTCTCACGGGCATAATCACCGGTAATAAGCAGGTCGTGTGTTCCTTCTTCAGATGGCAGGTCAAACATGGCATCTGTCATAATGCCTTCGCAGATAGAACGCAGACCACGGGCACCAAGTTTATATTCAGCAGCTTTCTCAACGATATATTCCAATGCACTTTCATCGAAGCTCAGGTTAATGTTTTCCATCTCAAACAGGCGCTTGTACTGCTTCACGATAGAATTCTTAGGCTCCAGAAGTATCAATCTCAGGGTTTCTTTATCAAGCGGGTCAAGGTGCGTAAGTACAGGCAAACGTCCGATCAACTCCGGTATCAGGCCAAAGTTTTTCAGGTCTTGCGCCGACAGGTATTTCAGGAAGTTTTCACCTTCTTCGTTATCATCCTGCTTCGATTTAGAGAAACCAATTGGGCGGGTGTTCAAACGGTTTTTGATCAGTCTGTCGATACCTACAAAGGCGCCACCACAAATAAACAGGATGTTTTCTGTGTTTACCGTAATCATTTTCTGTTCCGGGTGCTTGCGTCCACCCTGTGGTGGCACGTTTACTACCGTACCTTCCAGTAACTTAAGCAGGGCCTGCTGCACACCTTCGCCGCTCACATCACGGGTTATAGATGGGTTATCGCTCTTACGGGCAATCTTGTCAATCTCATCAATATAAACTATACCACGTTCAGCAGCTTCTACATTGTAGTCAGCGGCCTGCAATAAACGGGTCAGTATGCTTTCTACATCTTCGCCTACGTAACCAGCCTCAGTAAGTACAGTAGCATCGGCAATACAGAAAGGAACCTGCAGAATACCGGCCATCATACGGGCCAGGTAGGTTTTACCTGTACCGGTTTCGCCTACCATTATAATGTTCGATTTCTCGATCACTACATCCTCGTTCTCGCTGTGCTGCATCAGGCGCTTGTAATGGTTATACACCGCTACAGACATTACCTTCTTCGCATCATCCTGGCCAACCACAAACTGATCCAGATATTGCTTCATCTCCCGCGGTTTCATTAAATTAAACTTAGGGCTGCGACTGCTGGCTCTGATCTTATTCTCTTCGTTCAGTATCTGTTGTGCCTGTCCGATACATCTGTCGCAGATGTGCGCGTTTATACCGGAGATCATTACTGATACATCCTTCTTGTTTTTGCCACAAAATGAGCACGTAATCTCAGCCATAAGTTTAAGTTGTTCCGGGGAATTAGGAGCGAATATTTCCTCGCTCAAAACAAAGGTACAAAATTGGAAGTTTAATAAAACATAAAAAATTTAACAAAGCCTGCACTTATACCTAAAAATATGCCTATAAATTAAAGAATTTATATTACTATATTTTAAATTAAGTTGCTGATAATCAACAAGCTATAGTTGCAAGGTATCCACACAGCCCTGTTGATAAATTGTTTGGCTTTCTTTCACTTTTCAGCTAAGGCTATAGTTGCTTCTCTTCCAGACCCTGTTTTAAACCGCAGAAAACATAAAACCCACTCCGGCAACGGAGTGGGTTTATACTTAGAGTTACCCCTTAAAGGTTACTGTTTCTTACGGGTCAGCACTTCGTCAATCAGACCAAACTCTTTTGCTTCTTCGGCACGCATCCAGTAGTCACGCTCCGAGTTATCGTAAATATCCTGGTACGATTTGCCTGAGTGCTGCGCCAGGATCTCGTAAAGCTCTTTCTTCAGTTTCAGGATCTCACGGGCTGTTATCTCGATATCGGTGGCCTGGCCTTGTGCACCACCCATTGGCTGGTGAATCATAACGCGGGCATGTGGCAAAGCAGAACGCTTGTCTTTAGCACCACCTGCCAGCAACACGGCACCCATACTGGCAGCCAGACCTGTACAAATTGTAGCTACATCAGGGTTTACATACTGCATGGTATCGTAAATACCCAGACCAGCATACACTGAGCCACCCGGCGAGTTAATATATAACAGAATGTCCTTTTTCGCGTCAGCTGACTCCAGGAACAGTAACTGGGCTGTGATGATATTCGCGATAAAATCATCTACCTGTGTGCCCAGGAAAATAATGCGGTCCATGATCAGTCGCGAGAAAACGTCGATCTCACGGAAGTTGGTAGGGCGTTCTTCAATTACCGAGCGCGTCATGCTCTCGATGTTGTGCATTGCCTTACCTTCTATGTGATGGATATATTGGTCTACGCCCAGTCCGCTCAGGCCCTGGCCTTTTACAGCGAATTTACGGAACTCGTCTTTGTTAAACATCATAGTTGTTTGTGTTACGGTTTTGTCAAAAATAAAAAAGTCCTTTAAAAACTAAAGGACTTTTTTGATAATATATTACTTAATCGTTTTTTAGAACGATAAGTTTTTGAAGTCCTCTGTAGAGATGGTTTTCTCTACAACAGTCATCTTTTCTTTTAGTTTAGCAAGCACCTTCTCGGCCAGTAGCTGCTCGTACTCGTTAATATAGTTACGGCCGTTGTCCTGCTGCAGGTACTGCTGTGCATAGTTATTCATGCTTTCAGCAAGCTCCTCAGGAATTTCCGGCATGTTGAACTGCGCCATCATCTTCTCCTTCGTGCTGTTTACTACCTCTTCGTTCGTAACTTTCAGCTCGTTCTCTTCCACAACCTTGTTCTTGATCATCGACCACTTCAACTCCTTGGTGTATTTGTCAAAGTTCTCTTCGATCTGCTCCGTAGTTAAACGGCCTTCGTTTGTAACCTGTAACCAACGCTTAAAGAAGTCAGCCGGTAGTTCGATGTTCAGGTTATCAACCAGTGTATCGATGATGTTGCGGTTAAGCACGTTATCAGCTTCACGGTCGTAGTTCTCTTTGATCGTCTCACGGATCTTGGCATCAAAGTCTTCCTGCGTAGTTACTGCATCTTTACCAAAAAGTTTATCGAAAAGTTCTTGGTTCAGTTCAGCTTCTTCTGTGCGGTTGATTTTCTCTACTGTAAATTCAAATTCGCCGTTCAGGTCAGCAGTTACTTCTTTGCTTAAACCGGTTACGTGTGCAAGGGCTGCATTGTCATCACCGAAAGCCTTACGGATATCGAATTTAACAACATCACCTGCTTTAACACCGATAAACTGCTCTTTGCCAGCCACTACACGGTTAGTAGGGATAAGTGTTTTTGACTCAAACTCACCATCAACCTGCTTCAGATCACCATAAATAAAGTCACCTTCTTCAGATGTTTCAGGGTTAGTGGTTTTACCGAACTGGCGCTTGATGTTTTCGTAAGCTTCGTCAATTGTTTTCTGGTCAACCTCAACTGCGTAACCCTCTACGCTCTTATCCAGCGGAAGGTTAAAAGCAGGAAGTAAACCAACTGCATACGTGAATTCGAAATCTTTCTGGTTGTCCCAGTCAATCTCAGCCTGGCTTGGCTCCGGAAGTGGCTCGCCCAGTAGCTTTACATCGTTATCTTTAATATACTTAGAGATTTCTTCCTGAAGCAATTTGTTGATTTGCTCTACCAGGATGCTCTTGCCGTACATTTTCTTAACAAGTCCGGCAGGCACTTTACCAGGTCTGAAACCTTTGATCTGTGCTTTTTTGCTAAATTCTTTTACCTGCTGGTCAACTTTAGAAGCGTAATCTGCTTCTTCCAGAGCCACCTTCAGTTGCGCATTTGTGCTGTCGGTTTGGTTTAATGTAATATTCAAGGCTATAATTTTTTAATTTGGTACATCCAGTAATAACAAACCCCCAACATGACTGCTGAGGGTTTATTTGTGTTGTGCGGATGGAGGGACTCGAACCCCCATGCCTCGCAGCGCTAGATCCTAAGTCTAGTGCGTCTACCAATTTCGCCACATCCGCATAATGTGTGCTTGTTTGTAATGATGATGCAAAATTACAACGCAGATTCTTATTTGCAATACCTGCCTCAAAAAAAAGTCAATATTTTTTCAGGGGTTATAGGTAACGGCTTAAGTATGTTTTATTTAGATCGTAAATTATTTTTACCAGTGGCGCTGTAGTGTTGTAAACCATAACCTAGCCCGACTTTCAACTGCAGGTTTGTATTCGTGTTTGTAGCGATAGTTGGCAGCTTTTAAAAGGCGCTATTGAAAGCAGCTTTTTATCCTGTATATTTGAAACTTAGTATGGCTACTGCTGTTTTATACATATATAAGTAAAGTGTGTACGCCTGCATAGTGGATACCCGCTTTTTCTGATACCCTACATAGTACTATGATCGATCCGGAAGCAGAACGCAAAGAGATCTTACGACTTTACAGAAGATTACTTCGGCACGCAAAACCCTTCTTAAAGGATAATGATGCCAAAATAATAAAGAAGGCCTTTAATGCATCGGTAGAGGCACATAAAGATATGCGCCGTAAATCTGGCGAGCCTTATATTTACCACCCCATAGCAGTCGCCCAGATTGCTGTAGAAGAAATTGGTTTGGGTACTACATCTATAGTTGCCGCACTGCTGCACGATGTAGTAGAAGATACTGAACTGGAGATTGAAGACATTGAGCGTGACTTCGGGCCAAGCGTAGCGCGTATCATTGAAGGGCTTACAAAGATCTCGGGTGTTTTTGATTATGGCTCTTCGCAGCAGGCCGAGAACTTCCGTAAAATGCTGCTTACCCTCAGCGACGATGTGCGGGTTATACTTATAAAGCTGGCCGACCGCCTGCACAACATGCGTACCCTGGACAGCATGCCGCGCCACAAGCAGCTCAAGATCGCGTCTGAGACCATGTACCTGTATGCCCCGTTGGCACACCGCCTGGGCTTGTATGCTATTAAATCGGAGCTGGAAGACCTATACTTAAAGTATACCGACACGGATACTTATAAAGATATCTCCAACAAGATCCGCCAGACACGCAGTGCACGCAGCAAATTTATAAAAGACTTTATTTCGCCAATAGAGGAGGAACTGGATAAGCATGGCTTTAAATTCAATATTAAAGGCAGGCCTAAGTCTATTTACTCTATCCTTAAAAAGATAAAGAAACAGAACATTACGTTCGAGGAAGTATACGACCTGTTTGCGATACGCATTATATTGGATGTGCCGCTGGAAAACGAAAAAGCTGCATGCTGGCAGGTATACTCTATCATTACAGACTTTTACCAGCCTAACCCGGACCGCCTCCGCGACTGGGTAAACACACCAAAAGCAAATGGCTACGAATCGCTGCACACAACGGTAATGAGTAAGTCTGGGCAATGGGTAGAAGTACAGATACGCACCAAGCGTATGGATGAGATTGCAGAACGTGGATATGCAGCGCACTGGAAGTATAAAGATGGGCCTGGCTCAGAGTCTGGCTTGGAACAATGGATAAACAAAGTGCGCGACATGCTGGAGAACAACACCGGCAATGCCCTTGAGTTTATGGATGAGTTCCGCAAAAACCTTTTCGTAGAAGAGGTGTTTGTGTTTACACCCAAAGGCGAGCTAATTATTCTTCCGGATAAAGCTACTGCCTTGGATTTTGCTTTTGAGATACATAGCCAGATAGGACTGCAATGCCTGGGTGCAAAGGTTAACCAAAAACTGGTGCCACTAAGCTATAGGTTATATAACGGCGATCAGGTCGAGATCCTGACATCTCAAAAACAAAAGCCAAACGAAGAATGGCTGAACTATGCCGTTACATCAAAAGCCAGGGCACGCATAAAAGAAGCCCTTCGGGAAGAGCGTAAGCATAGATCAGAACAAGGTAAAGTGTTGCTGGATAAGCGCCTGTCTCAGTTAAAGATGGCTGATACGCAGGCAAACCTGAACAAGCTGATGGCCTTCTTTAATGTACCTACTGTGCAGGATCTATACTATCATCTGGCAACCGGGTACATCGACCCTAAAAACATAAAAGAGGTAATCTTTACTGCCACTGCCGAAAAAGGCAGCTCTACCTTAGACCCTAAAAGTTTTGACAGGGAAGTGCAGAAAATACGCGGCGTAAACTCTGATATGTTGGTGATAGGGGAGAAAACCTCTAACATGAACTATAAGATATCCAGCTGCTGTAACCCGATACCTGGCGATGATGTGTTTGGGTTTGAGACCGGCGACGACGATATTGAGATACACCGTACCAACTGCCTTCGGGCCATAGAACTGATGTCCAACTATGGTAACCGTATAGTTCGCGCCAAATGGACAGATCAGAAAGAACTTGCTTTCCTGGCAGGTATCCGCATTAAAGGAACCGACAGGGTCGGTTTAGTAAATGACCTGACACGCATTATCTCCAACAGCTTAAAGGTAAACATGCGCTCTATAACTATAGATTCGCACGACGGTATATTTGAAGGGAATATCATGGTGTTCGTAAACGATACCGACCACCTGGATAAACTGATACAGCGGATGGGCAAAGTGAACGGTATACTTACCGTAGAGCGTTTCGATTAAGACAGGCAGCCAACTATAAAAAAGAATATGGCATTAAATCCTATAAAATTTGAAGAGGTAAAGAAGATTTTTACCGCTTACCTCGAAAGCAAGGGGCTTCGCAAAACACCGGAGCGCTATGCTATACTTGAGGAGATTTATTCGCGCGACGGTCACTTTGATGTGGAGTCGCTTTACATAAGTATGAAAAACAAAAACTACCGCGTGAGCCGGGCAACTGTGTATAATACCCTGGACCTGCTGGTAGAAAACGATTTGGTAAGCAAGCATCAGTTTGGCCGTAACCTGGCACAGTACGAAAAATCGTACGGGTACCGCCAGCACGACCATGTGATCTGTACAGAGTGCCATAAAGTGGTTGAATTTTGCGATCCAAGGGTACATCAGATCCAAACAATGGTGGGCGAACTGTTAAATTTTCATATCTTGCACCATTCTCTAAACCTTTACGGTGTTTGCGGCGACTGCCGCGCTAAAAAAGCAACCGAGGAGCAGAAACATGAAGTACCAGACAGAGCTTAAAGATGATTTGCTATTTGTACGGCTTGAGGGCGACCTGGTAGCCGGCAAAGATACACAGCAAATGATCGAGGAAGTAGACGTAATACAGGACGGAAAAGCCTTGCTTTGTGCTATTGACCTTTCTAATGTCAGGTTCATGGATAGCAGTGGAATGGGTGTACTGGTATCGTTGCTTACAAAATTCAGAAACAGGGGCGGTGAGCTGGTGCTCATCAAGCCATCCGATCATATCCGTAAACTGCTGATCGTTACTAAGCTCAATGCTATTTTCACGATTGCTGAAAACGACGATTACGCAGCACAGTTCTTAAAAGAGTCAATTTACTAACAATTAGATGGCAGTTGATATTTTATTAGGGTTACAGTGGGGAGACGAAGGCAAAGGCAAGATCGTTGACGTACTGGCACCAACCTATGACATTGTAGCCCGTTTTCAGGGAGGTCCTAATGCAGGACATACGTTAGAGTTTGAAGGCACCAAACATGTACTTCACCAGATCCCTTCCGGTATTTTCCATCCGCACATCCAGAACATTATTGGTAACGGCGTAGTGCTCGATCCAATTGTGTTCCGCACTGAGATGGCAAAGCTGCAGGACCGCGGCGTTGATGCATCCATTAATCTGTACATTTCTAAAAAAGCCTCCCTTATTCTTCCGTCTCACAAAGTATTGGATAGAGTATCAGAAGAAGCCTTAGGAAGCGGAAAGATCGGGTCGACACTAAAAGGTATAGGCCCAACTTACCAAGATAAAATTGGTCGTGTAGGCTTACGAGTTGGCGATATCCTGGCTGATGATTTTAAGGATCGCTATAATAGACTAGTAGAGCGCCACCGCAAAACGGTAGAGTTCTATGGCCAGACCATGGACTTAGGTGAGCAGGAAGAGTTATTCTTTGAAGCTGTGGCCTACTTGCGCACGTTGAAACTGGCAGATACCGAATACCTGATTAATAATGCTCTGCAAGAGGGCAAGCGCATATTAGCTGAAGGTGCCCAGGGATCTTTGCTGGATGTAGATTTCGGAACGTATCCGTTTGTAACATCATCTACAACTATGGTTGCAGGTGCCTGCACAGGTTTAGGCGTTGCACCTAAATACATTGGCGAAGTGTATGGTATCTTTAAAGCATATTGTACGCGTGTGGGAAGCGGACCATTTCCAACAGAACTCTCGGATGAAGTAGGAGAAGAAATCAGAAAAGCAGGACGCGAGTTCGGTGCTACTACAGGTCGTCCACGTCGTTGTGGTTGGGTAGACCTACCTACTTTAAAATATAGCATCATGCTGAATGGCGTAACGCAGTTGAACATGATGAAAGCAGACGTGCTTACTGACTTTGAGACTATAAAAGTTTGTACACACTATAAATTAGCCTCAGGAGAAATTACAGATCAGTTGCCACATTCTTTGGAGGAGCACATTGAGCCTATATATGAGGAATTGCCAGGCTGGAGGGTCGACCTAAATAAAATAGAATCGATAGATGAACTACCTGAAGCATTCAAGAATTACCTGTCTTATATAGAGTCTCATTTAAATGTTCCGATAACTATAGTTTCAGTAGGGCCGGATAGAAAGAGTACACTGAAAAGAGAAGCCGTAAAAGCTTAAGCTTGCATAATAATTGACCCGTCCTAAAATAAGTTGACAGGTTTTACGATGATTTTAGAGAACCTGTGGGCATTAGCTCACAGGTTTTTTGATGTACCTGCTGTGGTGTACACATTTTCAGGCTCAGGTGAGGCCTTCGGG
>NZ_JAAEAA010000029.1 GCF_010119545.1 Pontibacter fetidus | reverse complement strand
GGATTATAGGGGTGTTATTCAGGACCAAAAAGCCAATTGTTAGCCAGTTTTAAATTCACCCGCTAATACAAACACCCCTCTGCGCTCCCCTCAAGGGGAGAATTTGCTAGAACTTAACGGCCCTGCCCTTTGAAGGGGGCAGGGGGATGACCAGCAGCAACTATAGAACTACAAAGTCAACTACAGCAAAAGCAAAAACTCCCTCTCCTTTTTTAGGAGAGGGCTGGTGTGAGGTAAATCAAACTATAGCGCAACAAAAAACCTTCGCCGGGTTTTAGGCCTGGCGAAGGTTTTCTGGCAGTATTCGTTTTGTAAAGTTCTATTCCCGGCTATATTTCTTTAAACGGTTAAGTATAAGTAAAATTCTGCGGTTAATCTCTCGTTCTTCCACTGGCTTGCACTGCGCCGAAATATCGCATGGCGTCTGTAGTTTTTTCTCCAGGGCTTTCAGGTGGTCCAGATAGCACTCAAGGGTAGTGCAGGATACATTTTTTAAAGCGTCGTCGGGTGTATTGTTTGCAAGGCCGTTCTGTAAGTTTATAGCTTTGGCAATTTCTGCATTTATCAGCGTGGTTACGTCTGTACTTGTCGTAATTTCCTGCTGGTACACCTTCTTCTCAATGTTTCCCAATAAATTTTTGATGTCCAGTAATTCCATAGTGTCAATATCTAAGAGTAAAAAAATAAGTAATGCGTATGCTTCCTTGCTCCACAAGGTACGAGACCAGAGCATACCAGTTAAACCATAAAGGCATTGTTAATAATATGATCACATGTGTGCGCTGTTTTTAACAAGATCTTAACAGAAATGCGATGTGGGCGCACAGATAAAAGAACGGGTGCCATTGCTGAGGAAAAAAAGGCCCGCTCTATAAAAAGTTATACTTCTTAGATAACCGGAGTGTTGCGGTATTGTTGATAAAAATCTATGTTTCTAATAAAGTTTAAGGTAAGGTGTTGTTAATTAGTAAGTTAGTGTTATGGCGCAGGTTGCTGGCAGTTTATGCTGGTTTGCCTATTACGGTGCCTGGTCAAAAGCTGCTATCCGGCTCTAATAAAACTACCTGCAAAAGCTAAATGCAAGTTGCTGCTGCTTACCTTTGTGGTTTATACCCAGGATGCCAGGTATAGTACAATAGGTTTAAGAAGTAAATATGAAAGAGAAGAAGGGCCCGGAAACTATAAAACATGACCCCTACGCGGTGCTTAGGTTGCCTGAGTTCAGGCTATACATTTCGGCAAGGTTGTGCATTACGCTGGCCATGCAAATACAGGCCGTTATAGTTGGCTGGCAAATCTACGACATCACAAAAGACCCTTTCTCGCTCGGGTTGATCGGGCTTGCCGAAGCTATACCATCTATAGTTGTGTCGCTTTATGCTGGTTATTTAGCTGATATGGTGCCACGTAAAAAGATCATTATGGTAGTAGTTTCGGTACTGATGCTCTGTTCTGCGGCTTTGCTATACTTTACCCTGGCTATAAGTAATACAATTGCGCTGTTTGGGGTGTTGCCTATTTACGTGATCATATTTATAAGTGGTATTGCGCGTGGCTTTATGAACCCAGCCGTGTTTTCGTTTATGCCGCAACTGGTAACCGGCAAGCAACTATACGCAAACGCTATTACCTGGAGCAGCACTACCTGGCAGGCTGCGTCGCTGGTTGGCCCGGCCATAGGTGGGTTGGTATATGGGTTTTATGGCATTACAGCCGCTTATGCTACTGATGCTATACTTGTATTTCTCTCGCTGCTTTCTTTTGCGCTGATAGCAGCCAAGCCGTTACCGGAAAACATTAACCCTCAGAACCTGAAAGAAAGCCTGAAGTCGGGAATAAAGTTCGTGTTTGGCAACCAGGTTATACTGAATGCCATTTCGCTGGATATGTTTGCCGTATTGTTTGGCGGTGCTGTAGCGTTGCTGCCCATTTTTGCTTCCGATATCCTGAAAACAGGCCCACAGGGACTTGGATTTTTGCGTGCAGCCCCGGCAGTTGGCTCCGTAATTATGGCCGTCTGGATGGCATATTACCCGATAACGGTGCAGGCTGGTAAAAAAATGCTTTGGTGTGTGGCTGGTTTTGGTGTAAGCCTTATTTTGTTCGGAGTGTCTACCAATTTCTGGTTCTCGCTGGTGATGCTTATACTCAGTGGCGCTTTCGATAGCATCAGTGTCATCATCCGTTCTACGCTTATCCATACCCTTACCCCGGAGTATATGAAAGGTAGGGTATCATCGGTTAACAGTATTTTTGTAGGCTCCTCTAACGAGATCGGGGCATTCAGGGCCGGGGCCATGGCCAAGTTGCTGGGTGCAGTGCCTTCTGTAGTGCTGGGCGGACTGATAACCCTCGGTGTAGTAGGAGTAACTGCCTTAAAAGCGGACAAATTACGTAACCTGGATCTGGAGCCAACTACAGCTTAAGTTAAAAGCATAAAACACCAATGCCACCACAAAGCTGTGGTGGCATTGGTGTTTTATGAGCTGTTTACTTTTCAGCGTTTTGCTTTTCGGAAGTAGTGGCAGCTTTGTTGCTTTTGTGTGGGCGCCTGTTGCCGTAAGTGCCTTTGGCAATTTTACCTTTCCTGGATTTTTTATCTCCTTTTCCCATAAGTTGTTTGGTTAGTTTAGTTGATCTACCCTCATACGGATAAGGTATGGCCGCAGGTTATAACCTTTACTAACCCAGTTGTTTAAACTATAGTCTGTAGAGCTTACTCCAGCAAAATGCGTTGGTGTATTACCTGCCCATCTGTAGTTGCCGACAAAAAGTAGAGCCCTTTATACTTGCCTAGCTCGTTAAGTGGCAGCTCAAACAGGTGACTATCGCTGGTAACAGTTTTCGAATAAATTACCCGACCGGCCATGTCTTTTAGTTGTAACAGGGTTTTGCGGTCGGCTGCGTTAGTAAGCGCTATTTTGCAATCGCCGTTGCGGCAAGGATTTGGTACCATTGCTAGCTGTATGGCATCGCCGGCCTGCCATTTTATTGCCAGCGTTTTGGTGTAACTATAGGTATTGTCGTAATCAACCTGTTTCAGGCGGTAATAGTTTGTGCCGTTCTTTGGCAGCTTGTCGGTGTAGTTATAGGTTGCCGGTGTTGAGGTTGTGCCATGGCCTTGCTGCCTAGCTATACTTGTATACCTTTCGCCATCGGTGCTGCGCTCTATTTCAAAGTGGCTGTTGTTAAGTTCGCTGACAGTAGCCCATTCCAACGCTATACCACTTTCCGTTGCTTTGCCTTCAAACCTGGTAAGTTCTACGGGTAGAGGTGTGATTATGCCGCAATCCAATGATTCGTCGAAATATAAATCAACAACATCAGCGTCATTACCTCCAAGCCCAATCGTAACTTTTAAAAGCCCGTCCTTAAATGAACTCGCATTTACTTGAAAAGAAATGGTTTGAAGTTCAGCAGTAATTTCTCCGTCTGGGATTACGATAGGTCTGCCTTGCACTTGATTGATTGTTATATCAGAAACAACTCCACAGATATCCTGAAAAAATAATTCTACATCCAATTGGTCATTTTGTGGACCCCCTTCCTGGGGCGGACGAGGCGTTACACTTACATATCCTACTGCATAGCACTCATTGTCAGGGATATAAAAACAATCTCTCTGTCCTATTTGTGTAGGCTGTCCTAGAACTTTGAGTGGAATTAAAGCAAGCAAAAACAGGCAGGAAATTATAATTGGTAATGTAAACTTATTTTTCATAGCGTGGGTATTTTGGTTCAGTCTCACATAGCATCAGCTGCATACCCGGCAAAAAATGGGTAACAAAGTATAGTAGCCTTGCGGCGGGTGTGGCGCAAAGGCCGGGGTAGAGGGAGGTTGATTGCGCGTGCAGTCAGGTGGGCAAAAACCTGTTTTGGTACGTGCAGGCAGTAACGGCATTTGTAGTACAATTCCGGATACAGCCTGCGGCAGCCATACATATGCAGCGGCTATATACAAGTGTACGATTGCAATACTTTCCCGTTAAAACTATAATCATGTTTTTCAGGAAATTGAATGCAAATTTAGCTAACAGCCAGTTGGATAAGTGCTAGTGTATAATTGCAGAAAGCTAAACCTTTTTGTGCTTGCTGCTGTTACAAAAAGATGCTTTAGCCAAGTTTAACGCTGCATTTTTAAGAATAAGGCGCCAATTAAACTATAGGACAGCGCATACCAGATAAACTACTTCTAAAAGAAGGAGGGTATTTGTAACTTTACACAATTATATAAAGAAAGAAAAAGGCTTTGCAGCAGGTTTTTGCTGCCCTTAAAGTCGGTGCTACTATGGCAATAACTCCCAACTATAACCTCGACGAGTTAGACGCGCGTCAGAATATAATTATAAAAGGTGCACGGGTGCATAACCTTAAAAACCTAAGCGTAGCCCTGCCACGCAACCAATTTATAGTTGTTACAGGCCTTTCCGGTTCAGGTAAATCATCACTTGCTTTTGATACATTATATGCCGAAGGACAGCGCATGTACGTGGAAAGCTTAAGCTCGTATGCCCGCCAGTTCCTGGGTCGTATGGATAAACCGGATGTGGATTACATTAAAGGTATCAGCCCGGCCATCGCCATCGAGCAAAAAGTAAGTATAAAAAACAACCGGTCTACGGTAGGTACCAGCACAGAAATTTACGATTACCTGAAGCTGTTGTATGCACGCATCGGCAAAACTATTTCGCCCATTTCTGGGGAGGTAGTTAAGAAAGACACGGTAACAGATGTGGTGAACTTTATTTTCTCGCTGGAAGATGAAGCCCGTGTTATGATACTGGCACCGCTGCAGCAACAGAAAGACCGCACCTTGGCTAAAGAACTGGACCTGCTCTTACAGAAGGGATATTCCCGAATTTATGCCAACGGCGAAGTTTACTTTATTGAAGAACTGCTGGAGCAGAAAAATCCGAAGCTGGGCAAAGAAGTATACATCCTGATAGACCGCGCCGTTATTTACCAAGCCGACGAAGACCTGCAGTTTCGAATTGCCGACTCAGTGCAGACTGCTTTTTACGAAGGACATGGCGAGTGCCGCGTAAAGTATGGCGATGAGCAGGAGCGTGTTTTCTCAGATAAGTTTGAGCTGGACGGGATGGTATTTGAAGAGCCGTCAGTCAACTTCTTCAGTTTTAACAACCCATACGGTGCCTGCCAGACCTGCGAAGGTTTTGGTTCCGTGCTGGGCATTGACCCCGACCTGGTTATACCTGACAAAAGCCTGACCGTGTATGAAGGAGCCATCGCGCCCTGGCGTTCAGATAAAATGAACGAATGGCTGCAGCCACTGATAAAAAACGGTATCCGCTTCGATTTCCCGATCCATCGCCCTTACAACGAGCTTTCAGAAGCTGAACAGGAACTGCTCTGGACGGGTAATAAATATTTTGAAGGACTGAACGACTTTTTCAGGCACCTGCAAACCCAGACACATAAGATACAATACCGCGTAATGCTGTCGCGCTACCGTGGCCGCACCACCTGCCCCGATTGCAAAGGTTCGCGGTTACGTAAAGATGCCAGCTATGTAAAAGTAAATGGCAAAAGCATAACCGATTTGGTACTGATGCCGATCACGCAGGTGCTGCCTTTTTTCGAAACTATAGAACTTACGGAGCACGAACGCAGTGTGGCCGACAGACTTGTAACCGAAGTAACGAACCGCTTAGGTTATCTGCAACGTGTAGGCTTGGGGTATTTAACACTCAATAGATTATCTAATACACTTTCTGGTGGCGAGAGCCAGCGCATAAACCTGGCTACCTCGCTGGGCAGTGCATTGGTTGGGTCTATGTACATTCTGGATGAGCCAAGTATAGGCCTGCACCCGAAAGACTCTGAGCAATTGATAGGCGTATTGCGCACATTGCAGCAACTGGGCAACACCGTTATAGTTGTAGAGCACGAAGAAGAAATGATGCGCGCTGCTGACCAACTCATCGATATTGGACCGGAGGCAGGCTCGGGTGGCGGTAACCTGATGTTTCAGGGCACACTGGATGAGCTGACCAAACAAGGCGATACCTACACTGCCAAATACCTGAGTGGCCGCATGGAAGTGCCAGTCCCAAGCCAGCGCCGCAAATGGCGCAACGCTGTTGAGATTATTGGTGCCCGCGAGAACAACCTTAAAAACCTGAGCGTGAAGGTGCCGTTGGGTGTGATGACCGTAGTAACGGGGGTAAGTGGTTCAGGTAAATCAACGCTGATCAAAAAGATACTGGCCCCAGCCATGCAAAAGCTGCATGGCGCAACATCAGAGGCAACTGGTAAATTCGATAAACTGGCCGGCGACTATAACAAGATTAAGCATGTAGAATTTGTAGACCAGAATCCGATCGGTAAATCGTCGCGCTCTAACCCCGTAACGTATGTAAAGGCTTATGATGCAATCCGGACGTTGTACGCTGATCAGCACTTAGCTAAAGCACGTGGGTTTAAACCGTCGCACTTTTCGTTTAACATCGAAGGTGGTCGGTGCGAAGTTTGCCAGGGCGAGGGGCAGGTAAAGATAGAAATGCAGTTTATGGCTGATATCTACCTAACCTGCGAAAGCTGCCACGGGAATCGCTTTAAGCAGGATGTACTGGACATCAAGTACAAAGAGAAAAGTATAGCCGAAGTGCTGGACATGACCATTGCCGACAGCATCGACTTTTTTGCCGACCAGCCAAAGATCATTGAAAAAATGAAACCGCTGAATGATGTTGGATTGGGTTATATCCGGTTGGGTCAGTCGAGCAATACGTTGTCGGGTGGCGAGGCGCAACGTGTAAAACTGGCATCTTTCTTAACCAAAGGGGCACAGCCGCACCAGGAGGATATCTTGTTTATTTTCGATGAGCCAAGTACCGGCCTTCACTTTCATGACATCAGTAAACTGCTAACATCCATTAATGCATTGATAGAGAACGGTAACACCGTTGTCATCATCGAGCACAACATGGATATCATTAAATCCGCAGACTGGATTATAGACCTCGGCCCGGAAGGTGGTATAAACGGCGGGCACTTGTTATTTGAAGGTACCCCGGAAGACATGGCCAAACTGGAAGACAACCATACTGCCCGTTTCTTGAAGGATAAACTATAGTTGGAGCTATAAAATTTTGGAAGCCGCAGTAACGCTATAGTTGCTGCGGCTTTTTTGTTTGTCTGAATCAGGATTTATGAGATTAGGTTAGATTTTCAGAATTTGGCCTTTGCTATAGTTCAGGGTTATAGTTTTATAGTTGTACCCCTCCTGAAAACAGGAGAGGGTGTTCTTTGCTCATTATAAATTAATTGAGCTTTTTAGTCTGAAATTTTAGCTCCCTCCCCTGTTTTTAGGGGAGGGCAGGGTTGGGATAAACCATAAATTACTAACTTGCCGTAAAGCAGCGGAAGCTGATAAACCAACTATAATTTCATTATCAAACTATAAAACATGAGAAAACGAATTGTTGCCGGCAACTGGAAAATGAACAAGACCTATGAAGAAGCGCTGTCGCTTGTGTCGGAGATCGATAACATGGTGAAAGACGAAGTAACCGGTGATGTAACCGTGATCGTGGCACCACCTTTCCCGTTCCTGCAAAGCGTAGGCAAACTGACCCAAGGCAACGACCTGATGCATTTGGCAGCTCAGAACGTAAGCGAGCATGAAAGCGGTGCTTATACCGGTGAGGTGTCGGCAAGTATGCTGAAGTCGGTTGGTACGGAATATGTGATCATCGGCCACAGCGAGCGCCGCATGTACCACCACGAAGATGCCCAGACACTTTACAAAAAACTGAAAGCAACTATAGCACAGGGTTTAAGACCAATTTTCTGCTGCGGCGAACCTTTGGAAGAGCGCGATGCGGAGAACCACTTTGAGTATGTAGGCAAGCAACTACACGATAGCCTTTCTTACCTGAGCAATGAAGAGTTTGACCAGGTAGTGGTAGCCTATGAGCCGATCTGGGCGATTGGTACAGGCCGCACAGCCAGCAGCCAGCAGGCACAGGAAATGCACGCGTATATCCGTGAGCAGCTTTCTAAAATGTTTGATGCCGAAGCTGCTTTTAACTGTTCTATCCTGTATGGCGGTAGCTGTAACCCGGGCAATGCCAAAGAACTATTCTCGCAGCCTGATGTGGATGGAGGCCTGATTGGTGGGGCGTCACTTAAGTCCAGAGATTTTGCCGATATCATTAAATCGTTCTAAGAATTATATTTTTGAACCAGAAAGGCTGCCGATACATTGTGTTGGCAGCCTTTTTGTTGCCGTAAATCGTTATCTTTGAATAAAATGTGAACTATGCCTGTACTATTTACTTTCTGGCTGGCGCTTTTGCCTTTTTTTAAGACTGGTGCTTCTGCGCAGCCGGTAGGTAAGGACCATTGCCGCATATACGGTTCGGTGTACCTGGAGCGTGATGCCCGTTATAAAAACGATGCTGCCTACACGGTTTTCCTGGGCGAAGAAGAAGCCTTTGCCGATATGGTTGTATACCGCGAGAGCAACAAACTTTTTGCGGATGCTACGGCTGTTTGGTATCTTACACCTAACAAGGCATTTGCAGATCACATTTTGTACGTAACCGATAACCGTAACCTGGCCGATATAACCGTGCATTTTACCACAGTGCGCTCGTTTGCCACTTGCCGCGAATAACACATACCATGGATTTTATAGAAGTAACCTTAGAAGTAAACGCTGAATTTGCGGACATACTAACCGCCGAGCTGGGAGAGCTGGGCTTTGATGCCTTTGTGGAGAACGAAAATGGCTTTAGTGCTTACATTGACGAAGACAAGTATAACCAGCAGGCGCTGGAAGAAACTATAGCCCGCTACGCCGATATGGTGCAGCTGACCTATACTACAAAAAAAATAGCGCGCCAGAACTGGAACGAAGAATGGGAACGCAATTTCGAGCCGCTTTTTATAGGCGATCAGGTATCGGTGCGGGCATCGTTCCACGAGAAACCTGCTAACGCCAAGTACGATATCGTGATCAATCCGAAAATGTCGTTTGGTACGGGCCACCACGAAACCACCACGCTGATGATAGAAAACCAGCTGACCCTGGACCACCAGAACAAGCGCGTACTGGACATGGGTTGTGGTACAGGTATACTTGCTATAATGGCTGGCGAACTAGGGGCGAAAGAGATAGTAGCTGTTGAGATTGAAGACTGGACCGTAGAAAATGCCCGCGAAAATGCTGAACTGAATGGTTACGAAACTATAGATGTGCGTTTAGGCGGTGCTGAAACTATAGCCGGTGACCAACCATACGACATTATACTTGCCAACATCAACCGCAACGTTTTACTCGAAGATATGCCTGCTTATGTAGCTGTGTTGAAGCCGGAAGGCTACTTGCTACTGAGCGGATTTTATACCGAAGACCTCCCGATGCTGCAGGAGCGGGCTACCGAACTGGGGCTAACCTACCTGTCGCACCGCGTGAAAAACAACTGGGTTTCTGCGATCTTTAAAAACAGCTAACACTTATTAACCGGTACTGCTATGAGGTACAAACTTCTACCCTTTTTATTTTTACTGACATCCTTTGTAGCGCAGGCACAAAGCAAATTTTCTAACAAACCAGCCGAGTTTATTACCGAAGCCAAAAACCTGATGGTAGTTGGCAAAGTAGCAAATGCTGCCGAACTGAATGCCGGATTGGAAGAAATCTGGAACAGCGGCAAACTTACCGACAAGCAGAAAGAGCAGGTAGTCGAGATATCGCAGAAAATGTATCGTAAAAAGATGCGTTCTAACCCGCACTTCTCCGATTTTTATGCCATGCTGGTAGCCGGTGTAAACAAGCATAACCTGCGCAGTAGCAGCCTTACCAGTATGTTGGATGTAGTTGAAAAAACGATTGATAACGAAGACCTGGCCAATGCCGGTACTTTCCTGAATACAAGCAACCTATACTTAACTACAGGCCGCATTTTTCAGAAGACCAACTATAGACTATATGCCACGGGCGGTAATTTTAGTTTTGCTTACGAAGGGGTAACCAGTAAAAAAGAAGACGAGAAAGCCGAAAGCTCCAGCGAGTGGGATAATATCTCCTGGGACGATGAAGCCGGCTCCAGCTCCGAATCTGTAGACGACGGCTGGGGTACGCCGGTAGTAAAGCCTAAATCAGAAGCGCAGAAAAAAGAAGATGCTAAAAAAGCTGCCCAGCGCCGCAAGGATAACCTGAAGCAGCAGTTTATACCGGCACAGCCACAAGTATCGGGCCCAACCCTGAAGCTGGAAAACGTGGACATCGCCATTGCTACCAACTACGACTCTACTGCTATCCAGAAAACAAGTGGCCAACTGATGCTGGCCAAAGGCATTTTTGTGGGCGAAGGCGGTTCTTACGATTGGGAGGCAGGTGGCAGCGAGGCATCGGCTATACTTCGGAAGTATAATTTTGATACATCTTTTGCCGGCTTTAAAGCACCCGATGTTACGCTTACTTACAACGCTGTTTTAGCTGCTCCGGTAGAGGGGGCTTTTGAGTTCAGAAGCCAGAAGCGTGGTGCAAAAGGTGAAAAAATGTTTCCGCGTTTTGTGTCCTTTACCAACGATGCCCAGGTTAAAAGCTTAGGCGAAAAAATTAAATACAGAGGCGGGTTTGCGCTGGCCGGCGACCTGATCGGTAGCCGCGCTTTGGATGGCAGCCTTTCTGAGATCACGGTAGTGGATGGTGGCAAACGTAAATTCAGTTCGCGCGCGCTTAACTATACTTTAAATGACTCGGTTATAGTTGCATCGCAAGCAGCAGTTTCTATCTATCAGAAAGAGGATTCTATTTCGCATGTAGCTGTGCAGTTGAGCTATTCGAAACCTCAAAACCAACTTACACTTACCAAAGACAAAGGCCCTTTCAGTCGCACGCCTTTCTACGACACCTACCACGAAATGGAAATTGTAGCGGAGCGCGTTTTCTGGGATCTGAACACCCCGAACATCAACTTCTCGGTGCTTAATACCAAAACCATCATACCTGTGCAGCTCGAGTCTACGGAGTATTATTCCAATAACCGGTATCAGCAGTTGGTGGGTGTGGCCACCTTCCACCCGTTGCAGGCCTTGGTAGCTTATGCCCAGAAAGCTAAGAAAAACGAGTTTTATGCGGCCGATGTATCCAAGTATAACAAGATAAACGAGCAGGCTATCCGGCAGGGAGCGCATAACCTTTCCCGCGAAGGCTTCCTGGATTTTGATAACAGCACAGGCTACATCGCTCTGAAGAAAAAAGCATGGCTGTATGTAGAGGCCTCTAAAAAGAAACGCGACTACGACCATATCGTGATCCGTTCGGTAGTGCCATCGGGCCGCAACGCCACTCTGAACATGGATAATAACAAACTGGAAGTACGTGGGGTGGAAAGAATAACCTTTAACAACGATACAGCCAGCGTGTACATGGTGCCGGACAGCAGCATTGTTCGCATCCTGGATAACCGTAACATCGAGTTTGGTGGCCAGGTGTTTGCCAGCCGCCTAGCTTTTAAAGGCACCCAGTTCAAGTTCGATTACGACAAGTTCATGATCGATATGCAGAAACTGGACACGATAGCCCTGGTTACTAAAAAACGTAAATCATCCAAAGGCGAAGTATCGAACCAGGTACTGACCAGCCGCTCGGGTAACCTGACGGGTAAACTATACATCAACAAACCAGACAATAAATCGGGTAAAGAGTATTATGCCGAGTACCCGAAATTTGACGCCCCGGTTGGTGCCCAGGTAACGTTTAACAGGCCTGATGTGTTGGGTGGCGCTTACGACAGTACGGTATACTTCGATATGCCACCGTTTAAGTTGGATAGTTTGAGTTCGGGTAAAGGGGCGATCGGGTTTGATGGTACGTTCCATTCTGGCGGTATATTTCCGGATATCAAGACCAAACTGATTATGATGCCCGACGAAACGCTGGGCTTTTATTACCAGCCATCGGCAAAAGGCCTGCCGGCATTTGGAGGCAAAGGTATAGCTTACGATACCATTATGATGAGCTCGAAAGGTATACAAAGCAAAGGAACCCTGACCTACCTGACCGGTACTTTTGAAGCGCCTGAGTATACCTATTACATGGATGCTGTTAAAACCGATAAAGGGGCAAAGGCAACTATAAAAGAAGAGAAACTGAACGGCACCGAGTTTCCTGTGGCAGAGCTGAAAAATTTCAGCATGAACTGGCAGCCAAAAGTAGACTCGATGTACCTGCATACCAACAAAGAGCCGATGCAGATCTATAAAGAGAAGTATAAGTTTAAAGGCGTAGCCAAACTATCGCCGGGCGGTATGTATGGCAGCGGCGAGCTCGATAACCCGGTGGCCAACGTTACCTCGCCGGAGTTCTTGTTTAAGCAGCGTAGCTTCTCAGGTAACAACTCGCAGATGATTGCCAAGTCGGATGTGCAGGTGAGGCCCGCAATTAAAGCCCAGGGCGTGGAGTTTAACTACGACATGACTAAAGGTACCGTAGATTTTGGTATTGAAAAAGTAGGGGCGGCAAGTATAGAGTTCCCAAGGGCGCAGTATAAAACAAGTATGCGCAGTGCCCGCTGGGATTTTAACACCGAACGCATCACCCTTAAAGCCGACGAAAAAGGCGGCAAGAACTACTTTTACTCTATGCACCCTGAACAGGACTCGCTTAACTTTATGGCAGGCAGCGGCGTGTACGACCTGAAAAAGAATACGATACTTGCCGGTGGCGTGCCTTACATTGCCGTTGCCGATATGTATGTGCTGCCAGATAGTGGTAAAGTAGTAGTTTCTGCAGATGCCACCATTCGTACGTTGCGTAACTCCCGCGTGCTGGCCGACTCTGCGCAGCAATACCATAAGTTTTACAAAGGTAACATAGATGTAAAAGCCCGTAAATTATTGAGCGGTTCGGCATACTTAGATTACCTGAATGCGGCGCAGGATTCTTTCCGATTACATTTTACTGATTTTAAATTCGATAACCCACAGGGTAAGCGCAAACCGATCTACTCTTTTGCAACATCAACTATAGAAGAGAAAGACAAGTTTTATATTTTCCCGCGGATCATGTTTAGGGGAACGGCACTGATGCATGCTACCAAGCCATACCTCGATTTTGACGGCGAACTGAAACTTAACTTTACCGGTAACGAAGCCGACGCTGACTGGTTCTCTTATAAAAAAGACACCCTAAACCCGACTAACGTAAGAATTCCGATCCACAAAGCGAAAGCTGCCGATGGTACACCGCTCCATACTGGTATTCACGTGTCGGCGGCTACAGCCAAACTATACAACACCTTTGTATCTAAAAAACAGAATGAGGATGACCTAGACCTATTCCAGGTAGATGGTTCTATTTCTTACAACAAAGCCAACAAGGAGTTTAAAATTGAGCGGGATGAGCGTGCCAATTCCAACGCATACCAGGGCAACGTACTTAGCTATAGCGAGGCCACAAATGCGCTGCATTTCGAGGGTAAACTAAACCTGCTCAAATCGTCGCGCAACTTTAAGGTAGAAGCCTCCGGAAACGGGACGGCCAACGTAGACAGCAGCAGCTATAACCTGGATACCTTCCTGGCTTTTGATATGGAAATGCCGGAGCCAGCACTGGTAGCCATGGCCGAAAACCTGGAAGAAAATACGCAAAGTGCTCCTGAGGCGTTAGATGGCAGCGATGCAACATACTATAAGCTGGGCGAATTTATCGGCGACCGTGGTGTGCGTAACTATATAAGCAAGGCGGGTACCGAAGCTGTATCGCTGCCAAAACTGGATAAATCGCTTATCCGGAGCCTGATACTTAACAAAGTAGATCTGAAATGGTCGAATGAGCAGAAGGGCTGGTATAGTACAGGCAAAATAGGAGTGGCCAGTATTTTAAAGCAGGATATAAACGCCATGGTAGATGGTTACCTCGAAATTAAGCAGGACCTGAACGGCGAACCTACCCTGAACCTATACCTGCAGGCCGACCAGTATACCTGGTATTACTTCAGTTTCTTCGAGAATGGCCTTAACCTGGTAGCATCTAACGAGAAGTTTAACAAAGCTGTAAGAGCAAAGTCTAAACGTGGCCGTGGCACTACCACCAACTATGCTTTTTACCCGGGCGAGACCATGGATAAGAATATTTTCCTGGAGCACTTTAGTAAAAACTACCTGGATGGCAAAACCGGCTTTAAAGTTGTTACCCAACAACAGGAAATTGATACGACAGAAAGTATAGATGTAATTGACGAACAACCGAAAAAAGAGAAAAAGCGCAAAAAGAAAAAAGGCGAAGCCACAGAAGGTGAAGGAGAACCCGGACCTGGTAACCAGTAACTATAAATATAGCGTATACCATTTATCAGGTGTAAGACTTTAGATTTAAATTAAGATTTATCTATATTTGAGCTTCTAAAGGCCTCCACAGCTGCTAAACAGGGCAAAGTGGATACATCAGGCTTACTTAAAACAAGAACCAGACATTAATGGATATTTTATTAATAGCTATACTTTTCATAGCGGCATACCTTATCGGCTCTATCTGTACGGCAGTTTGGCTGGGTAAATGGTACTACGGTATCGATATCAGGCAACATGGCAGTGGTAACTCCGGGGCAACTAATACCTTCCGGGTGCTGGGCAAAAAGCCGGGAACTATAGTTATGCTCATCGATATTTTTAAAGGCTGGGCTGCTACGTCGCTGGCTGGTTTACTGGTAGTGTTTGGAGCCATACCTGCCGAAAAACTGATCATTTTCCAGTTGATAATGGGTATGCTGGCAGTAGTGGGGCACATCTTCCCGGTTTACGAAAAGTTTAAAGGCGGTAAAGGCGTTGCCACCTTGCTGGGTATGATGCTGGCCATACAAACCGATGTGGCGCTGCTGTGTATGGTAATATTTGTGATTGTGCTGTTTACGTCGCGTTATGTGTCGCTGGGGTCTATGATCGCGGCGCTGGCTTTCCCTATACTTCTGCTGTTGCCACGCTTTCATCCGGATAATCCGATCCTTATCGTTTTCGGGTTTATACTGTTTGCATTGGTTGTAATTACGCACCGTAAGAACATAAACCGACTGCTCGCCGGCGAAGAAAGCAAAGCCAATATTAACCTGAGCCGTAAAAAGTAAAGCAACTATAGCTGATGATCTTAAAATGCCACTCTGTACAGTAGGAGTGGCATTTTTTATTAACTTTAACCTAAACAAAATTAAAGCTGATGAATAACTATATCTCCGAGAACAAAGACCGCTTTTTAAACGAGCTGCTCGATATGCTCCGTATTCCGTCGGTTAGCGCTGACCCTAAGTTTAAGCAGGATGTGATACGCACGGCCGAGTTTGTAAAAGCCCGTTTGCAGGAAGCCGGCGCCGATAAAGTAGAACTATGCGAAACAGCCGGTTACCCGATTGTGTACGGCGAAAAGATCATTGACCCGAGTTTGCCAACGGTGTTGGTTTATGGCCACTACGATGTGCAGCCTGCCGACCCATACGAACTATGGAACTCGCCGCCATTTGAGCCGGTAATAAAAGACGGTAAAATTTACGCGCGCGGTGCCTGCGACGACAAAGGCCAGATGTACATGCACGTAAAGGCGTTTGAGGTGATGATGCAAAACAATGCGCTGCCATGTAACGTGAAGTTTATGATTGAAGGTGAGGAGGAAGTTGGCTCTGAAAACCTGGGCACGTTTGTGAAAAACAACAAAGACAAGCTGGCTGCTGATGTGATCCTGATATCAGATACCGGAATGCTGGCAAACGATACGCCATCTATTACAACGGGCCTGCGTGGCATGAGCTACATGGAGGTGGAAGTTACCGGCCCTAACCGCGACCTGCACTCCGGCTTATATGGTGGCGCTGTGGCAAACCCGATCAATATACTTTGCCAGATGATCGCATCGCTGCACGACGAAAACAACCACATAACGATACCGGGCTTTTACGATAACGTGACTGAACTGAGCCAGGAAGAACGTGCCGAGATGGCCCGCGCCCCATTTAGTCTGGACAAGTATAAAAAGGCACTTGACCTTAGCGATATACACGGCGAAGAAGGCTATACTACTATGGAACGCACTTCTATCCGACCGACACTGGACGTAAATGGCATTTGGGGTGGCTATACCGGCGAAGGCGCCAAAACAGTAATTCCATCTAAGGCATTTGCTAAGATCTCGATGCGTTTAGTGCCAAACCAGACATCAGCTGAGATAACAGAGAAGTTTACAAAGCATTTTGAAAGTATAGCTCCGGCCAGTGTAAAAGTATTGGTTAAGCCGCACCACGGTGGCGAACCGGTTGTTACGCCAACTGATTCGGTAGCTTACCAGGCAGCATCTAAAGCATACGAAGAAACTTTTGGCGTAAAACCTATACCTGTGCGCAGCGGCGGTTCTATTCCTATAGTTGCCATGTTTAAATCAGAGCTTGGTCTGGACTCTGTGTTGATGGGTTTTGGCCTGGATAGCGATGCGATACATTCGCCGAACGAGAATTTTGGTGTATTTAACTACATGAAGGGCATCGAAACCATTCCGCTGTTTTATAAATACTATGCCGAGATGAGCAAGTAACTATAGATTGATCTGAAATGAATAAAAAAACCCCGGCACTAAAGTAGCACCGGGGTTTTTTTTATTTAAGCTGCTTAAAGATAAGCAACTATAGTTTCGGAATTAACGGGCAGTTGGGATAGTTAAGCCCAGTGTAAACATGATCGTAGAGTGACGCGCATTTGTTACATCGCCATCAAAATTTACGTCCTTCTCTACGAAGTCGCTTAAGCTGCCATTGTAACGAACACCTAAGTTAACTGTGTTGCCTAACGCAAAACCAACTCCGGCGCCATAACCAAACTCAAACTCTTTTAAGCCTTCTTTATCTTTTTCATCACGCGAGCTGGATTGTAAGTTGCCGTCTAGGTAAGTTTTGGTTTCGTTGTTTACACTTAACAGGTACGATGCCTGCGGACCAGCCTCAAAATATAACGGTCCAGCTTTGATCTTCGCCATTACAGGCAGGTCCAGGTAGTTATAGTTTACTTTACCGGTGCGCTTATAGTTTACACCTCCAACTTCAAACTCCGTATCAGCATTTTTAAAGCCTTTCTGAGAGTAAAGCAGCTCCGGCTGTATCGAGAAGAAGTTATCAACTATACCAATGTTGTAGGTGATACCTCCATGGAAGCCCCACTTGTTCTCGAAGTTATCCTCGTTACGAAGGTCTCCGGATAAATTGGACAAATTTGCACCACCTCTGATACCTAAACCTGATTGTGCCTGGGTAGCTGTAGCGCCTGCAAGCAGCATCGCGCCTATAATAAATAGTTTTTTCATGGTCTTTCTGTTTTAGTTAATTGTACTGCTAACGAGCCATATACGGCACTTATGATATTTTAGCTTTCTGATTTTTCGATTTTAACTTATTTAAAACTCAACTGCCTGAAGCTTAACCTGAAAGATTTTTGCCGTAGCCAGTTATTTAGATTGCAATCTGAGAACCCATTTACAACAACAGTGCCAGAATATAGTTTTACCCTATATAGATTGCTTTTATATAGTATGTTTTTTTACTGCTGCTGCAAAAAGCAAAAAGCCCGGCGGGTGCCGGGCTCTTTCCATAGTTTTAAGTTGTACTAAGGCAATTCTTATCTGCTACCGAAGGCATAGCCAAGCGTAAGCATAAATACGTCATTATAAACTTCTGCATCCCCCTCGTCAAATAGTTTAGAGATGTCGCTGTTGTAACGCACTCCTACACTTACGCCAAGTGGTGTACCAATTCCAAGTCCGGCTACATAGCCTAAACCTGTTCTTCTATAGTCTGGCTGAATGATGGCATCATTGTCTACGTTATCGCCAACATTTACAGATAGCTGCGGTCCGGCTTCGAAATAAAGCAGGCCGGTGTTAACGCGTGCCAATACCGGGATATCTACATAATACAGGCGCAGATCATCTGTACCTTTAGCTCCTTTCATCGAGAAGAGTGCTTCCGGCTGCACCGAGAAAAAATTATCAGCTGAAACCGGAATGTTGGCCGTTAAGCCTGCGTGTGCACCAAAAATTCTGTCAGTATTTTCCGGGGCGTTATCTCCCCTGAAATCTGAATAGTTAGCGCCAACCCGCAAACCAAACCCGACCTGGGCCTGTGCTGCCATTGTTGTCGCAAAAGCAAAAACTAATAAGAGTAATTTTTTCATAGTGGTTATTCTACATTAGGGTATTACTACATCAGGCAATTGTGCCCGACGTTAGCCTATTACGCAGGGTTTGTAGAAAGGTATAGGAAATTAGATTTGATTTTAGGCAGGAGGGTAGCAATTTGGGCAGAAGTATTGCTGGCCTATAGCAACAAAACAGCGCAATACCTTAGTAAGATATTGCGCTGTATAACTTGTTTATAATAAATAGGTTGAGGATCTGCTTTTAAAGTTTAAGCTGCCCAGCCTTCGCGGTCTAAACTACGGTACTGAATGGCTTCGGCCAAATGCTCAATTTTTATTTCCGGTGAGTCGGCCAGGTCAGCTATCGTTCGGCTTACTTTAAGGATGCGGTCGTAGGCTCTTGCCGAAAGCCCCAGACGTTCCATGGCGGTTTTAAGTAATGTTCTGCCGGCATCATTTATCTTACAAATATCTTTTACCATTTGCGAGGGCATCATGGCGTTAGAGTGTATCTGCGGATAATCTTTAAAGCGGTCCTGCTGTACGGCCCTGGCTTTTACCACACGCTCGCGCACGGTAGTGCTGTCTTCTGATTTCCGGGTGGCAGTCATTTCATCAAACGTAACCGGCGTAACCTCAACATGCAGGTCAATGCGGTCCAGCAAAGGTCCGCTTACTTTATTTAAATAGCGTTGCACTATGCCCGGTCCGCAAACACAGTCCTTCTCCGGGTGGTTATAGAAGCCGCATGGGCATGGGTTCATGCTGGCCACCAGCATAAAGTTAGCCGGGAAATCTATCGTTGTTTTTGCCCTGGATATAGTTACACGTCGTTCTTCCAGCGGCTGACGCATTACTTCCAGCACCGTTCGCTTAAATTCTGGCAACTCATCCAGGAACAATACCCCGTTATGCGATAAAGAAATTTCGCCGGGCTGCGGTACGCCACCGCCACCAACAAGTGCTACATCAGAAATAGTATGGTGCGGCGAGCGGTAGGGGCGGGTTGTTAATAAAGACGAAGCCTCGCCCAGTTTGCCTGCTACTGAATGGATCTTGGTTGTCTCCAGGGCTTCGTGCATGGATAGCGGCGGCAGGATAGACGGCAGGCGTTTTGCCAGCATAGTTTTACCGGCACCCGGAGGCCCGATCATGATTAGGTTATGGCCACCTGCGGCTGCAATCTCCAGGGCGCGTTTTATATTTTCCTGGCCCTGCACATCGGCAAAGTCGGCTGCATACTGGTCTGCCTGGTTCTGGAACATTTCGCGGGTATTTACCACCATCGGTTCAATCTCCAGCCGGTTATCCAGAAAATCTATCGCCTCCTGTATCGTCCTGACTGGTATTACATCGAGGTTGTTAACTATAGCTGCTTCGTTGGCGTTCTGGGCCGGAAGTATAATTCCTTTAAAACCTTCTTTGCGGGCTTGTATGGCAATGGGTAAAACACCTTTAATCGGCCGTAACTCTCCATCCAACGACAACTCACCCATTATCATGTACTGCGAAACCTTGTCAGGAGCAATTTGGCCAGAGGCTGCCAGTATACCCATCGCTATAGTTAGGTCATAGGACGAGCCTTCTTTACGGATATCGGCAGGGGCCATGTTGATGACCACTTTCTGGCGGGGCATTTTATAGTGGTAATGCTTAAGCGCTGCTTCGATGCGCTGCTCGCCTTCTTTCACGGCATTATCGGGTAAACCAACCAGAAAATATTTTGTACCGGCGCTAACGCTTACTTCTACAGTTATAGTATAGGCATTTACGCCCTGCACGGCACTGCCAAATGTTTTGATGAGCATACTTTCTTTTTAGGAAGTATAAGTTGAGAATTATTTGAGCCGGAACACCGGGCTTCAGAAATAAATTCCGGTTTTAACTCTGATCAGGTAAAGATAATCAGTTGCTAAGCTTTTATAAGGATTGGTTATAGTTTAAAGTTTAAAATGGAAGAAGCCTGGCAGTTATCATCTAAAGTTGCGCTACTCCTTTAAGCGAACCATGTCAGGGTGAACAGGAAGGTACGAGTTGGTAACGTTCTCACCTTTTTGATGAATAGTAATAGCAACGCAACTACTGTCAGAGGTAGCTATTTCAAAGGCAATTCCTTTAGCTGTGTCGTCGTAAATATAAATTTGTTGCTGCATTGGGTTGCTATAGTAGGCGATAGGCTTTAAAGTATAATTTTGTCTGATGCTGGCAATGCGACTTCCGGGAGCTATGCTTTCGGGTGTTTTAAAGCTTGATGAGTTTACACGGATCTGTCGGGCAAGTAAATCTTCCGGGCCTCCGTCAAAATTCCGGGAGAAGTATACGGCCACATAGTTTTGTTTATGCCTGCCTTTGCCATACCAAAACGACAAGGCCTTGCCCATCGCGGCATCTCCACTGTCGGCTTTGCCCAAGGTATTGTTTATTTTTTCAGCTGTCTGGCCCAAACTTATTTGCCCTATGCGTTGTCCCGGCACTATCAGGAAACTGGGATCAATGTTAGGTTTCTCAACTATAGTTTTAGTTGTTGGAGTGTTTGTTGTATCTGGAGATGTGGTAGTGACTGGGGCGGGCTTATCGTTTTCCGGCGTTTTAGTGCTGTTATCGGAACAGGCCAGTATCGGAAGTAGAAGTAAGAATAAGAACAGCTGCCGCATGGTTAAAAAAATAAGGATAAACGCAACTATAGCTTAGCTGCTTTTATCCTTATACGTACCTTTGGTTAGTAGTTAAAACTTTACTGCTTACGTCAGCTGCTTTTCGAGCAGCAATATAAGTATGTGTATTACTTTGATGTGGATTTCCTGCACGCGATCGGCGTAGCCCATGTGCGGCACCCGGATCTCTACATCGCAGAGCGGCGCCAGTTTACCACCATCTTTGCCGGTAAGGCCAACTACTTTCATGCCTTTGGCTTTGGCTGCTTCGGCCGCTTTAATCACATTGCCGGAATTGCCACTGGTGCTAATCCCGAGCAACACATCATTGCTATTACCCAGTGCCTCTACATAGCGCGAAAACACAAAATCGTACCCATAGTCGTTGCCCACGCAGCTCATGTGGCTGGCATCAGATATAGAAATAGCGGGTAAGGCTTTGCGGTTGTCGCGGTAACGTCCTGTCAGTTCTTCGGCAAAGTGCATGGCGTCGCACATAGACCCACCGTTCCCGCACGAAATAATTTTGCCACCTGCTTTTATAGCATCGGCCATAACTATAGCTGCCTGTTCTATAGTTGCAATGTTGTTTTTATCAGCAATAAAGTTTGCAAGCGTTTGCTGGGCCTGCTCCAGTTCTGCCAGAATTGTTGTTGTCATGGTATGTTGTTAAACCGCAGCGGCCTCCAGGCGCTCTTCGGTTAAAGGTGTTCTGAAGTTATTGCTTCTGAATTCCTGGCGACGCTCATACAACTCAACTTTCAGGTCGTTTAACTTCAGTTGGGCGATATGGTTTTCGTAGCGCAGGTTGGCGGCATATAAACTACTAAGCACTACTTTTAATACCAGCATGCCAGCACCAACGCCGGCCAAAGCTTTGTATAATACTAAAATTTGTGCTTCGGTTCTTATACTCGTAAATATTGCACTCTCCGTAACTATAGCTGTCAGCACTAAGGCCAAAGTCAGGGCGAATGCCACCGCAACTATATTAAAAAGGGTATTAAGTATTCTCATGCTTTAGGGTGGTTTTAGGTATAACAACAAGTCTCACTAAATCTAAAAAAAGATATTGTTATTTTAAAATACCTGTTGCACGATTCATGCAAAAAGGCAATGTTATATGCCTGATTATACTATTATTCCGTTATTGCACCAATTGCATCTGGGTTAATTTAGCATATAAGCCGCTGGTTAGTAATAGTTGGTCGTGCGTGCCGCGCTCTACTACTTTGCCTTTCTGTAATACCAATATTTCATCAGCATGCTGAATGGTACTTAATCGGTGTGCGATAACGATAGAAGTGCGGTTGCGCATTAGGTTGGTTAATGCCTCCTGTACCAATTTCTCCGATTCTGTATCCAATGCCGATGTAGCTTCATCCAGAATAAGTATTGCCGGGTTTTTAAGTATAGCCCGTGCTATGTTAAGTCGCTGGCGCTGCCCACCCGATAACCTGCTGCCCCTGTCGCCGATCATGGTCTGGTAACCGTTTGGCGTTTCCATGATAAACTCGTGCGCATTAGCTACTTTGGCTGCTGCAATTACTTCTTCTTCGGTGGCGTCGGTTTTGTTAAAGGCAATGTTGTTGAAGATGGTATCGTTAAAGAGGATAGACTCCTGGGTTACAATACCCATATGGCTGCGCAGGTCTTGCAACTTCACATCCCGGATATCTTTTCCGTCAATCAATATCTGCCCACCAACTACGTCATAAAAGCGTGGCAACAGGTCAACTATAGTTGATTTACCCGAACCCGACGGACCAACCAGTGCAATGATCTTTCCTTTATCCAGCGAGAACGACACCCCATCCAGCACTTTGTCATCGCCATAGTTGAACTCTACATTTCGGTACTCCACGCTTTCGTTAAACTCCGGTACAGGTATCGCATTCTGTTTTTCTTTTATTTCTATCGGATGATCGATGATGCCCAACACACGCTCGCCCGACGCAATACCACGCTGTATACTTGTAAAAGCATTGGAGATATTTTTGGCAGGCACCAGTATCTGGGAATAAAGTATAATGTAAGTCAGGAACTCGGATGCACTCAGGTCAGAGCGGTTTTCGAGCACCAGCTGGCCACCGTATAAAAGGATGCCTGCAACTACCGTTACACCCAAAAATTCTGAAACCGGAGAGGCCAGCTCTTTTTTGTTGAATACTGACTTTAATACCTTGCGGTACATATTATTCTCCTTGTCAAACTTTTCCTGCACGTAAGCTTCGGCGTTAAAACCTTTCACGATGCGGTTACCGGAAATAGTTTCTTCCATCGCGCTCAGGATATTGCCCAGCAAGGCCTGTCCACGCTTGGCATCGCGGCGCAGTTTTTTAGAGATAGTGGCAATCACAAAACCGGAAACAGGCAGTACCAGCATCGTAAACAAAGTCAGCTCCACCGACATCATAAACAGCAACACTACATAACCTACCAGCATCAGCGGCTCCCGGAACACCACCTGCACCGAGCTAACTATAGATGATTCGATCTCTATCACGTCGCTGGAAAGGCTGGAAAGCAGGTCTCCTTTGCGGCGCTTGTTAAAGAAATCGATATCCAACTGGGTCATTTTCTCGAACAGCGCATGGCGCACATTGCGCACTACGGCAGTTCGCATATCCGTCATCACACGCTGCGACAGATACTTAAACAGGTTAGCCAGGAAAACCGATACCAGTATAATGCCGCAAACAAACTGCAGGGCTCCTTTTGCGCCATATTCAAAGCGGATACTATAGAACCAGTAATCAAAAAGCTGTTTAAAGTAATCTATATTAAGGGCAAATGTTGGCTCTACGGGCTGCTTGGCCGGAGCGGTATCGAACAGCACATTTAGCAGCGGAATAAGCAGCGTGAAATTTAAAAGGCCGAAAACAACTGCAAGCAACGCCAAAATTGCATACGATGGTACGTAACGGCTATATGGTTTTGCAAATGCAAGTAATCTGAAAAAAATCTTCATCAGGGATTAATAAAAAACGGCCGCAAGTTACTAATTAATTAGCGTTTAGCCCACGGTTTATACTTTCAGCCCATGTATATCAGCCGGTTTTACTACTTTTGCACTCCAGATTAACTATAACCAGGCATTTATGATAAGTATCATCGTGGCGGTGCATAACCAGTTAGCCATTAACAAGATTTTTGTGGAGCACCTGCAAAAGTATACTTACCATACTTACGAGCTGATTATAGTTGACAACAACTCTACTGATGGCAGCCGCGAGTATTATAAAAGTATAGGTGCCACCGTAATCGAAAACAGCCAGAATTTTTCGTACCCTTATTGCCAGAACCAGGGCATCAGAGCTGCCAAGTATGATGTGTTCGCTTTTCTGAACAACGATATTATAGTTGCCCCGCACTGGGATAAAAAGCTATTGGAGGCAATGGATGCACACGGCCTGGAGATCGCCACGCCCGCTGGCATAGAGCGAGCCGAAACACCAAAAGCAACTCGCAAACTGCACCGCCGCTGGAAAGCCATTAAAAACTTTGTAGGATACGTTGCCAAAAACGATTTCACGTTCAGGCTAATGGTAAAACTGATGTATGGCAACTGGGAGAAGTTTAATGAAAAGCGCTACGCAAATTATGGCACCGATGTGATTGAGGGCTTTTTAGGTAACTCCGTAATAATGAAGCGCAGCGCTTTGGATAAAGTAGGTTTTTGGGATGAGCGCATACAAGCTGCCGACTGGGATTTATACTTCCGGAGCAAAAAGCGAAGTATAGATTATGGAGATATAAAGCCGGTCCATGTAGCGCTGGGCGTTTTCAATCATCACTTCATCCGGATAACCTTAGGGTCGAATATAAAAAAGGAACCGGTTTTTGCAGATGCAGCTAATATAATTCCTCTTAAGGATAAATGGACAGATAAGGAACGGGAAATCTTACAGAAAGACCTCCCTCGATAAGCAAAACGGCTATACCTGCTAAAACAAGTATAGCCGTTTTTGTTTCTATAGTTGATCTTAAAACTCGTGAAGTCGCTGCGGAATATTCCAGCGGAAAGCTACGGATGATAAGGTGGTATTCAGATCCATACTGTTAATTTCTGCGTCCGTTCTTCGGATTATCTGCTTCAGATCAACAAATACATTGTGGCGTAGCTGGAAACTGGCAGTCAGGTCTAAGTGTAGTTGGTTAGTAGTATTGCCTTGCGCTATTTTGTGGCCGTAGTCGGTTGGGCGTAAAGTGTAAGGCAGGTTTACGTTGCCACCCCAGTTTATAGTATCCGTCGCCGAATATTCGTCTTGCCCAAACTTGGTATAGATAGCTTTGCCCGTAAGGTTTAACCTTGGCAAGGGCTGGTAGCGCACAACCCCGATCAGTTCGTACAGGTTTGCTCCGGTTGGGTGCGCCAGCGGTTGGTTAAAGTGCTGCAGGTTTCTATAGTTGTCGAGATGCTGATAGGTATATGGCCTGATGATGTTTAGCTCGCCCTGCAAGTCCAGGTTATTTACGCCAAGAGCATTAATGTATTTCGCTCCGATCTGTCCGGCCTGTTTGTTAGCCCACCAGCCATTGCCTGCTTTTACTTCGTTCAACAAAAACTCATCCAGCATCAATTGTCCATATAGTTGCACGCGGTTCCAGATATTCCACCTAAAATCAGCTGCCAAAGTTACGTTGTCTTCGCTACCAATAGCCTGTTCTATACTTCTATAAAAAATAATCGGGTTGAGGTACTGCAATTCAAAACGACCTTTTCTTCTTCCAAAAATTACTGTTTCCGAAATGCCCAAATCAAAGTTGTCAGTTACCTGCACGACCAGGCGATGAAAAGCCATGTACTTTTTATCAAACAACACATCCTGCGACAGGCGTCTGTACTTGGCAGTAAGTTCCTGGAACAGGTTCATATAGTGGATGCGCCAGACCTGGGTATTCAGTTTAAGGAAGAAAGACGGCGGTGCATAATCGGAGTAAATAAGCGAGCGGTAGCCGTTGCCAATAAAATGGCGGTCGTGGCCCAGCTGTATCTCCACATGTTTGGTCAGGTTATAGTTCAGGTAGCCACGGGCATTCAAAAAATCGTAGCCATCGCCTTTAAAACGCTTCCACCATCCCTCGTGTGGCACTACATTTTCCTGTACGATGCGCCTGTTCACATACTCCGGAAACTTAACCTGCGTCTCCGCTATAAATGTGTAAAAACTTAACCTGTCATCAATTACGCCTTCTACCTGTACGCCCCGTGTGTTGGTGTATCGTATGCCATCCGACTGGTTATCTTTGCCAAGCTCCAGGTGCAATACAGGGCTTACACGTAATGTAAAATCTCGGCCCTCGTAGTGGTAAAGGTCGGTCTGGTTCTCGTAAAACCTGTTAAATATAGGACGTGCGCTGGTGTTGTTTTCCTGGGTGGTGTAATTCCAGTTGTCGTTCAGCAGGTAATCAGTATTAAACTTATCTACAGTGGTCTGGGTATTTCTAGCGCTGATCTCGGCCAGCTCTGCTACATCTTTTCTACCATAAGGGCGCACGGCAGGGTGCAAACCTTGTTGCTGATTACCGTTCGGCTCATTTCCATACAAAATCTGGTAGCGGTCTATCAGTCTGTAAATATCCGGGTCGTAAGGTACGTAGGTGTCCTGGGCTTGCAGGGTTGTGCTACTGGCTAAGCCAAGCAGCATCAATAGCAAACATGCGATGTGTTTCATGTTTTATCGGTAGAGGTACGTGTAAAGATGCAATATCTTGAAAGCCGAATTTACTGCTTTTGTATGATTTTGTTCTGTTATGATAGAAAATATACAGGATTGGCCTGCGCCGTCGTTTATAGTTAACAATGTAGATGGGCAGGGCTGAAAGCATAAACTATAAATTTATGGTTGGAGCGATTGTGAGGCGGCGGCACTTCTGTATCTTTAGCGGGTAAAATTTTGGAAAGCATGCACCACAGAAACCTGCATATCCTTACAGCAACGCCTTCGCTGGCCAACCATTTTGTAGCCGAACTGCGAGATGTAACTATACAACACGACAGCCTGCGTTTCCGCAGAAACCTGGAAAGGTTGGGCGAACTGCTGGCATACGAGATATCGAAGACATTGCCATATACTACAGCCGGTATAACCACGCCGCTGGCCCAAACCCAAACCCAGTTGCTTACGGCACAGCCGGTGCTGGCAACTATACTTCGGGCTGGTTTGCCGCTATATAATGGCATGCTGAATTATTTTGACAAGGCCTATAGTACGTTTGTGGGTGCTTACCGCGTGGAAGAGGAGAACACAGAGCTGCAGATCAATATGGAATACCTGGCATCTACAGACCTGCACGATAAAATATTGATACTGGCTGACCCGATGCTGGCCACCGGCAAATCGTTGGTGAAAGCTTATAAAGGAATGTTAAAGCACGGTAAACCAATTCAGGTACATGTGGCAGCAGTAATTGCCTCGCCGGAAGGAGTAAAGTATGTGCAGCAGGAAATACCAGAAGCAACTATATGGCTTGGCGCCCTGGACGACCACCTGAACGAAAAATCTTACATAGTGCCTGGTTTAGGCGATGCCGGCGACCTGGCGTTTGGGCCGAAGATATAAGAATAGATAAGCCAGCTGAACTATAGACTGGAATGGTCTGTTACTCAGTTGCTTATTACGATTATAGTTAATTTAAAGTACAGTTATATTATTCGAAAAGTGCTACATATATTTTTAATATATAGCGTATATTTTAAGAAAAGTAATTAGCTTAAACAAGAGTACAATTTAAGAAGATAGCAGCGTGTTGATAGAGATCCTGAAATATTTGTCGGTGTACTTAATAAGTATGGTGAAATTTTTTGCCGGCCCGTTAACTGGTGTAGCTGTTGGCCTCACTTATTTCGAAACCGTGTTACTGACTATTGCAGGCATGATGACCACTGTAATTATCTTCTCTATTATAGGCAGGGCTTTATCTAAATGGTGGGCTAAACGGCAGCGTGCTAAAAATAAGCCAATGTTCAGTAAAAAGAACCGCCGTATAGTTACCATCTGGAACAAGTTTGGTGTGGTAGGTGTAGCTTTTCTAACCCCGATCCTTTTAACGCCTATAGTTGGCACTGTAGTAGCAGCACTGTTTGGTGCCCCCCGCAAGCAAATTTTTATTCATATGCTTTGGAGCTCTGTTATTTGGAGTGCGCTGCTGAACCTGATGGTGTTTGAATTCGGGGATTTCGCTTCCCGGTTTTTCTAGAAACTATATTTTAAACTATAAAATAAGGGCTCCGAAGTTTACCTCCGGAGCCCTTGTTATTTTTGAGAACTATAGTTGCAAGGCTATAGTTTGTTATCTTTTGCTTCCCTTCTTTTTGGTCTTCTGCCAGCCAGACTTTTTCGGGTCGCCCTTCTTTTTGCCTTTCTCGAAATTAGATTTATGCCTGCTCTTTTTCTCATGGAAGGCACCTTTAAAGTCGGGGTTCTCGCTTCGTTTCTGATGGTCTATGTCGCGGGCGATGGCCTGCTGCTCTTCAAAGGTTATGTCATGGATCTTAACTTCCGGTGGCATCGGCTGCTCTGGTATTTGCATTCGTATCAGGTTCTCGATCTTTCGGATATGGTACATTTCAGCCGGGTTAGCAAACGTTATAGCAGCCCCTACATTTTCAGCGCGACCGGTACGGCCAATGCGGTGCACATAGTCTTCATACACAAACGGCACATCAAAATTAATCACATGGCTCACCATGGTTACATCTATCCCGCGCGAAGCCACATCAGTTGCCACTAAAAAACGCACATCGCCACCTTTAAAGGCTTCCATAGAGTTGATGCGGGTATTCTGGCCTTTGTTGCCATGTATAGCGCGAACCTCACCATATTCTTTCCGCTCCAGGAATTTAGCGACGTCCTCCGCATTTTTCTTGCTCCGGGTAAAGATGATCACGCGGTTAAACGTTTCTCTATCCTGGATGATGTGCTCAAGCATGGCAATTTTAGTGCGCAGGTTTGGTACCTGGTACAAAGTCTGGCTTACGGTCTCAACAGGTGTGGCCTGCGGCGTTACTTCTATACGCGTCGGGAACTCCAGGAACTCTTCTGACAACTCTACTACTTTTGGGTGCATCGTAGCGGAGAACAACAGGTTCTGACGTTTGCGCGGTATCACTTCCAATAGCTGACGGATCTGCGGCATAAAACCCATATCCATCATCTTGTCGGCTTCATCCAGCACCAGCGTTTTTACTTCCTTCAGTATCAGTTCGCCTTTCAGGTATAATTCCATCAGGCGCTTGGGTGTGGCAACCAGTATATCGAGTCCTTTATTTATAGTTTCGATCTGCGTTTTCGGGCCAAGTCCGCCATAGATTACCGTGTGGCGTAGGTCGGTATACTTGCCCAGAAGAGTGATGTTTTCCTCGATCTGCATCGCCAGTTCGCGGGTAGGAGCCAGGATAATAGCACGCGGGTTCATGCCCTGCGCGTACTTAACCTTCATCAGGATAGGCAATAAAAACGCAGCCGTTTTACCGGTTCCGGTCTGGGCAATGCCCATTACATCGTGGCCTCCCATTATAACCGGTATTGCCTTTAATTGTATGGGAGTCGGCTTTTCGTAGCCAGCTTCTTCAATGGCATTCAGCAACTGCCTGTTCAGTTTAAATTCCTCGAACGTGGTTACTTCTTTCTCTGCTTCTTCTGCCATAGTACTATAGTTTATACTCTTATCTGTTTACAAAAGTACGGTAATTTTATGGTTAGCGGGTAATGCAAGGGTAGGAGGAGCGGTAAAACCTGATTTCATCCGTATATTAGCCGATAATATAGCCGTTTCACGAATAAAACTATAGATGAAATCAATCCTGATAAAGAACGCCCAACTCGTAAACGAAGGAACTATAACCACTGCCGATGTGCTGGTAAAAGACGGTCGCATTGCGCAGATAGGGCAAAGTCTAACTATAGAAGCTGATGAAACTATAGACGTAACCGGTTTGCATTTGCTGCCCGGCGTGATAGACGACCAGGTACACTTCCGGGAGCCGGGGCTGACGCACAAAGCAACTATAGGCTCGGAAGCGAGGGCGGCTGTGGCTGGCGGAACCACTTCTTTTATGGAGATGCCGAACACGGTGCCTAATGCCACAACCCAAGAGTTACTGGAAGACAAGTATAAAATTGCAGCACAAACATCGCTGGCCAACTACTCTTTTTACATGGGTGCCACCAACGATAACCTGGCCGAGGTGCTGCTAACCAACCCGAATACGGTTTGCGGCATCAAGATATTTATGGGTTCTTCCACGGGGAACATGCTTGTAGATAATGCCGAAACGCTTGAGCAGATCTTCTCGAAAGCCAAACTGCCAATTGCCGTGCATTGCGAAGATGAGCAAACCATCCGCGACAATATGGCTATTTACGAAGAGAAGTATGGCGATGATATTCCGGTAAAATGTCACCCCGAGATCCGTAACGAAGCAGCCTGCTTTAAGTCGTCTTACCTGGCCGTAAAACTGGCCGAGAAACACAATACACGCCTGCACATCCTGCACATCTCTACCGAAGAAGAACTGAAGCTTTTCAGAAATGATATTCCCTTGGAGCAGAAACGTATTACTGCTGAAGTTTGCGTACATCACCTTTGGTTTGATAAGGAAGATTACGATACGCTTGGCACCCAGATAAAATGTAACCCGGCTGTAAAAGAGCATCGCCACAAAGAAGGCTTGTTGAAAGGCTTGCTGGAAGATAAGCTAGATGTAATTGCTACTGACCATGCGCCGCACCTGTGGGAAGAAAAACAGGGCAAGTATAAACAGGCGCCATCGGGTGTGCCTTTAATTCAACATTCTTTACAGATGATGCTGGAGTTTGTAAAGCAGGGCAAACTGACATTGGAGAAGGTAGTGGAGAAAATGGCGCATGCGCCGGCAATACTTTTTAATGTGCGTGAGCGTGGTTACATTAGGGAAGGTTACTGGGCCGACCTGGTGCTGGTTGATCTAAACAAGCCTTACACCGTTACCAAAGAAAATACCTACTATAAATGTGGCTGGTCGCCTTTCGAGGGCCATACTTTTAGCTCAACTATAGTTTCAACTATAGTTTCCGGACATCTGGCTTATAGCAATGGCGCATTTGATGAAAGCAAGAAAGGGGAGAGGCTGTTGTTTGACAGGTAAGGTATGGAGTTAGAAAAGTTTAAAGAGCTGCACTATAAGTTTTTCGGCAAAGAGTTGCCTGAGGAAGTGCTGGAGTCGGAAGAGTACGAAGCTTATGAAGAAGCCATACACGAAGACGAAGCCTGCTATAGTTGGGCCACTGCCGAAAAGCTGAAAGCAAAAGGCTTCGACTACGAAAGCTACTGCTGCATGATGATGGCAGATAAAGTTTTCGAGAGCCTGGACGAAGATGGCGAGATAAAGTACGACGACCCGGAAGTGATCATCAACAAATGGGATGAAGGCTTTTATGGCATACCGGTACATAACGGTGGTGCTACGATGGTGGTAATTAACTATTGCCCGTGGTGTGGTACCAAGCTGAGTAAGTAAATATCTTTATTTGAAGCACTTACTTTATACTTAACACCCGCAAGTAAAATTTTTAACCAAAAATGCGCGTATAGTATTGCGTTATGTGATTTGCTGCGTATATTTGCACTCTCAAACGAGACACGGTGATCGTAGTTCAGTTGGTTAGAGCACCAGATTGTGATTCTGGAAGTCGTGGGTTCGAATCCCATCGGTCACCCAAAGCCCTTGAAGCTAACCTTCAGGGGCTTTTTTCATTTTAATGGTTAAATTGCTTTATGGTTAAATTGTTGACTTCAAGTACGAACTCACAAAACCATTCAACAATTAAACAATTTAACAATCAACAATTAAAAATATGAGCTTAGTAGTAGTAGGTTCGATGGCGTTTGATGCGCTGGAGACACCTTTCGGTAAAACTGATAAGATTGTAGGTGGCGCGGCTACTTATATCTCTCTTTCGTCTTCATACTTCGTGAAGCCGGTAAATGTAGTGTCTGTGGTAGGTGGCGATTTTGATCAGGACCACATTGCGCTAATGCATGAGCGTAACATCAGCACCGAAGGTGTACAGGTAAAAGAGAACGAGAAATCTTTCTTCTGGTCTGGCCGCTACTTCAACGACATGAACAGCCGCGAAACGCTGGTTACAGAGCTGAACGTGCTGGGCGATTTCGATCCGATTATTCCGGATAGCTACCAGGGCTGCGAATACCTGATGCTGGGCAACCTGGCTCCACAGGTGCAGAAAACGGTAATCGAGCGCCTGACGCAAAAGCCGAAGCTGATTGTGATGGACACCATGAACTTCTGGATGGACATTGCCCTGAACGAGCTGATGGAAACACTGAAGCTGGTAGATGTGCTTTCTATTAACGATGAAGAAGCGCGCCAGCTGAGCGGTGAGTACTCGCTGGTTAAAGCTGCTAAAAAGATCATGGCAATGGGTCCTAAATTCCTGATTATCAAAAAAGGGGAGCACGGCGCACTGTTGTTTAACGAAGACAAAGTATTCTTCGCGCCAGCATTACCATTAGAGGAAGTATTTGACCCAACCGGAGCCGGCGATACGTTTGCAGGTGGCTTTATCGGTTACATTGCCAGCACAGATGATATCAGCTTCGAGAACATGAAACGCGCGATTATTTATGGTTCAGCGATGGCATCGTTCTGCGTTGAGAAATTCGGTACAGAGCGCCTGAAAAACCTGAGCAAAGAAGAGATAGAAAACCGCGTACAGCAGTTCGTGAACCTGGTTGCTTTTGATACGGTGCTGCAGTAATTGCACAAACTATAAACTATAAAAAAAGGGAGGCTTCGGTCTCCCTTTTTTGATGCTTTACACTAAACTATAACAACTGTTTTGTAACTAATCGGAGCTTGCCGGGGTAAAACTATAGTCTGAACCATTTATGAGAACAAGCTATGAGCATTCAAAATAAGAATAAAAACTCGCAGGAAGAGTTAAAGAAAAATAATCCGAACCAACAGGATCCGAAGAAGCTGATGGGTAATGTTGATGACAACCCACCACGCAATGCGCTTAATAAATCTGACACCAAAGTACAGAATCCGAACAGGAACCTGGCAAAAGGTGGCAACAACACACCTTACGATAAAAAGTAAGGTGATCTAAACAGAATAAGACTATGAATAGTGGCGCGGGCAGAAGGTTTTATACCTTTTACCCGCGTTTTTTTATGCCTCAAAGTCCTGGTTCAGCCAGTGCTTAAAATTCTCCTTTTCTGCATTTGTCGCGTCAGGGCGTTTCTCAATTGTATACTTTGGATAGTAGGCGTGTGCAGTTGGTGTAAGTATAACCTGCCGTAGTTGCTTCTCCCGGAAAAGTGTAAGTGTTATAGTTTCAGAAGGAGAAAGTAGCTGTAATAAATGCTGTAAGTTCTGCTCCAATTTGCGGCCGTTCAATGCTACTAATTCATCATCTACGCTCAAAACATCAAAAGCTGGCGACTCCGGTGCAATAGCTGTTACTTTTATAGTTTGCTCCTGCGACATCTTAAAACCAAAGCGGCTCTCATACAGCAAGGTATTCTCGTGTCGCTTCAAAGTGCAGCCAACATAGTGCAGGGCTTCATTTAAAGCATGTTCTATAGGTGTAGTGCCATTTATATAGTTGTCGAAGTAAGATTTAAAACTGTGGCCGGCAATCTCATCAACTAAAGCTGCATAGTCCTGCTCCGTATAACCTATAGTTTGCTTGCCGAAACGCTGCCATAGTTCGCGAATTACCGTGTCCGAAGTTGCCTGGTTGTTGGTAGCTTTTCGCAGTTCTAAATCAAGTAGCAAAGCGCTAAGTGCTCCTTTTATGTAGATCGATACTTTACGGTCGGGGATGCCGGGTTTGTAACCATCCAGCCAGAGGTCAAAAGACGAATCAGCTACCGACATCTGGTAACGGCTATAGTCTGCATAGTAGCGTTGCAGGGTAGTATTCAGTTCATCAAAGTATTGTTGTGTAGTAAATACTCCCGAGCGGGCCAGCATGTAATCGCCATAGTAAGTCGTAATTCCTTCCGCAACATAGCCTGTTTTAAAGTAATTCTCCTGCGCAAGGTTGTAAGGTAGCATCTCTTTTGGCCGGATCTTCTTCACGTTCCACGTGTGGAAAAGCTCATGCGAACTCACGCCCAGGAACTCCTTATACAAAGCCGGCGACATCAGTAACTCTCCAGGTCCAAGTGTGATAACCGTAGAGTGGCTGTGTTCCACGCCATGGTAAGTGCGGTACGGAAGTATAAGGTTCAGGTAATGGTACTCTGGCACCGGAAAATTGCCAAACATCTCTATCTGTGTTTTTGTAAAAGCTTCAAAGTCATGTATAATTTTCGGCCAGTCAGTTTTGCATTCGCCTTGTATCCAGATGTGAAAAGTAGTGCCGGCTAAACTATAGCTGGCGTGTTGCAACGAGTCACTGGCTATAAAAGGGCTGTCAACCAGTTCATCGTATTTCTTTGTTAATAAGGTATGTTTGCTCGTTTCTTTTAAGCCGCAGGCAATCTGCCAGTTTTCGGGTATGGCTATAGTTACTTCGCAGGGTTCATGCTCGCGACCTTCCACGGCCATAAGGCAATTTATCGGGTTTACGTAAAGCATCTGTTCATCAAGCCACGAGCCACCTGCATCCATCTGCCTTGCATAAAAACTATAGTTTATAGTTACGGTTTCGGCTCCGTATGCCTGTACTACCCAGCGGTCTTTAGTTACTTTCTCAATAGCTATACTTGCCCCATGCGCTGAGGCGGTAACTTGTCTAAGTTTCTGGGCAAAGTTTTGTAATTCATAGCGGCCAGGTCGCCAGGTGGGTAATTGCAAGTTTAGCTCCTGCTGTGAATTGCCGTTTATAGTTATGCTGATATCCAGGTAATGCGAAAGTGGAGAAGTGTAGCTTAGGTGGTAAGAGATCATAGCTTGATTGCTGATTGTTGATTGCTAAATTGTTGGTTTACCAGATTTAAAGCAAACCAGTTGGGATAAACTATAGTTGAATGGAAGCTATTGTTGTAGTTCAGAAAAAATAAATAGTTTAAACAATCAACAACCAACATGTTTTTGGTAAAAAAGTAGCAGTGGGGTTTGATTATTTAAAAAGGTTCTCTAATTTTGCAGGCCATAATAAAACCATTGGCATACGATGAAAAGAACATTCCAGCCTTCTCAGAGAAAAAGAAGAAATAAGCACGGCTTCCGCTCAAGAATGGAGACCGCTAACGGTAGAAGAGTTTTGGCTAGCAGAAGAGCCAAAGGCAGAAAGAGACTAACTGTTTCTGACGAGAAAAGACATAAGGCAGCTTAATTCCTGAAAAGGAATACAGCTTTGCTATTGCGTAGCCGCTAATGGATTCAGCAGCAGCAGCTAACGACCAGCAAAACACGCAGCCTACTAGTTATACATTTTCGAAAGAAGAACGCTTGTGCAGTAAGCGCTTAATCACGCTGCTGTTCTCCAAGGGTTCTTCTTTTAATTTGTATCCGCTTCGCTTTGTTTATTACATTGAGCCTGGCACAACACCTGCACCCACGCAGGTAGTTATTTCTGTATCTAAGCGCCACTTTAAACGCGCCGTAGATCGCAATCGCCTTAAGCGGCAAATACGTGAGGCTTACCGCCTTAACAAACATCTTCTGCTTGCCGATCCGGCTAAAGCACCTTCTTTGCTAGGTATATTGTATATCGGTAAAGAAAAAAAATCCTTTCAATCTATTCAGAAAAAACTAATTTCCGGTTTAGAACGTTGTCTCAGTACGTAGGCTTTTCTTGTTCTCTAACCCGAAAATTATGTATAAAAAATATATCGCCGGCATTGTAGTGGCTGGTTTAGGCCTGGGCCTGGTATCTTTTAAATCTGACTCTGATCGTTACTTCGAGATCGCCAAAAATCTTGACGTATTCGCTACCCTTTTTAAAGAAGTAAATACCTATTACGTGGATGAAGTACCGCCCGCACAAATGATGCGCACCGGTATAGATGCCATGCTTAAGTCCTTGGACCCTTATACTAATTATATCCCGGAAGACGATATCGAAGATTTTCGTACGATGACCACCGGTCAGTATGGTGGAATCGGGGCAGGTATAGGCGTGCACGATGGCAAAGTAGTTATCCAAATGCCTTACGAAGGTTCGCCAGCGCATAAAGCCGGCTTAACTATAGGCGACCAGATCCTGAAAATTGACGGGGTTAATGTGACAGGCAAGCCATCTTCTGAAGTAAGCAAACTACTGAAAGGCCAGGCCAACACGCCAATAAAACTGGAAATCAAAAGCTACGGACAAACTAAATCCCGTACGGTAGAGCTTACCCGCGCCAACATAACAGTAGAGAACGTGCCCTATATAGGTATGCTAGATAACGAGATCGGCTACTTCCAGCTTTCCGGTTTTACGATGGATGCTTCTCGTGAAGTAAAACAGGCGGTTCAGAAACTGAAAGAGATGGGTGCCAAGAAAATCGTTTTTGACCTGCGCGATAACCCGGGCGGTTTGCTGCACGAAGCGGTAAACATCTCGAATATATTCGTGGACAAAGGCAAAGACATCGTTAGTACCAAGGGTAAAGTAAAAGAGTGGAACAAAACCTATAAAGCCTTAGACGAGCCGCTTGATAGATCCGTGCCGTTGGTGGTGCTTACCAGTTCGCGCAGCGCATCGGCTGCCGAAATTGTAGCCGGCGTAATGCAGGACTATGACAGAGCCGTTCTGGTTGGTGAGCGAACTTTCGGTAAAGGCCTGGTGCAGGCTACTCGTCCGTTATCTTATAACTCCCAGCTAAAAGTAACAACAGCTAAATATTACACGCCAAGTGGTCGTTGCATCCAGGCGATAGATTATTCGCACCGCAACGAAGATGGCAGCGTAGCTTCAATCCCGGATTCGCTACGCGTAGCGTTTAAAACAACTGGCGGCCGTGTAGTTTACGATGGGGGCGGTATCAGCCCGGATGTGGAAGTGCCGCAAACAGAATATTCTGAAATTACGAGAACGATAGCTACCAAAGGCTACCTTTTCGAGTTTGCTAACAAGTATAAAGCCGAACACCCAACTATAGCTTCAGCCAAAGACTTTAAATTGTCGGATGCCGATTACCAGAAGTTTGTTGCTTTCTTAGCTAATAAGGATGTGTCTTATACTACAAACGTAGAGCAGGAACTGGTAGAACTGACTGACAAATCAAAAGAAGGCAAGCACTACGATGATATAAAGAGCGAGCTGGATGCTATCCGTAAAAAAGTATCGCATAACAAAGCCAACGACCTGCAGCGCTTCCGCCCTGAGATCCAGGAAATGCTCGAAGCAGAGATCGCTTCACGTTATTATTTACAGAAAGGCTACATCGAATCTACCTTTGATGATGACCCGGATATCATTATGGCGAAAAGCGTGCTGAACGATCCGCAGAAATATGCTTCTTACCTGAAAGTAAAAACCAAGTAGAAGTATAAGCTAAGATAAACAGGGGAGATGCTGCAAAGTATCTCCTTTGTGTTTTTGTAAAGTATAGCTTCAATAGTATAAGTTGGATGCATCGTTACTGCGCCGTACTTTTGCAACATACAAGTATAGATACACAATGCCTTTATTACTTTCCCTTGAGACTTCATCAACAGTTTGCTCCGTTGCCCTGCATCGCGACGAACAGTTGCTCGGTGCATCAGAATTGCAGATCGAGAAATCTCACTCGTCGCATATTACCGTGATGATAAACCAGCTGGTAGAAAATTGTGGTGCTACCTTAGAACAACTCGATGCGATTGCTGTTTCAGGTGGACCGGGTTCTTATACAGGTTTGCGTATAGGCAGTGCAACAGCTAAAGGGATTTGCTATGCATTAGATAAGCCGTTAATCTCGGTATCAACATTACATGCCCTAGCGTTGCAGGTTATCAAAACTACACCAAACCCGGAACGTTACCTGTTTTGCCCGATGCTGGATGCCCGCCGCATGGAAGTTTATACTTGCCTGCTCGATTATCAGCTGAATGAAGTGCTGCCAATAGAACCTATAGTGTTGGATGCCGATACTTTTGCGGCAGAGCTACAGTCAAAACCAATTATCTTTTTCGGAAGCGGAGCAGGTAAGCTAAAGCAGTTTCATGAAGGTAATGCAAATGCGCTGTTTATAGATGACGTGGTATTATCTGCAAAACCAATGGGAGAACTGGCATTGCAAAAATATAAAGAGCACGTTTTCGAAGATGTGGCTTACTATGAACCCTTCTACCTGAAAGATGTTTATATTACAAGTAGTAAACCAAAGGCATAAATAAAACAGATATGTCAGAACTGATAAATAAAGTAGCGCAAAGTGCGCTCGTAACTATAAACCTGGAAGAACTGCTGCACCCCGGCGAGCGTGTAGTATATGATATCAAGGAGAATCTCTTTCATGGGCTGATACTTCGTGAGAAAGATTTCAGAGCCTTTATAAAAGAGAATGATTGGTCGGTGTATGATGGAAAGAACGTTGCCATCATTTGTTCCGCCGATGCTATAGTTCCGACCTGGGCTTACATGCTTTTAGCTACCAAACTTCAGAACCATGCAAACTATTATGTATTCGGAGATCTGGAAGCATTAGACCAGGCATTACTTCAGGAAGCAATTGCTAAAATAGATCCTGAAGAGTACCACGATAGCAAAGTGGTAATTAAAGGATGCGGAAGTATACCTGTACCCACTTATGCTTATGTAGAGATCACGCGTAAGCTATTGCCTGTAGTTAGTAGCTTAATGTATGGCGAACCCTGCAGCACAGTTCCATTATATAAAAAGCCCAAGGTATAGTTAAGTCTATACTATATAATATAGATCAAAAGCTCTGCCTAAGAAAGCGGAGCTTTTGCTTTTTCATATAGACTATAAACTTTGAGCAAAAAAGTACATGCGATAAGGAACTTCTACTCTTTTAAGAACTGTTACCACATCACGCCCGGGGCAGCCGGGTAGCCGGGAAGAAGACTAAAAAAAGCTGGAGCGCAAGCCAAGGAAAAGGGTGTTTTAGCAAAGCTTCAAAAATAGGTTAAAACTTTTCTTTCAGTGCTTCAGGTACTTAGCCACTACCCGGTAAAAACTTTGGGCGTAGCTATTGCAACTTCAGAACAAATGCCTACTTTTGCAACCCGTTCAGCAGGAAGGGAGGAAAGAAAAAGGGAGAGAAGAGGAGAGCGGGAAACCTGTCTGCGCTTCATCAAGCTGGTTTGAAGGCTTGTTTCCACTGCAAAACATTCCAAAAATTATTTTCTTACCCGCTTGCAAAAGCAAAAACAAAAGGTGTATCTTTGCACTCCCAACGCGGCAGCCGGCAGGGCGGGAAAAGAAGCTGAAACGCAAGCCTTTTAGCGGCGTCCTTCCGGGCTAACAACTGAAAAAAGGGGGCTAAAAAAAAGAAAATATTTTTCACTGGCCACTTGCAGAATGAAAAAAGCTTCTTACCTTTGCACTCCCAATCGGACAACAGGTTGAAAGGGGCGAATAAACTAAGAGAGTAACAACCACGATCACAACAGGTGATCGCCCTG
>NZ_JAAEAA010000028.1 GCF_010119545.1 Pontibacter fetidus | reverse complement strand
TATCCGAGAGGTTCTCCAGGTTGCCGGCATAAGTCAGTTTGTCCAGGTTATAGATCTGGTAGCCCGGGTATTTGTTCACAAATAACTGCACCACATGCGAGCCGATAAAGCCTGCTCCGCCTGTTATCAGTATTTTCATGGCTTATACTCAGTGGACATAAGAAGGTGAGCTAAAAAATAGTTTATGTTTTTTCAAAAAGTAAATCATGCTTCTCAAGTGCATAATGCTTTTTCTATTAATTCCATTAAAACTAGCACGCTGGTGGTCATGAATCATCCTAGCCTCGGGATTATAAACTACGCTAAATCCAAGTTTCCAAGAGCGAAGACATAAATCAACATCTTCCACATATAAAAAGAATCTCTCATCAAAACCTTTAAGCTTCAAATAAAAATCTCTTTTTAAAACTAAGGCTGCCCCCATTGCCCAATCAACAGGTTGTATTTTACTTTTGTCAAAGTCATCTAATAAGTACTTTCTTACAATCTTATTATTTGTTGCATCATTACCTTTAAGTAAAACACGTAATGCAATGATTTTTGCATTCATAAATCGCCTTACAGAAGCTTGATAAGTTTTATCACTATTTAAAAGTTGAGGACATACGATACCAACCGAAGGATTCCTATCGTGGTACCTAATCAAAGTATCAATAGAACCTGGAAAAACAATTATATCAGGATTGCATATAAAGACATATTCCCCTTTAGCCAGACTTACCCCTTTATTATTATTTGCTGCAAAACCTTTAATTTGTTCATTCTCATGTACAATAACGTTAGGGTATTCTGCCCGAACAAAATCAACTGTGCCATCCTCAGAACAATTATCTACCACAATGACTTCATGTTTAAGTTTCGTTTGTTCTTTACCAAACAGAGAATCAAGTAAATTCTTTAGCTTAGATAAGTGGTTCATTGTCACTATTACTATAGATACTTTCATCTTATTATCAACTTACTAATATAATTATTTAATATTTGTGGAATTTCTGATTTAACGATATAAGGTCTTAGTTGAAAACTTTTAATTGAGTCTATTGCACTTTCTAACTTATCTATCTCTTTCAAGCACATAAGATGATTCTGCTCGTGAAGATACTCTGACAAGGAAGATTGAGAATGATAAGAATCAGTTCTTGATTGTCTTGGAACAACAATCAATTTTTTGTTCAACCTTAAGCATTCACTAATGATACCAAAACCAGCATGAGAAACAATGAGATCAGCAGTTTCTAACTGATGAAGCATCTTTTCATGAGAGAACCATCGTTCCCACTTCATATATTGTGGTAGGTATGAGGAGCCTCCGATCTGGCAAATAAAATTTAAATCATCACGACGAGATGCAAGTTTATCACAAGCCTTAAACAAAGCATTATATCCAAGTGGAGAACTTCCAGAAGTAACAAATATCATAGCAAGGGCCCTCCAAAAATTGCCTTAGGATAAATTGATAGTTGTCCTTGCCATTGAACTATAAACAAATCAGAAAAGCGATAAGCTATCCTTCCAGTTAAAGAACTTCCATTTACACTAGCTCCTGTTTCTATAAACACAACTTTCTTTCTGAAAATTTTAGCAATAAGCATCATCCCTACAGTAACATCTGCACCTGTTGAAATAACTACATCTGGCATTTCTCTAACAAATACGTGAAAGGAAGATATAAAATTCCCTAAGAACAAAATCAGGCGTTTGATTAGAAAGCTATGTTTGGGATGAACCACATAGCGAACGTTGCACTTATTTAAGCTCTTTTTCGTATGCTCTGACTTATAAGTAACAAAAAAATATTTAATCTCAGGGTTTTCAAGAAGTTTAGAACAAGCATTCATGGCTTCTACATAATGCCCCCCCCCTGAAAAAGTAATGCACACTTTCATTTTATATGTCTTTTATCATAGCGCTTGTATTTAACCAACATGTTATTTGGCAAATGTGCATACATCTTCGATATTTGATCTTCATCCTTTATAATAAGAGGATTCTCATCTTTCCTCATTCTTAGCAGATCAGTAGGTGAGTTCCAGATGTTAAGGTCAATTGGGATTAATTTTACTAATCCCATAAACCTTAAGTAATGGCCAATAAAACAAACAAAAATACTGTTGACCAACCCTTTATTCTTCAATAAACGAATGTCTATATCTGTTCCACTATGCACTTCATCGCCTCTTGCAATCCTTCCATATATACCAGCATAAACTATGCTGTCATACTTATGGGTAAAGTTTATTAAATATTTAATAGCTGCTTCCATCTTTTCAGGAGTCGTTTTACACACCTGAAGATGGTAAAGGTTATCTACAAAATGATCATTTGTAACCCAATTGACGGTATGTACAAACAGGAAAACAATTATCAAATTCATAGCATCTTGAATTCCAAAATAATATGCTATCGTAACGCCTATTATATCAAAAAGTATTTTATAGATCTTTTCATTTATTGAAAGGTCAAAGAAACCTTGAAATACCCAATTTTTTAATATTACAGTAAAAGTATTATTAATTAATCCGTTTAGAGGTTTGTATCTAATCTTAATTTTTGTTCCTTTTTCTACAAATTCACTTCTTTTCATGCAACTACTACCCTTTTAACTTTTTGGTAAACTTCTGCTAGTTCTATAGTGTTATCAACTACATTCATTTCTTTAAAACTTGCTATATCTTCATAAAGATTATAGCGCAAATCATAGTCTAGGTCATAGTCTATCACATCTGGCTTCCGTTTTAAGATTTCTTCTTTTGGCACTTTTATTATTAATAGGGTTGCGTTCTTCGTCATCTTATTTGCCATCTTAAAAACCCGTTTGGAAAAAACATTTTTGTTCTTTGCTTCTATTGCAAAATCTGCGAACACATCGTAGATAAACCTGTCACACACTATAACTTTTTTGGTAAACTTTAATGGGAAATAAATTCTTACTACAAAGTGCAGAAAGGTATCAAAAGAATGAAGCACCTGAACAACATTAGCTATAAATTTTGACCGGTGAAATTCGTGCACACTTATTTTCCTCCCATTTACAATTGGACGACGTGTCAAGCCTAATATCCGGCACAAGAGTAGCACGGGTTTTGTGAAAAGGTAATTCATCCTTAGCCACAAGTAATCAACACTATACCCATTTGTTCTTAAATCTTCACAAAGCATTTCAGCTAGGGTTGATTTTCCAGATCCATCAATACCTATAAAGCAAATAAATCGACTTTTTAACTTCATTGATTTAAGCATGTATGATATATATCCTTTAATCTTTCATCATAAATTTTAAGATTAAAATTGTCGGCAACTGTCTTGTATGCACAGCCTGACATAAGTGAATATCCATTAGGATTAGTAAGCAATTGCTCAATACTTCTTAGCAAGCCTTCTTTATCTCCAGGTTCATGCATCAGACCATTTGTTCCATTGCAAATAACATCCGGTATGCCTCCAACCGGGGTTGTTATTGGCACAACAGCATAGGACATAGCCTCAAGTAAAGCCATAGGTAATCCTTCATCATAACTTGGTAGTAATAACAGATGAGCCTTTCTTAAAAGTTCGTCCTTTTGCTTTTGATTAATGTAACCTAAGACTTCAATGTTATCAGATATTTTATATTCATTAAGCAGTTTATTAACCTTAATAAGGTCTCCTTGACCTGCAATAAAAAGCTGGGCATTTGGATACGCACTAAAGAACTTTGGCATTACCTCCAGCATGTCATAGAAGCCTTTTCTTTCTTCTATTCTCGCAAGATAAACTAATATAACTTCGTCTTTTATAAGCTTTTTAACATTTACATCACAAGGTATTGATATCGCATTTGGCAATAAGATCCAATTAGCATTTGGAGCAATGTTTGTGTACCATTCTAACCAGCTGTTTGACAAAACAATATTAGCTGAAGCCTTTTCAAATATTTCCTTAATCTTAAGCTGTCTCTTTTTTGAACAATTGTTATAAAAGTCTTTAAAATCCGCACCATGGTTATGAAGAATAACCTTTCTTCTTAAAAATTTAGCCACATATACAAAAAATGCTGTTAGCCAGAAGTTAAGGTTAGCTGCATGATGCACATGAATAAGTTTGTAGGACGGTAAATACAAAAGATATTTTAGGTAAGCAACAAGCCAACCTCTTACTTTTTTTGGTGTAGTAAAACCGTCTCCAGTTGTAAAAATGGGCTTATAATTTATTTGTTTACTGTCACTTCTATCATGAAGCAATTGCTTCATTACTGTTACAATCCCACCTTTCGATTGGTGTATATTCTCGCCAATCATTAACACCTGCAAGCTCTTCATATTTCAAGATCCTCAAATAGCTTAGACCAGTCAGGCCTGTTAGTCCAGAAACATGAAGCATTCTGAGACCAAATCTTATACTTTTCATCATCGGTAACGATAGTTTCTAGCGCTGATAATAAAGCTGATTTTTTATAATGTCTGTAAACAATTCCTCTGTTTTCTACCAACTCTGTTATTCCATCAAGATCTGGGGCCACCACGGGAGTACCAACAGAAAATGCTTCTAATATAGAAATTGGCATCTCGGAATGCACAAGTAGGAATGGCATAATTAAGGCTCTACAGGAAGCAAGTTCCTTAAATATCTCTGCCCGAGATAACCATCCCTCTATAAGGTCTACGTTCTCTTCTATTTTTAACTTTCTCGATAGATATCTTACCCGTTCGGAATTATTCCCTGAAGATGGACGAGCTAATATACGCAACCTTAAAGTAGGATTATTCTTTAAGAGCGAAGAAAAGGTATCCAGAAGAAATTCAATTCCTCTTATCTTTGTTGCAGATGTAATATATAGTAATTGTCTAGGATTTCGTTTAACTTTAGGTAGCTGATCTTCATAACCACTTACTTCTTTACCAATTCCTGTCACAACTACTTTGCTTTCATCACAACCCATTAACTTTAACCGCCTTTTATTTCGTTCAGATAATGTTATTACTTTACTAATATATGTCGAATTCACTAGTGAAACGGTAAAGTTATAGGGAGTTAATAATTCAGGGACATATGTCTTTAAATTATTACGCCCAATTTTGTGAATAACTGGTAGTATTTCTGAATTATAATATATAGAACCTGTAAAAAGAAGATTAACAGGACAGGCCATTTTAGAAAAAAGCTTTTTATACATAAATGTGCGAGAAGATGCCCACCAATACAAAGCTTTCGGTTTACTATTATTTAAGTAGTCTTCTAATTCTTTAGAAAAAGGTGAAACACTACTTAAAGTGACTACTTTCACTCCCCCTATTTCAGATTCACCAATATCCCCTCCATTAGTGACTATAACTACTTTATAGTCTCTCTTTTGAAATGTCTTCGCCATTTCATGAATATATTTCCATGGCTGAAGCGGAATATTCTTGTGTGTATGTTCAAACGATAAAATTACTACTGTATTTTGCACAAATCTAAGTTATGATTCTTTTGATTACGGTAATGAATAAATCCTACGCTCCCATCGTAATTCAGGATTTTAGCTGGTACACCTCCTAAAGTAGTGCTATCAGGGAAGTTTTTAGTTACAACAGAATTACACCCAATCATTATGTCTGACCCTAAATTAACTTTACCAACTACTTTAGCACCTGCTCCAATATACACTCTATCGCCTAAAACAGGGTCACCATAATCTTCACCTCTACCGGCTCCACCTAATGTTACTCCTTGATGCAAAGAAACATAATCCCCTATTCTTGTTCTTTCGCTGATCACAATACTACCATAATGTGCAATGAAAATTCCCTTCCCTATAAAAGCTTTTTCTGAAATTTCAACACTAGTAAAAGTTTCAAAAAAACGCTGCGACATGAATGAAAAGCACTTTAAAACTTGACGAAAAAATAAGATATTTACCCTATAATGCACCCAATGGCTAAACCTGTAAGAGATAATGGGCCAAGTAGTCCAGTAAAAAATAGGAATAAAAAGTACAGACCACTTAGGCCAGCCCTTTCGATAAGCATATATATCAAGATCTTCAATAATATTTTTTAGCATACAATTCTTTTATACTGCTTCTCTAACTCTTTTATGTGAGCAACAATACTATATTTCTTCCGTACTTCTGATATGTTTCTTTTTGCTACATTTTTGTAGCTCTCAAGACCTAAAATTAAATATTCTAGTTTTTTTGCTAAGTCTTGAACGTCTTTTGTTCTGTACAAAGTACAGTATTTCCCATCTTTGGTAACCTCTTTTATAACAGAATAGTCATTTGCCAGCACTGGTAATCCTACCATCATAGCCTCTACTATTGCTATTCCAAAAGTATCATGATTTGTAGCATACACAAAAGCATCTAAAGACATTATTAAGCTAGGAACATCAGTTCTTGCCCCTAAGAAATGAACATTACCCTGTATCCCATACTCTTTACAATAATTTACACACTCATCAAAAATCCAGGGCTTTTCTTCAGACTTTCTACCAATAAAAAGAAAATGAAAATCAGGATATTTTTCTATTACTTGTGGCAGCGCTCTACAAATGGTAATTTGATCTCGACCAGTATTAATGAAATTACCAACCATGCCAAATACCTTAGTAGTTATACTTAAGCCCAGTTCATCTCTTATATCTTTCTGTTCAACCAGAAACTTACTCTCATTAACACCATTATATAAAACATAATTATTTGAATGAGACTTGTAATTTTTAAGATAGTGGTCCTTTACAAATCCTGATACAAAAAAGTTTATATCTGTTCGTTTCATAATGAAGCGAATGGTTGCTAAGTACTTTCTATTGCGGTAAGTATCAAAAGCATGAAAGGAATGAGCTAGTTTAATTTTTAATCCAACTTTAGCAATAGTAACGAACAAAGCGTCTATCCACAAATGTGTGTGAACTAAGTCGAACTTACCCTTCTTAAGAATATTTCTTACTTTCAGAATAGAATTAATATCAAAGGAAAATTTTCTTCCGTATTGTAAATAGTTAACGCCTGAAGCTATAATATCATTTTCGAGAGCTCCACCCTTCGCTGAACAAACGGTTAAATCAAAAGGCTTTGCTTTAAACTTACATATGTCTAATACCAATGTTTCCGTTCCTCCCCTATTAAGGGTATCCAACATATACAAAACTTTCATTTTCTTTATTTCTTAAGAAAAAAGGGTACAGTTTTTTTAGCTAAGCTAGCTCTTATGAGTAGTTGTTTAACTAGGCTCTTTAGGAGATACCATTTTTTTTTAATCAATGGCCTATAATAATAAGTCATACTACCTTGCTCCCTTGTTAACAACTGCTTAAGCTCGTGTAGTTGAATGTTAACATTGCGGCTTGTGTTTGTTTTCTGGTCCGGCTGAATTGTAAAATATGCATAGTTGGAATCAACCATTTTTGGATCATGAAGCTTAGCTACTCGAAGCCACAAATCATAATCCATTAACATATGGAATTCTTTGTTCCATTTACCAACTTGCTCAATTATACTCCTTCTGAAAAAAGCTGGCTGCTGACGTACAATGTCAACATTTTCCAATAGCCTCTTATATGTTATCAGTGGGCTTTTTCCTTTCTTTATAAAATTTCCTTCCTCAAAATAGTAACTTAGGTTTCCGATAACCCAAAAGCAGGAAGGATCTTTGAAGTGCTCTATTACTTCTGTAAAAATATTTTCTTCATAATAATCGTCAGAATTAAGCCAACCAATAATATCTCCTTTAGCCATCTCTAGGCCTTTGTTTAACGCATCAGCCTGCCCTTCATCTTTCTCGGAGACCCATCTTAAATGTGAATATTTTTTTAAAATATCAACTGTTTCATCAGTTGATCCCCCATCTATTACTATATGCTCTACATTTATATAATCCTGTTTTAAAACACTTTTAATATTTTTTTCAAGATATTTTCCTTGATTAAAAGAAGGAGAAAGTATGGATAGTTTCATATAATTACATGGTCCTGGTTCAACACAGGAGAGAGCATAATAGTTTAAGGGAGGCTTTTTAGTTTTAATGAATCATTAAGACTGAATCTTACTAAGCTTATTCTTTTCTAAAATAAGCTTAGTAAGCTCTTGTTGCTTAATTACTAATACTATTAATAATAACATCATTACTCTGAATGTATTACTTATCATTTCAGTGCCCATCATTGAAATGAAGAAAGCTACAAGTATCGTTAGAAAACCTACAATAGCATAAGAGCTTATATTTATGTGCTTATAATAGTACAACATTAGTTTCCAGTAGAATAAGAAATACATAATTGTACCAAACACTCCTATGGTTAAAATTAGTGGAGACCACACAAGGTCTCCCGTATCGACCTGCGATGTTTGACCAGTTTCTTCTGAAACAAGACCAACACTAAAATTCAACTTACTAGCTAGTGGAGAATTATCGCTTATAAGCCCTATTCCAAATACCAAGCCCAAAGGTTTATTTAATACATAATCTAAACGCTCCATAAAATGAGCAATACGGTAAGTTGTTGTGTTTTCATTTGCATCAATAGAATTAAGACTTAGCTTGCCTGTCCAGGTCGTTTCTAAGTCGTTAATCCCTTCAGTTAGTCTACTGTTTATAATTGGCACAAAGGATACAGCAAAAATAGTTATACTAATTAGAGAACTATAGACAAATTTCTTTTTAGAAGACTTTTGCAGCAAAACATATATAAATAATACAGCTACCATTACTAGCATATATGACCTATGCATTGGCCCTAATACTGTTAAAATCAAAACTAGTAAAATAAAATAATGCTTAAACTTTGATTTAAACTTGAAAACGAAAAAAAAGTAAAATAAAACAGGAGTAAGAAAAACTGGTGTGTTATAGAATCTTATATAATCTGATCCTGCAACTAAGCCAGAAGCAAAGCTTTCTGATCCTGCTGCTGAAAGAAGAAATGTCTGACCTGTTATTATTTGTAACAGGAACAATATACTTTGAAAAACAGTGATGAGAGCAATCGTATGAAACACTCTCATTAAAATTCGTAGCGGTACAGCAAAAAAAACAGCAAAACTAAATAATAATAAATAAGGCCGATAAACCTGCAGAACATTAACAAGTGGATATTCTAAAACTAATAAACTATATATAGCAACTATTGATAAAAACCCAACAAGGTAAACACACCATTTAATCAAGAAATAATTTTTAACTATTCTCACAACATCTTTAAACCGTGAGCAAACGATAAATATTGTGAAGATAATAGCTAAGTCAGATCCCTTATCTAATGGTAAACCAGTCATCAGCCAACTCACAGGTATTACCTGAAAGCCACTTGTCATGAACAAAAAGAAAATTATTAAAGAAGGGTAATAGTTTCTTTTTAGAAAAAAGACTATAGCTATTATAATAAGTAGAGCACCCAGCACTAAGTTATTTTATTAATTATAATTCCTAAATTTTACAATCTTAGCTGGTACACCAACGGCAATAGCATTTTCTGGGACATCCTTTGTTACCACAGAACCAGAACCAATTACAGCACCTTTACCGATACTCACTCCAGGCATTATGACCGCATGCGCTCCTACCCACACATCATCCGCAATAAAAACAGGTTTGTCTATAGCCGGTGCAAAGCGCATATCTAATAATGTATAATCATGAGTTAATGATGTTATTGCTACATGAGACGCTATCATTACTCGGTCACCTATAACAACACCAGCTTTGCCAGCCCATATATGTATAAAAGAATTTAGAGTACAGTATTCACCTACAGAAAGATTGTGTCCTAATTTAATGTTTACATATTTATCTATAGTAGTTCCCCATCCACAATGTTTTAATTTAAATTTATAACAAATACCTCTAAATTTACTATGATTGATAGGATACAATGAAGCTCTTACTGCTTTAGGCATTTTGAAGGTATCAGCAACTAATTTTAACAATCCCATCTTATTTATGTTTTTATTATAAGCTTTTTCAAAAGAATTAACTTCCCCCTATAAGAGATAAACTTAAAGTAGGTTAAATTTAAAATACTAATACCATGTATTTTTAACATCACTACTAACAGAACAAGGTTAAAACACTCTGTAATAGCCCATGTATAAGCTGACCCTATATATCCAAAGTGCTTAACTAAAAATATATTAAGAAATATACTTACTGTTGCACCTACACATATCACTTTAAAAAATAATTTATCCTTTTTTAAATTTAGCATTACATGAATTCCAGCAATCGTTCCAAGAGCTATACACATCGGCACAAAGGCTAATATTCTACATACCTCTATCGCAGGCTTAAAGGCTTCACCATAAAAAAATTTTATAAATATTGGGGCTCCTGCAAAAATTATTACTCCTGCTATAAAAGTGAATACAAAAACTATAGGGATTAATTTTTGAGCAATTTCAATTCCTCTTTCATAACTTTCGCCAAAGGCTTTACCAATATAGGGGTAAAATGCCTGAGCCAGGGGAATAGTGATTACAGCCTGCATGATAGCAATTAATTTCTGAGCAGATGTGTAATAAGCTACCTGTGTTGAATCTTGAAGAATACCTAAAACTACAATATTAGTAGTTGTGTATAAGCTAATTATGCATAGAGAAAAAAAGAAAGTCTTTTCATCCCATAATAACCTAAGACTTCGGGAAACCTTTATAAAGTGGAATTTTAACCTATATTTCTTGATTGCCCATGCAAAAGATATAATGGCTATTAAAACCTGTGACAAACTCAATGCTAACGGCTGCCAGATATAGTCTTCTTTAGCCTTTACCATTATCAAAATAATAATGGTAAAAATTACTTTTGATAACAAATTAAGTATAGCAACTTTTGGTAAATCCTGCATGGCCTGAAACAGCCAGTTCTGAGTAAAAAGTGTTGCTAAACAAGTTAGAAAAGTATATATCGCAACCATCTTCTCCTGTTTAAGCTCTGGTATAGTATAAAGAGAAATGATAAAGACCACTAAAGAAAATATAAAGAGTAGGCTCTGCGAAGTAAATACTTCGCTAAATACTTTGTTCCGATTATTTTCATTTCCAGGATCAGCAGCTATTTTGCGTGTGGCTGTTAAATCAAATCCAAAGCCTATAAGCAGAGTAAAATAAGCGATGAAAGATGCTGTAAAGTTTATAACACCAAGCTTATCCGGCCCCACTATGCGAGAAACTATAGGAATTGTTATCATCGGGAAAACATAGTTGGCTATTTGTACAAAACCAACTGATGTAATATTTTTTAACAACCCTTTTTTACCTTCATTCATCAGGAAGTAATAGAACCATTTAGCTTTTCACATTTCTGTTCTAAATGTTATAAGCTATAGGAGTTTTTAAATTAATAAGGAAACAAGCGCCTGAGTGAACTATAATCTCGCGTCCACCAGACTTCTATCCAGACAGGCTTTCGTATCAAATATTACTGTACAGTTGTGTTTTAACTTCTGAAAGTTATAGTTAAGAAACTCGTTATGTGCTACAGCCACTACAATGGCATTATACTGCACATTTTCATTAACCGTTTTTTGTATACAAATCCCATATTCCTCCTTAACTTCAGTACCGTCAGCCCATGGGTCGACAATGTCAACATGTAAACCAAATTGTACCAGTTCCTGATAAATATCTATAACACGGGTGTTTCGCACATCCGGGCAATTCTCCTTAAAAGTAAAACCCATTATTAGTGCCCTTGCCCCTTTAATTTTAATATCTTTATTGATCATGAGCTTTACCACTTTATTTGCCACAAACTGCCCCATGTTATCATTTACCCTGCGCCCAGACAAGATAACCTGTGGGTGGTAACCTAAGGCTTCGGCTTTGTGCGCCAGGTAATACGGGTCAACACCAATACAATGCCCTCCTACTAAACCTGGTTTATACTTTAAAAAATTCCACTTCGTACTCGCAGCTTCTATTACATCACTGGTGTCAATCCCTACCCGATCAAAAATCAAGGCAAGTTCATTCACAAAGGATATATTAACATCACGCTGAGCATTCTCGATAGCTTTTGCCGCTTCCGCAACTTTTATACTTGGTGCTTTATGTGTACCTGCTGTTATGATAGAGCAATAAAGCTCATCTATCAGTGTTGCAATTTCAGGAGTTGAACCGCTTGTTACTTTCTTGATTTTAGTAAGTGTATTTATCTTATCACCAGGATTGATACGCTCAGGAGAATAGCCTGCAAAAAAATCTTTATTAAACGTTAGACCGGACACTCTCTCTAAAACAGGTACACAATCTTCTTCTGTACAACCTGGGTAAACTGTAGATTCATAGATAACGATATCCCCTACTTTAAGAACAGAACCTAGCATCTCTGATGCCTTCAGAAGAGGTCGAAGGTCCGGGGCTTTAAAATGGTCAATTGGTGTCGGAACCGTTACAATAAATATATTAAATTCTCTTAGTTTTTCTTTATTAGCTGAAAAACTTAGTCCTATGTTATCTGTTTTTTTTGTTTTGATAACCTCTAGCAGGTCGTTCATATTAGCTTCCAACGTCCTGTCTTTAGCTTTATTTAACTCTGATACCCGCTCTTTATTTATGTCAAAGCCAAGCACATTGTATTTTTTACCAAACTCTATAGCCAATGGTAAGCCTACATAACCTAATCCAATAACTGCTATTTTTGAGTTTATTATATCCATATTACTTAATTAATTACCTAATAAGCAACTTCATTTAATTATACTATGCTATCCTAAGCGGGAAGTATGGCTTGTTACTTTCCACAAAAAAAGATTACACAACTTTCTAAACTTCAATTTTATTCCGTTTCAACCTCCATTTGTTTTTAGGCTCTTCCTCATACCCGTAACCATACCCATAACTATACCTGCTTTCTATTATAGCATCATTCAGCACAATCATAGGGTGTTTCAGTTTGCTGGAAGTATAGATGCTGTTAACAATTTCTAATTGTGATTTATGGGTATAATCATATCTTACGAGGTATAAGGTAGAATCTACATATTGTGCAAGTGTATATGCATCTGCAACTTGCCCAACCGGTGCTGTATCTACAATAATATGGTCAAAGCTTTCCTTCAGAACATCAAGTAATTGCTTTACTTTACTGCTTAACATTAATTCAGCAGGATTTGGCGGTATCGGACCTGAACCGATAGCATAGAGCCCGGGTACGTTTTCAACTGGTATAATAATACCATCTACATTTACTGTATCAGAGATCAGGTAATTTGAAATTCCTATACCATCGGGCAAGTTCAGTTCTTGCATTAACCGTGGTTTGCGCAAATCAAAACCTAGTATTACTACTTTTTTACCAGTTAATACCAGACTTGCCGCAAGGTTGATACTAAAAAAGGTTTTTCCTTCTCCGCTCATACTAGATGTAATGAGTAAAATCTTATTTTCTTTTCCTGCCGTAGCAAATTGTAGATTTGTGCGTACCAACCGGAACATTTCTGCAACAGAACTGCGGTTATCCTTTGTTACCACAATTGGCTCAGCCGTTGTAGCATGGGCTATTTCTCCTAATATTGGAGTTTTAGTCGCACGCTCCACATCCTTTTGTTCCTGAACCTTGTCATTTAAAAGGTCCTTAATATAAATCCCTGCAAAAGGTATACCCAAACCAAGTAATAACGCAACAAGGTAAGTGATAGACTTTTTAGGGCTGATCGGGTTATCAGTTGCTATTGCAGGATCGATCACACGTGAATTGGATACAGATGCTGCTAACGATAAAGCCGACTCTTCGCGCTTCTGCAACAGGTATAAGTATAAACCTTCTTTAATGCCTTGTTGTCTGTTAATTTCTAATAGTTCACGTTCAATGGACGGGACCTGATTAATACGTGACTGAAACTGGGAAGAGCTAGCCTGTAGATTATTCTTTGTTATAGTAAGCCCTCTTTTAATATTCCCCAAATTCTCCAGAATATTTACCCGTAGGTTTGCTAACTGATCATTAATATTTAACACTAAAGGGTTATTTGGAGTAGTGGTGCGCAACATGCGTTCACGTTCCAGTTGAAATTCGTTAAAACGTGCAGTTAAGCCTAGCAAGGTTGGATCCTGTATATTCAGGGTGCTAGGTACCAATTCAAATTGAGTATTGCTTTTCTTTAAATAGGCTTCTAAAGAATTAAGTACATCAATTTGTATTTCAAATTCAGCTAATTGTTTGTTATACTCGCTGGCACGCTCCATATAGAGCTTTGCTTCGGAGCTTACATCTGTCAGTTCATTCTTACGCTTGTATTGCTCCACATCCTTCTCTACATCTGAAAGCTCAGTGGTCAAGAAGTTGAGGCGTTCATCAATAAACACAATCGTATTGCCTGCTATCAGGTTCTTATCCTCAACAGCTTCTTTATTATAAACCTCAATTAATTTATTAATAATGGCTTTACCCTTTTCAGGTACAGGGCTTACTAGGGTAAGCGTAAGTACACTTGCATTCTTGTTTACTGGTTCTACTTTTAAGTTTGCATTATACCCATCTGCAAGCTTACGAATATCATGGAAGTGAACAATAATCTCATTAAGAGATGTCGAATTAGCTTCTGTAGAAGCCACTACTGTAAAAATACCATAGGAGTTGTTTATTTCCTTACCAAACTGGTGTTTGGAAGTATTTCCCTCTTCGTCTTCCAATTCAAAATTATTATTCCCTTGTAATCTTAAAATAACGGATTTACTAAAAGCAGATGAATCAAGCTTACTGATGATAAGTTTTACAGGAACCTCACGTCCGTAGATCTCCGTTTTCTTAATATGCCCCTCTCTATAGAAGCTAGTATGCATGGAAAGCTCTGACAGCACACGCTGCATCAGTGACTTAGACTTCAACACCTCTATCTCATTGTCAATGTTCTTTTTAGAATTGAATATATCTAGGTCACTAAAGATTGCATTGTCGGCCAGATCGGGACCTTTTTTATCATCTTTGATAAGAAGAGTTGCCGAAATACTATACTGTGGTGTAGAATAACGCAGGTAAAGGAACGCTACTAATCCGAATACGATTACTCCTAGTACAAAAAGGTACCAGTAACGCAGGTACTTTGCAGCAATGGCTTTAATATCTATTTCTTCGGCTTCCGCCTCAAATTGAAAAAAATCTTTTTCGGTCATGATACCGGAAATTAAATAAAGCGGGTTAATATTATAGCAAGTGCCGATATAGCTGCTACCATGATCGGGATGAAACGGTTGTTAGGGTTGGCTTGAGCGGCCTTTGCTTTATCTGGCTCTACATAAACTATATCGTTCTGCTGAAGATAAAAGTAAGGAGAAGCTAAAAACTCTTTATTATTAAGATTAATGCGGGTCATACTACGCTGCCCTTCTTTCTCCCGCACAATCAGTACGTTTTCACGCTTTCCGTAAACGGTCATGTCACCGGCCATTCCTAACGCCTCGAGAACGCTCACTTTACCATTAGGCACCTCAAATGTGGATGGCCTGTTCACTTCCCCAATAACAGTTACTTTAAAATTTAGGAACCTTACATTAACGATTGGATCCTTAAGATATTTGCTTAATTGGGTTACAAACTTATCTTTTGCTTCTTTTGCCGTTAAACCAGTTACCATCACTTTACCAAGAACAGGAAAATCTACTGCTCCACTTTCGTCTACCAAGTAACCTTCATCTTTAATTTTATTAGAAGCATTAAGGATGCTTGCATCAGCAGTTGGGGAAACTGCTCCTCCTTTATTAAATAATATATTGGATTCTGGGCTTAGGCTGTTGACTGTAATACTTAAAATATCTCCAGGCTGTATTTGCGGCTCTGCGTTGTTAATAATTTTCTCAGAATAAACATCTTGCTCTTTCAGATCACTAAAATATACCAGGTTGCGCTGAGAGCATGAAGCTAAAAGTAAGAGTGCAATTATGTAACCTATTTTTGTCTTCATCGGGCTATATAAATTCTGGATCACAATAGAGGTGAATTCTGCTAACTAATTTCATAAAGTGTCATAGCATGATCCGATTTGCAAAAATGCACAAAACTTTACGCAAAAGAAAAATCTCGATGCTTTTAATCCAAAAGAGTACAAATTTATTAACTAAGATAAAACCTCACTTGAATTAATAGATTTAGAAAGACCAACAGGCAATTGCAGTCAAGAGTTCATTTAAATAAATGTATAAAAACACAAGAGAACTATACAAAAAATGATCTAATATGAGTAAAGATTTAAAAAAACTCTAGCCATCAATTAGACTAACTTTAACCTAACTTAAATAGATTATCTTAGGTTTTGTTTAATAAAAAAGTCCTACCTATTAATTAGGAAGGACTTTTAAATGATTTTCTCGAAAGATTTATCTCCTCTTAATGCGGAATGGGCTCTTACGATGGAATGTCAGGTTATACATTACTTTTACGGTACCAGTTAAGTAAGCATCCTTTTTAAGGCCTAATTTACCTGTATAGTTATAACTTGTATTATCTAGATAGTCTGTAGATGCAAGATTCAGGTTTAATTCAGGAGCAAAAGATAACTGCTTTGAATACTGAAATTTCAGACCTCCACCTATAGGAGCAAAAAACGTAAAATCTGGGTAATTCGTAGCGTCTGGCTGCTTAACACCTGAATCCGTGATCTCAGATTCTGAACTATAAGCTAATACACCTATTCCGACTTTGGCGTAAGGCACAACGAGCCTAAGGTTTCTGGAAGTTGGACCCACATAAGGGCTGATAAGATTTACAATTAATGAAGTAGAAGCTTCTACACCACTCGTTTTAAAATCAACTTCAGGATATTTATTCCCGACAGCGTCACCAGTACCTTTAAAACCAACATATCCTATATTACCCTGAATACCAAGATTCTGAGAGAATTGATATAAAGCACCAACATTGAAAGCCGGACCTATTCCATTATTTTTAACAATTCCTACTTCATCTGTACCAGTGGAGTAACCCGTGTTTTCACTATTAATAACAGCTATACCTGGCGCACCAAACACACTCCACGAAGGCTTGAACTTACGTTTGTAGGCGCTCCTGAATTTAGGACTGCTGCTACCACGCTGGGCCTGCGCTGTAAACGCTGTACCTATAGAAAATAAGAAGATAACTGCTAGATAGGTAAATCTGAACTTCATCGATCTAAAGAAATATATTGACTTATGGACGATACAATTTTTCACAATTATACATATAAAAATTAATATGTCTTAATTAATTGTCTAAAAAGTAATAAATTTTAATACCAGACCAGACCTGTTTAGGGTTTATTGTAGCCCAAACTATAGGATGTTACTAGAAACAACTTAGTCATTTGCGTTACAATATTAGTTACGTAAAACATTCAGTATTTGTAGAAATAGTCTGTAAAGTTAGGGTCTAACGAACTGTGGCTCCATATTGATACAATTTTTGCTGCCACTTATGTATTGCTTTTATTATTGCTAATAGATTTCTACTATCTATTTACCGTATACTTTAAACTATTCTAAGTGTCGTTTGCCTGTAGATCTCAGATAAAATTGCCCGAGTAAATCCATAAAAACTTAAGAAAAATAAAGCTGTTTTCTAAAACAGAAATGTTATTTTTAGAAAGTTTTAATGCAATGCTTCTACTAGCTATGTTTTTAAAATTTAGATACTATTTTTTCAAAAATTAAAACAATCTAACCAACTATTATGCAATCAAAAACCGCTGGAGAGCGCAAGGTTAAGCTGAAGGCTCAGTTTAAATACCTTGTACTTGGTGCAGCCTTTATGTGTGCGTTTGATGCTTCGGCACAACACAATCTTAAAGGCAAATCTAAAGCTTCGCCATTTATTAATAAGGCTAACATGGACCTGAGCGTGAAGCCAGGAGACGACTTTTATACTTATGCCAACGGTGCCTGGTTAAAAGCAAATCCAGTTCCGGCAAAGGAAACCCGCTGGGGCAGCTTTAATGAATTGCGCGACTTTAACATTAAGGCAGTAAGAACCATACTTAACGATGCGGCGGCTAAGACCAATGCTAAAGCTGGCTCGGTTGAGAAACGTGTTGGCGACTTTTATGCGGCCGGCATGGACAGCGCAACTATAGACAAGCTGGGCTATACGCCTATTAAAGCTGACCTGGAGCGCATTAAAGGTATAAAAGATGTAAACGGCGTACTGAACGAGGCAACGTATCTGCGTACTGTTGGGGCGGCGTCTCCAATGTTCGGATTTTATATTGGGCAGGACCGCAAGAATGTAGAGAACATGGTTCCGCAGTTGAGCCAGGGCGGTACAACATTGCCTGACCGCGACTACTACCTAAAAAATGATGCCCGCAACACCAAGATACAGGAAGCCTATAAAACATACATCACCAAACTGTTTACTTTAACAGGTGTAGATAAGGCTACTGCAGAGAAAAATGCAGAGACCATCTTCAACCTGGAGAAGAAAATGGCCGAAGCGCAAATGGCGCGGGTAGAAATGCGTGATCCGTACAAAACTTATAATAAATTCGCTGTTGCCGATTTCAGCAAAACCACTCCTAACATGGACTGGAAATCGCTGATGGCTAAAATGAAGGTAACCGGTCAGGATACCATCCTTGTTAGCTCGCCTAAATTCTTTACCGAACTGAACGGTCTGCTAACCAGCACTCCTGTTGCCGACTGGCAAACCTACCTGCAGTGGAATGTTCTGAAATCTGCGGCACCTTACCTGAGCACTGATTTTGTAGATGCTAACTTTGCTTATAACCAGGCTCTGACTGGCCAGAAAGTACAGACCCCACGTTGGCAGCGCATGTCGTCGTTAACAGACGGAACTATAGGCGAACTGCTGGGCCAGTTGTATGTGGCAAAGCACTTTAAGCCGGAGGCGAAAGCCCGTATGGATGAAATGATAGCGAACCTGATCAAAGCATATGAGATTCGCATTAAAGGCCTGGATTGGATGAGTGCTGAAACCAAGGAAAAAGCGCTGGCCAAGTTACATGCCTTCCGTCCGAAAGTAGGTTACCCTGATAACTGGAAAACTTACGAAGGACTGGAGATTAACCGTAACACCTTCTTCCAGAATGTGCGCAATGCCGGCCAATGGGGCTTCAACGATATGGTAAGCCAGCTAGGTAAGCCAGTGGATAGAACCAAGTTTGGTATGACACCTCCTACTGTAAACGCCTACTATAGCCCGGTAATGAACGAGATCGTTTTCCCGGCTGGTATCCTGCAGTTCCCATTCTTCGACCCGAATGCGGATGATGCGGTAAACTATGGTGGTATTGGTGCGGTAATCGGTCACGAGATTTCTCACGGTTTCGACGACTCTGGTAGCCAGTACGACAAAGATGGTACCCTGCGCAACTGGTGGACTGCTGAAGATTTAGCTAAGTTTAAGGAGAAAGCTGCTGCCCTTGCCAGCCAGTATGATGCTTACACTGTGTTAGATACAGTACATGTAAATGGTAAATTAACGCTTGGTGAGAACATTGGTGACTTAGGTGGATTGAATGCTGCTTACGAAGCTTTTAAAATGACGAAGCAAGGTAAGTCGAAGAAGAAGATTGACGGCTTCACACCTGATCAGCGTTTCTTCCTGTCGTGGGCACAGGTTTGGAGAGCCAACACGCTACCTGAAACTGCAGCGCAGCTTATCGTAACAGATCCACACTCTCCTGGCCAGTACCGTACCATTGGTGCTCCGGTTAACATGGATGCCTGGTACAAAGCCTTTAATGTAAAACCTGGCGACAAGCTTTACATTAAGCCGGAAGATCGTAACAAGATCTGGTAAGTATAGCAGGATACGCTTTATAGTTTTAAAAGCCGCTCGAACTATAGTTTGAGCGGCTTTTTGTTTTTTCTGCAAAGACTTAACAACAAGCGCAACTCCAGTTATAGGTAAATTCTGTAGCTCCTCTTTTGTCATTTCTAACACCGTGAAAAGTCTGCGCACTATAGTTGAAGTATACTTTCCCTAACGTCATTCCGAGCGTTAGCCGAGGAATCTTATATGTCCTTTACGTAACTATAGTTGCAACTTACATCAAGCCATCCTTTCAAGCCTCCTGTATTCCTGGGAGCTCAATAAACCCATCGTTTCATCTTTAGCTTTGGTGCCCTCATGGCCGGGAGGCCTCGTCTTTGGGCATCGCGCTGCTGCCTTCTTGCTATCCTCGCTGCGCTCGGATTGCCTGCGGCACCGCAACAAGACAAAGGCGCTCAACCCAAAGACTGTGATCTTTCTGCTATTGACCGCTATCTCTAGTTTAAACTTATAAGCTTCGACATTGATCGTGGCAATATTTTCGTAGGGACAGGTCGCGACCTGTCCGTGGATATGCTGCAACTATAAAACTATGCTTGCAACTATAGCATAAGCAGAAAAAGCCCCCTCTCCTGTTTTTAGGAGAGGGCTGGGGTGAGGTAAAACTGTAGCTATAGAACCATAAATCTAACTACAGTAAGGTCTTCTCCCTTTCCTGAATAAGTAGTCTTCTGTAAAAGAGAAAGCTAAAGTGAAGTAAATGCCTGGGTTTCTGTTTGGTTGATACACAATCTTTTGTTTAAATCCTGAAAGTATAGCTAATGATTTGTAGTAATCTCCCTATTCAAAAAATGCCAATAGTATGAAGTATACCAAAACATTCCGCAGCGTTTATAGTTGAAAGAACTATACCCCTAATTTACACTTTCAGAATGGCCAACTTATTTTCTCCGCTAACTTTAAAAAGCATCACAATCAAAAATAGGATCGCTGTCTCGCCTATGTGCCAGTATAGCAGCCAGGATGGATTTGCCAATGACTGGCATTTGGTGCATTTGGGCAGTCGGGCAGTTGGTGGAGCTGGGTTGGTTATTGCCGAAGCTACTGCAGTTTCGCCGGAAGGTAGAATTACACCGGATGATATCGGCCTTTGGAAAGAAGAACACATTGCTATGTGGCAACGCATTAATGCTTTTATAGAAGAACATGGCGCAGTACCAGGCGTGCAGTTGGCACATGCCGGCCGAAAGGCAAGCCACAGCAGTCCCTGGAAAGGGGCTAAACCGCTAACTATAGCTGAGGGTGGCTGGCAAACCGTGGCGCCAAGCCCCATACCCTTTTCAGAGGGAGAACCTGCCCCTCAGGAACTGACTTTAGAAGGTATCCAAAAAGTAATTTCTGATTTTAGGGCGGCCGCTGAACGGGCATTGGAAGCTGGTTTTAAAGTGATTGAGATACATGCAGCGCACGGCTACTTACTGCACGAATTCTACTCACCGCTCAGCAATAAACGAACCGATAACTATGGCGGCACTTTCGAAAACAGAATACGATTGTTGCTGGAAGTAACTGAAAACATAAAAGCTGTGTGGCCTGCCGAGTATCCGCTTATAGTTCGTATTTCGGCTACCGACTGGACCGAAGGCGGCTGGACAGGGGAAGACTCTATTAACTTAGCAAAAGTATTAAAGACACAGGGCATAGACCTGGTCGATTGCTCTACAGGCGGAAATGTACCCGGTGCTAAAATTCCGGTTGGCCCCTTATACCAGGTACAATTCGCTGAAAGTATTAAAAAGGAAGCCGGCATTATGACCGGTGCAGTGGGTATGATAACTACAGCGCAGGAAGCAGAAACTATAGTTGCAACCGGGCAGGCCGATATTGTTTTACTGGCACGGGAGCTTTTGCGCGACCCTTACTTCCCGATGCATGCTGCCTTGGAACTTGGCTACGAACACACCTGGCCATCGCAGTACGAAAGGGCAAAACCACGGAAAGCCTGAACCTGAATTAATGGGGATTTAAAAGATCTGTGAGTATATCAGCTGGTGCAAGCTTGTAGTTTGTTTTGCAATACTTGATTAAGCTCGCACCAGCTGATAATACGTTAAATCTATACTTGTTTAAGCTTCTTCAGGCACTTCTCCAGGTCTATACCTTTGCCCAGCACACCCTTAAATAAATCTCCTTTTTGTTTGATGCGTTCCGGCACATTTTTAATGGTAAAAGCTTCCGGGGTTAAGGCTGGTTTTACTTCGTCCCAACTTAGTGGTGTAGAAACAGTAGCTCCTGGCTTAGGTCGAACGGTGTAAGCCGAAGCTATAGTTTGACCGATGGAGTTCTGCAAAAAATCAAGGTAAACTTGTTTGCGACGTTCTTTCGGGCTGCGTTCCAGACTGGTGAGTTTAGGAAGTTTTTCATGTACCAATCGAGCTACCAAATGGGCAAAATCTCTGGCCTGGTCGAAGCTATACTTTGCCCCAAGCGGCACGAACAGGTGCATACCTGTAGCGCCAGATGTTTTACAATACGTTTCAGCTCCTGCTTTATCCAGTATTTCTTTGGTTACCAATGCTACCTCCACCACATCATCATAGGTATTTTCGCCGGGATCCAGGTCAATTACCATGTAGTCCGGCTTTTCTAAGTTGGCAATGCGCGAGTTCCACGGATTTAGCTGTATGCAGCCCAGGTTGTTCATATAGGCCAGTGTAGCTTTATTGTCGCACACCAGGTACTCTACATCCTCACCTGTACTTTCGGCTTTCAGTTTTATAGTTCGTACCCAATCTGGTGCGTGCGTTATATCTTTCTGAAAAAACCCCGGCTTAACTATACCCTCCGGATTACGGAACAACGACTGCGGCCTGTCTTTTAAATAGGGTAATATAATGTCGGCTATAGTTTGGTAATAAGTGATCAGGTCACCTTTGGTAACACGCTCATCAGGCCAGTATAGTTTATCCAGGCTACTAAACGAAACCTCCTGCCCGGCTATAGTTTGCGTAGTGCGGTTCTTATCTTTTGTAGTTGAGCTTTCTTTCATAGTGGTAGTTTTTTTCGCCTTTGGCTGGTGTTCAGCTTCTGCTAATGCTTCGGTGGTATGGATGGCATTTTCGCGCACCACGTCTGTGGCTTTTTTGTCTTCCCGTAGTCCTTCGTAAATGGCCTGTCGCATAATGCCTTCTTTGGTCCATTCGGCAAACGTTATTTCGGCTACCAGTTCGGGCTTAACCCAGGTGGCGGGCGCATTAGGTTTCACTTTGCCGGCAAACGGCGATTCGGGCTGCACCAGTTTATCCAGTTTTGCTTTCAGTGCTTCCAGTGATTTGGTGTTAAACCCGCTGCCACTCTGGCCAACGTAAGTTAGCTTACCATTTTCATAAACTCCTAACAAAAGGGCACCGATGTGCTTACGCTTGCCTTTTGGTTCTGTGAAGCCCGCAATTACAGCTTCCTGACGCATATGTGTTTTAATTTTAAGCCATTCGGTGCTGCGCTTGCCAGTGCGGTACGGGCTGTCGGCTTTCTTAGCCATGATGCCTTCTACTTTATTTCGCTGGGCTTCTTTAAAAAACGCGACCCCATTGCCTACCACATGGTCAGAATATCGCACAGCAGGCAATTCATCAGCAAGCAGTTCTTCCAGCCTTTTTTTGCGCTCCAGTAAGGGCAGGTCGCGCAGATCTTCGCCGTTCAGGTACAACAGATCGAAAACATAAAAGTACAAATGCTCGGATGGAGTGTTCTGGTAATTCTGCAACTGCTGAAACGTGGCATAGCCTTTATCAATTAACACTACAATCTCACCATCCAGCACGGCATCCAGGCTCAGTTGCTTCAGGCTGTCGAGGATAGGTTTGTAGGTTTCGCCATATGATTTGCCGTTGCGTGAGTAAAGCTCTACGTTGCCGCCCTGCACTTCAGCCACCGCCCTGAAACCGTCCCACTTAATCTCGTAAATCCAGTCATCGCCATCAAACGGGCCATCGGTCAGTTTTGCCATCATCGGCACAATGTGGTGCGGCATTTTAGCAGGTTTTGCAGTTGTTTTTGTTTTGGAGGTTTTAGCAGATGTACCCTTTCCAGTTTTCCTTTTAGCCGTCGTTTCCGCTAACCTGCCCATATGTTCCTCGCTATCATAGTGATCTGTAACTGCGTATTCGTCTTTTTTCTTTACCAGCAACCAGGCACCCTCTTGGCGGCCTTTCATTTTTACCAGCGAAAAAGCTCCCTGTAGTTTAGTACCCTCCAGCACAAAACTTATACTTCCATTTTCAAGGCCTTGCAGCAGCAACTTCTCCCCTTCCGCCGGGTCGTCGGTCTCAACAGAACTATAGTAACCTTCATCCCAGATAGCAACGTGGCCTGCGCCATAGTTTCCTTCCGGTATATCGCCTTCAAAAGTACGGTACGAAAACGGATGATCTTCAACGTGCACGGCCAGGCGCTTGTCAGCAGGGTTCATGGATGGGCCTTTCGGCACAGCCCAGCTTTTGAGTACGCCTTCCATCTCCAGCCTGAAATCGTAATGCAACGTAGATGCCTCGTGCCGCTGCACAACAAAGCGCAGCGCGCCTTTGTGCTTTTGCGTTTTGCCTTCCGGTTCGGGCGTTTCTCCGAAATTACGTTTCTGATTATATTGCTGTAAACCCATGGTTTGGTTGCTGGTTGTTAATTTTGGTTGTTTGAGGTAAATGAGCGAATGAAAGTATATTGGTTATAATTTAATATGCGTTACCGGTTGCATCACAGAAATCAGTTCAATAAGTATTAAACAGACCTGATAACCGATAACCCAACTATGATGCCCGCATACGAGGCTGGTTTGAGCTCAGGCTGGCTTTTAGCTGGGCCATCAGGTCTTTGGTTTTGGTCGGGATGGATTCTACCTTTTCAGGTGCAGCCTTCTTCTTGCCTTTTGCTTTTGCCTCTATGGTTTTCATCAGCTTCTCGGTATAAGTGTCTCGGTAATCCCGGATGTCAAATTCTGTGGTAAACTGGTTTATCAGTTCCACGGCCATGTCCAGTTGCGCGCCGCCTATATCCACTTTGTGGGGCAGTTCCAGGTCATCGGTTTTGTTTACTTCTTCTACAAAGCGCAGCTTTTGCAATACCAGCGCATCGCCCAGCGGCCTTATTACAGCCAGCTCTTCCTGGCCGCGCATCACTATAGTGGCTATGCCTACTTTGCCTGTTTTGCGCATGGCATCGCGCAGCAAACCATACCCGGTTTTATTTCCTTTTTCGGGGCTCAGGTAGTATGGCTTTTTAAAGTATATTTCGTCTATTTCCTCTTCTTCTACAAAAGAGTCGAGTTGTATCAGGGTATTCTTTTCTTCTTCGGCGCGGTCAAGTTCTTCGTCGGTTAGCTCTACATACTTGCCGTTATACTTGTAAGCTTTTACAATTTCCTGGTAAGGTACTTCCTCGCCTGTCTTTTCGTTTACCCGCTTGTTGCGCACACGGGCGTGGTTCCGGCGGTCGATCAGGTCAAAGTCAAGGCGGCGGTCTTTGGTAGCGCTATACATTTTTATCGGGATATTCACCAGGCCAAAGCCCAGCGAGCCTTTCCATATTGTTCTCATAGTTTTATAGTTTGTGTGGTGGTTGCTTAACTGTGTCGGTCCAGTTTTTTGCCCAGGTCTTCTACCTGTTTCATAAAAGCCTGCACCTTTGCGTCAGCATAAGTGCCGTAAGCATCTGAGATGGTACCTTTCAGGCCAGTGTTCGTTTCCAGCACATACAGTATGGCCATGTCGTCGGGGTTGCTTTCGCCCTCGAAGCGGTAAAAATTAACGATCTGTACCTGCTCCGGATCAAACTTCTGTTCGTCATCCATAGTGTGTAACAGGTTATCTTTACCAATCCTGAAATCAGTTTTATAGCCTTCTTTCCGGACACGGTCCAGTATTTTTACCAGCGAGGTTAGTTCTTCTTTACGTTCCATATATGCTACTTCTTTTTTAATGTATAGTCTTAAACGCTGAATAGCCGTTCAGGTATGATTTTAAGAGACAAACCGTCTGTTTGAAACCTGATGAACTATAAATTTCACATATCGTCGGCTTTTCACGTAAGGGGGTTATAGTTTATACAACCTCATCGCCTGCTGCCTATGCAATCATACTTTGACCTGGAGAAAAATAACACCACGGTACAAACCGAAATTATTGCCGGTATCTCCTCCTTTCTGGCTACTTCCTATATTATTGTGGTTAACCCCAGTATACTCAGCCAGGCCGGCCTTCCGTTTTCCGGGGTACTGACAGCCACCGTGCTGGTTTGCTTTTTTAGCAGCGTAATGATGGGGCTCTATGCCCGAAACCCAATACTGGTAGCACCTGGTATGGGCCTGAACGCCTTTTTTACTTACTCTGCCGTTATTGGTATGCAGGTGCCATGGCCGGTAGCTTTGGGGGCAGTTTTCTGGTCGGGCATTATTTTTCTGCTGCTTTCTGTCTTCAACATCCGGACACACCTTGTAAAAGCCATCCCGAAACCGTTGCGCTATGCCATTGCAGCTGGTATAGGTCTGTTTATTACCTTGATTGGATTGGCCAATGCAAAGTTTATAGTTCAGACCCCGGGTACGATTGTGGGTGTAAATGCCCTTACGCCAACTATAGTTACGTTTATAGTTGGGTTATTGCTAACGGCGATACTGCTGGTGCGCAACGTAAAAGGAGCCATATTGATAGGTATAGTTGTAACAACACTGCTGGCTTACCCGCTGGGCCGCTGGTATGGCACCGAAACTATAGTTACCTGGCAGGGCGTTTTTTCAGCTCCTGATTTCAGCCTGCTTTTTAAGCTCGACCTTATAAACTCACTGCAGTTTGCGGTATGGCCTGTCATTTTCGCATTTGTATTCACCGACCTTTTCGATAGCCTCTCTACCCTGGTTGGTCTGGCCGAAGCAGCAGATTTACTGGATGAGCATGGCGAACCGCGCAACATTCAACGCTCTTTACTGACAGACGCAGTGGCTACAACTATGGCTGGATTGGTAGGCTCAAGCCCCGGCACGGCGTACATCGAGTCGGCGGTGGGGATTGATGCTGGCGGGCGTACCGGGTTGACTGCTGTGGTGGGTGGAATGCTTTTTCTGCCTTTCCTGTTCCTGGCTCCGTTGCTTTCGGTAGTGCCGGCTATAGCTACGGCGCCGGCTTTGGTGCTGGTTGGCGCTTTCATGATCAGGCCGGTTACCCGCATAAACTGGCTTGCATTGGATGATGCTATTCCTGCATTCCTGGCTATGGTGCTAATTCCGTTTACTTATTCCATTACACAAGGTATAATATGGGGCTTTTTGAGCTACACGTTGCTAAAGGTGGTGAGCGGCAAGCATAAAAAAATAACCCCTGCCCTCTGGATTATAGACATTTTTTGTGTGCTGGCACTGATCATGCATTAACTTACTTTAGTTGAGTTATGAATTGCTGCATTCGGTCGTAATGGGAGCCTTTCCAGTACACGCGCTGGCAGTTACTGCATTGGTAAAACTCGTGGTAGTATAGTCTCGTTTTGGGAGGAAGCTTGTCCCAGATCTGCTCTTTTGGCACTGTCAGTATATTGCCGTTACAAACCATACACCGCGAAAACAACTTAAATTCAGGGCCAAGTGTGTAGTAGCTTATTACTTCCTGTAGCTGGGTTTCGGGCTGCTGCGAGCGAAGACAGTAGCCACGGGTTATCGCTTTCAGTTTCAGCAACCCGACAGATCGTGTAAGTAAAATGCGGTTTTCGGTTATACTTATCTCAGCAATCGCTTTATCTGAAAGACCGGCATCATACGCGGTATCAAATCCCAACATCCGCAGCAACCTGGCCAGCTTGCCCAAATGCACATCCAGCACAAATTGGTAAGGCGCCGTACTTTTCGGGATAAGTCTTTCCCTTTCGGGCCACATGGCATAGAGGCTGGCAGGGTAAACTTCTACCTTATCACCGGCCTGTAGTTTATAGTTCAGATCAACTATAGCACTGTTCACTACCGCCAGATCTACTTCCGGGTGCGGCACGCCCAGCGCTTCAATAGCATCTTTTACAGCCGGCGCATCCCTGAAACTATAGCTTAGCCAGGCATTCCGGTCACCGGGATCCAGAAAATCGTTCAGGGTAAAATGAAACCGGAAACTGGCAGTGAAAAGCATCGCATCAGAAATCTAAACTATAACCTACGCAAACTATAGCCACCAGGTACAGCAACAAATTAACAGGAACAACCGCACCAAACGATCGTCAATTTCGTTACAGGTCGGGCCGGGGAATGGCGCAATTTTTGTGCAATGCCCGGCAATTGCCATACCTTTAACTTTAACTAAAACCACTACCGTGCAACCAGTGCCTGCAATTGCAGGTAAAGGAGCTAATCGGAAACGCTGCCCCGGCGGCGTACTTACTTACTACATGAAGCGAGCGCTTTTAAAATTCATCAGACTTATAGTTTACGGCGTACTGGAGCCCCTTTTTAACTTCTTAAAAGCGGAGCTGTCTGCTTTTTTCAGGAGCCAGAAACCAAAATTTACCGCTGCCTACTGGCAACAGAAACGGGAAAGGCTACGCACCTTTAACTGGACCCGGGACCGCAAATCTGTAATGAGAATTGCTTACCGCTCTGGCTTATACTTTATACTGATCTGTACTATTTTTTACCTGTTGGTGTACCTGGGTGCTATGGGCAGCATGCCTTCGCGCAGCGAACTGAAAGCTGTACAGAATAATACCGCTTCAGAAGTTTACTCGGCTGACGGCGTGCTGCTTGGCCGCTATTTTATACAGGACCGTACCAATGTAAAGTATAACGACATTGCTCCTGCCGCTATCCAGGCGCTTGTTGCTACCGAAGATGCCCGCTTTTACGAGCACTCCGGAGTGGATGTGCGCAGCCTTGGCCGGGTTATAGTTAAGTCTATACTTATGCAGGACCAGAGTGCAGGTGGTGGTAGTACGCTTAGCCAGCAGCTGGCCAAAAACCTGTACCCGCGCCGGCATTACTGGTTCTGGGATATGCCGGTAAACAAGCTCCGCGAGATCATCATTGCCCGCAAACTGGAAGGTATCTATACAAAAGAGGAGTTGCTGGAGCTATACCTGAATACCGTGCCAATGGGCGGAAATTTGTATGGCATTGAGCGTTCGGCACAACGTTTCTTTAACAAACCGGCTTCTGATTTAAAGACTGAAGAAGCTGCCGTACTGATCGGGATGTTAAAAGCGACAACTACCTATAATCCGCGCCTAAACCCGGAACGCTCGAAACAGCGCCGTAATGTGGTGCTGAATCAGATGGTAAAATACGGATACCTGGATGCTGGCAAAGCTGATGATCTGAAACAAAAGCCCTTGAAACTGGACTATCATGTAACAAACCATAACGATGGGATTGCCCCTTATTTTAGAGAGCAATTGCGCCTGGAACTGGTAGAATGGGCAGCAACGAAAAAGAAGGATAATGGCGAACCCTACAACCTGTATACTGACGGCCTGAAGATTTATACAACTATAGATGCGGGAATGCAGGCGCACGCCGAAAAATCTGTTCAAAATAAAATGGCCGCCTTGCAGCGTACCTTTGATAACCACTGGAAAGGCCGCAACCCCTGGGGCCGCGATGCAAACTTTCTGCAGGAAGCAATGCGCCGCACCGACAGGTATAAAAAAGCCAAAGCCAACGGCAAAACAGACGCAGATATCAGACAGGACTTTCAGAAAGAAAGAGCCATGCAGGTTTTTAGCTGGCAGGGAAGTAAACAACGCACCATGTCGCCGATGGACTCACTGGCCTATTACCAGAAATTCCTGAACGCTGGCCTGCTGTCTATGGACCCCTATACCGGCCACGTAAAAGCATGGGTTGGCGGTATCAATCATCATGTGTTTAAGTACGACCATGTGCGCTCCAGACGCCAGGTGGGGTCTACGTTTAAACCTTTTGTGTATGCTGCAGCCCTGGAGCGTGGCGTAGCGCCCTGCACCTGGTTTAAAAACGAACGTATCACTTACCCCGAATATGACGACTGGTCCCCGAGAAACGCCAACGAGCAATATGGGGGCGAATATACAATGCGTGGCGGTCTGGCCCATTCGGTAAATACGGTGTCGGCGCAGGTAATGATGAAGGCTGGGGTAGACAAAACCGTAGACCTGGCGCACCGCTTAGGTATAGAAAGCGAAGTTCCGGAAGTGCCTGCTCTGGCGCTGGGCGTAGCTGATCTATCGTTATTTGAAATGGTAAATGCCTATGCCACTATAGCTAATGAAGGGTACAAAGTAGAACCTATCTATATCCGTAAAATTACCGACCGAACAGGCAAAGTGCTTCGCGAAGACAGAACTGACAAACATTTACGCCGGGCCATTTCTAAATCTAACGCAGCTATTATGCTATACCTGATGCAGGGTGTAGTAGAAGAAGGCAGTGCTGCCAAGTTACGCTCTCAGTTTGGTTTGCAGATGGATATTGCCGGTAAAACCGGAACCACCCAGGACAATGCCGATGGCTGGTTTATAGGCATAACTCCTAACCTGGTAACGGGCGTGTGGGTTGGCGCCGAAAGCCCGAAAGTTAGGTTCCGGACGCTGGCACTGGGCCAGGGCTCTGCTACAGCCTTACCTATCTGGGGAGACTTCACCAAACGCATTGCTTTAGATCCGGCCTATGTTGGCTACTACAACAGTCATTTTACCCAACTGGCCCCTTACCTGCAGCTTTTAGTTGATTGTGAACCTTACCGCGCCGAACCGCCGCATGAAACCTTCTTCGGCAGGATACTCGATGACGTTGGGGAGAAAGTAAAAGACACTTTTAAAGGCTGGAAAGAAGAACGAAAAAGACGCAAAGAAGAGCGCAAACGCGAAAAGAAAGAACGGGGTTGGTGGAAGGACTAAGGTTGCCTGGTCTTTTGCTATAGTTATAATGAATGAACTATAGTTTCACCTCACCCCAGCCCTCTCCTGCCAGGAGAGGGAGTTTTTGGCCTTTGCTAAAGTTGAAAGTATAGTTTTATAGTTGCTGTTGGTCCAACCACCTCTACCCCTCTCCCGAAACTAGTTCGGGATCCAAGACTTGCCTAAGGAGGGGAGCTTTTCTGCTACTGCTATAGTTAGATTTATAGCCTTATTGGTGAAGGCCAAGAGCGGACAGGTCGCGACCTGTCCCTACGAAAATATAATCACGATGAATTTCGGAGCTTATCAGTCTAAACTATAGCTATAGGTCAATAATAGAAAGATCACAGTCTTTGGGTTGAGCGCCTTTGACTTGTTGCGGTGCCGCAGGCAATCTGAGGAACGAGGATAGCAAGAAGGCAGCAGCGCGATGCCCAAAGACGTGGCCTCCCGGCCGTGAGAGCACCAAAGCTAAAAATGAAACGATAGGTAAGTAAAGCTCCCAGGAGTACAGGAAATTTGAAAGAAAAGGCTTGGCTCAAGACGCAACTATAGTTAGGTAAAGGATATATAAGATTCCTCGGCTAACGCTCAGAATGAAGTTAGGGAAAGTATACTTCAACTATAGAAACTAGATTTCTCACGGTGTTCGAAATGACAGAGTAAGAACTATAGCATAGCAGCGCTCGTAAGAGCTGCGCACACTACGAGGTCTAAAGTACCCATATTTCTACTGAATTTGGAATAACAAAGAAAAATATAGACCTAACTATAGGATGACCGCTTTTCTAAATAACGAATAGAAATTATTTCAGCGCTTCGAAACTATATTTGGCATCACTCCAGAACTCATCCAGGGCTATGATACGGGGTTTGAAAAACGAGATCAGTTGTGGCCAGTCTTCTTTGTTGAACACGTTTACAGACGGTAGCTCTTTATAAATTCTGCTTATGGTGCGGCCTTCTTCATCTTCGCCATGCAGTTCCCACTCCCATTCTTCGCCTAAGGTTTCGTGCAGCAAGGTTTTAAGTTCTTCAAACTGCTCAAAGTATAGTTCCTGAATGTCGGGGTCGGGGTGTGTAAGCTCGATGCTAATCGTGGCAGACTTCTTTTCGGCGCGCATACGGAAGTATACGTGCTTATAACCGGTTTTATAGTTAGACCAGTTGGTGCGGTAGCCTTCTGCCGAAAGTTGCGGCGCAATGTACTGTCCAAAAGCTGTCCAGAAAGCCTGCCGTATTTGTGAAGCCTGTTCGCGTGTGTACATGCAGCAAAATTGGTGATTACTCCCGACAATCAGAAATTTCGGCCATAACTATAGTTGTAGAGCCAGTTCACTATTCGAATCAGCAGAAAGATAATCATCCGGAAATAATTCTCACGACATCCCTTTTCTAATCCATGATAGCACTACAAAGCTCAAAAATCATAAACTCAGGTTTAGTTCTCAGCTTTTTTAAGCGCAGGACTAATTTTTAACCATGCGTTTAGATCGGTTCGCTTGCTTTATGAGCTAGTTCTGCCACTTTCGGTTTTTTCTGGGTCTGGGAATGTAGCAACACAACTGCGCGGGCGCCGACTTCCAACAGTTTTCCAGCACTGTATACTTTTCCGTTTACACCTACCTGCCCGGTGGTGGTATCAATCACCTTGCTCCATTTGGTGCCATACTTTTCAGCCGGTAGCCTAAATTTCAGGGGCTCGTGGTGCGCGTTGAATATCACGAAAAAGTCATCATCTATCATTTGCTCTCCTTTAGGCCCTACGCTACGTAATCCGTGCCCGTTCATATAAACCGCCAGCGATTTGGCAAAGTCGTGGCTCCAGTGCTCATCTGTCATTTCGGTACCATCAGGCAAAAACCAGGCAATATCTTCCACTCCTAACCCTTTAATTGGCGTACCCTGGAACCAGCGGCGGCGACAGAAAACAGGGTGTTGTTTTCGTAACGCTATCAGTTTTTGGGTAAAGTCAAGCAGCTGTTTATCGGCCTTCTCCCAGTTCAGCCACGATATTTCATTGTCCTGGCAATATGCGTTATTGTTACCATTTTGGGTACGGCTCATCTCGTCGCCGGCCACCAGCATCGGCACCCCCTGCGACAGGAAAAGCGTAGTCAGGAAATTGCGTTTTTGTTGATTCCGTAGCGCAACTATAGCCTGGTCATCAGTCGGACCTTCGGCGCCACAGTTCCAGGATCGGTTATGGCTTTCGCCATCCTGGTTGTTTTCGCCGTTGGCTTCGTTGTGCTTTTCGTTATAAGATACCAGGTCGTGTAAGGTAAAACCGTCGTGGGCCGTAATAAAATTGATACTGGCAGTCGGGCGACGGTAATCATCCCGGTACAGATCAGAACTACCCGTAAAGCGCTCGGCAAATTCTGCCAGCATACTATGTTCGCCACGCCAGTAATCGCGCATGCAGTCGCGGTACTTTCCGTTCCACTCTGTCCAGCCAGCCGGGAAGTTCCCAACCTGGTAGCCGCCCTCCCCTACATCCCAGGGTTCAGCAATTAATTTAACCTGCGAGATGACCGGGTCCTGGTGAATGATATCAAAGAAAGAGCCCAGCTTATCAACGCCATGCAGCTCCCGGGCCAGTGTAGAAGCCAGGTCAAAACGGAAGCCGTCCACGTGCATTTCCAAAATCCAGTAACGCAGGCTGTCCATGATCAGGCGCAACACGCTTGGCAAACTCGAATTCAGGGTATTGCCAGTACCGGTATAGTCCATGTAATAGCGCTTGTTCTCTTCGGTAAGCCGGTAATACGATGCATTATCCACGCCTTTAAAGGAGAGCGTCGGGCCCATGTGGTTACCTTCGGCGGTATGGTTGTACACTACATCCAGTATCACCTCTATGCCTGCTTTATGGAAAGCCTTCACCATATTTTTAAACTCTACAACCTGCTCCCCTAGGGTACCACTGCTGCTATAGCGTACATCCGGCGCAAAAAATCCGATCGAGTTATAACCCCAGTAGTTTGTAAGCCCTTTTTCTGCTAAGTGACGGTCTCTTATAAAATGGTGCACCGGCATAAGCTCTATGGCTGTTATACCCAGTTGCTGCAGATAAGCTATAGTTACCGGGTGTGCCAGGCCGGCATAGGTACCTCTAATTTCTTCCGGAATATCAGGGTGAAGGTAAGTGAAGCCTTTTACGTGTGCTTCGTAAATAACAGATTTGTGATAAGGTATTTTTGGTGGCTTGTCTCCCTGCCAGTCAAAATTCGGGTCAATAACTACCGCTTTCGGAATAAAGGGGGCACTATCGGTTTCACTAAAGCTCAGGTCTTCGGCAGAATCACCTACTTTGTAACCGAACAGCGAGTCATGCCACTCTACCGGTCCCGAAATAGCTTTTGCATAGGGGTCAAGCAATAATTTGTTTTGATTAAACCGGTGCCCGTTTTCTGGTTCGTAAGGGCCCTGCACCCTGTAACCGTATAATTGGCCAGGCTTTACCTCGGGCAAATAGGTATGCCATATCTGGTGTGTGCGCTCTACCAGTTTTATCTTTACCGATTCCTGCTCGCTGGTGATATCATCAAACAAACAAAGCTCTACGCCTGTGGCATTGTCGGCATAAAGTGCAAAGTTAACTCCTTCTCCATCCCAGGTGGCGCCCAGCGGATACGGGTTGCCCGGATATATTGGAATACTCATATAACTATAGTTTATATTTTTTAGTCCCGGCGTATCCGGCTGTGTTTTCCAGTGCACCTATTATACTTTTTAACAGGCAAATAGTTAAGTCTACTTTGTCCTGTCAATCATAAAAACTTTTAGAAAACCTGGTTCTTTAAAATATAATTTTTAGAATACACCTATACTTTATAATAAGTCTTATCCTTTATCCGTTTTTTTGCACTCTCCAATCTAAACATTCATTTTTGAGATATTATAGCTGATTTTTTAACTATAATTTTGCTTTACACCTTCGCTGTCAGCCACTTACATTATGAATCAGCAGCTTATAGTTGCTTTTGCATTTATTGTATAAAACATAAACTATCACATAATTATTTTACCTTTTTTAATTAAGATCGTATATAGTTTTAAATATTCAGATTAACTTATTTACAGAAGGGGGAAGTATGGGAACTGTTAGATGCATTCTGCAGAAAAAACGTGGCGACGTGATTTCTGTAAGTCCGGAAACCACTGTTTACAGCGCGCTTGAGAAAATGGAAGAGCACCACATCGGTTCGCTGTTAGTTTTAGATAAAGGCCGTTTTGTTGGCATTTTAACAGAACGTGACTACGCCCGCAAAGTGATCCTGAAGGGCAAGGCATCTAAAGAAACGCTTGTACGGGAAATTATGAGCGAACACCCTGTTACCGTTACTCCCGACACGACCATGGAGCAATGCATGGCCCTCATGACAAGCAAATATATCCGGCACTTACCGGTTTTCGATAATCAAAATCTTGTTGGCATCGTCTCTATCGGAGATATTGTAAGGTACATGATAGAAGAGCAGAAATTTATAATAGAAGAGCTGGAACATTACATTACCGGCCACCAGGAGTAAGATAACTGCCTTTATAGTTGCTATAGTTTAAACCGGAAACGCTATGGACGCTTCAGAAGTAAATACCGTGCCCCTGTGGCCCCTGTTGGTTTATGGCGGCATTGTGCTGAGCCTGGTAGGAGTTATACTTGGCTTGTCGTATGTGCTGGGCCAACGTGGCAAAGGCCGCGCCATGACTGAGCCCTACGAAGGCGGTATAGTTAGCGAAGGTTCTGCCCGTATCCGTTTCTCCTCGCAGTTTTACATGGTGGCTATGCTTTTTGTAATATTTGATGTGGAGACGGTTTTTATACTTTCCTGGGCCATTGCTTTCCGTGAGTTGGGTTGGTATGGCTACGCTGGTGTGGCTGTGTTTATGGTGATGCTGGTAGTGGTACTGATTTACGAATGGCGCATGGGCGCACTGGACTTTGGCCCGGATGGAAAGAAAATACTGGCAGCTTACAAGCGCATGCAAAAGCCTGCTATCTGATTGCCTGACAAAGGACAACTTGATAAAGACATAAGATCTATAGTTCGATTAACGAACAACGCGCAACGAATAACGACACTCACCCTACCCTGATGCACTGACGAAATACGACATACATAACACCAAACCTCTACGCCTATGAAATGGTGGTTAAGTAAACCGGAAGAACCTGCCAACGCTGTAAAGGGCACCAGCTCTTACGAAGAAACCGTGCAACAAAGTATCATGCTCACCACCGTGCAGGATCTGGTTGCCTGGGGACGCAAAAACTCTATGTGGCCCTTCCACTTTGGTTTGAGTTGCTGTTTTGTAGAGATGGCTACTTCCATGACGCCGAAGTACGATGTAGCCCGTTTTGGTGCAGAAGTAATCCGTGGTACTCCGCGCGAAGCAGATATCATGATCATTGCTGGCACCGTTTTTATCAAAATGGCCCCGATCATCAAACGCCTGCACGAGCAGATGATGGAACCAAAATGGGTGATCTCGATGGGATCCTGCGCCAACTCCGGCGGCATGTACGACATCTATAGTGTGGTGCAGGGAGTCGATAAATTTTTACCAGTAGATGTGTATGTACCCGGTTGTCCTCCCCGCCCCGATGCGTTTATGGAAGGCCTGATGTTGCTTGCCGAGAGTGTAGGTAAAGAACGAAGACCACTTAGCTGGACTATTGGTGAACAAGGCGTCATAAAACCAGATAAGATAGAAGTAAAAGCACGCAAACGCGAACGCTGGGATGAAATGACAGAGTTCCGGTCGCCTGATGAACTGTAGATAGTTAAAGAGTTAGAGAGTTTAGAAGTTAAAGAGTAGTGACCTCACAGTGTCTTTCAGACCTGTGAGTGTCTAACAAACACAAAACATACTTACCATAATAAAACAACTATAGATTTAGCATGAGTTAACAATTTACTGGTCCCCTCAATTAAAGAACCTGGCCATGGAAAACAACAGCAGCACATTATTACAGCTACAGGCACGCTTCGGCGAAGATGCCTTTACGCAACAGGCTACCAAAGACGAAATGCTCACGCTTTGGACGCCGATGGACAAAATTGTGGATGTGCTAACCTTCCTGAAAAAAGAAGTGGCAGAGCCTTTTAAGCTGCTATTCGACCTGACCGCTATAGATGAGCGTACCAAAAACCGTGGTGCCAACCATGTTCCAAAATCCAGTTTCACGCTGGTTTATCACCTGTTTTCCTTTCCTCGCAACGAATTTATCCGCTTAAAAGTAGCCTTAATAGGCGACTTCCCGACGGCACCAAGTATAAGCAGCCTGTGGGCCAACGCAAACTGGTACGAACGTGAAGTATACGACATGTTTGGCATCCGTTTCTCTGGGCATCCGCACCTGTCGCGCATCCTCATGCCACGCACCTGGGTAGGTCATCCGCTCCGCAAAGAGCACCCTGCCCGCGCTACCGAAATGGGACCTTTCCAACTGTATGACGATAAAGTTGACCTGGAGCAGGCAGCGCTAAAATTCAACCCGGAAGAATGGGGACTGCAACGCCAGAGCGACGACAGTGACTTTATGTTTCTGAACATTGGTCCGCAGCACCCCGGCACACACGGAGTTTTAAGAATTATACTTCAGTTAGACGGAGAAGACATAGTAGATGCTATTCCTGATATCGGTTTCCATCACCGTGGCGCTGAAAAAATGGGCGAGCGGCAGTCGTGGCACACCTATATCCCTTATACCGACCGCGTAGATTACCTGGGCGGCGTGATGAACAACCTCGCTTATTTACAGGGGGTTGAAAAACTGGCAGGTATAGAAGTGCCGGAACGTGTCAAATATATCCGTGTCATGCTCTGCGAACTCTTTAGAATTGCCAGCCACCTGGTATGGTACGGCACTTTTGCCCAGGACGTAGGCCAACTCTCTCCCGTTTTCTACATGTTCTCAGACCGTGAAAAAATTTTTGATATCATAGAAGGAATCTGTGGCGGACGCATGCACCCGAACTGGTTCAGGATTGGCGGTGTAGCGCAGGATCTGCCAAAAGGCTGGGAAGCATTGGTGCAAAGCTTTATAGATTACTTCCCGAAACGCCTGAAGGAATACGATGCCATGGTGATGAAGAACAGCATCTTCAAAGCACGCACCGTTGGCATAGGCATTTTTACTGCCGAAGAAGCGATAGAATGGGGTGTGACGGGGCCAAACCTGCGCGCCTGCGGCATGGACTGGGACTTCCGAAAGAAGCGACCTTACTCCGGCTACGAAATGTTTGATTTTGACATACCAACTGCCAGCAACGGCGACTGCTACGACCGCGCTGTAGTCCGCGTAGCCGAGATGCGCCAGAGCCTTCGCATTGTAGAGCAGTGTCTGAAAAACATGCCGGATGGCCCGTTCAAATCAGATCATCCGCTCACCACACCACCTGTCAAGAAAAACACCATGCACGATATCGAGACGCTGATCACGCACTTTTTAGGTGTTACTTGGGGACCGGTTATACCTGCCGGCGAAGCGATGAGCTGCATAGAAGCAACCAAAGGAGCCAACGGCTACTATCTGACCAGCGATGGCAACACATCGCCTTATCGGGTGCGCATCCGCACTCCATCGTTCCCGCACATGCAGATGCTCCCTTACATCAGCAAAGGCTACACCGTAGCCGATCTGCTCTCTATACTCGGAGCCATGGATTACGTGCTGGCAGACATTGACAGGTAAGAGTTAGAGAGTTAGAAAGTTTAAGAAGTTACAAGTTAGAAAGTTTGGAAGTTAGAAAAGTAAAAGGCTGCAAGTATAAACTGTCCCCTTGAGGGGACTATAGGGGTGTTTACAGTTGCAGATAAAACAATTTAACAATCAACCATTCAACAATTAAACCCATGCTTACCGCTGAAGAGAAACATCAGATAGACCATGAAATAAGCCTGGTACCGGCGCCTAAAAATGCCTGTATCGAAGCGCTGAAGATCGTGCAGCACAACCATGGCTGGATATCAGATGAAAGCCTGAAAGATGTGGCCGACTATGTAGGAATGTCTCCGGCGGAACTTGATAGCGTGGCTACTTTTTATAACCTGATCTTCCGCAGGCCGGTGGGCCGACACGTGATCCTGCTCTGCGACAGTATCAGCTGTTATATAATGGGTTATGAAGGAATAAAAGAAGCGCTTCACAAAAAACTAAACATACAGTATGGCCAGACCACAGCAGATGGCCGCTTTACCCTGTTACCGAACTGCTGCCTTGGCACCTGCGACTGTGCCCCTGCCCTTATGATCGACAACGACCTGTACCGTAACCTGACGGTGGAACAACTGGATGAGATTCTGAACAAGTATACTTAACCCAAACAAGCGGGCCTATGGAGAAGCCGCTTACCCAACACATTGTACCCGGTCGCGCACCGCTCAGCTTAAAAGAGTATGAGAAGGTGGGCGGATACCAGTCTGTGCGCAAAATTCTGAAGGAGATGACGCCACAGGAAGTACAGGCACTGGTAAAGGAATCGGACCTGAAAGGCCGTGGCGGAGCTGGTTTTAACACTGGCCTGAAGTGGAGCTTTGTGCCGATGGGCCCGGATGCTGCCACACCAAAATACCTGGTAGCCAACGCCGACGAAATGGAGCCCGGCACCTTTAAAGACCGCGTGTTACTGGAAGGAAATCCGCACCAGCTGATAGAAGGCATGATCCTAGCGGCCTATGCCATACAGGCAAGTATAAGCTACGTGTTCCTGCGCTGGGCTTATAAAGTAGCAGCACGGGAAATTACCAAAGCCATACAGGAAGCTTACGACGCAGGCTATTTAGGGCAGAATATACTTGGCTCTGGCTTTAACCTTGATATGCACCTGCACACCGGGGTTGGTCGCTATATGTGTGGCGAAGAAACTGCTTTATTAAATGCGCTGGAAGGCAAACGGGCCAACCCAAGAGCAAAGCCGCCTTTCCCGCAGGTAAGTGGTTTGTTTGGGAAGCCAACCATAGTTAACAACGTCGAGACCCTTTGCTGCCTGCCCCACATTGTAAACAACGGAGCTGAATGGTTTAAAAAACTAGGCTTAACTGTTGATGCTGGTACCAAACTTTTTGGGGTTAGTGGAAGAGTTAAAACCCCGGGTTGCTGGGAATTACCGATGGGCACAACTATACGTGAGATACTAGAAGATTATGCCGGCGGCATGCAGGACGGTTACTTATTCCGGGGGCTTTTACCGGGCGGCGCATCCACCGACTTTTTAGTGGAAGAACATCTGGACCTGCCCATGGATTATCCTTCTATTCAGGCGGCAGGTAGTCGTATGGGTACTGGTACCATGATCATTATGGATGACCAGACCTGCCCGGTTGGCTTTACCCTGAACCTGCAGCATTTCTTTGCACAGGAGTCGTGTGGTTTCTGTACGCCTTGCCGCGAAGGATTGCCTTGGGTAGAGAAGATTTTACTGGCTATAGATAAAGGCGAAGGCAAACCCGAACACCTGCTAACACTTGATTTTCATACCAAATACCTTGGCCCCGGCAACACATTCTGTGCACTGGCACCAGGCGCCATGGAACCCCTGCAGAGCGCTCTGAAATACTTCAGAGAAGATTTTGAACGGCACATTCACGAACACCACTGTCCCTGGAGCAAAGCAAAAGCATGGCAACCATCTATATAGATAACACCCCCTTCGAAGTACCGACCGGAAAGAACCTATTGGAGACTTGCCTGACGCTGGGCCAGGATGTGCCCTACTTCTGCTGGCACCCAGCCATGGGCTCTATTGGGGCTTGTCGGCAATGCGCGGTAAAGGTGTATAAAGATGAGAACGATACCAAGGGCAAGCTCTTTATGTCGTGTATGGAGCAGGTACGCGATGGTATGCGCATTTCTATTGTAGACCCCGAAGCCAAAGAGTTCAGGGCACATATTATCGGCTGGCTCATGACCAACCACCCCCACGATTGTGCTGTGTGCGACGAAGGCGGCTCCTGCCATTTGCAGGATATGACCGTAATGACCGGCCACAATTATAGAAGTTATACTTTTGATAAACGCACCTACAAAAACCAATACCTGGGGCCGTTTCTGAACCACGAAATGAACCGCTGCATACAGTGCTACCGCTGTGTGCGCTACTATAAAGATTATGCCGGCGGCAAGGACCTGGACGTATTTGCAGCGCACAACCATTTATACTTTGGCCGTGCGGAAGATGGGGTTCTGGAAAGCGAGTTCAGTGGAAACCTGGCAGAAGTTTGCCCTACAGGAGTTTTCACAGATAAGACCTTAAAGCAACACTATACCCGCAAATGGGACCTGACGATGGCGCCATCGGTGTGTCATCATTGCAGCCTGGGCTGTAACATTTCGGCAGGTGAACGCTATGGTACTCTTCGCAACATCACCAATCGATATAACGGGGAAGTGAATGGTTACTTTTTGTGTGACCGTGGTCGATTTGGTTATGAGCATGTGAACAGCGTAAGCCGCATCCGCAAATCCTTAGTCCGAAGCAACCTACCCGAAGCAACCGACAAGTATACCGCTTTGCAGGCAGCAGCACAGGCTATGCGACAAGGCAGGGTAATTGGCATCGGTTCCGCACGTGCATCGCTGGAGTCTAACTATATGCTAAAGACCTTGGTGGGAGAAGATAATTTCCACCACGGAGTTTCGGATGCAGAGCATGACCTGATTGAACTTTCGCTGAAGATATTAAAGGAAAGCAGTGCCCGAACACCAAGTATGCGGGAAGTAGAGAAAGCCGATGCTGTATTTATACTTGGTGAAGACCTGACTAACACTGCACCGATGCTGGCACTGGCCGTGCGGCAGGCAGTACGACAGGAACCATTACTGGAGCAGGTTTCCAAAGCCAACATTCCGGTTTGGCAGGATGCGGCTGTACGTGAGTTAGTTCAATCAGACACGGGGCCACTTTTCATGGCCATTCCAACTATAACCAAACTAGATGAACTGGCTACACAAACATACTTCGCAGACCCGGATGCCATTGCACGATTAGGTTTTGCGGTAGCCAACATCATTTACCCTGAATCACCAGGTGTAAGGGGGCTGAAGAACGAAGATATGCACCTAGCGCAGCAGATAGCCGATGCGCTGATGAAAGCCAAAAATCCGGTTATCATCTCAGGAACATCTGCTGGTAGCGAAGCTATATTGAAGGCCGCAGCCAATATTGCGAATGCCTTGGTAGCTAAAGAGAAAACCGCAGGTATAGTGTTCACACTGCCAACCAGCAACAGCATGGGCTTAGCCATGCTTGGTGGGCACAGGTTACAGTCTGCTTTCGAAGCCATTGAGAACGGTTACGCTGATACGGTAATTATACTTGAAAACGACCTATATCGTCAGGCTGGTGAAGGAACTGTAACCAACTTCCTGAAGTCCTGCAAAAAAGTGATCGTGCTGGATTACCTGCATAACCAGACTACCGAACATGCCGATGTATTGCTGGCTGCCGGAGCATTCTCTGAAGCAGATGGAACACTCATCAACAACGAAGGACGGGCGCAGCGCTTTTACCAGGTGCACCCAACTATAGAAGACATACAGGAAAGCTGGCGCTGGCTGGGTGAGCTCGGAACTATAGTTGCCCACGACCAGATCAGTTGGTGGCATGGCTACGACGATATCCTGAGTGCTATAGTGAAAGAACATCCGGAAATGGAAGGAATAAAAATGGTAACACCACCATCTGATTTCCGGATTGCAGGACAAAAGATACCACGTGCCCCGCATCGTTTTAGCGGGCGAACTGCCATGCGCGCCAACATTAACGTAAGCGAACCAAAACCCACCGAAGACCCGGATTCACCGCTATCTTATACCATGGAAGGTTACCGCGGCCAACCACCATCGGCCATGATCCCGTTCTTCTGGGCCCCGGGCTGGAACTCGAACCAGGCAGTAAATAAATACCAGGAAGAAGTAGGCGGACACCTGAAAGGCGGAGACCCTGGCATCAGATTGATTGAGCCTGATCCGGAACACAAAGTGTCGTTCTCTGTAGCTGTTCCTGAGAAGTTTGAACCGATGGATGGCCACCTATTTATACTTCCGTTGCACCACATTTTCGGGTCTGAAGAATTAAGTAACCAGTCGCCACCGATACAGGAGCGCATACCAGAACCATATATTGCTGTTAACACCGACGATGCATTGCGCATGAAACTGGATGAAGGCCAGCTGATGCCATTTGCCATTGACGGACAACTCTACCAGTTGCCAGTAAAGCTAAGTACAACTATAGCCAGCGGCACCGCCGGCTTACCTGTTGGCTTGCCTGGAGTACCTTTTGCCGAATTACCTGCCTGGGCCATACTTAACAGAGAACTGCAATGGAAACCGCAGCACCAAACTACTTACTGATCATCGGCGGCGTACTGTTCGTGATGCTGAACGTGGCAGCCGCCCTCATCTGGGTGGAACGCCGCATGCTGGCACTCTGGCAGGACCGCTACGGCCCAAACCGTGCTGGTCCGTTTGGGCTGCTTATAGTTGCTGCCGACTCTATTAAACTGTTTTTCAAGCAGGATTGGGTACCTCCATTCTCGGATAAACCGGTGTTTGTGCTGGCGCCAGCTATAGTTGTAGTAAGTGTATTGCTCAGCTTTGTAGTTATACCGTTTGCACCCGGAATTATAGTTGCAGACCTGAATATCGGCTTGCTGTTTTTCCTGGCCATGTCGTCGATGGGTGCTTATAGTATCATTCTGGGAGGATGGGCATCAAATAACAAGTATAGTTTGCTGGGTGCCATGCGCGGCGCGGCGCAGATGATCTCCTACGAAGTTTTTATGGGTCTGGCGTTGATGGGTGTGGTGTTGATGGCCGGTTCCTTTAACCTGCGCGAGATCGTGGAAGCACAGCGTGGCTTGTGGTTTTTCATTCCGCAGATCCTGGGTTTTGTCATCTTCTTTATCGCCGGCATCGCCGAAACACACCGCCTGCCTTTTGATATTCCGGAAGCAGAAAGTGAGCTGATAGCGGGCTTCCACTCGGAGTATTCGGGCATGAAGTTCGGGATGTTCTTTATCGGGGAATACATGGGTATCACGCTCATTTCCTGCATGTTGGTAACGCTATACTTTGGCGGTTGGCTCGGCCCTGATTTCCTGCCGCCTATCGTGTGGTTCATCATCAAAGTAGTCGCCTTCCTGATGATCTTCATCCTATTGCGTGCATCCATGCCAAGACCAAGATATGACCAGTTAATGGAGTTCGGCTGGAAGATCTTACTACCACTGACTTTGGTGAATCTGATGATAACTGCTGCGGTGGTGCTGTGGCTGGAAGGGTGATTTGTAATGAATAATGAGTAATGATTTCAATAATGTCATTTCGAACAAAGTGAGAAATCTATTTAGAATTTGAGATAAATCTCTCCTTTCGTCGAGATGACAAAAATGAAGAAAAGCAGAAACTGTCCCCTTGAGGGGACTATAGGGGTGTAAAGGAAGCCCCAATGTCTTTGCCAAAAGTAATTATCCGCAGGTGTAAACACCCCTGTGGTCCCCTCAAGGGGACAGTTTGAAAAGCACTTAAAAGAAAGGAGCAGCTATGTTTAGTTTGTTGCGCAGTATGTGGCTCACATTTCTGCATGCGTTCCATAAGCGGGACACCATACAGTACCCCGAGCAGAAAGCTATACTTCCGACCCGTTGGCGCGGCCGCATTGTGCTGTCCCGCGATCCGGACGGTGGCGAACGCTGCGTTGCCTGCAACCTGTGCGCTGCGGCCTGCCCTGTAGACTGTATTTCGCTGCAAGCCACCGAAGATGAGCATGGACGCCGTTACCCGGAGTTCTTCCGCATCAACTTTTCGCGCTGCATATTTTGTGGTTACTGCGAAGACGCCTGCCCTACCTATGCCATCCAGCTTGTCCCTGATTTTGAGATGGGTGAATACAACCGCCAGAACCTGGTGTATGAGAAAAAAGACCTGCTGATAAACGGCCAGGGCAAGTACCACGGCTACAACTACTACAAAGTGGCAGGCATGGCCATCGGCGGAAAAGACAAAGGCGAAGCAGAAAATGAGCTTCCGCCTGTAGATGTTAAAAGTTTAATCCCCTAAGGCCATGGAACTGACATTTTACTTCGCGGCAGCAGTTGCCACACTCGCTACCATCATGACGATAACCCGCTACAACATCATCCATGCACTGCTGTACCTGGTGGTTTCTTTCCTGGCTGTGGCGGTGGTATTCTTCACACTGGGTGCTCCATTTATGGCTGCTTTAGAAGTTATCATATACGCCGGGGCTATAGTTGTGCTTATCATTTTCGTGATCATGATGCTGAACCTGACGCACGAAGATGTGGATAAAGAAAAAGAATGGCTTACGCCAAAGGTTTGGGTTGGTCCGGCTATACTTTCGTTGGTGTTGCTGGCTGAACTGGCATACATCATTTTAGCTCCTGATACCCAACCAACAGAAGCTTTGGTAGCCGTGGATGCTAGATTAGTGGGCATGTCGTTGTACGGACCTTATATGCTGGGCGTACAGCTATGCGGTATACTTTTAATGGCTGGTATAGTTGGCGCTTACCACCTGGGCCGGCAGAAGAAAAAAGTGGTGCACCGGTTCTTACAACCAAAAGAAGAAAGGAGCGCAGCCATATGACACCCGCACACATGGAAGCTGCACTTATGCTGGCTGGCGTACTTTTTATGCTGGGCCTGATCAGCGTACTCATTCGTCGCAACATCATTTTCATGCTCATTTCAGTCGAGATCATGCTGAACGCTGCCGGGCTCGCTTTTATAGTTGCCGGCTCCAAGTGGGTGCAACCCGACGGGCAGGTGATGTTCATTTTTATACTCACTATGGCTGCCGCCGAAGTATCGGTGGGGCTTGCGCTTATACTTCAGATCTACCACCAGCTCAAAACCCTGGACAGTGATGCCGCTAACTTAATGAAAGGATAACCGACTATGGAAAATCTACTCTGGCTTATACCTGCGCTACCGTTTCTGGGAGCCTTGTTGCTGATCCTTTTTGGCACCCGCCTGTCGCGTGCACTGGTGGCTATACTTGGTGTGGGAAGTGTGGCGGTTTCTGCGTTCATAACCATACTGTTAGGTATAGAATTTCTGAGTAACCGACCGGAGTTTTACCACCAGGAAGTATGGCAGTGGTTTAATGTGGCGGGCTTCTCTCCTTCTATCGCTTTCCATGTAGATGCATTGTCTATAGTTTTTGTTTTCGTGATCACGTTTGTAGGAGCGCTCATTCATTTTTACGCCACCGCCTACATGGCCGACGACCAGAATTATTCCCGCTTCTTTGCGTGCATGAACCTGTTTGTAGGCTCTATGCTGATGCTGGTAATGGCTGACAACCTCCTGCTTTTATACTTAGGCTGGGAAGGTGTTGGGCTTTGCTCTTACCTGCTCATCGGGTTCTGGTACAAAGAGCCAGAGAATGGTTACGCTGCCCGAAAGGCCTTCATTATTACCCGCGTCGGCGATACTGCTATGGCCATTGGCTTGTTCATGCTGTTCCAGACTTTCGGTACGCTGCACATTCAAACTATACTTTCAGAAGCCCCTGAGGTCTGGAGTGTTGGCTCACAAATGGCTATTATAGTTGCGTTGTTATTGCTGGGTGGTGCGGTGGGTAAATCCGGTCAGTTGCCGTTGCAAACCTGGCTACCCGATGCCATGGCTGGTCCTACACCTGTTTCTGCTTTGATACACGCGGCTACTATGGTTACAGCAGGCGTGTACCTGATCGCGCGGATGTATGTGATCTTTGAACTGGCTCCGATGGCACAAACTATAGTGGCTATAGTTGGTGCTGTTACTTTGCTGCTAGCCGGCTTCTCTGCCCTTACCCAATACGACCTGAAACGAGTACTCGCCTACTCCACCATCAGCCAGATTGGCTACATGTTTTTGGCGCTTGGCGTGGGTGCCTGGTCGGCTGGTATCTTCCACTTTATGATTCACGGGTTCTTTAAAGCGCTGCTCTTCTTGTGTGCCGGGGCTATTATTATGGCACTGCACCACGAGCAGGACATGCGCAAAATGGGCGGCCTGCGGCACAAAATGCCCGTCGTGTACTGGACCTTCCTGATCGGCGCAGCATCGCTGGCGGCACTGCCACTTATCACCGCAGGTTTCTACAGCAAAGATCAGATTTTGTGGTATGCACTGGCTGGCGAGAATGGCAACTTGTGGCTATACCTGGCTGGTCTGTTCGGAGCTTTTATCACTTCTATTTATACGTTCCGGATGGTATTCATCACCTTCTTCGGGGAAAGCAAAACGCACCTGGAGCATCCACCTGGCAAGGTCATAACTATACCGCTTATTATTTTGGCTATACTTTCGCTGGTCGGTGGATTTATTGAGTTACCGCACAACTTTGGGCACGTTACCTTATTCTCTGACCTGCTGGCACCAGTGCTGCCGGGTATCTCTGCCAACGAAGGACTGGCTGCAAACGAATGGATGTTCCAGTTGATTGCGGCTGTAGTTTCATTGGGTGGTGTGCTTGTGGCGTACCTGTTTTACATCAAGAGTCCGCAGCTTTTGGCAAGTATAGAACGCTCTGGTTTTGCGATGGCACTGCACCGCTTCTGGCACTCAGGCTGGGGCTTCGATACACTATATGATGCCCTGATCGTGCAGCCTTACGTGTTCATCTCCAAGCTCAACAAACGTGACTTTATCGACAGCTTCTACACCGGACTTGCCCGCCTGGCCGAAGGCTTCCATGTGATGTTCTCAGAAACTCAGAACGGTGTGCTTCGCAACTATGTGGCCGGCATTGTGGTCGGTGCGATCATGATTCTAACTATAAGCCTGTTCCTATGATACTCGTCTGGCTGATTGTGATACTGATGGCTGGCGGACTGCTGGCCTGGCTCTCCAAAAAACTAAACCCGGAACTGCCCCGCTGGGTGGCACTGGCCGCTGTGTTGCTTGACCTGATACTTATAGTTTATGTTTGGATAACTTTAAAAGCCCCTGCTGATTCAGCCTGGCTGCTGCGCTACGAAGTGCCCTGGATTCCGCAATGGGGCGTAAGCTTTAGCCTGGCACTGGACGGATTGAGTTTACTGATGCTGGTGCTGACTTTCTTCCTGGGCTTGCTAGCCGTGCTCATCTCCTGGAAAGAGATAAAAAACAAAACCGGCTTCTTCCATTTTAATTTGCTTTGGGTATTGGCTGGTATTACCGGCGTGTTCCTGACCATGGACCTGTTCCTGTTCTACTTTTTCTGGGAAGTGATGCTGATACCAATGTATTTCCTGATCGGGGTTTGGGGCCATGAGAACCGGACCTATGCAGCTTATAAATTCTTCCTGTTCACACAGGCAAGCGGACTGCTGATGTTACTGGCTATACTTGGTTTATACTTCATCTACGGCTCCGAAACAGGCACTTATACTTTTAACTATTTTGATTTACTAAACACGCCGCTTGCCCCTGCTGCAGCACGCTTGCTCATGTTCGGTTTCCTGGCTGCATTCCTGGTAAAGTTGCCGGTCGTGCCGTTTCATTCGTGGCTGCCCGATGCGCACTCGCAGGCACCCACTGCTGGTAGTCTTATACTTGCCGGATTGCTCCTTAAAACCGGCGCTTATGGTTTACTGCGCTTTGTGCTGCCGCTCTTCCCGACTGCCACTGTAGAGTTTGCGCCATGGGCGATGCTGCTGGGTGTGATCGGTATCATTTACGGGGCTGTAGTTGCGTACTCCCAAACCGACCTGAAACGGCTGGTTGCCTATACTTCGGTGAGCCACATGGGCTTTGTAATTCTGGGTGTTTTTGCCTTTAACGAATGGGCACTGCAGGGTGTGGTGATGCAAATGATCGCGCATGGCTTGAGCACTGGTGCTCTATTTATACTTGCCGGCTTCCTGTACGAGCGCATCCATACCCGCGATATTACCCAAATGGGTGGCTTCTGGGCCAAAGCTCCGAAGATGGGTGTTATCGCGCTGGTGTTTGTGATGGCATCGCTGGGGCTTCCGGGTCTGGGTAATTTTATAGCGGAGTTCCTGACACTGGTCGGTTCCTGGCAGGCCAACAACTGGCTGACTGTTTTTGCAACTATAGGAATCGTAATGGCAACGGCTTATTCACTCCGAATCATGCAGAAAGTATTTTACGAGCCCGGCCCACAGCACGAATCCTTCCGTGACCTAAACTTCAGGGAAATGCTGATCGCTGTACCGATGGTACTTGGCCTGCTCTGGTTAGGTCTGTATCCGCAACCTATCCTGAATACAGCTAAACCATCTATAAACGAACAGCTACAGGCTTATACAGCACCAGAGCCAACTATAGCCGAGCCTAAAACTGCATTTCACCGGCAACCTGATGCAACTATAGACATCAACCAACTAGCTATAAATCAGCGAGCATTTTCAAATCTCCAGATCTTCCAATCATCAAATTAAAAGATATGAGCCAGACTGATTTCATATACCTGATGCCGCTGCTGATTCTCACCTTTGCGGTACTTGTTTCGATGCTGGTAATCGCTGCGTGGCGCAACCATAAAATCATTTATGTGATTACGGCGCTGTCGTTTATTGCAGCATTTGGTTCGCTATACGAGCTGCGCACCACAACGGCTTATATCATCGAGCCAATGTTTGTGATTGATGGATTTGGGGTGTTCTATATTGGGTTGATCCTGCTGACGTCGCTACTCGTGAGTATGCTGTCGTATGCCTATTTTGAGCAGCGCGAAGAGCGGAAAGAGGAATACTACCTGCTGTTGGTGCTTGCCACGCTGGGTGCCTGCGTGCTCGTCATCAGTACACACTTTGCATCGCTGTTCCTGGGCCTGGAAATTTTGAGTATTTCTCTTTACGCGCTTATTCCTTACCTACGCACCCGTCCCCGCTCCGACGAAGCCGGTATTAAATACCTGATCCTAGCAGCTTTCTCATCTGCTTTTATGCTGTTCGGGATGGCGCTGGTTTACTTTAGTACAGGCACCATGGTTTTCTCTGGACTGGCTGCAAGTATAGCCGGCATGCAGGAATTGCCACTGTTGTTACTTACAGGAATAGGCATGATGCTGATCGGGGTTGGTTTCAAGCTGGGTGTTGTGCCTTTCCATATGTGGACGCCGGATGTGTATGAAGGTGCACCTGCTCCGGTTACAGCTTTTATTGCCACTGTTTCCAAGGGTGGTGTACTGGGCTTGCTGATTCGATTCTTCATGGAAGTGGATGGATTCCGTTACCCGGTGCTGGTTACGATCTTAACTATAGTTGCTATTGCGTCCATGTTCGCAGGTAACCTGCTGGCGCTTATGCAGAAGAACGTAAAACGTATCCTTGCTTACTCATCTATCTCGCACCTTGGTTATATTTTAGTGGCTTTTATGGCCGGTAATCAGATGGGCGTAGAAGCTGTGACTTTTTACCTGGTGGCTTATTTTATTACCAGCGTTGGGGCTTTTGGTGTAGTGGCGATGCTTTCGGATAAGAACAGTGATGCGGAGCTATTGGAAGACTACAAAGGCCTGCTTTGGCGTCGCCCCTGGACAGCTGCTGTATTCTCTGCGATGTTGCTTTCACTCGCCGGAATTCCGCTCACAGCCGGTTTTGTTGGTAAGTTCTACATCATCGCTGCAGGTATAAACGACCAACTTTGGTTACTGGTAGTGATGCTAGTACTTAACAGTGTCATAGGTCTGTACTACTACATCAAGATCATCGCCGTTATGTTCCAGCAACCTGAAACAGAACGCGAACCAGCTATCCGGTTACGACCATCTGTTTACGTAGCCAGTGCCGGAACATTAGCTGTGCTGGCGCTGCTGCTGGTTTATGTGGGTGTTTATCCAACGGGTTTGGTGCAGCTTATTCAGAATGTGTTGGTGAGTGTACCGGAGATTGTGAGTAAGTAGGACTAAGATTTTTAAGATTTGATGGATTGTTGGATTAGGCTGGAGTTATATTTCGTTTCATCCAACTACCCTTAACCCTTCTTGTCTCAGGATGGGGATTTTTCTCATCATTGTTTATAAATTGTCATTACGACCACCGGGAGAAATATAAGTGCTATAGGTACCGTTGTTCATCCCCCTACCCCCTTCAAAGGGGCAGGGTCGTTAAGTTCTAATGTATTTAGCCATCAGTGTTATTTTGTTGGCAAAAGCTGTGATCGCATCCTTCATAGAGTGGAAGCTACATTTTCTGGCGATGTTCAAGGCTATATTTTTCAATA
>NZ_JAAEAA010000027.1 GCF_010119545.1 Pontibacter fetidus | reverse complement strand
TGCGGGCGACGAAAATCAGGTACCTCACGCAGACAGGCTAGTAAACTTACTTCACTATTTTGCATCTGCTCCCCCTTTCCTAAACATATTAGTTTACGAAAAATAGAACTTAACGGCCCTGCCCCTTCAAAGGGGGACTTTTCTGCCGTTGCCAATTCACAAACTATTGTTCTATAGTTACCGACATAGCACGGACAGGTCGCGACCTGTCCCTACGGAAATGCATTGCTGATAAAAAGGGCGAAGCTAATCAATTCAAACTATAGATAGGCAGTAAATAGTAGAAAGATCGCAGTCTTTGGGTTGAGCGCCTTTGACTTATTGCGGTGGCGTGAGCCAATCCGAGGAACGAGGATAGCAAGAAGGCAGCAGTGCGATGCCCGAAGACGGGGCCCCGCGGCCGTGAGCGCACCAAAGCTGATTTGAAACGATAGGTAACTAAAGCTCCCAGGATTACAGGTAGTTTGAAACTATAGCTTGGTTCGGGTTGCAGCTATACAAATTATAGCATTAGACGCTCACAGGAGCTGCGCACACTGTGAGGTCTTTACCAATTATAGAACTCAGATTTCTCAATATGTTCGAAATGACAAAAAAGCAAATAATAGAACATTTAAGTTACTCAGTTAAGCCCGAAATGCCATTTGTGCTAAAACAAAAACGGCTCCTGAAGCAGGAGCCGTTTTATCTATTCACCTATACTAAACTTCTAAACTTTTTCTTTCTCTAAACTAAACAAAGCGGCTAATCCTTCTACCAATGCTTCCGACTCACCGCGCATACAGGCAGCTTTTAACTCCAGGGCAGGCAATTTCACAATTTTATTCAGGATGTTCTGTGTTAACTTCTCTACAACTTCTCTTTCTGCCTCGCCAAGGTTTTTCAGGTAGCGGTTTAGTTCCTGCTGACGGATCTCTTCCAGCTTGCTTTTGAACTGCTGCAGGGCCGGCGACATTGCCATTTCACGGGTCCAGGTGCTGAACTCGGTGATAGCTTCTGCTATGATCTGCTGCACTTGTGGGATGGCTGCAAGGCGCATTTCCAAGGCTTCAGAAGCGCGGTTTTTGATAGTATCTACATTGTAAACTTCTACACCTGCTATCTCTTCTAATGTGCTGTCGATGCTGCGTGGCATGGATAGGTCCAGGAAGAATTTTGGAGCTTTTACACCCTGCTTTTCTATCACTTCTTTGCTTATGAAAAAGCAGTCACCGGGCACAGATGAGATTACTACATCTGCCTTGGTAATTTCCTCCCACACGTTTTCCCAATACACAGCGGTAGCGTTGGTCTTCTCAGCCAAAGCCTGTGCTTTGTGATGTGTACGGTTAACGATCACCACATTATTTATAGTTGACTTCTGAAAGTTATCACAAACGTTTGCACCAATCTCTCCTACCCCAATCATTAGCACGCGTGGATCAACTAGGTTAGCAATAAGTTCTTCTACTAACTCTACAGTAGCATAGGATACCGACGCAGCACCATCGAAAAAGGCAGTTTCATTGAAAACCTGTTTATTGGTAGCGAAAATGGTGTGCAGCAAGCGGTGCAGGAACGGGCCAGCCATGTTCGCATCTGCAGACCACTGGTAAGCTTTCTTTACCTGGTTCAGTATCTGCATATCACCCACCACCTGCGACTCCAGGCCAAGGCCAACATAGAAAAGGTGCTGAACAGCTAATGCTGGTTCTGTAATGTGCTTAAAATATGGAGTAATATTTTTAGTTGATATAAAGCCGCGTTCCATCGCGATCAGCTTAATGATCACCTGGTCCAGTGCTTTTTCTGCGCTATAGTATACTTCGGTGCGGTTGCAGGTCGAAAGTACGAGTACATCCTGGGCATCAGTAAACTCCTTTATCTTATCCAGCAGGTTACGGCAACCGATCTCGTTCAGCGCAACTGCTTCGCGCACGTTTATAGGTGCATGTTTGTAGGATAAGGTGAGGGCTTTAAAGTTGTTTTGCATCTTCTTCTGTCAGATTACATTGCAAAGTTGCGAAATGCTACCCAACAGAAACATGACGATAGTCACTTATCGAAAAGATTGATGTCAACTTTATAAAAGACTATAGCCCGAACTTCATTTCAGATGTCCGGGCCATAGTTTATAGCTTGTTGGCTTTTAGTACAGGCTTAACCTACCTTCAACCAAGTTTCTTAACAGAATGACAGTTAGTGGGATAAATTTATTCGGCCATCCAACCACTTTTGGTGTTTTCACCAACAATTAGTGCTACTGTAGTTTATACTTGCTGGTGAAAACACGCAGCAAGGGCATTGCTTATAGTTTTCAACTATAGCTTAATTCCGCATTTTAGCCAGCTTTTCAGAGTTAAGTATAAAAATGCGGCTGCCTTGGCTGTCGATCAGTTTTTCGTCTTTAAAGTCGGCTAAGGTACGGATTACGGTTTCTTTGGAAGCGCCAACTATACTTGCCAGGTCTTCGCGGGTTATACTTATTTGCGATGTGTTTCCGGCTTGTTGCTGGTATTGTTTCTCTACTAAAAGCAGGGCTTCGGCTACACGTTTGCGCACCGAGTTGTACGCCAGTTTAAGCAAGCGTTCTTCGCGGTCAGCTAGGTTATCGGATAGTATTTTTATGAATTTGTTGGCGATGTCGCGGTTGTGGTTCAGCAGCGAGAAAAAGTCTTCTTTCGGGATGATGTACACTTCCGAATCTTCCAGCGACACAGCCGATTCGCGGTAAGGCGTTTCTTCCAACAGGTCCAGGTACCCTATAAAGTCGCCGTCTTTGTAGAGGTTGGTTATATACTCGCGGCCTTCTTCGTTTGCCTTAAATGTTTTGATCTTACCTTTGTTCAGGAAGTATAGTGCTGTAGGGCGGTAGCCTTCCATAAACAGGTGCTGTTTCTTTTTAAACACTGTTACTTTGCGTTTATCCGAAAGCAGTTTGTTCAGGTCTTCAAAGCCGCGCGCTTCTTCTATAAAGTTATCTATTCCTTCAACACTCTTCGTAAATTCAGCCTTCAGAATTTCATTTTTCTTCAGACGCATTTCCACGGCATCCAACAGTTCCAGGTCATCAAACGGCTTGGTTAAATAGTCGTCGGCACCCAGGTTCATACCCTTTCTAAAGTCTTCTTTCTCTGATTTGGCAGTCAGGAAAATGAACGGAATGCTGGATGTTACCGGGTTCTTGCTGAGCATGTGCAGTACACCGTAGCCATCGAGCTGGGGCATCATAATGTCGCAGATGATCAGGTCCGGGTGTTCGTTTTTGGCAAGCTCCACGCCTACTTTTCCGTTCTCGGCTTCTAAAACAGTATAGTTAGCCAGGGTAAGTATTTCAGCAGTGTTTTCTCTGATTTCCTGATTGTCTTCTATCAGCAATATTTTTTTCATGCTTATGCGGTTGTGTTAGGGAATATGATGCGGAAAGTAGTGCCTTCGTTCAGCTCGCTTTCGTAGGTTAAAGTGCCGCCCATAATGTCTACGTAGCGGTTTACAATATTAAGCCCGAGGCCGGTGCCCTGTATGTTAGTTACGTTTTGTGCCCTGAAAAAAGGCGTAAACAAATGGGCTTTATCTGTTTCAGGTATACCAATACCAGCATCTTTAACAGTTAAATATATTACACTTTTAGCAACTTCAGTATCTATAAAAATAGCCTTGCCCTCACTTGAATATTTGCTGGCGTTGGATAGCAGGTTCAGGATAATGTTTTTGAGCAGCTGCTTATCCAGGGTAACTATAGTTTCGGGGCTGTTGTGGTGGTAATGTATCTTTTGCCCAATCTTTACAAGGCCCTGCATTTCATCTACAATTTCAGCTGTAAATTCTTTCAGATCAAAAGTGGTAGGCACGTTGTAAATTTTGCCTTCTTCTATGCGGCTTATAGACAGGAAATCGTTCAGTATAGTTGTCAGGTTACTTACTGCCGATTTGATGCGCTCCACATGTTTCTGGCGTTTCTCATCATCTTCGGTAGTTTTGTACTTACCAATTAAAGAGGCCGACGAAAGTACCGTGCTCAGTGGGGTTCGAAACTCATGCGAAGCGATCGTTACAAACCGGGATTTTAGCTCGTGTAGTTCTTTCTCTTTCTGCAGCGCTTTTCGGATCTCTACCTGTGCTTCGTAGAGGCTGCGGTTGGTGTCTTCCAGTTTCCGGACTGCTTCGCCCAGCTCGCAGGTACGGGCTTCAACGCGCTGCTCCAGCTCGGTATTTAATTTCTGAATTTCAGCTAAGCTTTTGGCATGCTCTATACTATAGCGGATCGATCGCTCTAAACTAAACGGGTCGAAAGTACCTTTTACCAGGTAATCTGATGCGCCAACGTGCATTGCTTTTTCGTCGGTTTCGCGATCGCTTTGTCCGGTTAAAAGGATAAACGGCGCCTCGCTGCCACCTTCTACAGCCTGCGATATAAGCTCCAGGCCATCATGCGCCCCAAGCCTGTAGTCAACCAGGTACACATCGTGCTTTCCTTCCTTTATCAACTCCAATGCCTCCCCGAAAGACGCCGACCATTCGAGCACATAGTTGCGCCCCGGAATATCTTCTATCGTATCCCTGGTAATGATAAAGTCATCTTCATCATCATCAATAAGCAGCACACGTGTCTTGGTATCAGGCATAGATTTTTGAGTTTGGAGGTTAGAAAGTTAAAAAGTTAGAAAGTGGTTTATAGTTAAAGTAGGCTTTCTCAAAACCAACTATAGATCACAAGATTACAAACTATAACTTCCGATTTTGTAAGCCTTTAACTTCTAAACTTTCTAACTTTCTAACTTTCTAACTATGATTTCGGCAGTTCTACTATTTCGAACCAGTATTTGCTCAGGGTTTTCATGACATCTACCAGCGAGCTGAAGGTTACTGGTTTTGTGATGAAGGAACTAACGCCCAGGTCATAGGTTCTTAAAATATCTTCTTCGGCTTTGGAAGTGGTAAGCACCACCACCGGAATCATGCGAAGGGCTTCATCGGTTTTAATTTCTTTCAGGGCTTCGCGGCCGTCTTTTTTTGGCATGTTCAGGTCCAGTAAAATAAGGCCCGGCGTCGGGTACTTCTCGGTGTCGGCAAACATGCCTTTATTGTGCAGGTAATCCAGCAGTTCTTCTCCGTTCTCTACAAACTGTATGTTATTGTTTAGGCGGCTTTCTTCCAGTGCTTCTTTTACCAGCATCCGGTCTTCGGCATCATCGTCGGCAATAAGTATAATGATCGATCTTTTCTTATGACTCATGTGCTTATAGTTTATTCCTGGAGGTGTTTTTTTGCTAAGGTAATAATAAATTGGGTGCCTTCGCCGGGCTTGCTATGGGCAGTAATGTCGCCGCCATGGCGCACCGCTATTTTGCGGCAAACAGCCAGCCCTATGCCCGAGCCTTCGTACTTCTGCCCTTCCAGCCTTTGGAAAATGTTAAAGATGCGGTCCAGGTACTTTTCGTCGAAGCCAATGCCATTGTCTTCTATGCAAATTTCCACCATTTCGTCGCCGGGCGTTGAGGTAAGGTGGGCGTGCAGCTGCACACTTCTGGATGAAATTTTAACCACAGGGGTAACACCGTCTTTCCGGAACTTAATGGCATTACTGATCAGGTTCTGGAAAAGCTGGCGTATCTGGGTTGGTTCAGCCTCTATAGTTGGCAGCGGCGAGCGCTCAATTACAGCGCCGGCCTGTTCTATACTTACCTCCAGATCTGACAGCACTTCGGTCAGTATCGTATCCAGTTTTACTTTTACAAAAGCTTTGGATTTTGACGTAACCCTCGAGAAATCGAGTAAGTCGTTTATCAGGTTTTGCATACGTGAAGCCGCATTCAGCATCCTGTCAATATAATCTTTGCCCTGGTCGCTTAGCTTGTCGTATTCTTTGGTTTTCAGGCGGTCGCCAAAGGCCTGTATTTTACGCAACGGTTCCTGCAAATCGTGCGACGATACGTAGGCAAAATCCTGTAGTTCGCGGTTGCTTCGTTCCAATTCGGCGGCATAGCGGCGCAGGCGCTCTTCGCTTACTTTCTGCTGGGTAATATCGTGCACAAAACCGGTGTATACTTTGCGGTCGGCCAGCTGTACTTCGCTTATACTTAGGAAAAACGGAAAAACAGAGCCATCCTTTCGCAGCCCCGACACTTCGCGGCCAATACCAATAATGTGCGGAATACCGGTCTTGTGGTAGCGCTCCATGTACCCATCGTGCTGGCTGCTGTCCGGTTCCGGCATCAGCATGCTAATGTTGCGGCCAAGCAATTCGCTTTCTGCATACCCGAAAAGTTTCTGGGCTGCCGGGTTCACCATTTCCATCAGGCCATGGGTATCGATGGTGATGATACCGTCTACAGCTGTTTTGATGATGGAGTTGAATTTGTTTTCGCTTTCGCGCAGGGCAGCTTCGGTTTTTTTCAGCTCGGTAATGTCGTGTACAATGCCGGTAAATATCTGCTTGTCCTGCAGCTTTACTTCGCTTATACTTAACAGAAACGGGAAAATAGTACCGTTCTTCTTTTTGCCCAGCACCTCGCGCCCGATACCAATGATCTGGCCTACGCCGGTGCGGTGGTAATTATCGATGTATACATCGTGCAGACTATGGTCCGGCTCCGGCATCAGCATCTTAATGTTGTTACCGATCACTTCTTCCGGCTCATAGCCAAAAATATTAGCAGCGGCGGGATTCATGGTTTCTACCCTTCCTCTGTTATCGATGGTAATGATGCCGTCAATAGCTGTGTCGATAATAGCCTTTAAACGTGCCTGGCTACCGATGCTGTATGTATTGTCCTGGTTCTCTTCCAATTCAAAAGTATTTTACTAAATATAAGGGTTCTGGCTGTAATGGCAAAACCTGTATGTGCTGCCTAAAATACGACATATTGCGCGCAACTGGCTATCAGCCTAAGTATCAACAGCATTTAAACTATAGCATATAGCGGCCAACTATAGCCGCAACCTTCAAAAACCTATATTAAACCTATCCTATACCCACAATGATTCTTGTCATTTTTTGGGCTGATGCTGCTCATTAATAAGCAGTGGGTAAGTGCCTACCTTGCGGTACGCTTAAGCTATATCCGCCATAAACTATACGGCATAGATGCAGCTTGATCTGCAACAGATAACGATACCATGGCTATGGTTTACCTATAACCTTTTTACAATGCAACTAACAACACCGCACAACTTTCATTTGCCTGTTATGGGCCTTGCCTTTTCCATCGACTCGCCTATAAAAGTAGCGCGTTTCGGTATTTCATCGGTAGCCTCGCTCAGCGACGATGCCCTACTGGAGCACACCCGTTCACATTATGCAAAGGTATATAATCGCCCTTACGAACCAATTACCGACAAAGAAGAAGACTACCGCGCCAAACGCACCACCGCGTTCCTGAACCTGGTAGATGAGATCGTAAAAGAGCAACTTGAAACGTTGCGGATGCAGGAATTTACCCCTGATGCCGAGATCACCAGGTATTTTACCATGTTGCCTGACAATGCACCGTTACGCGTGCGCTACAACGAAATGCTGGCAACAACAGACTCTGCCCAGAAACAACTGTTGCAGGATGAATTGCGCAGCGCCCTGGTAGCCGGTAAAATTGACGTAAACATTATGACAAAACTGGACAAGACAAACTATAGCAAGTCTGGTGAGGCCTTGCCGCAGGAATACTCGGATGCGCTGGCCGCTTTGCGTGGTTTTGCCAACAGTACAGTTAACTCGTCGGTGGTTTTTTCGGCAGGGATGAACATGCGTTTGTTTGCTTACCTGGAGCAGTTTCCTTGTTTTTTACCGGATACTAAAGGCCGGTTTGAGAAGACAGTTATCATTAAAGTAAGTGATTACCGCTCGGCGATGGTGCAGGGCAAAATACTGGCTAAAAAAGGCATCTGGGTATCGGAATTCAGGATAGAATCTGGTTTAAATTGCGGTGGCCACGCGTTTGCAACCGATGGTTACCTGATCGGCCCGATACTGGAAGAATTTAAACAAAACCGCCAGGCACTGCAGGCTGAGCTTTATAGTTTGTTCAGTTCGGCACTTGCCAGCAAAGGCATACATGTGCCCGGCGAAATTCCGGCGCAGCGCATAACCATGCAGGGCGGTATTGGCACGGCAGCAGAGCATGATTTTCTGCAGGAATATTACGGCATAGACGCCACCGGTTGGGGAACTCCTTTTTTGTTAGTACCCGAAGCCACTACTGTAGACGAGCCCACCCTGCAACAACTATCCGATGCCAAAGCCGAAGACCTGTACCTGAGCCCGATTTCGCCGTTGGGTGTACCTTTTAATGCTTTGCGCGGCACATCCAGCGAAGAGCTGAAGCAAATGCGCATCGATAAAGGCAAGCCTGGCAGCCCATGTATTAAAAAACATTTAGTATCGAACACCGAGTTTACTGACGAAGCGATCTGTACGGCATCGCGCAAATACCAACGCCGCAAACTGGAACAACTGGACGAGCAACTAAATACACAGGTGCTTACGCCTGAACTATACGAGGCCGAGAAAACCAGCGTACTGGCTAAAGAATGTTTATGCGAAGGCCTGGCAAACTCGGCACTGCAGATCTTTAACATCGGTAAAAAAGCAGCTACCAAAGCAGTAACGATCTGCCCGGGCCCTAACCTGGCTTATTTTTCGGGGGTGTTTAAGCTGCACGAAATGGTAGACCACATTTATGGCCGCTTTAACGCGCTGAACCAGACCTACCGACCGCACATGTTCATGAACGAGCTGAAAATGTATGTAGACTACTGGAAGAACAAGAAAGCCGAACAGCTGGAAAACCTGACCGACAAGCAGGAAAAATACCTGAACAGCTTCTGGCAGAACATGCAGGATGGTATTACTTACTACAAACAACTGTTGCCTGAGCTTTTCCGGAACCAGCTGGAGCGCCAGGTACTGATGCTGGATGAATTACTGGAAGCGGAAGATGTATTGATGGATGCGCGCCTGGTACGAGCGGCAGCTATAGTTTAAAACGCAATGGAGTACATCAGACTTACCCGCCATTTCACGTTTGAAACGGCACATGCCCTGCTGAACTATAATGGCCCGTGTAAAAACATACACGGGCACTCTTACAAACTGCAGGTAACTATAGTTGGCAAACCCATCGCTGATACAACCGACCCGAAATATGGCATGGTGATCGATTTCGGTGACCTGAAAAAGCTGGTGCAGGAGCATATCGTTTCGCCACTAGACCACGCCCTTATACTGCGCGAGGACACTGATCCGGCACTGATAAACGTATTGCAGCAGCTAAACCATAAACTGGTGCTTACCCCGTACCAGCCTACCTGCGAGCACATGCTCATCGATTTCAAAAATAAGCTGACCCAACACTTACCCCAAACTATAAAATTGCATAGTTTACGGCTCTGGGAAACCGAGAACTCATTTGCCGAATGGTTCGCTGCAGACAATAACTAACTTCTAAAATCACGCGGAGCCATTACAAAACAGTACAATCTGTAACTAATCAATTTCATAATCGTTGCAAGTAGAATATAGGTTTTCAAAGATTTTAACCATCTGATACCAAACCTTTAAGCTAAAAACGAAATGCAATGAAAAGAATATCGATAACGGTTATATTAACCAGTGTACTTATGCTCTTTAACTCCTGCTCTACCAACCCGGTAACAGGTAAAAAAGACGTGATCCTGATGTCGGAGGGGCAGGAACTGGCCATGGGCCAGCAGGCCGACCCGCAGATTGTAGCCCAGTTTGGGATGTACGACAACCCGGCCATACAGCGCTTTATAGATGAAAAAGGCCAGAAAATGGCTGCTATTTCGCACCGTAGCAACATAAAATACGACTTTAAGGTACTGGACTCGCCGGTGATAAACGCTTTTGCCGTACCAGGGGGTTATGTGTATTTTACGCGTGGTATAATGGCGCACTTTAACAACGAAGCACAGTTTGCCGGTGTACTTGGCCACGAGATCGGGCACATTGCCGCACGCCACTCTGCGCAACAACAAAGCAAGTCGATACTGGCGCAGGTAGGGTTAATTGCCGGTATGGTGATTGCCCCGGAACTGGCACAATTCGGAGATCTGGCCTCGCAGGGCCTGGGTTTGCTTTTCCTGAAATTTGGCCGCGATGATGAACGCGAATCTGATCAGTTAGGGGTTGAGTACTCTACTAAAATAGGCTACGATGCCAATCAGATGGCAGATTTCTTTTTAACACTGCAACGCAAACAGGAAGAAAGTGGCCAATCGATCCCTGAATTCCTGTCTACCCACCCTGACCCGGGCAACCGTTACACTACCGTACACCAGCTGGCAGAACAGTGGCAGAAAAAAACAAACGCCACCAACCTGGAAGTAGGCCGTAACTCTTACCTGCGCATGATAGACGGTATTGTGTATGGCGAAGACCCGAAACAGGGCTTTGTAGAGAACCAGATATTCTATCATCCGGAGCTTAAATTTCAGTTCCCGATACCACAAGGCTGGAAATATCTAAACTCGCCGCAGGCATTCCAGATGGCTGAACCTAACGGTAAAGCGATCATGAACCTGACGCTGGCACCAGGCACTTCGCTGGAAGATGCGGCACGCAAAACACTGGAAGGCTACAAGTTAACAGCTGTAGAATCGAAAAACGTAACGGTAAACGGCAATAATGCCCTGGCTATGGTTGCTGATCAGCAGCAGGAACAAGGTACTATCCGTACGCTGACCTACTTTATACAGTACGGCAACAACATTTATAGTGTGATGGGCATTACCACTGCTAACGACTTTAACAACTACTTCAACACCTTCTCTGGCACCATGACCAACTTTAAGGCGCTGACAGATCAGTCGAAGATCAACAAAAAACCTGAGCGTGTGCGTATTAAAACTGTAGCTAATGCTACTACCCTTTCGCAGGCGCTGCAGTCGTTTGGGATGCCGAGTAACCGCCTGGAAGAACTGGCAGTGCTAAACGGTATGCAACTTAACGACCGTGTTGATAAAGGAATGCTGATAAAAGTGGTAGCTGAATAACAGCCAGTTTATTACCTATAAAAGTATCGGCCCAACTATAGCATTATAGTTGGGCCGATACTTTTATAGTATTTCGAGTTAGAGATCACGCACGTATAACTCTTACTTCACCTGCCAAGAGGAGAATTTTGATCCTGCCCAGCCTTTCCTTAAAACAGGAGAAGGATTAACACACCCCTAACCCCTCTCAAGAGGGGAATTTCTGCCTCTGCTATAGTTGGGTTTATAGTTTTATAGTTACTGTTTTACCTCACCCCAACCCTCTCCTAAAAACAGGAGAGGGAGCTTCTGCCTTTGCTTTAGTTGATTGCATAGTTCTATAGTTACAGCCTATTCACGGACAGGTCACGACCTGTCCCTACGGAACTATAGCAACGATAAAGCTATATAACTATAGTTCTCCATTCAATATAGCTTTAGCTATGAGGAACTTCTCAGTCTTTGGGTTGAGCACCTTTGACTTGTTGCGGTGGCGTGAGCCAATCCGACGTAGGAGGATAGCAAGAAGGCAGCAGCGCGATGCCCAAAGACGGGGCCTCCCGTCCGTGAGGGCACCAAAGCTGGTTTGAAACTGTAAGCAGGTAAAGCTCCTAGGAATACAGGAACTTTGGAAGGATAGCTTGGTTCAGATAGCAAGTAATGTCAACTATAGGACATATAAGATTCCTCGCTACTCTTGAAAAGACAAAACTGAACCTATGGCCAGACGCTAGCAGGAGCTTCGCACGCTGCTAGGTCTTAAAACAAAACTAACTTAATTTACCTTCCAGTTCCTCTACTTCCAGCATCTGCTCTTCCCACTGGCTATTGGCTTGTTGCAGTTCTTTCTGCACGGCTTCAAACTTTTTAGAGGTTTCCTGCAGCAGGCTTACGTTGCCATAAACTTTGGGGTCAGCCAGTTCAGTTTCATACTTGGCCAGTTCCTGCTCCAGTTGCTGTACTTTCTTTTCCAGCTCGGTCAATTTTTTGTTGGCCTGTTTAAGCTGGTTACTTAGCTGGTTGTATTCGCTGTTGCTGCGCTGTGGTTTTGGGGCTTCTTTTTTAGGGGCAGGCGCAACTATAGCTTGTGCTTTCGCCTCCTTTTCGCGCTTCTCCTGGAAAGCCTCATATTCGTGGTACGTGCCCGGGTATTCTTTTAACTGGTAATCCTCGATGTACCAGATCTTGGTGGCCACGTTCTCTACAAAGTAACGGTCGTGGGAAATGATGACAAATGTACCTTCATACTGCTCCAATGCCTGTATCAGGATGTTAACCGATTGCATATCCAGGTGGTTGGTAGGCTCATCGAGCATCAGGAAATTGGCTTCGGAGATAAGCGTTTTTGCCAGCGCTACGCGGCTCTTCTCCCCACCCGATAATACCTTTATCTTCTTGAAAACATCATCGTTGGTAAACAGGAAAGAACCAAGCAAAGTACGCAGTTCTACTTCAGATTTTTTAGAGCCTGCCTGCTGCAGTTCCTGCAGAATTTCGTTGTCTACGTTCAGGGACTCTAGCTGGTGCTGCGCATAAAACGACATGATGACGTTATGGCCCAGTTCGCGTTTGCCTTGTATTGGTTCGGTACCGGCAATAATGCGTAGCAGCGTAGATTTACCTTTACCGTTCGCACCCACCAAGGCAATTTTATCGCCACGCTCGATGTGTACGTTCGTATCCCGGAAAATAACCTTGTTGCCAAACGCTTTGCTCATATGCTCCAGGCGAAAAATATGACGGCCCGGCTGCACACTAAATTTAAAGCTGAAGTTAACTTTTGCTGATTCGGGTGCTACATCTTCAATTCTTTCCAGTCGCTCCAGTTGCTTCATGCGGCTTTGGGCCTGCTTGGCTTTGGTTGCTTTGGCTTTAAAACGCTCGATAAAGCGCTCGGTCTGGCGAATCTGGGCCTGTTGGTTCTCGTAAGCGCCTTTTTGTATCTCGTTGCGCATGGCCTTTTCTTCTAGGTAAAAACTATAGTTACCCGGGTATACATTCAGCTTGGCACCAGATACTTCTACTGTAATATTGGTTGTACGGTCCAGGAATTCGCGGTCGTGAGAAACGATGATCACAGCACCTTCAAAACGCTCCAGGTAAGTCTCCAGCCATTTAATAGAGGGTAAGTCAAGGTGGTTGGTAGGCTCATCGAGTAGCAGCAATGATGGTTTCTGAAGGAGAATTTTAGCCAGCATTACGCGCATGCGCCACCCACCCGAAAATGATGCTAGCGGCTGTTGCAATTCTTCGGTGCTAAAGCCAAGACCTTCCAGAATAGCTTCGGCTTCGGCCTGCATGGTATAACCGCCCAGCGCCTCAAAACGCTCCTGCAGGTTGGCCAGTCTTTCTACCAGTTTATCATCAAAATTATGCTCAAACTCTACCAGCACCTTATCAATTTCGCTTTGCAAACTCAACGCTTCTTCAAAGGCCTGCATCGCCACCGACAGTATGCTTTCGTGGGTCTGGTAACTCAATAAATCCTGGTTCAGGAAGCCGATGGTGGTTTCCTTGCTCATTTGTATGCTGCCGCTGTCGGGTTTGTACTCGCCCACTATAATGCGCAGCAACGTAGACTTACCGGTACCGTTCAGGCCAATCAGACCGATTTTATCTTTCGGACGGATGTGCAGGTTGGCATCGTCGTACATGGGGCGGCTGCCGAAATGAAAGCTAAGGTTGTTTATGGAGATCATCTAATCGAAATCTTACTTCAGGCTACAAAGGTACTTAAATAAACGTATACCGCGCAGCAGCAACACAATCCTATAGTTAAAGAGAGGTTAACGGGCAAATCCGGTATACTAAAGCAACAGAACCGGCGTTTTACCCTGTTAAGGTAAACAAATACAAATACAAGCCGTTTGATATTCAAATGCACTTATAAATGCATACTTTTGCCAGATGGCAGACCTTTTATTTAGCAGGTAACTATGATCGCGATCACTTCGCTGTTAGACAAAACCCATTCTGAGCGCGTTTCTGAACTTACAGAACACCTGGAAACCAAATTCGGATTGAGTGGCGTAAAAATCACCCCTTACCCCCACCTGACTTTGCTGACGGCCGAAATTCCGGACATGGAAGAGCTGAAGCAATACCTGGAGCTTACCTGCTTTGAGGCACCTGACTTTACTATCCGAACGACCGGGCTTGGCATTTTTCCAGGGCCGTCGCCAGTAGTGTATATTCCTGTGCTGCGCACGCCGCCCCTAAACCAGCTACACAACAAACTGCACCGCGATATCTCAGAAATGAGCAGCGAAATGGGCGTATACTATAACCCCAACATGTGGCTGCCGCATATTACACTTGCCCTCGGCGATACTACACCCGCCATGCTTGGCCCCGTGCTGTCATTTTTGTGCAACTATAACTTTACCTGGGAGATAACCCTGGATAATATTACCATACTGCAGCAATGCGGCGATTATTACCTGAAAGAAGAAGAATTCAGGTTCGGCCGGCGCGAACTGATCAGCTAAACTATAGAATAAGAGTGGCTGCAGGTTTATACTTGCAGCCACTCTTGTTTTAAGCCACTGCTATGGTGTATATTTACTTTACACTTAGCGTTGTCTTACCACATGTCTTCTATAAACGTTTTTAAAGCCGGGGCTTTGTCGCTGGCACTTTTCTCGGCTGTTTCCTGCACCCAACTAGCTCCCGAATCAAGTATAGTTCCTCTTGAAACCGGGGTATCGCTGCGCCTGGCCGAGTACCGAAAGCTGATGCTAGGCAATATCAACTATAACCTGCACTTAACTATACCGGGTAAAAGAGAACAGCTCATTACTGCCTCAGAGGTTATCACTTTTTCGCTAAATAAAAACAACCAATCCCTACAGATAGACTTTAAAGAGCAACCGGCTAACCTGAAAACTATAAAAGTGAATGGTAAAAATACGCCTATTACATTCGAGAAAGAACATATCCTAATAGATAAAAAATACATGCGCAAAGGTGAGAATAAGATCGAGATTGGCTTTATAGCAGGCAACCTGTCGCTGAACCGAAACGATGATTACCTGTACACCTTGCTGGTACCTGACAGAGCCCGCACTGTTTTCCCGGTGTTTGACCAGCCCGACCTTAAAGCTACCTTTACCTTAACCCTGAATGTACCCCAGGACTGGAAAGCCGTTGCCAATGCCCCGCTACAAAATAAAACAACAGAAGGCGACCGCAGCATCTATAGTTTCCAGGAGTCTGATAAAGTAAGCACGTACCTTTTCTCATTTGTGGCTGGTGATTTTGAGCAGATCAGCAGAACAGAGGCAGGCAGGCCCATGCACTTTTACCACCGCGAAACCGACAGCAGCAAACTAAAGCTAAGCACCGATCCGATCTTTAAGATACACGCCGATGCACTGGCATTTATGGAGGAGTATACCCAGATTCCATATCCATTCAAGAAGTTTGACTTTATCGCTATCCCCGATTTTCAGTATGGCGGCATGGAGCACGTGGGTGCTATTGATTACAAAGCATCTACCCTGTTCCTGGATGAAGGCGCTACGAAAGACCAACGCGTATCGCGCTCAAACCTGATAGCCCACGAAACGGCACATATGTGGTTCGGTGACCTGGTAACCATGCGCTGGTTTAACGATGTATGGATGAAGGAAGTGTTTGCCAACTTTATGGCTGATAAGATCTCGCAGGTAACTATGGCCGACGCTAACTATGACCTGAAGTTTTTGCTGGACCATTTTCCTGCGGCTTATAGTATAGATCGCACGGCAGGTGCCAACCCTATACGCCAGCAACTCGATAACCTGCAGGATGCCGGCACACTTTACGGCAACATTATTTACCACAAGGCCCCCATTATGATGCGCCAGTTAGAGCGGCTGATGGGCGAAACGGCTTTTAAAGACGGCCTGCGAGAATACCTGAAAACCTATGCCAATGGCAACGCCACCTGGCCACAGTTAATTGAAATACTGGATAAACGCACGCCTATAGATCTGCAGGCCTGGAACAAAGTATGGGTTGATGAAGCAGGCAGGCCCAAGTTCAGTTACCAGCTAAAAACCGATGGCAACAGAATTACCCAGTTCAGCATTGCTCAGAAAGGCGAAGACGGCTCTGACAGACTATGGCCACAGTATTTTGAAGTTGCCCTGGTGTACCCGGATCGCATAGAAGAATTGACCGTGAACATGGACAAACAGGAAGTTATACTTGAGAAAGCAATCGGGATGGCGAAACCTGAGTATGTACTGTTTAACTCTTCGGGGCAGGGCTACGGGCAGTTTCCGGTAGATGAAAATAACCTGGAGGCAATTCCGAAACTGAAAGACCCGGTGATGCGCGCAGCGGCCTACATTAACCTGTATGAGGATATGCTGAGTGGCGAGGGAATCAAACCAAACCTGTTGCTGGCATTCACACTGCTGGAGTCTGAAAAGGAAACGGAAGAGTTGAACCTGAAACTACTGACCAACTATACGAGCGATATTTTCTGGAAATTTCTTAGTCCGGAAGTAAGAACCAAGATGGCTCCAGCTTTTGAGCAGAAGCTTTGGAAGAACATAGAAAAACAAAAAGCACCAAACGCCAAAAAACTGCTTTTTAAAATCTACCAGGATATCGCCCTTACCCCGGAAGCTACCAAACGCCTGTACCAGGTATGGCAAACACAGAAAGCACCGGAAGGCATAAAGCTAACAGAAGACGATTATACCTCGCTGGCCTTGGCACTTGCCCTGAGAGAATACCCAAAAGGAAATACGATTCTTGATGAGCAGCTCAAACGTATTACCAACCCCGACCGTCAAAAAAGATTGCAGTTTATGATGCCTGCCCTATCAGCGGATGTACAGGTGCGTGATGCTTTTTTTGCTTCGCTAAGCCAGGAGCAGAACCGTGAGAAAGAGGCCTGGGTCGCATCAGCCCTTAGTTACCTGCACCACCCACTACGTGCTAACACATCAGAAAAATACTTGAAGCAAAGTCTGGACTTACTGGAGGAAATACAGCTGACCGGCGATATTTTCTTCCCGACAAACTGGCTAAATGCAACATTCGGCTCTTACCATACACCAGCAGCAGCAACTATAGTTCGTACATTTTTACAGGAACATCCAAACTATAACCCGAAGCTGCGCGGTAAAATACTACAGGCTACCGATAACCTGTTTCGGGCTGAGAAGCTTGCCAAGTGAGTTAGAAAGGTAGAAGTTAGAAAGTTAGAAAGTTAGAAGGTCAAAAAGTCCCTTCTCCCTGGGGAGAAGGTTAGGATGAGGGGCACATCAGCTGAACTTAAAACCACAGGCTAAAGTTATGTGCCAAACCAGAACCTAATGACCAATCTTTTATTCAGAAGACAATTAAGAAGAGACTCTACTTCAGCGGAAGTTATTCTATGGCAAGCTCTTCGTAACAGGCAGGTAAAGGGACGTAAGTTCAGACGACAGCACACTATAGGTAAGTATATTGTAGACTTCTTTTGCTTTGAAGAAAAACTGATTATTGAACTTGATGGTCAGAGTCATCAAAATTTAGGGACAGAATATGCAGATATACTTCGGGATGAATGGTTACGACAACAGGGGTTTAGAGTATTAAGATTTGAGAATAGTGAGGTATATACTCAATTGCAGAGAGTAGTTTGGGCGATAGAGAATGAATTTGGTAACTCTGGAAGTATTACCTTCTAAGCTTGTTCACCTGTATTTTCACCTCATCCTAACCTTCTCCTCAAGGAGAAGGGACTTGGGCTATTGCAACAATGCAGATTAATACGTTTAGCAACAGAACAAGCCAGTACAAAACAAAAGCGGCTGCAAGTATAAACCTGCAGCCGCTTTTGTTTTATAGTATAGCCTTTGGGCTAAATTACATATCCAACACGATCGCGAAAATGAGTGGGGCAACTATAGTTGCATCCGATTCGATCATGTATTTTGGTGTATTCTTACCTAATTTACCCCAGGTAATTTTTTCGTTTGGCACAGCACCAGAATAAGAACCATAGCTGGTAGTAGAGTCAGATATCTGTGCAAAGTAGCCCCACAGCGGAACACCTGTACGCTGAAGATCCTGGTGCAGCATTGGCACTACGCATATTGGGAAATCGCCGGCTATACCACCACCAATCTGGAAGAAACCTATAGTTGACTCTTCTTTCGCATTCTGAGTATACCAGTCAGCCAGATAAATCATGTACTGGATACCAGTTTTCATGGTATGCACATTTTTGATGTCGCCGGCAATTACGTGGCCTGCATAAATGTTACCTAACGTTGAATCTTCCCAGCCCGGGCAGATGATAGGCAGGTTCTTTTTAGCAGCTTCCAGCATCCAGCTGTTTTTCGGGTCTATCTGGTAATACTGCTCCAGGTCGCCTGATAACAGTATCTGGTAAAAGAACTCATGTGGGAAGTATGATTTGCCTTCCTGGTCAGCTTTCTCCCAGAACTTAAGTACCGTATGCTCTAAACGGCGCATCGCCTCTTCTTCCGGAATACAGGTATCAGTTACGCGGTTCATGTGGCGCTCCAGCAGGGCTTCCTCATCAGCCGCAGAAAGTTCGCGGTAATGCGGCACGCGCTCGTAGTAATCGTGGGCTACCAGGTTAAAGATATCTTCCTCCAGGTTGGCGCCAGTACACGAAATAGCATGCACTTTGTCCTGACGGATCATCTCTGCAAGTATAATCCCCATCTCAGCTGTAGACATAGCGCCAGCCAGCGTGATCATCATTTTGCCACCGTTGTTCAGGTGGGTTTTATAGCCTTCGGCAGCGTCTATCACAGAGGCTGCGTTAAAATGTTTGTAGTGTTTCTTTAAGAATTCTGATACGTTCATAGTTTGGAGCATAAAGCCTAACAACCCAACGAGCTGTTTCGGGTGGCAAGTTAAGACATATTTCGTTATTTATTAATCGTTATTCGTTGATCGGAGCTATAAGGTTAACTATGAACAAAGTATAAACCTTACAAGCTTAACCCCATTCGGATCAAAGGAACGAAGTTACACACCCCTACCCCTCTCAAGAGGGGAATTTCTAATAATTACAGCAGCTTAAGTTAAGGTTCCAAAGTTGCTGTTATCAATCCATCCTTATTTAAATCAGGGATTCTTAGCCAGATTTATAGTTCGGATGATAGTTTTATAGTTATACCTTTTTAACTTCCAAACTTTCTAACTCCGCAACTCTCTAACTCCAAAACTTATTTGGCCGGCTTTTCGATGATCAGGTTATGGTTGGTATAGATGCAGATATCGGCGGCAATGTTCAGAGCTTCGCGCACCATTTCTTCGGCTGATAAGTGCGGGGCATGTTTCTGCAGGGCAAGTGCGGCCGCGTGCGCGTACATACTTCCCGAACCGATAGCTGCAATCTGGTGGTCTGGTTCCAGCACGTCGCCGGTACCTGAAATAATCAGCAGCTCATCTTTGTTGGCAACCACCATCATGGCTTCCAGTTTGCGCAGGTACTGGTCTTTGCGCCAGTCTTTAGCTAGTTCTATGGCGGCGCGTTTCATGTTGTGCTGGTAGGCATTCAGCTTTTCTTCAAAACGCTCCAATAAGGTAAAGGCATCGGCGGTAGAGCCGGCAAAACCTGTTACTACTTTTCCGTCCAGCAGCTTACGTATTTTTTTAACGTTGCTTTTGGCAATGTGCTTGTCCATGGTGGCCTGGCCGTCGGCGCCCAGGGCTACTTCGCCGTTGTGGTAAATGCCTAAAACGGTAGTCGATCTTATCTTGGTCATGTGTTCCTGAATTGAATGTTAGTGTTCGCAGCTATAGTTTATACTTTGCCACGGTATGTTTGTAAAACTACGGCATCTTCAAACAAAAAGCCAATCGTATAGTTTGCGCCAAATTGTCGGTAAAAATTCTAAAAGTGCATGCAACCATTTGGGCAGTTCAGGTATCTATAAAACAGAATATATAAAAAAGTATATCTTTTAAAGGTAAATTTACGTTAGCCTCATAAAGTGTGATAGAACTAAAGCATTACCCGCTCCATAAATAGTATAGATTAGTTTGTATAATAAAAGCCGCCCTGCTGGAGCGGCTTTTATTTTTGGTCCTGCTACCAGCTACTTGCAGTATAACTATAGGATTGCCTATATTTAGCTTACCAGCTTAGGTAAATTTTTAAAGGCAACACTAACGCGTATACTCCCGGCATATGAAACAACAGGACCTGGCTTCGCTGCAAATGTACCCGCTTGGCGATGCAGCTGTTGTGCTCCAGTTCGGCGACACGATAGCTACCGAAACACACAACCTGGTGCGAAGTTTTGCAACTTACCTGCAACTGCATCCTTTCCGGGGCCTGATCGAGTTTGTGCCTGCTTTTACCACCGTTACCGTTTATTATAACCCCTGGATATTGGCAGAACAGGACACCCTGAGCCCCTACGAAAGAATACAGGTACTGATGCTGGATATGCTCCGACATCTGAAAAAGGAAAGCCAGGTTTATACTTCGCGCGAGGTAAATATACCAGTATGTTATGGAGGCAAGTTTGGTCCTGACCTGGCGTATGTAGCCAACCATAACCACCTTACTCCGGAAGAAGTGATTGCCATACATACCAGCGGCAGCTACCAGGTATATATGATCGGTTTTGCACCTGGTTTTCCGTACCTGGGTGGCCTGGATGAACGGATTGCTGCTCCCCGCAAAAAGACGCCGCGTGCCGTTATACCAGCAGGGTCCGTGGGTATTGCCGGCAGGCAAACAGGTATCTACCCTATCCAGACGCCCGGCGGTTGGCAGCTGATAGGCTGCACACCGCTAGCACTTTTTAACCCAAACCGAAAGCAGCCCAGTTTGCTGCAGGCCGGCGATACCGTAAAATTTGTAGCCATTACCCCGGACGAGTTTAAGCAGCGAAAGGAACTGCATGTCCATTAAAATTCTGAAACCGGGCCTGCTAAGCACTATCCAGGATGAGGGCAGGTATGGTTACCAAAAGGATGGGATGGTGGTGAGCGGCGCCATGGATAAAATTGCGCTGCGAATAGCCAACCTGCTGGTAGGCAACGCGCCACATTCCGCTGCCTTAGAAATAACCTTGCTTGGCCCCCAACTATACTTTGACGCAGATCATCTGATAGCAGTAACCGGAGCAAACCTATCGCCAACTATAGACGGGCAACCGATAAAACTATGGCGCCCAACCTTAGTAAAAAAAGGAGCTATACTTGCTTTTGGGACGCCTGTACTTGGTTGCCGTAGTTATGTAGCCATTGCCGGTGGCTATGCTGTTCCGGAGGTATTGGGGAGTTTTGCAACGTATCTGCGTGCCGGTATCGGGGGGTATAAAGGCAGGGCGTTGCAGGCCGATGATATTTTGAATGTCAACGAACCTGATGCGCGCCTAACAACCTATTGGCGGGAACTGGAGCTACCAGAGAGAACCGGAAACTATAACCAGGCCACCTGGTCCCCTGCCCCTGAACTTTACCCTACCTATGAGGAAAACCCAACTATAAGAGCTGTAAAAGGCCCCGAATACGAACTATTTGCAGAGAGCGACCTGACACACTTCCGGACAGAAAAATACCTGGTTAAATCTGAATCGGACCGGATGGGCTATCGCTTGCAGGGCTCTCCGCTTTCCCTAACCGAACCGAAAGAATTACTTTCCAGTGCAGTTACGTTTGGCACCGTGCAAGTCCCCCCCCAAGGGCAACCTATCGTGCTTATGGCCGACCACCAGACCACTGGCGGCTATCCGCGTGTGGCGCAGGTTATCACAGCCGATTTGCCGAAGCTGGCGCAGGTACAGCCTGGAAAATATATTACATTTGAAGAAGTTACTTTGGAAAAAGCACAGCAACTATACATGCAACAGGAACAAAAATTAGAACAGCTGGAATGGGCCTTACAGATAAAAATGAAACTATAAATGCGATGCAACTTACCGTAGACCTGAACTGCGATATGGGCGAAAGCTTTGGTGCTTACACCCTTGGCAACGATGCGGCTATACTTCCCTATGTTACTTCAGCCAATATAGCCTGCGGGTACCATGCCGGCGACCCTGCTGTAATGCGGAAAACGGTTGAACTGGCGTTGCTTCATAAGGTAGCCATAGGCGCTCACCCGGGCTTACCAGACCTTGCAGGCTTTGGCCGCCGCGAAATGACCATATCTGCACAAGAGGCTTTTGACATGACCGTGTACCAGGTCGGGGCTCTCAATGGATTTGTAACTGCAGCAGGCGCATCTCTTCATCATGTAAAACCGCACGGGGCACTCTACAACATGGCAGCTGTAAATGCTGGATTGGCCGAAGCTATAGCAGAGGCAGTTTACAAGGTATGCCCGGATGCCGTGTTGTATGGCCTGGCTGGCAGCGAAATGATAAAAGCCGGTAAAAGGCTGGGCTTAAAAACTGCCAACGAAGTATTTGCTGACCGAACTTACCAGCCCGATGGCACTCTTACCTCCCGCCGTTTACCAAATGCCATGCTTACCAACCACGAAGATGCTATAAAACAAGTAGTACGAATGGTGAAAGAGGGAAAAGTTCTATCGCAGCAGGGCACCGATGTAATTATACAGGCTGATACCATTTGCATACACGGCGATGGCCCGCATGCCCTGGAATTTGCCCGGTACATCAGGCAGGTACTTGAAAACGAACGTATTAACGTAGCGCCAACCTATAGTTTATGAAACAACCCCGCAACTGGAGCGTGCTGCTGGGCGCTGCGTTCCTGATGGCAACCTCTGCAGTTGGTCCCGGCTTTCTTACCCAGACCACTGTCTTTACGCAATCGCTGGCTGCCAGCTTTGGTTTTGTCATCCTTACCTCTATTGTCCTGGATATTGGTGTGCAGCTGAATGTATGGCGGGTAATTGCCGTTTCAGAAAAACGTGCCCAGGACATTGCCAATGCAATACTGCCGGGGCTTGGGTTATTCATCGCTATACTTATCGTGCTGGGTGGGCTGGCGTTTAATATCGGCAATGTGGGCGGTGCAGGGCTGGGTTTTAATGTGTTGTTCGGTATTTCAACGGAGGCAGGCGCTGTGCTTTCGGCAGGTATAGCTATCGGTATTTTCCTGGTAAAAGAAGCCGGCAAAGTTATGGACCGTTTTGCGCAAGGTATGGGTCTGCTTATGATCCTGCTGATCGTTTACGTGGCTGTTACGTCCTCGCCACCAGTTGGCGAAGCCCTACACCGCACCTTTGTTCCGAAAAAGATAGACATAATTGCCATTGTAACATTGGTGGGCGGCACGGTTGGGGGTTACATTACGTTTGCAGGTGGCCACCGCCTGCTGGATGCCGGTATAAAAGGGAAAGCTGCCCTGCTGGAGGTAACAACCAGTGCAGTATCAGGTATTACCATCGCTTCTGTAATCCGTATTTTCTTGTTTCTGGCTGCGCTGGGCGTTATCAGTAAAGGGCTGTTGCTGGACGAAAGCAACCCGCCGGCTTCCGTTTTTCAGCTGGCTGCAGGCAATGTGGGCTATAAGTTATTTGGTATCGTTATGTTCTCAGCAGCTATAACTTCTATAGTTGGCTCGGCTTATACTTCAGTATCTTTTATAAAATCGTTTAACAGCACCATTGCCAGGTACGAAAACTGGGTGATCATCCTCTTCATAGTTATCTCCACCCTTATTTTTGTAACGATAGGCAAACCGGTGCACCTGCTTATACTTGCCGGCTCGCTTAATGGCCTTATTCTGCCGGTTACGTTAGGTACCATACTTTTGGCAGCGCATAACCGAAAAATCATCGGGGATTACCGCCACCCGCTTTGGCTCACTGTTTTCGGGGCGTTGGTAGTGCTGGTGATGGCCTGGATGGGCGGTTATACGTTACTTCAGCAGCTGCCGGAATTATTCAGGTAAGCTATAGTTGCCGGGAAGTCTGGGCAGAAAAAACGTTTTACTTTTTTGTACATATCTGTAACTATAGTTGGCAGCCGGCGTGTATATTTTCGGGCTGAAGGCGGCAGGTAAAGTATGTTTGGCTCGTTTTATGCATCTGTAAGCCAAAGCAACTATGAGAAACCACATGAAACGCTACTTTCTGACACTGTTAGGCCTTATACTTTCTTTGAGCAGCTTTGCACAGAGCTTTAATGTACTGGCCTATGAGCCCGGCAAAAAACTGACCTGGCAGGATTTTAAAGGCCGGCCCAAACCATCTGACGCACATAAAGGCGCCGAAATTACGGTAAGCATCTTTTTAAAGGTAAAGGAAACCAGCTTTTGGTCCGGGGGCGTAACTTACGATGCGTATGCCGTGGCTTTTAAGGATGAGTCGTGGGTAAAGCCTGCTTACCGCGATGATTACTCCTTAAAACATGAGCAGCTACACTTCGACATTGCCCACCTGTATGCCGAGACCCTGGAAATAGAACTGAATAGCTTGGACAGAAAAACGCTGAAACAAAAAGACCAGGTAGAAAAGATGCTGCAGGATAAAATAGCGCTGATGCAGGCCCACCAGGACCGCTATGACCGCGAAACCTATGGCGGAAACAACTATGCTAAGCAAAAGAAATGGAGTAACAAGATCGCGAAAGCACTTAAGATTATAAATACCGAAGCTGAAGTATAAAAGCTATAGTTTACAAACAGAAAAGCCTCTCCTACCCCGGAGAGGTTTTTTTATCCTTTGCAACTGCTACGAACTATCTTAATACAACCGTTACACTCAAATTCCCGAGTAGTATTTTACATATCGCCGGACTTAGCAGATTGCTTCTCGGCTTTTTCGCGGGCTTTTATAGATTTTTGCTCGAGCTTGTATGTTTTTTTGGCCGCATTAGCAGCATCCGTGTTGCGTTTATGCGCCTCTTTTGCAGCTTTATATTTATCCTGGGCCAGTTTTAACTCTCGTTCTGCTTCTTTTAGCGCCGATTTGGTTACTTCTGTTGAAGCACTTCGCACCTGAAATAACGAGTCGGCCAGATGAAGGCGGCGCGCATCTTCGTCAGCTCTCGAGTTGGTTGATTGTGCCATAGCCGGAAAACTGCCAATAAGCACCAACAGCAAAATGAGTATTGTAGGTATGTATAACTTTTTCATAGTATATTATACGCAAACCGAATGCATTGAGCCACAATATGTTACAAACCATAAAATACTACATACGTTCAGTCGCTACGGGGTACTACATGCGCCCAAAAATTTGAGGGATCCCAGACACCCGTGGCTACTTTTCAGGAAGCATGATAATTACTGTTAACCATAAAACAAAAAGCCTCTCCATTTCCGGAGAGGCTTTCTTGTAGTTTATAGTTTGATGCGATCTACACCAGTATTCTAACAGGGTTCTCCAGCAGGTTCTTAAATGTCTGCAGGAAAGCTGAACCTACAGCACCATCCACTACGCGGTGATCGCATGATAAAGTAACTTTCATTACGTTGCCGATACGGATCTCTCCATCGCGAACTACAGGTGTCTGCTTAATACCACCTACTGCCATAATGCACGCATCCGGTGGGTTGATGATAGCAGTAAACTCTTCGATGCCAAACATGCCCAGGTTAGAGATGGTAAATGTGTTACCTTCCCAGTCTGATGGCTGTAGTTTCTTGCTCTTCGCTTTACCACCCAGGTCTTTTACCTCGGCAGCTATAGTTGACAGCGACTTATAGTCTGCATTGCGCACAACCGGTACCAGCAGGCCTTCTTCAACCGCTACGGCTACACCAATGTTAATGTGCTTGTTGTAACGGATCTTATCGCCTAACCATGATGAGTTAACCGCAGGGTGCTGACGAAGCGCAGCAGCTGCCGCTTTAATTACCAGGTCATTGAACGATACCTTAACCGGAGAAACTTCATTGATTGAAACACGCGCTTCCATGGCCTTGTCCATGTCAATTTCCATGGTCAGGTAGAAGTGCGGTGCAGAGAATTTGCTTTCGGCCAGACGGCGGGCAATTACCTTTCGCATCTGCGATACAGCTACTTCCTCAAACTCCTCGCCTGGTGCGCCCGGTATAGTTGTAGTAGGTGCAGTAGCAGGTTTTGCAGCCGGAGCCTGTTGTGGTGCAGGTGCAGCGCCTGGTTTAAAGTTTTCGATGTCGCGTTGCACAATGCGGCCACCTTCGCCGGTACCTTTTACCTGCGCCAGATTTATGCCTTTGTCCTGCGCCATTTTCTTAGCCAACGGCGATGCTTTAATGCGGCCACCTTCGGCAGTAGTACCTTCAGCAGTAGTTTCGCCTGAGGCAGGCACTTTGGTCTCTTCTACTTTATCAGCAGTTACAGCACCTGTGCTGGCATCTATGGCTGCATCTGTCTGTTGGTTTTCCTGGCGCTCCTGCTTGTTGGCAGTGCTGCCACCCTCTAATAAAGCTTTATAGTCAGCACCTTCTTCACCTATAATGGCAATAACAGCATCAATAGCAACAGAATCACCGGCATTTACGCCCGTGTAAAGCAGGGTACCATCTTCGTAAGACTCCAGCTCCATCGTAGCCTTATCAGTCTCAACTTCGGCCAGCACATCACCAGACTTCACTTTATCGCCAACTTTTTTCAGCCAGCTAACCAGTACGCCTTCCGTCATGGTATCGCTCATTTTCGGCATTCTGATAGCAGTTGCCTTAATGTTGCTGGTATCTACAGTGGTTTTAGCGGCCGGCGCTTCTGCTTTGGCAGGAGCAGCAGGTTGTGCTTCTTCTTTCTTTTCTTCTTTCGGAGCTTCTGTATTGGCAGTTTCAGCGGGCTGAGCGCTTCCGCCTGCTTCGTTCAATAAGCCCGAAATGTCTTCGCCTTCTTTACCGATAATGGCTATTACAGCATCAATAGGTACAGCTTCGCCTTTTTTTGGGCCGATGTAAAGCAGTGTGCCATCGTTGTACGACTCCAGCTCCATAGTTGCTTTGTCGGTCTCTACTTCAGCCAGCACATCGCCGGAACTAACTTTATCTCCTACGTTTACCAGCCAAGATGCAATAACCCCTTCGGTCATTGTGTCACTCATCTTTGGCATTCTTATTACTTCAGCCATATTTCTCGTATCGTTTTGCGCCCAAAGCTGGGCATCTTATAATCCGCCCAAAATTAGATTTAAAAATATTTTATTCAAACTATACTACCTAATTTGTTCGTGAGTGCCTGGTGCAGCCAGGTCAGGCAGTTTAGCCACATGCAGGTGGGCGGTGTCGCAGTAGCTTTTAACAGTAAACATGCTGCCTGTGTAATCGAGCTGATACAAACACAGGTTGCGGTGCTCGAACTGGTCCATGCAGCGGAGCGGGTACCTTAATAATTGGCACAGCAAAATGCGCATGGCCCGGCCGTGCATACAAATAAGTATGGTTTCTTCTTCCGGGCGGCTCAGTATAGTCTGGATTACGGACTTTTGGCGCTCGGCCACCAAGTCCGGACTTTCGCCGCCTTCTATACAAACATGGGTTTCGCCATCGCACCAGGTCTGTAGTATGTTGTGATAATAGGCATCTTCTTCGGGGGTAATTCTGGTTCCTTCGCGGGTTCCCCAGTTTATCTCGTTCAGGCCGGCATGGGTTTCATGGGGGATGCCCAGGTCCAGGAAGCCCTGCACCGACTGTATGCTGCGCTGCAACGTAGAGGTATAAACTTTATCGAAAGGTATGTGTTTATAGTGCTGGAAGAACAGGCTGGCCTGGCGCTGGCCTTCGTCATTTAGCTGCGAGTTTACGCCGCTGCCCTGCACAATGCACTGCACGTTATAATCTGTTTGCCCGTGGCGGATAAGGTATACTTTTTTGATACTCAAAATTCTTCTACTTTTGCTTTTTAGGACTTTTCAACCGCGAAAATAGCCATCGCAGCCCATGGATAAAAATAATAGTACGTTAGCGCTCGTAAAGGAGTGGAATAAAAATACCATGGTGGAGCACCTGGGCATTGAAGTAACCGAAGTAGGCGAAGGTTTTTTATCCGGCAAAATGCCCGTCGATTTCCGGACGCACCAACCTATGGGCCTGCTGCATGGCGGCGCATCGGTAGTGCTGGCCGAAACACTGGCAAGTATAGGTGCTGCCCTGCAGGTAGACCTGTCTACAAAAGCCTGTGTAGGACTGGAGATAAATGCCAACCACATACGCGGCGTAAAAGAAGGCTGGGTTTATGGTAAAGCCACTGTGTTGCACAATGGCCGCAGCACACAGGTATGGGAAACCAAGATAACCAACGAAGCCGGCGACCTGGTATGCATCAGTCGCATGACAGTAGCTGTTATTGACAAGAAAGGTTAGTTGTTGGTTTTTGGCTGTTCGTTGTCCGCATTTTTAACTTTAGTTATCCGTTTTGCAATAACTGATAACTGTTATTTGATAATTGACTAAATGGGTGCAGATACCCCTACATATACTTTAAATCAGGTTATAGTTGCGGCGCTGGCATTAGGCTTTCCCGTAGCTGCCTGGCGATTACCTTTAACTTCCGAAACACTGGTTTACATTTCGTTTGACGAGGCACAGACAGTAACGCAACCCCACCTCGAAAACAGTGCTCCAGGTTTTCTTTTCAGCCCGTTTATAGTTGGCGAGCAGGTTCCTGTTTTCATAAAAGCTGCTATCGTTTATAGTTCCGAAAGCCGTTTAATTACTTTTGATGCGACTGTAACAGAAGCGCAAAAGCAGCAATTTATAGTTGCCCTGGAAACATCGCAACCTGTACACTATAGCTGGCACCAGCACGCGTCAGAAACAATTCATCAGCAAACAGAAACCGGTTTTAAAAGTGCCGTTGCCGAAGCTGTAAAAAGTATAAATGCAGGCCAGATGGAGAAAGTAGTGCTTTCGCGCACTGCTGCCAAACCATTGCCTGCTGCTTTCGATGTGGTTGCTGCCTATAGTTTTATTCTGGATACTTATCCAAGAGCTTTTGTGTCGCTGGTTTCGGTGCCTGAAGTTGGAACATGGCTGGGCGCTTCGCCTGAGATTTTAGTAACTATAGATCCACAGAAAATATTCAGGACGGTAGCACTGGCCGGAACACAACCTGCCATAGATGGCGAACCGGTTGGAAATGCGATCTGGCGGCAAAAGGAGATTGAAGAACAAGGCATGGTGGAGCGCTACATTCTGAGCTGCTTTAAAAAGCTGCGCCTGCGCGAGTACACCGAAGTTGGCCCTAGAACTATAGTTGCCGGAAACCTGATGCACCTGAGAACCGATTTCAGCGTGGATCTGAAAGAAGTGGACTTCCCTACCTTAGGTACTGATATGCTGGAGTTGCTGCACCCGACCTCGGCTGTCTGCGGATTACCAAAAGAACCGGCGCTACAGTTTATAAAGGCTCATGAAGGCTATAACCGTAGTTACTACAGCGGCTATTTAGGTCCGGTTAATTCCGAAGAAGGCACCCATTTGTACGTAAACCTGCGCTGCATGCAGTTGCTCCAAAATGAAGCCATACTTTACGCCGGCGCCGGCATTACCGGAGAATCTGACGCCGAAAAAGAGTGGCAGGAAACCCAACACAAAATGCAGACGATGGGTAAAGTCCTGTCGGAATTTTAAATGAGAGAAATTGCTAAATTGTTGATAGTTTAATTGCTACATATTTGTCATTTCGAGCTTTAGCGAGAAATCTGAAGTACTGGTGGTAGGTTCGCTCCTATCGTCGAGATGAAAACAGAATTTCTAAACAATCAACAATCTAACAATCAATAATTTAACAAGTAACCCGTGATATTACAGCCAGTTGTTAATATAGCCGAGATTTGTGCCCGCAAAGGCGTGGAAAATGTGGTATTGTCGCCGGGCTCGCGTTGTGCGCCTTTAACCATTGCATTTGCCCGTCACCCGAAGCTAAAGGTGCGCACAGTGAGCGATGAGCGCGCAGCCGCTTTTATTGCCTTGGGCATGGCCTTAACAACCGGAAAATCAACTGTACTTGTCTGCACATCGGGCACAGCTGCCTTAAACTATGCGCCTGCCGTGGCCGAAGCCTTTTTTCAGCAGGTGCCGTTGCTTGTACTTACCGCCGACCGCCCACCCGAGTGGATTGACCAGCTGGACGGGCAAACCATCCGCCAGCAAAACGTGTTCGGCCAGCACATAAAACAGAGCTATACTTTCCCCGCAGATTTTTCGCATAAAGACAGCGTGTGGCACAGCGAGCGCATTGTTTCTGAAGCGCTGAATGAAACGATGGCCTACCCTGCCGGGCCGGTACATATCAACATCCCGCTGCGCGAACCCTTCTACCCGGCTCCCGGCGAAGAATTAGCATTTGATGCAGGCGTAAAAATTATTGAAGAAGAGCTACCAGACTATAGTTTGAGTGCTACGCAAATACAGCAACTGCAGCAGGAGATCAGCAACTATAACCGCATACTTATAGTTGCCGGTCAGCAAAACCATACTTCCGGACTACAGCCAGTATTGCAGCAGTTTGCCCAAAGAAGTAGTGCCGTTGTAGTTAGCGACCTGATCGCGAATCTGCATGAATTACCGCAAACTATCCGCCACCAGGACGCTACACTCGCCTGCCCTGACCCTGAGAAGTTAGCGAAACTGCAACCAGACCTGCTCATCACGTTTGGCAAATCCATTATCTCCAAAGCCCTGAAACTATACCTGCGCAAGTATAAGCCCAAAGCGCACTGGCACATACAACCTGCCGGCCAGGTAGCAGATACCTATCAGTCGCTTTCACGCATTATCCGTTGCACCCCGGAGGCTTTTTTTAAAGCAATAGAAGCTACCTCAAATACCAACTATAGTTCTGCATGGGCTAATATAGAAAATAAAGCAGCGTCGTTTTTAAAGCACTATACCTCGGAAGCTGAGTTCAGCGAGATGTCTGCTATAGCAAAAGTATTACAGCACCTGCCCAGCCAGAGTAACCTACATGTAGCAAACAGCATGGCCGTGCGCTACGCCAACATTATCGGGCTTGCTGCCGGAAAAAACATAGAAGTATACGCCAACCGCGGCACCAGCGGCATCGATGGTAGCAACAGTACTACGGTGGGTTGCGCCCTTACAAGCCCCAACATTACCACCCTGGTTACCGGCGATATGGCCTTCTTCTACGACCGTAACGGGCTGTGGCATAATTACCTACCACACAACCTGCGCATCGTAATTCTAAATAACCACGCAGGAGGAATTTTCCGGTTGATAGATGGCCCCAAACAGCAACCTGAGCTGGAAGATTTTTTCGAGACAAAACAAGCGTTAGATGCGGCCAACACTGCCCGGGATTTTGGAATGAGCTATACCGCCTGCCTTAGTTTAACAGAGGTTGAGAAGGCATTACCTGTTTTTTTTGCTGAAGATGCCGGAGCAGGTATTTTAGAGATTTTTACAAACAGTAAAGCCAATGCAGCTGCCTTTGCCAACTATAAACAGGCCTTGTTAAAAGCGTTATAGGTTTAAAGGTAAATTAATCCAATTACCCTCAGCGCTATGCTCACTTCTTCGAACTCTCGTTCTCGGTAGTCTAAGGCGGGGATTTTTTTACCTCACCCTAGCCCTCTCCTACAAGGAGAGGGAGTAACACCCCTGCCCCTCTCAAGAGGGGAATTGCTGCATTTGCTATAGTTTGCTTTATAGTTTCATAGTTGAAGTTAGTCATCCCCCTACCCCCTTCAAAGGGGGACTCTCTGCCTTTGCTATAGTTGGATTTATGGTTTTATAGTTAGAGTCCACGATCGGACAGGTCGCGACCTGTCCCTACGAAACTATAGTTAAGATCAATTTCGAAGCGAGCAAGTTTAAACTATAGATACAGGTAACTATGCGAAAGATCGCAGTCTTTGGGTTGAGCGCCTTTGACTTGTTGCGGTGGCGTGAGCCAATCCGAGGCACGAGGATAGCAAGAAGGCAGCAGCGCGATGCCCGAAGACGGGGCCTCCCGGCCGTGAGGGAGCCAAAGCTCAATTGGAACTATAGGCAAGTAAAGCTCCCAGGATTAGAGGAAGTATGAAAGGATAGCTTAGTTCAAGTAATAAAAGATCGGACTACAGGACACATAAGACTCCTTCGTCTTCGCTCGGAATGACAAAGTAAGAACTATAAATTATCTCAACTATAAATACCCCTAGTACCTAAACAACCTTCTTTAACAGATATCACTTCCATAACCTGTCCGAAAATCCTATAAAAACGTTTAAATAATTATAAATCAATTTGTTTCATAAAATACTTTAGCCATGAACTTAACACACGACATGCATCGCGTTGAGCATTGGGCTGATACCCACCACCCCATCTGGCTCGACTTTATTAGAATAGGATTAGGTATATTCCTGCTGATGAAAGGGATTATGTTTGTACAAAATACAGATGCCCTGTTCAGTATTATGCAGAAAAGCCAGTTTCCGTGGGTATCGATTGGGTTGGCACATTATGTGGCTTTTGCGCACCTGGTGGGCGGCTTATTTATTGCCATTGGCCTGATTACGCGGGTGGCCATCCTGTTCCAGATCCCGATATTGCTGGGCGCCGTTTTCTTTATTAACCCCGAACACGGCTTTTATTCTGAGAACACCGAGCTTTGGTCTTCCATCATTGTGCTGATCGTGCTGATCGCTTTTCTGATTTTTGGTTCCGGCCGTTTCTCTGTCGATCACCTGATTCGCAAACCAAAACGCGACTGGCTGTATTAAGTTAAAGAGTTTGGGAATTAGATAGTTTAAGAGTTTGTAAATTAGAAAGCAGATTTCTGTAGAGACGCAATATTTTTGCGTCTCTGATTTTGCTTATACTTTAGCCCATCCAACAATCAGCAATTAACAATCAACAATCATAACCCAACATTAAAACCACTTTTTTGCGATTTTGTATAGCGCAACTAGTACATTTGCGTATGTGCTAATGCCTGCAAAATATAAAAGCAATGCCTGAAAATTACCTGCTGCTGAACGGCAAAAAATTCTATTTTGATGAGATAGCGGAATACTCGTTCCGGAACAGCATAGAACTGAACGGTTACGAAGCAAAAACCCTCGAATTTTGCCGCAACTGGCTAAACGGCGTGCAGGAATTCCCGATACAAACATCCGGCTCAACGGGCACGCCCAAAACCATACACCTTACCCGCCAGCAACTGGAGGCCAGTGCCCGCAAAACTATAAAACTACTTAAACTACAGCCCGGCGATACCATGCTGGTGTGCCTTAATACCGAGTATATTGCCGGCATGATGATGCTGGCTCGCGGCTTTATGGCAGAGTTGCAGATGATTATAGTTGAGCCCATCAGTAATCCGCTGAAGCTGGTTCCGGAGGAAATGCTGTTTGATTTTGCCTCGTTTGTGCCCATGCAGCTGCAGAAGATACTACAGGATACTCCCGAAAACACTGCCCGCATAAACCACATGAAAGGCATTTTGATTGGTGGCGCACCTGTAAACTTTACCCTGAAACGCGAACTGCAGCGCTTAACCACCCCTGCCTACCACACCTATGGCATGACGGAAACGGCATCGCATGTAGCCCTCCGGCTGCTAAATGGCCCCAATGCAGCCGACTATTACGATGTACTGGAAAACATCAGGCTTGGGTTTGACAACCGTGGTTGCCTGACCATTCAGGGCGACGTTACAAACAACGAACTTATCGTTACCAACGACCTAGTTGAGCTGCTTACGCCTACCCGCTTCCGCTGGATTGGCCGCGTAGATAATACCATAAACTCTGGGGGCGTAAAAGTGCAGAGCGAAGTAGTGGAAGTAGCTGTTGCCGAAGCCCTGGCTGATCTGGACCCCATGCCTCGATTTTTTGTAACCTCGCAACCCGATGAGCTGCTGGGCGAACATGTAATACTGGTGATGGAAACCGAGCCATTTACCGAGGCCGAAGAAAAAGAACTTAAAAGCCGCATTAAGCCACTACTTAAAAAGTTTGAGCGCCCTAAAAAATACTATTACTGCCCTGCCTTTACCGAAACCGCTACCGGTAAGGTTTCTAAGCAGCGTACGCTCCGCAAACTGGGCCTGGAGGTTATCTAAGTTCTATACTAAACAGTTGCCGCAAGTAAGCGTACTAGCGGGTAAACCAAACAAATAATATCATGCGTCTTATACTCCGCTATACTTTTGTGCTGTTTATAGTTGCTGCGTTGCAAGGCTGTGGTGCTGCGAACACTCCTAAAGGCCCTGTAGAGCTGAAGCAGGTCTGGGCAACTGATAACACCTTGCGCACTCCCGAATCTGTACTTTACGACCCCGAACAACGCGTATTATACGTTTCCAACATCAACCAAAGCAAAGACCCCAAAGACGGCGATGGCTTTATTTCTAAACTAAACCTGCAAGGCCAGATAGAAGAACTGTACTGGGTAACCAGCCTCAACAACCCCAAAGGCATGGCACTGCACAACAACGTGCTTTATGTGTCGGATGTGGATGAGGTAATAACTATAGCAGCCCAGACAGGTGCCATACTTGGCCGTTATAAAGCCGAAGGAGCAGAATTTCTGAACGATGTTGCTGCTGATGCAGAAGGCAATGTATACATTTCGGATATGGGTAAAAACACAATTTACCAACTGCGCAACGGGCGCATGACCGAGTGGCTTGGTAATACAAAAGATGAACAACCTAATGGCCTGTACTACGAAGGAAACCGCCTGGTGGTAGCGTTTATGGGCAACGGCGAGGTACGCTTTTTAGATCCGGAAACTAAAAAATTTGAGGACCTGACCGATAAGATCCCTAATGCAGATGGCATAGCCAAAGCAGGAACTGAAGGTTATTTTATATCGAACTGGGACGGCGAAGTGTATTACGTAAACCAGAAAGGCAAAAAGTGGAAAGTGCTGGATACAAAAGACAAAAACCTGAATGCTGCAGACATTACTTACTCCAACGAAACAAAATTATTATACATTCCTACCTTCCGGGGCAATAGCGTAGTAGCTTATTCCGTTAGTTATTAGAGAGTCTATTTTCATGATGAGGGGCAACCGGCTTATGTGCTGGTTGCCCTTCGTTTTTTAAGGCAGGCTATAGTTGCGTAACTACATCAAAAAAATTAGTACCGAACTATAAAACTGGCCTCAAAAATGTAGTAGCACTTGCTATACACTTACTTTAAACTGTGAGCTATTTATGAAGATGAAACAAACGTATGCATGGGCTATAGTTGCGGCAGTTCCGTTTATGATGCAGGCATGGCCGGCAACAGCACAAACCCAGGAAAAAACTCCTGCAGCCACCGAAAAAGACCACGAACCACACACCGCCTGCACCAACGATTCTGAAACCTTATCCGGTTTGTTTTTAACGCCTGCCCCCAAAGGCACCTTTAAACTCGATTTTGAGCAGCAACTGAAAGAAGACGCTGTACTGGCCATAACCAATACAAAAGGGCAGAAAGTATTTGAAAAACCTGTAAGCACAGCCAAAAAGCAGCAAGCCTGGAGCTACAACGTAGGCAAACTAAAACCCGATACCTACTTGGTTGAAGTAAAAACCTCCGACACCACCTACTGGACCAAATTTAAGATAGGGCAATAACTATAGTTGTCCCATAAAAACAGCGGCCCTGCATTTAATGTGCAGGGCCGCTGTTTTTACAGCTTATACCTGGCTCCATTGCTGCACCACATGGTACAGCAACGCTGCTCCCAGTTTTGCAGTCCGGTTATCTATATCCAGTTTCGGGTTAAGTTCTACTACATCTATCGTTAATAATTTACCGCTGTTGATGATCTCTTGCAACAGCAGCAATACAACCTCAGGGTTTACACCTAAGGCCGCTGGCGCGCTTACGCCGGGCGCATAGGCAGCTGCAAAAACGTCCATATCGATACTTACATACAGCACATCCACTATAGCTATAAACTGCTGTAGCTTCTCCTGCAAATTCTGGAAGTTATAAACCTGCAAGGCGGGTGCAAACACATAATCTGCCCCATAACTCTCTGCGGTGTTAAACAGCTTCTGCGTATTCCCGGCTTGCTGTATGCCCAGGCACAGGTAATTAAAATCGATACTAGCAGCGGCCAGGTCATCGGCTATTTGCAGAAAAGGCGTACCCGAACTGGATTGCTTTTCGTAGCTGCGGAGGTCAAAATGTGCATCGAAGTTGATAATACCAAGTTGCTGGCCTTCCGGTAATGCTTGTTTTATACCTAAGAAATGGCCGTAAGCAGTTTCGTGACCGCCACCCAGCACTATCGTCTTATAAGTATTTGATAGTAACGCATGTACTTTTTTGCCGAGCTGTTTCTGCGCTTCTTCCAGGTTTTGGTTGGTGCAAAACACATCGCCGGCATCAGACAGCATCACATCTTCATCCAGGTGCCACGCAAACGACGCCATGGCCTGCCGCAGCGCCGCCGGGCCATCTACTGCTCCTTCCCTGCCCTGGTTACGGCGCACGCCTTCGTCGCAGCAAAAGCCCAGCAGCGCTATCGCCTGTGTTGCAACAGCAGCTTCGGGCTCATCGGTCAGGTTCAACAGCTTTATGCCCTGGTGCCAGCGTTTTCCTTCTTCGCCATCATGGGCATCTACTCTGCCTTTCCAGGTGCCGGGTGCCGTTGGTTTATACATGGGTTAATGGTTTAATGGCTGAATTGTTAAATTGTTTCTTGAGCCTACCGGTAGTTTGGAGCAACCGTAACTTAGGGTATAGTTACCTGTACTTTTTCACCCCGTTTCCAGACTATAGTTGGCTTCAGTTTTCCCTGGAAGTATAAAATTTCCTTATAGTTAGAGGTAGGGAAAGCTATAAAATCTGCTACCTGCCCTTTTGCCAGGCAACCGCGGTCTTTCAGGTTAAGGGCTTTTGCAGCGCGGGTAGTAATGGCAGCTATTGTTTCAGGTATAGTTAGTTTCTCCGATGCTCCAATCAAAGCTGCCTGCAGCAACAGATCGCCCATTGGTGCAGAACCGGGATTCCAGTCGGTAGCAATGGCTACGCACAGGCCACCGTCCAGCATTTTACGGGCAGGTGCATAATGCATTCCCAAGCCTAACGATGCCCCCGGTAACACCGTCGCTACTACACCTGCCTCTTTCAGCAACGCAATTTCTGCTTCCCCGCTGGCTTCCAGGTGGTCGGCACTTACGGCACCTACTTCGGCAGCTACTTTGCTGCCATCGGTACTAAACTGGTCGGCATGTACAGTTATGTCAAAACCCAGCTCTTTGGCAGCCAGCAAATACTCCAAGGATTCCCGTTCGGTAAAGGCGGTGTCTTCTATAAAAATATCCACACGGTTTGCTAGTTCCTGTTCCTTTACCTGTGGCAGCAGTTCCTCTAAAACATGCTGCAGGTATACATTAGAATCCGAGTATTCCGGCGGACGCATATGGGCAGCCAGGCAGGTTGGTACAAGGTCGATCTCGTGATGTTTGTTTACCAGCTTTATAGCTTCCAGCATTTTCAACTCATCGTCAACGGTCAGGCCATAGCCGCTTTTTACCTCGCAGGTTGTTACGCCTTCGGCCAGGTGCCGGTCGCAGCGCTTTTTCAGCAATCCTACCAGTTCCACTATAGTTGCTTCGCGGGTTTTGCGCACGCTGTCCAGTATACCGCCACCGTTTCTGGCAATTTCCAGGTACGACTTTCCGGCCACACGCATAGCGTAATCGTTGGCGCGGGAGCCGGCAAAGCAAATATGCGTGTGTGCATCTACCAGGCCGGGCAGCAATACCATCGGTTCCGTTATTTTTTCGAAATTATGATGCTCTTCCTGCGCTACTTTCAGCAACACATTATACTTACCTACCATCTTTATTACACCATCACACACCACAATTCCGCCATCTTCCAGCACATCCAGTTCATCGTCGGTAATAGCTCCGGCCTCCGGTAGGTTTGTCATTGTCAGGATCTGGGTAAAAGGGCCGATCAGCGTGAAGTTTTCGTGATGGTTCATAGTTTTTGGTTGTCAGTAAGCTATTTTATATACTGGTGTTATTGGATTTGTAGTTGCGTTTGCAATAATTGTCATTCCGAGCGTTAGCCGAGGCAGCTTATGTGTCCTATAGAGGAAGTATATAGTTCTCTTTTGTCATTTCGACCATCGGGAGAAATCTGTGCCATATAGTTGCAGTCTATACTTCCTTTCTCCAAGCTATCCTTTCAAACTTCCTCTAATCCTGGGAGCTTTACTCCCCTATAGTTCTATAGTTGGCTTGGCTCCCTCACGGCCGGGAGGCCCCGTCTCTGGGCATCGCGCTGCTTTCGCTTCCTTTGCTCGTACCTCGCAATGCCTGCGGCACCGGAACCTCTCGAGGCGCTCAACCCAAAGACTGTGATCTTTCTACTATTGACCACTATCTATAGTTTGAACCTGCCTGCTTCGAGATTGATCGTGGCTATAGTTTTTTAGGGACAGGTAAACCTGTCCTTATCCTGGTCTGAAACTATAAAACTATAACTTCAACTATAGCAGTAGCAAAAAAACTCCCTCTCCTTTTAGTAGAGGGCTGGGGTGAGGTTAAATGTTTAAACCAAACTTTTCTGCATTTTCCTGGGCAGTTTCGTAGCCGGCGTCGGCGTGGCGGAAGATGCCCATGGCCGGGTCGTTGTGCAACACGCGGCTCAGGCAGCGGTCGGCACGGTCGGTACCATCAGCCAGAATAACCATACCCGCATGCTGCGAATAACCAATACCAACGCCACCACCATGGTGGAATGATACCCAGGTTGCGCCACCGGCAGTGTTCGACATCAGGTTCAGCAATGGCCAGTCAGATACGGCATCAGAGCCATCCAGCATGCCTTCGGTTTCGCGGTACGGAGACGCTACAGAACCGCAGTCGAGGTGGTCGCGGCCGATAACGATTGGCGCTTTTACTTTGCCATCGCGCACCAGTTGGTTAAACATCAGGCCGGCTTTTTCGCGCTCACCCATGCCCAGCCAGCAAATACGGCAAGGCAAGCCCTGGAACGCCACTTTCTCTTCTGCCTCGTTCAGCCAGTTTATCATGTGGGTATTTTCCGGGAACAGTTCTTTCAGAGCAGCATCGGTTACTTTTATATCCTCCGGGTCGCCGGAAAGGGCTGCCCAACGGAATGGGCCTTTGCCTTCGCAGAAAAGCGGACGCATGTATTCCGGCACGAAGCCCGGTATGTTAAAGGCATTTTTCTCGCCGCCCTGCTGTGCAAACTCGCGCAGGTTATTGCCATAATCAAAAGTGCGGCTTCCTCGTTTCTGTAATTCCAGCATAAAGCCAACGTGGCGGGCCATACTTTTCAGAGAGCGGGCTTTGTATGCCTGCGGATCGCTTTCGCGCAGTGCCTTGGCTTCTTCCAGTGTCAGGCCGTTTGGTACGTAGCCGTTTATAGGGTCATGTGCTGAGGTCTGGTCTGTTAATATCTCTGGGGTGATGTTATCCTGGATCAGTCTTTCCAGCACATCACCAATATCACCAACTAAACCTATCGAGATCGCTTCGCCTTTTTCTTTGGCCTCCAGGGCCCAGCGCTTGGCTTCTTCGTAGTCGTAGGTCATTTTGTCGATGTAGCGGGTTTCGAGGCGTTTTTTGATACGCTCCGGATCAATGTCTACACCCAGGAAAGTAGCACCGGCTATAGTTGCCGCCAGTGGCTGCGCGCCACCCATACCGCCTAAACCACCCGTTACGAGCAATTTATGGCGCAGGTCGCCGTTAAAATGTATTCTTCCGCAGGCTGCAAAGGTCTCGTAAGTACCCTGCAAAATGCCCTGCGTACCGATATAGATCCAGCTACCGGCGGTCATCTGGCCGTACATCATCAGTCCACGCTCGCGCAGCTCGTTAAAATGCTCCCAGGTTGCCCAATGCGGCACCAGGTTTGAGTTGGCGATAAGTACGCGCGGCGCTTCAGCATGAGTTCTTACTTTACCAACCGGCTTACCAGACTGCACCAGCAAACTTTCATCTTCTTCCAGGTTCAGCAGCACTTCAATTATTTTCTGTGCATCTTTTACCGTGCGCGCCGCCTGCCCTATGCCACCGTATACCACCAAACGCGAAGGGTCTTCAGCCACTTCGTCGGTCAGGTTGTTCAGGAACATGCGCAACGCCGCCTCCGATTGCCAGTTTTTAGCATTCAGTTCCGGACCGGTTGGCGGAATATAGGTTGGATGGTTGGCGTATTTCTGGATAAACTCGCTCACCGACAGGCCTGAGCGCTGAATTGTTTCTGTTTCTGGTGCAGTATTCATAGTTAGCTTTATCGTAAAATCTTCTTCAATATTCTTAAAAATAAAGCAAAAAGGATAACAAAATCATGCTTAATTTAGGCTGTATACCTATAGTACAAACTATAAGCTTATGTTCCATTTGCCCATCAACTCCCTAAAATCACAATTCGGCGACATAGACATTTACCTGTTCGACCAACTGCTGAAAGGTCGCATCCAGAAAGGCATGTCCTTGCTGGATGCCGGTTGTGGTCACGGCCGGAATATTTCTTACCTGCTGCAGGCCGGCGTTAAAGTATACGGCGCTGATGTATCGGAAACAGCCGTAGAAAAAGTAAAACAGTTGGCAAAAGAACTGGCTCCTACCCTGCCTGTCCGCAATTTTATAGTTGCCGACCTGGATAACCTGCCTTTTGAGGATGGCCTTTTTGATGTAGTGGTATGTAGTGCTGTGCTACACTTTGCCCGAAGCGAGGAGCATTTTAAAACTATAGTTGCTGAACTATGGCGTGTGCTAAAACCAGGTGGTATGTTATTTTGCCGATTCAGTACAACCATTGGCCTGGAAGGAAAACTACAACACCTGGAAGCCAGGTTTTACCGCATGGCACACGGGCCTATCTGGTTTTTAGCTGACGAACAGATGCTGGCAGAACTGGAAAAACAACTTGGTGCTGAAAGGCTGGACCCGCTGAAAACAACTATAGTTGAACAGGATAGAAGTATGACAACCTGGGTGTTGCGGAAACTATAAAATCAAAATATGGAACATGGCGCGAGCGTCCTCGCTCGTGTCTACTATAGTGGGGCCTCTGGCCCCTTTTTACAAACTATAGTTAGGAACTAATATATCTTTAGAATGATGCTAATGGGCGGGACGCCCAACTATAGTTCGTCACGAGCGAGGACACTCGCGCCATGCTTATTCACGCTATTTCTTCAAAATCGGCGCTTTTACGGATGTGCATAAAATGGTCGGCTAGTTCGTCAGGCAGTGTTGCCAGCTTGCGCTTCAGTACATCTATCCAGGCACCCTCTACTATAATCACAGCAGCTTTCACACCGTCCTCCTTAAACAGTTCGTGGCGGATAGCCCAGCGGGAACCGTCTTTTTTGCTTTTTAACAACTCGGTAGTTACCGTTATTGTTTCATTTACGCCTACTTCGCGCAGGTACGTTGTTTCTTCCCTGAACAGGATGGGGCCGATGTGCAGCTTCTGGAAAACCTTCATGCTCAAACCCAATTCATCAAGTATCTCGATACGGGCCTGGGCAGCAAAATCGGCGTAGGCAGAGTGGCGCATGTGCATGTTGGCATCGAGATGCGCCCACATTACTTTGCCTTTAAAAACGTGGCTCATTTTTGAAATTATAATTGGAAGTATTAATCAAATAAAACGGCTCCTGCTATGTTGCAGAAGCCGCCTCAAAGTTAGCTTATAGTTGTTATAAACTTGCCATGTCAATCACAAACCTATACTTTACATCACTGCGCAGCATGCGTTCGTAGGCATTGTTTATCTCTGAGATTGGGATCAGTTCTATGTCGGACATGATGTTGTGCTCGGCGCAGAAATCAAGCATTTCCTGTGTTTCCGGGATGCCCCCGATCATAGAACCTGCCAAACGCTTTCGGCGCGCAATCAGACTGAAACCTGCAACAGGAGATGGCTCTGGTGGTGCACCCAGCAAAATCATCGTTCCGTCGCGCTTCAGCATCGATAAGTATAGGTTATAGTCGTGCGGGGCCGAAACGGTATCAATTATAAAATCGAAAGAATTGCGGAGCTGCTTTAACGTTTCCGGGTCTTTGGTAACGGCAAAATTATGTGCCCCCAAGTCGCGGGCATCCTGCTCTTTGTTTGGCGAAGTGCTTAACACCGTAACGTCGGCGCCTTTGGCTGCAGCAATTTTAACGGCCATGTGGCCCAATCCGCCCAGGCCAACTATACCTACCCTGTGGCCTTTTCCTATCTGCCACTGCATAATTGGCGAGTAGGTGGTAATACCTGCGCAAAGCAATGGCGCCGTGCGGGCCAGGTCCAGTTTTTTGGGTACTTTAAGCGTATAGTTCTCATCCACAACAATATGCGAGGAGTAGCCCCCATACGTAATTGTTTTGCCATCGCGCTCGTAGCTGCTATAGGTGCCCACGTTCTGCACTTCGCAGTATTGCTCCAGGCCCTCTTTGCAACTATGGCATTCGCGGCACGAGTCTACAAAACAGCCCACACCGGCCAGGTCGCCTTCTTTAAACTTTTTTACTTTGCTTCCTACTTTGGTTACCACCCCCACTATTTCGTGGCCGGGCACCAGCGGGTACATGGCGCCGCCCCACTCGTTGCGCACCTGGTGCAGGTCTGAGTGGCACACGCCACAGTATTTAATTTCGATCTGCACATCGTGCTCTCCTACTTCGCGGCGCTCAAAATTCCAGGGCCCCAGCGGGCTGGATGGGTCGAAGGCGGCATATGCTTTAGCTTGACTCATAGTTTATAGTTTGGTTTAGATAAATGATCGGAAGTGTAACAGGGGCTAAGCTGTTTTGTTGGTAATATCTATAAAACAGGCCGCAATAAATACCCCGGTTGGTATTTATTGCGGCTATAGTTTTAAGGCAAACCCTACCTTATTTTTTAAGCGATAGTACGTATTTGGCCATTTCCTGGGCATCTTTTACGGCAAGGTCAGCGTGCGGAGGCATTGGTATCTCACCCCAAACACCTGCACCACCTTTTATAATTTTTTGGGCCAGGTAATCGACGTTCTTGTCGTTAAACTCATACTTGGCAGCAACATCGGTGTAGGCAGGTCCAACTACTTTCTGGTCGTTTTTGTGGCAGGCCAGGCAGTCTGATTTCGAGATGAGGGTCATACCCAGTTCGTACTCATTTTTAGGTGCTGCGGCTACCGCACCTGAGTCTGTCATGTCGTTTACAGCTGCATCAGAGCCCACTTTTGTCTGGGTGTTGGTTGGCTTTTCAGGTGTTACGGCAGCTATCGAGTCTTTATACTCTTGCGTGTAGTACGCATCATATTCTGATTTTTTAGAGTCGCAGGACACTAACAGCGCCACACATGCTAAAGAGAGAATCACTTTTTTCATAGATGTTCTGGATAAATGAATTGTTAATGCTTTACGTTGTTGCGGTATGTGTGTTTTATAAGGATGGTTCTGCGGCTAATTTAAAGATATATAACGCAAAGTTGATATTAATTGAATAGCAAATTCAACAATAAATGAGAAGGCAGAAATATAAAGACCGGGAAGAAAATCATAACCAGAGCAAAGTATAAACCAGGAGCTATTTTATGCTGTGGCCGAATGCCTAACCCAAAAACCCAGTTAATATTCTCTTTCGGATCCGTAAACAGATATGTAATGATAAGTATACACCATACCAGCGCGGTCTGGAAGTATAAAGCCCTTGTATCATATCCCCACTCAGCAAGTAACCAGATAACTATAGCCGGCAGCACCACATGAAAAAGCGAAAGACTACGCAGAAAAAGACTCAGCTCAGACTGAAACATATAACCGCTCAGCCCCAGCAGTTTTTTTCCGGTTAGCAGCCTTCCGAAATAGTCAACGTTCCAGACAAGTTCCAGCCCCAGCACACCTACAGCCATCATACTGTGTAGTAACCGGTTTTCGGTCCAGAGCACTATGCATATAGAGAACAGCGCAATGTCGGAAAACCACAGGAAATTAGCCGGACCATAGTTCTTCCAGTAAACAGGCACCAGCACCAGTAAAAACAAAGTATAAACTACAGGTAGCCAGAGTGGAATGGTGTGGTTCATGATAAGGCTGTTTACTTAACCTAACAGTTATAGTGTACGTTTTTGCATTACTACAGAAACAAAAATGCCGCTGCCAGAAAGAGTAAGGCAGCGGCATTTCTTATGATGTAATCTATAGTTCCGACACGCCCAGTTCCCCTACATCCACACTATCCAAATAGGGCTCAAAAATGGCTACTTTGCTGGCAGATGCTTTAAATGTACTGAATACCTGAACAGCATCACCGGACCAAAGCTCTACAAACGTGTCATTGAATTCATAGAGCGTTACATGCCAGGTATTATACTTGCGCCGGGCAAGTATGGTCCCGTTTTTCGCTATGGCTTCTGCCTGGCTCCGGAATGGGAGCCGCTCAAACATCGAATATTCCAGCATGGTTCGGTTTCCTGTTTTTTAAAGATAAGCTCTAGCCCCGGCAAATAGTTTCAAACTATAGTTGGCGTACAGGCTGTGATCGCTGTTGCCAGAAAACTAAAAATTAAATATTCAGGTTCTGATATTAAACCTTGTTGCCTAAATTTACTCCAACCCCGAAAATATCGCTAACCAAACTATAACTTTTTAACCCGTATGAAGAAGAAATTACAAGCCTTCGTCGTACTACTGGCGCTCTCTGGTAGCCTTGCCCATGCACAGGCACCCAAAGACCCGGTAGTAGAAAACATTGTAAAAGAGGCCACCCAAAACTCGCAGCTCGAGAAACTGGCTCATGAACTGCTAGACGGCATAGGTCCGAGGCTGGTTGGTACCCCCGAAATGGAACAGGCAAACAACTGGGCAGTAGCTAAGTATAAAAGCTGGGGCATTGATGCCCGTAACGAAAAGTGGGGCGAGTGGCGCGGCTGGCAACGAGGCATTACCCACATCGACATGGTGCACCCACGCCTGCAAACCCTGGATGGCGTACAACTGGCCTGGAACCCCGGCACAAAAGGCAAAGGCGTAACCGCTGAGGTTATTATACTTCCTGAGTTTACAGATTCTATCGCGTTCCAGAAGTGGTTGCCGGCAGTTAAAGGCAAACTGGTGATGATCTCGATGAACCAGCCAACCGGCCGCCCGGAGTACAACTGGAAAGAGTTTGCTACTGAAGAATCATTCAAAAAAATGCAAGCCGAAAAGACTGCTGCCACTGAAGCCTGGAACAAACGCATCCAGAAAACAGGTAAAACAAGCCGTACCTTACCTGTTGCCCTCGAAAAAGCCGGCGCTGCTGGTGTGGTTATGTCTAACTGGTCTGGCGGATTTGGCGTGAACAAGATATTTGGCGCTTACACTAAAAAGATACCTACCGTAGACATCGAGCTGGAAGACTATGGCATGCTGTACCGTTTGGTAGAGTCTGGTAAAAAACCACAGATACGCATACAGGCGGAGGCAAAAGAACTGAAAAACGCCCCTGCTTTTAACACAATTGCAGAAATAAAAGGCACCGAAAAACCAAACGAATACGTGATCCTGTCTGCGCACTTCGACTCATGGAATGGCGGAACCGGCGCCACCGATAACGGCACCGGAACGATTGTGATGATGGAAGCTATGCGCATCCTGAAAAAAATGTACCCTAACCCGAAACGTACGATATTGGTTGGCCACTGGGGCAGCGAAGAGCAAGGCCTGAACGGTTCCCGCGCGTTTGTGGCAGATCACCCGGAAATTGTGAAAAACGTGCAGGCAGTATTTAACCAGGATAACGGAACAGGCCGTGTGGCTAACATTTCGGGCCAGGGCTTTTTACATGCGTATGATTACCTGGGCCGTTGGTTAAGCGCTGCGCCACAGGAAATTACCAGCTCTATACAGACCCAGTTTCCGGGCTTCCCAGGCGGCGGCGGCTCCGACCATGCCTCGTTTGTGGCAGCGGGTGCACCTGCTTTTATGCTGAGCTCGCTTAGCTGGTCGTATGGCAACTATACCTGGCACACCAACCGCGACACCTATGACAAAATTGTGTTTGATGATGTGCGCAGCAATGCCATACTGGTAGCTATACTTGCCTACAAGGCCAGCGAAGAACCGGAACTGTTTAACCGCGAAAAAATTAAATTGCCTGTAAACCCGCGTACCGGTGAGCAAACTACCTGGCCAGCCCAGCGCGAACCAACCCGCAAAGGTGGTTTAGATTAACTATAGCCATAATCAAACAGAACGGGCTACCTTTTCAGGTAGCCCGTTCTGTTAAAAAGCAGGTTTATCCAATACATAAGCATGACAGAAGGCATCATTTTCCGCAACAACCCAAAACAACCTCAGCACCATTTACTATTCTGAAACTCGATATCCCCTTACCTACGCACTTGAAATAACGCCGTTTTTGTAACCGAACTTACTCTGAATAATGCTTTCTACCCTTTAGTATGTTCGCTACTTATAACAGCGCAGCCGAAGTAATATAACCCAACTGACCAGCTTACAACTATAGTTTTGCGACTGAAACCAATCAGTTGATAACGACACCCCTTCTTCCTTATCTCCTATTTTCATAATTAATACTTAAATAGGTTACAAAAAAACAATAATTCATTGTACCTACATTAAATAATTACCTGATTAGTAGTATTTTGATATTATGAGTATTTAATTGCGGTTAGAATATTATCTACAACCCAATTTTATCGTTTTGAAAAGTACCGGCATCTCCCCAAAAGAAACCTTTTTTATTGGTTTAATGCTATTCGCTGTATTCTTTGGCGCAGGCAATCTTATTTTCCCGTTATCGCTTGGCCAGGCTGCCGGCGACCAGCTTGTGCCTGCTATACTGGGCTTTTTACTGACGGGTGTTGGCTTGCCACTGCTTGGCGTTATTGCCATCGGGATGGCTAAGAACGAAGATGTGCAGAGTATATCAGCCAGGGTGCACCCGGTTTTCGGTTTGCTGTTTCCGGTTATCATTTACTTAACTATAGGCCCCCTGTTTGCTGTGCCTAGAACGGGTACAGTATCGTATGAGATCGGTATCGCCCCGCTCCTGACCGATAGTTTGCGTGCTTCCGGGTTGGGTGGATTGGTATATTCTGTTATCTATTTTGGGGTAACGTACCTGCTTTCTCTTAACCCGGGAAAAGTAGTGGACCGCATCGGCAAAATTTTAACACCAGTGTTGCTGCTAATCTTGTTTGTATTGTTGATTGTCAGTATTACGAATCCGTTAGGTAGCATACAGGCTCCGCTCACTGCTTACGAGTATGCACCGTTCTTTAAGGGTTTCCAGGAAGGCTATCTTACCATGGACACCATCGGTTCCTTTATTTTCGGACTTATCGTTATAAATGCCATTCGGGCAAAAGGTGTGGAAGCGCCTAAAAGCATTGCCAAAGTATGCCTCTCTGCTGGCCTGATAGCAGCAAGCGGACTGGCACTGGTCTATGTAGGGCTGGCTTACACGGGTGCTACCAGCGTAACTGCCCTGGGCCATGTTGAGAATGGCGGTATCATCATAAGTACGGTTACGCAGTTACAGTTTGGGGTATTTGGCAGCCTGTTACTTGGTGTTGCCATCATTTTTGCCTGCCTTACCACCAGCGTAGGGCTTATAGTTGCGTGTGCATCTTATTTCAACAAGTTACGTCCTGGCATCTCTTATAAAACATATGTATTGGTGTTAACTATAGTTAGCGCCATTATTTCAAACGTCGGCCTTACCCAGATCATTTCTTTCTCGGTGCCTGTACTGGTAGCTATTTACCCAATGGTTATCGTGCTTATTATACTCTCGTTGCTGTCGCCTGTAGTTGGCAAACGCAACAGTATTTATCCCTGGTCGGTGCTGTTTGCAGGTATCGTTAGCCTGGTAGACGGCGTGAATGCAGCAGGATTAGAACTGGAGATCAGTAAACTTTTTGCCGAGTATCTTCCACTTTATAGTTTAGGTATGGGCTGGTTGGTTCCGGCTATAGTTGGCGGCTTTATCGGGTATCTGTTTTCCCTCAGAAACCGCGAAGTTGTATTGGCCAGCGAGTAAAACCACAGCCATTTTAATTGCATACAGGGCAATATATCAGTTTTAAGACTGGTGTATTGCCTTGTTTATTTTTATAGCATCTGTTTTTACCGGAAGCAGGTAAACCAACTGTTTTCTTTAACTTTGATCTTTATTCAGGATACTATAAAGCGGTGTGCCACTCTAACAAACTATAACCTATGGAACCCATCAGATTAAATAAATTTATAAGTGACTCCGGGGTTTGCTCGCGACGCGAGGCTGACAAGTTGATAGAACAGGGCCGCGTAACCGTAAATGGAAAACAGCCCGAAGTGGGCGCTAAAGTTACAGCCAAAGACAAAATTCGCGTAGACGGGAATCTGCTGGAAGTAGATGCCGTGGAACCTGTATACCTGCTGCTGAACAAACCAGCCGGCATCGAAACTACCACCGACCGCTCTCAACGCGATAACATCATCAGTTTTGTAAATTACCCGGAGCGCATCTTCCCGGTCGGTCGCCTGGATAAGGATTCGGAAGGCCTGATTATACTTACCAACGATGGCGACATTGTAAATAAGATACTGCGGGCCGGCAACAAGCACGAAAAGGAATATATTGTTACGGTAGATAAACCTATAAACCAGGCGTTTGTCGAGAAAATGAGCAATGGTGTAGCTATACTTGGCGTGAACACTAAAAAGTGTTTTGTAGAGCAGCTGGGCGCCAACAAGTTCAGGATCATTCTGACCCAGGGCATGAACCGCCAGATCCGCCGCATGACTGAAACATTGGGCTACGAGGTACAGACACTGCAACGTATCCGTATTATGCACCTCTCGCTTAACAAAATACCCCTGGGCCAGTGGCGCGAAATGACCGGAACAGAAGTTGCGGAAATGATGCGCCTGGTAGAAAGCTCCAGTAAAACCGAAGAGGGTTCATCAGGTAAAAAAGCTAATAGCTCAGGCAAAAGCACTTCTACTTCTGGTTCTAAGCCTAAAGTACGAAGTGGAGCTGGTTTTTCAGGTAAGCCATCCCGTTCAGGTAGTGCTCATAAAAGTGGTGGTAAAAGCTCCTCATCCGCTAAACGCGACAAACCAAAAACTTCGTCCAGCAACCGTGGATCCCGCGGTGCATCAAAAGGAAATGCGGGTGGTAGAGCGGGTGGAAGAAGTGGTGGTAAGAGAAGGTAAGTCAAGATTTCAGGCATTGGCATAAGGCGCTCTGAGGTACATGCACATTAGCGGGTCTGCTTTGCCTTAACTATGGATTAGTTTATAGTTCTATAGTTAGCGTTTTACCTCACCCCAACCCTCTCCTTTTAAAGAGGGCCCCTCCCCCCAAAACAGGAGAGGGAGTTTCTTCTACTTTTTCTTTTGTCATCCTGGAAGGATCTTGTGAGAAGGGAAATTTAGTCTTTGCAATAACATCCCCCTGCCCCTCTCAATAGGGGAAATTCTGTAGTTGTTATAGTGAGGGCTATAGTTTTATAGTTGCTGATTGTCATCCCCCTGCCCCCTTCAAAGGGGCAGGGCCGTTAAGTTCTGCCGAGAACTATCCCTTTGAGGTGATTATAGGGGTGTTATTCAGGACCAAAAAGCCTATTGTTAGCCAGTTTTAAATTCACCCGCTAATACAAACACCCCTCTGCGCTCCCCTCAAGGGGAGAATTTGCTAGAACTTAACGGCCCTGCCTTCAAAGGGGGACTTTTTGCTACTGCTATAGTTGCAGGTATAATTCTATAGGTACAGACCAAGATCGGACAGGTCGCGACCTGTCCCTACGGAACTATAACCACGATCAATTGCGGAACTTACCGTTTCAAACTATAGTTAAGCGGTACATTGTAGAAAGATCGCAGTCTTTGGGGTGAGCGCCTTTGACTTGTTGCGGTGGCGTGAGCCAATCCGAGGTACGAGGATAGCAAGAAGGCAGCAGCGCGATGCCCGAAGACGGGGCCTCCCGGCCGTGAGGGCACCAAAGCTAACTATAGAACTATAGGCAAGTAGAGCTCCCAGGATTGTAGGGAATTTGAAAGGATAGCTTGGTTCAGATAGCAAGTAATGTCAACTATAAGACATATAAGATTCCTCGGCTATCCTCGGAATGACAAAGTAAGAAATATAAACTCTAACTATAGGACACTTAAGATTCCTCTCAGCTACGCTGTCTCTTTTCGAGTCTCGTCTCAAGAATGCTCGAAATGACAGACGTGAAAAGGAATTTGCAATTAAAAAAGGTAAACCCATCCTTTTGCTGTAATTTTGCTTTTTGATTTAAACTGGCGTGGGCTTAAACCAGTACCAATACCAAACGCCAAACACTGACCATGGAACCAAAAAGATTAAATAAATTTATAAGCGACAGCGGTTTTTGCTCCAGACGCGAAGCCGACCGACTGATTGAGGAAGAACGTGTAACGGTAAATGGCAAATTACCAGTGCCTGGTGTGTTGGTTACCCCTAAAGATAAAGTACGCATCGATGACCAGATTGTGCGTGTGCGCGAAGAACTGCCGGTTTTTTTAGTATTCAATAAGCCATCTGGCATGTCGGCCAAGTCTGACCCTGCCGTACGGGACAACGTGGTGCGGGCTATTAATTACCCGGCCACCCTGGAGCCTGCCGGTTACTTAGACCGCGACAGCGAAGGTTTGCTTTTCCTGAGTAACGATACGGAACTGGTGCGTAAAATCACACGCAACGATAACCGCTTCGAGAAAGAATACATTATTACGGTTGATAAGATGATCACCGCTGATTTTATAGCTAAGCTGATTGGTGGCGGCGAAGACGAGAAAGGCGAAAAACTGAAAAAGACCTTTATCTCGAAAGAAGGCTCTACCCGTTTCCGGATTGTGCTTACCCCGGGTACCAACCACAACATAAAAATGGTTTGCGAAAGCTTTGGATACAAAGTGGTACACATGCAGCGCCTCCGCATCGAGAACATTAACCTTACCAAATTACCTACCGGCCACTGGCGCACGCTAACCGGCACTGAAGTGGAATTACTGCGAACTATAGCCACAGGCAAAGCTCCGAAAGAAGAAACCGGCAGAGGTCGTGGTTCCAGCTATAGTGCAGGAGGCAGACCGCCGAAGAAAGAAGATAACAGGCAAACAGCTGGTACTAACAAAATTGCCAAAGCAGGAAGTGCGCCCCGCATTGGCAAAAGTAAACCGAAAGACAGCAAAGCAGCCAGAGGTGGTGCAGGCAACGCTAAAGGAGCTCGTGGGGCCAGCCGGCCAACGTCGTCATCGAGGCCAGGTGCCAGCAGAAGCAGTTCGGCACCTGGCGCTAGCCGCAAAACAACAGGGGGCGGACCGAAACGCGGCAGGTAACTTATATAACAAAGAAGGTGTGGCTTAAAGCCGCACCTTCTTTGTTATAGAGTTTGTGGATTTAGAAGTTAAAGGTCTGAACCATGATACGCAAACTATAGTAGCGCCATTACTTCCAGACACCCATTTTACCAAGTTGGTAATCCCGGAAAGCTTCATGAATTTCTTCTTCGGTGTTCATCACAAACGGGCCATGCGATACTACAGGTTCGTTAAACGGCAGTGCGTGGCCTAGCAATATATAACTGTTTTCCAGTGCTTCTACTTTCAGTTCCTCTCCATCATTTGTAGACTCTACCAGATTAA
>NZ_JAAEAA010000026.1 GCF_010119545.1 Pontibacter fetidus | reverse complement strand
CGGCAGGGATGCCATAGAACAGGAAAGCGGTACCAGAAAGCCCTGATACCGCTTTATCGTGTCCGAACTGCACTCATGCACATCTGGACTCAAGCACAATCCCTAAATTCGGGATGACTCATGTTTGCTTATACTATAACCAGGTTATAAGGCTATTTTTAAAGTATTGTAGAAATATTTTTTGTCTTGTTTCAGGTAGTGCAGGGCTTCGCGCAACTCATCGGGCTCGGCGCTCTTCAGCAGGTAGCCATGTACGCCTTCATGCAGCAACTTTTCTACCAACGATTCTTCTCCATACATCGATACGATCAGGATTTTTACCATCGGATACTTGCTTAAAATATAGCGGGCAGTCGCGATTCCATCCATTTCCGGCATTTCCAGGTCCAGGATTACGATGTCCGGCAACTGGGGAGTGGCTTCAATCTTTTCAATCAGTTCGGCCCCGTTATTGGCATCGGCAGTTACTGTAATTTCCTTATATGCTTTCAGTATTTCCAGAACGCCTTTCCTGAAAAGCGTGTGGTCATCGGCAATGGCAACTGTAAGATTCTGAAAATCCATACTTTAAGCTTTTTAACTTTGCACTAATTTACGAAATTGGAACAGAAATAATAGCCTTTGTGCCAGAATTTAGTGCCGAGAAGAAATCAAATTTTCCATTAAGCAATTCCAGGCGGGCCTGCAGGTTCATTAAACCTAATCCTCCACCCGAGTTTGGCTCGCGCGACAAGCTATTGTAATCAAAACCATTCCCATTGTCCTGGTAGGTCAGCAACAGGTCTTTGTCTGAATACTGGAGGCTTAACTGTACTTCCGAAGCCTGGGCATGTTTCAGGGTATTGTTCAGGAGTTCCTGCACCACACGGTATAAGAACAGCTCGGTTTTAGGCTCAATCCGTTTATCTGGCTGGTTACAGGTTAGCGTTAAGGCAACCCCGGATGCCGCTGGTATGGCACGCCGCATGGCCTCCAGGGCTTGTCCTAAGCCCATTTTCTCAAGCACCACAGGCATCAGGTTATGCGATATCTGGCGAACGCTTCCCATTACATCATCCAGCATTTTCTTAACCTGCTGGCCACTTTCCTTATTCTCCGACTGTGCAGTCAGCTGGTGTACGTTTAGCTTTACCAGGGCCAGCATGGCGCCAACCTCGTCGTGCAGGTCGCGGGCTACACGGCGGCGCTCCTCTTCTTCGGCCTGTATGGTGGCATCCAGCAACTGGCGTTGTCTTATTTCCTGCAGGTGCCTTACGTGCTCCTGGTGCTGCAACATGCGCCGCTGGTATTTAAACACAAACAAAATAATGCCGATGGCAAGCACCAGCAGCACCGGTGTTATAATAATAACCGGTTTAAGTATTTCTATCATGTTGTTGCCCTCTTTAAGATTAAAGCCAGAAAAGCATAATACAGAAAATTAAGCACCAGCATAATAGCGATACAGATGCGCGCTGCATCATAAGAGGCTGCCAGGGCCGCATTAAACATAGCATACGACATGGTAGTGCCTGCCTTATGGATGAGGATTCCGCAGCTCAACAAAAAAACAGGGTCCTGGTCCAGGTAAGTTACGGTAAGGTCGTTGGCAATTTTATAGAAGTACAAGATCCCCATCAGGATAAGCATCGCATTTCCGGAAACCTTAGTAAGGGAATTCATCTGGGTTATGCCTTCCAGCACAAACGCATCGATAAGGCAAATACCTGTAAAAAGGACAACCGCCAGTATAATACCCTTCCTGAAAAGCGGCCTCCTGAAACTATAATAAAAGATAGAAGACAGGATCAGGAACTCCAGTAAGGTGTAGATATGGATAACCCAGATGTTGTTTTTAGCACCCAGGTACACCGTTAAATGACTCACCGATTCTGAAATAATGGCCAGCGAAATATGCGTAAAGATAAGCCAGAAAAGGACGCCTTTAGTTTTGCGAAGCAGGAACAGGCCTACTACAAACGGTAAAAGCGCACTTGCCGACGAAACTTCGATTAACCAGGGATATATCTGCCGTAGAAAGAATTCCATTATCCGTTTAAGATACCATCCGTGCTACAATCCGGCGGGCATATCTTGCCATTATCCACTACCATACTTTCCAAATCATTCCCGTTGGCATCTGCACCAACCAGCACCAGTTGCTTCTGCCCTCTTTCGTCGCGGGCATAGTACATTCTTATACCCATGCAGCCTTCCTGGTCCAGTAGCTTCTGCAGTATGTCGCGGCCATAAAAATGCGCCTTAACTACAATTCCGTCTGCCGTTGCAACAGCTTGCTTTCTATAGTTTGCGGTCCAGGCTGCTGCCTGCTCCAGGTCTATAGTTGTGCCTTCGGTACCATTAAATGTGCCCATATTTTTTTTACAAAGTTAAGTAAATGATACTTTAAATATAGGAAATTTTATATCTAATACATACAGCTTGCACGTGCATTCACTTTTTATTTGGCCCTATTTGTATCGCATTGGCAAACAGGCACTAAGGAAGGATAACTATAGTTTTTACGTTGCAAGCTATAGTTGTGAGATGATGATGCTAAATACTGTACTGTTCACTTGTCGCACAGGAACTATCAACTAATGCTACTTGCTCTCCTCTGGCAAGTGTGAGCTACGCGCTGCCTCTGGCGGCTTTAAACTATAGATAAAAAGTATAGAATTGATCTTCCTGATATTCCTTTCTGAAAGCAGTAATCTATTAACTTTCGTTTGAGATGGCGAGACGCGAGCCAGGTCAGGGTATGTTTATAAATGAGATTTGCAGAATGGCCGCCTATCTATAGTTTGCCACAAGTACCTAATTCAAAGCATTTAGGGCATGTACACGCAAGCTATAGTTATATAATTTCCAGCACGGCTGTCCCTCCCCGGAAAAGTTTCGGGCGGACTAAATAAAATCTAATGATAGGTTATAATTATAGTTTACTGTTTGTCTTTTGCTGGTGGCGGCGGAGTGATCATGATATGGGCGCCGTGGGTACCTGGGTGCATGATCCAGGGCATGGCGGGTCCTTCGGGTTTTAGCGGCAGCCCGGTACTTTCGGCAGTGGCATACGGGATATACACCACATAGCGCATATAGCCGTCTTTTACTTCACCGGTTGTCGGGTTATAGTTCTCGTCGGATGCTGTAAACACGAACAGGGAGGTAGCTTGGTTTGGCATTTTCAGTTTACCACTCTTGGCTTCTGCTTCGCGGGTCTCAAATATCTGGTGCGTGTCTTTGCCGGCTTTTCTAAGCTCGCGGCCGCGTGCCATAAACGGGTCCAGGTCTTTGTGGTAACAGGATACAGAAAAGCCTTTTTGTTTCGGGTCATCAGCCAGGCACACCATTTCATTAGTGCCTTTACGCAACTGTACAAACTCCCCTTTCTGGTTATAGCCATACACGGTTGCGTCGCTTCGTTTGTCGGCAGGTGCGGCCAGTACGGCGCTTTTTATCTGGGCATCGGCAGCAGGTATAGTTGACTGAGCCGTTGCGGCAAACCCGGTAACCGAGACCAATAACGTAAACAGGTAGATTTTCATGAGGCTTTTATAGGTTAAAGTGCAGGCTAACTTACTGTAACAAGGCATGTTAGGCTATACGTAGCCACAGTAAAAAGTTAGTTAGCAGTAGGCTATAGTTTGCTGCTATAGCGCTGCAACCCTACCAACAACTTTATACCAGCTTACTTAGTATTATAATTTTCAGCAGTTTATAACTATATAGCTGATAAGGATTTGCAGTAACCTAAGTAACACGACTAACCTATGAAAAGAACTACACTTACTATGGCTTCGGCTATACTTCTGGCTTTGGCTGTAACGGCATGCAACCAGGCTGCCACCACTACCGAAAATAGCACAGAAACAGAAACCACAACATACACCACAGCGGCTCCGCCATCAAACCCAGCAGCACAAACCGATTGTCAGCCACTTGAAACCCGCGAACCAAACTCGCCGGAACAAAAGCCCACTTTTCCGGAACAGACCCGGGCCTGCGGTATCACTTCGAAAGCTGCTTTTGATGTGGTAGTGCTGGCTAAAAATTTAGAAAAACCATGGGCTGTAGAACCACTTCCGAACGGCGACTTGCTGGTAACCGAAAAACCTGGAAGGTTGCGCATTATAACAGCTGCCGGGCAGGTGGGCCAGCCTATAACTGGTGTGCCTAAAGTAGATGCCCGCGGACAGGGCGGATTATTGGATGTAGCCCTAAGCCCTGATTTTGCCACAGACCGTACTATTTTCTGGAGTTTTTCGGAGCCACGCGGTAACGGAAATGCCACCAGTGTAGCACGCGGCGTGCTTTCAAAAGATAACAAAAGTCTTGCGCAGGTAAAGGTCATCTTCCAGGCTAAACCAGCATACAACGGCACTATGCACTATGGCTCGCGCCTCGCATTTGGCCCGGATGGTATGTTGTATGTAACCCTGGGAGAGCGCTCTGACCTTGAAATAAGACCGCAGGCGCAGCAGATGAACAGCCACATGGGTAAGCTCATCCGTATCACCCCAGATGGTAAACCAGCCCCCGACAATCCCTTCCTGAACCAGCAAGGCGCCTTACCTGAAATATTTACTGTTGGCCACAGAAACGTGCAGGCAGCCGCTTTCGATACAGATGGCAAACTATGGACAGTAGAGATGGGACCGCAGGGCGGTGATGAACTGAACCTGATAGAAAAAGGAAAGAACTATGGCTGGCCGCTGGTAACGTTTGGCGAAGAATACTCTGGTAAGCCTGTGCCTAATGCCGTTACCACCAAAGAGGGCTACGTAGATCCTGTCTATTACTGGGACCCTGTTATTGCTCCGTCTGGTGCACAGTTTTATACCGGCAATGCATTTCCGGCCTGGAAGGGGAACCTGTTTGTGGGCGGCATGAAAGACCAGCAATTGGTACGCCTGCAGATAGAGAACGGACGCGTAACCGGCGAAGAACATTTACTGAAAGACAGAGGGCAGCGGGTGCGCGATGTAAGACAAGGACCGGATGGAGCTTTATACATTGTAACAGACCAGGAAAACGGTGAACTATGGAAAATAGCGCCTAAGCAATAACAACTAAATAAACTAAAAAAGAGCGCCTGCCAGGTTTACCGGCAGGCGCTCTTTTTATTAATCACCATACACTATAGTTACTTGGTTCCCAGGGTTTTGGTGCCAGCTTCGGCCACCAGTTTCAGGTCTATGGTAAAGGTATCGTAAATGACCTTGTCGGCAGCGGTGCCCATCATCCCCGATCTGTATTTAATATCGTACTTGGTGCGGTCAACTTCAACCAGGGCGGTGGCTTCGGCAGCTTTGCCGTTTATAGTTACCGTAGCCGGAAACGTGATCGGGTTAGTGATGCCCTTTATCGTCAGGTTGCCGGTAATGTTATAGTTTGGCTCGCCGGCTTTTGGTTTTGCCAGTTTTGCCGCTTTGGTAATGGTAAACGTTGCCTCCGGGTGCTTTTCTACCGCAAAAAAATCATCTGACTTCAGGTGGTCGGTCAGTTTTTTGTTGGAGTCGGGCCGGGTAATGTCTTTCACAACAATGGAGCCCATCGCAATGGTAAAAGTGCCACCAGTTAATTTAGAACCATTCACCTGCAAACTACCATCTGCCAGGTTTATCGTTCCGTAATGCTCCCCTCCTACTTTTTTGGCATTCCATTTCAGGGTACTGTTCTGGGTATTTACCAGCAGGGTGGTTTCGGCAACCGCAGGGGCAATGGTTGTGCCGGCTGCATTGTTAGTGGCCGCAGTAAATGAGGAAGTAAGCATAGCAGCCAGCGATAGGGCCCCCAGCACCAACGTAATTTTTTTCATACAGGTAGTTTTATTTTGGTTTACAGATGATGAAAGATACTATAAGTTTTTGATACAGTGCAAATAAGAAACGGTCCGGTAGCTATAAATCAAAGCACAGCTTCACAAATTCTATAACTATAAAAGGATTTGCCGGATAGTAAATGTAAACGCATTTGCTGCGCTTAAATTGTTGATTTGGGGTTAAATACATCCGGCTTTTAAAAATATTCTTCTTTTTAGTGTAATTATTCATCTATAAAGATAGCAAAAAGCAATATTGTAAACTTTTTATTGTACATTGTAAAAAATAATGAACGTATATGCCGCTTAACTTGTAGTAGGTATATAATAAATCAAATCACATCATGAATAACGGAACAGTAAAATTCTTCAATGACACTAAAGGTTTTGGTTTCATCAAAGAAGACGATTCAAATCAGGAGTACTTTGTACACGTAACTGGTTTAGTAAACGAAATCAGAGAGAACGACAAAGTTACTTTTGAGCTTAAAGAAGGCAAGAGAGGACTGAACGCAGTCAATGTAAAGTTAGCTTAAGCTGGCTTAATAACTGATTATAAAAAGCCTTACGTTCAGTAAGGCTTTTTTATTTGTTTGCGAAGCAACTGCACCTCTCCCCTGGTTTTAGCAACCCTGGCTATCGTTTCGTTATCCATTTTTAAACCCCAACTAAGATGAACAGAAAATACCTGGTAGATACCACCACCCGCGAATATATATGTGTAGCCTTAAAAAAAGGACAGGAATGGATCCCGAATAACCAGGATTCGTTACCAGGTTTCATGGATTCGCGTACAAACAAAAACGTAGCTGATTTTGAACTGGTAACAGGCGAGTTTAGCGACAATAACTTCTTCGAGAAGTGGATACGCAACGGCACCAATTACCTGGCCAAGTAACAAGCCCCCAAACTGCGGTAACCAACAGTAGAACATAAAAAAAGAAAAACAGAGAACAACAAATGGGTAGATCACAGGAAACCTTCAGTAAAAAAGAAAAAGAAAAGAAAAAGTTAAGAAAGAGACAGGACAAGGAAGCAAAGAAAGAGGATCGTAAGGCTAACTCTAACAAGGGCAAAGAACTGGACGAGATGCTGGCATACGTGGATGAAAACGGTAACATTACCGAAACCCCACCGGATCCTACCAAGAAAAAGAAAGTTATTAAGCAGGAAGACATACAGATCGGTGTGTCGCGTCAGGCAGATGCTGACCCGGCTGACCTGATCCGTAAAGGAACGGTAACCATGTTTAATACTTCTAAAGGCTACGGTTTTATTAAAGACCACGAAACCCAGGAAAGTATTTTTGTGCACCAGAACGGCCTTGCAAGCGCCATTAAGGAAAACGACAAAGTTACTTTTGAAGTGGAAAAAGGGCTGAAGGGCCTGAACGCCGTTAAAGTAAAACTGGCCTAAAAATAACCGGCGCTGCCATACTTGTAAAAGGAGTGCTGCCGTATTGCTGCTGATGGTACTGGTAAACGTTTCAGGTATATACGTTTATCATTACCCTCCGTACTTTTTTCTTTGCCAACTCACATACCCTTGGCAACTATAGTTTCACTTTTAAGATAGCCTCTCTTTTTATCGGAGCGGCTATTTCTGTTTCATACTATTCCCTAATTATAGTTGCTCTGTTATTAAACTACTGCCCCAACTATAGCGCATCTGCCAACACCATCTATCGGGCGTAACACTCGGAAACATGGCTGCTTTAAAGTAGCTTTGTGCGTTAACTGCTGGCAGCAAAACTTACCCTTATGAGCTTTTTAGATGTATCCGGAATTAGTGTGGTGGAAGAAGGAAATGTGATCTTGCATGATATTACCTTTAGCCTGAAAGAACATCAGAAAATTGCGATTGCCGGCGAAACAGGCTCTGGTAAAAGCACGCTGCTGCAAACTATAGCCGGCCTGGTGCAACCTGCCTCGGGCCAGGTTTTATACCAGGGCAAAAAAGTGATCGGCCCGCACGACAAACTGGTACCCGGCCATGCCGATATCGCTTACCTGTCGCAGCATTTTGAGCTGCCGCAGTTTTTGCGGGTAGAGCAGGTGCTCAGCTATACCAATACCTTGTCGGGTGAGGAAGCCAACACCCTGTACGAAATTTGCCGCATCAGCCATTTAGCAAAACGCAAAACCAACCAGCTTTCGGGTGGCGAAAGGCAACGGATTGCATTAGCCCGCCTGCTTAGCTCTTGGCCCGGCCTTTTATTACTGGATGAGCCTTTTTCCAACCTCGATATGGGCCATAAAAGCATCCTGAAAGCAGTGATAAACGACATCAGTGAAGAACTTGGCATTACCTGTCTCCTCATCTCCCACGACCCGCACGATACGCTCTCGTGGGCTGACGAAATTATGGTAATGCAAAACGGGAAGCTGATACAACAAGGCAGGCCGCAGCAAATTTACCAGCAGCCGGTAAACGAGTATGCCGCATCCCTTTTCGGAAAGTACAATGTGATACCTCCTGGCAAAGCAGGCATATTTACCCAACTTACCAGCAAAGAAACAACAAGTAAAAGCTTACTTATCCGCCCTGAAAGGTTTATTGTTACCCGTCAGGATAGCAGCGCCATAACCGGAAAAGTTACCACCACACATTACTTCGGAAGCCATTACGAACTGGAAATTTTAGTAGAAGAGGTGCCCTTAACTATAAGGACTGGCGAAAATAACTATAAGCCAGGCGACAGCATCGGTATTTCTGTTCCGGACAATGCGGTTTGGTTTGTATAGCAGACTATAGACAGTCAAAACCAAATGCCTTAAAAACAAAAACGGACGCCTTTTCAGGAGTCCGTTTTCTATATCGAATGGTTTATTATTAAAATAGAACCATCTTCAACTTTTAGCCACCCTTTTATACGGGGGTTGTTGCAGGCAGGTTACAAACTCATCAAAAATAATTAAATTATTTTTCAGAGATTATCCCATTTCCAACTCAACATGCTTTAATCGCAGTTTTTTAATCGAAAAAAATTTAAAAAAAGTTTAAAGTATAGCTATTCTGAAAGCCTATAGTTGCCTGATAAGTAGTTTCCAGGATTTGCATAAAACACCAAAGGCCTTACATATTGCAAGGCCTTTGGTGTATTGTAACTTACGTTAGGTTTTCAGGCTTATTCAGTCAGCGTAACAGTTACTGACTCCGAAGCTTCGTTACCGGCATCGTCTACTGCAGTAACAGTTACCATCCAGTCACCAGCAGCTGCATTTGCATCTACGTTAATATCAATGTCGAAATCTGCTTCTCTGTCATCGTTCAGGAAATCTCTGATAGACTTGTCTGAAAGCTCTGTAGTAGTGCCATCCGGGTCAGTCATGCTCACGGTAATTTCTTCCAGGCCTTCGTTATCGGTTACAGTACCTTCCAGGTTAATTACACCACCAGCAGTAACAGTAGCACCAGTTGTAGGAGAAGTAATCGTGATTACCGGATCGGTTGTGTCCAGTGTTACATCATCATCGTCATCGTCGCAGGCAACAAATGCAAAAGAGAAAAGAATAAGGAATGCCCAATTAAGTTTTTTCATAGTATTTAGTGTTTATTTATAAATATTTCATGCTTCCTTCAGGCCAAATGCCATCAGGCAAGCGATTTTGTTTCCTATTTAACGGCAAGAATTGTACGTTGTTGTGTTGGATGCCCGAAAGTATGTGCAGAAAGTAGTTATGCCATAGGCTAAATTGCATTTGCAACTCCTGGTAATATGTTTGGTTTTAGCACAGACTATAGTTCTTTAGTTAGACTTTAACAGCTCTGTGAGGTGAGGTTAGCTTACTCGCTGCAAACTCTCGTTTTAACTTGTGTTTCAGGGGAATTTCAGTTTTTGCTATAGTTGCCGTGGTCCAACCACCCCTGCCCCTCCTTGTCTAAGGAGGGGAATTTTTGGTTTGTAACAGTTGTCTGCAAAGAGCACACTGTAATGAATTATGAAACTACATAACAGGCAATACCTGAAGGACTTTAGAAGGGAATTAAGGAACAATTCTACTGTTGCTGAGGGCGAACTTTGGAAATACTTAAAAAACGGTCAACTTCATGGGCGAAAATTTAGACGGCAGCATAGTATAGGAAATTATATCCTAGACTTCTACTGTACCTCAGAAAAGGTAGCCATTGAGTTAGATGGTCAGGTTCATTATCACAATGTGACAGAGCAGGCAGATATGGAGCGTGACCAAGTTTTAAAAGAACTAGGCATAAAAGTTCTCCGCTTCGAAAACAAAGATGTTTTTCAGCAACTAGATTCGGTTCTACAAGAGATAAGCAGTCACTTTCGTAAGTAAGTAAGTAAGTAAGTAAGTAAGTAAGTAAGTAAGTAAGTAAGTAAGTAAAATTCCCCGCCTTAGACAAGGAGGGGTTAGGGGTGGTTGGACCACGTTACCTACAAAGCAATACCAGCGAGACACTCGCAGGACCACCGGATGCTGCGAGGTCTAAAAACTTTCTAACCTTAAAGATGCAAAGTATTGCGTCTCTACACTCCCCTACTCCAATCTATCTCCGGAAACACCACCTCCAGCTGTCGTTTGATCACGCGATAATTCCCTTTCCAGAAACTAGCCAGGTCCGACACCGTGGTAATAGGCTTTAGCTCCGGCGACAGCAAAGCCAGCTCTACCGTCATCTCTCCTTCATCCACAGTCGGGCTACTCTCCCAGCCAAGTATATCCTGCAAACGAATCTCCAGTTTTGGCTGCGACCCATCGGGTTTATACTCCAGCTCAATCGAAGAACCATCAGGTAAAACTATACACGCGGGAGCCAGCACGTCCATTCTTGCCAGTTTATCAGTATCTAAAAACTTCTGAAGTATAGGCAGCAGCTCCAGCTCCATTAGCTCGTCGGGGTGCTCAATGTCGAACAGGTATGGCTTCAGCCAGTCCCAATTGGTCATCAGTAAAGTAGCGGTGCTTACGTCGGGCCAGAACTCGGAGGGGCGCCATTTGCGCAGGCTCATTACACGGTTTTGCCATTGTGTTACGTCGTGGTTAAAGTCCAGCAGGTGCTCGCCTTCGTGCTTGATGGCTTCGGAAATGGCAGGAACGCGGTGCTTCTCGTCGGGTGGTGGCAGCGGTTTGCTTTGCAGAACTATACTTCCGATGCGGGTATCCATAGAGGCAGTCAGTTCGCCGTCGTTTACATCCCAGGTATAAACTTCCTGCTGTTTTACGAGCGGGGCCAGATCTCTCGGGTTGAGCGGCGATGCCAGGAAAATACGACCGGGGTTGTCGCCGGTTCCGGCGTGCAGGTGCGCGATGGCCAGCCAGGGCTCGTGCGCCAGGTCGTCGCGGTGACCAGCAGACGCGTATTGACCGCTAGCCAGCTGGAACTGCGCGTTGTTGCCGGGGCGGGCGTACGCAATACGCTCGGGGTAGCAATGCGTCAGCAGCACACCGGTTTCATACTCATCAAATTTGCCGTTATCAGGCTCTATACTAAACAGCTGGCGGTACGAGCGGGCTACCTTCTCTATCTTACCAAATTTCTTGCCCTGCCCCTGCTCTTTCCTATACCTTCTAAGCGCTTCAATTCTTAAGTTAATGTCGATGCCGGCATTGCGATCCAGCGGGTCGCGCTCTTCCAGGATGGCGGCAATATCACCTGCCAGCGCTACCTGGTCGGATCCATCGGCTTTTAATAGCATGTGCGCGATGCGTGGGTGGCAGGGCAGCGTGTGCATTTTCTTGCCATGCGCTGTTATGCGGCCATGCTCCAGCGCCTGCAGCTGGTGCAGCATTTCAGTGGCCGATTGCAAAGCAGCGCGCGGCGGCGGGTTCAGCCAGGTAAGGCCCCGGATATCCGTAATGCCCCACTGCGCCATGTCCAGCACCAGCGAGGACAAGTCAGCTTCCATGATCTCGGGGGTGCGGTGCGGGGCCATGCGCTCCTGCGTGGTTTTGCTCCACATGCGGTAAGCGGTACCAGGGCCCAGACGACCGGCGCGACCGGCACGCTGGTCGGCGGCGTCTTTGGAGATACGCACCGTTTCGAGGCGCGACAAACCGGACTTCGGATCGAAGCGGGAGGTTTTGCCGAAGCCCGTATCCACCACCACCGAAATGCCTTCTATGGTTAAGCTGGTCTCGGCGATACTGGTGGCCAGCACTACTTTGCGTTTGCCTTCGCGGTTGGGCATAATGGCGGCGTACTGCTTGTTAAAAGGCAGCATACCGAACAGCGGGTGTATCTTAAAATCGCGCAGCTGCCTGTGGAGTAATTCTTCTACCTTCCGGATGTCGTTTTCGCCGGGCAGGAACACGAGGATATCTCCTTCCCGCTCCTGCGCTGCCTGCTGCACCACACGGGCCGTCATTTCGGGCAGCATGCGGTCGTCGGCGTCGCCGGTGTAAATGGTATCTACAGGGTATTGCCGCCCCATACTTTGCGCCACCGGGGCCTTGAGTATACTCGTAAGCTGGGGCATATCCAGGGTGGCCGACATCACCATAATGCGCAGGTCCGGGCGAAGCGTGTGCTGCGCTTCCCGGCTCAGGGCCATGGCTACATCGGCATGGATGCTGCGCTCATGAAACTCATCAAAGATCACGAGGCCTACACCCGTAAGCGAGCGGTCGCTGTGGATCATGCGGGTAAGGATGCCTTCGGTAACGACTTCGATGCGGGTTTGCTCGGAGATGCGCGTCTCGAAACGGATGCGGTAACCAACGGTCTGGCCTACCTCCTCGCCCAGCAGTTGCGCCAGGCGCTCGGCAATGGTTTTGGCCGCCAGGCGCCGGGGCTCCAGCATGATAATCTTCTGATCTTTCAGCCATACTTCATCCAGTATAGCCAGCGGCAGCAAGGTGCTTTTACCGGCTCCGGGAGGGGCATTTACGATCAGCGTGTTCTGCGCCGCAAGGTGCTCCCTAACAGCAGGTATAATTTCCCGAACGGGTAAGTCTATGGTAAATGGATTGAAGGGCAAGGGGTAAAAAATTATATGATAGTATAGCAAAAAGCAGGTACAAAATACCTGCTTACAAAATTATGAGAAGTTGAAGTCTAGTGTAAATAAATATTTTTCAAACTAATGTCCGTACAAAATTAATAGCTAAATATTTTCAATGTTGCACCCACACTTGAAACCGCACTCCATGTTGATCTAATTAGATATACTAATTGAATCACTTCAGGTTTTACATCTTCTATTCTTGTTTTTTGCAATTCTATTTCTAAATCGTTTTTGCAAAATAAAGCTCCTGTGAGTAAACAAACTTCTTTTTTAGTATTTGGATCTTTTAACATCTTTTGATAAAGATCCCAAATCTGACTACCATTTTTATTCCCACATAAAATTCTTGAATTTATGGTACCTACATTACTATGCTTCCATTTACCATCCCATCTCTTAACATTCAAAACAGGTTCTTTTTCATAGAAAGGAGACAAAAAATCTAGGTTCTTTACTGCTTGACCGCATACTTCTTGAAACGCACTCGCCGAAAGCCTTTTATCATCTGCTTTCGCATGTATCAACACTAAGCGATTTTTACGGGTATCAATTCCTATAAAATCTGCCATTTCAGTATTTAAATCTTCACAAACTAAAATATCGAATGAGAAATAATTGCTTAGTTCCTTAGATCTATAACCTTTTCCCATCCTTGCAACTATTCCAAATAAAGTGTCTTTATGCCATAAGTTATTTGAAGTAGGTAATGTTGTACTATTACCCTTTTCACTTTTTATGTTTTTTAATATTTGAACAGAAGTAAAAACTTCTAATATATTTAAGTCATTAGAGCGACCTAATAGATCCAACTTCGGAGAATAAAAATTCCCAGAAGTGTAAAATGCTTTATTATCTTTTGTAACAATTCTAATAGGTTGATACCTATTAAGGTAGGAAATGAAGTTTTCCTTATTCGCGGGGTTAGTTAATAGTTTTGAAAGATTAGGGGATTTAATTTTATACTTCTTTGTCTTAGAGTCAAACTCAATACTACATGGAAATTCTTTTTTAATATTGTTATTGTAGCTAACAATAACTTTGAATTTTTTATTAACAACAGGTATTGAACACTCTTCAATCTCAAAATGATATCTATCATTAGCTCTAAAAACAGATAAATCATCGGCATCCACATCGAACATAATATTTGATGGAGTAGGGTCATTGGGGACATTAATTTGCTGAGCAAATCTTCTGAGATAGTTGCTTTTAATTGATGCTGTATTAAGGGCAGTATTTAATTGTATTAGCCAATTGTAATAGCTATTGATAGGTATATAATCTGATTTGTAATCTGATATTCTAGATCTTGTTAACCCTACATATCTTCTACTAATATCAGTCCCATCACTTATAATAGCTTCTGTTAAAGTAGCAACTTGATTGTGATCTGTTAAACCAATCGGAGATTTTTCTAAAGCGTATGATGTAAGATTATTTGACTTTATAGTATTTCTACCAACATCTGAATTGATTAAGTTAATTCTAGTAAAACGTTTACTACTACTCAAAACCCTTAATAAAACAGATTGATCTAAATTTGGCAATTCATTTATACAACCAGGTATGATATTATCTGTTGAGAAATAGAACAGGTTATTATTTATATGATAGAAAATAATTATACCTAATTTATTTTCTATAAAAACATCTTCTTTAACATATGGTGAGTTATTAAACATTTCATATAAAATAGCATAACCTTGATTCGCTAATTCAAACGCATTGATAGGAATAATATCATATTTCTCAATTTCTTCTTCAACATTTGCCTTTAAAATTTCGAAGTCGAACGTAGATTGAACATCTTTTGCGATAACTCTTCTTGGAAGTATAATATCATTTTCACCAATTTGCTGTTTAAGACTTACACGTTTGAATTCACCATTAAAATATATCCAACTAATTCTCTCATTTGGCAAAGTAAAATCACTTAAGTCATAAAGCTTATTATACTCTACAATATTATTATCATATAATAAATACTTCTGCCATATTTGGTCATATGCCTGTTTATCAGAGCATATAACAACTGATTTCATTGCTGGAGTATTATTATTCCTTGTGATTCGACCAATCTGTTGTATTAAAGATCTTTCGTTATTAAAATCTTCAAAGACAACAAGTATTAAGAAATTAGGATAATCAATTCCCTCCGCTAATTTGAACTGATGTACGATAATATCATAATTTGCTAATACTGTATTATCGGGTACTTCATTTAAACAATTTCTCTCATTGCCCAAATCCTCATGTATACCAAGTACTTTAAATCTTTTCTTTTTTAAGTAGTTAACTATTCTTTTAATAGACTCTTTATTATCACAGCGTATTATAGTTTTGGGCTCAAGACTTTCTCCATTAGATTTAAAGTTTGCTATTTGTTGGTTTACAGTTCTTAAGATATCATCGATCCAATCTCCAAACTTCCCATTTAATGAAAATTGGAAGAATTCTACATCCCTAATTATATTATTATTGATGGCTTCCTGATGTGACAAATAATAATAAGACTCTTTATCTACCTTAAATAGCTTTAGGTCATTCCTGAAAGGTGTAGCAGTAAATAAGAGAGTCTTCTTTTTTATACCTCTAACTGCTGATGCCCAAGAAAATGCTGGTTCACGATGTCCTTCATCAAATATTACGAAATCGACATGATCTTTTAGAAATCTATAATGGTCTGGATTCTTTTTCCTTAATAGATGAAGTGTATTTATAACACATATTAAAATAAAAGGAGAGTTGCTTGTGTTACTTTCAATATTTGTTCGAATAATATCAAAATCTGCGGGCGCAAATTGCTTAATATATTTCTCTTCTAAATTAACTGGGTCAACATTAGTCTTACCCCAAAACTTTTCTCTTACTTCATCATAAACTTGTTGTCGCAATGCTATAGATGGCACCACTATCAAAATATTACTATCAGAATAAACTACTCTTGAAAGTGTAGCAAAAATTCCTGTTTTACCAGCACCTGTTGGAAGTTTAAGTAAGAAACTTTTTTCATTAGCTCCATCAAGATATTCTTTAGCTTTTTCTATAGCCTCCTTCTGATGACTCCAAAGTGTAATATCTTCTATCCTTACCATTATAAAAAATTTTTACAATATAGTAAAAATTAAATATTACACTAATTGGATTGTGGTGGACAAAAGCTTTAAACTAGTTTAATTCTTTTTTCATATATCATCATATCTAAAGGATAAGATACGAATCACCTCGAGCGCAAGCATATAGCTCGTGCCTCTTCTATTCTAAGCAGCTATACCTTTAGCATGAGTAACAGTACGAGCTACAATCTTGAACTAGCAGACGATGAATGAGTACTATAAACTATAAAAGCGGGACTCTAAGGTTATGCACCAGCCCCGCTCTTATAGTTTATGCTTTTAAATATGATCTCTTTTCTGCAGCTTACAACTCTTAAGCCTCCTGTTTCTGAGCAGCCAGTAATGCATCAAGGCCTTCCATGGCCATGGTCAGGCCTTCTTTAAAGCCCATCTGGATGGTGGTTTCGAGCTGTGACAGGTCATCGAAGGTGATCAGGTTCTCTACAAAGGTAACCTCCTCTTTGGGTGTAAAGCTTACCTCCCACTTCGATTGCGGCATTTCTGTGTTTACCACTCCTTCGGCATCTGCAAACCCATCCAGCGCGGTAAAGCGCTTTTTAGGGTCAATGGCTTTATAGTTAGCCAATGCCCAGTGCTCTTCCCCTTCGGGGCCAACCATGGCATAGTGCCAGTAGCCACCTTCTCTGAAGTCCATCGATTTGGTGCGCGATTTCCATGGTTTAGGCGCCCACCATTGGTCCAGTATCTCGCTTTTGTTGTAAGCATCCCACACAAGCGGGAGCTCTGCGGCAAACTCTCTTTTAACGGTGATCGTGTTGTTTTCCTTGTTCACGGAGAACTCGAATACAAGGTTTCTTTTCATGGCTTAGTTTGTTTTATGTTAGAAAATATAGTGTCGAGTTGGTTAAAGCGGTCTTCCCAGATCTTCCGGAACTGTTCCAGCCATTTGTCTATTTCTTTCATTTTAGCTACTTCCAACTGGTAGTAAATTTCGCGCCCCTGCTGTTCCTGTTTCACAAGCTGGCACTCTACAAGTATCTGCAAGTGCTTCGAAACAGCCTGCCTGCTGGTGTCAAAATGTTCGGCTATCGCATTCGGCGTCATGGCCTGCAAGGCAATCAACCCAATAATGGCTCTTCGGGTAGGGTCTGCTATCGCCTGGAAAACGTCTCTTCTCATCTCTGGATAAAAATATGCAACCGTTTGTTTGCTAATATACGCGCAACTAATCGGTTGCGATTATTATTTTGGTTTATTTTTTATGTAAGACCTTGACATAGCCGCACTTGAGGTGTAGGTAGTATAGAGTTTTGATACACTGATTCCTATAGAAAGTATACAATACTATCCGCTATACAATTTTGGTTCTCCCAGGCAACCTCTCTCCACTCACTTCCATCTATTGCAAAAACAAACCCTACCTAACTATGAAAAAACTATTACTCGCCGTTCTGCTTTTGGCAGGTACTTGCCTTTCTCCTGTACTGGCGCAACAAGGTAAAACCGATGGCAATGATGCCCGGGCACAGGTCATGCTGTTGGGCACTTTCCACTTCGCGTACCCTAACCTGGATGTGGTAAAAACTGAAAAAAGCGACCAACTGGATATAAACTCTCCCGAAAGCCAGCGTGACATAGCGCGCATTACCAGCCAGATGGCTACCTTCAAACCTACCAAAATTGCCATTGAGGTAAGGCCGGAGAAGCAGGCCCGCCTGGACTCGCTATACCAGGCTTACCTGGAGGGCCGCTACGAGCTGGGCGTGGGCGAAGAGTACCAGTTGGGTTTCAGGCTGGCCAAACAGCTGGGGCACCCGCGCGTGTACGCCATCGATACCTGGGGTAATCTGGATGCCTACCAAAAGCCTGGCAGCAAAGACTTTGAAGTTAGGGAAGACAAAGCAGCGCACATGGAGAAGTTCTGGGAGTACATGCAGGCAACGGTAAAAGCCCGCCACGAAGCCAAACAAAAGCTGTCAGGCAAACAAGTACCTACCCTTTACCAGAAAGTAAAGGAAATGAACCAGCCTGAAGCTATTCGCAAGGACCTGGAAAACTATTTCCGGGAGGCTTTTCAGTATGAGGCACAGCCCTACGATTATACCGGCGTGGACTGGTACAGCGCCTCCTGGTTTAACCGCAACCTGCGCATATTCCGCAACATCCAGCGCATCACCGAAAGCCCTGAAGATAAGATACTGGTGATCTACGGTGCCGGCCACCTGGGGCCGCTGCAGCAGGCTGTGGATAGTTCGCCTTATCATGAGCTGGTGCCGGCGTATAAGGTGTTGCGGTAGTGGTTTGGGATGGTTTACACTGTAGGGCTACTCCATCTCAAAGCCTTCCCGAAACTCTTTTAAGTGGGCATAGCAGACCGGGCTGCTCAGGTCCTGTGGCTTGTCTTCAGGGGCAGGCGTTTGGGTGGGTTTATAGGTTGCCAGCAGTTTGTCCAGTTTCTCATGGATGGCCCCATCTACAACGCCGCCGTGGTAACAGATGATGCGTTCCAGTTCCAGTTGTTGTAGTTTTTTAACGGACTTTACTGCCTGCGGGAGGTCTAAGGTATAGTTGGGGTTTGCCAGGTCCAGTTCCTCCTGGGCTGCTACCACAGCATCGGCAGCTATTAGCGTTTTACTTTGCGGCAGGTAAACTGAGATATGCCCCGGCATGTGTCCGGGTGTCAGGATGATGTGAATGTCGCCCCAGGAAGCAGGCACTTCATTTTCGGTAAGCACCACATCAACAGCTACAGGCTGCACTACTTTTAGGCTCTCCTGGAACTGTCTGGCCCAGGCCCTTTGCTCGTCGGGTACGGTATGATACAGCGCTTCGGCCTGCTGCAACCGCAACGACTTTTTACGCCCGCTGATGTAGGGTTCTTCCAACGCGGAGGCGTATACTTTTGCCTTCGGAAAAGCTGCTTTCAGTTCCTGCAGTCCGCCCATGTGGTCGATGTCGTGGTGGGTGATGAGGATACCTGTCAGGTTATCCAGTAAAATTCCATAGCTGGCAGCGGCCTTTTGTAGCATAGGCAAAGAACCGGCATAGCCACAATCCACCAGCAAGAGCTCGCTGCTATTCCGGAGCATGACCGGGTACAGCACTTCGTCCTGCCCCTGGTGGTTATGGGTTATTTCCAGCACTAATACTTCCATTGGGTTTATAAGTGTTTGGGATATTGTGGGTTGGTAACTAAGGTAACTACTTTTATATACTTCTGAAATGGGTAGTGGTTTGGGTTTCTGGGTTATAGTTTATAGTTGCTGTGGTCCAACCACCTATTTTTCCCACAGCGCTACCGCTCGCTACCTTCAAACTCTCGTTCCCGATAGTCTAAGGAAGGGAGCTTTTCTTTACTTACTCTCTATTTTGTCATCCTGTAAGAAGTGAAGGATAGCCTTTGCTATAACACACCCCTGCCCCTCTCAAGAAGGGAATTGCTGCCTTTACTATAGTTTACTTTATAGTTTTATAGTTGGTGTTAGTCATCCCCCTGCCCCCTTCAAAGGGGGACTTTCTGCCTTTGCTATAGTTGGATTCATGGTTTTATAGTTACAGTCCACGAGGCGGACAGGTCGCGACCTGTCCCTACGGAATTATAGTCATGATCAATCTCGGAGCTTATCCTATCAAACTATAACTAAGCTGTCAATAGTAGAAAGATCGCAGTCTTTGGGTTGAGCGACTATGACTTGTAGGGTGGCGTGAGCCAATCCGAGGAGCGGGGATAGCAAGAAGGCAGCAGCGCAATGCCCTTATCGAGGTCCCCTACCCCAAAGACGAGCCCTCGCGGGCTGCGAGCGAGCCAAAGCGAACTATAAACCTGTAAGTTGATAGAGCTCCCAGGATTAGAGATAGTTTGAAACGATAACTTGGTTCGGGTATGTATAAACCTTAACTATAAGCTGAAACAGATTTCTTACGTTGTCCGAAATGACAGTTAAAAACAATAAACCTAACGTTGCCAGGTTGTATTAATTTCTAACCTATAGTTCCCCAGCCAGCAACGGTAAGATGATTGAAGCATCTTGCACTGTTACTTCCAGGTTACCTTGTACCTGTACATTTACTGAAAGTCCATCGGGTTTTGGGGCCACATCCTGTACTGTTACTGCGGCTACAGCACCTTTCAGTTTCAGCCCTTTCAGCTCCAAACCTTCGGCTAATTGGCTGTTCACTTTTTCTAGTTCTTTGCCAATAATTGCACTAACATCAATCCGGGCTTTCTCGATGATCTGGTTATAGGCTACTTTGTTTACCAGCACCTCGAGGGCGGTGTTGTAAAAGCTACTGGTAGTAGCAGACTCCATCGAAAACTGTTGCACAAATACCTGCTGGGTAGCGTTGTCGTAAGCCAGTGCGACCGAGGCGTAAAGGTCTACCTTGTCACGTTTCAGTACGGTTCGTAAAATACTGAGCTGCACCCTAAGCTGTAGGTTATAAGCTCCTGCCCTGCTTCCTGTTATACCAACATCCAGCACCTGCGCATAGGGGTTCTCTGATATGCCGTCTTCGGGTCTTGGGATGTACATACCGATCAGTTGCTGCTGCAATACACTTTCCAGGGCAGAGTAAGAAATGGTAATAGGTATGTTGAGTTGTAAAGGGTTTTCCATAGTGTTGAGTTCAGGAGAAAGTATGCACGTTGATGCAGCGTTTATAGTTACAGCAGTGTGCCTAGGTAGGGCAAAACAAACTAACTATAGCTGGTTCCTCCGGTGATAAGCTGTATAAAGGTACGCAGAGAAGCGCGGCAGGGCAAATCAAAAATTCTGTACACTGCCAGGTGTTGCTGAAAACCGATGAAACTATAGCTCCCGCTCCGGTGTATTTTTCTGTTATGCTTAAAACTAAAACAGCCGCTACCTGTGCGGCAGCGGCTGTTTTTTAAAGTTTATAGTTTTTAATAATAGCGGACTCTTTCACCATCGTTGTTCCAGTGTGAGCTGCTGAAACGGTTTCGGCCACTGTTATAGCGTGAGTATTCATCAGCACTATATCTGCCAGCAACGTTAGAACCGGAACGGTTGTACGCTCCTTCGTCGCTATCCGGTATGTAGTGTATATTTCTGGATTCGTTGCGTGAACTATAGTTGTAGTCCTGGTTATGTGGTCCGGAGTAGCGGCTGCTGTTATAAGAACCGTAGTCGTCTGAGAAACCAGAACTTACGCCTCTGTCACCAAACTGACGGTTCTGGTCCTGATTTTCTCTGTAGAACTCCTCGTCGCCGCGGTAGTTGTCCTGGTTATCATTATAATGTCCGAAATAATTGGTTTCTCTGTCTTGATCCCGGCGCATGGTATTGTTCCGGTCAGAATAATTCTGGCGCGTTCTGTTATGCCTGTTGTATTCCTCTTCTATTTCGCTGCCCTCATGGTAGCTGCGTTGCGGGCGGTAACGGTCTCTGTTGTTGTTGCCTCTTTCGTGGCGATAGTGCTGCTCAAACTCATCGGTCAGGTTACGGGCAGCGTGGTAATGTGCATCGTTGTTATAGCCCTCGTATCGGCCATAGTTGTACCAATCTCTTTCTTGTCTGTTCATAGCTTTATCAGGTTTATATAAAATTATGTCTTCTATATAAACGACCTTCAGGCATAACGGTTTAATCTGAACTATAGGCATTTATTGAGTCTTAAACTATAGCTGCGTATCCGGGAAAAGCAAAACGGATGTGGTATGAGCCTGGTAACGTAAAAAAAGCGCCCCGCAGTTTGTAACCTGGGAGGCGCTTTTTTTAAAGAGGTAAGCAGGTTTGGCATTTTACTTATTACAGCCGCACTGCCATGTAAAGCCATTGTACTCTACTGTAACCTGGGCTACGTTGGTGCCTGGCTGGTACCTGGTCAGTTTAGGTCCTTTGCTTTTCATAGGTCCGGATAGCCAGGTAATTACGCCTGTTTTGGGGTTGTAACTATACTTGCCGGTTCCTCCGTCATCGAGCCAGCGGTAGGTACCATCTTTTTTAAGCGCGAAATAGCCTTTATACTCATAGCGGTAAGCCGGGCTCGTGTTCGGTCCATTCCATACCGATTGGTCGCAGGCATAGTTACCGTATACCAGCGCACCGCCATAAGTTACTTTTTTGGCCGGGGTCGTCTTTACCACTTTAGAAGCCTGCAGTTTATTCCATTTTGTTTTGCCCGACGTTACATCCGTGGCATAGCGTGCGGCCAAAGCCTTGTCGCCGGCTATGGCTTTCTGGTAAAAAGGCTTTGCAGCGGCTTCCTTTCCCTGGCCCGCCAACGATACTGCTTTCAGGTAATTTACATAAGGGTTTTCGGCATCAACGCCCAGCGAAAGACTGAACCGTGTTTCGGCACTGCCAAATTCGCCTTTCTCGTAGTATAGTATGCCCTGCAGGGCTTCCTGGCCGGGCGCAAACATCTGTGTTTCTTTACCGCCGGTGGCATAAGAATGCTTTAGCTGTGCAATGTAGGCATCGAGGCCTGCTATAGTAGCGGTGTTCGCTTTTGCTGGAGCGCTAGCAGGAGTGCCAGTAGTTTTAACAGGGGTGGTTGTTTTATCTGGAGTTACAGCAACCTGTGCGGGCACATCAGTGGCATAGCGTGTTTTAAGCGACGGATTTAATGCAAGGGCTTTCTGAAAATATGTTTGTGCCAGCTTCGTTTTTTCAGGGTTTTTCTGTTTCAGCAACGACACGGCATACTGGTAATTCGCAAACGCATGGTCGGGGTTGGCGCGCACGATGCTTGCAAAACTATACTCTGCAGAAGAGTAATTTCCGGCCTCCAGGTAATCCTGCGCATACAAAAAATCAGACCCTAGTGACATAAAAGAGGTTTCGCTGCCGCCTGTTGCCAGGGAGTGCCGAAGCCGCTCAATGTATGCTGTCAGTTCGTCGTTGGTTTGCTGTGCATAAAGCTGTGCGGCGCAAAGCAGCAGTATGCTTACCAGTAACATTTTTAGTTTACGGCCCATCTTATTACGGTTCATCTTTTCAACTATAAATATAATCATCCGGCACAAAAGTATAGTGTTTTACAGATGTTTTAATCTAAAATTAATAACCACTGCGTCAGCTGATTGCAAATGCTATAGTTACCTGTATCACCGTGATCGGCTCATCTACAAAAGATCAGATGCGGGCCTGGTAAGTGTACAGCTGGTAATACCGTCCCTGCTTTTCCAGGAGCTCTTCGTGACGGCCTTGTTCTGCAATACGCCCCTGCTCAATTACCAGAATCTGGTCGGCCTGGCGGATAGTGCTGAGGCGGTGTGCAATTACAAATGTAGTGCGGCCCTGCATCAGGGTTTTGAGGCTGGCTTGTATCAGGCTCTCGCTTTCGGTGTCGAGGTTAGAGGTGGCTTCGTCGAGTATCAGAATGCGTGGGTCGGCAAGTATGGCGCGGGCAATGGCAATACGCTGGCGCTGCCCACCTGAGAGTTTTACGCCCCGCTCTCCTATCAGCGTATCAAGGCCATCGGCAAAACGGTCGGTAAACTCCTGCACGTGCGCTGCATGTACGGCCTGCATTAGTTGCGTTTCGGTAGCGTTTGGCCTCGGGAAAAGGATGTTCTGGCGGATGGTGCCCTCAAACAGGAAATCGTCTTGCAACACTACGCCCAGCTGGCTTCGGTAACTTTGCAGGCTTACCATTTGCAGGTCGTGGCCATCTATCGTTATGGTTCCACTGTCGGGGTTCAGGAACGATGCGGCCAGCCCGGCTATAGTTGTTTTACCGGAACCGGAGGTGCCTACTAACGCGGTAACCGAACCGGCTGGTGCTTTAAAGCTGATCTCTTTCACGACATCTTTCCCCGACTCGTAGGCAAAAGCAACCTTATCGAAAATAATGTCGCCGTGTATTGCTGGCAATTGCAGATTCCGGATCCCGTGTTCATCTTCCAGGGGTGTGTTCAGGATTTCCTGTGTACGGTCGAGGCCGGCGAACGCTTCGGTAAACTGGCTCCCGATGTTACTCATCTGCAGGATTGGCGCGATCATAAATCCCAGGTATAAGGTAAAGGCCAGGAAATCGCCAAAGGTGAGCTCGCCCTTCATAATGAGGTAACCGCCAATGCCCATAATACCCGCCGAAGCAAAACCCAGCAACAACGTTGCCGCGCTGGTTACCATGCTGGTAGTGGTCAGGCTTTGTTTTACGTTCAGGAAAAGTCTCGTTACGCCATCTTCAAAGGTCTTGATCTCTTGGGCTTCGGCATTAAACCCCTTTATTACGCGCACGCCGCCCAGCGTCTCGGTCAACCGCCCTGTTACTTCCGCATTTATCACCCCACGCTCCCTGAATATTGGCCTGATCTTACCAAATGCTTTCATCGAGATCACCCCGAAAATGGCTACCGGAATGAGGACAAAACCCGTCATGAGCGGACTGATGTAAATGAGCAGCACCAGGCAGATAAGCGAGGTCAGTACACCACCGATCATCTGGGCAAAGCCGGTACCGACCAGGTTACGCACGCCTTCAACGTCCGTCATGATGCGCGATACCAGTTCGCCGGTTTTGGTATTATCGAAGAAGCGGATAGGCAATTGCATGATGTGGCGCTGTACTTTGGCCCGTAACTGCGAAATAAGGTGCTGCGCCTCTACGCTCAAAATCTGTGTAAGGGCAAACGAGGTAACCGATTGTATAACGATAGCTATTAACACTGCCCCGATCAGCCACTTCAGCATGGTGCTGTCGCCGTTCGGAATTACATCATCAATCAGGTACTTGCTCGCGCCCGGCAACACCAAGCCCGCCAAACGACTGATGATGATGAGTACCAACCCGATGCCAAGGTACTTTTTGCGCGGCCAGATAATGGTCTTGAAAACCTGGGCTATAGTTACATTCTTGAGTTTTTTGGATTTGGACATACGTAGAGCGTTATGTGCTGTGGTAATAAAGTGCAGGTTGGTAAAGGAATCTATGGTTTATTCTAAAGGCACAAGTTAGCTGTTTTATAGTTGCAGGCTTGTCATTTTATTTAGGATTCTCCTTTACCATTGCTCACTATAGTTAATAAATTATCTGCTAAAGTTAATCTGCTAAAGTAGTCATCCCCCTACCCGCTTCAAAGGGGGACTTTCTGCAATGCATATTTTTAAATAATTCCATGCTTTAAAGAAACTTGGAATCAGGAAAGCAGGCTTTTACTAGAGCCCCACAAGATCCTTCAGGATGACAAAAAAAGTCCCCCTTTGAAGGGGGCAGGGGGATGTTTTACACTTACAGAATTTACATCAGCGAGTTATTTCGCCGATGATTAAATATGATGATTCTCGATATATGCCACAATAATCCGCTCTACATTTGGCAGATCTTTTATTACTTCTTCATCCGAAAATCTGAGCGTTATAAATCCAAGTTGATACAATTCATTATCCCTCTTTACATCTTCTACCGTTTTAAAATTATGCGAGTACCCATCTACCTCTATGATCAGCTTTAACTCTTTGCACATAAAGTCTGCGATGTAGTTGCCTATGGGTCGCTGGCGAAGGAACGTATAGCCTGTTTTACCCTTGCTTAGTAACTCGCACCACAACCGGATTTCAGCTTTGGTAGATTCTGTTCTTAACTTTCGGGCAAAAGTCTTCAGGTTCTTGTTATAGTTGTTGTTTTGTTTCATAGTTTAAGCTTGATGCATTTCATCATCCCCCTACCCCCTTCAAAGGGGGACTTTCTGACGTGTTTCTCATCATTCATTTGTATGCTGTAGCGCATGGCATTTTCTACGGAAAAGTATGGTAACTTGTAAGCCTGTTTTGAGCACTAAAATCTAACCAAACAACTTGCGTTATTTCTTCCATATCGGGTATAAGGGCACCAACTATAAAGGCTGGCAGCGGCACCCGTATGGTGTTGGTGTGCAGGAAGTAATAGAGGGCTGCCTGGCAAAAATCCTGAAGATGCCGGTGGCTATAGTTGGTTGCGGACGTACGGATGCGGGTGTGCATGCCACCCAGTTCTTTTTTCACCTGGATGTGGCAGAGGCCTGGGAGTTTGATATGCTTTTCAGGTTGAACAAGGTACTGCCCGAGGATATTGCTGTGTTTGATATTATACCGATGGAAGGGTTGCCACATGCCCGTTTTGATGCCTTCCAGCGAAGCTACGACTACTTTATCCATACTCGTAAAGACCCGTTTCTGAGCCATGTAAGTGCTTTATACTTTTTACAAGACCTGGACCTGGATGCCATACGGGCAGCTTCTGCCCTACTCCCACAGTATACCGACTTCCGTAATTTATGCCTCACACCTGCCGACCACGATAGCACCAATTGCCTTGTAACAGAAGCTAGCTGGTTTATAGATGAAACCGGCGACAGGCTGCGCTTTAATATCTCTGCGAACCGTTACCTGAGCCGTATGATCCGGATTATAGTTGGGCAGTTGCTGAAAGTAGGAACAGGCAAGCTCAGCGTAGCTGAATTTGAAAGTTACCTGGCCTTGGAAAATGCACCCAAACACCTGACCCCAGCCTACCCGCAGGGGTTATACCTGTCCAAAGTTACCTATCCTTACCTTGATATTCCTCCACGCAGCTTGTTTACTACCGTTCAGAACCTGGCTGAGGATAGCTGGCAGCAACTATAGAAATACACGCTTAGAGGTTGAAGAGCAGGTTAGCCTGCAGTATAGATTCGTCGAGGTCTTTGATGCCGGCCACATTGTTCCAGTAACGCCATTCCGACCCGAAGTATACCTTGCCAGGTTTACTTTTGATCGCACCCAGATCCAGCAATAATTGGGGTTGTGTAAGGTACTGCGTGCTGCCCGGTCCTCTGTCTCCAATAAAATCCATAAAGCCCCGGAACCGGAACTGTACAGTTTCAGAAAATGCAAGTGGTATGTCCCAGCTTGGGGTTAGCTGATAGGTGCCGTTATAAGCTGCGCCGTGCTGTTTATAGTAATAGGTTTCGAGTTGCAGCAGGCCCGGCACCCCAAACTTAAAGGCCGGACCAACCAGGTATGCAAAAAAATCTTCGGGGCCACCAAACAGTACGTTTATACCTGCTCCCAGCAACACATCGCTGATGGGGCCAAATTTAAATTCGGTGCCTGTAGCGCGGCCAAGGCTTACTTTCGGGTAATATTCCAGGTACATGTCCGGGCTTTTCAGGCTTACATCATTGGAAAGATCCGTGAAGCCAAAATGCTCGAAAGCGCCATAGTCCCCGAAATGCTCTACGGTTATAGTTGCCAGGTCGCCTTTCTGGATTAGGTTGCGCCCGTAAAGCAACTGCACATCCGAGCCTCCTCTATAAATAACCTGCGCATTTGCCGTTGTACTACTCAGCAGCAAAAACCCTGTAAGCAACAGAAAAGTGCTTATGCCGGAAAGTATAGTTGGCCTTGTAGCATTTGATGCCATCCCCTGAAAAATGTATTTAAAGTATAGAATGCTGATTTAAACTATCATTGGCTGCGTAGTAAGCCACACGTTTCAAAACATTATACTCGCTGCGCTATTTAAAGATTTATACTTAGCGCACTGAGTGCTATAGCTACTATAGAATTATAGCCGAACTGGTTAAAGCAAGACACACAATCAGAAAATTTAACCAGCCTGTACAACTATAAAACAGGCAATAAGTACAGCAGATGGGATGAAAAAGATGCCGGCAAATGGTTAGATTTACACAACTATAGTTCACCTGGCGAACCAGATCATGGCTGCGTTTACTTCACCTAATTTGACTTACCAACTATGATCAAACAAGTGCTGCACGAACCTTTACCGTATCTTTACAAAGCTAACCTGCCAGTATTATTCCACTGCTTATGAACCGCCTTTTACCTACTGCTAAAGCTGCCGATCTGCTTCGTATTATCCAGGCCAAAAGCATACCCACCACTTACGACCCCGAAAAGCACCGGCTTGCCCTACTCGATGCCGCCGGCAACGAGCAGCTATACTTTCGCTTGCCCATCACGGTACTAGCCCCTGCTGCCAGTTCAAACGACAGTAGCCTACAGGTTAATTATGTAATTCTGCTGATACAATCGGGTAACTGTGCGCTGGGTTATTTTGAGAACGGCCGTAACCTGGACCACAAAGTGTACCGTTCGTACATGGTGCGTAAAAAGCAGGGCAAAAGCCAGATCAAATACCTGAAAACCAAAGGTAAATCAAGAGCTGGCTCGAGGGTTCGTTTAGGTGAAACGGTGGAGTTTTTTGAGAATATTAACGGCCGGTTGCAGGATTATTTTGAGGACCATGAAGTGCACCGAATCGCCATCAGTTGCTCTAAAACCCTTATCCCATATTTATTCGGTTCTAAAGTAGCAACGCCTTTTGATAAGCACGACCCCAGGCTTTTTAAAATACCCAAACACATTCATACCCCCATTTACGAAGTACTGCTGGATGCCAACCGTTTTCTGCAGCGCGGTGAACTGATCTATGACGAAACGCAGCAAGCTATAGTTAACGAGCTTACCGCTGAACTGGGCGACTTCTTACCGGACGATGATGAAACAGAAAGCAACTATAGCGAGGAAGAATTTGATGAGGAACCGGATGTTTACTTGCAGGATGAAGAGGACGAAATGGAATGGTAAACCAAGGTAGGCTAAGCTGGCAACTATAGCTATAGTTTGGAGGTAGTATGACTGGTAATTAATTACTTTAAAATGCTATATTTACTTTGATTTGCCCTCACCTCAAACTATAGAAACATGAAAAACATTTTACCATGCTGGCTTGTCTGCCTATTCTTCCTGCTGCAGGGGTGTACTTCCTCTTCCGACTCCACTGCATCAGAAAACAGCACCGCCCAAACCATTGATTACCTTGATTATTCCGGGAAACCAGATGAACTAAGTGGAGGCGCCCGCAGGATAAAGATCAACACCCCGAAAGGCGAATTTTATGTCTGGACCAAGCGCGTCGGCAACAACCCGACCATGAAGGTGTTGTTGTTGCACGGCGGACCTGGCGGTACCCACGAGGCATTTGAGTGTTTTGACAGCTACCTGCCCAAAGAAGGCATCGAATATTATTATTACGACCAACTGGGCTCACATTACAGCGACCAGCCAAACGATACCAGCCTCTGGAACAATGCCCGCTTTGTAGAAGAAGTAGAACAGGTACGCAAAGCCCTGAACCTGGACAAGACTAACTTTTACCTGCTGGGCCACTCGTGGGGCGGCATTCTGGCGACGGAGTATGCCCTGAAGTATCAGGACAACCTGAAAGGCCTGATCATATCGAACATGGTAGCCAGCGTGCCGGCTTATAACAAGTATGCCGATGAAGTGCTGGGCCCACAAATGGACCCGAAAGTGCTGGCCGAAATAAAGCAGATAGAGGCTAAAAACGACTTCACGAACCCGCGTTACATGGAGCTGCTGATGCCGAACTTTTATACCAAACATGCTCTCCGTATGCCGCTGGAAGAATGGCCTGACCCGGTGCTGCGAATGTTTAACCACATGAACCAGACCATTTATGTGCAGATGCAGGGGCCGAGCGAATTCGGTTTGCGTGGTAATGCCTCCCTCAAAAACTGGGATCGTTCCAAAGATCTGCCAAAAATAAAAGTACCAACCTTAACTATAGGCGCCCAGCACGACACCATGGACCCAAAGTATATGGAATGGATGTCTACCCAGTTCCCGAGCGGGCGCTACCTGTATTGCCCCAACGGTAGCCACATGGCGATGTATGATGACCAGAAAACCTACTTTGCCGGTATTGTTAAGTTTATAAAGGATGTAGACAGCGGTGCTATGACTAAAAAGTAACTATTCTGTTCTGTCATTTAAAGAGGCATATTACTTCGGTGGTATGCCTTTTTTATAGCTATAGTTTAAACTATCGCCCACACCGAAACCAAAAGCATAAAATTGAAACTATAGCTCATCTAACTATTATAGGCTAGTTGCAGTAAATTACCGGACGGCAGATTAGAACTATAGGTACTAAAAAACAGCCGGAATTAGCACACATAACCACATGGCAAAAGACACAGCTACTGCGAAACAAACTACCTTTACAGGCTTTGTAACCGTACGCGGCGCACGCGAACACAATCTCAAAAATATTGACCTGACCGTTCCCCGCGATGCTTTGGTGGTTTTTACCGGTGTTTCGGGTTCAGGTAAATCGTCGCTGGCTTTTGGTACCCTTTACGCCGAAGCGCAACGCCGTTACCTGGAGTCTGTTTCTCCTTATGCCCGCAGGTTGTTTCACCAGATGGCCGTGCCCGAAGTAGATGCCATTGAGGGATTGCCGCCTGCTATTGCCCTGCAGCAACAGCGTGGCACACCTACTACGCGCTCTTCTGTAGGTAGTGTTACCACGCTCTCTAACCTGGTGCGCATGTTGTATTCCCGAGCCGGCGATTACCCTCCGGGCCAGGGGATAATTTATGCCGAAGCTTTCTCACCTAACACCGCAGAAGGTGCCTGCCCTACCTGCCACGGCCTGGGCCGCATTTATGAAGTAACTGAAAAGTCGATGGTACCGGATGATTCTCTGACAATACGGGACCGTGCCATTGCCGCCTGGCCTACTGCCTGGGGTGGCCAGAACCAACGCGACATATTGGTTACATTGGGTTATGATGTAGACCGCCCATGGCGCGACTTACCACAGAAAGACCGAGACTGGATATTGTTTACCGAAGACCAGCCGGTAGTGCCTGTTTATCCGGGCTATACTCCCGAGCAAACCCAGCGCGCCTTAAAACGGAAAGAAGAACCGAACTATATGGGTACATTTACCAGTGCCCGCCGCCATGTGTTCCATACTTTTGCCAATACCAACAGCCCGCTGATGAAAAAACGGGTAATGCAGTACATGCTAAGCACCGATTGCCCCACCTGCCAGGGCAAGCGCCTGCGCCCGGAATCGTTGTCGGTTAAGTTTGCCGGGTATGATATTACAGAACTGTCGCGGTTACCATTAAAACGGGTAGAAACTATTCTTAAACCCTTTGCCGAAGGAAAAGCAACCGGCCATAAAAAACAGGAAGCCGAACATCCCGAACAAACTATAGTTGCCCAACGCATTGCCGAAGATCTCTGTGCACGCATCACTGTTCTGCTGGACCTTGGCCTTGGTTATTTGTCGCTGGAACGCAGCACTCCCACCCTATCGCCGGGCGAATTGCAGCGTCTGCGACTTGCCACACAACTTTACTCGCATTTGTTTGGGGTGGTATATGTGCTCGATGAACCTTCTGCGGGCCTGCATCCCTCCGATACGTTAGCCCTGTTGAAAGCACTGGAAGGACTGAAAAAAGCTGGTAATTCGTTGTTTATAGTTGAGCATAACCTGGATGTGATCCGGCATGCGGATTGGCTGGTTGATGTGGGACCTGATGCAGGCGAGAAAGGAGGACAAATACTTTTCAGTGGCCCGCCGGATGAATTACAAAACGTCACAACATCTAAAACTTCGGATTATCTTTTCGGAAAAACAGCATTGCCACAGCGTACGCCCCGCAACCCTATGGGCTGGCTGCGCCTGAGCGGTGTAACACGTAACAATTTGCTTAACCTGGATGCCGACTTTCCGCTGGGTGTTTTGACGACCGTTACCGGGGTTTCGGGCTCTGGTAAATCCAGTTTGGTAAGCCAGGTGTTAGTAGAGCTGGTAGCAGAGCATTTAGGCCATACGTTGGATACAGAGGAAGAAGAGACCGATGCCCTGGAACGAGCCGAACCACAGCAAACCGGTGGCTACATAACCGCAGGGATGGAAAGTATAAAACGCCTGGTGCGCGTAGACCAGAAACCGATTGGCCGCACGCCCCGCTCCAATATGGCTACGTATACCGGCCTTTTCGATCATGTCCGGAAGTTGTTTGCAGCTACCCCGATGGCTAAGAAAAGAAGGTATGATGCTGGTCGTTTTTCATTTAATGTGGCAAAGGGCCGTTGCGAAAACTGCCAGGGCGAAGGCTTTGTGATGGTGGAATTGCTCTTTTTGCCAAGTGTGTACGCTCCCTGCCCTGTTTGCCACGGAGCCCGCTATAACGCCAAAACACTGGAAGTAACCTACCGTGACAAGAACATAGCCGAAGTATTGAACATGACTGTAGACAGCGCCTGGGAATTTTTTGATGAGGAGCCAACTATAAACCGTGCCTTAACCGTGCTGCGGGAAGTTGGCCTGGGCTATCTGAGACTGGGGCAACCGGCTACAGAACTATCGGGTGGCGAGGCACAGCGCATAAAACTGGCCACAGAATTACAACGGGCACAACGCGGCAACACACTTTACATTCTGGATGAACCTACCACTGGCCTGCACCCCGCTGATGTGGAGAAACTGATGGTACAACTCGACAACCTGGTAGAGGCCGGCAATACCGTTATAGTGGTAGAACATACCATGCGCGTAGTAGCCAGCAGCGACTGGGTGATAGATATAGGCCCGGGCGCCGGCGAAGAAGGTGGCAAGGTGATAGCTGCAGGCACCCCGGCACAAGTCGCCAGATCCAAGAAGAGCAAAACAGCCCCGTTTTTAAAAGAGATACTTGAAAATCCAGAGAACTATAGTTCGTGAATGTGTAGATGAAAGCCATCGCAACTATAGATTGTGGCAACTAGAGCTGTAGCAAAAGGATGTGAAACTTGAATGATACAGATGTCTTGCCTTTTAAGCAAAAAAGAGGCAGCCTTTTGCAGGGCTGCCTCTTTTTTCACATCATCAATTAATATTCGTCATCATCATCTTTACGCACAAGCAACATTACACCTGCGGCAGTAATAGCAGCAACTACAGCCATTTTGGTAAGCAGGCCGGTGCGGTTATGCTTCCATTCGGCCATATAGCCTTTCTCCGCAAAAATGTTAGGTACTTTGCCACCTGCAAAGTCTTCTACAATACCTTCTACCACATTTACGCGGTCTGCTACCAGCAGCGGTAGCCAGTGCAGGTAACTGTTCTCGCTGTACTTAAAGGCAAACCGCCTGATCATGCCGCTAAGCCCCGATGGGGGTACCGATTCTCCGAAAACGGCCGTTACATTTGGTCTTTCGTTGGAGTGCAGCACTTCAATATTTATCGGTTGCTGGGTTGGGCGCTCCCACGAATAGCCTTTGTGCTCCTCGTTGGTGCGGCGCTTCATCGGGTAGGTCGGGTCATTCTTCGGATCGGCGTCTATCCCCCATCCTTTTATATGCTTAAATTTTTCTGGTGTATTTTCCATGACAAGTTAATTACATTCTGGCTGATGGTGGAATAAGAACAGTTTTGATACAGTTGTCCAGTTTTTCAGAGAACATGCGGTAGCCATCTGCTACATCCTCTAACGGTATGCGGTGCGTGATCAGGCCTTTCGGATTGATGACACCATTCTGCACATGTTCTATCAAGCGCGGGAGCAATCGTTTTACGGAGGCCTGGTTGGCTCGTATTGTCAGGCCTTTGTTCAGCACATTGCCTATCGGCACCAGGTTATCAGTAGGTCCGTAAACGCCAACTATAGATACTATACCTCCTTTTTTAACGGAGTTTATAGCCCAGTGCAGGGCCGTAGCCGAACCAGCCTGTAACAGCAACTTACGTCCGGTTATAGTCTGCATAACGTTACCTGCGGCCTCTGCCCCAACAGCATCTATGCACACATCGGCACCCATCCAGTCGGTCTGCTTTTTAGCCCATAAAACCGGGTCATCCATTTCTTCAAAGTTATAAGCTTCGCAGTCGGCATAGTTGCGGGCAAACTCCAGTCTGTACTCTTCCTTATCCAACACAATTACGCGACCCGCGCCAAACAGCCACGAACATTTTGCAGCCATAATACCTATCGGTCCGGCCCCGAATATCAGCACGGTGTCGCCTTTCTGTATACCTGCCATTTCGGCGGCCTGGTAACCGGTTGGCACCACGTCAGTCAATAACACGGCATCGTCAGGGTCCATGCCCTCTGGTATTACGGTTGGGCCTACGTTAGCGTATGGCACACGCACATATTCTGCCTGACCGCCATTGTAGCCACCTGCGGTATGTGAGTAACCAAATATGGCCCCCACCGCCGTTGCTTCCGGGTTAGCTTCGTGGCAGTTGCCATATAGTTCCTGCTTACAGAAAGCGCATTGCCCGCACGAAATATTGAACGGAACGATCACGTGGTCGCCTACTTTAAGTTTGGTAACCTCCGAGCCAATTTCTTCAACTATACCTGTAAATTCGTGACCAAAAGTGGAGCCAACGCGGGTATCAGGCACATTGCCATTGTATAAGTGGAGGTCGGACCCGCAGATACACGAGCGCGTAACACGCACAATCGCATCTTGGGGGTGTTTTATTTCTGGCATCGGCTTTTCGTCGATGCGGACCCGCTTAGGCCCCCGGTAGTTCATTGCCAGCATAAGTTTGTTTTCAGTTAATGTTAGACATGTAGTATTGTATGATTTGTATGTTATTCAGTGATTTACAGAAAAGACTAAGTCACTGGAAAGCATAGAAATTACGTTTCAGTTAATACTACTCTAAGACATCAAAGTTGCATAAATTGTATTTTTAAGGTAAAACACTATATTTAAATGGTGCTATTTACCATACTTCACCACCCGTTCTTTAAGCTGCCAATTGCACCGCTTTAACAACAAACTATAGTTAGTATTTTACAAACGGAAAGGCCGATGCAGTTATAAACTACAGCGGCCTTTACACCATTTGGTTACTTCCGGCGTTACTTTTCGGATTGTTTCAGTTGGTCCAGTTCTTTAATATCTTCTGCTGCAAGGGCAATGGAGGCAGCCTTATAATTTTCTTCCAGGTGTTTTACTTTAGAGGTGCCCGGTATAAGCAGAATGTTCGGGGAGTGATGCAGTAGCCAGCTTAGCGCTACCTGGTGGGCACTGGCGTCGTACTTTTTACCGATCTCTTCCAGTTTGCTGATTGCGCCTACATTGCCGGCGTTTATCGGGTTCCAGGGGATAAAGGCCATGTCCTGTTCTTCACAAAACTTCAGCTCATCTTCCCACTTCGTCCTGAAATCGACACTATACTTGTTTTGTACCGAAACTACGTTGAAATACTGCTGCCCTTTCTTGATCTGGTCAACTGTTACTTCGGAAAGGCCTATGTGTTTTACCAGTCCTTCTTCCTGGGCGCGTTGCAAAAACTCCAGCGTTTTCTCGTAAGGTACTTCGGGGTCTACGCGGTGCAACTGGTACAAGTCAATTCTGTCCTGTTTCAGTCGTTTCAGGCTTCCTTCCAGGGCTTTCTGCAGGTAATCGGGGTGTGCGTTAATGGGCCAGACATTAGGGCCGGTGCGGGTAAGGCCGCCTTTGGTGGCAATTACCAGGTCTTTCGGGTACGGGTAAAGTGCTTCTGCAATCAGTTCCTCCGAAATATTTGGTCCGTAACTATCGGCAGTATCTATAAAATTAATACCCAGTTCTACGGTTCGCTGCAGTACCCGAATGGCTTCGTCTTTGTCTTTTGGCGGCCCCCAGATGCCTTCGCCTGTAATGCGCATCGCGCCGAAACCCATCCGGTTTACGGTCAGGTCGTTGCCAATTGTAAATGTCTTTTTAACCGAGGTCGTCTCTGCCATAGCTATGTTTGCCTTGTTAGTAAAATATACGTTTACGACCCATACCACAGCTGGTTAGCAACTATAGCACAGGTGTGTAAACAAACTATAAAGCAATCAGAATGTTCAGATCCGGTGACGTCGGGCATCAGCATCGGTTACTGTTCCGCGGTTCATGGCAGCATCTATACTCCAGATACCAGAGCCACGCGCCGCTATGTACAGGAACAGAAAACAGTATAACGCTGCCAGTTCGCCCTGGTTTAACAAAGGTATTGGCCCCTGCGGAAAATGCGCCATAAAAAAAGCGACCGCCATTTCGCCGCTACAAATAAAAGCTGCTATACTTGTCAGGAAACCAAATGCGATCATAAGGCCACCTACTAACTCAATAATACCGGCTACACCCATCATTGAAGCGATATCTACCGTGTTGCCATCGCCGGGCCAGCCAAATAGTTTTTGTGTGCCGTGCATGGCAAACATTAAGCCCGCTACAATGCGGAGCAAGGCATAAATATGCGGACTGTAACTACCTAAAACTCTTTCCATAGTTTGATCTTTTGAAGTATACATTTAAGGAAAAAATCAGCATAACCAACTATAATACTGCTACTTAAAAGCCATAAACGAAATACTATATATAAAGTTGAAAAAGTATAAAATTTGCCAACTATAGCATCAGCCCGCTCTTTATTCGTCTTAAGCTTAGCATCTCATTTTAAGGTTGAAATTACTGGCTGCCGACAGCTTACACTTAACCTAAAGCAGCAGTTCCTGCGTAAACCCACATACCCCGAAGCAGTTCGGGCTTTTGCAAACCCATACATTAACTTAAAGAAAACAAACGATGAGCAGTAATAACAGAAACATTCCGGAAGACAATAATACGAGAAAAGGACAGGGCGTAAGCGGTTTAGGACAAGGCACCCAAACGAAAGGAGTAGCCGGCGGAGCAGATAACACACGCGGCGAAAATAAACCAAGCCAGGAAGGCAAAAGCGGTGGCGCCAAACACGGATCAGGTAACCGTGACCGCGACAACATTACACCACAAGACCCAAATGCCAACCTGACCACCACCAGCCGCGGCTCTGACAGCTCGGATAAAGAGTTCCGTAACAACCAGCCTAACGCCAGCACAAACCTGGGCCAGAAAGGAAACAAAGGAACCGAAAGCAATACCAAATAAGCATACAACTATAGTTTGATACGAAGTGCAACAGCTTCGGAGAAAAGGCCTGACACTGTGCGGGCCTTTTCTTTTTTATATGCTGCCATCCCAGGCATAACTATAGCTGCGTGCCTAAGTTATAGTTGTTATCTTTGTACGGGTATAGCTAAAACGATAGCCCCATAGCCACAGAACCACAAAAACGCAGATGAGATTAACAGGCAACATACAGGACATAAAAACCAAACGCGACAGCAATAACAGCGGCATAGCGCTACAGCTGGACAAGGTTGAGTACATTACGCACAAGAAAGACGGAAAATATTACCAGCCCTTTGACCTGGTAGTGGAGCTGGATACACCGCTTGTAATTACCGGCGACTGCCTGGCACGCATCCCAAACAAGCAGTTGGAGGAAGGCGAATACGAGTTTGAGGTGTATGATAAAGTAGGTGAGGAATACGTGCTAAACCCGAACAAAGAGCTGGCACTTACCATTACCTATGACTATGATACCGACCTTACCATTTTAACGGAAGTATACTATACTGTAACGGTTACCAACGAGGAATATAAAGACCTGAAAGCTGAGGTAAACAAGGCAAAAAAGGGGAAAGGCAAAAAGTAAAAAGATACGGGCTATGCGCACCGTATCTTTCTGTTATGTTGTAGTTATACGTTTTGTTTGCCCAGGTAAATGGCATACCCGATAAGGCCTGCAGCGGCTGCAAACAAAATATACTGTTTTTCTTTTGTCGAGAGTCCGTTATAAAAGTCCAGTCCGTGTCTGGAAGGGTCTTTTAAAATATCTGCCAGTTGCGACGGATTATGCATCAGGCTCACCAGCGTTGTTTGTGATGTGTTATTTTCCATAGTAGTCGTAGCGTTTTATAAGTTCATTTTACATACGATAGGCGGCGCACATTAGATATATAGTTTAAACCAACCGGCACCTATCACCGAATTATGCTGCTATACTATGTAGCTGCCTCTAAAGTTATACTCATTTTACCTAAACTTACAGGAAGCTATACTTACCAGATATGCCGGCAACCGTCAACTATTTGTGCGCTATAGTTGTTAGTTAAAAGGCTGCAACCTATACTACTGAAAGCTAAAGCATACGCAGCAGCAAATACACTTACTAAACCTGAACCTATGGAGAGCCTTCGCTCAAAGAACTATAAAAAAGAATTTGTAACTTCCTTCCCGGGTGATGATAGTGGCAACGTAACACCCCGCCAGACACCGGGCGTTTTATACAGCAAAGCCATGCCCACACCTGTAGAAAAGGTTAGTTTACTGGCCTGGTCTGAGGAGCTGGCAAAAGAACTTGGCATACAAAAACCCGAAGGCCAACAGGAGCTTGATATTTTAGGTGGCAACTATGTAACTGATACCATGTACCCTTATGCAGCCTGCTATGCCGGGCACCAGTTTGGTAGCTGGGCAGGGCAACTTGGCGATGGCCGCGCCATAACCCTGGGCGAGTGGGAAACTATAGCTGGCCAAACCTATGAGCTGCAGTTGAAAGGTGCCGGCCCTACGGCGTACTCGCGCCGGGCAGATGGCCGTGCAGTTTTGCGTTCGTCGGTGCGGGAGTACCTGATGAGCGAGGCCATGCATTACCTGGGTGTGCCTACTACGCGTGCGCTTAGTTTGGTAACAACCGGCGAACCCGTGCTGCGCGACATGTTTTACAACGGAAACGCAGCTTACGAGCCCGGTGCTATAGTTATGCGCGTAGCACCCAGTTTTCTGCGGTTTGGTAATTTTGAACTCCTGAATGCCCGTAAAGAAACCGAGAATCTGCAGCAACTGGTAACCTGGACCATAGACCGCTATTATCCGCACATAACTGGCGAAAACAAAGTGATTGATTGGTTTAAAGAAGTGGTTGAGCGTACCGCAGGTTTAATGGTAGAATGGCAGCGCGTAGGGTTTGTGCATGGCGTTATGAACACCGATAACATGTCGGTACTTGGATTAACGATAGACTATGGCCCCTACTCTTTTGTAGATGACTTTGACCCTGATTTTACCCCAAACACCACCGACCTGCCGGGCCGCCGCTACGCCTTTGGAAAACAGCCATCTATAGGTTACTGGAACCTGGGTTGCCTGGCAGCCGCACTGTTGCCACTCGCTGAAAAAGAACAGTTACTGGCTGCTTTAGAAACCTACAAAGAGATTTACTGGAAAAAGTATTACCAGATGATGGGCCGAAAACTGGGCCTCGATAAAGTAACGAACCAGGACACAGACCTGATCACGCAGTTTGAGAAAACCCTTGCCGCCATCAAACCTGATATGACCATCTTTTTCCAGTTGCTGATTGAATTGCCGCTGTACATGGCAAGCGCCCAGGAGGTAACCGGGCATTTTAAAGACAGTTTGTATGATGACCTTACGCCTGAGCAAAGCGAACAACTTTATAGTCTGATCTCGAATTACCTGGAGCGCCTGAATACCAACACTATAACCAGGGCAGCATCGCAGGAGTTGATGCGCAAAACCAACCCGCGGTTTGTACTCCGGAACTACCTGCTGCACCAAGCCATTGAAGAACTGGAGCAAGGCAAAAACGACTTATTCCTGAAACTACAGCAAGCCCTGAAAACACCCTACTCCAACGAGCATGACGCGTTTTTCCAGACGCGCCCGGAATGGGCCAGCCAGAAAGCAGGTTGCTCAATGCTTTCCTGTAGCTCGTAACGTGTAAGTTATCGTTTGCTATACTTTAAAGCCATCCTGCAAAGGGTGGCTTTTATGTTTAACTATAGTTTGCTATTCTTAAAATTTTCGGATATCCGGCTCTGTACTTCCCTCCTGTTCTCACCACTTTTAAAATAATTTTTATTCTCGGTGCAACCTGCGTGCAATAGCTTTGTCTTTAATGTACGAAAATTATCGTATGTAAAACTATAGTTGCAAAAACCTCATGCATTCAGCCTTCTCCAACTTAACAAGTGGTGTTCATTTTCAGACGCCCCGCTGTTCGATTTCAGACAGCAAACGGGATCTGACCAATGTTCTTAAACCTAACATCTTCACACAAAAACCTATACATCAATAACTTACAAAAATGGCACGCTCCTTGGTATGCCCAATTTCAAAACTCACAGCATTTTTAAACTATAAATTTCATCACCTGACACACTATCTATCATCAAACAAAATCTAAAACTATGAAGAAATTACTACTACCACTTTTGCTGCTTGCCTTCACTAATCTGAGCGCACAGCAGGCAAGTATAAAAGGCAGTTTGCTGGACGGCGATAAAAAAGCGGTCGGATATGCCAATGTGCTGCTCTTACATGCTGCTGATTCGTCGCTGGTAAAAGGTGCATTATCGGAAGAGTCGGGGGCTTACCGGTTTGACGGATTGGCGGCAGGCAAGTATAGGGTAGCTGCCAGCATGGTAGGCTATGCCCGAACAATGAGCCAGGAAATTACACTATCCGGAACATCCGGAACGGTGGAAATAGCGCCTTTAACCTTACTACAAAACAGCACCAACCTGGCTGAAGTGGTGGTAGAAGGCCAGCGCCCGCTGATTGAGCAACACATGGATAAGACCGTGCTGAACGTGGAGAACAGTATTATGGCAGCTGGCAACACCGCCCTGGAAGTGCTGGAAAAAGCGCCCGGCGTAACCGTAGACCAGAACGACAACATCAGTATGCGCGGCCGCGCCGGTGTAATTGTGATGATAGACGGAAAACAAGTGCCTATGACCGGCGCAGAACTGGCCAATGTATTACGCAGTATGTCGGCTAACTCTGTAGATAAGATCGAGCTGATCACAAATCCATCGTCGAAGTATGATGCAGCTGGCAATTCTGGCATTATCGATATTAAACTGAAGCGCGACAAAAGCCTGGGCACTAACGGTAGTATTTCTTCTTCGTTTGGGTATGGCCAGAAATTTAAAACCAACCAAGGGCTACAGCTGAATAACCGCACTAAAAAATTCAACCTGTTTGGCAGCTATAACTATGTGTACCGCGACGACTTTACCCAACTGGACATCTTCCGGACTTTTTATGACGAGAACAAAAACTTTGATGGCAACTACGACCAGAAAAACAGGTTCAACTTTCAGTTTAACACCCACAATGCGCGCGTAGGTGCCGATTATTTTGTAAGCCCTAAAACTATAGTTGGCGTTGTAGCCAGCGGCTACCTGACTGCAATAGACCGCGACAACCATAATTTTTCGGAAGGCAGAAATTACCAGGGTGTTGCTGACTCTACGTTTATTACAGATGCCATTGCCGGCCACGACCGAAAGAACCACGCCCTGAACCTGAACCTGAAACATACTATAGACAGCACCGGCCGCGAGGTTACCGCTGACCTGGATTATGTAAACTATTCGAACACCGACCTGCAGGATTTTACAACCAAAACCTATAATCCGGATGGCAGCCTCAGAAGATCTCCTGATCTGTTATATGGTACGCTGGATGGCAAACTGACCATACAATCGGCGAAAGCAGACTATACCCAGCCACTGCAAAGTATAAACGGTAAACTGGATGCCGGTTTTAAAAGCAGCCTGGTAAGTGCCGATAACAACCTCGCGTTTTATAACAGAAGCAACGGCGGCAACGTGTTTGATGCCCGCAAAAGCAACCATTTTTTATATGATGAGAACATTAATGCCGCTTACCTGAACACTTCTAAAAAATGGGAAAAACTAAGCATGCAGGCCGGCTTACGACTGGAGAACACGAATGCAAAAGGCGAGCAGCTGTCTGAAATTGTTGATGAAAGTGAACGTAAAATTGACACCAGCTACACCCAGTTGTTCCCGAGTGCTTTTGTAGGGTATGCCTTAAGTAAGAAACACGACCTGGGCCTTTCCCTGAGCCGCAGAATTAACAGACCCTCTTACAACCAGCTTAACCCTTTTAAAAACTATTTAGACCCAAGCACTTACTCTGCCGGTAACCCTTACTTAGCCCCTGAAACTTCTTACAACTTTGAGTTTACCTATACATTTGACCAGCGCATTGTTACAAAACTGAGCTATAGTTATACTTCTGATGCTATTGTACAGGTTTTGCAACCAGACGAGGAGGAAGATGCACAAGGCACAAGAAGAGTAGTAAAGCAGATATTCGAGAACCTGGAGCGCTATGATTATTATGCCCTGGCAGTTACGGTACCCTTCTCGGTAGGCAACTGGTTTAACAGTGTAAATAATGTTACAACCTACTATGGCCTGTACCGCGGCAACCTGGCAAACACTGATCTTAACAACGGCCAGGTTTCCTTTAACATCAACTCTAACAACACGTTCAACTTATCGAAGGGCTGGTCTGCGGAAGCGACCGGTGTATACAGAACATCTGAGGCGTATGGCTTCCTGGATGTAGACCCTATCTGGTTTGTGTCGGCGGGTGTGCAGAAGCAGCTTTGGGACAAAAAGGCAAGCATAAAACTGAACGTAAGCGACATCTTTTACACCAACAAAGTAAATGGCGCCACCGCTACCAGCCGCTACGCCGAAAACTTCTACCAGACCCGAGATTCGCAGGTGGCAACCCTCAGCTTTAACTATCGCTTTGGTCAGTCGCAGGTAGCACCGTCGCGCAAGCGTACAAGCGGCGCCGAAGAAGAAAAGAGCAGAGCTGGCGGCAATTAACCAGTAACAAAAAAATTGCTTTAGAACTATAGCTTGCTTGCCAGAAAGGATAACAGCAAATGACTTTTTGGTAAGTAGTAGCTACTAAACAAAGACCACCCCGTTATAGTTGGGTGGTCTTTGTTTTTATATCTGAACTATAGTTGATCTCAAAGCTGCCGCCCTCACTTGTGTCCCACGAGCGAGAGCAAAACAGGTATCATATTATGTATGAACTATAGTTATAGTACTAACTGATGAAAGAGCTTTTCAAGGGTTTGGCTGGCATCTGCAGTTAACCCCGGGTGCACCGGTGAAGTTTGCACGATGGTACTGCGCGCAGCGGTTAACCACCGGAAGCGCTCGGCAATCCCTAATGCTCCTATCCTGCCGCCTTCTTTGCGGCCACAACAAATGCGCTCAAACGCGTGCAGCCGTTCCTGTAATTCCTGTAAGTCCAGGTCGGGGGCAAAAGCTAGTAACCGGTTCTCGTTTAAGGTATAAAGTGTGTGCAGAAATCCCTGGTCGCGGCAGTACAGTATCACCCCAACATTCAGAAATTCTTCGCGCTCTACCCGGGGTACCACCCGGATAACGGCGTACTCAAATAAGTGCTTTTCTGGCATGTTGCGCTTCTCTGATAAAGGTTTCTGAATGGGCAATGCGGGTGTTAAGGAACTGGGCGTAAGCCTGTCGGTGCTCCTGGGCAGTTTCGAACGGGGATTCTATAGTTATGAGCCACTCTGTAGGTATGAGGTCAACTATAGTTTGGATGCGCTCCGGGGTAAGTATGGCTTTAAAGTCAGCGTCTACTTTTTCCAGTTCGGTAGCTTGCGGCAGTAGTACGTGGTCTTTTATCTGGGCAAAGGGGCGCTTGGCCTGTTCTTCCCAGTTCTGCCACGCATGGTGGAAGTATAACGAAGCCCCGTGATCGATGAGCCAGAGTTGTTTGTGCCACATCAGCATGTTAGTGTTGCGCGGCGTGCGGTCTACGTTGGTTATCAAACTATCCAGCCAAACCACCTGCGAGGCCAGTGTTTCATCTATCGTTGTTACCAGCGCATCAAAGGTAATGGCCCCGGACAGGTAATGCAGCCCCAGATTTACCCCTTCACTGGCACGCAGCAGGTCCTGTATCTCTTCGTCGGGTTCGGTGCGGCCAAAGGCTTCGTCCAGTTCTATAAACACAATTTCAGGCACCCTAAAGCCAAGCAAACGGGCAATCTCCCCCGATATCAGTTCGGCAATCAGGGCCTTAATCCCCTGCCCGGCTCCCCTGAATTTTAACACATACATAAACTCGTCGTCGGCCTCTACAATGGCAGGCAGCGAGCCTCCTTCGCGCAGCGGCGTAACGTACCGGGTTACCTGCACAGTTCTTATCTGTTGTTCTATATCCATATGTGTGCTGTTCAATATTTTCCTTCGGCGCAAAACTATAGGTACGGCCACGGGTTGCACATGCCTGAAAGTTAAAGCGAATTTCTGAAAAATCAGGTTTATAGTTTCAAACTTCGGCTGCGCTGCACCTGTTATCATACAACCTGTAGGAACAATTTGCAGTTGAAGGAACAACCGACTAAATACACTGCTAAACTATAGTTATGCCCCACATCGCTATCCTCTCTGCCAGCGTGCGTACCGGCCGCAATTCGCATCGTGTGGCGTTGTTTTTTCAGAAGTTTATAGAAGCGCAGCAACTGGCAACCACTGAGCTACTGGATCTGAAAAAGTATAACTTCCCGGTATTTGAGGAGCGCCTGAAGTACCAGAAAAACCCGGCCGCGCTGGTGCTGGATTTTACAGAAAAAATACGGGCTGCAGATGCTGTGCTTATAGTTACACCGGAGTATAACGGAGGCTACCCGGCCAGCCTCAAAAATGTAGTAGACCTGCTGTACGAAGACTGGCACCGCAAACCGATTGGGATAGTTACCGTTTCTGATGGTTCGTTTGGAGGAACACAGGTTATCACTTCGCTCCAGTTTTCGCTCTGGAAAATACGGGCCTGGGTAGTGCCTGCTATGTTCCCGGTACCAAAAGTGCAGGAGAACTACGATGAGGAAGGTAACCCCACCAACAAGGAAGCCACCGAAAAACGGGCCAAACGCTTTCTGGATGAAATGCTGTGGTGCATAGAAGCCAAGCTCCGCATGCAAAAGCAACTATAGCTGCCCACTAAACTATAGATCCACCCCTGCTATTGAAAGCAAAGGTGGATCTTATATAACTTACGCTGATTTATAGATCAGCCAGCCATAACATTTGGTACAGCTTCCAGTTCTTTAATGCGCCACGGGCTGCCCACTATCCAGATAATGTCGTTTACCTGGAACACCAGGTCTGATTCCGGATTCAGGATGCGTTTGCCGTTTCGTTCAATGCCCACAATAAGGCCTTTGGTTGTCTCGCGTATGCCAGACGCCCGGATTGACGTATGCAGCAACGGTGATGCTTCAGAAACAACCAGTTTCTGCAGTTTCACGTCCTCTGCTCTATCCCGTTCTCCCTGTAAATTCACTTCCGACTGAATAAACTGTCGGAATGTCTCGATCTGCTCATCTGACCCAAACACATAAATTTTATCTCCCGGGAAAATAAGCTCCTGCCGGGTCGGGGCCATTATGGTGCGGTCGCCACGCTCTATAACTGCTATGTTCACGCCATATTTTTCGCGCACCTGCAGTTCCAGCAAACTACGGCCAACCACTACCGATTTCGGAGACACATCAAAACTGGTCAGGTGCACATCCCAGGGCGTAAGGGTGTGGTGCATTTTGCTGGCAGCTTTTATTTCGCGGGCATTCAGGTTGGTCATAAAGCGATGCTCAATCCGGACGTAAAATTTCTGTATCCTTTTAGAGAAAATAACCAGCAACGCAATAATAAACAACGCCACAACTATAGACACCTGTACCGGGAAAAACTGGTTGAGCAGGAAACCAATGAAAAGCAACGAAAGCGCTACCCGCACAAACTCCAGCACAATAAGCAAACTGCGGTAATTTCGGTTAGCCCAAAGCCTGCCCAGTGCCTCTTTCTGCGGATGATACACAGCAAATGCCCACAGGAAAGGCGCCATAAATACCAGCGTAATTGCCGTAGTTACAATCGTGCCCATCTCACCATTTATAAAATTAGCGCTGATGAACGGGTTTAAGTAACGTGCCGAAAGCAGAACTATAGCTACCAGGATAACCGAATACAGTACCAGGTTTACGACATACGAGCGCAGCACCAGTTTCCAGTCGCTGGTCGTGTTTATGGCCTGCGCACCAGAGCTGTACTCGTTCAACGAGCGTTTCCATTTTTCAGGAAGTATAGATTCCAGGAACTTGTACAGTGGCGTGGAAAGCTGGATCATGTACGGGGTGGTAAACGTGGTAATGGCAGAAACCGCAACCGCTACCGGGTACAGAAAATCGCTGGTTACTTTCAAGGTTAGGCCAAGCGTGGCAATGATAAACGAGAACTCCCCTATCTGCGAAACGCTCATCCCCGACTGTACCGAGGTCTTTAGTCCCTGTCCGGCCATCAGCCCGCCACCGGTTATACTCAGCGCTTTACCTACCAGGGTAACTATAGTTATGATAGCAATAGGGCCAGCATAAGTAAGTATTGTTTCTGGGTTGATAAGGATACCAACTGATACGAAAAAGATGGCTCCGAAAAGGTCTTTTACAGAGGCAATGAGGTGTTCTATTTTTTCAGCTTTGGTAGTTTCGGCAAGTATAGAACCCATAATAAAGGCACCCAGCGCCGGTGAGAAACCAACCTGAGCTGCCAGTATCACCATCAGCAGACAAAGCGCCAGCGACACGATCAGCAGTGTTTCGTCGTTCATTAGTTTGCTTGCCTTGCGCAAAAAGGTAGGAATAAGGAAGATACCGGCCAGGAACCACACCACCAGGAAAAAGCCCAGTTTGAGCACAGCGGCCAGCATTTCAGAACCTGCAAACTGCTGGCTTACAGCCAACGTAGAGAGCAACACCATCAGCAAAATAGCTACCAGGTCCTCCACGATCAGTACCCCGAAAACCAAACCGGCAAAGCGCTGCGATTTTACGCCCAGTTCTTCAAAAGCCCGGATGATGATGGTGGTGGATGAAATGGAAAGTATACCGCCCAGGAAGATGCTGTCCATGGTGCCCCAGCCAAGCAGTTTGCCGGTAAGGTAGCCAAGCAGCAGCATTACGACCACTTCTACCAGCGCCATAACGGACGATGCGCCGCCTACTTTTACAAGCTTTTTAAAACTGAACTCCAGCCCCAGGCTAAATAGCAGGAAAATTACTCCTATTTCAGCCCAGATGGTAATGTTTTCGGTTTCGATGATAGTTGGAAATAAGGCTACATGCGGCCCAACCAGTAAGCCGGCAATAATGTAGCCCAAAACAAGTGGTTGCTTTAATTTTTTAAAGATCAGGGTGGTGATACCTGCCGCGCAAAGTATAAGCCCCAGGTCGGTTATTAAATTTGGAAGATGTGTCATGTATGCAATACTTTATCCCGGCGAAGGGATCAGGTTAATTTAACGTATGCCGGAAAACCGGACTGAGAAAAAGGCAGGCGCAGCTGGCTACCTTAAGTATAAAACGTAACTATAGCTGCTACTGAATGCCTGTTGCTGAAAAAACCTGTAAACTATGGCGCATTCGGGAGCACTGCAATGAGCAGCCCCTTGTGTAAAGCCCTGTTAGGAGAAGATATGAAGGGAAGGCTATCAAATCTGTTTGGCAGCTTAACGAAAAGGCTGAATACGCCGGGTATAAAATGCACCGGCTGCGACACCAGCTTACCTGCAAAAGTAGCCGGAGCCGCTTCCAGGTAAACATGGCTTGTAATTTTCTGTGCTTCTGCCCTGCTTATCGCGTCCCTGGAGTTGGCAAGTGTGCCGGCAGGTGCCCCGGAAATTACTTTCAGCAGAAAATCATACACGATAACCTCATGGCCAGGCAACGTGATAGCCCATAGCAGCATAACCCACATCAGCGGGTATTTTAGGTAAGCGTTTATAGTTCTGGCTATGTTCGGCATCGGATTACTACAAAAATATAAACTTTTTACCTGTATCTGCAAGTGTAGCGTTGCAAGTAGCCGGCAAAAATTTTATGGTAGCGTTAATGAACCGCTTTCTTTTATGATCCTAAAAAAACAGCAAACTACAGTTGGATGTTTCTGCGCTTAGGCTCCTATTGTGCTAGCCAAGAGCTCATGCTTTGCACTTTATTTATTACGCCCTATTAATAACTTTCTATTTATAAACCCTTTACAACTATAAATTCGTACAAAAAGCAGCACAAAACCTTTGATGCCTGGCATCAGGTAATTTGTACTGTTTTGTTAACCTAAACTATGAGAAAAATGAAAAAGATAATAGTTGCAGGAGCGTTTGTACTTGGTACGCTGGGTATGTTTGCCTGCGAAAGACAAAATGAAAATACAACCGATAAGGAAGGTGAGGAAAGCGTAGTAGTAGACCGTGACTCCGTAGCTACTGAATACGAGGTTACAGAAACTGTAGTGGACTACGATACAACAACCCGTACTAAAACCGTTGACGCCGACAAAGATCACGACAAAGACCACGACAAGAAAGACTAAATAGTAAGCTACTTATAGCTTAACTTAACAAAAAAGCTGCCTTATAACAGGGCAGCTTTTTTGTTGGCTATAGTTGTAAAGTGGGGTATCCTTATTTAGCAACTGCTCGTTCTATTTCGCGTAGGTTCTCCATTTTCTTATTTCTCAGGAAACCATTAATATCCTCGAAGTGCTCACGGATACGCTTGTTACCAAACTCAAACACTTTATTGGCAAGCCCATCCAGGAAATCGCGATCATGCGATACCAGTATCAGCGTACCATCAAAAGCCTTTAAGGCATCTTTCAGGATATCCTTTGTCTTAATGTCTAGGTGGTTGGTAGGCTCATCCAGGATCAGCAGGTTTACAGGTTGCAACAACAGCTTTATCATGGCAAGTCGCGTTTTCTCCCCACCCGAAAGCACTTTTACCTTCTTCTCTATCGTATCGCCACTGAACATAAAGGCCCCTAGCAAATCTTTTATCCGGGTACGGGCATCTCCTACGGCAATCTCATCTATCGTCTGGAAAACAGTCAGGTCTTCGTCCAGTAATGATGCCTGGTTCTGGGCAAAATACCCGATCATACAGTTATGACCCAATTGCAGTTTACCGCTATAGTCTATCTCGCCCATGATGGCCTTCACCAACGTAGATTTACCTTCGCCATTCTTCCCAACAAACGCTATTTTCTCACCTCGATCAATCGTTAGCGACACATCACTAAACACCGTGTGGTCGCCATACTTTTTGGTCAGTTCTTCGGCAATTACCGGGTAATTACCAGAACGCGGCGCCGGCGGAAACTTCAGATTCAGCGCCGAAGTATCTACTTCATCCACTTCAATAATTTCCATCTTCTCCAGCATCTTTACCCGCGATTGCACCTGCAGGGTTTTGGAGTACGTGCCTTTAAAGCGGTCTATAAACGCCTGTATCTCGGCTATCTCCTTCTGTTGGTCGTCGTACTGTTTTTGCTGTTGCTCACGGCGCTCTTTACGTAACTGCAAATACTGGCTATAGTTTACCTTATAGTCGTAAATGCGGCCCATGGTCACTTCAATAGTGCGGTTCGTGATATTATCTACAAAGGTCTTATCGTGCGAGATCACAATTACCGCCTTCGCATTGTTCACCAAAAAATCCTCCAGCCACTGAATCGATTCAATGTCCATATGATTGGTAGGCTCATCCAGCAAAATCAAATCGGGTTTCTGAAGGAGAATTTTAGCCAGTTCAATACGCATGCGCCAGCCACCACTAAACTCACTTGTCGGCCTTGCAAAATCTGATCTTAGGAAACCAAGGCCAAGCAACGTCTTCTCTACTTCGGCATCAAAATTTATCTCCTCAATAGAGTAATACTTTTCTCCCAGTTCCGATACCTGCTCTATCAGTTTATAGTAGTCGTCAGAGTCGTAATCGGTGCGTGTTTCCAGCTGCGCGTTCAATTCATCCATCTGTGCTTTCATATCCAGCACCTTGGAAAAAGCCTTAGAAGCTTCTTCAAATACCGAGCATTTATCCTCTGTTAGTAAGTGCTGTGGCAGGTAGGCAATTACCGCATCTTTCGGTGCTGACACCTTGCCGCGAGTAGGCTTATTGGCTCCTGCAATTATCTTAAGAAGTGTAGATTTGCCGGCCCCGTTCTTACCCATCAGGGCAATACGGTCATTTTCGTTGATATTAAAAGAAACGTTGCTGAAAAGCGTAGAGCCATTAAACTCCACCGCAACCGCGTCAACTGAGATCATAAATTTAAAGTTAAGGCTGCAAAGATAAGTTTTATCTTTCGTTTTTTTAAGCTGGAAACTATAGTTAGCACCTCTGCTTCGGAGAAGAAGGAAAATGCAGCGAAAAAGGTTTCCTAAGGCTGAAAAGAGATTGGATGTCGGTAAAGTTAAGAGATTCAATGAACAGAAAGATGGCCTTGGTCATGTACTCTTAACCCCAAAAGCCACAGATTAATTGCTTATTACTACTTAGGTCCAATCGGGCTATAATTAGAATGAATTCATAAAAGTGGTAAGTAAGATTTAAGCTGTTACAGCATATAATATCCCACATCAGATATGACTGAACTATAGTTTTTAGCTATTTACACAGCAGCTTAAGTAGATTTAGTTTTACGAAAACTGAAGCTACCAATATTCCTCCTAATAGGGCAGAGATAGAAGTGATTACTAGTTCCCAATGCCATAGGTGGCTTAATCCAACTCCAATTCTCATGAACATAATGGCAAGTGCAGTTAGTAAAACAATTATCCAGAACAGAGATTTATAATGGGTATTATGCATCCTTTGTACTTTAACAGGTAAGTTACTAATGGTTATAAACACATATAACCCGCCGATTAAGGTGCTAAGTATGTCCAGAATACTAAATATGGGGTGAACAAATCCAACTATAGTTACTTCATTTGTTATGGCAGGTATTAGCCGGACGATTAATCCCTGCTTATGCGTCATGCTATCCCAACCGATATGGGTTATAGCCCCAAAAAGAATGGAGAGGATCACTATCAAGTAGTTTAGTCTAAAATGCCTGATCCAGATAAAGCTCTTTAGATGTTGAAAACGCTTACTGATAAAGGTTGGTAAATGCTCAATCAATGGGTTACGGACTAAACCGTGAAATAAAAAACAAAGCAATAAACCAAGCGGCAAGTCAAACAAGAATACACCCATCCAGTTATGACTTAATGTGTTCCCTGGCCCCATATTAATGAACTTCTCAAAATCCGGTACCACACTCCCCACTATAAGCCCTGTCAGGGACACATGCTTTTTAGGCAGGTAACGTAAAGGCAGCACGATGGCCGGATGCGAAAAGGTAAAAGGCATGAATTGAAATTAATTTTAGGGAATTAGTGAATTACAAAACTCAACTATAGTTCTATTCCCTACGAGTAGATACGCTTAACTAGCGTTAAAACCCCTACAAAAGTTTAATTAAAACGCATTTTTGCTACCACGTATTGCCTGCCATACCGTTAGAACTACAATTTTCAGGTCTAGTAAAAAGGACCAATTCTCTAGGTACCAAATATCAGCTTCTACGCGCTTTTCCATATAAGCCGGGTCTTTTGTTTCACCGCGTAGGCCATTCACTTGCGCCCAACCCGTAATGCCTGGAGTCAGGAAATGTCGCACCATAAATTTCTCGATCAGTTCAGAATAGTCAGACGTATGTTTCAGCATATGTGGCCTTGGCCCTACCACTGACATATCTCCCATCAGTACATTGAAGAATTGCGGCAACTCATCTATACTTGTCTTCCTGATAAAAGCTCCAACTCGTGTAATTCGTGCATCTCCCCGACTTGCCTGTTTGTGATCCGCATCATGGTTTACTGTCATACTTCTGAACTTCAGGCAATAAAAGGCTTTATTGTCTTTACCCGAGCGTAATTGCTTAAAAAACACAGGCCCTTTCGAATCTACTTTTATAATGATAGCTATCAACGGGATCAGCCAACTTAACAGGAAAATGATCACTAAAGAAGAGAATACAATATCAAAGGCCCGTTTTAACAGTTCATTTGCCTTATCTTCCAAAGGCTCCCTACGTGGGGTAAGTATGGGCAGGTGGCCATATAACTCCACCATAAAGTTCTTTTTAAAGTAGTCCTTTACGTCGGGTACAAGCTTAAAACGGATCATACGCTTATCCGTTTCCCGCATCAGGTACTTTATCTTATCCTGTGCCACATCTGGTAAAGCACAATACACCTCAGCTATGTTATTCTCCTCCACAAAATCCAGGCATTCTTCTACTCTTCCTAGAATAGGTATACCATTATATCTAAGATCTAAGTTATCATCAAAAAAACCTGATATCTTATATCCATATTGCCTATGCTGATCAATATGATTATAGAGATCCTTACCTAATGGTCCAGCCCCAACTATTACTATTTTTTTATAATTAATTAGTGACCAACGCGTTGGTTTCCGAATGAACAGAAATACTGTTTTCCAAAGCAAAAGTAAAACGCTAAATAACAGGAAGGACAGTGTAATAAACTTATTCGAAAAGTCGAACTGAACCAGGGCTAATTTTAAGAGTAACGCTATTAACAAATATAGCAAAAGGCATCGCAGAGCGATACGTATAGTAGGTACAGCATCACGACGATATATATCCTCGTAAAGCCGGTTTATACTACCACAATAAAACCAGATCAGATTAAGTAAAAGCACATCCCCCCTATAAATAGCCGGGATTCTATCACCAATCCCAACTCCTGAATCAAATAAGAAGACAGTGTAGAGTGAAATGTTTAAGATCAGGAAATCAATTAGCAGGTTTAATACCTTAGAGATCCTGGTATATCGGTTGTTCATTTTCGGTAAGATGGCGAGCGCATAAGGTATTTGCCAAAATTACGCAAAATAGAATAAGAACTTAATAAAAGGTTTGTTGAAAAGATAACTTTTTAATTATATATAATAAACTAGTCCTGAAATTTGCATTAAAAAAACATCAAATTTTCCGCCTAAATTAAAATAATAGTTTTTTTTAATTTATAACATTCAATAGATACTCGCCATAGCCGCTTTTGCGGAGCGGTTCTGCTACCTGCTGTAGCTGTTCGGCCGAAATAAAGCCCATGCGCCAGGCCACTTCTTCAATGCAACCAATCTTCAGGCCCTGCCGCTCTTCTATGACCTGCACAAACGTAGCCGCTTGCATCAGCGATTGAATCGTTCCCGTATCAAGCCAGGCCGTGCCGCGGTTCAGGATGCCCACCTTCAGCTTGCCACGACGCAGGTATTCTTTGTTCACGTCGGTTATCTCGTATTCGCCACGCGGGCTTGGCTCCAGGTTTTTGGCAATCTCTACTACCTCGTTGTCATAGAAGTACAGCCCCGGCACAGCATAACTGCTCTTTGGTTGTGCTG
>NZ_JAAEAA010000025.1 GCF_010119545.1 Pontibacter fetidus | reverse complement strand
ATATAAACAACCTTAATGAAAAAAATCGGCTTAGTCATACTATTCTGGCTGTTCACGGGCAGCATGTTAAATGCTCAAAGCATCTCCGACATCGTGCTAAGTCAGGATGGAAAGAAAATAGCTTTTATTAAAGATGCAGATTCCCTTTTCATTAAAAGTATAGCTGAAGCAGAGAAGCCGATATTTATTGACAATGGCTTAAGGGACAATGGCAACCAACGATTCCTGAACTGGACACCTGATTCGAAAAGCCTTATTTATGAGAAGGATGAAAATGTGAACGTATATAGTTGCAAAGCGCAGACCATTAAACTCATACATCACCAGTACCTGGATTCTCTTTCATTATTCCAGTTTTATTTAATCCAGCAAACTGCTATCGACAATCAAAATCAACTGTTCTTTTCTGCCGGGTTGAAGAATCAGCCAGAAGCTCCCACACAACTCTTCAGGCTAAACATCATGAGCGGGGAAATCAGGCAGCTAACTGATTCACCTCTGCATGTCAGCAACGTCTCCATCTCAAAGGATCAAAAGTATGTGGCTTATGCCTCTTACGATTTTACGGATAACACTCCACAAACAAAGATAACCATCCTCAATCCAAATAGCGGAAAAATACTTGCTGAAACAGGCTTATACAAAGGCAGCTTTTTTTCGGAACTGAAATGGTCTGATGATGGCACATACCTCCTTGCCATCGATAATGGGGACAACAGTAAAATATTTATCTTTAATAGACGGAAAGGCTTACAAGAAGGATCAAAACTTCACATTGCTTCTACCGAAAAGCCCATCACCTTCTATAACAAGAAAAGTATTCTGTATGCAGATACAAAAAGGGGCGAAAGCAGAATAGGCCTTTATGACCTAGTTGCACAAACGAAGACTATTTTAGTTGGGAACGGGGCTGAGTACTTAAGGTATGATGGTAGTTTAGAAAAGAGACAACTTTATTTTTTAACTGAGTCACCAACGCAACCGAAGTCCCTTTTAAGAACAGTTGTTGAAGAGGACAGAGTTGGCAAGATTGACTCTCTTTATAGTTTTAGCAGCAATAATCGATTGCAGGAGTATAAGCAAGTAACCTATTGGTATAAAAATGTAGACGGGGATTCCACTTCCAGTCAGATATATTTTCCGAAAAGCTTTATGCCGCTGAGCGAGAAAAAGTATCCGCTACTGGTAGTGCCATACGGTGGCTACAATAACTCATACCCCGATTTTGGCTACTTTCTAAACGATGTCGTGTTTGATTATCTCGATCAAGGTTATATAATAGCTTTCCCGAACACAAGGGGAATTGACTATGAGAGGCAAACTGACAACTATGGCAAACTCCAACTAGAAGATACTGAGAAGTTCATCCACGAGCTAAGCAGAGCCCACTCCATAGACCAGAGCAGAATTACTGCCCTAGGTCATAGCCACGGGGCTACAATGGTGTACTATTACCTGACGCACTCTTCAGTGTTTGCGGGCGGAATAGCTATAAATGGAGCCGCAGACTGGACAAAGCAGGCAGAGCGGAAGTCGATGGCTGGCTTACCTTTTGGAATGGGAGGGACGCCTGCTGAGCTTGAAGATAAGTATAAGGAGTTCTCTCCATTCGAGAACATCGAACGGCTTAAAGCCCCACTACTGATTATAGCAGGGAAAGAAGACACCCAGATTCCTTCAGAGCTTAATGCGGTAGCCTTCTACAACAAAGCCAAAGAAGCAGGCAAAATGGTTAAGCTAGTAGTGTTTCATGATGAAGGACATTTGATTAACTTATCTGCTAATAAGCAGGTTTTAAAACAAGAGGTTAAGAGTTTTATAAATGGCAGTAGTGAATAATGACTTATGCCTAACCACACCTAAAGCACACTAAAGCGTGCTTTAGCCAAATCCGTTGGGCGGAAAATAAACAAACTAAAGAATGAAAAATAAATTACTCTTCTCATGTCTTATTGCAACAATTCTTCTAACCAAATGTGGCGTGAAGGGTGAAGAAGTCAAGGAGTCTAGCACTCAATTCAAAGAAATAAAAGGAGAGGTAAAAGATGTCGCCGTTCAGGCTGAGAAACAGCGTCTGCCAGAAGTAAATTCTATACTAGAAGTAAATTCGCCGCAGGCGGACAGTTACTCTGGCAATGTTAAGATAGTTGAAAAGGAATATAACTACACCTCTAGGAAAAATAATTGTTCTATACACATTACATACCCTGTTGTTACACAGCTAGGTGATAAGGCGGTAGAACAAAGATTGAATCAGATAATTGAGGCTGCATTCGGAGTTGATGAAAATTCTATAGCCAATCCTGACTGTGAAGATGATGAATACAATAAAGGAGCTGAAAAGCATTATATCACCAAGGATAGTGTGCTAAGCATAGTTATTGGTTCTTCATGGCGCGGAGATGGTGCAGGTCGTTCTTTTGGCTCTATTTCAACTTTGAACCTAGATTTAAAGACTGGGAAAAAGTTAGGGCATCAGGACTTATTTGAAGAATCTACTTTTAGCGAATTTCGGCTTTTCATTCAAAACATAGTAGAGGCTAGACTGGATAGTTTTAATACAGAGAGCTATAATCCTATCAAAATTGAGGAAGTATATGGGGCCGAACCAGATGAGGAACTATCGCTACCGGTCTATAGTATTTCCGACAAGGGGTTTTCATTTCATTTCTCCCCTCTAACCGACTTTGATGAAGAAATTTTTGTATCTCGGGATCAAATTAGAAAGTATCTAAAAAGTAGCGAATGAGGTATAATTCTTCCCTTAACCCAGCACTTGAGCAAAGCTTCGCTTAAGGCCTCCCTCACCTCATGTACCAAAACCGTTAGCATTTTTTAATGTAAAGTTTTTATAGGTTATAACATGATAAAAATTTACTATACCATCTTTCTTGCTTTAATCCTTGTTGGATGTAATCAAAGTATATCGCAGACAGAAAAGGATTACATAAAGAACTTAGAAGAAAAGAATAGAGCGTTAGAGAAAGAATTACAGGCATTGAAAAGTGAAGCAGAATCTCAAGAGCAGCCTGTCAAAAATTCTAAAGCTTATTTTACAATAGGTTCAACAGAGAAGGAAGTATTAGAAGCTATGGGCGAACCTACAGCTTACCTTAAAACCGCGCCCGAAGCAAAGAAATTTATTTACGGAATAAGCACGGTGTACTTCTACCAGGATAAGGTTATCAGCTATGATAATCTGGACCAGAATTTAAATGTTAAAGTAGCTAAGTAACTACTTAAGCTAAAGCTATTGCTGATTTGACTAGGCTGACGATTATCAAATGTATAGATCTTGATTACGTTAGTAATATTTATTTGAATTCATCTCATGAAACCCTCGTTTGCCTGAGACTAACAGTTAAACTAACTATTGTAAGGCTATTGAGCATTATTATCTGCAAATACAGATTTATAGCTGCAACTTCAGAATTAACAAAATATAGATGGATACTGAACAAGAAATACGTTTAGGTAAAATATATAATGGTTTTCCAGGTGAAGGAGTTAAAGTTGAGCTTTTAGATTGTCTATCGGTTGAACAATTTCAGGAATTTGAATTTTCAATATCCGTGATAGATGAGCTCCATGATATTATAAGGCTTATGAGCTTCGTGGCAATTAATGGCGATGAAGTAATAGACCATTTATACTCTTCACTGCATGATTTCATAATCAAATCAGCATCATTGGATGGCGTAAAACAAGAAGATGGGGACAAAGCTTTTCTAAACACTAACAGACTTTTCTTAAACTATTTAAGCTCTATTAGAACATTTTTGGATCACTCTGAGACATTTCTAAAAAGAAAATATGGAGCTGGTTCTTCACAGTTTCTAGAGTTTAAAAAAATGATTTCTTTCTACTTTGATAATAGTTTTGCTTACCGGTTCTTTTATAAGCTAAGAAATTATGCGCAACACATAAGTCTTCCTATTGACAGCTTTCAGTTTTCATCAAAGTATAATCAAGAGAATAACAAATTAAATGGTACTATAACAGCAGCTTTCAATAGGAATAAGCTACTTGCAAACTATGACAGCTGGGGAACAGTAAAAAAGGATTTGGTAAAAGAAGATGCAGAGTTTGATATAACACCCTTGATTGTTGAAATGACAAGTAATATTCAAGAAATTGAACGTAATATTGAGTTATTGCACAAAGATGAGCTTGTAAAAGCTTCGACCTTTATATCAAAGCTTACAGACCACCTTCGAAACGACAACGCAGAAATTTTCATTGCTCATAAGTTTAAGGCTAAAAAGAATGGAGAACTTTTGAGTTATCAATCGATCCATATCCCATTTAATACTATTGAATTTATTCAAAGTAGATTGATAAGCTAAGAATGTGATAACATGAAGTTAGTATTAGCTTACTTTATAAAGAAGCCTCACGAATTGCTTATACAATACTATTAAACTTAAAAGTAAACCATTAATGAAGAATTTTGAAGACTTTGTATACCATGTAGTAACTAATTGGCGAATCGACAAAAAGGCTATATTGGAGAGTGCTGGATTAAGTGGACTTTCAAACAGAGAGTATGGAGATATAGCTGAAAAGTATGTTAAAAAGAAAATTGAGAACCTGAGTCCAACTTATTCAGCTTTTTTGTCTAATGGGAGTCAGAGTCCAGCAGACCTAATCTCTTATGCAAGAAGAAATGGCTACTGGCACATTATGCTGATTCAAGTCAAGAGCTCTGGAACCAAGGATAAAATCCACGAGCTAAATCAGGAAGAGAAAAAAGTATTCGATGAATTCGCAAAATACGTAAAAAAAGAATTTTTGGAATTCCCTCATTTTGACTCCTATGCTGATAAACCAATAATAATTTCAACAGGGTATGCAGGCGTTTTAAGGATAGCTGGCGAGATATTACAACATAGGTTAGTTAATGCAAAACCATTTAAAATATTCAAAATAAACATGGCGACCTTAGATATGGATAAAATAAAGACAACAATAAGGAAAGCGCATACACTAAATATAAAATAAATAGATTAAAACATTTAAAACACCTTAGCAAGGTATATTGATACAATCTTACACAAGCTATCAATCAGAAGGAAGAGTGATTTGAAATATTTTACTATAGGGTTATTTTATTGCAGCAAACAAATTCTTCAGATTTCCCTCAAGTGATTGTAAAGAGACTTGCATTTCGTCTGATTTATTATGTTTTTTAGCCAAAGTTTCGATGAATATATAAAGTAACCCTTTAAATGTTTTTTCAATATCTATGGCCTCATTGTGTAAATTTTTAAGCCATATGTATGCTATTTCAAAATTTTTACTTGGGTTGCTCCTATTACTTATTTCTTCTCTCCAAAAGCTATGCACTAGTTTATTCCGGTTGATGAGGAAGGTTTCTAATTTTCTTTCATTTAACAGATTCACTTCCTTATTAAAAAATTCTAATAATACTCCTAAAGTTTGCCTTCTGCACTTTTTAGCTTCTTCATTATCGGATAAGAAGGTTAAAGGGGTAAGGTTTTTAAAGGCTTTATTATTTTGTAAAATGTCTGATTTTAAGTGCGCAATTAATCCCTGAATAATAAATTCAGTTCTTTGAATCTGTAATAGTGTGGAACCAGTTAAAGCTATTATTTCTGCAAGCGTTGGCCTAGAATCGTTCATATCTTAAATAGCATTATATAATTACTACTTTCTTTAATTTTCAGTTTGTTGTATGTCTTACTGCTTATTACTCTCCGTATTAGAGCTCATTGTATATAGTATAGTTCTTCAATTTGGGGAATTTCATGGAGAAGATAGCTCTTGGTTAAAGGATCTGTTGGTGTCTTCAATTGGTGCATTACTAGGCTTTGTGGGAGCATTTTTAATATTTAAGTATCAGCTAAAAATCGATAGAGAAAAGGCTGAGAAAAGTGAGGCAGCTGCTATAGAAAGAAAGCTTCATTACTTTGCAGCGCTTACACATAAGATAATTAGCAGTAGTAAAGAGCAGGCGGAGCATTTGAACCGATTTTGCGACTCTTTTAACAAGGATCCTTTTTTCATGCCAAGACCTGCTCTTGTATCCACTCTGGATATAAAAAGATTCTCAGAGAGCTTGAACCATGAGGAGTACTATCATGCCTACATCACGAAGTTTGGTTTAAAAAATGAAACTGTATATGAGTTCCGACGATTTTATGCTTATATAGATTTCCTTAATATGGGATTACCGCAATTAGATGAACTTTTTAAGCAATCTGTACTGAATCATAACGATCTTAAGAGAGAGTATACAGGTTTATTAAATGAAAGTGCCCATATAGCAAGAGATTTAGTAAGAATCAAAGCCAACTCAGGTATTAAACCAAACTCGAGTGATGAAGAAGGAAAGCAACTAATTCAATTTTTACAAGAACGATTAGATAATTATAATCAAAATGCGGCTAATAACGCTAACTTACTAACTGCTCAAGAAGAATGGGTTGACGAAGTAAGTGTCTTCCTCAAGGATAAGCATAAAGATGATGAAACCCTACAAGATTTAATAAAAAAGCTTGACCGTACTTCAAATGTATTTTTAGACAAAGAGCGTGCTAATGAAGTAGTTATTAATAGCTTTAGAAAGGAAGAAGCTAAGATTCTGGAAGCATCTGTGAAATTGTCAGAAGCTTCTAATAAACTAATCGCACAATATATTTTAAAAATTAACAATTAAAAGTAAGTGTCTTTTACCACTCCACCGCATCCGGTACTAGGCTAAAGAGTTCTTGTAAGAACGACAGAGAGGTAGATTGTCTTTGCATTTCCCGCCAAACAGTTATATGTTGTTTTTGAAGTATCTCCCTACGGTAGCGAGTGAGGTTACTTAACGACTCTTCTCTCTGCATTGCTAGATAGTAACTCATTATACGACTAACAAAATCATGAAAAGCCTCTTTACGAGCGATACACAAAGGGTCTTTGTTAATATGAAGCACCTTCAATGTATATTCAGCGCGAACTCTCTGTTGGGTATTAAGAGTAAACTTTGGTTTAAATTGAAACGTATTTTCTAAGTCCAGAAAGAAATATTCAATGGCATTATCATGGCGCGGGTGTAATAATGCTTCTTGGCCAGCTGGAGGTGGCTCAACAGCTTGGTGTCTAGAACGAATTGCTTCTGTTAATATGCCGGTTGCATCGACAACAGCATAGTAATTATTTTTCGGACCATTGCAAGGACCGCACGCAAAAAGGTAGTTGTCTGGGTCGAAGGATAGCTCAGGAAACCAACTTTTAGGACGGATATGTTCTATTTCATCAGCAAGAGAATCTTCGCAGTAGCCACAACGTCGCGCTCCCGGACAGGTTGATTCTAGTGCTGTACGAACTCGTTGAAAAAGTGCCACCGGCTTAGACTTCCAGCGTTGATTAGCTTGTGAAACCCGAGTGCTATAATCTGTTTCATTATTGACTTGCTGTTGGATAGCTTGCAGAGCTTGTTGATCAGCTACCTCAAGAGCTAGAGGGGCATTTAGGTAGATCATAAATCACCTAATAATTTCTTTACAAAAGCTTCAGAGTCACTTATTGGAAGAATAGTACGCAGATCATTTCGTTCTATCTTTTCCGCATCAGTCAACTCCGCCTTAAGTGCTTTTTCATTTAAAGCAGTAAGCCGTGTCGCCAAAGCCTGACCTGCTTCTGATTGCGTATATGCCAACCCAAAAACTTCTGTACCATAAGCTTCTAATACATTGCCGTATATCAGGCGGTTTAAATCAGCCCCTTCTACCATACCTCCTAAATCATCTGTTCCTGGTACTGGTAAGCGAAAAACCGATCCTTTTTCAGATGCTTGACAGACAAGAGGGCTATGTGTAGTTACAAAAAATTGAATCTTCGGGAAATGCTTCGTTAGCCAATACCCGATCCGTTTTTGCCATACAGGATGTAAGTGAGCATCTATTTCGTCAATTAAAACAACACCTGGCACTTTAACCCGAATCATCTCAGTATCAGGTATTACTTCAAAAATATTTTCTCCATAATTATTTTCTAATTGACGGAGCAGTTCAAATGCTAAACTTAACACAGAGCGAAAGCCGTCACTTAATTCAAAAATATTTACTTTGCTATGGTTCGCATCACAAAAGAAAATACCTTCGGACGAAACTTCTTCTAACCGAGTGTTATGGGGTAAAAAATCAGGTTGATTTATAAAAGACTTCATTAGGTCCAAAAACCCAGAAGTATGCGATTCAAGGCTGCGGAATTTTAGCTCTTTTAGCCAGCTAAGTGCCTCAGACAAAGCAACATTTTCTTTGAAAAGTGAGAGGTGGGCGGCAAGCTTTTTGTTTTTAGGACCATCCAAAAGCTTTTCATATTCGGCATCCCCTCCAGTAAATCGCCTGAAGGGACCAAACCCTGCTGAAAACCATCCGTTGTTTAGGCCCCATGCTGTTTTATAAGAAAAATCAACTCCGTTTTCTGTAGACTTTGTCCAGTATGTATTTAATAAACTATTAAACCCAAAGTTTATTTTTAATAGATACTTTTTATGCTGTAAATGTTCCTCAGAATAACTTTCTGATAGTTTATCAAATCCTGAATGCTCGGATAAATTGTTATTTTCTTCTTGAGAAGGCTCTATCAAATCAGAATCATTTAAAGTTAAGCTAACTGAAGTATCAGTTGTAAATTTAGGATTAAAACCAGTAGCAATTAAAGTAACTCGAATGCCATGGCCTAATGTAGAATCAATACCATGTCCGAAAATAACTTCAGCTTCATGGCCAGCTTTATCCTGGATGTATTCTGTGATCTCAGTCAGCTCGTCCATTTCAAGTTCAGCCTGCTCACCAGACATAATTGAAAGAAGGATTTTCTGAGCCCCATGAATGTCAGTGTTGTTCAATAACGGAGAAGAAAGCGCTTCTTGAGCAGCACGTAACGCACGGCCTTCGCCTTCTGTATCTGCAGAACCTGCTATTGCAAACCCTGTATTACTTAAAAAGTCAATTACGTCTTCAAATTCGATGTTGACTTCAGCAGTAATCGTGACTAATTCGATGATAGGCTTTACTGCTGTCATTATTGCGTTGTCAGCTTTTGCAAATGCCTCACGGATAGTAATATTACCAAACATCTCGCGTAACTTATCACATGGAATTACCAGGATCGTGTCGCAGATTTCGCTCAGTTCTCTAACGCCATCTTCGGCAGCCTGCTTCTTCTTACGACCTTCGAAACCGAAAGGAATGGTAACGACACCTATTGTAAGTATACCAAGCTCTTTAGCAACTTTAGCAATTACCGGAGCAGCACCTGTACCAGTACCACCGCCCATACCTGCTGTAATAAATACCATTTTGGTATCATTGCTCAGCATCTCGCGAATCTCTTCTTTGCTTTCAAGAGCAGCCTGACGGCCTTTCTCAGGGTTAGCACCAGCACCCAGACCTTCAGTAAGGTTTTGACCGATGGCAAGTCTTGTAGGAACACTGCTGCTTTTAAGGGCCTGGGCATCTGTGTTGCAAATGATAAACTCAACATCTTTGATGCCTTGGTTATACATGTGGTTCACAGCGTTGCTTCCACCGCCTCCAACACCAATAACTTTGATTAGACCTTCATTTGCATTACTCAATTCATCACCTGTATCCGCCTGCATCTTGATGGAAATAAGGCCTTCTTCTGCATTCTGCCTTAGCCAGGAAGCGTAGTCTACCCAAAGCGCTGTGGATCTCTCTAACCCAAGTAAACCTATAGCTAAAGCCCTTAAGAAAGATGATTTACCCGAACCGTTGTCACCTAAGATAACATGCCATCCAGCAGCGGGACATTTATCAGGTAATTTCCAAGTTAGCTTCTCAATAGCTCGGATATTTTCCAGTTTGACTTCAAGTATCTTCATTTAAAGATTTTTTTACAAAGTGTTAGAACAGCCGCTACTATTTTGCGATTGTATAATTGATTGAAAGCAGTAGCAAAGCTACCTGTAATTATTTCACCAGGTAAATAAATGTATTTGTATTACATCTACCAGTTAACCTTACTTTCATCGCTATTATGAAGTCGTTGCAATTGTACATGTAGCTCCATTATCTTTCCATCTATTCTCTTTTGTTCTTTCTCCAGGTAGATACGCTGTTTAGCTGTCAGTTTGGTAGTGCCCTGAGCTTGATCCTCTTCCAAAATCCTACGCATACATTTATAATAAAACCTGTTATGTTTCATATGTAGGGTGTGGTAGGCAATTACCTTTTCTAATGGCTGGACTTGTTTCATTGTTATATGTTCAAGTGCAAAAGTACCATCAGGATCTAGTGCCCTAAGTTCTTCTTCAATTGGGTTATAATAAAGCAGTTGCACCAAGTTCCCTTTTTCAATAAGTACAGGACCGTAGCGCAACTCTGCTTCGGCTGGATCTTTTGCATAAGCGTCTATAACAGTCTGTTGCAACTCTCGTGTTTTCTTGTTTCCATAGACTCGGCATTTGGCTGAGCAGTAGATGGCGCGGGGTTTATTGGCCCAAAAAGCTTGATTACAAAAAGGACAAGTTCGTTCGTAAACAATCGAGTTTACTGGAAATTCATCTCGGCTATATTTAGGCATAAGTAGCAGACTTTTCTTGTGGGACAACAAATTACGTAATTATTGCCATATTATTATATATAAATTACGCAATAATTACGTAATTTATCCACTTTCTATTTTAATGCTTTAGCTATTAAGGCGACACGCTTTCTCAGTAACGTATAAGGTTGATTTTGTTTATAGCAAGCACCCATAATGCTTCAAGTATATTTACTTAAAGTAAAACTTTAAGTAAATATACTTGAAACTACTTATTACAGATATGATTAAGGTATTCTTTTGACTACCAGTAATTATCCTAGTGCTACTTCAAGAGTAGTGGTATCACCGATTGTGTTTTAAGGAATTAGCTAACCTCACGCCTGACCTGCTTTGATCTTAGCACATGATTCTCGTGTTCAAATGGATAAGTCTATAGTGTATTGGACGCTGATGCAAAAAAAATGAATTAACGTGGCGCATCTGCACACTATTGTTGTTGTAAATGCTTAAATGCTAGAGTTTTACTTTGAAACACTTATTTCATTCAATACCAGCAACAACAGTAAATTTATTGCGGTAAGTTAATCCGCCGGCTTATTGGTACTTGTAAGCACTACTTTTCTGGTTATGAAAGACATACCGGGGTAAATCAATGTGTATGCAATCCTTTGCTGAGGCCTGGATTACTTTTATGCAAGTACCACTTGCATAAAATAACACATGACCTACAAGCGACTCTCGCCTTGTTGAATTATAGCTGCCAGTTACAGGTATTGTTTGCTTATTATCTTATTGATTTGCCGTGTTAATATATTATTTTATATATATCTTGTAGCTTTAATACAAAGGTAACTTTTACCATACTGCACTATATGAAAACACATGCCCTTCACACATCATCACCCTTTTTACATGATATTTCTTTTCGTTTCTGTCGTCCTGGTGCTTTGAATTCGATCTGCGGCAGTATACAAGACTTCATTTACCCGAAACACAGCTGCTAAATGGGCTTTCGGTTTCGCAAAAGCTTTAAGCTGATGCCAGGCGTCCGGCTGAATGTAAGCAAGTCTGGCCTGAGCACATCCATTGGCGGCAAAGGGGCTACTGTCAACATTAGCCGGAAAGGTACCCGCACAACAGTGGGTATTCCTGGCAGTGGTGTTTCGTACAGCACTTACAAAAGCCACCGTACCAAGCGGCGCAACACTTCTACGACTTCTGCTGCCCCACATGCTCCAGCAGAGCAAACATCTGCTACAGGGTGTTTATGGCTGTTAGGGGTAGTGCTGTTTTTAGGAGGCCTGGCAACACTTCCAAGTACAGGGGGTATCATTTGTCTTTTAGTAGGGTTAGCGCTACTGGTGTTGCTCGGGCTAAGTGCCAACGACCAGCGTCAGCAAGTTAAGGCCGTACAGCAAGAATCACTTCGCCAACATCAGCAAGCTGCACAGGCATTGGACATAGCCTATCAGCAACGTTTGGTATTAATGCAGGCCCGGGTAGTGGAAGGCCTATTAAGTAGCGAGCAAAAAACACTTTATGCAAGCAAAATTAAAGACCGTAACATCACCATTGCAGACCTCGATGCTGCTTTAGAACAAGCTCGGTTAACAAAAGCGCGCATTTTAGATCTGCAAGCCAAATATGGCGAGGAAGTAGCTTCTAAGTTGCTACAGGAAGCGTTCTGGATTGGCATGACCCGTCAGCAGGTATTGGAAGCCAAAAACAGAGCCCCCGATAAAATAGAAGTAGAAGTGATGAAAACCAAAACAAAGGAAACATTGGTGTATGGCAACAAAAGCAGCGGTGATGTCTTTGTACTGGAAAATGGTTTGGTTACCCGCTTCAAAGATCGCTAACTGATTGAATCTTACTTTTATATTTTTTATCCGATGAAACATCTTTTACTGATTGTGTTTATCTTCTTCTGCGCTACCCAGGTTCGGGCCCAGCTTGATCCTGTAACTGGAGGGATTTTTCTGTTGCAAACAGGCGTAAAAATGGCCGCTGCCGGTGGCAAAGACAAAGCAGGCAAAGGGGAGGCTAATGTCTCTTCATTCTCCCATGAGGGCACGCGGGTGCCGCTTAAGCGTGTTCCAGCTCAGCAGGTAAAAGGAGAGCACCGCGAGGTGATTTTAGCCGTGGAGCAGGGATTAAATCAGGCTAAAGCCCTTTATGATGCCCGGCAGCTCGATCAACTCGAAGCCTATACAGCTACATTTCCTGACTTAACTACAAAAGTGCAGCTTCTAGAGCAGCAGAGACCGAAATGGAACGTAGCACCCTATAAAGCTGAGATGGCTTTCTACACGGGATTAGCAGAAAAGCAGAAAACCTTTCGGCTAGCTGCTGCTAAAGCTGCTGAAGAGGCCAGAGCGGCGGCAGAACGCGCGCGATTGGCTCGGGAAGCAGAAGTAGAGACTAAGCGTGCAGAAGCAGCCCGTATGGCCGCTGCAGCTGCTGCTGCAGCCATGGCTTCAGATGAAGTACAAGAAACGCCGGTTACAGAAGATGCAGCACCTGCGGCGGTAGTACCTGTTAAATCAAAACCTGCTGCAAAAACCCCAGCTAAAACCACAACCAAACGAACTACCACAACCTCAGTAAAAAAAGGAGCAACAGTGTACTACTGCGCCAGTGGTAACACTGTCAAGTACCACCGTTCATCTTCCTGCCGGGGCCTGAACCGATGCTCAGCTTCCGTAGATCCAATTTCGCTTAAAGAGGCACAGAGCTATATGGACGCTTGTAAGATTTGCAATTAGTCTATTACAAGTGATGAAACCTACGAGAATAAAATTTGACTTGCCTTCAGCTAAGGGATAAAACCCAGAATGGAATTTACTCAGAGTAAATTAAAAAGCAGAGATCTTTATGACCTCTGCTTTTTTTAGATTCCGTTATTTGGATTTCTTTACAGTTTCCTTAACGGTAGTTTTAGGATGCTTGTCGGCATACTGCTTTGTAACATACTGACCTGTGTCCGCACTTCTGTGCACAGTAGTTTTCTTCGCCATTAAAATCACCTCCTTTCTACTTATTGATTACTTAACACCAAACAATCTTGCCTCGGCGAATAAAGAAGTGGCTCTGGCATCCTTGCTTCCTCCATATGGAAGGTTGTACAGTAATGTCACCTTTTTTTGAGACTTTATAGCTCCATCTAGGTCGTGCTTCCTTGAGCAGGTTAAGCTGTATGATAGCTTTGCAACCACAAGGGCATAGGAAAGCCAAAACCCAAGGGCTAACCGGCGCTCCAACTGCATAAACAGTCTTCAGCTCCAACAACTCTGGAAAATCTTCCACATCTTTCGCTCTGTATGCAGGGCGAAAGAAATTAATAATCCTTTGTAACTGCCGATTAAGATAGCTCCACATAATAACTACTTGCTTAAAGTTGAGAAGTCAGACATGCCGAGAAAAGGCTGCATGTCTCCTCGCCCTGCATACTTTACTTGGTAGTCATCAACTACTAGTTCATCTTCTGCTTCATTACAGATCGATCCATCGCTGTAGTCCATAGATACCTTCGCATAGTTTCGTGGCTGTTCAAACTTGAAAGGATGCAACCGATTAAGGAGTTCGTTTACAGCCATACTGCTGAGCTGCATGTTGATGCTGATTACAGCTGGTCTGTCTACGTTTGCATTATGAACATACCCCGCCTTTAGCCGCTTGTTAAATTCATCTAGGTCCTGTCTTTTCAGGGCCTCGTCTAAAAGCATTTTGGTCGTGTACATGCCCCTGCTAAGCAGCGAAGATGCTCCAGGTTGTAGATAATGCACTGTGCCAGCGATCCTGCTAATTCCTCCCATGCCGTCTGCTTCTAGCTTTACCCCTAAATCAAAGTATGGGATCAGGTAGAAGTTAGAAAGCTGGTTAAGCAAATGCCTTCCGTCAACACTATCAACACATCCAAATATCACATCGCAGCTAATTAAGTCATCAAGTGCATTAATAGAATCATACAAGTTTTCTGCATAAGGATAAACTTCTGTGCCTAATCCAAACGCCTGAATACGTTCTGCTAAAACCGCTGTCTTGTACTTTTTTGCATCTGCATCATCCCTAGTTGTGTTCAAGATCCTATTAAGGTTTTTATGCTCCACCTCATCAGGGTCGACCAATACAAGTTGACCTATACCTAACCTAACTAGTTGCTCAATTGTAGGACTACCAGTGCCAGAGCATCCAACGACACCAGCTTTAATCCGCTTTAATTTGGCATAAGTACCATCTCCAAAAGCTTGTGCTGTTCTTACAGCGAAATCATCGGGAGTATAAGCACCTATGCTATGCTCCCATATCTTAAATTCATCACCTGCCACCGAGATCTTATCGAATGGATAGGAGATAAGATCAGGAGTAAATGCCCTTCCAAAAATTCTACCATCCGGAAGCATGACTGCAGAACCATGTACAGCGTCCGTTTCACACCATCCGAAAATAGAAGAAAATAAATCAGCATCAGCTGCATCGTCTGTTTCTGAGAAATAAGGGTAGCCACCTGGATGAGAGTGAATCTTAAGAATACCCATATTTTTTTTAGGGTTAGAAGCTTCTTTCAGAAAAGGCAGCAACACCTCGGTACCCCAAGTGACATTGTCTTCTGTTCGTATGCATGCTTCATGAGGAATCAGCATAAGTTTGTGCACCAGCATCATTGAAAGGCCTTGCCTTTCATGCCTCCCGCATAAGGCAACAGCTACAGCCTCTTTCCCGTCACCGGGAAAGAGGTGTTGCTTTAGCTGTTGGTAATGCGAACCTGATAGTCTAAGCTGATATTGCATGACCTGGACGCTTTCTAAATTCATCATCCAACCAATGATCCGCTAGCGGCACATGCGTGCTCAAGTTATCTAGCCCCGGTCTCCAGGGGTTTGAGGGGGTACGATGGCGGGACCATTGCTGAAACACTTTACCATCTAAATCTAAGGGGGAAAGAGCTCCGATAGGTTGTCCGTCATTTCTGCTCAGTGCAGGGTAGAAGTACACCATGTCTAGCTGCGCCACAGGATAACTTGGAGTCATCCTTATGCCTAAAGTGGCAGTGTTCACGTTATACCCTCCTTGTATAGGATAGTTATGGATGAACAGCCAAGGCATGCCGCCGACATTAACTGTTTCCCAAGGTAGCTGCAGGCTTTGCAGGTATTCTTCGTCTTCTTCCAGCAGTGTACATTCTCTTCTTAATGTTTCACCTTCTGTCTGGTCTAGCGGAAGCGTCAGGAATTTCTCTATTCCAGGCTCACTCAGGCACACTGTCTGATCATAACCTACTTTGGTTACTTTGCCGCCTTTCTGCTTCATGTTCAGCTGGTATCGCTCAGCAGGTATCTTCTGTGCAAGCGTTAATATTTCGCGCCCTGTAAGGCACTCTTTCTCGACTTTTATATTGTCGCGGTCCACCAGGATGTGGTATTGGTTTGCAGGCTCGTGCTTTTTCTCCGCATTGCCTGCTTCATTGTATTGATTGTTCATAAAAGTATATTGTTAAATAAACTATAAGCCCTCACTTTTTAAAGCTCCCAGGGCTGGGTTACTCAGGCTGGAACAGGAGAGTATTGCATAGTTCATTTAAACTACATACCTTACAGCTCGTATTCGAATTAAATGGGAAGCCCTGGAGGTGATCAGCCTCCTGAAGTCGCCAAACTTTTTTCCCAATGCCCACTCTGAAGGAGCCACCTGTAGAGTGGGTTTTTTGTTTTTTAATCAGCTTGCTATTATCAGTTAATAAGTAAACACTATATTTAATGTTTTGGTTTACAAGTATAGGAAAAATTTTTACATTTGTCAACCAAGATTTATTTGCATTTCTCATTTAAATAACTTATTTTATAAGATATGGCTGAATATCAGACAGATAGGTAAATAAGAATTTTTTAAAATTTAGTTGACAATTGTTTAATATTTACGACTTTTGTAAACCTATTCAAGCCTATTCCTGTTTAAGGATAAAAAAGGAGATACCTCATGAATCATATTTTTTCGGAACGCTTCAAGTCTGCACGTAATATGAGTGGACTTTCACTACAAGGGTTAGCCGATAAATTGAACAATAAGATTAGTCGGCAGGCGCTGCATAAATACGAGAAGGGAGATGTAATCCCTGATAGTGAAATGCTGGGTTACTTGAGTGATGCTTTGTCAGTGAGGCCTGACTATTTTTTCAGAGAGATAGATGTAGAACTCGGAGAAATAGAATTTAGGAAGGCTGAGAAGATGTCATCAAAGCAGAAGACAATAGTAGTTGAGAAGACTCGTGAAGAAGTCGCCCGTTATCTAGAATTAGAGGAAATTATTGGAATTGAACATGTCTTTGATAATCCTTTAAAGAAGATAGTGATTAATTCAACCTCAGATGTAGAGTCTGCTGCCATTACTATCCGTGATGTTTGGAAATTAGGAACGGATCCACTGTACAATATTGTAGAACTTCTAGAGGACCATCATATAAAGGTAATTGAGCTAGATGAGGCAGAAGGGTTTGAGGGATTGCAGGCTTGGATAAAGAGTAAATCTATTCCTGTTATTGTGCTCAACTCTGGGGAAACCATTCAGGATGATAGAAAGCGGTTTACCGCCCTACATGAGCTTGCGCATTTGCTCCTGAACATGTCGCATTTAGATGAGAAGAAGAAAGAAGAATTCTGCAATTATTTTGCTGGTGCCATGCTTTTCCCTAATGATATAGCTAAAATCGAATTAGGGCCCAAGAGAAGCAAATTGTTTATTAATGAGCTAGGCGTAATAAAGCAGCAGTATGGTATTTCTATACAGGCCCTACTTTATAGATTAAAAGACCTGAAAATAATAAGTGTAAGTTATTTTAACCAGCTTATGGCTCATATGAAGCAAATGGGTTGGAAGCTAGTTGAACCCTCTGAATATCGATATAGGGGAATGGAAAAGTCTAACCGCTTCAAACAGCTCCTTTATAGAGCACTTGCAGAGGATCTTATATCTATGAGTAAGGCTGCAGAACTTTCAAACATGAAGTTAGCTGAGTTTAGATCGAAGAGCTTAATTATGTAATGAAAGTAGCAGTAACGGATGCATGTATCTTTATAGATATAATTGAATTGAAACTGGCTTCGCAGTTTTTCAATTTGCCTATTGAGCTGCATACCACAATAGATGTGTATAACGAGCTGTATCCAGAGCAGCAAGAACTATTGAAAGCTTACCAGTCAGGTGGTAAGCTTTTTCTTTACAATATATCTGAGGATGAACGTAAGGAAATATTAGAAGAGGGATTTCCTAGAGCTTTATCAGATAATGACAAAACAGTTTTATTCTTAGCAGCAAAGATAGACGCTTTTGTTTTGAGTAGCGACAAAGCTGTTCGGAACTATGCTAGAAAGAAAGTAATAGAATATCATGGTTTACTTTGGATTTTTGATCAATTAATTGCTGAAAAGCATTTGCAACCATACGAAGCGGCTGCAAAGCTGAAAGAATTAATGGGCAAAAATATAATTTACCAATACAATAATACCCTGGCTGCTGAAATAGAAAAGAGACTAAAGCAATGGATGAGCTAGTCTATCATTTTACTACTTAACATAAGAATAATTATAAGACTTAATGCAATTGGAAATTTGCTTACGAAACTTAACCATTAAAAAAGAATGCCTCATCTAATAACTTTATTAGCTCTGCTTTTAGCTTTATTAGTTTATTTGCTCCATTAATTCCAAAAGAGCTATAAATTTTTTCCGCATCAACTACGTGGGCGGCTCTATTCCTGGTCTTATTGAGTTTCCTTATAGATTTAAACCAATTAGCATCTATATTTTGGCATGTGTCATACCACCTACGGGAAACTGAGTCACATTCATAGTCTTCATTCTTAAATTTTTCCTTTAAACCTTGATATTCTGCTTCGTATAGCAATTCGTAATCTCTAAGGTTATCAATGAATTGAGTTACTAGATTTGGATCCTTATCATGAAGGTAAAGAAAGAAACTTCCAGGCATAGTAAATATGGGGTAAGTTCTCACTGTATTAGGATGAAGTTGCTGCTGATAAACTCTTCTTTGTTGCTTCAATAAAGATTCTAAGCTTTTGAGACAACTATCAAAACTTTGGGGAAGGTAATCATACATTGGATCAAACTCTTCAGTCTCATAATTTTCAATGTTAAATGCTTTTAACAGCAGCTTTCTAATTAGATAGTCAAATAAAAACCAAGACTCAAAAATTAATTCTCTTGGGCTGTCACTGCTATCAATTTTTCTTTTCGCATGCCCTACCACCTCATTCAGCTTCTCATAATCTTCCATTGTCCCATAAAAAGGTACGTTGGACTCAAAAATATGAGCTAGATCATATGTCTTCATTATCTTCAAAAAGCTTTAGCGTTTAAGAATAGTTGGTAACTAGCTTTTATTTAATAGGGTCTATATTAATTTGAGATTAGTTGTATGAAATCATATGATTCTAACCTAGCAAGCACCCTCCTACACCGTATAGTGTATCTCCTCCTAATAAATTAGAAACATAAGGTTCTCCTAAGCTACCTAAGGGGCAGCATCTAATTCCTAATGCTTGGCTCACAAGTTGGTGACAGTACAAAAGAGCACCTGCATCACGCCAAACAAGGCTTTCAGAATTCTCATATTTTGAGGATGTTCTATATGAGTGAGCCACAAACCACAAGATTGTAGCATTACCAATGGTAAGAATATTATCTGTGTGCTCTATAAGGGCATTAAGATCTGATGCATCTACTTCAAGTTCATTTAGACTGTGATCTAAGGGGTTATAAACGCAAAAACTACGAGAGCCAAACTCCGATGGAAGTGATACAAGAATATCTATGGGATGTCTTCCACCGGCAGAAGGAGTGGGTCGGTGGGTCCAAAGGAATCCACTTTCCAACATTTCTACTTCCATAACTTTGGAGGTAAACCACAAAAGATCTCCAATATTCTCCAAAGTTAGAATTCCAAAATCTCTCCGTGACCTTCTTATAGAGATAACCTCAAAAAAGTTTACATCAATTTTCTTAACAATTCTCGACAAGCTTATCTTTCTCTTGATTTGGTACAAGAATGGCTTGTACGGCTTCTCATTCTGCTTTGGGAAGGGGTCTTGAATATTAGTCATAGCCAAGCTGTTGCTTCACATAGAGATATTTGTGGCACCCCCTACAGTTGCCGCACGGAATGTTTGATGTGTGGCAGGAATGCCCCCATAACAATATACTGGCAGGGACCTGAGACATCTGAATTAACTCTGTGGTGCTATAACAGATGCCTGGACTAGATATTCTAACTCCACCCTCTTGGTAACTTACTAGTTGATTCATCCTTTCGTAAAATCCTTCAGTACCATCTGCATGAAATGCATCTGTTTTAACGGTGCCAACCATTAATTCCGTAACTCCCAAGCCCACTCCTCTCATACAGGCAAGGGTAACAAGCAGTTGATTTCTATACGGCCACCATTCGGAAGCCGGAGCTAAACTTATTGCATTCTCACCCACCAAATCCCCTGAACCAAGCGCGCTACAGTCAACAGTGATTACATTATGCTCAATCCTAAGTGAAGTACAGACAGCGGCACTAGCTTTTATTTCAGCTAAGGCTGGTTTCTGACCATAGTTTATGGTAAAAGCAATATCAGGTTTCTTCCAATAAGCAAGTGCTATTGAGTCCAACCCGCCAGAGAGTAAAATAGCCTTACTCATGTGCAGACAAAACCCAAAATGATTTATAAACTGCCGTTGTCAAATCCCGTTCCAGCATGCAATTAGAGCCTTCCAGCATCTTAACAGACTCTTCTCCTTCATTCTGCACATAAGCTATCACTGGTATTCCCCTTGCTACAGCGTATCCTATTTCAAACAGGGTACCAGAATCAAGACCATCCAGTACTGCAAAAACTAGCCCCGCCGATTCCAGCCCCTCAATATCTTTCTGCACAACATCTTTAGCTAATCCGTGGCCTACATCATGAAAGGGTGAGAAAACTTTCAGGCCAATCCCTTGAAGTGCAGTTCTTATTTGGTCAATCAACCACCGTTCAGCAAAAGTGAAAAAAGGCCCTGCCAGATAAATCGTCTTATCTGTATAATCAGCTATCAAAAGAGGCTCTAGATTAAGAACATCAGCCTGAGGCGAAAACTGAAGCAACCTCGTGCTGCAGTATTTTGCTGTTGCTTGGGAAGCATTTAATGCAGCTCCCTCTACCGGGATGCCTTTAAACCAGTAATACGCAAATACAGCAGTAAAGACATCACCAGAGCCGATAGGCCAAACTGATTTAGTTTTGAAAACTGGTACATCATACTCTTCCCCATTGCGGGTAAAAACTTTTGCTCCCTTTGGGCCAAACTTAAGCACAAGCACATCAACATTTTCCTCTTCAAAGAAAAACGCTCGAATGCCAGGAACATCTTTTCTCTTACTCATAAGCTTAGCCTCAGAGTAATTTACAACGACAGCCAGTGAATCGGCTGTTGAACCAGTCTTTGAGAAAGGGATTGGGTTTGCAGGCGATTGTGGATCATATACTACATTTCTTCCTTTGATTGATGCATCTCCTTCCAGTATTCCGTAAAATATCACGTTATCTGCCTCAGCCTCAATGTAGCCTTTCTCTAGTGTATCGGGTCGTGGGTAAATTCGGGGGACAGCCAAGGGGTGATCGTACTGAAAGACCGGGGAACCCTTTACTTCTGAGAGGGTTATCTTTAATCTTCGGTATTGCGCTTCTAAAGACTGTAGATAACTTTGATTGATTCTATCGCTGAAAGTGTGGAAATTCAGGTCAAGCTCGCTATCTAGATCGAGCAGAGAAAGACAGGCTCTAAGGCCAGAACCATACGTCTCATCCCAATAAGGTTCAAAGCAAACCTCGTGATAAGTGCCTCCTATAATATTAATCATATAGCAGAAATAAAAATTTTACAATTCCCTCCATCTATTTCTAACACCTCGGCCTGGTAGGTAAATCCGTTGCTGATACAATTGATAAGCCTTGCCTGTTCACGCGATACGATAGCACCTGCTACCTGACCAGTAGCAGTTATGACTTGTATAGGTCCTTGTGCACTGGCTAATGAAACATCTAGCACATCGCCGACTGAAACAGTAGCCAACACACTGATATTTGGTGTCGAAAGCTGTGTTCGAATTCTTAATTGAGAGCAATCTGGCTCCTGCTCCCCCATACTGCTGATTTCTGGTGTGTTGCCACTTCCTGACATATAGTTTGTTTCTTTAAAAGTTTAATTGCTAAAGTATTAGTGAACTTCATCTGTTCCCATATGATGGCATCCATGACTGAAGGTAGTACTTTAATTGCATCACAAAAGAGTAGATACTTTTTTTCTAACTCAGAATATTCCTTTGTCACATCAGCATCTGGAGGAAAGAAGCCTGCTAGCATCCCTGCTCTCAATATATGAATATCTAAAATAGCTACTCGTTCGCTATAAAGCCAATTGCGCGTAATCCATGAAGCTGTTTTAGGCCCAATTCCATTCACTTTAAGGAGCCAAGCCCGTAAATCAAGATCATCGCAGTTAGTTGGCATCACGTTCAGGCAGTTTTCAGATAAAAAGTTTGCTATGTATTTACTTTTCTGCCTAGGGAACCTGTATTTGATCTGCTTTCCGTCAGACTTAATCAACGGCTTTTCAAGTGCTGCCTCCAACTCATGCTGAGTGACGTTCTGCTTTATGAGGCCTTCATCTTTTAGCCTTCTAAGAGCTAGCAAGCCTATTTCAGCTGGTATTCCATATCCTCCTAGTAAGCAAGCAACCACTTCCTCTATAATACTATCTCCAAGCCGGTGTGAGCGAACAGGAGTTGAAACATTATACAGATCATATTGAAGTTTCCAGTAAGCTGGAGTAAATAACTGATGATAATCCCCCCACAACAATCCTGGTAATAATTCCTCTTGTGAGTCTATGTTATACCTACTAAGAGAAATTCTTCCCAAGCATTCCGTCTCATCTATCACAGAATTCGAGTCATAGCCTTTTATTTTTATCTCACTTTTTAGCTGGATGCTTAATTGCATTGTTTAATTTTTTATACAAAGGTAGTGTAGTGAACGAAAATAGGTTTTTATAGATCATCGAAAAATTCTTGCAGGCTAATACCATGGATGTCGAGCAGGCGAAGTAAACTTGCCATAGTTAAATTAGCTCCTTTTTCATGCCGCCCATACCCCACTCGAGGTAAGCCATGATCGAACGCAAAGGTTTCATACGAACGGTAGCCTTTAGCCAGGCGCAGCCGTTTAATTTTATCTCCTATCGCTGTTAATCTAGGGTCTTGTTTCTTGTCATCCATGCCGCTGCTTTTGCCGGAAATTCCGCAGAAGCAATCTTTAATGTTACCTACTTAATTAAACATAAAATATAATACATATTATATTATGCATATATAATTCTATTCCTTAGCTTTGAAAATCCAACTAAACCTAAAGAATCATGAAAAACAAAGCCTTATTTTACCTGATGCTCCTGCTTAGCTTCGCTTTCGTTACTGCTAGCTGTAGCAAGAGTGAGGATCCACAGCCCAGCAAGGAAGAACTACTCACAGAAAAGACATGGAAAATCAGTCGCATCATGCGAGATGATCAAGACGTGACATATCAGCCAGACATGCTTCAAATGCGCAGTGTTCGCGCTCAGTATCAATCTAATGGCACTTACACAGAAACAACTACCAGCAATACCCGCATAGGCACTTGGCGCTTAATAGGAAATACGTTAATTCTTTTCCAAGGCACTCCAAATGAAGAAAACTGGAATATTGATGCTCTGACAGAAGGCTCTTTGCAATTAACATCAACTATCATCTTCTCCGATGGCAGCTCAGATATATTTACGCTCTCTTTGGTGCATGTAGACTAGGCCAGCATAGTCTTCTGGCTCCCCACCTGTCAAAGCCATACGTTAAATATATGTAACGTATGGCTTTGACTTTTTTACTAAAATAAATTGTATCTCTTAAAATGGAGGTGGCTGTTGCACAACCAACTTAGATATAGTCGTTAAATAATAATGGTTAACTCTAAGGTGCTATGCAGGGAAGGAAGAATTTTAAAGATGAGCGGCAATTGCTCTTTTCGCTTTCGGCTCATGTGCCGGAACATAACTTTTACCGGCGCCTCAAGGACAGGATCGACCTATCATTTCTCTACGAATTAACAGCTCCCTACTACGGCAAGTGCGGCCAGCAAAGCATTGATCCGGTCGTCTTCTTTAAGCTCTGCCTGATAAGCTATCTGGAGAACATCGTATCAGACCGCAAACTGATCGAGCACTGTAGCCTCCGTTTGGACCTGTTATACTTTCTAGACTACCAGCTCGACGAATCGCTACCCTGGCACTCCACCGTATCACGAACCCGAAAGCTATTCCCTGAACAACTGTTTGAGACTCTGTTTGACAAAGTTTTCAGCCTGTGCGTATAGCAGGGCATGGTGTCGGGTAGTGTGCAGGCAATCGATTCAGCCCCGATTAAGGCTAACGCTTCGATGGAAAGGCTGCTGTTAAAGCAGCCACAGGAATCCGCAAAACCATATCTGACAACTCCGCTACATGACGTCCAATATCCTAAAAACATAAAGCCGCTACCACTTATTACAGCTCCTGCCCATCAACTTAGGAAGCTGGAAAAGCATCAGCAAAATCTCAAAAGGGCTCCTACCGCTTTAGGGGCAAGTCATGAGAAGGCACAGCTGGTTAGCAACAAAACGCATTATGCCCCACATGATCCCGATGCCCGCATCTCTGTTAAGACTGGAAAGGCCAGAAAACTCAATTACCACTGCAGCATGGCAGTTGATACGGCACAAGGGGTGATCTCTCATATTCAGGCCGATTTTGCTGATGGCCGTGATAGCCAGTATCTGCCAAACCTGACTGGGCAGGTGCAAAGCCGACTCCTAACCAATGGGCTATCGATGCAAGATCTGCTAGCTGATGCCGGGTATTCGAATGGGTCCAACTATTACTTTCTGGAACTACGGGGGATTACTGCCTGGATACCGGTTTTTGGAATGTACAAGCCCGAGATCAATGGATTCCCCTATGATAAGAAAGCAGATCAGTACAGCTGCCCGATGGGAAAAGCGCTCCAATTCAAAAGCTTTGATCATACGCCGGACGGCAGGTTACTGAAGCATTACTGGGCAGTACCCAGTGATTGTAGGCAATGTCCTCGCAAAGCTACCTGTGCGCCTAAGACCAGGTGCCGCAAAATTACCCGCACCGCTTATGACGAACAATACCAGCAGGCTTACTCCAGACAGCATAGCAGGCAAGGAGATCGCATGAAGAAACTCCGCCAGAGCACCATAGAGCCAGTGTTTGGAAGCCTTGTGCAGCATTATGGCTTGCGCAAAATCAACGTGCTGGGAAAATCAGGAGCCCACAAAGTGATGCTGCTGGCAGCTGTTGCCTTCAATCTCAAAAAGTACATGAAGTGTAAGCCAGCCAGAGCTGTAAGCATGGCCCAGGTACTGGAAAAAGAAGCTATCTTAACTAATCCTTTTATGTTTTTACTGCGCTATGCAACGCAAACTACCGAAACCAGTGTGAAGCTATTGGTTTAGTAAGTTTAGAAGCTGAAAGCGTATGATAAGAATAGTAGTTGTGCAACAGCCACGGAGGTTTTGTGAGATAAAGTGATTAGTGCCTCGTCCTTGTGCCTCGTCCTGAAAAAAGTTGACAGTTTACACTGTTAATCCTACCCTGGGTTGACAGCTATTACTTAATCCTGCCAGCATTTTACATCTTATACAAAAACCATAAATATGGGTTTCGTCAATGCATTAGTGCCTGAAGATGTAAGGTAACATCGTTCAATCCTTTCAACTTTTAGTTTTTAGTCAGTCAATAAAATAGCTAGAGCCCACCTCTTCAAGTGGACTCTAGCATAATAAACTCAAGGAATAAATTTAAAAAATTGATGGAGCAAATATTAATCTGAAAGTGGGTTCCCCTGATTGTACTTTGCAACTGCTATCAAGAATACAAACCCTATTACTAGTAAAATAAAAAATAACCTTTTAGCTGATTTTATACTTTCAATATTTTCTTCATTTTCTATAAACTCATCCACTTCCTTAACTTTCCATGTAAAATAATGCAGAGCAAGATATAATATGATAAGTATAGGAACATAACCCCATTTAGTTGATGGTTTTTCGAAACTAATTTCAATTAAGTTTAAATTGTTTTCTAAAATCCCTAAAATTGGTAGCAGCCAAATCCATATTAGAAGACAAAAAACTAATTTAGCTATGAAAAGTCTTGCAGTGCCACCTGAATACTGCATATTTATTTGTTCCCTTTGATAAAGGGCAACAATCATTTTATTTATAAAATTCATTATAATTTAATTTTACTTGTGTCAACATTTTGAGAATCAAGCAATTGATTAAACTTAAAATTATCTACTTTGGTGTCAAAGTACTTAAAAGCTGCATCTTTCACTCCTGTAGCCCCTAAAACTCCGTCAGCTAAACCTACGAGAGGCTTTGACAACAATCCAACTCCTGTAAAAGAAGAAACAGCAAGAGAAACGTCTAAACTAGCTTTCAAGATATTCCCAGCCGTTGGATTATCTATTGCATTTGATGTTGAACTTATCGCACTAGTTACGCCGGAAACTTGACCAACAACATCCAATACTTTTCCGACGGCTTTAAAGCCACCTGCTGCATCACCAGCTTTATCTAAGGATTGAGCAGCACCTAATATAATACCATGGGCTTCATTCGATAAGCCTATAGCGTCGCTCACTCCTGTTGTCATATCTGCTAAGGATGGATCAGTTTTCTCTCCTGTTACTGTTACTTCAGATAATAATACAGATGATCTAGCTGTACCATCATCATTTAAAGTAACTTGGTCACCGCTCTCACTAATAAGAGTCGCAGATTTCCCTAAGCTAACAGAACCTGCACCATATTTTTTAACAGCTTGTTCCTGATTAGTTACTTTAGAATCAAATTTGATAGCTCCGTTTCCTAACTTGACCCAATCTATAGGTGCCATTCCATCAGGATCAATGAATCGAATCGGGTTATTAAATGCATAGTTATATGGTGAATATCTTCTCATCTGGTCTGCCATTGGATCTATGACATGCCATCTACCCAGTTGAGCATCATACATTCGGGCTCCATAGTCACTCCAGTTCAAGCCCAGCTCGGTCTGACGTTCCTTTCCATTATACTGGAACAGGTGGTCCGGCGTATTCTGCCTTACAATACCCGCAAGGTTCAGACCCCACGGATCGTAGTGCTCTTATAGTCAATGCTACACCCGATTGGCGCAGCTTGTATACTGAAGATAGTGTATTTATTATAACATGTTAATGGCAAGTAACTATTTAAAACCTTACACGGCATGAATAAGTCACAGGAAGGTATTGCTTTGTTAGCTGACATAACTAAGTTAGGAGCGCACGAACACCGCTTATCCTGCCTTTGACATTAGATATTGTGATAGCTCTAATTTTATAGAATTGCTGTTAAAAAGCGAAAGCCCAATCTGTGTATAGAGGGCTTTTGCTATAAAATGGAGTGAGCACACGGGGATTTAATATAAATTTTTATATAAGCTTTTAGCAGAGTAACTGGATTTCAAAATCGGGTTAGAATAAAAAATACAAAAATTAGTGCCTATTTATAATTCTCATAACAATACTTTAGTGCCTCAATAATATATAGCCCAGGAAATCCCTTAACTTTAAGCCAATTCAACCAACTAGCATCACTATAAAGTAATTGCTTTGCTAGAAGGAAAGATTTTTCTTTATCATTTTTGGAAAACAGAAAAGCCCACTCATATAATTTATTATGGGGTTCTTTTTCAAAAGCTTTCTTCTGCATTTTGAAGGCAAACTTATCTTCTAATGGTTTTGTATCATCATCTATTCCAAAATACCATTCAGCGACATATAGAATTTTGCCAATGAAGAATAAATACTCGCTATTATCTGAAAACTTTTGGTAAGATTCAGCAAACTCTAACTTTAACAGGCTAGCGATTAAGTCATGTTCCTCTTGTGTATATTCTTCCTCAACTAAGATATTGTGTAACAAATATATTATCCGTATTCGTAACTCTACATTACTTAGCTGCTCCATCCTAAATCTTTGTACCAATTCAATAGTAGGGCGCCAATCTCTTTTCTCGTGATGCCCAAAATGGCATTCTATTTCTGCTAACTTTTCTTTCCAATTCATTTAAGTATAATTAAGGAATAAACATTGTTCCGATACGAGGAACTCCATTGATAACATTACCTCTTATAAGTACAGTTTGACCGGCAACATTAACAGGAACATCTTTAAATATTCCAGTTGCAGGAAGCTTACCATTAGCCGAATTCAATACAGCTCTAATTGTGTTTTCTTTACCTCCTAGCATGCTAACTAATGAACTAAGGTTGTGTTTAGCAGGAAAAAGATGATTAAGCTTATTTGGATCTTTAACCAAAAGCCCAACTGCATCATCTATTACACTGGACGAGAACTGTGTCAATACTTTAGGACTTACTCCAACCAATGAAGGAGAAGGACCGCTCCCACCTATGTATTGAGGAATACCTTCAGTAGGTTCATTATGAAAGCCCAGCATTTCCAGTTGCTTTAAGCCTGCTTGCTTCATTCTTAACCAAAAACTGAAATCGATGGCAGCGTGACGGCCTGAGGTAGATAGTACATCACGACTTTCTTCCTTAGGGGCTTCAGCAGTAATTACTGCCTCTCCTGTATTAACTAGTATTTCAGATCCATCATCTAACTTAAGTACATCATTCTTCTTAATAGGCTTTTCTGTATGAACACTAAGTGTGTCCATACCAAAAGGGTCCGTGAATAAAAGTGGGTTGTTCAGGGCATAGTTATAGGGGGTGAATCCGTAGTGATTTTCTGCCATTGGATCTATGACATGCCACCTACCGAGTTGGGCATCATACATTCTGGCCCCATAATCACTCCAGTTCAGCCCCAGCTCAGTCTGCTTCTCTTTTCCATTATACTGAAACAAGTGATCCGGTGTATTCTGCCGCTCGAGGCCAGCCAAGTTCAATCCCCACGGATCGTAATGATTTTCCTGAACCAGCATCGGCGTGGTGACCGTAATGCTCAAGTCATCCATCCACGCATCATTGCCTGACTCATTGGCTACATACATTTCCGCAAAGCCATCTTTTTCGGCTTTATAAGTTAGTTCGAGCTTTTCCCAGTTGCCTTTGCCTTCCCGGCCTAGAGCCTGATAACCGCTTGTCACGTAGTTGGAATCACTATCATAGACAATATAGCGCAAATAGGCTTTGGGCACACCTTTTTCTTTTTGTAGCACTTGGGGAGCCAGCGCCAGCCCTACCCCCAGGTATGGCAAGTACTTGTTTTGTTTTGCTTTACTTTCTCCAACAGGATTAGTAGTGGTTACCACAGCGCTGGCAGCCAGCCAGGAAAGCAAGCTAAAAGCTAGGTCCTGTTCTTTGACCGTCTCGTACATACCATATACTTCCACCTGCAGCGAATCCCCTTGTTGCAGCTGCACTCTTTTGCTAGGGCCTACCGGCTTATTTTTACCTGCATTTAAAAGGGCCGCATGGCTACCCGTTCTTGCTCTGCCCCTATCCAGGTGCCTGGTTTCAGCGACATTGTCAAAATTGCTTTCCTCCGTACTTGCCATCATAGGCTCCATGGTAGCTTGCTGGGTAGTACTGGTCTCTTCAGCAAAGGAAACACGCAGATTGCCTAAATGATCTTTCAAGTGGTACTCATACCGCCATGGCTCACTTGCCTCAGGCTGGTACAATACCCGCCCTTCTGGCGTATGGGCAAACAAGGTATCGGCCTGGTGCACAAACAACCCGGCATAATCGGTGCTGACCACCGGCTTACCTTGTTCATGGACTTCTTTACGCAGCTTTGCACCAATTGCTGAATAAAGGTACAAGATATATCCTTTGCCCGTGATAGCAACACTGTCGGGTAGATTCAGAAGATTGTAGCGGATGTGGCTAATCCCTTTATTTTTATCGGCAATGAGGTTCCCGTTTGCATCATAACTGTACTCGGTGCCAGCTACAGCATACTTGCTGCCATTGTCCCGAAAATCACCGGCAGAACCAGCTGCAGGGGAAGCATCGTCTACGCCTACCAGGCGGTTACCTATATAGGAGTAAGTTAGTTTGTCCACTTGTCCAAATTGCCTGCTTGGATCCAATTGATCATTCGGGTTGCCCAGCAGCAGGCCCTGGCGTGCGAGGTGACGGATGTTCCCGTTACTATCATAGCCGCTTTCTATCACATTGCCGGCAGCATCTTTGAGTTGCATTTCTACCGAATAATTGTCGAGCTCAGCATTCCACCCGGCACCAATGTTGGCCCGATAGGTCCCTTTAACCAGACGGCCCGATTTATCATAACTATAACCATAGCCCCGTTGCACCCCATCACTCAGGCTCTTCCAGCGTATTTCCGAAATATTGCCATTGAACTGCGCAGGGGATACCCCCAGTTGCAAGCCTATATTGTAGCTAAGTTCCAGCCCAAACAAGTCTTCTCCTACCCCGCTATCTTCATTTTTAATACCACCGTCATTGTTCAGGTTTTCGTTGTTGATTGAAGTGAGCCAGCCCCGGATATTATAGCGCGTGTCTACTGACTGCAGGAAAGTATATCCCTGATCCCGCGAATGCAGCTGCTTGTCCACCATCTGCCCTAGCTCGTTATAGGTAAGGCTCGAGAGCAGTACCTGCTGCTGGTTATTGATTTGCTGCCAAGTTTGCGTCAGTCGGCCCATGTGGTCATATGCCATACTATCGAGCACGGTATGTGTTCTGGCCATACTTCCACCATTAGCCGGTACCTGATGCGTGGCTAGTGTCTGGATAGGTTTCCCACTAAAGTCATAGCTAGTGGTCAGGCGCTCTCCTTTTGACACGATTTGACCATTCAGGTAGCCATCCGAAAGGGACTGGAGTACACGGTACTTTTCATCGTAGTAGTTTACGCTGGTGATCCAGTGGTTCGTATGCAACACTTTCGTGCGCGCGCCGGTCACTTGTCCCCGCAACTGTTTGTTCACCGCCGCATCGGGAAGACCTAGCTGTGCCGCAAAGGCATACCCAGTAAGTGCTGCATAATTATAGTCATCGTAATAGGTAACTGAAAGCAGGCTTTTTTCGGTTAGGCCACGAGGGTAGGCATTATTTAGGGTATAGCCAATCTGATCATTTGTCAGCCGGCCTTCAAAGTGTATGGTCTCCGTTGAAGCGTCCAGCTCACTTTGAATGGTAGCACGGGTTTTCCCTGCCAGTACCAGCTTCCCTGTCAGGATAGGGCGGTTTACGCGGTCGTACTTGGTAAGGCTCCACTCATCCCGCACGCGCTGCACACTGTCCTGCGTGAGCACCGGTAGGTCGCGTTGATTGTAGACCATAAACACGGCTCCGGCTCCGGGCACCTGCTTTTCAATCAACCTGCCTTTGCCATCATAGTTGTAGCGGAAACACCAAGTCTCTACAAAAGAGGATGTTGGGGACCATGTTCCAGTGGCCGGTACTTTCTTACTCCCTTCAGGCTGCATGACTACCCGCAGTTGCCCCCGGTCATCGTACATATACTGTGTTACCATAAAACCTACCTGGGCCTGCGCGTTTTGCGGATTATCTATTTCCTGTACTTTTTTCAGCACCACTCTTCCCTGCAGGTCCTTGTACTCCATAGTCAAAGCATCCGCTTCATCGCGTATTTCAGTTACCTGCAGGGTATTGGCAGGGTAAAATCCAGCTGTTGTAAAAGCATCGCTTGTCTGATCATACTTCCAAAGCCGCACTTCACCAGGCTGGTTGCTACGCCAGGCAGCCTTGATTGTCTTGCCTGTTGCCGCTCCTGCAATAGGTTGCCACGCGACGCCTGGTGCTCCTTGCTCTAAGACCCGGTTTAGGGGAGAGGCTTCATATTCGGGCACGGCATACGGCCTATTATCCGTACTATAGTTTTTAACATTTGATACATCAGGTCGGTAGAAGGCACTTTGTTCAGCGATAGCTAGGGGGCGGAAGGCACCACCTTTCCCCTGCACATAAGGCAAGTACGTTGTATCCGGACGCCCAAATGCATCATAGCTCAAGGGCGTGACGATGTCTTGCTTCAAAGGGCTTGCTTGGGTAAGCACTGTTTGTAGGGAACGCCCCAGCCCATCAAAATAATTTATCTGCTGTACCAGCGAACCTACTGCTAACAGATCTGCTTCTTCCGCACTCTTCACACCTGGTACCGTTACCGTGTTTTCCACGACATAGTTCATATCAACCACATCCCTTGCGTGCAGCACCTGTACCCCCTCGGACGTAGCGCTCTCCGCCGCATCCAGGGCTGTTACGCGCACGGTATAACTTCCGGGCTCCCGGACTTTCAAGGTTTGTGCCGTTTTATCTGCCAGTTCACTACCAGATGCTAGCCATTGATAGGTAGCATAAGTAGCGCTTGTTGAAAGGGTTACGCTCTCTCCTGGCGCTAAGATCAGCGGGCCGCTTGCCACCACTTCTGGCCAGGGATGTACCGTTCCTGTAAAAGCCGACCGACTGGTACTCTCACAGCCCTGCTGGCTGACGGCGGTCACATAATAGGTTATTGTTTGACTTAGGTTCAGGGTATAGGTAGCACCGGTGAACACGGGTGTACCTCCGGAAGCAGCCGTATACCAGCGGTAGGTATACCCCGTGACTGGGGAATTCACACTCAAGGTTAAACTTCCTTGTCCAATGCGCGCAGAAGAAGATACCGAAGGCTTGACTGGGATTTGATTTACGGTTACCGATACCCCTGTTGCTGGTCCCCAACACTTTGACGAGCTTCGGCCCCTGATATAATAGGTCCCGCTAGTCGAAACAGGATAGGTCGTACTAGTTTTCGTCGTGTCTGTTCCGGCCGCGTTTGTTCCCTGCCAATACCAGGTCATGCCGGAAGGCGGCGTACCGCGCGTTAAGGTACTGTTCCCGCAAGTACTTGAAATAACAGGTGTACTCGGGGCTGCTGGCAACGCATTTTTTGTTACTGAGACAGCTGATGAAGTTGACGAGCAATTGTTAAGCGTCGTCGTTACCGTATAAGATCCGGACTCCTGTACTAGCAGGCTCGAAGAGGTCACCCCTGAAAGGGCTACGCCATTTTTATGCCATTGGTAAGTATACCCTGTCGCAGTGCTGCTGTTCAAAGTAACGCTCCCTCCCTGGCAGAAGGTTAACGGCCCTGTAGCCGTGATGGTCGCAGTCGGTAAAGGCTTTACGGTTACTAGCGCGCTGCCTATCATTGTCGTGACACAACTGGAGGAAGTATTTGTGGCCACCACGGTGTAAGTACCTGCAGTGGTTTGATTGCCAAAGGTAAGAGCAGTCCCCGATCCTGCTACAGCAGCCCCAACATTGCTCCCATCCCGTTTTAATTGATAGCTCATGCCCGATTGGCTGGCCGACAGACCTACCTGCACGCCACTGCTCCCCTGGCAATAACTCCCTCCACCCGTCACTGTATAGGCAACCGGCTGAATGCTGGTCACCGTCACCGTATTGCTGGTAAAGCTCCCTTCCGGGCCCTGTCCTACCACATAATAGTTCCCGTTCTGTGTGACCGTATATTTGCCTCCGCCGTTATTTGTGAATCCGGAAGGACCATACAGGGTGAAGGTCATAGTACTACAGCCTTCCGGCGGGGAAGCCTGCAGGACTGCATTGGTACAACCCTGGCTCACGCGCGTCAGGTACGCCGCATCACACATGGGGGTGTCGCCACCACCCGGAGGAATGATGGCATTCATTGTTACATCACTTTCCTTCTTTATTTCAGTTTCTTTTTTATTCTCTTGGGAGTAGCCAGATAATGGGACTAGCACCAGAAAAGCGACAACCAACAGGACATGCCTTAGCTGCTTTCGTAAGTAGAGGTTTTCCATAAATTAAGGGTAATAATTTGTTTTAGTCCTTATTGCTGTCTGGTTTGGTAATGATACTGGTAAGATTTCAAGACATTGCGCTGGTCGTCTTTAATCCCCTTCATGCGTCCGAAGCTATCGTACTCGTAATATTCGGTTACCTGATTTGGATCCGTCTTAGAAGTCAGTCCTAATCCGGGCTCATAGGTATAGGTTGTCATAAAGGCGTCGACCGGGAATAATTTCAACTCGTCCAGAAGGCCTGTTCCGTTTAGGAGCAACTCGTCTGTTGCCTGAGCGACAGGAAGCGTAATGCGCGCCAATTCCCACCCATCCGCATCCGTTTTCAGCACTGTCTCAGGTAGCAGTTGCCCATTTAACTTGGCGATGACTGCTCCGTTCTTTTTCCAGTAGAGGAGTTGATAACTGCCCGCTGTTAAGCCTTTCTTCGCAATATGGTCTATAAGGGCCATGTTCAGACTTTGGGCTCCGAGTTTGTATTCTGAACTCTTAGGCAAATCTGTCTCTTCTATCAGGCGAACATCCAATGCTATGCTTCCCATAGTAACTATTTTTCCTACGATATGGGCAGTCCAGCTACCGGGTACCAGCTGCACAGTACCGTGGCTATTTGCGTCCGTCACCGTAGTCCTCACCTCTTCTCCAGCCTCGCTCGTAAAGATCAGTTCTAAGCTCCCCTCGGTGCCAAGGGACATGGAATTGGTAAAATCGACTTGCTGGGTACGGTAGGTTTGGAAAGAGACTTGCCTGCTTTGGGATGTCAGTTGTAGTGTCTTGTTTTTTTCTATGATCCAGTTCCCTGTACCAGACAGCTCAAAACCAGTGTAAGCAACCTGGTTGGGGGCAGCATCCTGGACATGGGCCATGAGCTGCGTGTCATCATACCCCCAGATATAGCTGTGACGGATGCCATCTGCTCCGATAGATTCCTGTATTCTGTTTTTAGAGGAGTACCCAAGGCTAGCCTTATGCTTATAGTCCGTTGAAGGAATAAGCAGAGCAGGCGAATGCGGTGTCGCTTGTTTCAGTGTACTACTTTCGTAAGCGTAGGCTTGTGTGACTTGGCCTACAGCATTATACGCTAACACCTGACCGGCCACCTGGTTATCGTTTACCGTGTTGATTGTCTTGATTGGTACCGATACTATATGTTTTTCTTTCAGGGATGGGATAAAGTCAATACTATCGTAATCATCGGGATAGGCAATCCAGCTAGTAAGCGTATCACCGGCACTGGAAGTGGCTACGGTTCGGGTCAACTGACTATGTACAGGATTATCGTAATAATATTTAATAGTGTTTACGACAGGGTTTTGCCCATTATCATCGTATTGTTTGGTTATAGTGGATGCCAGGTAATGCCAGTAAGTATTATTCTCATATTCGGTTACATCCCAGTTATCCATCACATTACCCATGATAATAGTCTCACCGGCCGCTTTTCCTTCACATGGCGAAGTCCAATATTTTGTCCAAACGTTATGGGGTGGTACTATTTCTGTCAAACTTTTATAGTAAGAGACACATTTCCACCCTTCCCAAAACCAAGACACGGCATAGGTATGCTCATGATCCGCAGTGCATTGCCATCTGTAAAGGCTGTTCGCGGTCCCATCACAGGTAAATGTGGCATTGGTGACGCAATCTGTCAGCATTTTCTTCTTTGCTACGATGGCTTTCACTCTATGCTCATTCCGTATATCCTTTGCATACTCTTGGGTAGTTTCCTGCAACGTAATAAAGGTGTTATCTGGACCTTTCTTAACTATCAGCACTCTATCTTCCAAGCCATTTTCCCACGCTGTGTTCGAATAGGGCGCACTTGCAATAGGATTACCATATATCGCTTCGCCGGGCACATCTTCGCTTACCAGGAAGCGGTGCTCCTCTCCCCCGTTTTCAAAATCTTGGCCATAACTTACGGTTACATACTGGTAGGTTATATGTTGCCCCGAGGTATTGAAAAGGGCATTTTGGCTATTGGAATGTAACACACCATAGTTACAAGCATTTTCATAACAAGAGATATAGGAAGGGCCATTTGAGGTAGAAGCACCATTATCTACTGGACAAAGTTCAGGTCTGGCATAAGTAGAAAAATACTCTGGTGAATAGCCTATGACTCCAGAGGATGCATTCAGACTGTCTAGCTTCCCATAATGATAACGGGTTAGCTGACTGTTACCCACAACCGGATCAGTGGCAGTCACTTCTTTAATGCGCAAGCCCCCTGTCTCGAAATTGCGGTAAACCTGATAAGGAGGCGCCGCACAGTAGCCAAAATTAACACCTGCATACACTTCATATCCATGAGAGATTAGCGAGATGGTATAGGTGTTACCACTTATTAGTTTTAGAACGGCACTAACTTCATTACCGGAAGAGAGGGCTTCATTATATTTAACTTCACCCGTTAGTTTATCTGTTACTTTAACACTTATGAACTCTAGCTCCCGGTGGCTAACGGTATCATCATTCTCTTCTACAAAATAATTAAGCGTGATTTCATCGCTGTAAATAACTACATCCTGTGTTTGGGTCACCACTTCTTCTGTCCGGCTAGCTGGTGTTAAGAGCTCAAATTCCCTATAATCCGGGCAATGCATTTCCCAACTGTAATAGGTATTGGCTTCATAGGTAAACGCATTATGTCCGCCAGTGGGGTAGGTAATTTTCTGCAGTAACCCGATCCCAGAAAATGCGCTATTGGGTTCCCGGTTGCCACTTCCGCCAACACCCGTAAACAAAAGCCTACCGTAAAAATCGGTTACACCTGTGTTGGTTGGTACAAAATATTTGTTTGCTGCTCCGTTGTAAAAGCCCCAGTGATCCTGATCGAAAGATAGCATCGCGGGCATCTTATCTAGTTGGTTGTATTCAAAACTATACACCTGGTTTTGCTTATTGGCTACATCTTTCTCAACCACTTCTTTCAAGAAGAGTCTCTTTTGAGCATATTGATGAACAAAATCAAACCTTCGCAGCGGTTGTCCATTTGGCTTTAAAATGACCAGCGCGTTTAGCTTTTTTTCTCTAATAATATCTAATCGATCGTCACTGGCCTGAAATTGAATTTCCCCGAAGTTCTTGGCTTTAATCCGCGAAAGCACCACACCTTCCATGACGACCATCCCGGAACATGAATCTAGGGTATTGACGACAGGGCACTCGGTACATTCATTCAGGGTTTGCAGGTTCTTGGTTACCGTCTGGTTGACGCCTGCGATATAGGAATAGGTGTAGGAAGTATATTCTAAGTCTATTTCATCTCCTTTAGGGTGCACTATTTTCGTTAGATACCAGGCTGTTTGTATAGCGCGATCCCGGTTCAGAGTACAGTAACCCATCTGCTTTGTATACTCTGTGGCCCCAGTCCCCCCGAAATAATATTTAATTCCATCCGGCGTAGTGACCACAACCCGATCTTCTTGGGTACTTCTCATGCGCTCAACTCTGATATTTTGGTGGGGCATTACCCGTACCTGGCCATTTCTGTCAAAGAGGAACTTGCCCGTATAGCCCATAAAATTGAAGGAAAATAAATCTGGCTCTGAATCAAACGTCTGTTCGTTCATAGCCTTTTCCATGTATTTGATACTATATATATCATTTGAAGAAAGCTTCTCAGGATAAGGGAAACTGTTGTCTTCATCGGGTCTGTCACGAACAATCCTGGTTACAACACCTCCTGCATTTAGGGACCAGCCGAGTCCTACCCAGGAAGCTACCTGGTCTACTTTAATGCCATTAGAGTTGTAGCTAAGGGAAACAGGGAGTTGTAAATTAGACGTGGAAAAGGTATGAAGCGGAACACTGATATTGGGTGTACCAGTGGACAAACTGACGGGTATTTGACCGTACTTTCCAAGTTCATAAGCCGTAGGCGAAGGAGGAACAAAGTTGTTATACCCAGCATCATATGCCTCGTTTTGTGCAACACTTTGCCCAAGAGAATTGAAAAAAATAAGAAGAAATACCAATAAGGGTAAAGTTATTTTCATATCGTATTATTAATTTATGATGTATTCCTGCGTATAAGGCATAAGTAGATCCTGTCCAGAAGCACATTTAAACTGCGTATCTGGGACCACTTACAGCTAAATTTTTGTTAGGAAAGAAAATAACCATTAGAATAGTTCAAAATAGGAAATGGAAATGTACTAACCTACCCTTTTTGATAGCAACTGGTTAGAGCAGTTTCCCACCCCTTGAATTGATAAAATGCCTTGGGGAGCATCTTTTGTAAGTCCTAGGGCTGAAAAAAACAGGACAAAAAATATTTTTCAAAACTTCACAGACTGATTGTGTTTTATGAAGTCCAACTGAAGGATGGGGATCCTGTTTAAACTACTTAATATGTCTTGGTTTAGGACTCAGACGGGCTGAATAAGGAGTGTTGCATCTAAACATTGAAATTTAATTGTTTAAGAAGCGGAATAGCTTTTCTAAGGATATATTAAAACACCCTCTGTTAGGACTTCATCAAGATTTAATCATCTAAGCTGATCCATAACAGGCTTTATGCTAATCTGGCAAAAGGTTTCAAGTCTAAGCCCTTCTCTTGTTTTTAACATAAGCTTACTTATAAGCCAGGCTAAAAACCAGACTAAATCCTCTATCTGGTTCGAAATAGAGAGAAAACAAAAGAGGCGCTATCCTTTCAGTAGCGCCTCACAAAATAATAGATATAGCCCCTCCCCTACCCTTATGCAGCAAAGAGTTCTAATTGTCCTTCCAGGCAATAGCGGTTGTTGAACTTTGGTTTGAGCATCCAGATGAAATGCTTTTCTAAGCGGAGAACCTCTTCTTTGCTTGTATACTCTCTTAAGTATATCTGCGAACTGTCGCTACATTTTGCTTTGTGCTTGGCCATGCGCCAGAAGATGTTACTTGTCTCTCCTACATAAACACAGGCATTACCTTCAAAGATGAGATAAAGAAAATATGTGTTGTTATCACGAACGTACCGCAGGTGCTTAAATGCCTTTAGCACCTCTTTCCTACTATAGGTTTTGAGGCCTTCTAAAATCATCTATTTTTTTAGATAAGGTTTCCCCTTAAAGTATTCCTTTAAGATATATTCAACAAAGTCTGATTTGCTTCTATACATTTCATGCAATGTACCTTTGTCAATATAATCTTCTAAAACTTCATCAACGAAGAAAGTAATTCGCTTTCTATTTGATTCCTTCTTTTTTTTCGATGGAACAGTTATAGTTTTTTCTGCTTTTGATGTATTTATAGTTGTCTCAGAAGGCTTTGATCCATGTAGCTTCCCTAAAACATTATCAAATCTCTTCGTCTCTTTATTTGCCATGATTCTTGACTATACTCTATGTAATTAATAAAATTAATAATTTATTAATATTAAATAAAGTATTAACTATTAATAATTTCTTCAGTTAATTCTTTATAATCTTTTGCCCCATTAGAGTCTGGAGCATAAGAGAACACATCTTGGTTCATAACTAAACATTCATGCAGTGCTACATTTGTTCGTATAGAAGTCTTCATCACCTTATCTCCTAACTGTTGCTGTGCTTCCTGTACAATTGTTTTCCCTAGTATAGTTTGTGCATTTTTAGAGTGATTTGTAAAGAACAAACCTCCAAGTTCTAACTTTGGATTTAGCTCCTCTTCGACTATTATATCAATTGTTTCAAGCATCTTATCTAATCCATTCCAGGCAAAAGGCTCAGCAACCATAGGAATGTAAACCTTATCTGAAGCTATTAAAGCATTTACTGTATAGATACCCAAAGAAGGTGGGCAATCAATGATTACAAAATCATATTTCTCTTTAACCTTTTTCAAAATTGATCTAAGTTTTGCCGCACCAGCTACTGAATGCGCTACAGCATTTTCTCTAGAAATAAGAGAATGCCCTGAATAAGCGATGTCTACTCCATTTACCCATTTAATTACGTCTGTAATTTTACAATTATCAAGAAGAGCATCAGATATGTTTAGATCTTCCTTGGGCGATATTCCAACTGAGGTTGTTAGGTTAGCTTGTGCATCCAGATCTACTAAAAGAACTTTCTTACCCATCTCCTTTAATGCAAATCCTATACTCTGTGTGCTTGTAGTTTTGGCTACTCCACCTTTTGCGTTTACAATAGAAAGAACTTTTGCCATGACATTCAGTAAGTATTAAAAGTTAATAATTTAAATAATCACGTAATTATATTAACATTATTTAATATTAGCAAATTATTCATAATTGGTAATTTATTAATTTTATTAACTATTAATAAATATATCATATATTGATGATATTGGGCAAAGAATAAATGAAGCAGAGTAGATCAATATTTAATTGCATAACTATATCATGCATTTGGCTCATGGAAGATCTTAAGATTTACTCAATATCCTCCATGGGCCAAATTTGCTAACTAGTTTATCAGATTTATTAGGTATGGCAGTATCTAATATTAAAACTATGATGGACAATACTACTATTCATGAATATTAAGTTGATGGAAGTAGAGGAACTAACACCAGATTATATCTATGGCCAAAAATACATTTTAACTAAAGCTAAATTATTAAGGTTATTAACAGTATTAACATTGCACACATTATTAAAAAACGCACCTTTGCAAATAGTTAATAAAGTATTAACAATGAATAAAACATTTATATGATGCTTTATAACTAACGTTTGTTCTTTTCTATTTTATTTTCTAAATGTTTAGAAAACCATTCACTTTCAGAAGTAAAGCTCAAGGTCCCCTTATTTGTTGAAAACCAATTGTTAGCTTTTGTAATAACAACTGGATCTAAGAGTCGGATATATCTATCAATCAACTCGTCTGAGAAAGAGTATTTCTCTTTCATAATACGAATTGCATTTCTTGTCACTTTATCTATAGCTGGGTTCGGAGTAGGGGAGAAGAAAAGCTCTTGTTGAATTAAAGAAGCTTCTAACTTACTTGACCTCCCAGATTCAGGTGATTGTATTCTAATAGTTTTAATTAATGAAAAAGTAATAGAATCTGCATTCCGACCTCTTTTGTTAATCTTGTAATCAAAAGCCATGTCTGTATCCTTTAAATCTTCTTTGGCAGCATCTAAAATCCTACGCTTAAATTCAGCAAAAAGTGGATACTTGATAACCTGTACAGTCTCTCCCTCAGGTAATCCTAGCTTTCTAGCTTCTTCGTCACTCAATTCTATATCAAGACCTAACATCAAACGAAGCTCTCTATAGGAGATAGTAGTGGGCTTGTCTTTGAATTGACCTTGCTTTATTAGCATGTAAATCCTGTAAGCCTGGATTGTTTTAAGGCCCAGAAGCTGTTCAAGTTCTGCTTGGGTATAATTTCCCTTTAAATCAAGCAAGTAAGGTGCAAGGTCATTGTTAATTTTAGTTACTATGTATTTACTATCTTGAGTATAAGTAACAGTTGGGAAAATAACCATACTGGCAAAAGTTCTTTTAACTTGACCATTCTTATCAGCACCCAAATTCTCAATTTTGAATTTTATCTCCTGTAAATCAGACGCTAACTTAGCTACTTGTTTAAAGTTCTTACCGCCTTTAGATGTATAAAGAGCAGATATAGGTATTTTTACATGAGTGAGTTCTTTGTCATCCTTATGAATATGGCCTAATGCATAAATAAATGCTCGTAACTGAACAGTTGGGATGTCAAAATGACTATTAATTAAATTGTTATGTTGCGTAACTATCTTGTTCGGCTGCTTAACAGGTGTATTTAATAATTCACTCATGAGTTTTCATATCTTTTCTTAAATATATGTATAAATTATTTTGTTTGTACATATAATTACAAAGATTTAAACCCTTAAATACCTTTTGGGTGGGATTTTGTACACATAATGGGAATCTGTACATGTAAAAGTGGGTAAGTGTACATACAAAAGTGGGTAAGTGTACATGTAAAAGTGGGAATTTGTACACGTAAAGGTGGGATTTTGTACATATATTAGCTCATAATAGACTTACTTTTAAGTACTTATGTCCTCTTTAATAATAAATAAGAAAAAGAATAAAGAATAAAAAAAATAGATTTTCCATTCTTTTTTAGATTAAAAACATTAAAAAAGGCCATAAATGAGGTCATTTTGATGCTTTACAAGGAATAAAGAGATCAGCTTTTGTGGGATTTTGTACATATATGCCTCTATAAACTTTGTAATAGGATGTCTCATCTATTTAAAATAGTGGGATTTTGTACATTTATGAGGTCATATCAGGAGGAATTTCGATTTTAAGCAGTTAATCTAATCGGTTGTAAATCAATTACTTATATTTTATGGTGTACAATGAATTTATGCCTTTGGGGGTATCAAATAAAACCTGTACATATATCCAAAATACCTTCTTTAAAAATAGTGGGATTTTGTACACATATAGGTGATTTTACCACATTTTACTAAATAATGATAATATTTGGTAAAAATGTATCTATTTGATATTATGAGATATAACTATTCTAAGATACCTAGAATTGTAAAACTATAGTCCTTGCCGGTATCAAAATAAACATAGGTTTTTTTTGATACCCTTATATGTAGAAATCATGCTTTATAAATATAACTTTAACTTGAATGTTCAACAACTATTTACTCTTTAACTTCACTTATCATAACGTTTGTTATATGAAAGCTAAACTCTAGATATAACACATATTCTCAACACAAAACATCTTCTGTAGTAATGTCATTTATAGAGCTATAAATAGTCCACTCTTATATATGAGTAGGAATGAAAGTTAAAAGAAGTGGAACTACTAATACAAGCTAATAAAGGCTTTATATCCTTTCTCTATAGCAATTATCGTTTTAGACTAAATCAGTAACATAAGCTATACTTTTATTAGGTAGTAAAATAAGTTTGATATATATTTATTTAAATATATCAAAATAATTATATTATACCTATGAAAACTTGGATTGCTAAGACATGTTTTATTTACATACTTGCATTATTTAACCCCTATCAAAAGTTAAGCTCATTCCTATCAAATTTTAGCTTAAAACTTATTTTAAGCTGTTTGTTCATACCATTTGTAATATTTCCTGGCGTTTCTCAGAATAAATCTTTAATAGATATACCCACTCCTAATGCTGCTTCCTTAGGACAGTATGGGCAAGTACCTGTGAGTACCTTTAACGGGTTGCCCTCAATTTCGGTACCCATTTATGATTTCCGTTTTAAAGACATTCAATTACCAATCAGTTTAAGTTATCATGCCGGGGGGATTAGAACAGAAGATTCACCTGGTTGGGTAGGATTAGGATGGAATTTAAATGCAGGAGGTTCTATCACGCGAATAGTTAATGGATACCATGATGAAATTCATGTTCGGGATATTAACAAAAATGTACTAGAAGGAGATTACGCTTATCCTACTAATAAAGAATATGGTTATTTCTATCGATCAACTGAGTTAGATGATCCTAACTGGGCTACACAGTCCTTTATAGTTGACTATGCAGAAAATGATAATCTACTTTATGCAGGCTTAATGCCTTTTGATGCAGAGCCAGATGAATTCGTCTTCAATGTTGGGGATCTGAGTGGTAGCTTTTATATGGCTAAAGATCAGAATGGAAATTTGGTTGTAAAAGTGAAATCAAAAACAGGAGAGCATTTAAAAATTGAACCTGTTGTTTCCCCTGGTACTGTTCAACAAGGTATTTTTCAAAATTGGGAGTATCCTGAGTATGATTTTAAAGTCAAAATGGAGAGATCTTTCATGGCCTTTACTATCACCCGGCCCAATGGAATGAAGTACTATTTTGGCGGTGATGTAACTTCCATGGATATGAATACAGTAAGAACAGGGGGGACATATACGACAATTGCAACAAGCTGGCACCTAACTAAAATTGAATCACCTGATAAATATGCAGTCACACTTCAGTATAAAAAGGAAGGAGATGTATTTGTAAAAAGAAGAAGTAAATATCAACAGTGCGTAGTTGTTCCTGATGATGAAGATACTGATTACACAATTTGTAATCCTCAGGTGCTAAGCCAGCAAGCAGAAATGAGTTATTCGTTGCAGCACCCAAGCTATCTTTCGAAAATTGTTGCGCCTGACGGAAGAACAGTTGAATTTATGACCAGCCCGTCAAAACAGTTGATGTATGATTATTCAGATAATTATCATGTAGATGTATTTGATAACCTTCATGATGCATTCTATCCTGAATTCTTTCTTGGTAATTATTATTTGCAACTAGATAAAATAAAAATTGAAGGAAGATTAGAAGCAACTTTCAATTACAGTAATAATGCAAATCAACGTTTACGCCTGGGAGCATTAGTTATTGCTTCACCTTATGATGAAGCAACGAAACAGAACTACACTTTTACCTATAATTCCCACACCTTACCTCCTTATAACAGCAAGTTGAGTGATAATTGGGGATACTTCAACAATAAAAATTATAACGGGGTTGATTTCAGCGCAATGTATAATTATAGAGCTGCTGATACAGCTTTTATGAAAGCGGAAATCTTAGAAAAGATTGTCTATCCAACAGGAGGAGAAACTATATTTAAATTTGAAGCCCATGATTACTCAAAAATTGCAAAACAATATCCCTTTGAATTAGCAAATGATCCAGGTATTGCTGGAGGGCTTCGTGTCAAAAAAATAATTTCACGCACATCTCCATCTGATCCTAAGCCTCTGGTTTGGGAATATTCCTATCTAAACGAAGATGGTACTTCAAGTGGTATACTTTCAGGTATACCGATTTACAAAACTTACGGTAAACATAAGGTGGATTTTGAATATTCTGGATTTCTTGGTACAGTTTATTTTAATATAGATTTAGAAATTAATCAAACATACTGGATTCATACGGAGTATCCGCAGAACCCCATGAGTAACACCAGCGGCAATCATGTAACTTATTCCAGAGTTGTCGAGAAGATGATAGGGAACGGGTATACTATATTTAATTATTCTAATACTGATCTGTATCCAGATGAACCTCCGGTTGCATTTTTTTATAATTCGGAAGGGAAAATGGTTTATAATGCAATAACATCTAAAGAATTGGAAAGAGGGCTACTTCTCTCAAAGAAAGTGTTTGATGAAAATAATCAGCCTGTTGAAGAGACTGTTTTGGAATACAATAATGATCCAAACAGATATGAAGATTATATTAAAAGTATTAACAATATAATTCTTGAAGCAAATAACAGCTTTATTGTAAGATTAGCTGCCAAGAAGATATATACTTTCTACCCCTACCTTCAAAAGCAGACCAAGATTTCCTATAAAAATGGAAACGCGGTAACATCCATGATTTCATATGCATATGATCCTATCTATAAGCAGCTGAAAGAAGAACAAACTATAGATAGCCGCGGCCAAATCAATAAAAATAGCTATAAATACCCACATGACTTTCCAGCCAATCAAGTTTTTAATTCGATGAAGAGTATAAATTTGATAAACACCCCGGTTGAAGGAATTCATTACAAAGGCAACAAGGTTATTGAGGGGGCAGCTACTCTGTATAATTGTTATGGTTGTTCACTTAATCCTGTAACGAACCTGCTGGAAGGTGGCACCTTTAAACCTGCACAACAATTAAAGTTAGAAACGTCAGCACCTCTAAGTGATTATACTCCAGCAACATCTGCTTTTAATTTAGACACCCGTTTTAAACCCGCAACAAATTTTGATCAATACGATGAAGTAGGTAATCTACTTTCATACCGTTATGTTGATATTAATGGCAATACAATCGGAAATGGAGCTTACCTGTGGGGAAATTATAAGCAGCTTCCAACTGCTCAAGTACTCCACGCAGGGAATGGCGAAGTTGCTTTTACAAGTTTTGAAGAAGCTAATAACTATGGTAACTGGACCTATTCTCAGACCTTTCAAGTAGGCACCTCACGCTCAGGGGTTATAAGTTTTAAAGGTAGTACCATTACTAAAACTACTCTGCCTAATAATACCTATCAAATAAGTCTATGGGCTCAGGGCACCGCTCCGATTACGGTTAACAGTAAAGCCCCGATGATAGTAACTCCGGTGGAAGGAAGTGCATGGAAGGAATATAAATGGGTGTTAATCAATCCGGGTTCTGTAACAATTAACAACAGCGGTTTAAACTACATAGATGATGTACGCTTGCACCCTATTAATGCCCAAATGACTACCTATACTTATGATCGCTTCGGAAATATGAGTTCCAGTTCGGATCCCAATAGCTCTACAAGCTTCTTTTCCTTCGATGATTTAAATCGGTTGAAGTTAATTAAGGATACGAATGGTAATATCATAAAGTACTTTGATTATAAGTACAAGCAATAGCCATATTTAGTACAGGCATTTAATTTTATCCTAAGAGATAGTATTTAATCTATTTATAGTTGTTAAGACATTTATGATCCCTTTCTACAGAAAAGAAACTTTGCAAAAGATTTACTTCACACCAATCAGCTTAAGTTTGTTAAAAGTTAAAAGATTTCTTCTGCTGCCCTTAGTACTAGTCGTTAATTTAGCTGTTGCACAACATATAGATGGCCCTACTTTTTGTACAGTAGGTCAAACGTATACATATGATTTTGTTGATACCTATCTCCCCGACAGCTATTCCTGGCAAGTAACTGGCGGTACGAAGACCTATACCTCAAAAAGTTATGCCAATATACAATGGACAACTCCTGGTATCAATGTTATAAAATATATTAATTCTGATGGGGAATTTGAACTTACAGTAGATGTCGTCTCCCCTGGAGGATATGCGGAGACCCCTGTAGATGCAGGTGTCATAACACCCTGCAAATCATTTACCCATACGGCCAATATGATTCCTGCCAACTATTATTCAGATGATTATGGCGATACAGGAGATGATATTTTTTACAAATTTACGCTGTATGAACAACAGGAAGTGGAAATCTCACATTGTGGTTCAGCCCTCTCTGGCACATTTCTATACCTATTGAACAATTCCTTTCAGGAAATTGAATTCAACGATGGTACTGGCCCTATTTGTTCAGGAAAAGCATCCATTCGGAAAACATTGGCAGCAGGTGTGTATTATGTTGTAACAGAGGGCGCATATGGGGAAAACGGCAGTATCACGACACAGATAAGTGTACCCGCTCGTGCCGGATCAACCAAAGAAAATGCGATCAACGCTGGAACCATCTCGTTAGGTGGAGTTCCTTACTCTAACACGCAAAGCAACATATCAAGTAATTATTTTTGTCAAAATTACGGCCAGCCAAGTGATGATATTTATTATAAATTTACTCTTTCAGAAGCCAATGATATTCAAATATCCCATTGTGCATCCAGCATTGCTACTTACTTACATCTATTAGATAGTAATGGGAATTTACTGCAATCAAATGGAGGGAATGGGCCAGTATGTACTACCAGCCGCGCCTCTCTCAGCACCTACCTTCAGCCTGGGACGTATTACGTAGTTTCAGAAGGTTCTGGTAGCAATGCAGGTAGCATCACTACTCAAATACAGGCGATAGCCCAGCCACCTACTGTATCAATTGTATCTAATGCAGTAGGGGATATAGTTTGTAAGAATAGTAGTGTTACATTTACAGCAACAGCAACAAATGCAGGTGCTTCCCCTTCCTACCAATGGAAACTTAACGGTAATAACGTTGGTGAAAATAGTGCTACCCTCACTTCTTTAGGGCCCTTTAACACTGACGATGAAGTATCAGTAGTGGTAACCAGCAGCTTACCTGGTAACCTTACTGCCTCCTCTAATATTATATTCTTAGATGCTTATGAAGCTAAAGCAGGAACCCTTTCTTCTTCTGGTGGAACCATATTTTGCGCTGGAGAAAATGTCTCAACCACCATTCTGGTTAGTGGATACGATGGAACACCCCATTTTTGGGTATCAAATAATGGTGGAGTAACATGGAATATCTATAATGATATAACCCCTGGCAGCTCTTTTACACTGAATTTAACTACACCTGGCAAATGGATCATCAGGACTCAGGCATATAATACAATGTGTGGGTGGAGTGAAGTAAAAGAATTAGCTCTTGACGTTCTGACTAAACCCGCTTTAACTATCACAGCTGAGCAAGGAAAAGGAGTAACGTTATCTACCATTCTGAAGGTCACCGATCAAAATCAAGTACCACTTTCTTGCTCATGGACCCGCTCTCCAGATCTCAATTTAGACGAGGAGTTTGAAGCAAGTCATGGAGCCAATACTACTGTCATTGTCAATCCCGTAGTTCCGACAACTTATACAGCGACCTTTTGGAATGGTGCATGTTATAGCCAAGCTTCTATCACAGTATCTCCGAATAACTACAACTACATTGTTAGCAATATTATCTTAGAAGAAGGTAAGAAGACAGTTGAGTCTTTAGAACAATTAGGGGCAGATAAGCGGGAGCAGAATGTTACATATCTTGATGGACTTGGTAGGGAAGTGCAAACGATAATTACACAAGGTAGCCCTTTAGGGAAAGATCTCGTGCAGCCGTTTGCTTATGATGTTTATGGACGAAAAGAAAAATCATATTTACCTTATGCAGCTAACGATGGCAATGGTTTCTTTAAATCAAACGCTATAGTAAAAGATAACAGTTATATCAAAAGTGATCAGTATACCTTCTACCAGGCTACAAAAGCTATTGCAGGGAAACACTCCCAGGATGAAGCACCCTTTGCCCAAACTATTTTTAATGCGTCTCCTTTAAACCATGTGGTAAAACAGGGGGCGCCAGGTATAGCTTGGCAGCCCATTGAAACGGTGACTTCTCAAAGCATTGACCATAGTATTAAAACACTTTACCGTACAAATCTGGCAGGAGAGGTGAGAGTATGGGATTTTGATTTTAATTCTAAAAACATTGAGAGCAAAGGCTTTTACGCACCCAATACCCTGTATGTAACCGAAACTAGAGACGAAGCCGATGCCGTTGCGATCGAATATAAAGACTTTGATGAAAGGCTGGTCTTAAAAAAAGTTCAGGTAAGCGGAGAGGGGACAAACACAACTGGGGAAAGTGACTTTCTCTTGACCTATTATGTGTATGATGACTTTGATAATCTTCGATTGGTAATTCAGCCAGAAGGGTACCGCAATCATTTACCTCCTCTTAATGGGGAGGGGAATATAACAATTAACATTACTTCAAGCTTTGTTGCCAATTGGTGCTTTAGTTATTTATACGATGCCCGGAAACGCTTGATAGAAAAGCATGTTCCTGGAAATGGTTGGATGCACTTTATTTATGATAACTATGACCGACTTGCGTTCACACAGGATGCCCGCCAACGGCAGCAACATGAATGGGGTTATACAATTTACGATGCAATCAACCGACCTGTGGAAACTGGTATTTATCGACCAACTTTACAGCTTGACAGACAGGGTTTACAGGCTGAACTAGATAACTGGTTCCAAAACACTAATGGGGCTCCTTATGTAATGCAGGCTGCTCAAAAAGAGCCTTTGGTTTATACTTATTACGATCATTATGATCATGCAGCTTTTGCAGGAAAAAGTTTTACAAGTGAGATAGGTGTAACCAATGACCCGAGTAAAGCCAAAACATACAATAACGTAAATCTCTCGGTTAAAGGGCAAGTAACAGGGCAGAAAGTTAAAGTGTTAAACACCCCTATCTGGTTAACTAAAGTTAACTTCTACAATGATAAGTATCAGCCAATTCAGACCATTGAAGATAATAACTTAGCAGGAATTGATCGGATAACAACACGCCTTGACTTCGCCGGTAAGGTACAAGAAACCTTATTATCACAGATAAAAGGAAGCAGTTATGGTAGCGAGCACTTTGCTGTGCAGAAAGAATTTATTTACGATGATGGCGGGCGCTTGCTTGAAACTAAGCAACGCATAAGCACAGACTATAATACCATTATGTCGCAGTCACAAGTTATACTGGCTAGGAATGAGTATAATGAATTAGGACAATTAGTGGACAAGAATGTGCATTCAATGGACGGAGGTGCTACCTTCCTACAATCAATAGACAGGCGTTATAATATTCGAGGATGGCTTACTCATATTAATAATTCCAACATTAAAAACGATCAGAGTACATTGAATACAAATGATGATGATAATGATGTATTCGGACTCGAACTTAAATACAATTCTGATCTTAAGCTTGATAGCTTTTACCCAAATCGAAATCAATTTAATGGGAATATTTCGGAAGCCCTCTGGCGTTCCTCCACAGACAATACACTCAGAGGCTATTCGTATAATTATGATAAGCTTAATAGGTTACTGGATGCAAACTATAGAGCCGATTTAGATTATACCAATTCCTGGACAGAAGAAGTAGAAAGATTTACTACTGGTAACTTATCATATGATGGAAATAGTAATATCAAGACTCTAACACGGAGGGGATTAATTTCTGAAATAAATGGAAATAAGACATATGGCTTACTAGATAACTTGAGTTATCATTATGGAGAGATTAATGGTACAACCAATACTTCTGTAAGTAACCATTTGGTGGCAGTGGATGATAAGAATCTCAATAATATTCAGATCATGACAGGCACTTTACATGATTTTGAGGATAAAAATAGCCAACTATTTAATGGATCTGCGAGTGATTATGAATACAGTTACGATGCGAATGGGAATTTAACAAAAGACGATAATAAAGGGATAACAGAGATTCTGTACAATCATCTCAACTTACCGCATAAAGTAAAATTCGGTAGCAGCAACTGGATTGAATTTTATTATTCAGCTACAGGCACTAAATTAAAGAAAACAGTCTACCTCAATAATGTTCTTCAAAACACCACTGATTATGTAGGAAGTATGGTTTACGAAAACCAAAAGCTACAATTTATCCAGATACCAGATGGTCGAATATTGTACCAACCAGCTGTACCAGAAAGACCATGGACTTATCAATATACTATTAATGATCATTTAGGTAATTCACGTATGATTGTAGGGGAGCCGAAGACCGAAGTTGCTCTTGCCTCAATGGAGTCTGAATACTTGGATGAGAATGGCTTATTTACTGGTTTAGATGCTACAAGAGCGATTGTTAATCCTTCCTTTGACCATACGCATCTTACAAACAAAGCAACAGGAGATAACACTGAAGTAGTAAGACTTAATGCAGGAGAAAAAATAAAACCAGCGCCCGGACGTAGCTTCCATGTAATGCCTGGAGATAAAGTATCAGCAAAAGTGTATGTAAAATATTTGGATTTACGATCAAATCAGGATGCAGTAAACGTGAGTACACTTATTACGGCAATAGCTGGGGGAAGTGGTTTTTCAATTATACCTGAGGCCGGTGGTTCTGTTATTACAACCACGAACGGTACATTAGTTGGTTCCTTAGGATCAGCTTCTGCTAGCTCAGGGGAGAGCGCTCCGCTTGCTTTTTTGAAGTATTACTACTACGATGACTACCATAATCTTATTACTTCTGGTGCCAAACGTGTGTCAGGTAATGCTGCAGTGTGGGATGCTAATAGCCTTAATTCTCCACATGAAGAACTTTCACTCACTTTGCCTCCTATCTCAGAGGCCGGATATGTTAAGATTGAGCTAACACATGAGAGAATTGAAAATGTGGATGTCTATTTCGATGATTTGACTATATCGCATGAACATATTGTTGTACAAGAAAATCATTATGATCCTTGGGGGCTTAATTTAACAGGCATCGAAAAGTTAGGGAGTCCAGACTCTAAGTTTCAATTTAATGGCAAAGAAAAACAAACAGATTTGGGTATTAATTGGATTGATTATGGAGCTAGAATGTATGACTCTCAAATTGGAAGATGGCATGTAAGTGATCCTCTCAGTGAAAAATATGGAAGCACATCTCCTTATGTTTATACTCTAAATAATCCTGTTAATGCCATAGATCCAGATGGTAGATTAGTAATCTATGTAAATGGATATTATAATGAGCTTTTTGGGCATGAAATGTTCGGTGAAAAAGGAATTGGGCCAACAAAACCAAAACTAGACTATTGGAGGTATTTTGATCCAGGTTTTGTCACAGCTGTGAATGAGTTCTTCGGGAATGATCAAAATAACTTCTTCGCAGATGGATCTTCTTTAATTGGGGGGGATTTAAGTGGCGCAGATAGGTATAATATAGGTTATACATACGCTCACAGGAATTATAAAAACATAATAAAAGACATGAAAGCTGGGGAAAAAGTTAAATTCGTTTCTCATAGTGAAGGTTCTGCCTTTGCTGCAGGAATGGCCGCTTATTTTATTATGCGACGATTAACAGATAAAAAAGCACCTGAAGTTTCATGGGTATTACATTTTTCGCCTGATGAAGCAGATGAATTCGAAACACCTGAAGAACCTCTTACAGTTCGCATTCATGATCTTTTTGATTGGGTATCTCCCATATTTTATGATTTGAAAGGAGTTGACTACTCAATGACTTACAAGAATTTTAAAAGTCTTGACTTGGGTGACCGGCTAGGTAGTGCTCATGGCAGAACACCTACCAGAGCAGCACTCAAAGCATTTGTAGATCTTTTAGGTCAATTCATTAATAGTCCAGATGTAAAAAGAGTAGAAGGGGAGGGCGGTGTTTTATACTATAGAGATTAGTGAGGTTTAAAAATTCTCATAATAAAATTCAAACTTAGTCGTCTTACCAGGATTCAGATAAACAAGTATGCCCTTATTACATACTTGTTTATCCATCCTTTCATCAATAGCAATATTAGTGCTAAAATGGAAATTAATTAATTCATAATTTTCTCTATGGGTAAGTACGGGTAAAATGGAATCAGTTAAGGCAACAGCTAAATCTTTAATTGATGTACTATCCAATTTGCATATATCTGGGGTTGAATTATTAATTGAAACCCAAAACTGGCCATTACTTTTATTTTCTGATACGGCGTCATAATCATGTCTTAACTCCAAATCGCACTTATAAGCAACCTTCAATCGATGTTCGAGTTCTTTTTCCCTGTCAGACAACTCAATTCGAGGAACATTACATGAGCTTAAAAACACAGGAATAACAAGAGCAAAAAACAATTTCTTCATTTGATTTTTTGATATTTAGCTATGGTAAAGGTAAAAATTTTTTCAACTGATTATGAGTAAGCTTTATTTAGAGAACTTCCTGCGATTTCCTGTATCAATAGGTAAAATCTATTTATTCATTTCTTTAATTTTTTTGCCAATTCCTTCTTTTTCTCAAATACAAGAAGTCTTAAATGAAAAGCAAATTGAGAAATTTAAAGTAAACCCTCAAACGATTCTGAAGGACTACAATTTTGGATCAAACTCTAAAGACACTCTAGTCCTTAAATATTCCTTAGGATGTTTTCTAAATAATGGTCTAAGGACTGCTGATAGTCTCCATAAGGTAGTTATTTTACCCCATAATCATGTACTTCAAGTTAGAGAGGGAATAGTTTTTGAATTTCAGCTAGCACAGCATAGTTTACTCAAAAAAAATCAGCTATTTGATTCTAATAAATTCCGTCTAAATGATCAAATAAATCAATCCACTACTCTTTCTCTGAATGAAAATATTAATAAATTCAATACAGTTTTATTCCCCAGCGCTATCTCAGTACCCAATATTCTACCTAAGTTTATACCTAACCCCATACCCATAATTCAAAATGTAGAACAGGTAACAGAGGGGGCTAAAGATTTTTTTGAGCATCATAAGGGCGAACTTAACCATGCTCGCCAACAATTATCGCGTTATACTAATAGACTAGATAGTATAGGTGATTTAAGAGAAGTAAAAGGCAGATTTTTATTCCTTAATCCACTTAAAAATAGACCTTGGCGAGAACGGGTTAAACTTGATATGCTAGTGCGTTACAGTAATCAAGAGCAATTCCATTTGGATATAGGGCCAAATCTAGCTTGGAATCTCACAGATATATTTTCGTTAGGAACTGGATTTCAATACAGAATAAGTTTTAATGAGAAGGACAAGATCTGGTTAAACACGGATGATAAAGTCATGGGGCATTTCTCTTACTTAGATAGTAAGATTATGAATGGATTCTTTGGCAGAATACAGTTTGAAAATCTCTATAATGTAGTTCCCCGATCTACTCCATTGAACAATTTGGAATCATCTCAGAATAAGTGGGTAAAAGGATTTTCATTAGGATTAGGCAAAACATATACATTTTATAAATCTGTAAGCGGCTATGCATTAGCTCAATACAACCTGCTTCACCAGCATAATAAAACTCCTTATTTACACCCCTTTCAGGCTAGTATTGGTTTTTTTGTTATGGCTAACCAATTGGCTGTGAACCTTAAAGCTAAATAATAAGGTTAAAATTGTATAGAACCTACAAAAGCTTTGTAGGTGGTTAATCGTTACTCTTTAGTTAATAAATAGTATCGATTCTAATCTAAATAAAGGTGATAACTCAACCACCTTTATTTAGATTTGAAGTAGTTTGGATAAAATTTAAAGTATGTACAAGCATCTCATCTATCAGTAAGCTTAACTATATAAAACATAATGGGAGATATATTAAATGGTTTTTTTATAATTCTTTTAGTCCTGTGTCTTAAGTGGCTGTATAAGCTATTGACTCGCAAGGTTCCTGAGAAGAGAAGTTTTGCTGGCTTTGCCTCACTACTCTTTTTTGTGGGAGGAATACTAGGTATTATAATTACGATTTATAATCAAACATTATTAGAGTCTTATTCTACAGTATATGTGTTAATACTTATGTTTTTTATAGCACAATCAATTGGAGGCTTACTTTATACTAAAACACCTAAGATAGCACTTCCAATTTTGCTATCAACCTTGGTTATGCAGGTTCCGATAATAACAATCAATAATTTTTCATATAGAAGCCAAACACTGGTAAGTTTTAATATCAATAAATTCCCTAGTAAATTATTTGATATTGAGCCAGGAAGTTATGTTAGTTTCTTTTATGGTATTCCACATGATTTTCAATTAGGAATAAATTTAGTTCCTGTGATTGTAATGTTATTTTATTGGATGGATAGAAGACAAACTAACCCAGAAATATAGAATGCAGAGATTATAACGAGATAAAAAGTATTTTATAAGCACATAAGTTTGTCTAGCCCTGAATATTGTTATCTCATCAAACCTCCGTTATATGAGACTAAATGACTATGGCACCATTAACTTCTTATCCTTTTAAATTCTTTCTCAAATTGCCGTCTCACAAATCAAATGTTTTTCTTTATATTTGAGACGAGTTACTGAGACAAAACATGAAGATAGGCTACGCCCGGGTCTCGACCCAGGACCAGAAATTAGAATTGCAGCTTGATGCCCTTTCCCACTACGGCTGCGATCATATCTACAAAGAAAAGAAATCAGGGAAAAGTAAAGAACGCCCCGAGCTTGAGAAGATAATAACCCAGCTTAGAGCTGGTGATACGGTGGTAGTTTGGAAGCTGGATAGGTTAGGCCGCTCGCTTCGGGATTTGATTGACCTGGTAGCAGAGTTTAAGCAAAGGGGAGTAGACTTTGTCAGTTTGCAGGATGGCATCAACACGGCCACCGCTACCGGCCGCTTTACCTTCAACATCTTTGCATCGCTGGCAGAGTTTGAGCGGGAGATCATTCGCGAGCGAACCAAAGCCGGACTTGATGCTGCTAAGGCCCGTGGCCGAAAAGGGGGAAGACCACAAGGCTTATCAAAAGCTGCATTAGAGAAAGCCAAGTCGGCGCGTATTCTATTTGATTCTGGAACTAAGACAGTAGAAGAGATCGCTAAAATCCTGCATATCTCCAGGGCAACCTGCTACCGCTATCTTTCCCAAGTAGCTCCTGTTGTAGTTTAACTTAACACTATGTAGTCTGTCTATTGAGCACCTAATAAGGCTACAGGATCATTTTGTTTTCCTTAAAAGGAAATTGTACTGCTTTTGGGGTTAAGATCAAGTAAAGTGCATCAACAAAGTCTCCAGACTTCAAGCCTGCTTTTGACCAAAGTGCGGTATTAATCACTATACCCGTGTTTATCCGTGTATACACGGATATATCCGTATTATCCGGATACATACGGCTAGCAGTAGCTAAGGAAAATCGCATTGAAATGAAGTGGTAATAGTTGCTTGTATGATGAACGATGCTGGCTTTAGTAGTAGTGATTGTTTTGAAAGATAAAAATCTGCAACCAATCTAAACACTTTGCCACTACCAACGCTTGAGTTTTCTGTTTTTTTAGTACACTGGGTGAGAAGAGTAGGAGAGGAGCTGGTAAAGCTGATTTATTTTCTTATATTGAATAAGCAAAATATAAGGGAAGAAAAGGCTAAATGGCCTTCTAATCTTTAAAATCTGACACTTTTAGAGACATAACCACCTTCGCATATAGTGCAGATAAACGTAATAGACATTCGTTTATACAATAGTTGTGGTGCATTAGTAATTTAGAATTTCCGTTCAAGGTGAGGAAAAGAATGGAATAAAAATTTATGGTTGACAAAACAAATCTGAGATTAGCTTTAGAAACTGCTAAAGAATTCATAGCAGGAAAA
>NZ_JAAEAA010000024.1 GCF_010119545.1 Pontibacter fetidus | reverse complement strand
TATTGCCGCCGCTTGCCGCATCATACCAAACCAGCGTAGCACCAGTGGAAACTGTGGCAGTCGCTGTAAGCGTCTGGATCGGGCTGGCTGCACAAACAGTTTGATCTGCTCCAGCTGTAACGGTTGGCGTCTCGTTGATGGTCAGCACTACCGGCACGCGGCCGCTGCTGCAGTCGCCTAAATTAGCCTGGGCATAATAGGTTGCCGTGCCGATACTGCTCAAGGTTGGATTGGCAACTGTATTGCCGCCGCTTGCTGCATCATACCAAACCAGCGTAGCACCAGTGGAAACTGTGGCAGTCGCTGTAAGCGTCTGGATCGGGCTGGCTGCACAAACAGTTTGATCTGCTCCAGCTGTAACGGTTGGGACATCATTAACTGTAATTTCCTGAGAACACGTCTGAGTGCCAAAACCAGTTTTACTTATTGAGACCGATAATGTATAACTACCTGCTGAACCAGCAAGTACACTTACTGACGTAGATGTAGCTCCTCCCGAAGCAACTATCGTTTTGGTACCGTCACTGGCAGCATCTACTATTGTACCATCACCAGTTATAGACCAAACAAATGTAGCATCCGCTACATCGCTACTAGCGGTATAAGATGTTGTTGCCAGCTCACATACTGCAGTTGCAGGAGTAATGGCACAAGTAGGGAATATAATCTGATTTACATTTTTAAAAGGAACAGTTTGATTACCAACACTGATAACATCATCTTCAGGATCAATAACTAAAGCAGCTGTAATTGCGGCTTGCAGGTTACCTGTTGGCGAACTAGTCGGATCACAAGCAATACGTACATCTACACGTACAATAACCTCCTCACTGGCTTCCAGATCAGTAATAGTTACTGTACCTACTAATTTATTATCATTAAAAAGCTCACCGTCACCAGTAATATGCTCATTGCTAAGAGTTGCGACACTACCACCATCATCTTTAATACCACTATCTGTACTACCAACACCATCACCTCCACTCACTGCACCATAGTTTATTTGTACATTAACTATATCAGCCAGTGCAACACCTGATTGTCCTGTGGCGTCAGCTAAAAATTCATAATCCAAATCGATCGTCTGACTACCGACGGCATCTTTATCAACAACTATTTGTGTAAGGAAAGTTACAATATCCCCACATGTAAAGTCACCCCCTTCTAATGATTCTACAATATCGTCACCTGTATCTTGACCTACATCCCTGGTATCAAAAGCGCCTCCACCAGTTGAATGGTCATAGGTATTAGGCGAAGAAGCTACAAAATCTAGGCTAAAGTCTCCTCCATCAAATTTTGCTTCAGTAACTTTATGATAATCTACATCATTTGTTATCCCAATTGCACTCCAAAGAATATCCTTTACTTTATTATTATCAAATTCCAATAAGGTATTTCTTATCTCTGTTGTTTTATTCAAGCTTACATAATTAGCATGAAGAACTGCTGGCATGAATACTAGCAATCCAAAAAGCAAAGAACATAGCAGTTGTTTAGACAGTATGCTACTATTCCTACTCGTGTAATTATTAAAATTTTTCATAAGTAAATAACCTTCATAGTGTTGTATGTTAAGTGTTTTGCATTGATACTCCCTGGTTCTCCAGAGCTTTAATAGTGCTATGTGCGGCTAAAAAATAATGGCAGCTAACCTAAACTTCTAGCTCAGGTTGCTGCCGGCTTCATGGTGGTTTTCTGAAATATTGGGCAAAAGAATAGCTGCTGCCCTTGCAGGAGAGACAATTTATAATCATGTTCTTATGTTTTAGAAGGATTTCTTTCTAAAGTAGGGTGTCCGGAATGGAGAAGTAAATTATTTATCCTTATAGCTTATTGCTAAATAGTACCAGATATATGACCTGAAGTAGGTAGAGGAACTACTGTAAGAACATTTAACCTAAACCGGTTAAAACACGATGTAAAGCTGGTTAGAGGACAGCCTGGAATGGAATAGCTACAAAAAAAATAAGTAGCTGCTGTAATAAAGATAACGGCAGCCACTTATTTTTGTACTATGTAAATAATAAATTAAAGTAAACAAAAGAAATATAGTGGGGAACTATACCTGAATATGGGCAAACCTAATTAGAATGTTACAACATTATTTATTAACATTCTGAGAAACTATAGCCATAAAAATTATAGACTTCAAGTTGCTTTGGCTTCTTATCGCCATATTGCCTGTAATAAACCTGCTTGGGGCTTTCATCCGGAGATTCGTATCCCCATTTCAGGCGATTTTTATACTTTAGTTCCTCTGGCAATTCTAGTTTACGTTGTTTCATGTTGCTGCACTCTTAGTGGTTAAACATTACTTCCTAAACCGGACTTACATTTTAATTGAAACAGCCAGTTACCTGCATTTACGTAACCACACCTGCATCGGATTAAACTAAACTAGTATAAACATGGACATAAACAACTAAAAGTACAAAGCTATACTTAAGCCGGCACGCTTGTTTGCTCCTTTGCCAGCCTGGCTCTGCGCTGCCACTCCACTAAACCCCAGAACGCCATTACCAACAGTACAAAATAAAACACCGAGGTAAATACAAGCCCTTTCACAAAGTATAGCGGTATAGATGACACATTGGTCGCGATCCACCAGTACCAGCTTTCCACTTTTTTGCGGGCCATCAGCCACATGCCGGTATAAGCGGTAGCACTGGCAAAGGCATCGGCCCATGGTATTACGCCCGGGTAAAATGCATCTTTTAGATAGATAAGACAGCAATAAATAACAGCATATAAGCCCACAAAAAATGCCAGTTGCCAGGCCCACATCTTAGTTGTAGAAAACGTGATGTGCAGCACATGCTCCTGCTGCCTGTTGCGCCGGGCCCATAAATACCAGCCATAAATGCTAAGTATGCTATAGTATACATTTACACTTGCTTCGCCTATCAGGTGGTATTTAAAGCTCAGGTAAACATAAATCACCGTACTTATCAGGCCTATCGGGTAAACCAGTATATCTTCTTTACGCGAGTACCAGACACTTACAATACCGGCAAGTACTGCTACATATTCCAGCCAGGTGGTTTGCAGCATACCCGCCACAAACTGCTCCCACAACTGGGGCAGGCTAAATTGGGCAACTATAGTTAACAGCAAAGGTATTTCAGGCAGGTTAGGTATAGTGTTCATAGGTAATTTTTTCGGCCAACAGTAGCCTTTGGGTGCAATTGGGTGCTAAGTTTGCAAATCGAAACTAAATAGCCAACTACGCGCTACAACTATAAACTATACCAACCATGGATGAGATCACTGCCCTTGAACTAAAACAGCGCCTGGCGCACGGCCACAAACTACAGTTACTGGATGTGCGCGAGCCTTCTGAGTTCGAGATCTGCAACCTGGGTGGCGACCTTATACCCTTAGGCGAGCTACCTAAACAAACAGACCGTATCCGCCGCGACGTGCCGGTAGTGGTCATCTGCCATCATGGTTTCCGGAGTGCCCAGGCTATTAATTTCCTGGCCCAGCGCTTTGGCTTCGAAAACCTGCTTAACCTGAAAGGCGGCATACACGCCTGGGCTACCCAAGTCGACCCTGACATGGCTATTTACTAAGCACAAACGCTATTTCAGATCTCAGCAGGTGGCAGCACTCAGCTATAGTTACACTTCATAAATCAGCAATCATTAAAGCCCTTAGAAATAGGTTAAACACTGGCCATAAATTAATTTAAAGAAGTTTTGCAAATTAATCCGGGAAATTTTTCGTAGTTTTACGCGGCAAATAACAACCCCTAAATTATTTGCCATGCTCTCCGATCAGAACAAGATTGCCTTCGAAGCGCTAACCTACGACGACGTGCTTCTGCTCCCGGCCTACTCCGAGGTGCTACCAAATAACACAGACACAACTTCCTGGCTTACACGGAACATCCGCATTAACGTGCCCCTTGTTTCCGCTGCTATGGATACCGTTACCGAAGCTGACCTGGCTATTGCCATGGCGCAGGAAGGTGGCATCGGCTTCATCCATAAAAATATGTCGATAAAGAAGCAGGCCGAGCAGGTGCGCAAAGTAAAGCGTTCTGAAAGCGGTATGATCCTGGACCCGATTACGTTACAGGATACTGCTACCCTCGGCGATGCTGTTCAGATCATGACAGATCATAAGATCGGCGGCATTCCTATCATTAACGCCGAAGGCAAACTGACCGGCATCATCACCAACCGCGATCTGCGTTTCGAAAAAGACCTTACCCAATCGGTAATGTCGGTGATGACCAGCAAAAACCTGATTACGGCAGAGCGCGGCACCGACCTTGCCAAAGCAGAAGATATCCTGCAACAGTACAAAATCGAAAAGCTGCCGGTAGTTGATGAGCAAGGCAAACTGGTTGGTCTGATTACTTATAAAGATATTCTGAAGAAAAAAGACAGACCATTTGCCTGTAAAGATGAGTTTGGCCGCTTACGCGTAGGTGCTGCCGTTGGCGTTACCCCTGACGTGCTGGACCGTGTTAAAGCGCTGGCAGAGGCAGGTGTTGACGTAATAAGTGTAGATACAGCACATGGCCACTCGAAAGGTGTGTTGGATGCTGTAAGAAGAATAAAAGAGGTTTTCCCGCAACTAGACCTGATAGCCGGAAACGTAGCTACTGCCGAAGGTGCCAGGGCACTGGCAGATGCTGGCGCTGATGCTGTAAAAGTAGGTGTTGGCCCGGGCAGTATTTGTACCACGCGTGTAATTGCAGGTATAGGTGTACCACAGCTAACTGCCGTAATGGAAGCAGCCCGTGGCCTGGAAGGAACAGGCGTACCGGTTGTGGCAGATGGTGGCATTAAATTTTCGGGTGATATTGTAAAAGCATTAGGTGGCGGTGCAAGCACAGTTATGATCGGCTCACTTTTGGCAGGTACGGATGAAGCTCCGGGCGAGATGGTTATTTACGAAGGTCGTAAGTATAAAACCTACCGTGGCATGGGCTCTGTTGAAGCTATGGAAGAAGGCTCGAAAGACCGTTACTTCCAAGGCAACGAAAAAGACTCTAAAAAACTGGTACCGGAAGGCATTGTTGGTCGCGTGGCTTACAAAGGCCTGGTAAGCGAAGTAATTTACCAACTGGTAGGTGGCATACGGGCTGGTATGGGGTATTGCGGTACGCCAACTATAGCCGACCTGCAAAATGCCCGCATGGTTAAAATAACAGGAGCCGGCCTGCGCGAAAGTCACCCGCACGATGTGCAGATCACGAGCGAGGCACCAAACTATAGCCGTTAATAATATAATTTCTTATCTTTATAGTTGGTTGGTTTTATCTGAATCAAAATAAAGCCAACCAACTATATATTTTATACGTTATGCAAGATGTTTTTCTGAACGCGATAGAACACCTTGCTTACCTAGCAAAAATTTTTATTACCTTTCATTAAACAATACACTGACAAACAGCCAGAACAGACGCTGCCAAACTAAGCACGGTTTTCCGTTTTATGCTATACAAGACTAACGTAAAATCTTTGTTGGTTACTGCTGCTATAGTTAGCTGGGTACTCCTTTTAGGTAACGTGCTCCTGATGGCAGAAAGTGTGCGCCAGCCCGGCGCCATTAAGCTGGCTCTCCCCTATATCAACAACCTGCTCATTATTGTTTTTATCCTTTCGGTCTTCTTTTTTCAGCGGCTTAGCGCCAATAACCTGAAAGGCATCGATTTTAGCAGTTATCTCTGGAATTTATTCTCCAAAGCGGCCATTGCGGCCTACCTAAGTATAGCTTTATACTTTGCCTACAAAATGTCGACGGGGTATGCCCGGTTGCAGTCGCCGCTGTTGCTGCATATTGTGTACCAGGTAAATTTCGGGTTGCTGGTATATTTCCTGGCAAAGGCATTCTATATCTGGCGACAGTTGCTATTATATCATAAAAACAAATTTCTGCAGGTAGCCTGGGAGTGGTTCGAGGTGCTGTTGTTCTGTACGCTTATACTTACACTCCTCAACTTCAACTATACCAACTATATTTTTCTGCCGCTTTTTGGCCTGTTTGTTTGCTATATCCTGTTTTTGTGCACCAACCTGAAATGGGTGGCTTATCTCTCGTTCAATAAAAAAAGCAGGTCGCTGGTGTTGTTGGGCGCTGTGTTGGTGAGCTGTTATATCTTCACTAAGTTTTTCCAAGAATTTGCCGATAGCCCGGAGCTGGTAATTGATTATTCGGATGTAGGGTTCCTGTTGCTGGCTATGCTTTTTGTGGGTACCTATACGTTGGCGGCTTTCCTGGTTTCGTTGTTTAGCTTGCCTACTTCCAGTGTGTTCGAGCAGAAAAGCGAAGACTTATTAAATTTCCAGCGCCTGAGCCAGTCTATACAGCAGGGCCAAAGCGAGGCGCAGGTATACGATCTACTTTTCGAAAGTACCATAAAGGCATCTGATGCCACTGCAGCCTGGTTTGAGATGGTTCGCGGCAACAATACGCACATTTCGCATTTGCTTAACATCAACAACGAGCAGATAGAGCGTATCCGTCACCTGCTGATGGCTTACAACATCCAGCACATCGATTACATCAACAATAACCTGGATCGTAACTCCGGCTTCCGTGACCTGGCCCTGCCCTGGAAATCGCTGATCATACTTCCGATAAAATCTAAAAAGCATGTATTTGGCACCTTATACCTGCTGCGCGATATAGAGTTGGGCTTCGACCGCGAAACCGTGAATGTATTACGCACCTTTACCAGCCAGACCATCTTAACTATAGAAAACCTGCGCCTGGTAGCCGAATCGTTGCAAAACGAGCGTTACAAGGAAGAACTGAAAATTGCCACACAAGTACAGGAAAGCCTGATACCTAAAACCTTCCCTACCGACAGCTGGTTTGAGATTGCCACGCATGCCGTTGCAGCCAAAGAAGTGGGCGGCGACTTTTACGACTTCCTGCAGCTCAGCGAGTCGCGTATTGCCATTATTATTGGCGACGTATCAGGTAAAGGTATTTCGGCAGCATTCCATATGGCCCAGATGAAAGGTATTTTTCATGGACTGATGCAGCAGGATATGCCCCCAAGCGAGTTCATGAAACAGGCCAACAGTGCTCTGAGCCGATGCCTCGAGAAAACTTCTTTTATCACATCCTCGCTATACATCATCGATTACCGTATGCAGGGTTTTATGTTTGCCCGTGCAGGCCACTGCCATACGCTGTACTATAACGCCATGATGGAAGATGTTTTCTATTTCCAGACAGATGGCTTGGGCCTGGGTATAGTTCGCGACAAGAGCTACAACAACCACGTGCGCGAGATGTACTATGACTATAACCCGGGCGATGTAATGGTGATTTATACTGATGGTATAGTTGAGGCCCGCAATGCAGCAAACGACGAATACGGTGAAGACAGGCTGAAGTATATGCTGACGCAGACATACCACCTGGAGGCCGAAGATATCAAGTGTGCCATCATTAACGATCTGGAAGATTTTACTGGTCCGGACAACCTATACGACGATCAAACGTTGCTGGTGATTAAGTTTAAACCTGTTCAACCTAAGGCATAACAATAACGTAAAGTAGCCGATGAAAATAACACAAGACATTAAAGACTCTACCATCATCATGACCCTTGATGGTGAACTCGACGCAAGCTCTTCCGTGATACTGGATGAAGAATTGTCGGATCCTGAAATAATGAAGTATAGCAAAATACTTGTAGACTGCAGAAACCTGAACTATATTTCTTCTGCTGGTCTGGGGGTATTTATCTCGCATCTGCAGCGCTTCGAGGATGCACAGATAAAGCTTATATTCTTTAACATGCAGGACAAAGTACGAAACGTTTTCGAGATACTTGGCCTGGACCTGCTAATGACCATCGTAACCAATTACGAGGAGGCGATTACCATAGCAGATGAATAACTCCATTAAGGTAAGTTGTACTAAAAAGAACCTTAAGTTAATACGGGATTTCGTCACGGATTACCTGGAGCAGCTTGCGCTCTCGGATGTACTGATGAACCAGATCGTATTGGCCGTGGATGAGATATGCGCCAACCTCATCATCCACGCCAATAACGAAGACCCTTCCAAATACATTTACCTTACCATTACGGAGCCTAAAAATGCTGTGCAGTTCGAGATTACCGATAATGGCGTAGCCTTCCAGAGCACCAATTACAAAGAGCCGGATATTTTAGAGCACGTGCGTATAGGTAAAAAAGGCGGTGTAGGAATAGCGCTTGTAAAACGCATTATGGATAAAGTAGAGTTTTCTTCGAAAGACGGCTCTAATGCCTGCCTGCTTTATAAGAAGATTAAATAGCGAGGCTATACACACTTTTACAAGGCTTTGTCCGTTATCCGGAACGAAAACCCATGCAATAGGATTATAGTTATGTTTTTTGGCTTATCTGTCAGAAAAAATAATTAAAATTGCATATCCTGATACAAATCAGCTAAACAAGCTTTGTTTAAATAACTTATGCGCAGCAATCACCTACTTGTTGCGGTAGCCGCTTTAGCCCTTGCCGGATGCACCGCATCCAACAAGAACAACAGCAACGAACCGGCTATCGCTACGCTTGGCTCCGAGCCTCTTTCCACTTCCGAGTTTAAATACGTGTACGAAAAAAATAACGGGGGCAACGACGATGCTTACACAGAGCAAAGCGTTAAAGATTACCTCGATTTGTACACCAATTTTAAGCTGAAGGTACTGGAAGCGGAAAGCCGTGGACTGGATACTACCACTGCTTTTAAGCGTGAACTGGAAGGATATAAAGAACAACTGGCTCTGCCTTACCTTACCGAGAACAGCGTAACCGATAAACTGGTACGCGAAGCTTACGAACGCTCGAAGCAGGAAATAAACGCATCGCATATCCTGATTACCCTGGAACCAGATGCTGCACCGCAGGACACCCTGGCTGCTTATAACCGCGTAATGGACCTGCGTAAGCGCGCACAAGCTGGCGAAGATTTTGGCAAGCTTGCGAAAGAAAACTCTCAGGACCCGTCTGCTGCTGAAAACGGAGGTAACTTAGGTTATTTTACGGCCATGCAAATGGTTTACCCATTTGAGAACGCTGCCTACAAAACAAAACCTGGTGAGTTGTCGATGCCGGTGCGTACGCGCTTTGGTTACCACCTGATAAAAGTGAATGATGTACGCCCTGCACGCGGCGAAGTAAAAGTAGCGCACATTATGGTTCGTGCTACGCCGGGCATGCCGAAAGCAGACTCGCTGGCAGCCAAGCAGCGTGTAGATGCTATTTACAAACGTGTGCAGCGTAACGAGAACTGGGATAAATTAACGGCAGAATTTTCAGAAGACGACAACACGGCAAACAACGGTGGTGAACTACCATGGTTTGGCACAGGACGCATGATACCGGCGTTTGAAGAAGCTGCTTTTGCTCTGCAGAAAGAAGGCGAAACTGCAAAGCCTGTACTTACGCCCTATGGCTGGCACATCATTAAGTTACTGGAAAAACGCGGCCTGCCTCCTTACGAAGACATGGAGCAGAACCTGCGCAACAAAGTAGCCAAAGACTCCCGCTCAGAACTGAATAAAGCTGTATTCCTGAAGCGCATTCGCCAGGAAAATAACTTTACCGAAAATGCCGAAGCTAAAACAGCGGCGTTCAGCAAAGCAAACGGGGCATTACTAAAAGGTACCTGGGATTTTGAGCAGAATGCAAAAGATAAGACACTGAAGTCGACCTTGTTCACGATACAAGGCAAGCCTTATACGATAGCTGATTTCTATACTTACGCGAAAGAGAATCAGCGCCCACGCAGCAGCGGCACCCCCGAATATGCTATGACAGTGCTGTACGATAACTTCGTGAACCAGAGCCTGCTGGAGTATGAGCGTGCTAACCTGGAAAATAAACATACCGATTACCGCATGCTGGTACGGGAGTACCACGATGGCATTTTGCTATTCCAGTTAATGGATGAGAAAGTATGGTCTAAGGCTGTGGAAGATTCGGTAGGTCTGAAAGCATATTTTGAAGCGAATAAAGACAAGTATAAATGGGGCGAGCGCGCCGATGCTATAGTTATAAGCGCTGCAAACAAAGACCTGCTGAAAACCGCACAAGACCAGCTGGCCAAACGTCGTTACGCAGTTAAAACGGCCCGTATCCCGGATGTACTATTTGAAAATGGCAAAGCGACCCTTTCTAAAGATGGCATAGCGCAGCTGAACGAACTGGCAGAACTGCTTTCTGAAATGCCAAATACAAGCCTGGATATAAATGGCCATGCTGATGCCCGCGAAGATGCAGCTGCTAAAGACTTAGCACAGAAGCGTGCACAGGCAGTTGCAACTTACCTGCAGCAGGAAGGCGTACAAGCGGCACAGCTAACTATAAACAGCTTAGGAAAAACCAAACAGGCAGGTCCTGATAAAACTGAAACCGGTCGTCGCCGCAACCGCAGGGTATCGTTTACGCTTTACTCATCAGACCTGGGCGCTCTTGCTGATAACCTGAATGCTGGCAATCCGCTTGCCGTACAGATCTCTGAGAAGAAATTCCAGAAAGGCGAGAATAAGGCTGTTGATGCGGTTAAATGGGAAAAGGGCACTTACAATATACAACTGAACGGCCGCGAGTACCTGATCATTATAAAAGATGTACTGGAGCCGGGCTATAAACAATTAAACGAAGTACGCGGCGTTGCTATCTCTGATTACCAGAATTACCTGGAAGAGCAATGGGTAAAACAGCTTCGCGAGAAATACCCTGTTAGCGTTAACAAACAGGAAGTAGAGAAGCTGATAAAGTAAAACCAATTGCAAAAAAAGCTGCACTTTTATAGTGGAGCTTTTTTTGCTAAAAAAATCTTTAGAGATTGCAGGTTGCAAATGCAGTAAAGCACTTTTGCAGCAACACTCCGATCACAAATAAAGCAAGTATAGCGCAGCAGCAAGCAGAGCGCAAACAACCATATGCATAACCAACCTATAACAACACCCCGAGTATTTTGTGTGGTAGCAGCCATTATAGTTAGTATAATGTCGGCTTTCCAGGCTACTGCGCAGGCACCAGTGCAGCGCCAGGTAGATGGTATCATTGCCAAAATAGATAACCAGATCGTGCTGCGCTCAGAACTGGAGTTCAGCTACCTGCAATACCTGGCACAAAGCAAACAGCAGCCAAACGAAAACCTGAAATGCGAAATTTTTAAATCGCTGGTGCAGGATAAACTTTTGCTGGCACGTGCCGAGATCGACTCTGTAACGGTAGAAGAAGACCGCGTAACCGGCGAACTGAACCGTAGAATTGATTATTTGTCTGCACAGGTGGGTGGTACCGAGCGTTTGGAACAATACTATAAAAAGAGCATCCGCCAATTAAAAGACGACCTTCGCAAAACGATAAAGGACCAGCTGGTAATGCAGAAAATGCAGGAAGAGATAGCTGGAAAAGTACGCGTTACACCAAAAGAAGTAGCTGCTTATTTCAGACGCATCCCACAAGATAGCCTTCCATATTTTTCGAGTGAGGTGGAACTGGGCCACATTGTAAAGTATGCAGAAATAAGCAAGCAGCAGAAACAGGCGGCACGCCAGCAGTTGGAAGAACTGCGCAAGCGTATACTTGCCGGCGAAGATTTTGCTACCCTTGCCAAACAATATTCACAGGACCCTGGATCGGCAGCAGCTGGTGGCGAACTGGGCTTCTTTAAAAAGAAAGAACTGGTACCGGAGTATGAAGCAGCAGCTTTACGCCTGGAGCCAGGTGGTATTTCAGGTATCGTAGAGTCACAGTTTGGTTTCCATTTGATACAGCTGATAGAGCGTAAAGGCCAGGAATTCAACACACGCCACATCCTGATAAAACCTGCTACCGCTACAGTAAACATCCAGGAGGCCATCACAGAACTAGACAGCATTCGTACCCTGCTTGTAAACGACAGCATTACATTTGCAAAAGCTGCCAAAGATTTCTCTGATGATTTCAATACAAAAGATAACGGAGGCACTATAACTACCCGTGGTGGCTCAACTTATATTCCGATGGACCAGGTGGATCCGGGTATTTTCTTCGTGATCGATACAATGGAAATAGGCGAAATATCTAAGCCGATTCCGTTTACAACCGAAGATGGCAAAGAAGCAGTGCGCATTATCCAGTTAAAAGGCAAGTCTACACCACACCAGGCGAACCTCGAAGACGACTACCCTAAAATTGCTGCTGCCGCGCTCAACGATAAAAAGAGCAAAGCCGTAGATGAGTGGTTCAGGAAGAACATCGACTCTGTATTTATCGAGATCGATCCAGAATACCAGGACTGCAAAGCACTACAACTCACGCAATAAAACTATATGGCACAATATACCTCTGACAAAGAAGCAGCCGACGCGCTACACCACTCCTACCGCACCCTGACAAACGAGATTTCGAAGGTAATAGTAGGTCAGGACGAAGTGGTAAGATTAGTACTGACGGCGGTTTTTTGTCAGGGGCACTGTTTGCTGGTGGGCGTGCCCGGCCTTGCCAAAACGCTGCTTATCCAAACTATAGCTTCTGCCCTGGACATGTCCTTTAACCGGGTGCAGTTTACCCCGGACCTGATGCCTTCGGATATAGTTGGAGCCGAAACACTGGATAAGGACAGAAACTTTAAATTTATTACCGGCCCTATCTTCGCCAACATTGTACTGGCCGATGAGATAAACCGTACCCCGCCTAAAACGCAGGCAGCCCTGCTGGAAGCCATGCAGGAACATGCGGTAACCGTAGCCGGCAAACGTTACCATTTACCAGAGCCCTTCTTTGTACTGGCCACCCAAAACCCGATAGAGCAGGAAGGTACGTACCCCCTACCAGAAGCACAGCTTGACCGTTTTATGTTCAACATTACGTTGGGCTACCCAAGCTACGAGTCGGAATTGCAAATTGTAAAAAATACAACCGGGGCATTAACCCAGCAACTCAACAAGATATTGCATGCCGATGACATACTTGCTTTTCAGCAGCTGGTGCGCCGCGTGCCGGTAGTTGACAATGTGGTGGAGTATGCGGTGCAGTTAGTACACAAAACCCGGCCAGGCTCACCTATGGCCTCTAAGGAAGCCAACAACTACCTGGAATGGGGAGCAGGCCCACGCGCCTCGCAGCACCTTATAGTTGGCGCTAAATGCAATGCCATCCTCAACGGCAAGTATAGCCCCGATATTGAAGACGTACAGGCAGTTGCTTTACCAATTCTTCGCCACCGCATTGTACGCAACTTTAAAGCCGAAGCCGAAGGCATTACTGAAGAGAAGATTATACTTGGATTGCTTTAATTGTTGCATTGCTGAGTTTAACAATTTAGCCATTCAACAATTTAACCTTCCATCTATTTAGCACTACAATCAAATTCGTGTAATTTTGCGCCGGATTTATACTTACTAATATTTATACTTATGGAGGCGGCTGCTTTATACTTTCGCTTTAAAGATAACCTGGCAACTATAGTTGGTGCACTAAACAGCAAACTGGAAGTGCGTACTATGCCCTACAATGTTTCTATTCCGTTGGAAGTAGACTTGCTGAGCGAAATACTTCGCATGCATGGCGCTAACTTTACATCTGCAACGACTGGTGCTGCGAGACTACAGGATTTTCAGCAGTGGTTTATGCAGAACGAAGAGCAGGTAGCTGACATTATGCACCGTGTTTTGGAAGACAAAAAAGCCTACATGAAAACAGCAACCGGCGTTATCCTGCAAAAAGAAATGCTGATAAGAAGGCTGGAGTATTTTAACGAAACTGCTCACACTCTTGCGGTAATGATGACACAGCAAAACCTGGGCAGCCCGAAACACCACAACTACCCTTTCCTGAATCAGTAAAAGAACTATACTTTAACAAAAGGGCCGGCAATTTTATAGTTGCCCGCCTTTATAGTTTATAAGCCAATCTTATCAGTTCAAGAATAATACATTTTCCTTGCTGTCATTCCGAACTCACTGAGAAATCTAAATAAAGTGTCTATAATAGATCTCTCCTTTCATAGAGATGACAATTGCTGCTTAAGGTATTGGCTGTTATAGTTCTCCATACTTTACTTCCGGATAGATGTATGGCCATCTTTTGAGTGCTCCAGTTCCAGTTCGCCTTTGGGTTCCTTTTTCATATCCGAATCTGCCTCCTCACCTACTGGTCCTTTTGCCAAAGTAATGCCGCCATCTACCATATACGTAGCGCCCGTTACGTACGAGGCTTCATCTGATGCCAGGAACAAATACACATTAGCTACTTCTTCAGGGGTACCACGGCGGCCCATAGGGGTTGCCTGTTTCATTGTTTTCACCATTTTGCTATCCATTGGCCCGGTACTGTCGTGGGTCCAGGCGGTATCTATCGGGCCGGGGCCTACTATATTGCAACGCACGCCAAACTGCGCCTGCTCTACTGCCAGGCCGCGCATAAACGAATGTATAAAACCCTTGGTACCGCCATACGGGGTATTTTGGGCTATACCTATCACCCCTGCTTCCGAGCCAGCCGACACAATATTGCCTTTGGTTTTATGCAGTTCCGGCAGCGCCGCCTTACTCATTACAAAAGCCGTATTCACGTTGTTCTTGATCATGTAGTCAAACGCTTCTTCGGAATAGTCTTGCAGCAGGTTTACCTCCGGGAACACACCCGCATTGTTTATCAGAATATCCAGTTTGCCAAATTGGCTGACAGCTGTTTCTACACAGCGTTTCGCATTGTCTTCCGTGGATAAATCTGCTGTAAACGACAACACTTTGCCTCCCTCCTTCTCAATTTCTTTTGCCACATCTTCTACCGGGTCTTCGGGGAAGCCGGCCACTACTACACTAGCACCTTCGCGTGCAAATTTCTTACAAATTGCTTCGCCTATACCTGATCCCCCGCCAGTTACAATAGCTACTTTTCCTTTAAGTCTGTCTGCCATAGTTTATTAGTATTTAAATAATTGATAGAACGTATTCAGTAATAACGATTTAGCGCTGTTCATGTTTATTATTTATAGTTCTGTTAATGCTATACCTATTCTCCTGTAAAGCGTAATAAGATACAAGCATCAGTTAAAACTCTACATATAGTACAATTTACATGAGCCTATTATTTAATATTCTACCTGATTCTCTGGACGAACGCCTGGAGACAAATCAGCTTATACTTCGGCCATATCAGGAAGGAGATGAAAACGATTTCATCCGCGTTTTGCAGGAAAACAGCAGCTCATTATATCCAGCTTATAGCGGTAGGCTGGCAAGGGTTAAAGCACTTGAAGATGCCCGCATACAGATGCAACAACTCCGCACTGACTGGGACAACCGCAAGACCTTTGATTTTGGTGTCTGGACAAAAGCTGACAACAGGTACCTGGGTGATATTGCATTGAAGAATGTGGATCATAAAATACCCAAAGCTGAAATAGGCTTATATTTTACCGGCTGGCCTGAAACTAAAAGCCTGGTTGAGGAAGCCCTGAAAAGTATACTGCAGTTTGCATTCGATCTGCTACACCTGAACAAAGTATACATACGCTGCACAGCCAGCAATAAATTTTACGGCGAACTTGCCTTGGAAAATGGCTTTGTAGAAGAAGGCACACTGCGCAGCGATTTTAGAGGTTTTGATTCGGATGAACTGCACGACCTTACTTACTTTGGTATGACCCGCACCGACTTTGAAAAACTACGCCAGCAACAAGGATCGGAGAACAGCACAGCACTGGTATAGCCACTATTTTTTAAACTATAGCTATAGATTTGAATTGGTGCCGTATTAATGGCGCCAAGCACAGGTACTTACTATCAGATGAACACGCCCTTATAAATTCCAATATTTTTAGCATGACACCATTTGATTTTGTAAAACCCTGACAGGCAGCAACTATAGCTAACATAAACTAACCAACTATAGCACAATACCTTTATCCTTAAAAAGCTTTAAAAATAAGTAAGAAAAAAGCCGACAAAATGGGACAAAACAGGTTGCAGGTATGTTAAGAAAAGACAGCAACAATCAGCTAAAATAATTAGCAAAATATAGGTTAACTTTTTTGCATATTGGATCTGAAAGTCGTAATTTCACAATCAAATCAAGCTAAATAAGAAAGAACACATGAGTGTAAGCAACGAAAAACTTAAAGCCCTGCAGCTGACCATCGACAAGCTCGACAAGACTTACGGTAAAGGCACTGTAATGAAGCTTAGCGACAACAAGGTAGAAGACATTCCTGCAATATCTACAGGGTCTCTTGGGTTGGACATAGCTTTGGGTATTGGCGGTTTGCCACGTGGCCGTGTTATTGAAATCTACGGGCCGGAATCATCTGGTAAAACAACGCTTACCATGCATGCCATTGCCGAGGCGCAACGCCAGGGCGGTCTGGCTGCATTTATTGACGCAGAACACGCTTTTGATAAGGCATATGCCGAAAAATTAGGTATTGATACCGAAAACTTACTTATCTCGCAGCCGGATAACGGTGAGCAGGCTCTTGAGATCGCTGACCACCTGATTCGTTCTGGCGCTATTGACATTATTGTTATTGACTCTGTTGCTGCTCTGGTACCGAAAGGCGAACTGGAAGGCGACATGGGTGACAGCAAAATGGGTCTTCAGGCACGTTTGATGTCGCAGGCACTTCGTAAGTTAACCGGTACCATTAACAAAACAGGATGCTGCTGTATCTTCATCAACCAGTTGCGTGAGAAAATTGGTGTGATGTTCGGTAACCCTGAAACTACAACCGGTGGTAACGCCCTTAAATTCTACGCTTCAGTACGTCTGGATATCCGTCGTATCGGACAGATTAAAGAGAATGCCGATAACATTACCGGTAACCGTACCCGCGTGAAAGTTGTGAAGAACAAAGTAGCGCCTCCGTTTAAAGTAGTTGAATTCGACATTATGTACGGCGAAGGTATTTCTAAAGTAGGTGAGATACTTGACCTGGGCGTTGAGCTGAACATTGTGCAGAAATCAGGATCTTGGTTCTCATATGACGGTAACAAGTTGGGCCAGGGCCGCGATGGCGTGAAGCAGATACTATTGGATAACCCGGAACTGATGGATGAGATCGAGCAGAAGATCAGAGCTATAGTTAAAGGCGAGCCTGAAAAAGTAGCCGAAGTGATGGAAGATAAATCAGCTGACAGAGGAGAATGAACATTATTTCCTGAACTAAAATAACAAAAAAGGTGCTATATGTATAGCACCTTTTTTTATACCCCGTACAGTAAAAAAGTAAGATAAAATGCTAACTTGCAATGTATAACAAAGTATAAAAAGAGGTACACATAGTTAAGAACAACAAGTATTTTTAAAAAATAACCTATAATAATTCTGTAAAGGCAAGGCCGTAAATGGTAGGCGCCGTACCGAGTTGGTATGATAGTTGAATAAATCCTGCTATTGATACAGACCCTTAAATGATGCATATGAAGAAGCTCATTCCCATCATCCTTCTACTAGTGATCGTACTTTCTGCTTTTAATGCAAAAGACAGAATGCGCATAATCCGTAACGAGAGTTTTTCGACTGGTGAGATCTTAAAGTATAAAGTACATTACGGACCTATTACAGCTGCCGAGGCAACTATAGATGTATCTAAACAACTGTATACTATAAATGGCCGCCCTAGCTACCGTGCTACCGTGTATGGCAGAACCAGCAGCTCTTTCGACCTGTTTATCAGAGTCCGTGATACCTGGCAGTCTTATATTGATACGGCAGCTATAGTTCCGCACCGCTTCCATAGGAGCATAGAAGAAGGCAGCTACCGCAAAAAAGAAACGGTAGATTTTAACCATGTAAGCAACACCGCTGCCGTTAAGTCTAAGAAAAAGAAAGACCCGGAAAAGACCAGCAGCCATAAAGTATCGGATAACGTGCAGGACATTGTAAGTGGCTTTTACTTTTTGCGAACACTGGACTATGACAACATGCGCAAAGGCGACAAAGTGAACGTGAAAGGTTTTTTTGATAACGAGAACTTTGACATGGAAGTGACTTACAAAGGCCGCGAAACGGTATCTACAAAAGCCGGAAAGATAAAAGCCATAAAACTGGTGCCTAAAATGCCGAAGAACGAAATGTTTAAAGGCGAGAATGCCATTGCCGTATACTTATCAGATGATAATAACAAGATACCGGTTTTAATTGAGGCCGAAATGTTTGTAGGCTCGCTTAAAGTAGACCTGTACGAACATAAAAACCTGAAGCATAAACTAGTAGCTAAAAACTAAAGAAGAAAGCCAGCCACACCGCTGGCTTTTTTAATGCACTTACCACAAGCCAGTGTTAAGAAAATATTAACATTTAACTGTAGCTGAGCAGTTTGCATAAATGATTAGTACCTTTACCATAGTTAAAGTATAGAACCTGGGCCGAAGGCCGAAATTTTAAACTATAACGCAAAAGCGATCAGTTCATCCTAAGTAACATACCCGTGCAAACTGCATCAACAAACTACAAAATACTGATAGTGGACGATGAGCCCGATATTGTGGAACTGCTGCACTATAACCTGACGGTAGAAGGCTACGAAGTGGCGCAAGCCGAAAATGGCAGGAAAGCGATTGAAATGGCACAGGCTTTTAAGCCCGATGTTATTCTGATGGATGTGATGATGCCCGTACTGGATGGAATAGCCGCCTGCCGCGAGCTGCGCAAAATGCCGGACTTCAAACAAACACACATTATTTTCCTGACGGCCCGCGCCGAAGAGTTTTCGGAAGTAGCTGCGTTTGATGCCGGCGCCGACGATTTTATTACCAAGCCCATTAAACCACGCGCTTTGCTGAGCCGCCTCGCAGCTTTTGCCCGCCGCGATGACCAGCAAAAAGAACAGGAACAGGTAATAACTATAGCAGGCCTTAAAATTGACCGCACCAGCTTTGCCGTGTATAAAGGCGAACAAAAGATCGTGCTTCCTAAAAAAGAATTTGAACTGCTGGCTTTCCTGGCAACTACGCCCAACAAAGTATTTACCCGCGAAGAACTACTGAACAGCATCTGGGGCAGCGATGTGTATGTAATCCCCAGAACAGTGGATGTGCACATCCGGAAGGTGCGCGAAAAAGTAGGCGAAGACCACATCCGAACTATAAAAGGTGTTGGCTACAAGTTTAATACCGACTGAGTTACATGAATCTGAATTCCCGTTCGTTAACTGTACTTATAGCATTGGCGGTGGCTTTGGTGCTTACCGCCTTTCTGGCATTAGCTACTTACTTTACATCGCAGGGGCTTATAGTTGCGTTGGTTATTGTTTTTATGGTCTGCTTTCTGTTGGTGTACTTTTCTTACGAGGCACTGGTGCTCCGCGAAATAAAGAACATATACTCTACCTTGGAACGCATAAAACGCCGCGACAACTCACAGGCCGAAGGCCGCTCCTTTTTTACAGCCGACCCGCTGCTAAAAATAAAGAATGAAATTTACGAGATTGCCGCCAAAAAACAGCTGGAAATTGATGAACTGAAACAACTGCAAACCTTACGCAGCGAGTTTCTGGCCGATGTGTCGCATGAACTGAAGACCCCCATTTTTGCTGCGCAGGGCTTCATACATACCTTGTTGGATGGTGCCATAAACGACATAAATGTACGCGATAAGTTTCTACAGAAAGCGGCCACCAGTTTAGATGGGCTTGACACGCTGGTGCAGGATCTGATCAGCATTTCGCAGTTAGAGAATGGCGTTATTAAAATGCAGAAACGCAATTTTGATGTAGTGCCACTTGTAAAGGAAGTATTTGAGCAGTTGGAGCAGAAAGCCACCTCCCGCCAGATTACGCTACACCTGGAAGCACAGCCCAATCAACACATTAACCTGCACGCCGACCCCAACCGCATCCGGCAAGTATTTATTAACCTGATTGATAATGCCATAAAGTATGGCCGTGATGGAGGTAACATCTGGGTGTCGTTTAGTGAAGGCAGGAAGAGATACACTATCACCGTTGCCGACGATGGCAAAGGCATTTCCGAAGAGCATATTAACCGTGTTTTCGAGCGTTTTTACAGGATAGATAAGAGCCGAGCCCGCACGGAGGGAGGTTCCGGCTTAGGTTTGTCCATTTCCAAGCACATCGTAGAAGCCCACCGTTCTTTCATAGCCATTACTAGTACTGTAGGCAAAGGGTCTACGTTACGGTTTAAACTACCAAAAGCGAAATAATTGCTGATTATTGGCTGTTTGAATCAGGCTATCCTTTCAAACTTCCTGTATTCCTGGGAGCTTTACTTGCCTATAGTTCTATAGTTGGCTTTGGCTCCCTCACGGCCGGGAGGCCCCGTCTTCGGGCATCGCGCTGCTGCCTTCTTGCTATCCTCGTGCCTCGGATTGCCTATCGGCAACGCAACAAGTCAAAGGCGCTCAACCCAAAGACTGCGATATTTCTACTATTGACCGCTTAGTTATAGTTTGAAACTACTTGCTTCGACATTGATCATGATAATAGTTTCGTAGGGACAGGTCGCGACCTGTCCGATTCTTAGGCTGTAACTATAGAACTATAAATCAAACTATAGCAAAGGCAGAATATAGCTGAGACATAAAATTCCGCTCTTGAGAGGGGCAGGGGCGTGTTATAGCAAAGGCTTAACCTCCGTTCCCACAAGATCCTTTCAGGATGACAAAAAAATGTAGTCGATAAAATTTCCCACCTTAGACTACCGAGAACGAGAGTTCGAAAGTAGCGAGCGTCGCGCTGAGGGTTAGGGGTGGCTCGACTGCTATGAAACTATAGCCAAACACTCATAGTAACTATCTAAACTCCGAAGACTGAAACAATCCACAAACTCCAGATTAAACCAACACATACCCAACAATAAACAATCAGCAATTTTTATCAGTATCTTTGCAGGATGCATGGCTTAAAGTATAGTTGTGCCAGACAAAGTATAAGTACCCATGAAATACCCGGTTTTTAAAGACCTGATCATATTTGAGAACGAAGACTACATTGTAGTTAATAAACCGCCCTTCCTGGCAACCCTGGAAGACAGAACACCCAATACTACCAACTTGTTGAAGATTGCGCGCCAGTATAGTCCGGACCTGCAAGCCTGCCACCGCCTGGATAAGGATACTTCAGGTTGCCTGGTATTTGCTAAAAACCCGGAAGCTTACCGCCACATGTCGATGCAGTTTGAGCACCGCCAGGTGTACAAAGTATACCATGCTGTGGTTTGGGGTACATTTAATTTTGAGGATCAGTTGGTAAGCAAGGCTATTCTGCCAAATGCAAAAGGCGTGGCCAAACTTACCCCCCAGGGTAAGCCAGCCGAAACCTACTTTACCACTTTAGAAAACTATAGCCGCCACACCTTGGTAGAATGTATGCCTGTAACGGGGCGTTTGCACCAGATTCGCGTTCACCTGGCATCGCTGAAAGCACCTATAGTTGGAGACGAGTTGTATGGTGGAGAAAATTTATACCTGAGCAGCCTGAAGCGAAAATTTAATTTAAAGAATGATACCGAAGAGCAGCCGCTTATTAAACGTTTTGCACTGCACGCTCATACCATTGGCTTTAATTTAATGAACGACGAGCCGATAAAAATAGAAGCACCTTACCCAAAAGATTTTGCCGTGCTGCTGAAGCAACTAAAGGCGCAATAAATATTTTAACAAAGGAAGATTTACCGAAGGACAAAAGACGCAACTATAGCTCTTTTGTCCTTTTTGTTTTTGATCAGGCTTGGCAGGACTTAGTTAGATAACTCTGTTTACAAATATCCGTGCCTGCAACAGCCGAAACATCAGGAATTAACCCGCAGCACGATCTTGCCTATGTTCTTGTTTTGCTCTATGTAGCGGTGGGCTTCGGCCACATCTTCCCAACTATAAACCGAATCTATTACAGGTTTTAGCTTTCCGGCTTTAAACAAGGGCAAGGCAAATTGCGCAAGGTCTTCGGTAAGTTTTATCTGGTAATCTTTGGAGCGGGAACGTAGCGTGGAACCGATAACCTGCAACCGTTTAGATAGTATTTTCCTAAGGTCTACTTCTGACACTTTGCCGCCGCCTAAACTGGCAAGTATAACCAGGCGTCCATCCAGCCGCAGGCAGTCGAGGTTCTGGTTAAAGTATGGTCCGGCTATAAAATCAACGATCACATCTACGCCTTCGCTGTTGGTATAGGCCAGCACTTCATCCTCGAAAGGTACTTCTTTATAGTTAATGGCTTTGTGGGCACCCAAGTCCAGGCAGGCTTGCAGTTTACTTTCGGAGGCTGTAACCAGTACTTCGGCATTAAGTGCGCGGGCAAGTTGTATGGCGGCTGTACCTACTCCGCTGGCACCAGCATGCAACAGTACACGTTCGCCGGGCTGTAGTTTGCCCAGCCACACCAATGCCTGCCAGGCCGTTAAAAAAACTTCGGGTATAGCGGCAGCTTCTTCAAAACTCAGGTTGTCTGGTATAGGCATGGCCATTTCCTCACTGATAACAGCATATTCGGCATACCCGCCACCAGGAAGCAACCCAAACACCTTATCGCCTTTTTTATACGTTGTACAATTAATTCCTGCTTCTTCAACTACACCTGCTATCTCTAACCCAAGTATAGGGCTGGCACCTTTGGGTGGCGGATATTTACCCTGGCGCTGCAGGGTGTCGGCACGGTTCAGGGCGGTGGCGTATACTTTTACCAACAGTTCGTTTGGCGATGGCAGCGGCTGTTCATACTCTCCCAAAATAAGTTGCTCCGGTCCGCCGGGTTGTTTAACAAGTATGGCTTTCATAGTTTTTTATAGTTGCTATAGTTAACTACTATAGTTTGCAGTGGCTTGTTTTACTCTCTCCGGATTGCCTCTACCGGATTTAGCCTGGCTGCGCGCGTGGCCGGGTAGGTCCCGAATACAATGCCGATGACAATGGCAACGATGGTTATCACCAGGAAAGTATCTAACGTATAAGCCGCCTGGAACGGAACATCTGTAAGGGCTTTGATGATAGGTACAATACCCAATGTAGCAAGTATGCCCAGCACCAGGCCAAGCAAACTGCCAAACAACGACACTGTAACCGACTCGGCCAGGAACTGCAGCAGGATGTCGCGTTTTTTGGCACCCATGGCTTTGCGCACACCAATCTCCACGGTTCGCTCTGTTATTGATATCAGCAGCACATTCATAACGCCGATGCCGCCAACTATAACCGAGATACCAACTATAAGCCCCATAATTACCCGGAATAATAAAAAACCTTTTGCGGCCTGCTCTACCCTGGCCTCGTTGGTCATCACCCTGAAATCGGTGGTATCGGTGGCAAATTCCGTTTTGAGCCATGTTTCTGCATTCTTTTTAAAAGCCTGCACCTGCTCTACATTCTCTACCTCAAACACCACGCGCGGCGGGTCGGTCTTCAGTTCATCATCTGTAAACAGGCTGATGGGCAGGTAAACTTCGGGCTGCTCCTGCTTTTGGGCTTGCAGCACACCAATTACTTTCACTGCTTTAGCTTTACAGGTTATGGTTTGCCCAATTATAGTTTGTGCCGGACTTTTGCCAGCAGCTTGTTTAGCGAAGGCATGATTTACAAAAGCTACAGGTGATTTGGCTGCCACATCCTGGGGCGAGAAAAGGCGACCGGTTGCTATAGTTGCGGCTGTAGGATGGATTGTGTTTATACCCTGCACTACAGCGCCAATGCTGCTGCTATCCGGCAGCTGTACTTCGCTGTTCTGCTTAAATGCTATATAACCTGTGGCCGGTAAAGTCATGGCCTCGTCGAAGGCCCGGAAGCGCTCATAGGTCAGGTAACTATAGTTTTCTTTTTGCAGGCGCACATCGTTCACGCGTTTGTAGGTATCTGTCTCTATCATAACAGCTTTCAAAGACGTAGTGTTGGTTATTTGTTCGCGGGCGTATTGTTCCATGCCATCTATCAGCGAAAGCACCGTTACCAGCGCGCCCACCCCTATCACAATGCCCAAAATAGACAGCAAAGTATGGAACAGCCTGGTGCGGATGGTATGCAACGCCAACGCGAAAGAGTTAAGTAGTTTTTTGAGCATACGCCTATAGTTTATTGTAGAGATAAGGTACAGATATTTCTGACTTCCACCAATTCTATAGTTCAACCCGAACTTTTTCAACTATAAAAACCATCTTTTCTGACTCAAATTGCGCACCCTAAAATTATTTACGAAACTTTCGTAGCTTTTATTACGAACATTTCGTAACTATACGAAAACATCGTAAAACTATGGAAAAGCTGACCCAACAAGAAGAAGATGCTATGCTGGTAATTTGGGAAACCGGCGGCGGGTTTATAAAGGATTTTCTGGAAGAGTTGCATGAGCCGAAACCGCCTTACACCACGCTGGCATCAACGGTGAAGAACTTAGAGAAGAAAGGTTTTGTGCAGGGCGAAAAGTTGGGCAATACCTACCGCTACACGCCTATCATTAAACAGGAAGACTATAAAAAGCGCTTCATGAAGAGTTTTGTGGGTGATTATTTTAAGAACTCCTACAAAGAGCTGGTAGCCTTTTTTGCGCAGGACAAAAAGATCAGTGCCGAAGACCTGCAGGAAATCATCAACATGATAGAGAACAAAAAAGCCGAATAGCCATGCCGGAACTGCTCTTATACCTACTGAAAGTAAACGTGGCACTGGTACTGTTTTACCTGGCTTACCATGTAGCGTTCCGCCGGCTCACGTTCTACCACCTCAACCGCCTGTTCCTGGTGTTTGGCATTGTGTTCTCTACGATATATCCTTTTATAGATTTGACAGAGCTGTTTGCCAGGCATGAGCCTATTGCCAACGCCTATATCGTAACTATACCAGCCTGGGCAATTACATCGCAAACTATAACCCAAACCCCAACCTTCGATTACTGGCAACTACCGGTTTACCTGTTTTGGACCGGGGTTATAGTTATGCTTATCAGGTTTATAGTTCAGTTGGTGTCGCTGTATAATATCCATGCCGCTTCAGAGCCTGCTAACTATAAGAACATCGGTTTCCGGCAGGTTAAAACTATAAGCCAGGCGTTCTCTTTCTGGCAAACCATATACCTGAACCCCACCCAGCACCAGAACGATGAACTGGAAAAGATACTGAACCACGAACTGATCCATATTACCGGCTGGCACACTTTAGATGTACTGCTGGCCGAGTTGAGCACCGTGTTTTACTGGTTTAACCCGGGCGCGTGGCTCATGAAAAAAGCTGTGAAAGAAAACCTGGAGTTTATTGCCGACCAGAACGTGGTAAACACCGGGGTAGATAAAAAAGAATACCAATACCTTTTACTGAAAGTTGTAGGCGCCACACAACCTCAGATTGTCAATCAATTCAATTTTCCATCACTAAAAAGAAGAATTGCCATGATGAACAAAATGCCGAGTACCAAAAAGCACCTGCTTAAGTTCCTGGCTGTGGTGCCAGTTGCAGCAGTGTTGCTACTAACTTTCAATAGTATAGCCAAACCGCATAATGATACTGCAGCAGATATTTCAGAGTACACCAAAGTAGGTCCTGATATTTATATTAAAAACGCACCCACATTTACAAACGCCTGCTGGAATGCCCCTAATACGCTAACCATAACCCCTATCGAAGGTGAAGCAGATAGTTACCAACTCGACAACGAGCAGGAACTGGCAAAAGCCTACACAAAATATGGATTATACTTACCAGACAATGAAATGTATGACAAAGTACTGGCCGCTATACCAGGTGCAGCTGCAGAAAGCAAACCACAGATAGTAAATGAATACAAGGACTTCTACAAACGCAATCCGCAGGTACGAAAGCTTTTCTGGACTACCACAAATCAAATAATAGTAAGATTAGAGGCAGCAGAAGAAATATATAACCTGGAAGACAAAGCAAGCCGTGCTGCCGCTGAGAAAAAGTATGGCAAACTCCCATCTACTCCACCAATTGCAGAAGCTGTGTCGCAGGAAGAGTTTGATGCCCGGTCTAAAAATAGTATGCAGGAGAATGGAGAAAAAGTTTTTATACCAGAAGATATGGCTTACTACCAGGACAGGAACAACCTGCCTGTAGCATATACCAACTTCCTGAAGAAAAACACAACTATAGAAAAAGTTGGCTGGAGAATTAATGAGCAGACAGGCCCACAGGCAATTGTTTTCTTTATGAAAGCAGGAGGCCAGGAAAGCTATGAGTTTAAGGATGCTAAAAGTATAGCTACTGCCAAAAGCAAGTATGGAGAACTCCCTAACCTACTGCCGCCTCCACCACCAGTAAGAATAAAAAAGAACTAACAGCGTAGTTTCTGGCACAGCCTATCACTATTACTTTGCCAGTTTCCGAATAGTATCGATTAGTACACTTAAAAAGCAGAGCTAAACTATAGCTCTGCTTTTGTTTTACAGTTTATAAAACTATAAACCGCTGGTAACAAGAGCTACTATATAGGTTAACTTTCAGAAGTAAAATGCTACTGCACTGATTTAGGGCAATTTACACAATGCTGTTGCATATAAAATAAATACCTTCTATCTTTGTGTCCATTTTCGGATACCCGAAATAAAATTATTCATTAAATAAATCGCTTACTACCACCAAAAATGGATCATTTAAGTTATAAGACCCTAAATGTCAGCAAGAAGACGGCCAACAAAGGCTGGGTGATTGTTGATGCAGGGCAAGGAAACTTGGGTCGCGTGGCGTCTGAAATCGCCAAGATCCTGAAAGGCAAGAACAAGCCTTCGTACACGCCAAACGCTGACTGCGGTGACAACGTGATCGTTATCAACTCTGATAATGTACGTTTCTCAGGCCGTAAGTGGGATCAGAAGTATTACCTGACACACACTGGTTACCCAGGCGGTCAGAAGAGAACTTCTCCACGTGAGCTTAAGGCTAAATCATCAACGCTATTAGTAGAGCGTGCAGTTCGTGGCATGTTGCCAAAAGGCCCACTAGGCCGCGAGCTATTCAGAAATCTTCATGTTTTTGCAGGAAGCGAGCATCCATTTGCAGCTCAGCAGCCTAAAGAATTAACCTTCAATCTATAATTAATTAATGGAAGTTATCAATACATCCGGTAGAAGAAAAACCTCGGTGGCACGCATCTACATGACGGCCGGGCAAGGGAATATCACTATTAACGGTAAAGATATCAAGGCATACTTCCCTAACGAAGTATTGCAAACTATAGTAAATCAGCCGTTTCAAACCTTAGAAGCTATTGGCAAATACGATGTAGTTGCCAACCTAAAAGGTGGTGGTGTAAGCGGCCAGGCTGAGGCACTAAGACTTGCTATCGCAAAAGCCCTGGTAGTTGAGAACGCCGAGACTAAGTCAGTTCTGCGTAAAGAAGGTTTCGTAACACGTGACCCTCGTATGGTAGAGCGTAAGAAGTTCGGTAAGCGTAAAGCGCGTCGTTCATTCCAGTTTAGCAAACGTTAATATTTTAGGTGTATCAACAACATGGCAAGTACTAATTATAAAGAATTACTGGAAGCTGGTGTACACTTTGGTCACCTTACCAGAAAGTGGGATCCGAAGATGGCTCCATACATCTTCATGGAGAAGAACGGTATCCACATCATTGACCTTAACAAGACACTAGTTGCGCTTGATGAAGCTACTTCAGCTATCAAGAACATTGCTAAGTCTGGCCGTAAGATCATGTTCGTAGCTACTAAAAAGCAGGCTCAGGACATCGTGGCTGAAGAGGCTAAGCGTCTTAAAATGCCTTACGTTACCGATCGTTGGTTAGGCGGTATGCTTACTAACTTCGCTACGGTGCGTAAGTCTCTTAAGAAAATGTCTACTATCGATAAGATGATGAAAGACAACACAGCTTATGCAGCTATCGCGAAGCGTGAGAAGCTTATGCTATCTCGTGAGCGTGAGAAACTGGAGCGTGTACTTGGTGGTATTGCAGATCTTTCTCGCCTACCAGCTGCCCTTTTCATCGTTGACGTAAAGCGTGAGCACATCGCAGTTAAAGAAGCACACAAGCTTAACCTGCCTGTTTTCGCTATCTGCGATACAAACTCAAACCCTGAGTCTGTAGACTTCCCAATCCCGGCGAACGATGATGCTTCTAAGTCTATTTCCCTGATCGTTTCTATCATGGGTAAAGCGATTGAAGAAGGTCTGTCTGAGCGTAAGGTTGACAAAGAAGAAACTGAGCGCAAGCGTTCTGAGGACGAAGGCATCAAGGCTAAACAAGAAGCTGACGAGCAATAAGAACTTGTTCATATTGCAACATATCAAACTGAACATTGGGCAAACTGCTTCAATGTTCAGTTTGTTTTAGGGGTTCTGTATCAGGCATCAGCAAACCAACTATAGTTAGTATACTTTATTAGTTAGCTATAGTTGGTTAAAGCACGCTGCAGGAACCCAAAACCGAAATTCTTAATTATTAATTCGTAATTCATAATTATAAAAATCATGGCTATTACAGCACAAGACGTTAACAGACTTCGCCAGGAAACTGGTGCTGGTATGATGGACTGCAAAAAAGCGCTTACTGAAGCTAACGGCGATTTTGAAGCAGCTAAAGATATTCTGCGCAAGCAGGGACAGAAAATTGCCAGCAAGCGTGCTGACAACACAACTTCTGAAGGTATTGTATTAACGCAGGTTTCTGCTGATGGCTCAACTGGTAAAGTAGTAGCTATCGCTTGCGAAACTGAGCCGGTATCTAAAGTTGAAGATTTCAGAAACCTGGCGCAGGCAGTTCTGGATGCAGCTGTTTCTACAAACGCTGGTTCTAAAGAAGAATTATTGGCTACACCACAGGCAGATGGCCGTTCGCTGCAGGACCACATCACTGACCTGATGGGTAAGATCGGTGAGAAGATTGATGTAGTTTCTTACGAGACTGTAAACGCTGAGAAAGTTGTAGCTTACAACCACTCTAATGGTAAATTAGGTGTACTTGTTGGCCTTAACAACACAAACGGTACTGATGTAACTGAAGTTGGTAAAGACATCGCGATGCAGATTGCGGCTATGAAGCCAATCGCGCTGGATAAAGACGGTGTTGATGCAGCTACTGTAGAGCGTGAAATTGAGATCGGTAAAGATCAGGCGCGCCAGGAAGGTAAGCCAGAGGCTATGCTTGAGAAAATTGCGATGGGTAAACTGAACAAGTTCTACAAAGAAAGCACACTGCTTAACCAGGAGTTCGTTAAAGATTCTTCTTTAACTATCGCTCAGCTGCTTGAGAAGACAAGCAAAGGCTTAACAGTAACTGATTTCAAGCGTGTAGCTATCGGTGCTTAATTAGCTTTTAGCTTATAAAATAGAAAAGCCCGCTGATGAAGCGGGCTTTTTTTATGTGTATTGATTTTTAACTTGCTATGGTGCTTCGGGCACTATAGATTTTGTTAGAAAGATTTATATTCCTTAAACTTTTCTTTAAAATATGCATGTCCCTCTTTTGTGAAAGATTTTTTCTTCATGGAGGCGACCGTATAAAAATAAGTGCCGGTTGAATCAATATAAATATCTATCCAAACGGTATTTATCCAAACAGTTTTAAAAGAGTTAGTGTAGATCTTTAAAGCTCCAATAGGCTTTCCAAATTTTATAGGTGGGGGTATGACTGATGAGTTATGATTTGTTATTAATGGTAAGGTACTTGTATCGTTGGGGATAAAATTAACAAGACGTTCTATATCTTTTCTCTTTGTTAGCTTTTCGCTAACAGGAAGCGGCACCTTATGTGGACTATCCTCACCAATAAGAAGGTAGACGCTGTCACTCGCTAGAATTAGATTTTTAAGATCCGATACATTTAAGTTATTCTCTATATTATCATAAATCTCCTGCTTTTTAGCTCTCTCCAATTCCAAAGCCGCAACTTCAGAGTTAAGTCTTTGCTTTTGGTTACTATCATCGCTACAGCCTGTCAAAATTAGAAAGGCAAGAGAAGAGAATATGTTTGTTTTCATTGTTTTCTTATTCTCTCTAATGTTCAGATAAGCGTAATAACGTGAGAAACCTTATCCATTCCTTCTCACCGTACTTACAAAAGCATCACGCATATCCACAAAACGATTCACAACAGCTTCTATAAATTCTTCATCCAATAAGGCAATAGCGCCTTCATCTCCCATCACTTCAGATTCTTCAATTTTATAGATCTGCTCCAGATTGGCTTTCTCAAGTTTCAGGATATACTTACCGTTATAAGAATGTAAGGTGATTTTTACGTTCGGGTTTGGTATGTCTGCTACTACTCTCATAATTTATAGTTTAGTGTGTTTATAGTTAGTTTGTTAATTAGGGACAGAAAACCCACCCCTACCCCTCCGAGGAGCAGGGCCGTTTCATTCTCATAAATTAATTTACCATGGCGCGAGCGTCCTCGCTCGTGTCGAACTATAGTTGGGCCTCTGGCCCAGTCGGATTGCAAATCCGACTTTATAAGTAAGTCACGGATCGCAGATCCGCGCCAGCAAAAGGAGAATGAAACAGCCCTGCTCCCTAGAGGGGTATTAAAAATTCTTTTGTCTTTTGTCAAAAACTCTTTTGTCAATGTAACTATAGTTACTCTTCTATGGCAATGCCCATTAATTGCATCAGTTTGCTGGCATTAAAGCTGCCGCAAATGCCTCGTTGCAGTTTATAGTCGAACAGGATCTTATCGCCTTCTATCGTGCTGTTGAAACTATAGTTCTCTACGCTGCCAGCCAGTTCTTCTTCCATGGCGCCAAGCTCCAGGTCGTGCGTCGAGATCATACCTGAACTATAGCGGTTATGCAGCTGCCTGATCAACGCCATGGCTCCTAAATGCCTGTCGCGGGAGTTGGTACCTTTCAGTATCTCATCGAGTAAATAAAAAACCGGCTCGCCCTGTTCGGTCATATTCAGGAGTATACGCAGGCGTTTAAGTTCGGCATAAAAAGAAGATGTACTTTCGGCCAGGTTATCTACGGTGCGCATGGCCGTGTATACCTGCACCGGAGCCACACGCAGTTTGTGGGCACAAACAGGCGCTCCGGCAAAGGCCAATACCATGTTTATACCTACTGTCCGCAGAAAAGTGGTTTTACCCGACATATTAGAGCCGGTAACTATAATCGTGTGACCTACTCCCTGCATCGAGAAATCGTTGGCAATACGCTCCGATACAAAAATGAGTGGGTGCGCCAGTTGCTCGGCTGTAAACTCAAACGGTGTTTCGCTGATCTCGGGGATGGCATGTGTTGGATTGGCGTATTGGTGCGCAGCTATACTTGCTATACTTTCAAAACTGGCCAGTACATCCAAAGAACCTTTCACTTGCTCCAGGTATTTTTCCCGCCAACTCTCCAGACGGTATATCCATATAAAATCCCACATCAGGATCGTATTCAGGAAAAAAGCCATCAGCGTACTCAGTCTGTACGAAAAGAAATCTATGATGAGGGCCAGTTTGCCCAAGGCAGCCGATGCTTTTACATTGCCTGCATGTAGTTTGTGTTGTTGCTCTTTCAGGTAAGATGCCTGAAATTGATGTTGCTCTATATGTTGCAGTTGCCGGGTATAACTCTGCATAGACTCATAAATGCCGATACTGTTATCATAAAACGCATCGCGCTCCACCCTGAAACGGTAAGCCAGCAGCGATTGCACTACTAACAACCCAACAGCCGGATACCCTGAGAATCCATAGAACCAGGCAACTATAGCTACCAGCGTGAGTACCGGAAGTATAAAAATGAGCGGCCTTAAATAGGTGTGTCTACTATAAAAATGATTTTGCTGGAGCCATCCGAAGAAGTCCTCATTCGTAGTTTCAGCATGTTTGTAGTGCCGCGGTGTGGCCAGCAGGTTTTGTAGCCAGTCTATACTTTCGGGCTGAGCAAGTTCCGCTACGGCTTCCTGGCGATGTAAAACCTCATGCTTGGTAGCCCTATGCTGCAACCAGCCAGCCAGTTTTGCTTTGCCTATACTTGTAACCGACCTGTTCAGTAACTGAAAAAGGGAATTAGGCCCGAAAATATCCAAGTCGGAAGTATACGGGTGATGATCGTCTGAGAACTGCTGGCCACTGTCCAGTTTGCTGATGTTTCCTTTCAGCCGGTCAAGCTCTTCCAGGTTGAGTTGGTGCAATAGCCGTAAATGTTGGCGCTTATACTCGAGGCGCGTATGCCAGCGCATGACAACTACAAACAAACTATAGCCAGTAACTATAGCCAGTGCACCCAGCAGATTATTACCGGAGCTAAAGAAATGGTAGGCGGCTGCAGCACCGGCCACAAACAGGAACACGCGCAACCACGACACACGCGATGCTTTACCTGCGGCTATAGTTTGCTGCTGCTTAAAAATTGAAGCCCGCGAACTATAGATCTCTGATGGATTATGCTGCATGGATTATATGGTAGCGATACACTTGAGTTCGATAGCGATCGGGGTTGGCAGGCTGTTAATTTCTACCGTGGTGCGGCAAGGCTGGTTATCCTTAAAATACTCGGCGTAAATGCGGTTATAGGTAGCAAAATCGGCTTTCATGTTCGTCAGGAACACGGTTACGTCTACCAGCTTATCCCAGCTCGAGCCGGCATCTTCTAAAATATACTTCACATTCTGGAATACAGACCTGCACTGCGTTTCTATGTCGTAAGAGGTAATGTTCCCAGCTTCGTCGAGCTCTACGCCGGGTATCTTTTTAGTGCCACGCTCGCGGGGGCCAACGCCTGACAAGAATAACAAATTGCCAACTTTACGGGCATGCGGGTATAGCCCAACCGGCTCGGGGGCTTTAGATGAGTTAAGTATTTCGTTGTGATTTGCCATAGTCAAATATAAGCAATGTGCCTTTATAAACCCTACCCATACGCAAAGAGCCGGCTGTGTGCCGGCTCTTAACTATAACAAAACAACTTTTACAAACAGGTTTATTGGGTAAATCTTACGTCGCCGTATTTAGAGGTGATGGACACAGCAGCTTTAGAGGCGGCAGACCCAAACTTACCTTTATAGTCAGCGGAAGTATAATCTTTTTCGACGGTGGTCATGTTCACCAAATCTTTGCTCACTTTAAAGTCGCCGTACTGCACATTTACATTAAAATTAAAGGCAGAATTATCATCAAAGTTAAGCGAGATCGGGATGTAGGTACTGGCCAGCCGTATGTTGCGCACGTTATTACTGATGTTATTTACCCGGAACGAACCGTATTTCATATCCATGTTCAGTTCTTCGCCCAGCTTGCCTATGGTTAACTCGCTATACTTACTAAAGCCTTTCAACTCTTTCGCCTCCGCCACATTCATATCAAAATAAGCGATCTGTACAGCGCCACCATTTATATACCCACAACTACCGGAGCCATACGCCAGTTTAAGGGTGTTGTTTGCATTGCTTAAGCGGTCACATTTCAGGTTGCCATACTTTACATCCACATCCACTTTGCCTTTCAGGGCTGCCAGGTATACATCCCCATACTTGTTTTTAAGGGTAATGGCATTGGCCTCGGGCATGAAAATGGTATAGTTGATCTCAGAAGAGCTAGGCCCCGACACGCGCGATGGCTCATATACTGTTCTGACAGTTATTACATTGCCTTCTTTTCCATCAGCTATGTTCATTCGGCTCAGCATGTCGCTCGCTTTGCTGTCAGAACCGGCCCGGGCTATCATGTCTACCTTAACTTTTATCTCATTCTTGTTCCAGGTGTTTACATGCACGCGGCCGTAGCGGTTATCAATGTTCAGTACATCAGAGCTGTTTACTTTGTAGGTCTTCTCAAAGGTTTTGCGTTTCTCAGCATCAAATTTTACACCTGCCGATGGCTGTATGTGGATTTTGATGTCTGGCATAACTATAGCCATTGCTGTGTTAGGGCAGGGTGCAGCCGGAGGCGTAGGTTGGGATGGTGACTGGGGCGCTTGGCGGCCGAGTACCATAGCAGGAGCCATTACAAACATAACGGCCAGGTAGCGTAAAGATCTATACATTGGTTTCATCGCTTAAAGGTTCTTCGGTTGTTGGTTGTTTTTGAAGTTTCTCAATTTTCTGGAGCACTTCCAGCTGTCGATTCAGCACTTCGATCCGTATCTGCAGGTTCTGGATCATGGCGTTCATCACTTTTTCGGTATTAGGGGTTGTTAGTAATTGCTGTTTCAGTTGCAGGTAGCTGCTGTCGAGGCGGGCAATCTCGCGGTCAATGTCTTTTTTCTCGTCCAGGCCAAGCACTTTCATATCGTAGGCACTCAGCTCTTCCCGTTTATCTTTCAGCTGGCTGGTATAGTAAGCTTCCACTTCTACCAGTTCTGGCGCGATGTTATTAATAGCGGGCTGGTTTGCAGCAGCTATCGTATAGTTGCCTTCTGCGGTGTTTTGTTTGGTCACCCAAAGCGTCAGGCCACAACCAAGCAAAAGTATAATCGCCGCTGCCACCCGCATAAAGAGCATATCGCCGCTAAAGCTGAAACTATCGCCAAAGCTGAATTTGATAACTTTGGTAGTCTCTTTGGGCTTCGCCGAAATTTCCTGACAGATCTCCTGCCAAAGCTCGGTCCGCGGCTCGTACACATCGAAATCATCCCGATGCTCGCTTACAAAATCTTTCAGTCTATCGTTCATGTCTGTTGTTGTTTTTTTTATCAGGCCGCAAAATGTGGCGTACTCATAATCTCCAGTAGCTTTTTCCGGGCCCTGCTGTACTGCGATTTAGAAGTAGACTCCGAAACACCCAGTATCTCTCCTATCTCGGCATGGTCGTAGCCTTCCAGCAAGTATAAACTCAGTACCACCCGGTAGCCATCCGGCAACTTTTGTATGGCCCTGCGGATGTTCTCCACCTGCCACTCGGTATCATTATCTTCGGTAATATCGTCTGCTACTTCGGCGGCAACCTGCTCATCCATCGGCACCAGTTCAGAGCGCCGCTTCCGGATTGCGTTTATAGCTGCATTTACCACAATCTTTTTGAGCCAGCTGCCAAACGAAGCTTCAGACTTATAGGCGTGTAGGTTTTTGAAAGCACTGATGAAAGCCTCCTGCAGTACATCTTCTGCTTCGGCGTAATCGTTGGTGATGCGCATGCTCACGTTAAACATGGCCTTGGAGTATAACTTGTATAGTTCGTACTGTGCCCGGTTGTCGCCACCCTTGCACCGTTCCACTACATGCTGGTTTACGTCCTGATAAGTAGATGTCTCCAAGTTATTCCAGTTTAGCTATTCTGATCTTGTTACTTCACCACCGGCTCTGCCGTTTTCTTTCTTTCATCATTTTCTTCCCTACTTCCACACTAAAGACAAAAGCATTTACCCGGGGTTGCATCAAGTTGCAAAATTTTTCCTGATTTTTTCCGTTAGCTGCACCGCCTGGTAAGTATAGCTTGGTTATAGTTGGGTATAGACGCAAAAAAGCCGGCCCTTTTACGGGACCGGCTTTATATTTATAGTTTGTCAGGATCGGGATTTTCAGAATTAAAAATGATTTACAGGATATGAGTGTATCTGCGCAACTCTGAATCCTGTCTATCCTTCCAGATCCTGAAAATCCTGATTCAGAAATATTAGTCCATGATATCAAACTTTATACCCTGGGCCAATGGCAGCTCGCGGCTATAGTTAATGGTATTGGTCTGGCGACGCATGTAAATTCTCCAGGCATCAGAACCAGATTCGCGGCCACCACCTGTATCTTTCTCCCCGCCAAAAGCACCGCCAATCTCAGCACCCGATGTACCGATGTTTACGTTGGCAATACCGCAGTCAGAACCCCAATGACTTAAGAAAGCCTCTGTCTCCAGTAGGTTAGTTGAGAAGATGGAAGATGAAAGGCCTTGTTTTACACCGTTCTGCAGCTCTATAGCATTTTCCACATCACCGCTATACTTGATCAAGTATAAAATTGGTGCAAAGGTCTCTTCCTGCACCATCTCGAAATGGTTCTCAGCTTCAACTATAGCCGGGGTTACATACGTACCGGTCTCGTAGCCCACACCCTCTAGTATATCACCTCCAATTAACAGGTTGCCGCCTTCTTTCTGTACATGTTTTAAAGCCCCCTGGAAAGCCTTTACCGCATCCTTATCGATAAGTGGACCAACCAGTGTGGTACTGTCCAGCGGATGGCCGATTGGTAGTTTAGGGTATACTTTAAGCAGGCGCTCTTTTACCTGTTCGTATACATTTTCGTGGATAATAAGGCGGCGTGTGGATGTGCAGCGCTGGCCACAGGTACCTACCGCACCGAAAACGATCGCATTCATTGCCATTTCCAGGTCAGCGTTCTCGGTCAGTATAATCGCATTGTTACCACCCAGTTCCAGCAACGATTTACCTAAACGGGCACCTACTGCCTCGCCTACCTTTTTACCCATGCGCGTAGAGCCTGTTGCCGAGATCAACGGAATTCTGGTATCGTTAGCCATTAAGCTGCCTATTTCCGCATCGCCTATGATCACATTAAAGATACCTTCCGGCAAATCGTTATCTGCTAATACATCTCTTATAATGTGCTGGCAGGCTACTGCTGTCAATGGTGTTTTCTCAGATGGTTTCCAGATGATCACGTCACCGCATACGCCGGCCAGCATGGCGTTCCAGCTCCATACAGCTACCGGAAAGTTAAACGCCGAAATAACGCCAACTATACCCAGTGGGTGATACTGCTCGTACATGCGGTGCTGCGGACGCTCCGAGTGCATGGTATAGCCGTGTAACTGGCGCGATAAGCCTACTGCAAAATCACAGATATCGATCATTTCCTGCACTTCGCCAAGGCCTTCCTGCAGAATTTTACCCATCTCGTAGCTTACCAGTTTGCCCAGCGCCTCTTTATGCTCACGCAGTTTCTCGCCAATCTGTCGCACTATCTCACCTCGTTTTGGTGATGGCATCATGCGCCATACTTTAAAAGCTTCCTGGGCTGTGCTAACTATAGTTTCATAATCTTCTGCAGTAGCCATGTTTACAGAGGCAATCAGGCTGCCATCTGCCGGCGAAAGTATATCGCGTGTAGTGCGACCTTCTGTACCGCCCCACTCAAGGCCGGTGCTGTAAGCCGGGTTCACTTCTTTTATACCTAACTGGTGCAGCACATCAGTTATTTCCTGGCGGAGTGGCATTTCGTCTATGGTCTGTTTCATGAGTTTTTACTTTGTAAAGTGCTCCGGAGCTATAGTTATACCTGCCATTGCACTGCATTAAGAGTTAGAAATTCGGTTGTTATACAAATCTAAAAAATAAAAAAGCTTCTGCAAGGCTGCAGAAGCTTTCTATTTAAATGCTGCTATAGTTTATCCTTTCCCGATAGGGTAGTAAGCTTTCAGGCCATCCGGATAAACACCCTCGATGTATACCACACCACCTTCAAAGCTCTTCAGGTATTTCTCTACATCGGCTGGTTGGTTTACATTGTACTTATCTATCCTGGTAATGATGAAGCCGTCTTTTATACCTGTCTCACGGAATTTGCTGTTACGCACCCCAGAGATTTTGGCGCCACCATCAATGCCAAGCTTGTTCATTTCCTGTTTGCTTACAGGCTCAAAGGTTGCTCCATCAAATGATGCGGATTTAGCTACAGCACGCTTCGTGATCTCGGTGCTAGAGTTCAAGTTCTTCAGCGTTACATTGGCAGTTTTCTCTTTACCACCACGCAGATAGGCAACTTTCACTTTATCGCCAGGGCGGTAACGGGCAATCTGCTCCAGTAACTGCGACGATTTGTTTACAGCCACATCGTTAATAGAAGTAATCACATCACCCTCCTGCAAGCCAGCTTCCTGAGCGCCACTCTTTTCAGTTACGCGGGCAATGTATACCCCATTCAGTGTTTTCAGGCCTTTTTCTTTTGCAAGGGCTGCGTCAATTTCCTGTATGTTGGCTCCCAATAAAGCACGCTGTACTTCGCCATACTTTAATAAGTCATCAACTACTTTGCTAACTATAGCCGATGGCACTGCAAACGAATAACCGGCAAAAGAACCCGTCTGCGATGCAATAGCGGTGTTTATACCTACCAGGTCGCCGTTCAGGTTTACAAGCGCACCTCCCGAGTTACCAGGGTTTACAGCTGCATCTGTTTGTATAAACGATTCGATGGTCATATCACCAACCTGGCCATTGCTGCGCTGGTTAGTGCTAAGTATGTTTATGTTACGGCCTTTGGCACTTACAATACCGGCAGTTACCGTTGAGGTCAAGTTCATAGGGTTACCAACGGCAAGCACCCATTCGCCTACCTGCAGGTCATCAGAGTTTCCGTAGCGTATAACTGGCAGTTTATCGGCATTGATCTTCAGCAGGGCAAGGTCGGTGTTTGGGTCGGAGCCAACCAGGGTTGCTTCAAACTTACGTTTATCGTCCATTACCACTTCAATCTTATCTGCCCTATCGATAACGTGGTTGTTAGTTACGATGTAGCCATTAGAGGCAATGATAACACCCGAGCCTGAACCCATCTGAGGTCCCTGCGGCACGCGCTCACCAAAACCATCGCCAAAGAACTCGCGCAGGAACGGGTCCATTGGGCTGTTATAGCGGTCTGAGGAACGGACGCTATACTCCGTCATAACGTGTACTACAGCCGGGGTAGATACCTGTGCTGCTTTAATAAAATTCAGGCCTTCGGGTACTGCATTGGTGCTGCTGCGCATTTCGCTGGTGTAGCGCACTTTCGGGTACTGCACCTCTTCCTGGCTGGTGTTTGCTTGATTGTCGTCTTCCAGCAGCTTATAGCTACCTACCGCAACACCGCCACCCAATAAGGCTGAAAGCGTGAGGCCAACGATAAACTGTTTCGTCTTCATGTACTGAATAAGGTTTTTTAGGTTAATATATTGTATTGGCTATATTTAAAACTATAACGCTATACTTGTATACGGTAGTATGATACCGGATGGCGAACGCGCCATTTCTAAGGTATAAACAAACAAAAAAGAGGCCAAAAATTTCAGCCTCTTTTTTGTTTGTTGTTTGGTTAGGCTTCTACTGCTTTACCATTATCTGCAGTTTTGGCCTGTTTCTGTTTTATAGTTTTAGTTTGCTGCTCTTCCGCCTCAGATGTAATACTGATCTGGCGCTTCATGGTCTTCTGCTCATCCTTCGGAACAGTTACCAGCAACATGCCATTTTCCATGCGGGCTTTTATTTTGTCAGGGTTTACATTATCTGGCAGGTAGAAGCTGCGGTTAAAAGTACCGTACTGTGTCTCCAGCATTTGGTAGCGCTTGCCATCGCCTTCGCTTCTCTCAAATTTACGCTCCCCGCTTATAGATAATCTGCCTTCCTGAAAATCGATGTTGATGTCTTCTTTTTTGATACCTGGTAAAGCTACTTCAATCTCGTAGCTGTTTGCTGTTTCGCAGGCATCAACGTGTGGTGTAAAAGAACTTAAACCCTTTGAATTGACTGACTCATTAAAGAATCTGTCTAACATTGAACTGAATGACTGTGGCATGTTGGTTTCCATGCCTGTATACCTGTTAAGTGCCATAGTTACCTCCTTTTTATAGTTCATAATTTTAATTACAACTATAGAACTATAAAAAATATGCCAACAGAATTATTATTCATAATCCTGAAATATTGTCATTTTTAGACTAACAAAGGCAGTTAACTAACTGACGGTTTTGCAGTTAGCGTTAAACTAGTACGTAATACTGGCAGTTTCGGGGGTAGCGCCAAAACTATACTTAAGCTCCAGGCCAACTATAGGTGTAATGTTATTGCGTTTGGTCGTATAGCCGTCCTTCAGTAACTGTCCGTCTTCATCATATTCGGGTGGCACCTGCACGTAATAGCGGTCTGTCTGGCGCATAAAATATGGGTTAATTCTAAACCTGTCGGTTACTTCATAGTTCAGGCTCAGGCGCAGGCGGGTACGGTCAACTGTTCTTTTTTCGTCGGTATCGTCTTCGTCTTTGTTAAACTCTGATAACAACAGCGCCTCGTAACTTAAGCTTGGCGTGATAAATTTATTTTTCAGAGGTAAGCGCTTGCCAAGTTCTGCCGACAACCGGAAATTGCCAAAAGCATCCATCTCTTCCTGGTTTACATACTCAAACAGTAGCTGCTTATTAAAGTACAGGCTTTTAAGATTTCCGTTGTGGCGCAAAAACAAACTATAGAACTGGCTCGACGGAAAATTTTCGGCAGCATATCGGAAAATACCGCCCCCACGCCAGTGCTCTGATAGCGTATGTTCGTAGCCAACGCTAAACTCGATGCGCTCAAAATTGCTCAGTACGCCAGCTTGTTTAAGGTCGTTGTAGCGGCTGTCGGTGTTGATACGGTACTGGTTACGGATGAAAAGAATACCATCTTCGCCGATAGTTGTGCTCAGCTGCAGTTCCGGCCATAGTGCCGTTGGGGATGATATTTTGCTTTGCGCCAGCAGGCTTACCGGAAGCAAAAGCAGCAACAGGAAGTATAGTCTTTTCATGGGTAGTTGTTAGCAACAGTTAAAGTACAGCACTACTTTTTTCTGCGATTTTGAGTAAGCGATCCAGCGGCCGTCTTCTTTGCCTAGCAGGTAATAAAATCCTATCGCGGTTTTATCGCCTTTAATATCGTCCCATATAGCTTTATCGCCAAAATTCGTGTCATAGGTCATATCCGCTGTTATTGCCGGAGACTTAAAGTTATCATCAGCAAAAAAAGTATCAATCCGGTTAAGAATAAAAGCCTCCATCTGGGCTTTGGTAGCATTTTCCGGTACACCATAGTTTAGCAGGAAGTCTGCCTTAAATGTTTCGAAATGGAGCAGTTGCCCTTCGCTATTTTTGATCTCAAACGTTACATCAGCTGTCAGCACAGAATCTCCGGCAAGCGTAACTGTGAAAATGTCATTGGATGCCGGATCGGAGAAAGGGTGTTGCTTTATGTTTTGCTTTATGACCTTAACATTGCTCGCTGACTCAGGTGTAACTTCAACACTATCAGTTTCTGCTACCGGTTTATCCTTCTGCACATCTATCGTTTCGGGTTGTTGGGTTTTGCTGCAAGCACTTAGCAGCATGATGTAAATCCCGATCACAAGTAACTTTTTCATAGGTATAGTTTAAGCGTTCATTTCCTGAAGGGCTATAAACGCCATCAAACCTATACTTGTTTCCAGGGCAGCTTCGTCGATATCGAAAGTTGGCGTATGCACACCAGATATGATGCCGCGCGCTTCGTTTCGGGTGCCCAGGCGGTAAAAACAGGCGGGCACCTCCTGCGAGTAATAAGCAAAATCCTCAGCACCCATCCACAGGTCCAGGTCCACTACATTATCAGTACCTAAGTATAACTCCGCGGCTGTGCGTGCTCTGCCGGTCAGTTCCGGGTCATTCTGCAGGAAGGGATACCCGTTCTTAATATCGATGTCGCAGCTGCCACCCATACTTTCGCAAAGGCTTCCGGCCAGTTTCTTTATCTTCTGGTGTGCTTCGCGGCGCCAGGCCTCGTTCATCGTCCGGAAAGTGCCTTCAATCTTCACCTCGTTAGGAATAACGTTAGTAGCTCCTTTGGCTTCTATTTTACCGAATGATAACACCGTTGGAATTTTTGGGCTGGCATAGCGACTTACGATCTGCTGCAATGCAACTATAAGATGCGCTGAAATAAGTACCGGGTCAATGTTCATTTCCGGTAAAGCGGCGTGGCCGCCTTTGCCTTTCACAGTTATATAAATCTCATCGGCACTGGCCATGTACATACCGGATTTAAATCCCACTTTACCAGCCGCTAACAACGGAAACACATGCTGGCCAATGATCCCTTCCGGGGCTGGGTTCTGCAGCACACCTTCTTTAATCATAATAGAGGCCCCACCCGGAAACTTCTCCTCACCTGGCTGAAAAACCAGTTTTATAGTTCCCTCAAACGTATTGCGCATTTCCTGTAAAATACGCGCAGCACCTAGCAACGAAGCCGTATGCACATCGTGTCCGCAGGCATGCATCACACCTTCGTTTTTCGATCTATAGTCTACTTCACTGGCTTCCACAATCGGCAAAGCATCCAAATCAGCGCGTAGGGCTATGGTTTTCTTTTCAGGATTACGTCCTTTAATCAATGCCACCAAACCGGTTTCTGCCATACTTTCAGCAGCAATGCCATAGCGCTCCAAGGTCTGCTTTACATAGGCTGCGGTGTTATACTCTTCAAAACTAAGCTCCGGGTTGGCATGTATATGGCGGCGCACCTGCACCGTATCGGGCGCATAGGCTTTTGCCAGTTGTTTTATTTTATCTGCTGTATTCATTTGTTCTATCTATGTCGGGGAAAGTATAAACCTACCCCTCCCGAGAGGGGAATTTATCTTCTTTAATTATTTTGCTGGCTCTAGACTCGTGACGCAGGGTGTGTGCGAGTCTCCATACTCGCTGGGCCAGAGGCCCCACTATAGTTCGACACGAGCGTTGACGCTCGCGCCATAACTTAACACTCCTTTTCCCAACTAAAGGTAGCAAAAATAAAAAACGTTGCGAACCTGTGTGGCTGCAACGTTTTATTTATACTTTGTTATGGTAGCTGTTACTTAATGTTGATCTGATCCTGCACGATCTGGGCATTCGGTATCAGGTCCGAGAGTTGGTTAAGTACCTGCTGCGCTTCTACCCTGTTAAAGAAATCGCCTACTTTTAACCTGAAGTTTGGTTGATTATAGGTCAGGTAATCTTTCACCTCCGGTACGCGCCTGGCTATGGATTTGCGCAGGTTCATAACAGTTTGTCTTTCAGAGCCATTATACGCCAGAATGCGGTAACCCTGGGCATACTTAATGTTCTTGTTCACGCTGGCAACCGTGTCCATCAGCATGGCCACTTTATCATTTACATGATTTTTAGGCTCTATACGGGCTGTAGTTGTGGTTTCTTCCGAGGTGCTATACTTTGGCCGGTAAACGCTCAGGTCTTCCACTACCTTATCTTTACCGCCCGACTTAACCGTTTTGTCGGTAGAGCTAGCCGATGAAGATGCGCAGCCTGATGTAATAACTATAGTTAGCGAAAGTAAAAGACTAATGATTTTGTTCATGGGTAACAATTTGAATACTTGCTGAGCAACCTAACCTGTCGGCGCCTGCCTTCACTAACGCCTGCGCATCTTCGAATGTTCTGATACCGCCTGATGCCTTTATTTTAATATGAGATGGCAATACACGGCGCATCAGTTCAATGTGCTCTACTTTAGCACCACCCGAAGCAAATCCTGTCGAAGTTTTCACATAATCTACACCGGCGTTGGCACAAAGCTCACAGGCTTTCACAATTTCGTCATCCGTAAGCAAAGCTGTCTCGATAATCACCTTCAACACGGCCTCTTTCAGATGACAGAATTTAGCCAGTTCGCTCAGTTCATTCTCAACGTCGCTATACTTGCCAGATTTGAAAGCCGAAACATTGATCACCACATCTATCTCGTTAGCGCCGTCGGCAATGGCCTGGTGGGTTTCCAGGAACTTTACTTTAGGATGATTATAGCCTAACGGAAAGCCAACTACGGTAGCCACATTTACATCTGTGCCCGCTAATCGTTCTTTCGAAACTTGTACATAGCAAGGTGGCACACATACGGCTGCAAAATTATACTCGCGGGCTTCGTCGCAAATCTGTAGTACCTGCGCTTCGGTAGCGTCGGGTTTAAGTATAGTATGGTCTATGTAAGACGCAAGATCTCTTGCCATAATTCCAAGTATTAAATGAAAGTAAAAAAGACTGCTCTTTTATACTTTCGGGATGATGTAAACATAAAGCAGCCACTAAGTTTAGTTAGTGGCTGCGGTTATTTTATTCTTCAATCAGTACACAGCGGTTGTGCAGCAGGTCGTCTTCTACAGTTTTATACTTTACGTCCTTCACTACACGGCCATCGGTATATTGTACGCTAACACGGTCGTTGCGACCAGCTACTTTCTGTGAGTGGGCCGGCATTATTTTTTCCGGTTCCGGAGCTGGGGCCGAAGTATGGCCACGCTGATCTTCCAGCGATGAATGCACTTCCTGCTTCTGCTCTTTCAGCACAGGGGCTTTAGGAGCAGGCTGCGGACGCGGCTCACGCACCTGGTCTGGCGCCTGCACCGGTATAAAGGCATGGAACAGGAACGCAATTGTTTCTTCGTTCACTTTTCCGATCATGCGCTTAAACAGCTCAAACGACTCAAACTTGTAGATCAACAGCGGGTCTTTCTGCTCGTACACCGCATTCTGCACACTTTGCTTCAGGTCATCCATCTGGCGCAGGTGTTCCGTCCAGGCCTGGTCTATCGTTCCCAGCGTAATGATCTTCTCCATGGCGCGGATCAGTTCTAGGCCATGCGATTCATACGTTTTAGTCAGGTTAGCCACGGCAGCCAGTTGGCGCTTGCCATCTGTAAACGGCACCGCCACGTTCTCGATCATCGGCCCACGGTTCGCGTGAATATCGGCGATGATCGGGTAGGCATGCTCTGCGATCTGCTTGTTGCGTGTCAGGTAATGGTTCAGGGCCTCGTTATACAGGCGCTCCACTAACTGGTTAGCCGGCACCGTCTTAAACTCATCTTCGGTAATAGAAGCTTCGATACCAAACACGCGCAGCACGTGCAGCTGGAAGTTTTCGTAGTCGTTGATGTTCTTGTAGCTCACGATAACATCCTCGCTTATATCATAGATCATGTTCCAGATATCCAGCTCCAGGCGCTCGCCGTAAAGGGCGTTTCTGCGGCGCTTGTACACCACTTCACGCTGTGCGTTCATTACGTCATCATACTCCAGCAAACGCTTACGCTGTCCGAAGTTGTTTTCTTCTACTTTCTTCTGCGCACGCTCAATAGAGTTCGTGATCATTGAGTGTTGAATAACTTCACCTTCTTCCAGACCCATACGGTCCATCAGGCGGGCAATTCTGTCTGAACCGAACAAACGCATCAGGTTATCTTCCAGCGATACAAAGAACTGCGAAGAACCCGGGTCACCCTGGCGACCGGCACGACCACGCAACTGGCGGTCTACGCGGCGCGACTCGTGGCGCTCTGTACCAATAATGGCCAGACCACCGGCTGCTTTAGATTCCGGGGTAAGCTTAATGTCGGTACCACGGCCGGCCATGTTGGTAGCTATAGTTACCGTGCTCGGCTTACCAGCTTCGGCTACAATTTCAGCTTCTTTCTGGTGTAGTTTCGCGTTCAGTACCTGGTGCTTTATTTTGCGCAGCGTCAGCATACGGCTCAGTAACTCCGAAATCTCTACTGAAGTAGTACCCACCAGCACCGGACGACCAGCTTCCGTCAGCTGTACAATCTCGTCGGCAACGGCATTATATTTCTCACGAACAGTTTTGTATACTTTGTCGTGCTCGTCTTTTCGTTGGATAGGGCGGTTGGTAGGAATAACTACCACGTCCAGTTTGTAGATGTCCCAGAACTCGCCTGCTTCTGTTTCGGCAGTACCCGTCATACCAGACAGTTTGTGGTACATACGGAAGTAGTTCTGCAGCGTAACCGTAGCGTAAGTCTGTGTGGCATCTTCTACCTTCACGTTCTCTTTCGCCTCAATGGCCTGGTGTAAACCATCTGAGTAACGACGACCTTCCATCACACGACCTGTCTGCTCATCTACAATTTTTACCTTGTTATCCGGCGTTACGATATACTCGGTGTCTTTCTCGAACAGCGTGTATGCCTTCAGTAACTGGTTTATCGTATGGATACGCTTTGATTTCTCCTGGAAGTCTGCGATCAGGTGCTCTTTTGCATGCAGCAGCTCATCATGCGAAAGCGACTTGTCATTCTCCAGGTTAGCGATTTCGGTACCGATATCCGGCATGATGAAGAAGTTCGGATCTTCGCCCTGGCCTGTGATAAGGTCAATGCCTTTTTCGGTCAGTTCTATTTGGTTATGCTTCTCATCAATCGTAAAGTATAGCGGCTCATCGGCTTCCGGCATCTGGCGCGAGTTGTCCTGCAGGTAATGGTTCTCCACTTTCTGCATGATGGCACGGTTACCGGTCTCGCTCAGGAACTTGATAAGCGGCTTGCTCTTAGGTAAGCCACGGTATGCTCTGAAAAGGGCCAGGCCACCTTCTTTATCGTTTCCTTCCTTCAGCATACGCTTTGCATCTGTCAGGAAGTTAGAAACCACCTTGCGCTGTGCTTCAACCAGCATCGAGATGCGCGGCTTCAGGATATGGAATTCGTGCTCATCACCGCGTGGCACAGGACCCGAAATGATCAATGGCGTACGGGCATCATCTATCAATACCGAGTCAACCTCATCGACCATGGCGTAATGGTGCTTGCGCTGTACCAGGTCCTGTGGCTCGCGGCTCATGTTGTCGCGCAGGTAATCGAAGCCGAACTCGTTGTTTGTACCGTAGGTGATGTCTGCTTTATAGGCGTTGCGGCGGGCTTCAGAGTTTGGCTGGTGCTTGTCTATACAGTCGATGGTGATGCCATGGAACTCGAATAACGGTGCCATCCACTCCGAGTCACGACGGGCCAGGTAATCGTTAACCGTTACCACGTGAACGCCACGGCCGGATAGTGCGTTCAGGTAAGCTGGCAGGGTTGCTACCAATGTTTTACCTTCACCGGTCGCCATCTCGGCAATTTTACCCTGGTGCAGTACGATACCACCAATCAGCTGTACATCGTAATGCAGCATTTCCCAGGTTATCTCGTTGCCGGCAGCTTCCCATTTGTTCGCCCAGGTAGCTTTGTCGCCATCCAGTTGCACGTTTGGTTTGCGGGCAGCCAGGGCGCGGTCCATGTCGGTAGCAGTTACCACTAACTGGCCGTTCTCTTTCCAGCGGCGGGCTGTTTCTTTAACTATAGCAAAACCAACAGGTAGCACTTCCATCAGCACTACTTCCAGGTCTTTGTTGCGTTGCTTCTCTAACTCATCAATCTCAGAGAAAATAGCCTCTTTTTGTACGATGTTCAGTTCCGGCTCATCGGCTACACGTTTATGCAGAGCAGCAATTTTCTCATCAATAGGCTTCAGGCGCTCATTTATGATGCCTTTAATTTCAAAGGTTTTCTGACGCAACTGGTCATCTGAAATACCCTTTAATTTAGCGTACTCTTCGTTTATTTTAGATACGTAAGGTAGTACCTCTTTTATATCTCTGTCGGACTTGGTTCCGAATAGTTTCGCAACGGTTTTACCGAAAAAATCAAACATCTGTGTCGGTTGTTCTTAAATGAAATCTTCTGTTTGCAATATCGTCAAAAGTAAGGTGTTTTTCTGACATATTTTACGTTCTATACTAAAACAATACCACATTAATTGCCACATAGGTTATCTGCCATATTTACCGATATAGTATAGGATATCTACAATTTATAGTTGAAAAGGCCAATTTACACTGACAGAACGGGTAGGTAAGGGCGTTAGGTGGCTAACTAGTTGATTGCTGATGTGCTGCAACTATAGTTTTATACGTTGTCCTTTCCATTTCGAACCTGATCTCGCCGCTTTGTGTGATACCGGTTTGCTGCCAGCTTGCTTTGCGGTAAAATGTTTCTGCCCTGGTTCCGGGTCCAGTAGAGAACCATAGTTTACTTATTTCCAGTTCAAAGCTATAGGTCAGCATCAGATCGTGCAGTTTCCGGCCTATGCCTTTTTTGTCATGGTCAGGGTCAACAAACAGCGCCCAGATATTTGCATCTGATAAGTCAACTATAGCAAAGCCAACTATAGTTTGGGCTATTTCACAAACCCAGCCTGCTCCCTTGTTTTCCAGCATCTCCCAGTAATCATCAGCGGTTACCCGATCCGGATTAGAAAGAACATTCTCCTTCACTGCCATCCGTACCCGCGACATGCCGGGTATATCTGCAACTATAGCTTTCCGAAATAACACGTTACATTCCCTGGTTGTTGTGAAAAATACGCTGCATTTCAACTACGTTCTCCCAGCCATCGGGCGTAAGAAACCACTCCTTGCGAATGCCTACCTGCTCAAAACCGGTTTTAGTGAATAGATTTATACTTGGCAGGTTGGTAGCCGTAACCGAGCAGTACACCTGGTGGAGCCGGAGCGTGTCGCGGCAGTAGTTTAGCAGCAACTTAAGCGCATCGGCAGCATGGCCGTTACCACGGTGTTCTTCCGTGACAACAATACCTATACCTGCCCGACGGTGCAACGGATCAAAATCATAGAGGTCGATGGCGCCTATAGTTTGTGCTTCAGCGTTGCAGATTATTAAGCGGAGTTGCTTTACTGTGTAAATATCCAGTGCAGCATTTTCGAGGTATTGCTCCAGCACAAATTTAGAGTATGGTGTAAGCGTATTGCCCACATGCCACACGGTGGTATCGTTCTCTAAGGAATACAGGAAATCCAGGTCGGTAGGCTCGAGGGCACGCAAATAAGTTTGGTCTGTTTTCAGGAACACGGGGCTATAGTTTGGTCTATAGTACAAGCTACATAAAAAAGAAAAGACTCCAAATAATTTATAGTTACTGAGAGTCTTTTGCTATAGTTTGGCCTTCTGTAGTTAACCAACCCTTACCCCTCCCGAGAGGGGAAATGGGCTTTTGTTTAGTTTGATCTCCAAAGTTGTCATTCCCCTGCCCTTTCAAAGGGGACTTTTATCCTTTTGTCATCCTGAAAGGATCTTGGAAGCCAGTAGCATAGGTTTAACCTCCCTTCCACTAAGTTTCTTAACAGAATAACAATGAACTTTTAGTCAATTTTGAATTACACATTATCAATGCCCCCTTTGAAGGCAGGGTCGTTAAGTTCTAGCAAATTCTCCCCTTGAGGGGAGCGCAGAGGGGTGTTTGCATTAGCGGGTGAATTTAAAACTGGCTAACAATTGGCATTTTGGCCCTGAATAACACCCTTATAATCCCCTCAAGGGGATAGTTCTCGGCAGAACTTAACGGCCCTGCCCTTTGAAGGGGGTAGGGGGATGATTTACGATTGCTGAGAAACTATAGCTTAAACCGTAACTGTACCGGTAAATACCTGCCTGGCTGGCCCGATCAGGTAGATGTATTTAAAGCCATCGTTGCCGGATCTTTCAAAAGCTACTTCCAGTTCGCCGCCCAATACCTTTACTTTTACCGGACTTTGCATGCCTTCCAGGCCTGCCACTAATGCAGCTGCTGTTACGCCTGTTCCGCACGACAGGGTCTCGTCTTCTACGCCACGCTCGTAAGTGCGCACAAAAATTTCGTTCTCGCCTGTCTTCTGTACAAAGTTTACATTGGTGCCAACTGCTGCAAAGCGATCGTTATATCGTATGGCGCGGCCTTCTTCAAACACATCTATAGTTTGCACATCATCCACAAACCGAATGTAGTGTGGCGAGCCGGTGTTCAGGTAATAATCTTTACCAATATGCTCCACGCCCTGCACGTCGTTCATTTTGAGCTGAATCAGGTCGCGCTCTATACTTGCCTGGTGCTCACCGTCGGCCGCTAAAAAACAGGCTACGTCTTCTATCACACCCAAATGGCGGGCAAAACGTACGGTGCAGCGCCCACCGTTTCCGCACATAGAACCTACACGGCCATCGGCGTTGTAGTATACCATCTCGAAATCATAGTCCGGGTGGTCTTGTAGTAATATTAGTCCATCAGCACCAATGCCCACGCGGCGGTCGCAAAGGTGTTTTACCAACGCTTCGTTCTCGCCCGGGAAGGTCATTTTCCGGTTATCGATCATCACGAAATCGTTGCCGGTGCCCTGGTATTTATAAAAACTGATTGCCATGTATCTGAAACAATTAAAACTGCAGGTTCGTGCCCTTTTAAGGTGTGGCAGATAATGCGTAATTTTACCACCTTATAGGCACTGCGCCTGAAATAAACAACAAAGATATGTATTCCTTTCTTACAACAGAAAACTGGGCTGATTACGAATTAGTGGATAGTGGCAACTTTGAGAAACTGGAGCGTTTTGGCCAGTATTATGTAGCCCGCCCCGAGCCACAAGCCATCTGGGACAAGCACCTGCCCGAGCAGGAGTGGCAGCGCCTGGCCAATGCCGTTTTTACCCGTGACAAAGGCAGCCAGGAAAAAGGCCAGTGGAAACTGAAGAAAGGAATGCCTGAGCAGTGGTTTATCAACTATAAATACAACGACCTGAAGCTGCGTTTTCGTCTGGGCTTATCGTCGTTTAAGCATGTGGGATTGTTTCCGGAGCAGGACGCTAACTGGAAGTTTATTTACGACACCACTCGCAAACTTAAAACCTCACAGCCAAAAGTGCTGAACATGTTTGCTTACACCGGAGCTGCCACCTTAGCTGCCAAAGCTGCCGGCGCCGACGTAACCCACCTGGACTCTATAAAGCAGGTTAACTTCTGGGCCCGCGACAACATGGAAGCCAGCAACCTGGACAACGTGCGCTGGATTGTGGAAGACGCCATGAAGTATGCCCGCCGCGAAGTGAAACGTGGCAACAAGTATAACGGCATCATTCTGGACCCACCAAGCTACGGCCGCGGCCCGAACGGCGAAAAATGGCAACTGGAAGACGAACTGAACGAGATGATAAAGCTTTGCCGCGAAATGCTGGACGGCACCGATTATTTCCTGCTGATAAACCTGTACTCGATGGGCTTTTCGGCAATGGTGCTCGATAACCTGATGCGCGGTACGTTTGGCGACATGGTGAAGAACGAAGAGCTCGGCGAACTATACCTGCATGATAAAGGTGAGCGCAAACTGCCGTTGGGTACTTTCTTTAGGTTTACTTCGGTGGGGAGGTAGAGGTTAATAGTTATTTAAAATTTCATTCTGAAAATAGTAAGTAATCTGAATATGTTAAATAATCGGATTAATCTTTAAATTCGAAATGATAAATAAATTAATAGCAAATAGCTTTAAATCTACTCTTCATGATAATACTTAGCGGAGGCATTTCTCTTGGAATGATGATTAGCATGTTGGGTGGATTTTTAGGAGGTGTAGGAATGATAGTTTGGGCTCACATTTTTATAAAGAGAACAGTACTATACAATGAGCTATTTAAGTCGTTAAACCCTTTTTTAAAGCCTATAGCATACTTAAGTTATCTTTCCATTGTAATACTCATAGCAGTTATCGTGTTTTATATTTTGATGTTTTCTCTAGGTTGGGTTTCTCTTCAATTAGAAGAGCTGTAATATATTAACAGAACTCGTTAGAGAAACAAAAAGATATCTTGTCAATAACTATAAAGCAGACACTACTTATGAAAACAGTACCGTCCCTGCTTATGCTATTTAGCTGTATTGCCTGTAGTAAACCAGATTCTATACAGACGAAAGAGACCCCTCCTTATGTTGTGTCTAAGATAGACTCTACTCTTAAGGCACAATGGGTAGGGAGTAGTATTCCGCCACCTCCTAAGGTTTTTTACACAGATTATAATTTTATAGTTGATAATAAGTCGGAACAAGTTTTTCTTCATAGGAAAAAGTTTATGTTGTTTTGTGGAACAGGTGTAGACTTTACGAAACCTGATTTCTTATATCTTACTCCTGAAGATTTTAAACTGCTATCTAAAGACGAAATACAAAGTTACTTTACAGATACCCTTCCTAACTTAAATAATCAACAAGCTATAGTTTTAGCTAGCTTTCAGGATTCGATCAAGTTAAAAGAAGTCCGCACATTTATTGATTCTGTTTTTATAGCTAGAAATATTCCCCGGTTTAATATTCGGATGGTTACTGAGGAAGAAAGAATAGTGTTGGAGCACAAGAAGCAGAATCTTCCTTATTTCGCTGATAGTATTCAATGGTCTGATAATTTCACGATACCTTTTATCCACAAAAGGAAGAGAATAAATAGTAGAACTACACAATAATCATCAATTAACAACTAACCATGAACAACCGCCTTGCACTGATAGACATGGGTACGAATACATTTCACTTGCTGGTTACGGAAGTGAATGAGCAGGGGCAGTTGCGCGACCTGTATAAAACCAAAGTACCGGTGCGTTTGGGACAGGGCGGCATCAGCAACGGCAATATCGCACCCGAAGCCTACGAACGGGCCCTGAAAACCCTGAAAGATTTCCGGAAGGTGATTGATGAACATGGCGCTGAAACGGTGCGGGCCATGGCTACCAGCATGGTGCGCAACGCAGCCAATGGCGACGATTTTGTGAAGGACATCTACAAGCAAACCGACATTGAGGTAGAAGTGATAGACGGTGCCCGCGAAGCCGAACTGATCTACTACGGCGTGCGCTTCGCTGGTGTACTGAATGAGCAGACTGCCCTGCTCATGGACATTGGCGGTGGCAGCGTGGAGTTTCTCCTTTGCAACAACCAGGAAATCTTCTGGAAACGCAGCTTCGAGATCGGAGCCCAACGCCTGATGGACCAGTTCTTCTCCGCAGACCCGATACCAGCAGAAAGTATAGCCGCCGAAAAAGCTTACCTGGCCGAAAAACTACAACCACTTACTGAAGCTGTAGCTACCTATAAACCAACTATACTCGTAGGCTCATCCGGCACCTTCGATACCCTTTGTGATATTGATGCACTTCGTAAAGGTGACACCTCACGCCAGCAAACTATACCACCGGCTTCAGAACTGGTGATGGAGGATTTCTATAGTATCTATAAAGAGTTGTTGCGCAAAACCCACGACGAGCGATTAGCGATTCCCGGTATGTTAGAAATGCGCGTGGACATGATCGTGCTGGCAACTATACTGGTAGATTTTGTGCTGGAAAACTATAAGCTGCAGGAGATTCGGGTATCGTCGTATGCGCTGAAGGAAGGTGTGCTGCAGCAAATGCTGGCGAAGTAAGTTGTCTGAATCAGGATTTTCAGGATTTAGGGATTAACAGGATTTAAGACCTCGTAGCGTGCGCAGCTCCTACGAGCGTCTGGCTAAAAGCTATAGTTTCTGATTTAACCCACCCCTGCCCCTCCAGGGAGGGGAATTCTGTTGTTGCTATAGTTAAGGGTATTGTTTTATAGTTACTGTTTTGACACCCCTATAGTCTCCTCAAGGGCAGAGCCGATCCTATTAAATACAACCTCTTTAAAGCCCTCGCGTCCCGCGAGAGTGAGTTAGAGTTACATAGTGGCGTCCCGCTACTTGTGCCGCAGGCACAGGTTAAAGCGGCCAGAGTCCGCTGGTAGCTTACACTCGCGGGACGCGAGCGAGGGCGAATCAGAGAATGAAATGGCCTTGCTCACAAGAGGACAGTTTCTGCCACTGCTATAGTTTGAGTTATAGTTCTATAGTTACAGCCTGCCGAGCGGACAGGTCGTGACCTGTCCCTACGAAGGGGGACTTTCTGCTACTTCTTGCCCAACTGTCATTTCGACCAGCGGGAGAAATCTGAATTAGCTATAGTTACAGACCACACACAGGACAGGTCTCGACCTGTCCCTAAGGAACTACAACCACGATAAAGCGATGCAACTATAGTTTCTCAAGTAAACTATAGTTGCAGCTATCGAACAGATCGCAGTCTTTGGGTTGAGCGCCTTTGATTTATTGCGGTGGCGTCAGGCAACCCGAGGCACGAGGGTAGCAAGAAAGCAGCAGTGCGACGCCCTTATCGAGGGCCCCTACCCCCAAGACGGGGCCTCCCGGCCGTGAGGGCACCAAAGTCAACTATATGACTATAGGCTAGTAGAGCTCCCAGGATGAGAAGTAACTATAGAAGAAAAGACTTAGTTCGAAGTGTAGAGTATCAAACTATAATCCGAGATAGATTTCTCACTTTGTTCAAAATGACAAAGAGAAGCTATATAACATAGAATTTTCCTAAGCTAATGCTCAGAATGACATTGAAGAAGCTAGATGCAACAAAAAAGGCAGGATATTCTCCTGCCTTTTTGCTTTTAAGCTTTTGCTAAACGCTTTCTTTCCTTTTCGTACGCCTTTCTCAGCTTTTTCAGATCGCGGTTGTTATTGGTGTGCTTCATGGCTAAAGCTTCTGCATCGTCTTTTAAACCCAACTGCACATCCTGCGACGCCAGCTGCTTGCCAAGTTGCTCCTGTACACGCTTCGTTTTACGGTTTTTATAATCTTTCTGCAAAAGTATAGTTAGCAGGTTAATGGCAATTTCTTCTTCGCCCTGGCTGGCATAGTACTGTACTACTTCAGCAGTAAATGGCAGCTTGGTTGTTTCCTTGGCATAGTTGTACAGCAAGATATAGTCCAGGCCGAAACGGTTTACTTCGTAGGCCTTATAATGCTTTTCTGCCTGGTTGTAGGTTTGCAGAGCTTCGGTGTAGCGACTACTGGCCACAAAACGGTTTATATCTTCGAGCATTTGCTGGTATCTAACTGCTGGCAGTATAGCTTCACGTCCGTCTTTGGCTGTAAAGTCCGCTAACTGGCAGACAGTATTATCTCCAGCAACTTTTAAGGCAGCCAGGTAAGCTTTATCGGCAGCCAGGAATTGTTTGTTACGGGCCAGTTCTTTTGCTTTCTGCACTTCTGCGTCGTAGGCAGTTTGAGCATTCTGGCATTCCTGGGTTACAATACGGTCGCGGAGCAGGTTATACTTGCCCAGCACCTCTTTATCCTGAGCCAAACCATAACGTCCCAGCATAGCAATTGCTTTAGAGGCCAGCGCGCGCGCATCGGTTAACTGGTTATTCATGGCTTGCTGGTAGCCGGTCTGTAGCTCGGCCAGCAATACCGGTTTAGCAGCTTTCTGTACAAGGGTACCAAGTTCGTTTACTTTCTTAAAAGTATACCTATCCTGTAGTTCCAGTGCAGCATCAAACTGACTGAGGGCTGCACTATAGTTCTTACTGTTCAGGTAGCTTTTTCCTTTATCGATGTGCTCTACATAATAGGTGTATTTTACCTGGTTCTGTAAGTCAATGGCTTCGGTTGGCTGCGGCATCACATCCCTGTAATCGCTCTGGAAACGCAGGGCTTCTTCGGCTAACTTATCTGCCTGAGCAATGTTGTTGCGGCTAAATTCGCGCTTGCCTTCTGCTACTATGTTGTGGTACATACCGGTTGCGGCACGGCCTTCACCTTCGCGCAGGGCTGGCAGATTACAATCTAATCCGCCAACTTTATCGCACATTTCGCGGGCAGTGCCAAAGGCCTGCAGAGCAGCATTATAGTCTCTATTATTAACTAAACTATGGCCACGGTTTATGTGTGATGTATAAATATCATAAGCCAATACCTGTGCCATCTGGCGTGTTTCCGGATCAATACGCATTCCAGTCAGCACACTAAGGGTACGGGCTGTGGCTTCGTTCAGGTAACCGTTCACAAAATCAAGGCGGGCAAGCTGCAGGTGCGACGGCGCAAACTTCGGGTTCACTTCCAGAGACTTTATAAAATAACCCTGCGCTACATTTCCCTGCCCCGAAGTTACAAGGCTCATACCTTTGTTAAAGAACTGCAGATCCATGGTGCTCAGGGCATAATCTACAGCACGGCGGCGTTCCTTCATCAGGCGGTTCAGGTCGGCCATTTTATCTGTCAGGTGCTGTGGATCGTACTGGCGCAGGTTGAGTTTATCTTTATAGTTCTCATCCTTAATGCGCTCGTACATGTCCTCCATCTGCTCCAAGTTGCGGTCGTGCAGGCTGATGCGGTCCACATCTTCCGGCTGAATACGGTTTATATCCTGCAAGGCGCGGCTGATAGTTGCTTCGGCAGTGTAGTAGCTCTGCACCAGCTCCTGGTGTCTTTTAAAGCTGTTTACACTTTCTGAAGTATAGATCAGCTCTTTTGGCTCTACCACCAAACTATAGTTCTGGTTAGCTGTAGTGGTATCAGGCATCGTTACATCAAGCACCACCACACCTTCTTTATTAAAAGAGATATTGGTCAGGTTAAATGCCTGCAGTTCTTTCTTCTTCGCATCCAGCAGTTTGATCTTTGCATTCAGTTTCTCAGGCAGTAGTACATCTTCCACGCCAAAGCCTTTGTAAGTAACGTCGCTACCAACCCCGATTTTGCTGAGTTTTACTGTTAACTGCAGTGCATTACCGGTATCAGCAATACGGGCTTGCTGCTCCATTTTAACGGTGAATTCAGGGTTACGTGTCGGGCGGCCACCACCTTTACGCACATCACCATCGCGGAGCAGGTTAAGTATAGTATTGATGTGTGTCTGGCTGCTGTTACCAGTGGTGCTATACTTTATGAGGTAAGCTTCCGGGGTAGTCTGATCGAAAATAAGTTTGGTCTGGGCCTGTGCTACAAAAGCGGCCAGCAGCATAAAAGCGGAAAGTATAGCTCGTATCATAGTAAAAATATAATTTGCCTAAGCTGGCACAGACAAAATCTGTTCCACAAACTTATTCAGGCTCTAAAGTATATAAAAAAGTACATATTTACAGCGATTTACAGAACTATAGCTTTTACCGGAACAAGGATAAAGCCGGTATTAATGAAGCGATTAGTAACAGAATTTAGTAATTTGCCGCCCTTAATACCGCAATTCAGAATACATGTATACCTACCGACACTTATTTGATTTTACTCAGGAAATATTTTTAGCCATCGGGTGCCCGCCTAAAGATGCCAAGTTAGCCGCCGAAGTCTTACTGGAAGCCGACCTGCGTGGTGTCGATTCGCATGGCGTTGCCAGACTGAGTGGCTATGTGCGCCTTTGGGAAGCCGGAAGAATAAACCCGACTCCTAACATGCGCATTGTGCACGAAACACCTAGCACGGCCACCGTAGATGGCGATGGAGGTTTAGGATTGGTGATTGCCCCAAAAGCCATGGATATTGCCATCGAAAAAGCGGAAAAAGTAGGTACAGGCTGGGTATCGGTGCGAAACTCAAACCACTTCGGTATTGCCGGGTATCATGCCATGGAAGCGTTGAGTTCTGATATGATCGGTATGGCCATGACCAATGCAAGCCCACTGGTTGCCCCGACTCACTCTATAGACCGCATGCTGGGCACTAATCCTATTGCTGTTGCTGTTCCAACCAAAAAGCAGCCACCGTTTGTAGCCGACTTTGCCACCGCATCTGCCGCAAATGGTAAGCTTGAAATTTTACAACGCAAAGAGAAGAAAGCCCCGGTAGGCTGGATACAAACCGCAGAAGGCGATGATACAGATAATGCCAATGAACTGAAAGACGGTGGCGCCCTGCTCCCACTTGGTTCTGATTTGGTACATGGCAGTCATAAAGGCTATGCACTGGCAGCTATAGTTGATATTTTTTCGGCTGTACTTTCGGGTGCCAATTATGGCCCGTGGGTGCCACCTTTTGTAGCATTCCTGAATCCGCCTGCTGATCCGGTTGGGAAAGGAATTGGTCACTTTTTAGGAGCCATGCGCATCGATGCCTTCAGGCCGGCAGATGAATTTAAAGAGAACATGGACCGCTGGATAGAAACCTTCAGAGCAGCTAAAACCAAGAAAGGCGAAAAAGCGGTTTTGATCCCTGGCGACCCGGAACGAGAAATGACCGACATCCGCCTGAAAGAGGGGATTCCGTTACTACAACCTGTTGCGGAAGATCTGGAGAAGCTGGGTAAAAAGTTTGGGATTAAGTTTTAAGTACAGGTCTGCCCTCGCTCGCGGGACGCGAGCGAGGGCAACACTTAAAGTCAACTATAAAACAGAAGCGCCGGCAACTATAAAGTGCCGGCGCTTCTGTTTTCGGGAATGATTAAACACACCCCTCCCCCTCTCAAGAGCAGGGCCGTTAAGTTCTATTTTTCGTAAACTAATATGTTTAGGAAAGGGGGAGCAGATGCAAAATAGTGAAGTAAGTTTACTAGCCTGTCTGCGTGAGGTACCTGATTTTCGTCGCCCGCAAGGCC
>NZ_JAAEAA010000023.1 GCF_010119545.1 Pontibacter fetidus | reverse complement strand
TATCCGAGAGGTTCTCCAGGTTGCCGGCATAAGTCAGTTTGTCCAGGTTATAGATCTGGTAGCCCGGGTATTTGTTCACAAATAACTGCACCACATGCGAGCCGATAAAGCCTGCTCCGCCTGTTATTAGTATCTTCATGGCTATAGTTTAGCTGTAGATTTTTGTAAATGTAATTGCCAGTCCCAGGCGCTTTTCATGGCTTCTTCCAGGGTGCTGGTTGTTTTGAAGCCAAGTTCTTCGGTTGCCTTGGTTACATCGGCATAAATTTTAGGCACATCTCCCACGCGGCGCGGACCAATTTTATAGTTCAGTTTTACACCCGTGGCGCGCTCAAACGCATGAATGGCTTCCAGAACAGTGTTGCCCTGCCCGGTACCTACGTTAAAGAACTCGATGGCCTCGGCTTTATTTTGTAGCAACCTTTCAATGGCCACTACGTGCGCTTTGGCCAGATCCACTACATGCACATAATCACGGATGCAGGTTCCGTCCGGGGTATCATAATCGTCGCCAAACACAGTGATCTGCTCACGGATGCCTGCGGCAGTTTGTGTTATGAATGGCACCAGGTTATTTGGTACACCCAGCGGCAATTCGCCGATATGTGCCGACGGGTGGGCGCCGATCGGGTTGAAGTAGCGCAGGGCGATGCTTTTAATGTTGCTGTTGCCACTGTTTGCCAGGTCAGTTAGTATCTCTTCGCACACTTTTTTGGTGTTGCCATATGGCGAGTTGGCTTTCTGCACCGGCGTCTGCTCGGTTACAGGCAAAGCTTCCGGAATACCATACACCGTGCACGACGATGAGAACACCAGCTTCTGTACATTAAATTCCTGCATTACCTGCAGCAGCGTTACCAGCGAGCCCACGTTGTTGTGGTAGTACATCAGCGGCTTCTCCACCGACTCTCCTACCGCTTTATAAGCTGCAAAATGGATAATACCAACTATAGTTTGCTCCTGTTCAAACACCTGGCGCAGTTCAGCGGCATCGGTACAGTCTATGCGGTGGCATGTTATGTCGCGGCCAACTATAGCTTTTATTCCTTCCAGCGAGCGCTCTTCGGAGTTTGAGAAATTATCAACTATAACCGGCTTATAGCCGGCCTGCAACAACTCTACTACCGTGTGCGAGCCAATATAGCCGGCCCCGCCTGTCACTAAAATCTTCTGCATGTTTTATATGTTCAGCTCCGAGAGCCGGGTTTAATCTAATATTCTTTGTAAAGTTACAATATTCTGTCTAATCATTTCACTGCCCGCACCATACGGTCTTTGCCAAACAGGTCCTGCACTACTTTAGCTTCCGAAAAACCAGCAAGTAACAACACTTCACAGGTTTCGAAGCCATACCGTTCGTTTATCTCAAAATATAGTTTCCCGCCGGGTTTCAGTAAACTATAGCCAACTATAGCAATGCGTTTGTAAAACTTCAGCGGGTCGGTGTCAGGGACGAAAAGAGCCAGGTGCGGTTCAAACTCCAGCACATTGGCGCGCATCTGGTGCTGCTCTTCTTCCAGCACATAAGGCGGGTTGCTTGTAATGATATCCAACGAAGCCGGTGCTATAGTTTGTACATCCTCAAAAATATCCTGGTGCAGCCAGTTTATAGGTTGGCTATAGTTAGCAGCATTAGCCTTCGCCACTTCCAGCGCCCCTTCCGATAATTCCAGGCCGTAAACTGCTTCGGTATGCAGGTTTTCAGCCAAGGCGATTGGTATACAGCCGCTACCAGCGCAAATGTCCAGTATCCGCAAGTTCTGCTGATTCCGGTGTTCTTTTATCACCATATCCACTAGCTCTTCGGTTTCGGGGCGCGGGATAAGTACGTTTTTATTTACTTCCAACTCCAGCCCGTAAAAGTGCGCTACGCCAATTACATACTGCAGCGGCTCGTGGTTCAGCAGTCGTTCAACTATAGTTTGCAGTTGCTCTTGCTGGGCTATAGTTAGTTCCTGTAGTTGGTTGAGGCTGAGTTGCACGCGGTTTTGTTGCAGCACATGCTCCAGCACTTGCTGCACCATGGCACCTGCTTCCGGCTCCGGATAAATGGCTATAAGCTGTTGTTTTATAGTTTGTGCGGTTTGCTGTATAGTTGCCACGCGTATAGTTTCTGCTGATTTCGGTATCTTTGCAAAGTTAACTTTATCTATTTGAAAATTTGGAGATTTGAGGGTGTGGAGATGAATTTGCTCACCTAACCAAAGACGCAACGTATTGCATCTCTACAACTTTAACTTTCTAACTTCCAAACTTTTTAACTTTCTAACTTGAGTAAGGTGTTTTACATGCGGCGTGCGCTGGAACTGGCCAGATTGGGTAGCGGCTATACGGCTCCCAATCCAATGGTTGGCTGCGTGGTTGTGCACAACGGGCAAATTATCGGTGAAGGCTGGCACCGCAACTATGGCGGCCCTCATGCCGAGGTAAATGCTGTTGCCAGTGTGCAGGATAAAAGTTTGCTACCTGAAAGCCGTGTGTATGTAACGTTAGAGCCCTGCTCACATTTCGGTAAAACTCCGCCCTGCGCCGATCTGCTGATAGAAAGCGGCGTGCGCGATGTAGTGATCTGCAACCTGGACCCCAACCCGCTGGTGGCTGGGCGTGGCGTGCAGAAGCTGTTGGATGCAGGCATAAAAGTAGAGACCGGTTTACTGGAGCAGGAAGGACTGGAAGTGAATAAGCGCTTTTTTACCAGCCATCGTTTAAAGCGGCCTTACATTACACTTAAGTGGGCCGAAACGGCCGATGGATTTATAGCTGGCCCGGCCTGTGAACAAATCCAAATTAGTGGTGCATTGGCAAAGCGTTTTGTGCACAAGCTGCGTGCCGAAGAGCAAGCCATTATGGTGGGCACTCGCACGGCCCTGCACGACAACCCGCGCCTGAACACCCGGCACTGGAGCGGCAGAAACCCCATCCGTATAGTTATAGATCGCCAGCTTACATTACCTGAAACTATAAACCTGTATGACGGCAGCCAGCCAACTATAGTTTACAACTATAAAAAGCAGGACGAACACGAAAATCTACACTTCGCGCAACTACAGGAAAACGAGCCGCTGTTACCTCAAATCATGACAGACCTGTATAAACGTAACGTAATTTCGGTGTTAGTGGAAGGCGGCACTTACCTGCTCGAAAGCCTACTACACGAGAACCTATGGGACGAAGCCTTTATCCTTAAAAATACCGCCCTAACTATAGGTGATGGTATTAAAGCACCAACTATGGTACATGGCAACTTAATAGAGCAGCAAACATTAGGTACCGACCAGCTGTTGCATTACCGAAATCAATAAATTGTGATCATTTAACAACAAGCAATTAACAATTGCTCCTTTATTCAATCATTCAAAATTCAGTTATTCAGAATTTAATACCATGGCCGAATCGCTTATAGTTGACCAGAACCTTAGCAAAGAAGAAAAATATAAAGCCCTGTTGCCGCAGATAGAAGCCTTAACAACCGGCGAGACCGACCTGATCGCGAACATCTCGAATATGGTGGCAGCGCTAAAACAAGGCTTAGACTTTTTCTGGGTAGGTGTTTATTTTAACAAAGAAGGGCAGTTGGTACTTGGTCCGTTTCAGGGGCCGATTGCCTGCACGCGCATACCGTACCACAAAGGCGTTTGCGGCGCCTGCTATACCCAACAACAAACTATAGTGGTGCCAGACGTAGAAGCATTTCCGGGACACATTGCCTGCAGCTCCGACTCTAAATCAGAAATAGTGTTGCCAGTCATTAAAGATGGTGAAGTAAAACTGGTACTGGACGTAGACAGCGACAAACTAAACAATTTTGACGAAGTAGACCAGAAATACCTGGAGCAACTGATGAAGCTCGTTGAAAGCTGGTATTAATTAAGTTATTCGTTGCAGACCTCGTAGCGTGCGTAGCTCCTACGAGCTTTTTATTGGCCACGAATATATAGTTGTCAACTGGAAAATAAACCCACCCTATCCTCCAAGGAGGGGAATTTCGGAGAAAGAGATTCAGTGTAAGTATAATCCTGTTTATCCTTCCACATCCTGAAAATCCTGATTCAGACAAAAATTAAAAGGCCGCTGCAAACTATAGTTGCAGCGGCCTTTTTATGCTCTTTTGTCCTTTGTCAAAAACTCCTTTGTCTAGAACGATTACCCAAATAACGTCGGTGGTGGCGTCTTCAACTGGGCAATTACCGTCTGGCCGCCTTTTGTTTTCTGGCCTAGCTCTACTTTAATTTCAGTATCCAACGGCACGAAAATATCCACACGTGAGCCAAACTTAATAAACCCGAACTCCTCGCCCTGGCTCACTTCATCGCCTTCGCTTACATACCAAACTATACGGCGGGCCATGGCTCCGGCAATCTGGCGAAACAGTACCTCGGGGCCAGCATTAGACTCTACTACAACCGTAGTGCGTTCGTTTTGCGTGCTTGATTTTGGGTGCCAGGCTACAAAATAGTTACCCGGGTGGTATTTAAAATACTTTACAATGCCGGAGATCGGGTTACGTGTAATGTGCACGTTTATCGGCGACATGAAAATAGAGATTTGCTTACGCTTATCTTTAAAGTACTCCGGCTCTTCTACTTCTTCAATCACTACTACTTTTCCGTCGGCAGGTGCTGTCAGCAGGTCCTCGTGCAGTAGCAGGTTGCGGTAAGGGCTCCGGAAAAACTGAAGTATAAGCAGGAATAAAACGGCAGATACACCAGAGAAAATTTTGTTGAAGGTATTGTTTTCTGCATTGAAGTTGTAGAGCAGCAGGTTAAGCACCAGCAGTATCAACAGTGTAAAAAACAGAATCTTTCGCCCTTCTTTATGAATTTTCATTAGTGTGTTGTGTAATTACTGCAGGTCTTTTATAAGTTATAATAGCCCATCCAGTTTCGTAGATGGGCTATTATCTGCATCAAAATTATATAAACTTTCGCTTATTTTTATAAAAATCTTCTCTTAGAAGCCTCCGCGGTACTTATATGTCATCGCTACTTTATCAATAGCAACAATGTAAGCAGCAATACGCATTGGTACGTTATACTTCTGCGAGGCAGCATATACGCGCTCAAAAGACTCGTTCATGATACGCTCGGCACGCTCATTTACGCGCTCCAGTGTCCATTTAAAGCCCATGCGGTTCTGCACCCACTCAAAGTAAGATACGGTTACGCCACCCGAGTTAGCCAGGATATCCGGCACCACCATAATGCCTTTTTCGTTGATGATCTTATCTGCTTTGTAAGAAGTTGGTCCGTTGGCACCTTCTACAATCAGGCGGGCCTGTATCTTGTCCACGTTCTCAATCGTGATCACGTCCTCAACAGCAGCTGGTATAATTACATCTACTTTAGACGTAAGTAACTCATCCGGGTCCATCAGTTCTGCACCTTTGTAACCTTCCAGGCGGCCATTATGTGCGTTTTTATAGTTGATAGCATCCTCAATGTCGATACCGTTATCGTTCCAGTATGCACCGCTCACGTCGCTGATACCAAGAATTTTAACACCACGCTCAGCCATCAGCTTTGCAGCCCACGAGCCTACGTTACCAAACCCTTGAATAGCAGCTGTAGATTTAGATGGGTCCATGCCCAGTTTATCCATAGCAGCCATTGCCGATACCATTACACCACGACCGGTAGCCTCAACGCGACCAAGTGAACCACCCAGTACAAGCGGCTTACCAGTTACCACAGCGTGCACCGTAGAGCCTTTTGTTTTAGAGTATTCGTCCATTAACCAGGCCATTTCGCGCGGGCCAGTACCCATATCCGGGGCAGGTATATCCTGGTCAGGGCCAAAGATATCTACTAAAGACTGTGTATAAGCTCTTGTTAAACGCTCAATCTCGCCAGCCGACATGGTATATGGGTCGCAGATAATACCGCCTTTGGCACCGCCGTAAGGGATATCAACCACAGCACATTTCCATGTCATCCAGGCCGCAAGGGCTTTCACTTCATCCAGGAACACATCCGGAGCGAAACGAATACCACCTTTAGACGGACCAAGTATAGTTGAGTGAACTACACGATACCCTTCAAAAACGCGTACTTTGCCATCATCCATGGTAACAGGCACGTTAACGATAACCTGGCGCGTTGGTGATTTAAGTACGTTATATGTTTCTTCATCCAACCCCAATACTTCAGCAGCAATATTGAAGCGTGACATCATCGATTCGAACGGGTTTTCCCTATCCTTGATCGGTGCTGGCTCTTTGTATAACATGATTTTAATCCTTAATGATTTAACTCAGTGATTAAGCTTTTCGGCGGCAAAGGTATATAATTTATACTTACAACCGCCTACTGTACAGGCAACAAATAAATCAGAAAATCTGGAGAAAGGCTACTATAAATGGGATAACCATGATCAGGCTGTCGAAACGGTCCAGGATGCCGCCGTGGCCGGGCAGTAAGGTTCCCGAATCTTTCACATCCAGGCTACGCTTCAGCATAGATTCCACGAGGTCGCCGAGCACCCCAAAAACAGCAACTATAACGCCTATGCCAATCCATTGGTAAAGCGCCAGGTCCTGGAAATAAAGAGCCAGACCATACGCCACAGCTATAGTCAGCAACATGCCGCCAACCCAGCCCTCCCAGGTTTTGCCCGGCGAGATGCGCGGAAAAAGTTTATGCTTGCCAAAGTTCTTACCTGCTATGTAAGCCCCCGTATCTGCCGCCCAGATGAGTAGCATGAGGCCAAGTATAGGTTGCCAGCTATATACGTGAGGCTGGTAAGCTACTTTGTGCAGCAACCCGAATGGCAAGGCTATATACAAAACTCCTAAAAGCGTGAAGGCAATGTTGGTGAATGGCTGATTGTGTTTGCGGTATAGTTCCAGCACAAAAACAAGTGCCAGTAAAGGCAGCGCCAGGTAAAGCAACTCGGGAGCTATAATTTCTTTTTCGATGAGGAAGAACGCCGTATACAGGAAAACACCAAGTATGACTCCTATCGTTTTGTTAGGCTTAGCACCTTGTGTACCTACCAGGCGGTAAAATTCCAGCAGGCCAAGTATAGTTAGCCCCGCAAAAAGGATAAAATAACTCCACTCGCTTGCCAGTATGCCACCCACAAATAAAGCTGCACCCAACACCCCCACTATAATGCGCTGCCACATGTTACTCATTCCCGAAATGTTTTTGCCCATGTAGTAGAGGTATGCTGTTTGAGCAATAAAGGTATGAAATTATCTATATTATAGGATGCCTATACCTGATAATCCGTGGCAGTTTCGGGTATAACGTCGGTGCGTACCGGCACTTTTTTAAACTCGTTGTACAGGTAATACAGCACACCAATACTTAGCACCAGCGACAACGCCACACTCCACCACGACATCGGTTCTGTCGATTCCACATCAAATTCGACTTTACCAGTCTGTTGTAAGTATAGCAGCAGCACAGTAAAGCCATTGTTAAATAAGTGGGCAACTATAGGCACGCTTATGCGGCCCGACCAGAAGTATAAATACCCGAACAAGGCCCCCAATATAGCGCGCGGCACAAACCCGAAAAACTGTACGTGTATAGCTGCAAATATTAACCCGGCAATCCAGATGGCTACGTGCGGGTTGCCCGTCCAGCGGTGCAGTTGCTTCTGCAGCACACCCCTGAATACTATTTCTTCGCCAATGGCAGGTATAACGGCAATTACCAGCAAGCCTATCAGCAGTTTCGGAAACGAATCGAACACAGCAATCAGTTTGGTCAGTTCGGCCAGTTCGTCTTCTTTGGCGCGTGCCCATTGCTCAAAATTCTGCATAAAATCCGGGAAGTGCATATCCGCATTCCAGTGGATAACAAGCGAGTTAGCCGGCATAATAATGATCATCAGCAAACCGGCTAACAGTACCAGCACGGGCGCCACCGGCATTTTCCAGTTCAGGTATGGGTCAATTTTATACTTTAGAACGCGCAGCATAAACAGCGGCCCCACCACAAAAGACATAAACTGTATCACGCCCTGCAGCATCAGCATAATATTGCGGCCGTTCGGGTGCGAGGCTGGGTTTGTGGCTATCTCCGGCATATCCATAATACCGATATTAAACATCGCCGAGGCAAGTATGGCAAATATAAAACTGCCCACAAAATAGCCTGCCATCATAAACGCGAACAGCAACAGCAGCACATAAAACGGGTGAGTCTCTTTACGGATGAAACCTTTCATACAGGAGTTTAGGTTAAATTGGTGTAAATTTACGCGAATAATTAAATTTTGCTTTGGTAAAGATAGCGAACATAGAACTGGGCGAGTTTCCGCTGCTGCTGGCACCTATGGAAGACGTGAGCGATCCGCCTTTCCGTAAAGTGTGCAAAGCCAACGGTGCCGACCTGATGTACACCGAGTTTATTTCCTCTGAAGGGTTGATACGTGATGCGGCTAAAAGTGTGCAAAAACTCGACATTTTTGATTACGAACGCCCCATTGGTATCCAGATCTTCGGGTCTGATATTGAGTCGATGCGCGAGGCGGCTATCGTTTCGTCGCAGGCTGGCCCTGATTTGATAGACATTAACTATGGCTGCCCGGTAAAGAATGTAGCCTGCAAAGGTGCGGGTGCTGCTTTGCTGCGCGATGTGCCTAAAATGGTGAAGATGACCGAGGAAATTGTGAAAGCAACCAACCTGCCGGTTACTGTTAAAACCCGCCTTGGTTGGGATGAAGACACCAAGTATATTGTAGAGACTGCCGAACGCCTGCAGGATATTGGTATACAAGCCTTAAGTATACATGGCCGTACCCGCGTGCAAATGTACAAAGGCGAAGCCGACTGGACACTGATTGCAGAAGTGAAGAATAACCCGCGCATGAAGATCCCGATCTTTGGAAACGGTGATATCGACTCTCCGCAGAAGGCCTTAGAATACAAGAACAAGTATGGCGTAGATGGCATTATGATCGGCAGGGCAAGTATAGGCTACCCGTGGATCTTTAATGAGATAAAACACTACATGGCCACCGGCGAAATGCTACCCGGACCAACCCTGGAAGAACGTGTAGAAGTTTGCCGCCAGCACTTTACACACTCCCTGGAATGGAAAGGTGATAAGCTGGGGATTTTCGAGATGCGTCGCCATTATACCAACTATTTCCGTGGGTTGCCTCACTTTAAGCCGCTCCGCATGCGCCTGGTGCAGTCTGAAGATATTCAGGAAATTTATGATACCCTGGAGGAGATAGCCCAGACAATGAGCTATGCGGAGTTAGAAAGTTAGAAAGTTAGAAAGTTTAGAAGTTAGAAAGTTATACTATAGGCGCCTGTTGCTTTTGCAGCGGGCGCTTTTTGTTTTACCCCTTCCCAACCTTCCCCTAAAAACAGGGGAAGGAGTTTGGTTAAAGTTCTATAGTAGTCATTATCAGTTATGCTGGCGCGAGTCTCCTGACTCGTGACTAACTATGATGTTGGGTCTCCCAACTCAACTGGCCCGGCAGGGACAAGAATATCAAAGGCCGCGGCTTATAGTTTTATGGTTGCCATTAATCCAACCACCCCTGCCCCTCCTTATCCAAGGCGGTGAGTTTTGCTACTTCTATAGTTTGATCTGTTCTATAGTTGATGTTTTTAACACCCCTGTAGTCCCCTCAAGGGGACAGTTTTACTATAGCTATAGTTGCTTCCTTCTCTAACTCATAGTTCCTAAACTTTTACTTCTTTAACTTCCAAACTTTTTAAAGCTCTAACTATAAAAAGCTCTACTTTTGCAACCCAACTTTCTAACTTTTTACGGCTATCAAAACAGCAACAACTTCTGAACAACACAAAACAGGAACGCCGGCGCTGGCCTGGTTCCTGGTCATTATACTTGCCCTTATCTGGGGCACTTCGTTTATCCTTATCAAAAAAGGACTTGTAGTTTATTCTTCGGATGAGCTGGGTGCGTGGCGTATTACCATTGCTTGTCTTACCCTGTTGCCATTTGCTATTAAACACATCAGGCAGGCAGAGCCGCGCCACTGGAAATTTCTGCTGGGTAGTGGCTTGCTGGGCAACCTGATCCCGGCTTTCCTGTTTGCTTACGCCGAAACCCGCTTAGCCAGCGGACTTGCCGGTGTGCTAAACTCGCTTACTGCCCTTTTCACGTTGCTGGTCGGTGCCGTTTTCTTTCATCAGTCTATTACCTGGATGCGCATGCTGGGCATCCTTATTGGTATAGTTGGCACATCAGTGTTGATCTTTTCGGGTGGCGAGAATACGAATATGGAGAACACCATGTATGGCTTATACATTGTGCTGGCGTGTATCTGTTATGGCGGTAGTGTCAACATCATCAAGCATAAACTACAAGGTTTAAAACCCTTTGTAATGTCGAGTTTGGCGCTGCTTACGGTTGGCCCGATGGCGCTGATCTACCTGCTAACCACTGATGCGCTACACAAACTACAGCACACGCCTGGTGCCTGGGAAGCCCTGATGTATATTGCGATATTGGCGGTATTCAGTACGGCTGTTGGGTTGGTGCTTTTTAATAAGCTTATCCATATCTCTACTACACTTTTTGCCAGTTCATCAACTTACCTAATACCTATAGTTGCGCTTATGTGGGGCGTGTTGGATGGCGAAAGTATACATCTATGGCATTATGTGGGTATGGTGATTATTATGGTTGGCGTTTTTATAGTTAACCGGGCAAAGTAACTCTCTTCTTACTGATTAAAAGCAAAAAAGGCTCCCGTAAAACAGGAGCCTTTTATTTTTAGAAACTAATTAGGGTCAGTTCTTTAAAAGTTTCAGGGTTTCTGCTTTCCCGTTCTGCTCTATGGTTAGCAAGTATAAACCCCGTGGCAGGCTTTCATTCATTTTAAGGTGCAGCACCGAGGAACCTTTCATTAGTTGTTCCTGTTGCTGCATCAATTTTTTTCCGGTTGTGGTGTATAATGTCAGCACAGTTTTCCCGTCTGTAGCGGCTTCAATGGCTACACTTACCTCTGACTTAAACGGATTTGGATAAGCTGTTACAACTGTCTTGGTCACCGTTCCGAAATTAACAGTTTTAGGGCCATAGTATTTAAAGGTGCCATCCACATCAACCTGGCGCAGGCGGTAATATACCATACCGTTTTTACCGTTGCGGTTATCGGTATAGGTATAGGTTTGCGCTAACGCTGATGTACCCACCAGGCTTTTCACTTTCCCGATCTTTTGGTACGTCTGGCCATCTGCCGACACCTCTATTTCGAAACGATCATTGTTTTTTTCAGAAGCCGTTTTCCATTCCAGCACTGCGTCTGTTCCTTTTTTAGTTGCCTTAAAGTATACCAGTTCTACTGGTAGCGGCGTGGTACGACCGCCCAACGTATAGCGGGCCATACCTTGCACGCCTGTTAAAGTAACAGTATTATTCACTTCATCAGGAGTTCCGCTTGCAGCCTGAAGTTTCCAGTCGTCGCCACCGGTCCAGGAGGTGTAAACGGCCAGGTCTGTTTCGCCCAGTCCGTTCAGTTCGTGTAGTTGGTAGGCTATAGTTACAGTTGCGTTAAGATTGGTGTTTGTACCCTGTGGCTCTACATTAAAATTGCGCAGTATGCTCTTCCCCGCCGACCCAACAGTTGAGCCAGTAACGCGTGTTACTTTGGTAATGCCTGGTGTGCCTGTAGTTGGCGTAATGCTAATGCCCATTCCCCCGAAAGTTTGTGTGCCGGCTGCAAGTGCGCGCGTGGTCTCCAGGGTACCCCTTAAGTAACCCGATGCGGTGCCTGTTTCAGAGATAGAACCGTTTGTGCTGCCCAGTATAACTTTGTTAGCTGCGCCTGTAGCTAATTCACCAGCCGATAACACAAGTGCTTTTTCTACCTGTATCGTGCCGGCCAGTGTTTTAGTGCCTGCTGCCGTTACACTAAGGTTTTTATAGTTCAGCGCTGGTACTGTCTGCGTTCCGCCATCAAATACAATGGTATTCTCAGTTGTAGCTAAGTCTGCAGTAGCTGTACCGGCTAATGTAAAGGCCCCATTTATACTTGTAATATTTGTAAAAGCTTTTGCACCGCTACCGTTTAGCGTTAAGTTGTTATAGTTAAGCGGCAGCACATTTTGGTTTCCGGTTTTTGTGTAATGAATATTGGTAACATTTGTGCGGGCATTTGCTGTAGCCGATCTGGCTAAAGTAAATGCTTCGGCAATTCTGGTATCTCCGGCAGCAAATGTTTTTATGCCTGATTGACTTAAAACCAGGTTGTTATAGTTAAGCGATGCTACCAGTTGCGCGCCTGTGCCGTTATAGTTTATAGTGGCGGGCGTAATAACTGTTGTTTCTGTTCCTTCAGTTAAGTTACCGGCTATCAGGGCGGTGCCTGCTTCAAAAGTGGCTGTGCCTATGTTTATCAGATCCAGGTGACCGTACTGTACACTTTTTATAGTTTGGTTACTGCCATTATATACTACCGTGCTGGTTGGCTGCAACGTATAGCCATCAAATAACGGAAGCGAGTTGGTACCGGCTACCTTAAAGGTTGCCAGGTTTGCTACAGTTAATAGTGTTCCAGAGGCTGCTTTTTTAGTCAGAATTCGGTTTGCTGCATCTAACGTACCAGTGGTTACATTTATAGTTTGCAAACCATTTATATCTCCGGCCAACAACACTGCTGTAGTTGCACCCGTTTTGTTTACCCGCAGCTCATTTATAGTTATGGCATTGCCCGAAGTTATAGTTGCTGCGGCCGTTCCAGTAAAATCTACCCAGTTGGCTGCTGCCGTAAAACCATTCCCGTTGTTGGTAAGGTTGCCAAGCAGCGTCAGGTTTTTACTTGCAGTTAGGGTGCTACCAGCATTTATAGTTATATCTTTTACTATAGTTGCCCCTGCTCCGGTGCCGTTTAGCTTTGCTGTTGGGCTGGTGAAAGTCAGGGTAGTGTTTGCTGCGTTTATAATTCCGTCGCTGGTAAGATCCTTATCTAAGGTTAAAGTATATACCGCTGCCGGGTTACTTAAAGTGGTAGCTGTACCTAAAACTGACATCTGGTTTGCAACACGTGTGTTGTTTGAGAGTGCCCTTATTGCTCCATCCTGCAAAATCAGGTTTCCGTAGGTTACGCCTGCTATACCTGCCGTTCCTGCTGAGTAGATGACGGTACTGTTTACGCCTAACGTGTTGGTGCTATAGTTGGCCGGGTAATTCAGGGTGTTTATCCGGAGCGTGGCCCCATCAGCAACTGTTAGTATACCGCCCGCACTAGTTCTGTCCATGGTATGGTTATTCAGGATTAACGTACCACTTTGCACACTTAAGTTGCCGGTTAAAGTAGAGTTGCCGTTTGTAGTTAATGTATTGGCTGCTGTCTTGCTCAGGTTATTAAATGTTGTTCCGTCTACGGTTTGCGCCCCTGTACCTGAAAAAATAACGGTGCTGCTGCCTGGAGCATAAATGCCATTCGTTCGCACCCAGTTACCCTTCAGGTCTATAGTTGAGGTATTGCCCTGCAGTGTTCCGGCCGTTAAAGTTACGTTACCAGCTACATTTATAGTTGGTACAGTTAGCGCCATGGTGCCATTTGTAACTGTTAAATTACCCGCTATGCTTTGCGTTGCCCCGGAAGTATAGGAAGCTGTGCCACCTGTTTTATTTACTGTTAAATGATGATACGGAACTGCACCTACTATCTGGTCTGCTGCGCCGTTATAAGTTACCATGCTGCCCGTAGCTGCTGTAAAGTTTCCGGTAGTGTATTTGTAGTTGCCACCAATTACCAGGTTACTGTTGTTGCCCAGCGTTACATCTCCAGCCTGCTGATCCAGGTTGCCGGTCAGGTTTATAGTTGCTGCGTTACCTGTTGTTACCGAAAGGTTGTTACCTGCGTTTCCTGCACTACCATTATTCAGAATAAGATTGCGGCCAATGTTTATAGTTCGGGCTCCGGCATTTAGCGTGTGCTTTATAGCGGTCCCCGTGCCTACTGTGGCTATATCATAGTTTGTTTTAAGCGAGCCACCTGCAAGGGTTAACGTCATCTGGTTTGGTGCTTTAAAGCTGATGTCCCGCACCCATTCATCGTAAGTTATAGTTGGCTGGCGCCCCTGTACCGGCGTGTTCTCTCCCAAAATCACAAAATCAGAGCTGATAGGCCCGGTAATGCCGCGACTCGAGGCTCCGTCAGTTATTACTTCCCAATTTGCGCCATTTTCCCAGGCAATGTTTTGTGTTCCATCCCATTTGTAAGTGCTTGGGTTATCGGTAATGGTCCAGAAGCCGGTTACGTTGCTCAATGTGTTGCGTAGTACCCAGTTGTCAGTCTTGCTATAGTTATGGCGGCTGGCATTTGCCCAGGCACCTGTACCAGTTAAAGAGTAGTATAGTTTAAGGCCATCCTCATCACAGCCATTTAGTTCTGCATCCTGGTACTGTAACTGAAGATTGGCACTGGTATAGGTTCCGTTTGGTACTATTATCTCATATAGCCTGTTTATAGCTTTGTTTGGCGCTGTAAAACCACTTGGCAAAAAGTTTGTCATCCCGGTGCGCATGGTTACTTCGTTTACACCTGAAGCTCCGCTAAAAGTAAGCGCTGCAAAAGGCCCGTTAAAAGCATAGCTCGTGCCAGATGCAAAATTGTGTTGCCTTGTAATAGTACCTACTACCCATCCATTACCGGTTCTGCTACCAAGTACCACTATTTTATTGGTACCCGTGTGCAGGTCACCGTTGGTCATGTTTAGCGTTGTGGCCGTGGCATAGTTAGCCAGGGTTACAGTATTAGTTGCGGCAGTCTTGTTTATAGTTAAACCGTTAAAAACAGCACCTCCGGTTATAGTTGTATTAGTACTACCTATAAACGAGATCGTACCTGTACCCGGAATAAAAGTGCCGTTGTTCAGCCAATTGCCTGCTATAGTATGGGCAAAGGAAGAAGCGCCGAATGTTGAGCCGGTTCCAATGTTTACATTACCACCAATAGTTAAAATTCCTCCGGCAGTATAGCTTGTAGCTCCGGTACTGGTCAGATTGCCCTGTATTTCCATTGCCTGACCAGGCATAGATTTAACACCTGTATTGCTTAGCGTTAAATGCCCATACTTATTATGCTGCACTGTCTGGGCATTGCCATAGTATTCTACGGTGCTGGTTGGTGCAAATGTGCGTGTATTAAAGTTAACAGGTGTGTTTGTTGGAGCGCCAACTGGCACATTAGTTGTCCCGCCAATTTTAACGGATGCGCCATCTGCTACAATAAAGCTTCCGCCTGCTACCTGCCGTGTTAGTGTAAAGGTTTTTAAATCTAAGGTCGCACTCTTCACATTTACCTCAGTATCAGCAGCCCCGCTCGAAACAGTTGTGTTCCCAACCAGGCTTTTTACTCCTGTACCGCTAATAACCAGTTTCTGGTATTGTATCTGGTCATCAATGTTCTGGTCTATCGTTCCGGCGTAATCTATAGTGCTGGTGTGCTCTGCTACGGTTTCTCCGTAAGGTGCTGTTGGTCTGATGCTATAGTTGTCGAGGTAGTTTGTTGCTTTTACTTTAGCTGTTGAACCAGCTAGAAGAGCAAATATGCCATTTGTAAGCCCAGTTGCCCCGCCCCAGGTTACTTTGTAATTTTCCGGATTAAATACTGCACCACTATGTATGTCGAACTCCCCAAAATTATAGTTCTCTGCCTGTATTCTTAAATTACATTGCAATGTCACATTACTTTTAATCTTCAATACGCCAATTCTTGTTTCAGAATTACCAGATATCGTCTGATCGGTTCCGACAAAGTGTACCTCAGAGATATATACCCAATTATTATTCTGAAACACAACCTCTTCTGTATAGCTACCATTATTAGACCAGTTGCCATAAATATAAATTACTGATTGCTTATTATGCAGTCTGCCATTGGCCAATAGTATCAGATCCTTTGCAATATGAAGCCCTGTTAAGTTCTGAATTGTTAGCACTGCTTGCTGAGTTCCGCCACCAATTGTAAGTGTTTGGCATTCAGCTCTATTTTTTTCGTTCTTGTTAGTCTGTATCGACTGCGGTTGGTTAGTACCTCCGGCACCATCAATAATTACATGCGTATTTGCATTTGGTATCTGTTCAGGAGACCAGTTTTTTACATCGTGCCAATTACTGTCTTTTTTACCAGTCCAGGTTACTGTTGTAGTTTGCGCCCATACATTAACCTGACTACCTATACATAAAATAAGCAACAGGCAAATGTTGGTAAATAAGTGTTTGTTTACAAGGGTAGATATTTTCATAAGCAGCTTAAAGGTTAGTGTAAGCGTAAAATCCCCAATTGTATTGGTTTATGTAGTTTCTTAAAGTTGACTATATGATTTCTGACCGATAGAATTGTATTCAAATAGCTTCCTAAATGAATTCAATAAGGTGAGTAAACTGGACTGTTGTAGGCGAAAATTGGGTAAGCGTAGAAGTGTATAATATTTTCAAGCATTTGTTTCATCTCATTAGGAGCTGTTTCTAAACACTTTTATACTATCCTATAAATATATATAAATTTACTTGTAGAACAATAATAAATTATAACTTAATAATGAAAAAGTTTACCTATTACAAATAGACATTCTTTTGCAGCATGCATCGCCAATTTTGTCTTTATAATGTTCAATTGTTATAATCGTAGTTTCGAACATTGCATGGATGTACAAACAATTACCATCTAAGTACCTACAGCTCAGGATTTATCTTACTTAAGCATTGCAGATGTTTGCATTTTGGGCAGCTTACACTAGGTTGCTGGGGTAAGCAGGGAAGCTTATAAATTTAGAGTAGGGTATAAAACAAAAAAGGCCCCTGCTGTAGGGGCCTTTTTATTTAGACATTTTAAGAGTGTTACTCTTTCATCAGCTTTATAGTTTGCTGTTGGCCATTCAGTTCTATTACCAGTAAATACAGCCCTGGTTCATAAGCTGCTTGCGCCAATGGTAACGGATTCTCATTTAGCCCGGCCTGTACCTGCAATGGCATAGTCTTAAGCAACTTACCTGTAGCCGTATACAGCTTTATAGTTGCTATACCTGCAGCCGGAGAGCTTAGGCTCAAACGCAGTTTATCATTAAACGGATTCGGGTAAACCTGTACAGGTGTAGCTGCCACTATTACACCAAAATCTATTGCCTTAGGGCCATATAGCTTAGATACTCCGTCCATATCGATCTGCTTTAGGCGGTAGTACAGGGTTCCGTTTTTACCATTTCGCGTATCCGTAAAGCTATACTCCTGCTTCACAGCCGACGAGCCTACCTTGCTATCTACAAAACCAATACGCTCGTAACTATAGCCATCCTTGGAAACCTGCACTTCAAACCCTGCATTGTTTTTCTCTGACGCGGTCGCCCACTTCAACTCAGCATTGTTACCGTTCTTTTTAGCTGTAAAAGATAGTAGCTCTACTGGGAGTGGGCTAATGATACTGCCTAGTGTAAGACGGGTTAAAGTTTTTACACTTGCTCCTATGGTATTACTAGCTGCATCCGGAGCAGCAGTCGACTGCTTTATCCACTTCCCATCTTCAAAACTACTCAAACGAAGATCTGGCTCTTGTAGTCCGTTCAACTCCCAGTCTAAATACTTAAATATAACTGACGCATCTAAGTCGCTGTTAGCACTAACATTTGAGACTGAAAATGTAAAATTCCTGGCAATACTCTGGTTAGTGGATGTAGGAGAAATTATAGGTACTCCTGTCTCGCGAGTTACGGTAACGGTTCCTAAATCCTTAGTAGTTGATACCTGGATACCAATATTACCAAAGTCACTGGATGTAGCAGTTATGCCTTGTGGCGCAACGCCTTGTGTTGATGTTACAGAATTACCTGAAGTAGCACCAAATGTTCTTTCTGTAACTACTTTACCATGAATATAACTGTTGTTTGTCTCACCAACTAAATTAGCTGTATTAACAAGTGTCAGTATGTGTGAACCTGTTTTAATTATTCCGGTTCCCATAATTACACTTTCGCTGGCCGAAGCTGCTGCCTGAAGTGTTTTGTCCCCTGCTCCTGACACCTGAATGTTTTTATAAGCAAGTCCAGGGATAGATTGCGCTACCGAACCATTGAAGTTTATAATATTCCCTGCAGCGCTTAAATCAGCAAGACCTGCTCCGGGAGTAAATATGTTTGCTATTCCTGTAGTACCTGAAAAATATTTTATACCTGTGTTGCTAAGTGTCAGGTTATAGTAATCCGTAGGAAGCACAGCCTGGTTAGCCGTACCATTATAGTTTACTGTAACATCAGTATCGTTTGCATCAACGGTTACGCCGACAGTACTGCTTAGAGCCCCTGAAATACTTAACTCATTTTTTATACCTGAAGCGAAGGCTGCTGCAAATGTTTTGGTACCGCCTGTGCTTAAAGTAAGATTTTTGTAAGCTAACGGAGCTATAGTTTGGTTAACAGCACCATTAAAATTAACAGTAGTAGGCGTTTTTACTGATTGAGTTGATTCTCCCTTAACTGTTAAGTTACCCGCAATACTAGCTATGCTTGTACCATCTGGCTTATCCTCAAAAGTAGCTATGTGAGTATTATTAAGAGCCAGATTACCATATTGGACACTTTTTACCTCCTGACTAGAGCCATAATATTCTGCAGTGCTGGTTGGTGAAAGGCTAAAAACGTCTGCAGTTGGTAGGGTACTGGTGCCTCCTACTTTTATAGTTGCACCAGGTGCGGCAGCAACTATAGTTGTTACTGGGGTTATGGAAGCAGCTCCATCTATTATTTCAGTTATATCCGGGTGTACAGTTACGGTATTGGTTTTCAAATCAAGAATACCCTTTTGCACAACCATACTAAGCAATTTATCAGTATTTGTGTTTAATGTAACTGTTGCTGTTTGCTCGTCTTTAGCTACTACAAATTTAGACAACGACAACGTATTTGCAGGGTCTGTTGAGATAGAAGATGAATAAGGACCTGTAAAGTATAACGTATTTTCTCCTGTACTAAATTCTGCGCCTTTATGAGATAAGTCGCTATAGATGTAAACTGATTTACCGACCTCTAGTTTAGCGTTTGTATCTACCATCAGGCTCCCCAACATAGTTGTACCAGTCCCCGATATCTTAGAGTTAGTTCCTGTAAATGTAAAATTACCGCCTAATCCTATGAATGATTTATCAGCTGGGTTTTTGCTAACTATAGCTCCGTTATTTATCAAATCTCCTTTTATAGAGAAATTAGTACCTAATAAGTTATTTGTTGGTACAAGGGGTATCGCATTAAGTATACCTGTGCTTTCAATTGTTAGATTACCATTGATCGTCCAGTCTGTTATAGTTAATGGGTAGTCACTATTTAAAGTTGTAGTTGTGATGCCTTTTGAGTTTGAAATAATCAGGTTATTTAATGTTGGAGCTACAGAACCTGATAGTAATATCTGACCTGTTCCACCTAACTTTAAAGTACCTGTACTTTCAAAATTGCCTAATACAAACGGGTGTGCCAGAGGTGCATCTGCAAAAGGGTATGGTGTTGTGAAGTCAATTAAGCCTGAGCTTTTGATAGTACCATAGTTAACTACAGCTGAGTAAAACTTATGCGTATAAGAGCCGCCATTAAATGTTGAGCCGGGTTTAACTATAAATTTACCAGCTACCGTCCAACCCACACTTGTTGCTATTTCCTCACCGGCTGCGTTACTTAAGCTTATAGTTACATCAGCAAATTCCGGGCTACGTGTTGAGTTAAATACCGGTGCCACCGTACCAGAGAACTCTACTGTTGGTGCCATTTCATTATAAGGAACGATAGGCGCTAACAACTGAATGGTTTGCTTACGACCACCTAAGAATTTGGCTGTTCCATTACTCATCAATATACCAGAACTTCTAAAATTACCTGCTACATCTACCTTGGCATCCCTGGCGTTAAACAATGCATTGGTAAGTACTGAAGTCGCAATAAAGCCCCTGTTCTTAGGGTTTGGGTTATAAGGATCACTGTAAAACTCTCCATCTCCTGTTATATCTATATCCCCATTAATTGTAAAAGTTGGTGCTACTAACGCATACATTGCCCCAACACTTACAACCATATTATTAACTGTAAACGAAGTGCCTGTAATGTATTTCGTTTTACCTGCAGTGTTCGCCAGAATCAGGGTTCCTGTCGGTGGCGTTGGAGCTGTGTATACACCAGGTGAGAAAGAGCCATTAACAACTAAGCTGCCTGATAGTGTAAGTGTTTGATTATTGGCATTAAGTTGAGCACCGCTGTTTACAGTTACTTTACCCTTTACAGTAGTAGCACCAGATAGGGACTTAGGTAATGCAGTACCACCTCCTGTAAATGTCAACTTACCATAAGTTAAAGGTCTGACATTTTGAGCTACCTCGCCAGAGTAGTTAACAGTACTGGCAGTATCTATCAGGTTTGTATTAAAATTTGCCGGAAAGTTATCTGATCCCTGAAGATCTAATGTAGTACCGCTGGCTAATGTAAAGCTGCCACCTATTGTACTTCTGTTTAAAGTATAAGTAACAAGATCTAATTTGCCTTGCTGTATAGTAGCATTGCCGTTAACCTGAACATTACCTGTAAGCTTAACACCATCAGTAGATGCGTTATTAAATATTACATTATTAAAGTCAGATGTAGAAACAAGCTGAGAGCCTGCTCCTTCAAACGTAACTATAGCAGTTCCGGCATCAAAACTTCCGCCTGCTTTTGCCCAGTTACCTTTAACCTTTAGGTTAGTGTTAGAAGCATTTAGTTTCGCTGTTGCTGCATTGGCTATACTCACATTTCCTGTTACTGTAAGTTCGCCTGTGCTATTTTCTGGTGTTTGAAGCACTAAGTTTCCATTTGTGATAGTTAGGTTTCCACCTATACTTTTAGCTCCAGCCACACTGTATTGAGCTACACCACCCGGTTTGTTTATAGTTAAATGATGATATGATACATCAGCTACAATTTGTGCATTTCCTCCTTCATAGGTTACTGTACCCTTATTTGTCGTAAATGTGCCACCTGCTTTTGCATAATCACCTTGTATTCTTAGATTACCGGCCCCGATATTAAGGTCTGCAGTATTCTGGTTTATTGATCCTAACACTACAATTTCGCCAGCTGTTTTATTGATATTGATTTTATGCTGACCGTTGTCTAATTGCAAACTACTTCTAGCCTCCAATTTCTGGTCACCAGTATTTATTATGTGTGCTTGCGCGTTAGTGCCAACAGGTGTTATGTTACCTTTTACAGTTAAAGATGGAGCTGCAGTAACCTCAGAGTTATATAAATCTGAACCAATTGTTAATACAATGTTATAATCCGGCTTGAACTGAAGACCCTTGATAAATATTTCAGAGCCGATGGTTGGTTCAAAATTATGAATTGAAGTACCAAGTTCTACTATATCTGATGGAGTCGGTGCTGAAGTGGCTGCTTCTAACGTTACGCCATCCGTTTTATATCGCTCCCAATTCTCAGCATCTTCCCAGGCAGTATTCTTTGTTCCTTTCCAGAAATATCTGTTAGGCTTATCAGACAATGCCCAATATCTACTTAGATTTGTATAACCATTAGGGTTACTCGCAGTTACCCCATTATCCTCAACCCAGTTAGCTTGGTAATCATTTAGTTTTTTATCAGCAGGCGACCAACTTACACCAACCGGATATGAGTCAGAGTATGATAACTTTAGACCATCTTCGTCGCTCTTTTCAGTGTTACCATTTAGCTCAGAATCTTCATATTGCAGCCTTAATTTAGCTTTTGTATAAGCACCATTGGTCTGCACACGATATAAACGGTTAACAGGGATCGCTCCGGAAAACGTTATAATTGCTGGATTAGAAGTTACAGATACTTCTGTCACCTGTTCAGTTATAGTACCAAAATTTACAGATACATAAGGCCCATTAAATAGATATTCTTTGCCAGTATCAAACCCTGAAGCTTTAGTTCTTGTGATTGTACCTTCTACCCAGCCATTGTCATATCTCTCACCGAGCATAATAACTTTATTAGCACCGGTTTTCATAAAGCCAGTGCTTAAGTGTAAGTCGGTAGTTGTTATGTCATTATTAAGAGTGATAAAGTTAGAAGCATCACTCTTTACTATTCTGATAATATTGAATGTAGTCACTCCTGTAACTGTTGTGTTAGCTGCACCCGCGAAAATAAAAGTACTTGTTCCCGCAGATAGCGCTCCATTATTTATCCAGTTGCCATGTAGTGTATGCGTATAGTTACCTGCAGTAAATGTTACACTCTCATCTATAGTGATATTACCAAGAGCAGTTATTGCGTTTAGAGCAGCCTTTGTTACAGCTCCACTGCTGGTAGATAGTCTAAGGTGGTAATAATTAACGTTATTTAAATTCTGAGCAGCACCATTATAAATTACTGTGTTTTGAGCTGTAGCATCAAAATTAGTGCCTGTAAAGGTTGATTTTACACCCATAACAGATCCTGCAGCCATCTTTAAAAGTGTGCCTGTAATAGCGACATTAAATAAATGATGCTCTCCGCCAAATGTAGAATTGCCATTAAATGCAACTGTACCGGCAGTAGCTTTCAAATTATTCCCACTTAGATCTGAACTAATAGAGAAGCTAGACAGGGCTTCTATTGGAGAATCACTCATTAAACGGGCAATATTCAACGCAAAAAACTGTGTTGTGCCGCTATTTGTGATACTATAAATTGTAGATTTGTTAAGGCTACCAAATGTAATAGTACCTCCTGTTGCTGTAAATGAAGCTCCAGAATTGGTTAAGAAATTACCATTTACAAGGAATGATGCCGTTGTGGACGTTTGATTGTTTATAGTAAGGTTATTGAGTGTAATGCCAACGCCACTGATAGTTGTAGCAATATTGCCTGTATTCTTTTCCATTATAAGGCCATTAGCACTTTGCGTAAGCGTACCAGCACCTGTAGTTGACAAATTGCCTTTTACAGAAAGATTCTGGCCTGTTGGCGTTAGTATAATTGTACCTAAACCCGCAACCTGTAGGTTATAAAATTCATTTCGGAGTGTTGCACTAAGAGCAGTAGTAGAAGTTCTTTCTATCTTTTTACCAGTACCTGTTAATAGTACTGTACTTGTGCCACTTTCAAAATCGGCGTTATTTATCCAATTACCTCCTACTGTATGTGTAAAGCTGCTCCCTTTAAAAGATGCTGTAACACTTAAATCTACATTACCTGCAATGTTGATATTACTGCGCGCTGTAAACTGTGCTGAACCAGCTCCTACCAAATTACCAGCAATTACCAAAGGCGCACTAGATGCAGGTAAAGGCATTGTCTTAATGCCATTTCCTATTAGGTGCAGGTTACCGTACCCTTTGGCTACGTCTGTCACTGTTTGCCCACCACCATAATATTCAACTGTGCTTGTAGGGCCTAAATCGACTGTTAAATAATTGGTCGGGAAATTAGATGCGCTTAATCTAAGTGTAGCTAAGTTTGCTACGTTCATCGTTCCGCCCAAGGCAGTTCTATCAAGCGTGTAAGAAGCTATATCAAGTGTAGCAGCATCAACAAATAAGTCAGATACAACTGTTGTGTTTACTGACAATGATTTTACACCACCTCCACTAATGCGCAATACTCCGTATTGTCTGGCAGACAAGATGTTTTGATTTATTAATCCTGAATAATTTACTACCGCTAGCGCGTTAAGGGCCGTTGGAAACATTGGTTCTATCGGTGCAGCTGTAGTGGTATAATTATCAATAAAGTTCTCCTTTTTAACATGTATAACCGCTGACTGTGCAACATCAAAAGTCACATCTGCCCGGCTTCCAACAAACTGTATTTGGTAATTGCCTGGGTTAAGTGTACCTGTCACGTAAAGTTCAGGGTCATCGCTAACTACTAACTTTCCATTCTTTGCACTATAAGAATTTGTTTTAGTTAGTGCCAGATTACTTTCTAATATTACTGAGCCTGTAATTTTTAATGTGCCAAAACTTCTGCTGTTTGCTGTATTAGCTAAACCTTTAATAGTTACTCCAGTACCTAAAAACTCAGATACTGCCCATACTTTACTACCATTCCCTTTACCATTATTTTCTGAGTAACCTTCTTCTACATATTGGCCGCCTGTTTCTACTATAAAGCTCCCGCTATAATAGGCTTGAGCACCAATATTTGTTAGCGTCCCTTTAGAACCTATCGTCACATTACCTGCAACACGCATGCTTCTTGGAGCCATTGTGAATGTAACAGTTACATCTTTTCCTATAGTTAATGATTTTATACTATAGTCATTCCAGTCATTTATAATTGGCCCAGATCTACCACTATTCATACCAACATCACCTATCACTATATCATCACCTGCTAGTGGAACTCCGGACGGCGACCAGTTGGCTGCTGTATTCCAATCTGTTCCTGTTTGATTGTTATTTGATCCCCGCCAGTATTTGGTTTCAGCAACACTTCTAAGACTTATGCACAGCAGTAACATAGTTAACACAACCACCAAACGTCTAGTCATAAATATGACTCTTAAGGGCGTAAAAATTCTCATAGGGTGAAATAAGGTAAACTAATATTTAAGATAACCTAATAGCGTATTGATCGTTTAAACACATATAGCGTTTAACGGGTCGATTCCGGAGCATAGGTGGCGGAATAGAATTTTTCATAGTTTTTGCTCCGAATTTCAATTTTTTAACTGCTATTGCCATTTTTCTTGTATCGGCAATTATTGGCTTAATTAAAGTAAAAAAGGCACTTTTAAGGCATAGGCGTTATCGCATTAAGCCCTTTTATGCATTAATTATAGAAGTTATAGAAGGATTAACACTTTTCCAATTCAGCAATACTACAGATTCATATCATCTTATTTATATACAATATATAATATTGCTGTATCAACCCTTAGGCACATAGCATTACTTAAGTCCTATAAAAAACTTTTTATAATCCTTTAAACTATGCTATGAATTAGATTTTAGCTCTTACGCTTAATATTCAAAAACCTATATATTGAACTTATCAAAGCTATAGTTTAAAAACAGTATGCGTGCATACTATATATTTATAGTAAAGATTATAAACAGACCTAAAACTTACCTTGAATTTAAAAGACGGATATAATAACTATAAGAGGGAAGGAAACTATAGGTGGAGTAAATAAAAATCCTGTACCACAGTTCGGCCACCGTAGCTTTCTTTGTTCTGCACCAAACTATAGTTTAAATGTTGCCCACCCTGCTGCGTAGAAATGCCAAAACTAAAGTATCGTTTGCTGCAATAAATTTCTGAAAAGAGGTAATCAGTAAGCATATCCAAGGCCCCTAGTTCCTGCCCCTCAGTTGTGGTTGCAATGTATTGACAATGCGCTACTGTTGGGGTCTCGAAGAGCAGAATGCCAGCTAGCATTGCCCCTGCTTGTATAGTGGTGTATAGTTTAATATTGCTTGGGAATCGGCTGGCCAACAGCTTTATTTCTGCAGCGGTGTGTGTAGGTGCTGTGTTATATTTATTCTCTAGTAGCTGCCGGCTTATAGCTAAAAAGGCTTCATAATCCTGACTCTCTGCTATTTCTAAGCCAAGCTGCGCTGCTTGCTTTAATTTGCGTTTCCGGAGGGTATTGTAGGGTAGGCGTTTTTGGAGTTGGATAACCGTATTCAGGTCCCGGCGATAAAGCACAGCCTTATTCCTAAACAAAGCATACAGGTCTTCTTCGGCAGGTTGCTGGTGGTAAATGTGCGGAATAGCTTTGTAGTTTATACTTTCAAAACCCAGTTCTTTAAAGTATAAAATCATCGCATCAAGAACTTCCAGCATCAGCTGTGCTTTCATAGTTGCCCCACTTATCACGCCACCATATGTCAGTCCTCCATGCGACTGCACTTCTTTGCCCACTACATTCGCTGGAAGCAACGCCACCAGTTTTCCCTTTTTATAAAACAACAACGAATGGTCTTCAAAGCGGTCAGCGTGGTAGTCCATGTAGTTGCGTTGCAGCAGAAAGGTGCCGTTTTTAGAGGCTGCCACAAAAGCATCCCATACATCTTTATACTTCGCGCTATACTTTGCTATTTCCAACAGACCAGTGATTAAGAGGATTTTACTGATTTATAATGATTTCTATCTGAACTATAGCTTAGTAAGCATCGTGATTTCAACTCTCTAACTCCCAAATATAGTTACCTATTCAGCACGATACGGAATGTGGTGCCTTTGCCAACTTCCGAAGATTTTACATAGAGCCTGCCACGGTGGTAGTTGTCTATGATGCGTTTGGCGAGTGCTAACCCTAAACCCCAGCCACGTTTTTTGGTAGTAAAGCCAGGCAGAAAAACCGAATCCATTTTACTTTTCGGAATACCCTTACCCGTATCCGTTATGTCAATTGCCACGCTGCTTTTGCCTAGTAAAATAAGTTGCAAGGTTATGCTTCCACGACCTTCCATGGCATCTACTGCATTCTTACAAATATTCTCAATAACCCAGTCAAAAAGCGGCACATTTACTTTAGCTGTAATGTCCGGCGAAAAAGTAGTTACCACTTGCATCTCAACTTTGCGCGATATCCTGTTTTGCAGGTAGTTTATAGCATTTTGGGTTACCTGCAATATGTTTTCATCGCGCAGTAGTGGTACAGAGCCGATGTTAGAAAAGCGTTCTGTTATAATCTCCAGCCTGCGGATATCTTTCCAAAGCTCGGCAACTATAGGTTCGTTCTCAAATTTAGGACTGGCTTTCATGTACTCGTACCACGCCATCAGCGACGACAACGGTGTACCTAGCTGGTGTGCAGTCTCTTTGGCTAACCCAACCCAAACCCTGTTCTGTTCCGCTTTGCGCGAGTAGCTAAACGCAAAGTAAGCCATCAGTGCAAAGCAGGCAATAACCATCAACTGCACATACGGATAGTAACGCAATTGCGACAGCAGGTCCGAATCTTTATAGAAAACATAGTTCACCGATCCTTCTGCCCAAGGCACTACAATCGGTTCATGCTGCGCTTTCATTTTTTCGATCTGGCGCTGCAGCATCTCGTTCACTTTTTCCGGGTCATCGGCAATGTTTTCCGGGATGTGGATATTCTTAGAGTCAAGTATATTTTCTTTCTCGTCGGTAAGGATAACAGGCACCGTGGTGTTGGCTGACAGAATTTCTTCCTCTATAAATACGATATTGTCATCGGAGGGCGCGTTAATCATGTAGCGCAGGCCCTTAGCGTATAGTTGCACCAGTTCCTGCTCCCGCTCAGATAACTTACTTACCAGAATATTGGTATAGGTTATAGTTGCTGCCCCTATTATAAGCGCAATTATTACAACTATAAACTTTATCCTGTTTTTCTGAGAATAGATGGGTATCATGCAGGGAACACGAAAATTATTTGAATTTAGTATAAATTGAATAATAAGGGCAAGTAAGTTTTATTTTTGATAAATCAAACTGTAAATTTGCACTTTAGTATTTCTACAGCCACTATGCTACAGAATTTTAAAGCAATCAGCCTGTCTTACAAGAAAGCGCCGCTGGATATCAGGGAACTGATTGCCTTAGATGAAAACTCATGCAGGCAATTCCTCCAGAGGCTAAAGGATTTTATCCAGGCAACTGATATTCTGGTTCTTTCTACCTGCAACCGCACCGAGGTTTATTACAACGCCGATACCGACTATAGCCGAGAAATTGTAAAGTTGCTTGGCATTACAAAAGGCATCGACAACATATCGCAGTACTTCGATTACTTTACCATCCTGAACGAGCACAACGATGCCGTGCAGCATCTGTTCGATGTTTCGCTGGGTTTGGAGTCGCAGGTAGTAGGTGATATGCAAATAGCTAATCAGGCAAAACAGGCTTACCAGTGGTCTGCGGATAACGATACGGCCGGCCCGTTCCTGCACCGCCTGATGCACACCATTTTCTTCACGAACAAGCGTGTAGTGCAGGAAACTGCCTTCCGCGATGGTGCTGCCTCTACCTCGTATGCCGCAGTAGAACTGATAGAAGAACTGACTGCCGATATAGTTGATCCGAAAATTTTAGTTGTTGGTTTAGGTGAGATTGGTGCCGACGTGTGCCGTAACCTGAAAGACAGCAGCTTTACGGATGTAAAGATCACCAACCGCACATTAGCTAAGGCACAACACTTAGCCGAGGAGTGCAACATGCAGGTACTGCCTTTCGAAGATATCGTGCAAGGAATGAAAGATGCGGATGTGATCATCTCATCGGTGGCCCGCGAAACACCATTCTTTACAAAGGAAATGATCCAACGCCTGGATATTCTTTCATTTAAGTTTTTTGTTGACCTATCAGTGCCGCGTAGTGTAGAGACTGATGTGGAATCGATACCGGGAGTGTTGCTTTATAATATAGACACTATCCAGAACAAAGCATCAGAAGCATTACAGCAGCGCATCAATTCTATACCTAAAGTAAAAGCGATCATTGCGGAGTCTATCGAGCAGTTCAACGACTGGTCGAAGGAAATGGTAGTGTCGCCAACTATAAACAAGCTGAAAAATGCGCTGGAAACCATCCGCCAGGAAGAAATAGCGCGTTACATCAAAAAGCTTGGCCCTGAAGAAGCAAAGCACATAGATAGTATCACTAAATCTATGATGCAGAAGATCATAAAACTGCCGGTACTTCAACTAAAAGCAGCCTGCAAGCGTGGCGAAGCCGAGACACTGATCGATGTGCTAAACGACCTTTTCAACCTCGAAAATCAATCTGAAGAGATAGAACTATAACACTATATAAATAAGTGAATAGCTTATTTTTTTTAGTGAATGAAAAAGACCAAAGGCCTCCGTTAGCTTACTAAAAGCAAAAACGGAAGCCTTTGGTCTTTTCAGATCAAACTGACTTAACAGAATGTAGAGGTATTAGATATCAATACAGCACTCTTCCAGGCAATCAATTACATCAATAAGCTTCGGGATCGAAAGCGAGTAATAGATCTTTGTACCAACTTTAAACGAGGAGAGTACACCTTTATCTTTTAGCGTGATCAGGTGCTGGCTAGCAATGGCCTGCGGCAGATTCAGATACTTATATATCTCAGTTACAGTCATTTTCTCCTCCTTACCCAGCAGGTCGACAATAGCCAGTCTTTTAGGGTGAGCCAATACTTTTAGCATGGCAGCCGCCTTATCTATCTTCTTTGATTCAATTCGAGATAACAAACTTTTCATAATTTAAAATTATACCTAACAGTTTCTACATTATTTTACATCCTATTCATAATAAGATATATACGAGGCTTACGTTATTTGGCTGAACTGTTTATCAGCATTTTTTTAACTTCGCCACATGGATACTTATCACGTGATTGGTTTAATGTCCGGCACCTCTCTGGATGGCCTGGACATTGCGTATTGTAGACTTACGTATAAAAACAAAAATTGGATATATAATATACTTAATGCTGAAACATTACCTTATAGTGCAACCTGGATTGACTCTCTCCGTGGTGCCGAAACTACCGATGCCCAAAGTTTAGTTGCTCTCGATCATGCTTTCGGCAGGCACATGGGTGAGCAGGTACAGCAGTTTATACTTCGTAACAACCTTACTCCCGACTTTGTTGCCTCACACGGCCATACCATCTTTCACCAACCCGATAAACACATTTCGTTACAAATAGGAAATGGCGCTTACCTGGCTGCTTATACCAAATTGCCTGTAGTTTGCGACTTCCGGACACTGGATATTGCACTGGGTGGACAGGGAGCACCCTTGGTACCCATCGGTGACGAACTGCTTTTCGCGGAGTATGATTATTGCCTGAACCTGGGCGGCATCTCCAACATATCGTTTAACCACAACGGGCAGCGCATCGCGTATGATATATCGGTATGCAACATGTTGCTGAACACCCTTGCCAACGAAGCCGGCCTGAACTACGATGAAGATGGCAACCTGGCCCGTTCCGGCAAACTGGATACACCACTTCTCGATAAACTCAACGCGCCTGCATATTTCAGTCAGCCCTATCCGAAATCACTGGGCAAAGAATGGGCCCTAGAAAACAGCCTGCAAACTATAGCTAACAGCCCGGCAACTATAGCTGATAAACTAAATACTACCTGTCACCACATTGCACAACAAATTGCCAGGGCCTTACAGCCAGCCAACTATAAGCAACGCCTGCTGGCTACCGGTGGCGGCGCCTTTAACTTATACTTAATAGAACTGCTGCAGCAATATGCCGGCCCAAACTATAGTATAGAAGTGCCAGCTCCGGAGATCGTCTCTTTTAAGGAAGCGTTGGTATTTGCTTTTTTAGGCACACTGCGCTGGCGTAACGAAACCAACAGTTTACAAACTGTAACCGGAGCCAGCCGCAACAGTGTAGGCGGCGCCATTTATTGGGGCTAACCTGCACGCTCTATACTTATTTTGTACCTTTGCACCACAACCCGAATAACATCAAATAAACATGAAAGACTTACTCGCTAAATTCGAGAATAAAAGACCCGAAATAGTTTTTGAATGGAAAGATGCTGAAACAGAAGCCGAAGGCTGGGTGGTAATAAACTCGCTGCGTGGCGGAGCTGCCGGTGGCGGTACCCGCATGCGCAAAGGCCTGGATAAACGTGAGGTAGAATCGCTGGCTAAAACGATGGAAGTTAAGTTTACGGTTTCCGGTCCGGCTATAGGTGGTGCCAAATCTGGCATAAACTTCGACCCCGCCGACCCTCGCAAACGTGGTGTGCTGGAGCGTTGGTATAAAGCTGTTATTCCGCTACTTAAGAACTACTATGGTACTGGCGGCGACCTGAACGTAGACGAGATACACGAAGTAATTCCGATAACCGAAGACTATGGTTTATGGCATCCGCAGGAAGGTGTGGTGAACGGACACTTTCATGCTACCGAACCTCAGAAAATAAACAAGATAGGCCAGCTGCGCCAGGGTGTAATTAAGGTTATTGAAGACTCGAACTATACGCCTTCTGCAGCCCGCAAGTATACTATAGCTGATATGATCACAGGGTATGGCGTGGCCGAAGCGGTGCGTCATTACTATGGTATCTGGGGTGGCAAGTTTGAAGGCAAGCGGGCTATTATACAAGGCTGGGGCAATGTGGGTGCTGCAGCGGCTTACTACCTGGCAGCAAAAGGCGCGACTATAGTTGGTATCATTGACAGAGCCGGCGGACTTATAAACCCCGACGGCTATAGTTTCGAAGAGATCAGGGACCTGTTTTTTACCCGCCATGGCAATGCCTTACGCGCCAACAACCTGCTATCTTTTGAAGAAGTGAACAACCGTATCTGGTCTGTAAATGCGGAGATCTTTATACCGGCAGCGGCCTCGCGTTTGGTTACCAAAGACCAGTTGCAGCAAATGATCAGCAGTGGTCTTGAAGTTATTTCGTGTGGCGCTAACGTACCGTTCCAGGACCCGGAAATATTCTTTGGCCCAACCGGCGAATTTGCTGACCAGAACATAGCTGTTATCCCGGACTTTATTGCTAACTGCGGCATGGCGCGTGTATTTGCTTATTTAATGGAGAGCGAAGTAGAGATTACCGACGAAGCCATTTTCTCAGATATTTCTGCAACTATAGCCCGTGCGCTCGAGAAAACACATGCTAAAAGCGCAGCCTCCACAGAGATCGCTAAAACATCTTTCGAAATTGCCTTAAGCCAGTTACTATAACATGGATCTAACCTCCTGGAGAGAAATATTACGTTACGAGTTCCTGGGTAATACTGTAGCAAATTACCTATGGTTTGCAGGTATTTTGCTGTTTGGTTTCATCTTTAAAACGTTGTTGTCCAAGCTGGTATCTAGTTTACTTTACAAGCTGGTAAAGCGCTTCTCGCACGAAGATAATTTACCAGCTTTCAGGCGCCTGCTTATTCAGCCACTGGAAGTATTACTGTTCCTGGTGTTCCTGTACTTTGCTTTCCAGGTGCTTAAGTACCCCATGGACCCAAGCGAGATCCGTAAAGGTGACCCGTTCCTGAAAACGTTCCTGTTCCGTACCTATCAGGTATTTGTAATTGTGGCGCTCACGTGGGTAGTACTGCGTTTGGTAGATTTTGTGGGGCTTATTTTCCAGCATCGCACCGAACGCACCGCCTCTAAAATGGACGATCAGCTGGTTCCTTTCTTTAAGGATTTCGGTAAAGTAATGGTCGTGATATTCTCCATGATGATTATGCTGGGGACGGTGTTTGGCGTGAACGTAGCGGGATTTGTGGCAGGTTTGGGCGTAGGCGGTCTGGCCATTGCGTTTGCAGCCAAAGAGAGTCTCGAGAACCTGTTGGCATCCTTCACCATTTTCCTCGATCATCCGTTTGTTGTAGGCGACCTGGTAGAAGTCGGCGGCATTACGGGAACTATAGAAAAGATCGGTTTCCGGAGTACCCGAATTCGTACCCTGGAAAAGACTTTTGTGACCGTGCCTAACAAAAGCATGATTGATAAGCCGCTGAATAACCTGACACTGCGCACATTCAGGAGAGTTAGCTTCGACATTACGTTGACGTATGACACTACTTCTGCACAGATCAGGGCCATTGCCACCGAGCTACAGCAGTTTATAGACAGCCACCCCAATACAAATCAGGACGGCGTAGTACGTTTTCAGGCATTGGGGCCAAGTTCTAAAAACATCATGGTGCTATACTTTGTAGAGTCGATGGACTGGAACGAGTATGTGAACATTAAAGAGGAAATTACCTACAAAGTAGTGGAGATTGTTGAGCGCCACGGTGCCGAATTTGCTTTCCCGTCGCAAACGGTATACTTGCAGCAAAATACGCCTCCGGATGAAATACTTAACAGCACTGTAGTTGAAAAAAGCAAAGCTTCAGACTTTGAGTAACTATAAATAAAAAAGCCGGAGAAGCTCCGGCTTTTTTTTCACCCTTATATCTTTTGTCTGTCTACTTCAGACGTTACAGGTCCTTAGCTCATAGAACTATAAATAGAACCTATCTTTAAATAAAACCTTATCCCTACAAAACCACATCCTTATCAGGAATTGTAGTTTTGATTTCCTTAACGCACCTACTAAGGCTTAGTTACAATTTTTTTATAATTTTTTCGTTATACCCACCTTTATCAACCGTAAACACACCTGAATTTAATGCAAACAAATAATTAATATTTTACAATATAGTAGTAGCCAGATGAAGCTATATTCCGGAATTATATAGCCGCAGGATTTTATGAGTTTCAGACAGCCAATGTTATAGTTGTTGCCCTGGAGGTTTAGAGAAATGCCGCTTAGTGAGCTATAGTTACGGGGAGCTCTAAGGCGCTTGAAGTACTTGGAAAGCTATAGTTTAGTTGAAGTCGAAATACTCTCCTTCTTCCAGCTCTACGGTCTTTTCTTTTTTAACTGGTTTGTTGCCTTTCAGTATCTGCTTTATCTCCTGCCCCTCCTTTTTCAGGTCGTCTTTTATTTTTGCACGCACCCGGTCATCATCGTAGGCCAGTTTAAAGTTGTTTTCTTTTCCTTTCAATGTCAGGAAAAGCATGCCATTGCTTGCATCAGTATCTTCGGCCACTACCCCAAAAACAGAATCCTTATCAGGGCGCTTGCGCTGGAACAAGGGCATTTTTATCTTATAGTCCATGTCCTGGTCAAAAGTATGCATACCAGATATAGACACCGAAGGCAACGGCGACAGGTTAGTACGGATATCCATTTCGGGGATGTAGATAGTGCGCTGCTGTATGTAAAAGTTATTATGCAGCTCCGAAAACCGCATATTAGACAGCTCAGACCGCTTCACAAAAGCCGACATTTTCTGCATTGGGGCAAAGTTCAGGAGCTGGCCGTTACGTATTGTCGCTTCTATTTCGGCTTCCAGCAGGTCAGTCTTCGGGTTTAGCTGGCTGTCCAGGTACACATCCGATATGATATTGGCCGTGAGGCTGCCTTTAAGGTTCCGGTCAAGTATAAAGTCCTGGTTAAAGTTTTCGAACACATAGAACAGGCTATCTACGCTCATGTTATTAAGCCTGGTAGCTGTGCTTAGTTTAATATGGTTACGCTGGCGTGCATCCATACTTCCGCGCACCGCAAAGTTACCACCAATGGCGCTAAACGAGATATTAGGTGTCGTGATAACCTGGTTGCGGAGTGTTACTTCCCCTTTTATATTCTCCCCTCTAAACCTACGGAACTGCATTTTTTTAACAGATGCCGAGAGGTTAAAGGCAATATCCGGGGAAACCTCCAGCCGGTAGCCTGACTCACTTTTACGGGCACTAGCCGGGGTATTCAAATCTTCGCGAAGCAGTTGGTCGAAGTTGAGATAATTACTGCTGAAATCGGCATCTACCATTAGCCGTTGTTTATCGAGCAGCAACCACGCCATTACGTTGTTAAATAAGCCATTCAGCACAAAATCAGAAGCACCTAACTTACCCCTGAAATCTGACACCGCTACATCGTTGCGCTTAAACATAAAGTTGCCATACATGCCATTTACCGGAAGCGGCAGGTCGGCTAGGTGCAGGTTAACATTGTGCAAGGTGATGTCGCCGGAAGTATTAACTGTGTTGTTTCCGGGCCTTGCCTTAAACTCATTAAAATTGCCTGAGAACGCGATCTTTACATCGGCTAGTCCGCTGCCACTTTTTACCTGCTCCAGTTGCAGCAGTCCCAAAACGTAGGCCACATCTACCATGCCGCGCAGGTCAAAAGCTATAGTTGGGTTTTTAAAGTTGCTATAAGATACATTGCCATAAAAGGGCCTGTTATTTAAAGAGCCTTTCAGGTTTTTGAGGGTAAGTGCCGATGTAGAGGAATTTTGTTTTGCTCCGTTGGTAAAGCTACCTTCAAAGTTCAGCTTTTCTATGCGTTGTTTTACATCCGGGTGATAAAAGGTAGCATTGCGGCAGCCAAAATTAAACGCAATTGCCGGGCTCTTTTCAGGTGACACTTCGCCTTTTATTGTTCCGTTAAAATACACTTCACCATCAGAGCGGTACTGGTTAAACTCTTTGGTTATATGCTGCGGCAACAACGATAGCATAGATTGAATGCTGGTGTTCTTGCCTTTCAGCGTGAGGTTTAAAGCTGTAGTGCCTGCATAGTTTATAGTTCCGGCAACTTCGTAAGCTGCTTTTTCTACTTCTATTACCGATGGCTCCAGTGTTATTGTTTTCTTTTGCCTTTCGAGCTGCAGCCTGGTGGCCAGCGTCACTCTCTTTGCCTTAAAATACTCGCCAGAACTTATTTTTATGGTATTTATAGTTGCATCGCCATTTGCTTCTATAGTTATAAATTGCGGAGTTATAGCTAAAGCGGCTTTAAGTTGATGCGCATCTGCTTCATAACTCTGCCCAAGTTTAAGGTCGTTGTAGAGAATTGCTACATTCTGGAGGTTTATCTCTTTCAGGTCAAAGGCAAAATCATTGTTAGCAGTGGCAGTTGTATCCGTTTTAATGATCTCATAGTTTACGCTACCATCCTGCAGCACCCGTACATAAATAGCACCGTCTTCCAGGTATAGTTCGTTTACATTATACTTACCCCGCACTACATCCCAAATACTAAACGTAAAGTATAGCTTGCTTAGCTTCGCCAAAGATGCATCACTCCCGGGCACAGCTTCCACTATATTTACTTTATCCAGCGATACGGCTACCTGCGGAAACTTATCCAAAAGCGAAAGCGAGATCTTCTCTACCTCCACTTTTGTTTTGATATGCTTGTTGGCTTCTGTTACAAAAAGCGCAATTATCTGATCCTGATAAACATACACCAAGGTAAAGGCTATACCCAAAACAGCCGCTATAGAAACAGCTGCATAAAATAGCACTTTTTTAACAAGACCTTTTCGCTTCAAGAGAATTATCAGATTTTAAGCATCTTACAAAAGATAAAGGTACAGCAGTAATTACAGGCGAACAATAGCTTACTTACCCAGAAAAAAAAATTAAGAAATTTTTTTCAAATGTTTTGCAGTTAAAAAAATAAGCCCCATATTTGCATCATCAAACGGGGACAACAGGTCAACGAAACGATAAAAAGGGGTGTTAGCTCAGCTGGTTCAGAGCACCTGCCTTACAAGCAGGGGGTCACTGGTTCGAATCCAGTACGCCCCACAAAGGACAACTCAAAAAGTTGTCCTTTTTTTATGTCCATACTTTTCTGAATACCTTCCTTCTCCTTCTGCTAACTATAGTTTAACGCCACCTTACAGGCAATAGTATAATACCCTGATTTACATTCGCTTGTAGGCGCAGGTTACAGATGCTCTTATCTGAAACAGGATTTATGCATTGGCAGGGCTTTCAAACCTCCTACCGCCCGGAGATTCAATGAGTTACCCTCGAACTCTCGTTCTCGGCAGTCTAAAGCAGGGAATTTTTTGCTTTTGTCATCCTGAAAGGATCTTGTGTGAAGTGAGGTCAAGCCATTGCTATAACACACCCCTACCCCTCTCAAGAGGGGAATTGAGATACTGTTATAGTTGGATCTATAGTTTCATAGTTGCTATTTCACCTCAACCCAACCTTCTCCTAAAAACAGGAGAGGGAGTTTCTGCCTTTGCTATAGTTAAAACTATAGTTTTGTAGTTGCAACCCAACATCGAACAGGTCGCGACCTGTCCCTACGAAAATACAGCGCCGATCAATTTCGAAGCTTAAAAGTTCAAACTATAGTTACAGGTACATAGTAGAAAGATCACAGTCTTTGGGTTGAGCGCCTTTGATTTGTTGCGGTGGCGCAGCAAATCTGAGGCACGAGGATAGCAAGAAAGCAGCAGCGCGATGCCCGAAGACGGGGCCTCCCGGCCGTGAGGGAGCCAAGCCAACTATAGAACTATAGGTGAGTAAAGCTCTTAGGAATAAAGATTGTTTGAAAGGATAGCTTGGATAAAGGAAGTATAGTTTGCAACTATAGGGCACATAAGATTTCTCACAGCTACGCTGTCTCTCTTCAACTCACGCCTTGAGAATGCTCGAAATGATAGCTATTCAACTATAGCATTAGACGCTAGCAAGAACTGCGCACACTGCTAGGTCATAAATTGAACAGATTTCTCACTGAGGCTCAAAATGACAGGAAAGGGCTCCCCTATTCTACTCCCTTTACTTTAGCCAAAAACCCTTCATGTAATTGCAGCACCTGCGGGATAAGTAATTGCTGGTCGTCGTTATAGATGACATGCTGGGCACGTGCCATTTTATCTTCTTCTTTCAGCTGCTTGCTAATAATGGCTTCTATATCCTGTTGGGTACGGTGTGGGTCGCGTTGCAGCAGTCGCTTTATCCGTACTTCCATGGGTGCAAAAACAGCAATGATCTCATCCATTTGGCGCCAGGCTTCAGATTCGTACATGAGCGCGGCTTCTTTAACGATATAGGGAGCAGTCTGATTTGATTCTACCCAATCAGTAAAGTCTTTGCCAACATGTGGGTGTACGAGGCTGTTCAATAACTTAAGATTCTCAGGATTATGGAAAGCCGCTTGGGCAAGGTAAATTCGGTTCAGCTCTCCGTCCGGTGTGTAGGCTTCAGGACCAAAAGCAGCTGTCAGTTCCTGTTTTAAGGCTTCATCGTAACGCATTACCCATTTAGCGCGCGTATCGGCATCATAAACAGGTATACCAAGCAAAGCAAACATCCGGCATACTACTGATTTGCCAACTCCTATTCCTCCGGTAATCCCTATCTTCAGCATCTTATTGCAGCACTACTTTTATGCGTTGCGGCATTAAGGTTACGTTACGCACCCCAACAGGCTTTTGTATCAGTTCCGGTGTTACTGTAGAGTCCTGCGGGTTATAGTTGGCAAAATTAAGGATGGCTTTAAATGACTCGCGGTTAAGTTGCACCACAGAATCCTCGAAGAGCTGGTACCGTACCAGCACGACAGTTGGCTTAATAGCAACCACTTTCCCTTGTGGCACATTTACCATTTCGGGTATCAGCTGTCGTTCTTCCTGCACCAGAGGCGCTACCTTTATAGTTGCCTCTGTGTTTGTTATGTTAGCCTCTACCAGCTCCTGATCTTTATAGCTTATAGGCACATCTACTTTCGTTGAAGCATTCAGGTTGGTATTGGACAAGCGCACCAGTAAAGGGCTTGGTATTTTTTCTATCAATGATGAGGGGCCTGTAAAAGTAACAGAATCAGGCGTAAGTTTAACCGGTGCTGAAACCTCATATCCGTCGGCGGTTATTTTCTGCTTAGGGTCTAAGCGTAGCGCAATAGTACGCTTTACTTTTGTGTCGAAATGAAATGCAAGCGTATCGGTAACCACAAAGTTAAGCTGCAGGCCGTTCATGGCATTTACAAGCGCGGGGCGCAGGGCAGAGCCTAACAGGTAATTGTTTCGGGGGGTATTACGGATGTGAATTTCGGCAGGCTGTACTTCCAGGCGAAGTGCTTTGCGCAGCAGTTTCCATCCTTTGGCGGTTACGTTTACAACAACTTCTTCGGGCAGCGGCTTTATCGGCACCAGCAGTCGTTCGTTATAAACAAATTTTACCGGGTAAGTTGTTTGCGTAGAGTAACTCTTGTTTAAGGCATTAAGCAGCCAGAAGGTAGAAGCCGCCACAAAACAAAGCAGCACTACTCGCCAGTACTGCTTTGTTTGTGGCCTGAATGGCTTCATGAACCATATTACTATATTTTTGGCTGCTTCAAAAGGCAATGGTCGCTAGCTATTTGTTTGCGGATTAACCCTTGCCGTGGCTTCCATCGAAACCGCCGACTTATCAAATGTCAGGCGAACTCCTTTATCCACTTCTACTACCAGCGTATCATCTTCTACGGCAACAAGTTTACCGTGCAATCCGCCTATAGTTACAATGTTCATCCCTTTAGTTAATTCATCACGGAATTTCTTCTGGTCCTTAGCTTTTTTCTGCTGCGGACGAATCATGAAAAAGTAAAACACCAGGATGATGGCGCCAAACATCAATAACTGAGGCAATATACCTCCGTCTGCGCTGGCTTGTAAAAGTATGGTCTGCATTATTATGTTATAAGGGTCGTATTAGTTTCTTTTTACCGGGCCTTCAGCACCTGCTGTAGGTATGCTGCTTGCCTCTACAGTACCTTTAAGCGATACCTGGGTAATGTTAGGCTCAGTGTTGGCACGGATCGTAACCATTGGTGCCTGCTGGCCGGCTTTGCCCGTGCTGTTAAACTGCACTTTAATTTCGCCGGTCTGGCCTGGTGCAACCGGTTCTTTTGTCCACTCAGGCACAGTACAGCCACAAGATGCAGAAGCGTTCTCGATAATTAGCGGCTCTTTACCTGTGTTTGTAAACGTGAACGTGTGGTTAATAACTTCACCCTGCTTTACAGTACCAAAGTCATACACTGTCTCTTTAAAAGACATTGCCGGCGCATTTGGGTTTGCCGGGGTAGCAGCAGTTTGCTCTGTTGTAGCAATGTTAGGGTTTGCTACAGTAGCATCTGCAGTAGGTGTGGCAGCAGTTGCCTCAGTGCCTGTAGTTGCTGTGTCAGTAGTGTTTTCCTGGTTGCAGCTTGTAGCCATTAAAGCCACAGCCATTGCAAAAGTAAAAATCAGATTCTTTTTCATACTATAATAACAACTGGTTACTAGGTTATAGTTTAGAGATGATATGCTGTGCAAATTCCATAGTTCCGGCTTTACCGCCAAGGTCGCCTGTGCACTCTTCCTTATTAGCTAATGTAGCATCCAAAGCCGCTTCTATTTTATAAGCCTGTTCTTTCAGGTCGATGTGGTGCAGCATCATGATTGCCGAACGTAATAAGGCAGTAGGGTTAGCTATACCTTTGCCTGCAATATCCGGAGCAGAACCATGCACTGCTTCAAATATAGCCATGTCGTCGCCTATATTGGCACCCGCTACCACACCTAAACCACCTACAAGGCCGGCACACAAATCTGAAAGTATATCGCCAAACAGGTTTGTAGTTACAATAACGTCAAATTGCTCCGGTTTTACAACCAGCTGCATGCACATATTGTCAATGATCTTGTCATCAGCCTGTATATGCGGGTATTGTTTGGCAACATCGTTAAAGATACCCAGGAACAAAGCACCTGCGCCTTTCAGGATGTTGGCTTTATGAACAGCCGTTACTTTTTTGCAACCGTGCTTGTCAGCATAAGCAAAAGCAGCCTTAATAATCTTTTCGCAACCCAGTCGTGTAATACGGGCAACCGAGTCAGAGATCTGCAGGCGCTCGTCAAACATCTCAAGGCCAGAGTATAAGCCTTCGGTATTCTCGCGGAACAGCACCGAGTTTACATTCTCGAACTTGGTTACTAATCCTTTGGTAGTTTTAGCCGGTCTTACATTTGAGTATAAGTCAAACTTCTGGCGCAGCTGCACATTTATACTTTTAAAGCCTTTGCCAACCGGCGTTGTGATCGGGCCTTTAAGGGCTACTCTGTTTTTTTCAAGAGAGGCGATCAGTGTGGCTGGTATCAGCTCCCCGATAGCATCAAAAGTGGTTTGTCCGGCATTTTCTTCTTCCCATGTTACGGGCACATTAGCTGCAGCAAATATCGCTTTTACAGCTTCTGTAATTTCCGGTCCTATTCCGTCTCCCGGAATAAGTGTTATTTGTCTCATATCTATAGTTCTTTCCGGCTATTAATTTCGTTTATCAGTGAGTCTACATCACCTAACAGCTTCTCGGCTTTGCTTTTGGCATCCTGTATCACACGCTGTCCTTCTGATTTTGCACTCGATGGCAGGTTATCGCCTTTAGCCACCAATTGCTCTAACAGGTCAGAAAGCGTATCGCGGTATTTCTCTAAACGGTAGCTAAGCCAGCTGCGCGTTTCCTGGCCTTTTTCAGGAGCGAACAAAATGCCCGCTGCTGCGCCTACTGCCGCGCCAGATGCAAAAGCCAATATGGCGGTTGTCTTCTTACCCATAGTTTTATGCTTATATATCGAATTCTATTTATTTAAAACTCCTTACGATGAATCAGGCCTTTTGATAGCCTTTGCGCAAAACTTATTTGTTATCTATAAGCCCGCGGCCAGATTTACGTATGTCGCCTTTCGTTACGAGTTCCTGGGCCATCTTATCGAGCACGCCATTTATAAACTGCTTGCTTTTTGGTGTACTATACAGCTTGGATATCTCGATGTATTCGTTGATGGTAACTTTAACAGGTATGCTGCGGAAGATGTGCATCTCGCAAAGTGCCATCTTAAGTATGATCTTATCCAGAAGTGCTACACGCTCCACGTCCCAGTTCTGCACGCTGGCCGCGATCATGGCTTCATACTTCTCGTCTTCCTGCAGGGTTTGTTTGTAAAGCTCCTCAAAGAATGCCTTATCATCTTCCCAGTTCGGCGACAGGTCCAGCAAGGTTACCTCTTCGGCATTGCCCTCGGCCTCTTCCCCAAACATCTTCAGGGTTTTGTTTACCAGGCTCTTTACAATGGCTTTGTTTTCGGCCCAGTTCAGGTCCTGCTCTTCAAACAAAGATTGTAAAGTTTTTTCTTTAAAGATAATGTTTTTATAAATATGTTTGATCAGCTCAAAGTCGTCTGTAAGCGACGGAGACGGGTTTTGCAGGTAGGCTAAGAACACCTCATCCTGTTTAATTACAGATTTATATACCTGGCGGATCTCGCTTACATCGGAGCCCCAGCTAATGTTGCGGCGAATGATGTGCTGCTGGTAAGATTTGTTGTTGAGGATACGCTGCACCAGTTGGTTGCGCAGGAATTGCTTCACATCCGGGCCTGTGGCTTCTGTAAAGCGGTTGCTTCTTTTCTCTTCTTCTTCCTGCACCAGGTCGGTGAGCACGTTCAGTAACTGTAGATTAGCCAGGTAGTGGTCATAAATACGCTCAACGGCAACCAGCATCTGGTCGTGGTAGTAGCGCAGATCTTTTCTGGTCTGGTTCTGGTAGCTTACAACCGCCCTGTTTACCGCATCTACTATTTCCTTGTCTGCATCTTCTGCATCGAACTGGCGCTTCTCGTACCACTCCTTAAAAAGCAGCGTTGCTATCTGCTTTTGGCCTTCGAGCAGTTTTCTGTCCTGCACTTCCATCGCGTTCAGATCTGGTGCAAAGTCTTCTCCTATCTGGTCCAGTGCCAGCAAATAGTCAGAACCTTCGGCCTGCATGTATGCATAAATTGCCTGCATGGCTTTAATTCGTAGTGTTCTGCGGTTAAGCATAATTAATTGTATAAAGAACGTGTTGTAATAGAATGATTTATAGTTAGGTTTTTGAGAACCTTGCTACTCTATAAACATACTGCAACGCAGGCAGCTTATAGCACAATTGGTACTGGTACGTGTTTAAAGCAAAAGTGCCACAGTTACTGCAGCACTTTTACTTTTTATACTTCTATAGCTGAGCTATACTTAGTAAGTTGAGTGAACTTTGCCAATGCTCTGGATACGCTGCTCAGCCAGTTTGGTAGCTGCTAACTGCGTATGGATTCCTTCTTTCTCAGCTAGTTCAAAAATATCCAACGTATAACCGTAGATACGCTCTGTCTGGGCATACGCGCTTTCGCGGTTGTAGCCTTGCAGCTCAGAGTAAACGTTAATCAGACCACCTGCATTGATCAGGAAGTCTGGTGCATAGTAAATGCCACGCTCGATAAGTGCTGGTCCGTGAACCGACTCATCTTTCAGCTGGTTGTTTGCGCTACCAGCAATGATCTGGCACTTTAGTCTGCTTAGGGTGCTATCGTTAACAGTGGCACCAAGGGCGCACGGCGCATAGATATCCACATCCAGGTCATAGATCTCGTCCATGCCTACTACTTTAGCGCCATACTTGTTTGATATTTCGCGCAGACGGTCTTCGTAGATGTCTGTGATAAATACCTGTGCATTTTCTTTAGCTAAAAGCTCAACCAGGTAACCACCTACGTGGCCAACCCCCTGTACAGATATCTTTTTGCCTTCTAAAGAATCAGAGCCATAAACTTTTTTAGCAGCGGCTTTCATACCCATGTAGGTACCATAAGCTGTTACCGGAGAAGGGTCTCCGCTACCGCCCATTGCTTCAGGCAAACCAGCTACGTGATCTGTTTCCATCTTAATGTACTCCATATCTTTTGTAGTAGTTCCTACGTCTTCGGCAGTAATGTAAGCGCCATTCAGGTTTTTAACAAAACGGCCATAACGGCGCATTAACGCCTCCGATTTATCTTTCTTAGCATCGCCAATGATCACCGCTTTACCACCTCCCAGGTTCAGACCAGAGATAGCTGCTTTGTAGGTCATACCTCTTGACAGGCGCAGCACATCATTCAGCGCCTCTGCATCAGAAGCATAAGACCACATACGTGTACCACCCAGCGCAGGGCCAAGTACCGTGTTGTGGATACCGATGATGGCTTTTAAGCCGGTCTCGTGGTCATGACAGAAAACAACTTTCTCATGATTGTATTCTGAAATCTGCCCGAAGATCGATGTATCTTTCTTCAGCTCTACTTCTTTAATTTCGACCATTTATGAAATTGGTTTAGTGTTATTCTATCTTTGTGCTGAAGAAGGCAGTGTACTACCCGCTTTTCGCGCTGCAAAATTAATTCTTTTTTTGATTTATTCAATTTGTACTTTGTATCTCACCGTAAAAGCCTGTAGGCTTTAATATCTTATTGTGAAATCGTTACGCTACTTAAATAAATACCTGCTCAAGTATAAATTCCGCCTCCTCTGGGGATTGGTTTTTATCGTTATTTCCAACTTTTTCCAGATACTGCCGGCCCAGGTGGTGCGCTATGCTTTTAACCTGATAAAGGAAGGTATAAACCTACACAACCTGTACGATGGCATGGAGCAGCAGGGCATGGTTTATGAAATTTTCGCCAAAAGCATATTGGTATATGGCGTGGTTATACTGGTGATGGCCTTACTGCGGGGCGTATTCCTGTTTTTTGTGCGGCAAACTATCATTGTAATGAGTCGCCTGGTTGAGAATGACCTGAAAAACGAGATCTACGAACATTACCAAAGTCTGCCCCTTAGCTTTTACCGCAGAAACAACACCGGCGACCTGATGTCGCGCATCTCAGAAGATGTGAGCCGTGTGCGTATGTACCTGGGCCCGGCTATTATGTACGGCCTTAACCTGGTGGTGCTGTTCCTGATGGTGATTCCGTATATGTTGTCGGTAAACGTGAAACTGACGATGTATACTTTGATTCCGCTGCCTATACTTGCCATCAGCATTTACTATGTAAACAACATCATTGAGCGGAAATCGGATGAGATACAGAAGAGCCTGGCAGGTATAACCACGTTTGTACAGGAAGCTTTTTCAGGGATCAGGGTACTTAAATCTTTCGTACGAGAAGATGACTCGCACAACAACTTTACCACGGCCAGCGATGTGTATAAAGAAAAATCGCTGGACCTGAATTTTGTAAACTCGCTGTTCTTCCCGCTTATACTTTTCCTTGTTGGCCTGAGCACGATCATCACCATTTATATTGGTGGCCAGGAAGTGATAAACGGAACTATAACTACGGGTAACATTGCCGAATTCATCATTTACGTGAACATGCTGACATGGCCGGTAACCTCCCTGGGCTGGACAGCCAGTTTAGTGCAGCGTGCAGCAGCATCGCAGGCGCGTATTAACGAGTTTCTGCATACCAAAACCGACATTGTTTCCCGTGAAAACATCAGTAGAGAGATCACCGGCGATATCCGCTTCGAAAATGTAGACTTTGTTTACCCGGACACCAATATCCATGCGCTTAAAAATGTATCCTTTACTATAAAACATGGCGAAACGCTGGCTATTATTGGCAACACTGGTTCTGGCAAAAGTACGGTAGCTACGTTGCTGCCACGCATGTATGACGTAACAGGCGGCCGCATTCTGATAGATGGAGTGGACGTGCGCGACTATAACCTGGAGAGCCTGCGCAGCCAGATCGGGTATGTGCCGCAGGATGTTTTCCTGTTTTCTGATTCCATCCGCAACAACATTGGGTTTGGCTTGCCAAGTATAACCGAAGAACAAATGGTGCAAGCCGCGAAAGATGCCGATGTGTACGAAAACATCATGCGTTTTCCGGAGCAGTTTGAGACCAAGCTGGGTGAGCGCGGCATTACCTTATCGGGTGGGCAAAAACAGCGTGTTTCGATAGCGCGTGCGCTGGTGCGCGAACCAAGCATCCTTATCCTGGACGACTCGCTATCGGCAGTAGATACCAAAACCGAAAATGCTATACTAAACAGCCTGCGCCGCATCATGGCCAACCGCACTTCTATTATTATCTCACACAGGGTATCGTCGGTAAAGCTGGCAGATAGTATTCTGGTGCTTGATGATGGGGCGATTATACAACACGGCTCGCATGATGAGTTGATCAGGCAACCTGGCTTGTACAAAGAACTATACGAACGCCAACTGCAGACTGAGGAATTGGAGTAAAACCTAATTGAGCTTACATATTCTATAGCTTACACAAAAATACAAGCATGAGCGCTGACGATCTGATTTTATACTTTACTGTAGGTATAGCTTTATGTTTATACATATTTACCATTTGGGACATATATAGAAAGGACTTTAGTAGCGAATGGTCCAGAACTATCTTTTTAGCTTTAGTCATGCTTTTCCCTATTGGCGGAATGGTGCTTTATACTTTGTTTTCAAACAGGTTCCTTAATCAAAAGGAGGATTAATACTTGTCCTCGCTCGCTTCCCGCGAGCGAGGACACAGGCATTCTAAAAATAACTGATTCACTAAATTTTCAGCCGTTTTATACCTTCAAAACTGACTATACAATTATAGTCAAAACACTTTGCAGGAATTTTTTAGAGCAGATTCTGTTATAGATACGTATAGGTTAATCTACGAAACTATAAACCACTCTATATATGGCTATTGACTTACAGCAAATCGGCAAGAGGTTCAGATTTTACACGCACCTGAACGAGTATGAAATGGAAGACCTGAAAGCGATAACTGGCAGCGATGAAACTACGCTGAAAAATATCCTGAATGGTTGCAACATTGTGCTGGATGAGCTGGTGGCTATTGTAAAACACTTCCCGGACCTGAACTCACGGTGGCTGATTTATGGTGAAGGCAGTATGTTTAAGCCAAAAGATGAAAATGGCAATTGCCAGGACAACCCGAAAGATTGCCTGAAAAAAGACAAGACAGCTTACCTGCAGCAAATGAAAAATATGTTGCTGGAACTGGATGCTGCTGAAGTTGCCAAAGGCCACCACGCCGATGTTGATGCTTTAATGAGCAAACTAAATGAGCTTAAAGCGAAAGCATCTGAATAGGTTTTTACTGCTTGCCTTAGGCTTGCTGCTTACTGCTGATACCGTTCAGAATAAGACCAACGGTAAATAGCACATCCTGCTCTATTTTGGCGAAGTTTATAGTTGGCAGCTGCTGATAATAGGCGCGCTCAAACTCATCGAACTGGATCAGGTCTTTTACCACCATAATGGAGTAACCCACACGCTCTGCCTCGCAGGGTATAAACACACCTTTCTCGATACCATCTTTTATAACGGCAGCGTAATAGTTCGTTTCCTTGGCCCTGGACTCGGCAAAAAGTTTCTGGAACAGGCTGCGCGTTTCTATCAGCACTTTTATAGAGATGGTGTGCTGTGTTACGATCTCCTGGTAATAGCGAAGAGACGATTGAATGTATAGTAAAAGTTGCTTCAGCGGGTCGGGTTCCTGCTCTGCTATTTTCCGGATGCGGTATAAACTATCTTTCCACTCCTGCGAAAAAGCCTCAATAAAAAGTACTTCCTTGCTTTTATAGTAATAGTATAAGGTAGGTTTTTTGAGGCCGATGGCGTGGGCAATATCATCGAGGGTGGCCTTACTATAGCCTAGCTTACCGAACACAGTTTTGGCTGCATCCAGTATCCGTTCTTTTTTTGCCTCTGCTTTTTTACCCAATGTGTTTGTGGCCGTTATATCTGCTTTATCAAATATAAGCGATTATTCTATAGTTACAAGTTGGTTGTTACTTTACCGGCACTTCCACTATACCTTTACGCTCAGTCGGGAACCACTCTACATAAAAGTCTTCTAGTTTCATTTTATTTTCTTCGGCGTAATCAAACAACGAACTATAAAGCTTACCCGGCCCAATCATAAAGTGTGCTTCTACCTCGGTGCGTAACACTTTGCGGCCACCCGGCACATGTAGCAGCTCATAGCCTTCCGGTAGTTTTATAGTTGAATCCTGGATCACGATACCTATGAAAGCCTTTATCGTATCGCGCTCGCTTTCGGGGTTGTTATAGTATACGTTACCCAACATGCCCTCAATTGCTTTGGAGTCGCGGAGTTGTGCCGCTTTCTGAAAGGCTTTGCCAAAGGCCTCGTCTTTAACAGCACCTTTAAAAGGCTGGCCTGCAATTAGCAAAGGCTCTGAAGTAGTAACAGTTACAGTTGGGCTGCTGAAACCGCCTAACCAGGCATAAATACCTACCCCTATAGCTGCAACTATAGCTACAGACACTAAAAATTTCTTACTCATATGTTGATCATGTTCTTGTACTGCATCTGGTATAGTTGGGCGTAGTAGCCGTTATGCCGCAGCAGTTCTTCGTGGTTGCCCACTTCCTTTATTTCGCCCCTGTCTAAAACTATAATCTTGTCTGCTTTCTGGATGGTAGATAAGCGGTGCGCAATAACAATAGAAGTACGGCCCTGCATCAACTGATCGATGGCGTACTGTATCAGTTCTTCGGTTTCGGAGTCTACGCTGGAGGTGGCTTCGTCTAAAATGATGATCTCCGGATTATACACCATAGCCCTTACAAACGAGATAAGCTGGCGCTGACCTACCGATAAAGTTGCTCCGCGCTCCATTACCTGGTAGTGCAATCCTCCCGGCAGGCGTTCTATAAACTTACGGGCACCAACCAAATCGGCGGCGCGCCACATTTGCTCTTCGGTTATGGCTTTGTTGCCCAGGCTAATGTTATCGGCTATACTTCCGGAAAACAAGAACACATCTTGCAACACAACCCCGATATGATGACGCAGCACACCCAGGTCGTATTCTTTAATATCGTGGCCATCCACTATAATATGGCCTTTGTTGATCTCGTAAAAGCGGTTGAGCAGGTTGATGATGGACGTTTTGCCGGCACCGGTTGCCCCCACAAACGCGATGGTTTCGCCGGCTTTCACTTCCAGGGAGATATCGCGCAGCACCCATTCTTCGTCGTTATAGGCAAACCATACGTTCTCAAACTTCACGTTGCCTTTTATCTTTTCCGGCGTGTAGGTACCGTTGTCTGCTATCATCTCTTTGCTGTCCAGCAGTTTCATTAAACGCTCGGTACTAACCACGCCTAACTGCAATGTGTTAAAGCGGTCGGCTATCATGCGTATCGGCCGGAAAAACATCTGGATATACAGTATAAAGGCCATCAGCGTACCCAGCGAAGTATCATCATCTATCACACCATGCGCGCCATACCACACCAGCAACCCCAGGCCGGCTGCACCTATAATTTCAGCTACCGGAAAGTAAATGCTATAGTATAAAACTGAGCGAACATTGGCACGGGTATGTTCTTTGTTGATCTCCCGGAACTTGTCCATCTCGCGTTTCTCGTTGTTAAAGATCTGCACGATGCTCATGCCGGTAATATGCTCTTGTACAAACGAGTTTAAGCGGGCCACCGCCGTACGCACTTCCTGGAACGTGTCTTTTATCTTCTCTTTAAAGATGTAGGTACTGATGAGCATGATCGGGAAGGTAGAAAGGCTGACAAGCGCCAGTTCCCAATCGATGTAAAACATGAAGCCAACTATAAATACCAGCTGCAGAATATCGCCGATCATGGCGGCCAGGCCTTCGCTAAATACATCCGAGAGTGTCTCTACATCCGATACGTTTCTGGTAACCAGTGTTCCGATCGGTGTTCTGTCGAAGAATTTAAGACGGAGGTCGAGGATGTGGCGGTATAGTTTAACCCGGATATCGCGGACTACATACTGCCCAAGCCAGCCGGCAAAGTAAGTATGTAAATACTGAACTATAGCATGCACCACCAGCAACACACTCAGGATTACAAACATCTTGTTCAGGCCCTGCCAGTCGTTCTGCAGAATTTCGTGGTCTACGGTGTATTGTATCAGGAAGGGGCGCACGGCGGCAAGTATAGCCGAGGCAAAAGTGAGGAATACAATAAAGTAAAAAATGCGCACGTAGGGCTTCACGAACTCAAAGAGCCGCTTCAGCACATCTGCATCGAATACCTTGCCTGTATTTTTGGGTTTATCTTCCAAAGTTGTGTTCTGTTTTAAGTATAAACGAAGGCTTCGCTTGTGCCCATGCGGGCATTTATACTTAACCAGACGCAAAGGTAAGTGTTTTTAACGGACTAAAGCAGCCGTAATTTTGCAGCGGCAGGTATAGCGAAGCACTACTGTTTTACCACCTTTACGTGCTGTACCTGTGTAGCGGTTATCAGGCGCACCAGGTAAATGCCGGCTTTTAGTTTCTCTGCTGTAGCCTCATGCATAAAATACTGGCCTTTATTGCCGTCGCCCTGTTGCAATATAGTTACCCGGGTGCCTTTTATGTCCAGCAGTTCCAGTGTATACTTTCCGGCTTCGGGTAAGGTAAACGCCAGCGTGGTGGCAGCGCTAAACGGATTAGGGTAAGCAATCAGTTTAGTCTCTAACTCCAGCGGGTCTATTGGTACATCATCGGGGTTGCAGGAGCCGATATAACAGCCGTGGTCCAGGTGCTCTTGTACTTTGTTTGCCTCTACACACAGCGTTTGCCCAGCATGGCAGATAAGTACCTTTTCATTTGTATCGCCGCAACGTGGGTCGGTAACGGTAAGTGTAAAATTTTGCTCGGCCAGGCCGCCGTTGTGGTGCCATTTGTCTTCTGCTACTAAGTTTATAGTATGCTCACCTATATCATTTATAGTTGGCGTTCCGGTAAGTATCGCTTTGCCGCTTCCCTTGTCTTCCAGCGTAAGCCAGCCGGGCAATTGCTTCGCCATCACTTCCAGCTTATCCCCATACGCCAAATCATCATCCTGCACAGCAATTTCATACTTAAAACTATAGCCAGCTGCCAACGGTATTTCCTGCGGACGAGATGTAAACGTTGGTGGGGTATTGACCACAATCCTGAAACTATGGCTTACCTCGTCGTTGTGGGTATCGCGGGCTTTTGCGGTGATGGTATTTACGCCCCAGTTTTTTGTTTCAGGTTTCCAGGTTACCTGCATCTGCACCGGGTTCGCCATTGTAGTTGGCAAGGTTGCTACACCGGCAGGTAGTCCGGTCAGTTCCACCAGTTTTACTTTATCGGTTGCGTCCGGATCTGAGGCTTGCAGTGTAAAGGTTATAGTTTGGCCGGGCGCTGCAAAAGTATAGCTGTTAGCTGCTGGCGTTGGCGGCATATCAAATTTAGGTTTGTAGCTTACCTGTATCGTTACGGAAGAAGTGGTTTGTACACCTTTCAGATCCTGTGCTATAAAATTGATGACATGTACGCCCAGGTTGTCGGCTGTCGGAGTCCAGGAGAAGTTGCTTTGTACTGGGTTGTTGGCAACTGGCAGGGCCGGAGTAAGTGCTGCGCCTGATGGCAGACCCGTTGCTTGTAAGGTTACCTTATCTGCCGGGTCGGAGTCATGGGCTTTAACCGTAAATTTTAACTGCTGCCCGGGTACTACCTGGTAAACTGTTTGGTTGGCGGGGGTTATACTATAATCGAATACCGGTGGCGTAGACTGCTCTGTAATTTTGATCACGAAATCGGTAGTGACGCTGGCACCGCGGCTGTCGGTAACAGTGATAGCGGCGTTATACAAATCACCAGCTGTTTTACCTGCCGTACCAAAAGAAACTATACCGGTTGATGAATTTACGGACAGGCCTTCAGGGTTAACGCCACCGCCCATTTCCTGCTGGTTTGCCAGCCTAAACGTAAGTGCATCGCCATCCGGGTCTGTTACCGGCATTCGGAAAGCAGCATCTGGTTTACTGTGCGGCAGGTTAACGATAGCAGGTAGTGTGGTAACTGGTGCGCTGTTGCCATTGCCAATCGTAACTATAGTTTGCAGGTTCCAGCTGCCTTCGGGATTATTTTTGAGTTCGCCTACACGGCAGCAGCCTGTAAAATTAGCCGTAAAGTTGCCTGCTGAACTATAGGTTTTGGTCAGGATTGCTTCGCCATACATCCAGTCGTCTGTTTTGTTAACTGCTGTTACCTCTAACTGAATAGCTGCATGCGTGCCATCGCCAAAATTAAAATCTCCCGGGTTAACCAGCTGTCCCTGCTCTGCATAAAAGGCCGTATACCGCCACGACTGGCTTATTTTAAACTCAACGGTATTGCCACTTACCCATCGCCAGCTAACATTCCCATACCTGAAGTGGGATGCCTGGGCCATAGTTGCAGAGAGTATAAGTATGGTTATCAGAAAGGATTTGCCTGCCCCATGGGAACTTACCAGGCGCACAAGCGATTTCAGGATACGAATTGCAGTTTGGGGGTGTAAAGGTGCCTGCATGTACTCGGTATTAGGGTTATGGAATTGGGTCGCGGCAGTAAAAAGACAATAGCTGTGGCAGCAAATGGTAATAGAAGAAATTTTACCTGAGCAGGATGTATACTTTACTAAACAGCCTCCGTATGATGTATTTCAACTCACCTGCACACACGCATATATAATTTTACTTATATACCCCAACGATAACGCAGCTTATTGGTTTCAACTATTTATAAAAATCATTATAATAAATATATAATTAATTGAATTTCTAAAAACAAAAGAGCCGCAACTTTACAGCTGCGGCTCTTTTGCCGGTAATTCAACTTTACTCATCTCAGCCACCCCTAATACCTCTGGAGGAGTAGAAGTTTATCTAACCTATAGTTTACTCTTTAAATTGATAGAGATATTAAATGTAGATCAATATTAGTTGTAATCTAATATTAAGCATAGCTGCTTACACTTGCCTGCACTTTTTCTAATGCCTGTTCAATGTCGTTTATGATATCGTCAGGGTGCTCCACACCTACCGAAATACGGACCATGCCTTCGCCAATTCCCATCACCGCACGGTCGGCTGGGGATATATCGGAGTGCGTCATAGAGGCCGGGTGCTCGGCCAGCGATTCGGTACCGCCTAAGCTTACAGCCAGTTTTATCAGGCGCAGGCTGTTCAGGAAAGTAAAGGCTTCTTTTTCGCCACCTTTAATATCAAACGAGATCATAGAGCCCGCCGACAGGCATTGCTTTTCGTAAATGGCCTGTTGGTGTGGGTTGTTCTGCAAATCGCCTAAATAATAAATGCGGTCTACTTTCGGGTGGTTTTTAAGGTATTCCGCTACACTTTCTGCGCCGCGTGCCTGTGCTTCCATACGTATCTTCAGGGTCTCCAGCGATCGCATCAGCATCCAGCCGGTCCACGGGCTTGCCATAGAACCCATAAATGTACGCATGGCTTTTACTTGTTTCATTAGCTCCGCAGAGCCTAAACAGGCACCGGCAATAAGGTCGGAGTGGCCGCCTATGTATTTGGTAGCCGAGTAAACCAGCAAATCAGCGCCGTGCTTAAGCGGGTGACAGAACAACGGACCCAGGAAGGTATTATCGACAGCAACTATAACTTTTTTATCAGCTGTAGAATATTTTCTGGCTAAGGCAGCGCAGGCTTCAATGTCTACAAGGTGGTTGGTTGGGTTGGCAGGCGTTTCGATGTAAATCATGGCCAGTTTATCGGCTACACCAGATTCTTCCAGCAGTTTCTCCACTTCCTCGGCTTCCATGTTGGCCCGGAAGCCTATACTTTGAATACCGAACTTTGGCAGGATATTTTTGATGTAGTAATCGGAGCCGCCATAGATCGGCTCGCTGTGCAGGATAACATCGCCGGGCTTCAGCAGGGCCAGCAGCATGGTGCTAATGGCAGCCATACCGCTTGCAAAAACGGCTGCATCCTGGGCACCATCCCAAAAACGCAGGCGGTTCTCTAAAATTTCGAGGTCGGGGTTGTTGAGGCGGCTATAGATAAGGCCCATTTGCTCTTCAGCATCTTTGGTGCGCAGACCGTAAGCCAGTTCAAAAAATGCCTTGCCTTCTTCCGCGTTCTTAAAAACAAAGGTGGATGTTTGGTAGATGGGAGCTTTTACGGCCATTTCTGACCACTCGGGGTTGTACCCGTAACTCATCATTAAACTTTCTGGCCGCAGGTGTTTACCGTTTAAATGCGGCCCACGATGGTCTTCTTCTAGTTGCATAGAATTTTATAGTTTGATTTGGGTGATGTTCTGGAATAAATGCTCCGGGTACTCAACCTTGGCCAGGTAAAGCCCTTCGGATGGCGCCGCGCCGCTGGCCTGGCTCCTGTCCTGGCTGGCAATAATGTTTTCGAAATCTGCTATAGTCAGTTTGCCACGACCAACATCTGCCAGCGCACCAACTATAAGCCGCACCATGCCACGCAAAAACCGGTTTGCCCGAATTGTGAAGATCAGCTCATGGCCCTTTTGCTCCCAGTAAGCTTCGTACATGTTACAGCGGTAATGTTTGGTATCGCCTTTTACTTTGCTGAAGGTGGTAAAATCCTCATACTTCAGCAATATAGTTGCGGCTTCGTTCATCAGTTCCACATCCAAAGGCTTGCTGTGGTACCAGGCGTAGTAGCGCTTAAAAGGATCTTTGCGGAGCGTGATGTGGTAATGATAAGTGCGGGCAAAGGCATCGTAACGGGCATGCGCTTCGTGAGGCACCAGGTGTAAACTATAGGCAGAAATATCGTCGGGCAGGATGCGGTTGAGGCGGTAAACGATATGCTGTGGGTCCAGGTGTTGTGCTGCATCGAAATGTACGAACTGCTGGCTGGCATGTACGCCGGTGTCGGTGCGGCCGCTGCCTGTTGTGTTTATCGTTTCGCGCAATATTTTACTCAGGCAATCGTCCAGCACTTCCTGCACCGAAATAGCATTGGGCTGTACCTGCCATCCATGAAAACGTGTGCCGTCGTAGGCGATCTCTAAGAAATACCGCATGCAACAAAGTTAGGATTTCCTTTTAAAGCTGCACACAAACTATAGCGTATAAAAAGCCCGGCTACACAAAGTATAACCGGGCTTTGGGGCACTGTTAGGTATTTTTAAGAACCGGGCAGCTGCATTATTAAATTGTTGACGCAACTATACCAGTTTCTATAGTTTATTAATTGCCACCTGTTCTTCTAAGTATTACGTCACGAATTGAACGGTCTCCATCTTCACGTCTTTGCTCCTCACGGCGGCGCTGTTCTTCTACACGACGTCTTTCTTCCGTTCTGCGTTGCTCCGTAGTTCGCTCCCAAGGGTAATCTCTTCTATCCCCTACTCTTCTGTCGCGGTCATCGTCCCTTCTGTGGTCATCGTCACGTTCCCAACGGTAATCGTCGTCGTGGTCGTGTTTTTTATGCTTTTTATATTTCTTGTTATGCTCTTTTTCACGCTTCCACTCGGCGTGTGCGCGGTGCTTTTCGTTTACAAATTCGGGTCTTTTGCTACGTGCGTTGCTGTTACCCTGTGCCATGGCTTGCTGGCCAACTATAGCCAGCACTGCTACCAATACGATGGTGAATACCTTTTTCATAAGCTTCAGTTAATATGTTGTTTTGCTATATACAAAGGCAGTGCCAGTTTCATCAACTATAGTTCCATTCGCCAACTATAAAAAGCAAAAACCCCACTTCTGCTACCAGAAACGGGGTTTTATAGTTAAAAATATTTTATCTACACTTTTTCGTAAATGATGGCTGCCCCCTGCCCAACCCCTACACACATGGTAGCCAGGCCATAACGCACATTTTCGCGGCGTTTCATTTCGTGCAGTAGGGTTGCCGAAATACGGGTGCCACTTGCCCCCAGCGGGTGACCAATGGCAATAGAACCACCATTCACGTTAACTATAGCCGGATCGATGCCCAGTTGCTGCACGCAAGGTATAGCCTGCGCGGCAAAGGCTTCGTTAATTTCGGCCAGCCCGATGTCGTTTATAGTTAAGCCTGCTCTTTTAAGTGCTTTTAGAGTTGCCGGCACCGGTCCCATACCCATATGGCTTGGCTCTACCCCAGCTACTGCCACCGAAACTACGCGCGCCATTGGTGTTAAGCCCAATCGGTTTACGGTTTCTTCTCTAACTATAAGCGAAGCTGCGGCACCATCGTTTATACCCGACGAGTTACCCGCCGTTACACTACCACCTTTTTTAAAGGCCGGAGCCAGCTGGCCTAACTTTTCTATAGTTGATAAGCGTGGATGTTCGTCTGTATCGAAAATAACAGGATCGGACTTGCGCTGTGGCACCGGATAAGCAATTATCTCATCTTTAAACTTGCCGGCTTCGTGTGCTGCTTTATACTTTATCTGCGAGTTATAGGCAAATTCGTCCTGCGCTTCACGTGAAACACCTTCGCGCTCGGCCACGTTTTCGGCCGTCTCGCCCATGGCAAACGGGTGGTGCAGTTTAGATAAAGCAGGGTTTGTAAAGCGCCAGCCTATCGTTGTATCGTAAATCTCAGGAGTACGCGACCAGGCAGTTTCAGCTTTTGCCATTACAAACGGCGCGCGGGTCATGCTTTCTACGCCGCCTGCCAGGTATACGTCGCCGTCGCCGCTTTTAATAGCCCGGCTGGCATCCATAATGGCCTGTAAACCTGACGCGCAAAGCCTGTTAACGGTAACACCACCAATTTGCAAGGGTAAGCCAGCCAACAGCAGCGCCATACGCGCAACGTTGCGGTTATCTTCGCCGGCCTGGTTAGCGGCACCCAGCACTACGTCTTCAATCAACTCCGGGGCAACCTGCGGATTTCGGGCCATCAGCTCCTTTAAAATAAAGGCTGCCATATCATCCGGGCGCACTGTACTAAGGCTTCCGCCAAACTTTCCGACGGGTGTTCTGACTATATCTACAATGTAAGCAGTATTCATATTTTAGTTTTACAGGTCTTTGTCTAATTTTGCAATGCTTTGCAAGTTAAATTAACCTACACATGATACAAAGAATTCAATCCGTATTTCTGTTCCTGCTGGTACTGGCCGTTATCTCGATGCTGTTTTTACCGTTGTGGTCTAAAACCGATGCTGTCACCGGCGAAACGATAGTGCTTACTGCCTGGGAGCTGAAATCGCAGATGTTAAATATGAATGGCGATGCTGCGGCGGCAGGGATGGTTCCATCAAAAAGCGCTTTTGCGATCGGGATTTTGGCTATAGTTGCTGCCGTTATTGCGTTGGTAGAGATCTTCCAGTTCCGTAACCGCCTGAACCAGATGAAACTTGGCTTACTGAACACATTAGTGCTGGCTGCGCTTTTTGGTACATCTTTTTACTATGCTGCTTACGTTGGCAACGAAATGATAAAAGGTACAGACAATGGTTCGTACGAAGCTGGTTTTTACATGCCGATGCTTGGGTTGTTGCTTAACGCCCTGGCCAACCGCTTCATCAAACGCGACGAAGACCTGGTGAGGTCGGTAGATAGACTACGCTAGTTAGAAAGTTTGGAAGTTAAAAAGTTAGAAAATTAATTCTGAACTATAGTTATAAGGCCGCTTTCGGAGTTCTCCGGGAGCGGCTTTTTTGTTAGGTCGGCTACTGTAGAAACCTACCCCTCCGGGGAGCAGGGCCGTTTCATTATCCTTTTTTGTCATTCTGGAAGAATCTTGTTGGCCAGTAGCATAGGTTGAACCTACCTTTCACCAAGTTTCTTAACAGAATGACAGTAATTTTATAGCTACATTTTCCAGAACGAAACTCCCCTCCTCGGCGGGGTTAGGGGTGGGTTAATTGCATATATATAACGCAGAGCACGCTGACTATATCACCAACTATAGAAACCTGTATCATAGCAGGCACTTAAAATGAAAAAGCCGCTTCCATAACTTGGAGCGGCTTTATACTTCACAAACTATTTAACTTAACACTTTAACACACATTCATTGTTCTATAGTTGCCGAGACGCTCACAGGTCTGAAAGACGCTGTGAGGTCTTTGTAACTTTTTAACTTCCAAACTTACTAACTATAATTACCTCCTCCGGCTGGTATATTCTTCCAACTCTCGCACGCTGCTGTCGAATTTGAAGACATCGTAGATATAATAGAATCGTTCTCGGTCGCAGACATACTCATAAGCAAATTTAGCGAACTCTACTTTTGTGCTCTCATAATCGAACTGCTGCAGAAGGTATTTCAGGTCTTCGGCCAGTATGCTGCTGTTGCGCAGGGCTTCGCGGGCTATAGTTAGTTTGGTACTCTCGAAGCTACGGCTTTTCATGGCATCGGCTAAGCGGTCTACATCCTGTCGGCTCATCAGGTAGTCGCAGCGGTCACGGTTATCGTAACGGTCATCGTCGTAGCGAGGTGGCGCTGGTCTGTAGGGCTCTGCTGGCGGGTAAGGTACACGTGGAACTACGACCGGCGGCGGTGGCAACAACGGCACTTCACTCAGCAATCGTAGTTTCAGGGCTCCTTTTCGCTCAGATACAGTAATGCCATAGTTTGTTTCGTAACCCTGGCGGGCATATACTTTAGTCCCTAGTTGATAATCGCGGTAGCGGCCACGTACTTTTACTTCCACGTAATGCTTGCCCGGGCGCAGGTGGTCTACGCGCACAAAGTTTGATGCCGTATGGTTTACCACTTTGCCGTTTAGTTTCAGGTAAAAGGCCTCGCCGGCTGGCGCTCTAAAAGTTAATACAGAAGCTTGTACCAATACTGGCATCGCCAGTAGCACAAGCAGGAGCGGAAGTAGAAGCTTTCTCATGGTAGTATAGGTTAATATCTATACTTTGCCGAATTCAATTACTGTGCCAGTTATATAGTGTTTTACTATTATTATCAATATTATATCATAAGGACAAACATGAGTCATCCCGAATTTAGGGATTGTGCTTGAGTCCAGATGTGCATGAGTGCAGTTCGGACACGATAAAGCGGTATCAGGGCTTTCTGGTACCGCTTTCCTGTTCTATGGCATCCCTGCCGGAGCAGCTGGTTGAGTTCTTCTGCCTGCAAGAGGCTCAACAGGAAGGCATACACCACCGAGAGGATCAGCATCAGCTTGAGGCGGTTTTCC
>NZ_JAAEAA010000022.1 GCF_010119545.1 Pontibacter fetidus | reverse complement strand
CTATTGAAAAATATAGCCTTGAACATCGCCAGAAAATGTAGCTTCCACTCTATGAAGGATGCGATCACAGCTTTTGCCAACAAAATAACACTGATGGCTAAATACATTAGAACTTAACGACCCTGCCTTCAAAGGGGGACTTTTCAGGTATCGTAAAACTGGATCTACTTTTCAAGCATTGCTGAGTGTCCCCCTTTGAAGGGGGCAGGGGGATGATTTCACCCTGCCAACTATAGTTGCACTTCCGGGATGTCGCCTTCTACTATAAGCGTGCCTTCGGTGGCTTTCTGGATGTCTTCTACAGAAACGCCCGGCGCTCTTTCCAGCAGCTTAAAGCCTTTATCGGTTACTTCCATTACGCACAGGTCGGTCACAATCTTTTTCACGCACTTCAGGCCGGTAATAGGCAAGGTGCATTCTTTCAGTAGTTTAGAGGACCCGTCGCGGGCGGTATGTTGCATGGCCACAATAATGTTTTTGGCTGATGCCACTAAGTCCATGGCGCCGCCCATGCCTTTTACCATTTTGCCCGGAATTTTCCAGTTGGCAATGTCGCCTTCCTCGGATACTTCCATGGCGCCTAAAATAGTCAGGTCCACGTGCTCGCCGCGTATCATGCCAAAGCTATCTGCGGAGCTGAAAATAGACGAACCTGGCAGTGTGGTTATAGTTTGCTTTCCGGCATTTATCAGGTCGGCATCTACCTGGTCTTCGGTAGGGAAAGGGCCCATACCCAGCAAACCATTCTCTGACTGCAGTACTACCTCAATACCATGCGGAATATAGTTTGCCACCAGCGTCGGTATCCCGATACCCAGATTCACATACATCCCGTTCTTTACTTCCTGTGCGATTCGTTTCGCTATCTGATTTTTATCTAAAGCCATGTTGTTCTAATTTAAGCCTGTCTAACCGTTCTTTGCTCAATACGTTTTTCGTACTTCTCGCCCTGGAAAATGCGCTGCACAAAAATACCTGGCGTGTGGATCATGTTCGGATCCAGTTCGCCGGCTGGTACCAGTTCTTCTACTTCGGCAACGGTTATCTTTCCGGCAGTGGCCATCATCGGGTTAAAATTGCGCGCAGTACCTTTGTAGATCAGGTTTCCGGCCGTGTCGCCTTTCCAAGCTTTCACAAACGCAAAGTCAGCTTTCAACCAGGTTTCCATCAAATACATCTTGCCGTTAAATTCACGACTTTCTTTGCCTTCGCCTACTTCGGTGCCGTAACCAGCCGGTGTAAAAAAGGCAGGAATACCGGCTCCCCCGGCACGAATTCGCTCGGCTAAGGTTCCCTGAGGGTTTAATTCTACTTCCAGTTCTCCACTCAGTAGCTGGCGTTCAAATTCAGCGTTCTCGCCTACATAGCTGGCAATCATTTTTTTTACCTGGCGCTTTTGTAGCAGAAGGCCAATGCCAAAATCATCTACACCCGCGTTGTTCGAGATACAGGTCAGGTCTTTTACACCCAGGCGAAGCAATTCATTAATGCAGTTTTCAGGAATGCCGCATAAACCGAAACCACCCAGCATCAGTGTCATGCCATCCTGCACATCCTGCAGCGCTTCCTGCACGTTTTTTACCGTTTTATTTATCATAGTTAGTTAAAATACTGAAGTTCCGGGCAAATTTATAGCTCACCCAAAACGCCGTTTTAGAATTTGGTTCTATACGTAGGTAAGTTATATAGAATAAAAGCCATATGGAAATATGACTTTAGTTTTTTAGGTGAAATGGGTTATAGGTCAGGTGAAGTCCGGATTTGTGGTGTTTTTTGTCGCCTGCTTTGTTATTTCTTGCGTAGCTGATGGTTTTAAGTGTTCTATAGTTTCTCATTTGTCATCCCGAGCGATAGCCGAGGGATCTTATGTGTCCTGCCATATATGTCATTTCGAGCCAAAGCGAGAAATCTATCTCGAACTATAGTTGAGTTTCAAATGCTATAGTTCTATAGTTGACTTTGCCTACTGCTGGAACCAAGCCATTGTACTATAGTTTCCTCTAATCCTAGGAGCTTTATGAGCGCATAGTTCTATAGTTTACTTGGCTCCCTCCCGGGCCGGGAGGCCCCGTCTTCGGGCATCGCGCTGCTGCCTTCTTGCTACACTCGCTGCGCTCGTGTTGCCTATCGGCACCGCAACAAGTCAAAGGCGCTCAACCCTAAGACTGATATCAAGCTCGATAGCTAAAGTCTTAGTTATAGTTGCTTTATTCCTTTTGGCTGTAGCAGATCTGTTTTTCTCGTGGTTGTAGTTCCGTAGGGACAGGTCGTGACCTGTCGGCTCTCAGGTTGTAACTATAGCACTATAGTTTGTGGAATAGCATCAGCAAAAATTCCCCGCCTTAGACAAGGAGGGGTTAGGGGTGGTTGGACTGCTATAAAAGTATAGCATTAGCTATTACAAGTCTTGTCCCTTCCGGGCCAGTTAAGTCAGGAGACTCAATACCATAGTTAGTCACGAGTCTGGAGACTCGCGCCAGCTATCTTTGTAATCACAGCAACCATAAAACTATAGCTCCAACTATAGCAACAGCCCAATCCTGTAAATCCTTTAAGCCTGAAAATCCTGATTCAGACAAACTATAGCCCCAGCACTTTCGCTGCAGCTTCTTTGTCTCTGGCCAATTGTGCTTTCAGCTCATCCAAGCCATTAAACTTTTGTTCTTCCCGTAGGTAGGCTACAAAAGCTACGGTTAAAGTCTGGCCGTAAATGTTCTGGTTAAAGTTTAGCAGGTTTACCTCCAGGGTAAGGTGGGTGCCATCTACTGTGGGGCGCATGCCGATGTTCATCATACCGGGGTAGCGTTCGCCATTTATAGTTGCCCACACCGCGTACACGCCGTTGGCCGGTATCAGTTTGTGTGTATGCGGAATAGCCAGGTTGGCAGTAGGGTAGCCAATTGTTCTGCCTAATTTGTTGCCCTCTACAACTATAGATGTAAGTGTGTAATACCTGCCTAAGTAGCTGGTTGCGGTTTCGAGGTCGCCGCTTTCCAGGGCCTTCCTTATTTTGGTGGAGCTTACGCCAATGTCATCCACGTCTTCACGCGGAATCTCTTCTACTTCAAAACCATACTTGCTGCTGTGGGCTTTCAGGTGCTCAAAACTGCCTTCGCGGTTCTTGCCAAAACGGTGATCGTAGCCAATAACCAGCACTTTGGTATGCAGTGCTTTTACCAGTATGTCGGTTATAAACGTGGGCGAACTGGTGCGTGAAAACTCTTTGGTGAACGGAAGGATCAGCAGGTAATCAATACCGAAGCTGCGGAGCTGTTCGATGCGCTCTTCTATAGTTGATAACAGCTTGAGGTCGTTGTCTTCCGGGAAGAGAACCAGGCGCGGGTGCGGCCAGTAGGTAATAACCACGCTCTGTCCATTGCTTTGGCGGGCACGTTCTATAACGCGCTGTAATATTTTCTGGTGGCCCACGTGCACCCCGTCAAAAGTGCCGCTGGTAACCACCGGGTAACTAAGTTGCGGAAAATCGGCTATATCACGAATTACTTCCATTCGCTTCCAGCTGTGCTTTTTTAATCTCCTGAATAGCTTCTATTGTCAGGGCATCTTCTAGTTTATACTCTCCGATACGCGTACGAACCAAGGAGCCTAAATGCCCGCCGACTCCCAGCTTAACGCCCATGTCATAGGCCAGGCTACGGATGTAGGTACCTTTGGTGCAAACAACTCTAAAGCTAACTACTTCACCTTCAATGTTAGTAATATCAAAGGCTTTTATAGTTATGGTGCGGGGTTTTAGTTCGGCGGCTTTGCCACGACGAGCCAGGTCGTAGGCGCGTTTGCCATCTACCATCACCGCCGAATAAATAGGAGGTACCTGTTCTATAGTTCCTACAAAGCTATCGGCAGCGGCTTTTATAGTTTCCGGGGTCAGGTGGCTGATGTCTTTGGTTTCAGTAACTTCGGTCTCTTTGTCGTAAGACGGGGTGTACTGGCCAAGTATAATCGTGCCGGTGTATTCCTTTTCCTGTGCCTGAATCTGGTCTATACTTTTGGTGAATTTGCCGGTACAAAGTATAAGCAACCCGGAAGCCAAGGGATCTAACGTGCCGGCATGGCCGATCTTTTTGATACGCAACGTATTCCGTACCTTTTTTACAACATCAAACGATGTCCAGGTAAGCGGTTTATCTATAAGCAGCACTTCGCCTGCCTCAAAGTTATAGCTCATGTTATACTTTTAAATCAATGCCCATCGCCAGCAGTGCCAGCAGCAGCACTCCTAAAGCAATACGGTAGTAACCAAACATTTTAAAGCCATACTTTGTCAGGAAGCTGATAAAGAACCGAATGGCCAGCATGGCAACTATAAAGGCTACAAAATTACCAACCAGCAGCAACTTCAGATCATTGGGTGTAATTACTTCAAAACTGTTCGAGATCTTTACCCAGTCCATTTTAACGACATCGGAAATCTCCAGGTGCAGTAGGTCTTTCAGGAGTTTGTACGTAGAGGCGGCCAGCATTGTAGGCACCGCCAAAAAGAATGAGAACTCGGCCGCTGTTTTACGGTCGATGCCCTGCGCCATACCACCTATAATAGAGGCAGCCGAACGCGAAACGCCCGGAATCATGGCTACGCACTGCGCCAAACCGATCAGGAAGGCATTTTTATAGGTAACTGTCGTTTTCTCGGCGTGTGCAAACCACTTATCTACAAACAGTAACACCACACCGCCAACTACCAGCGATATAGCCGTAATCACCACACTCTCCAGCATGGCATCAACCACCTCATTAACCGCAAAACCAATAAAAGCAGTAGGTATAAACGCAGCCAGCAGTTTCAGGTAAAAATTCCAGCTCTGCAGAAAACGGCGCCAGTACAATACCACCACCGAAAGTATAGCCCCGAACTGTATATTTACCGTCAGGATCTTGGTAATTGGTAATTCGTTTATCCCCATCAGGGCCGAGGCAATGATCATATGCCCCGTAGAGGAGATCGGTAAAAACTCGGTAAGTCCTTCTATAATGGCTAAAACTATAGCCTGCCAAACGCTCATTTAGTCGTGGTTTTTGTCTTTGATAAGGATGGCGAAAAACTCTATGATGAACCCTGCAAAAACAACTATAGGTCCCAGGGTGATGCCCATAAAGCCAAGGCCGTATTGTTCGGTATCCAGCGTCATGATAATAAAGCCGATAGCAAGCACCACAATGCCCACCAGCATCAGGATGTAATTTTTTCTGCCGAAGGCAAGTCTGTCTTTATTTTCCATTATTAATATAGTTCGTCAAGTGAAAGGCGCAGGTATTTACGCACCGCGCGGTATGAGCTCAGAAACCCGATAATGCAGCCAATTACGAGCAATGCTCCCATCAGGATGTAGGTTTGTTCGTCGTCGCGGAGCAGTTTCAGTTCTTCGATCTGGGTATAAGCATATTGCATCAGACCAAAAAGCAGGAGCGAAGCAATAATGCCACTCATAACACCCTGCCAGGCAGCACGGTTCAGGAATGGCCGCTGTATAAAGTAACCCGTAGCACCCACCAGCTGCATACTTCTGATAAGAAAGCGCTGCGAGTAAAGAGCCAGTTTTATGGTATTATTGATAAGTATAGTTACCACTACCAGAAGTATAGCCGCAAAGCCTAAAAGTATAATGCTGATCTTTTGGATATTGCTGTTGATGGACTCGATCAGGCTTTCTACATACTGAACTTCATGCACCCCTTCTATACCTTCCAGGTCGTTCTTTATCCCTTTCAGTTGGGCCGAGGTGGCATTGTCGGCATTAATTTTCAGTACATAAGCATCGCGCAGCGGGTTCTCACCTAAAAAAGACATAAAATCTTCGCCGGTATCTTCCAGGAACTGTTTGGCTCCTTCTTCTTTCGATACAAAGCGTACCGCAGCCGTATCGGCAATAATGGCAACATACTCTTTAGCAGCTAATTTTTTCTGCATATTGGCAAGCTGCACACTGGTCAGGTTCTTGTCTAAGTATAGTTGCATTTCTATACTTTCCTTTACTTTTTCGGATAGCTTGCCGGCGTGTATCAGCAGTAACCCAAACATGCCGATAACGAATAGGGCAAGCGTGATACTAAACACCACCATGGTGTGCGGGTAATTTCCGAGCTTCTTCTTTTTAACTGATCTGTGTTGCTTTGCCATAGGTACTCCTTCCATACAAAATTAGGAATATATTTTAAAAATAGGGAAAGGAGTTGGTGCTAAAACAAAAAGCCCTGCACAAGTAAGCGGCAGGGCTTTTATTTATCTTTCTAAGTTAAGTCTTGGGTCGGAGTCGAGGATGATCTGTTGTCGTTCCTCTTCTTCCAGCCTGCGCTGGCGGCGGTTGCTCATAAACAGCTCTTTCAGGTTGTCGAAGCGCTTGGTATGCAGCAAACTGAAACTTTGCCGGTTGGTTCGCCTGTCTATCAAACCACGCGGAATAGTGTTGTACTCCAGACGGCCACGCAACTCGCCACTTTTAGTTATATAGTATTCCAGCGACCAGTCGCCCTGGTAGCCGTTGTCTTTTGTAGTGCCGGCCAGGTTGCTGCTGCCAAGCCCGGCTTCGCTGGTTACGCGCAACCTGCCCTGGAAGAAGGAATAGCTCAACCGCACCTGCAACGACGAAAGCGCATCCTGGTCAATGTTGCCCAGGCCAATATCAATTTCCAGGTTGCTGTCTATACTGTTCAGGAAAGAGCTTAACTGGCCCGACAACAAGCTACCCAAACTTCCACCCACGGCTGTAGTTCCGGCATCTACGGTGCTAAAGGTACCCTGTGGCGACAATCTGCCCAATACCATTAAACTAAACACCTGGCGGTTTAGCTCGGCCTCGTCGCTTTTAATGGCGCTGGTCAGGGCTTCGGTTTCGGCGGTTTGCGGCACCTGGTCAAAATTTAAGCCTAACGCTATTTGTGGGGTAAGCAGCGGGCCATCCAGATCTATAACAGCAGTAATAGGGTAGCGGCCTTGCAGCGTACTGGTTTCGGTTACCGGCAACGAGGCCATCTGCGTATAGTTACCCGTTATGTTCATGATGCCACCCAGCGGGTCGCCGTTCCAGGTAATGGTACTGCCTGGCTGCACATTAAATTCGCGGGTTACCAGTCCTTCCAGCAAGTTCAGGTTATAAGCCCCCTGCGAGATCTCGAATACGCCAAACATGTTAAACTCGCCCCGCGTGTCAATCGTCATGCGTATATCTCCAGAGCCTGAACCCCGAATTACGTCGCCGGTGGTGCGGTCTATAATAATCTCGAAGTAGGCATCGTCGGTCACATCTAGGTTAAAATTCATGTTAATGCCCGACAGGTCTACTTTCTGATCATCTACGGCTACCGCTAAACTATCCGGGGTGCGGGTCACAAATTTGATGAAATCCTTTCGGGCAACACTTTCCTGGTTGTCTAATGGTATAACTAGGCGGGTGTTTTCTTCGCTGCGGGCATCTACGTTTATGCGCAGGTTATCTACAGGGCCTAACACGCTGGCCGTACCCGTACCAAAAGCAGTTCCATAGTATAGTTCGTTCTGCTCGGCGGTAGTATTCAGGATCATGAAATTGCGGTAACGGGCGCTGAGGTCTATCACCATGTTAGAGAAACCGTCGTGGGCAATGCCACCGGTAACAGTTGCCGAGTTGCCAAACAGGTCTTTAATCTGTGCGTTTCGGAAGCTGATGCTGTTTGGGCCAAGGTACACGCGGTCGTTAAAGCGGTAGGTGGTGTTCAGGTAGTCAAACTTAAACTGCCCGTTGGTTACCATCACCGACCCTTTTAGGATTGGAGAGGTGAGTTGCCCCAGTATGCGCACGCGTCCTTCCAGGTCGCCCTGCAGGTCCGAAAGTATAGGTTTGATAAGCGGCTCTACCAGTTTAAGCTGGGCCTGGTCCATTACGGCCAGCAGGTCCAGCTGGTCTTCGGTGGCATTGGGGTTATAGTTACCTGTTACGGTCAATACCTTTTTATTATTACGGTCTATGCCCACATCCACTACCATCTGTTTAATAGCGTTGTTCCAGTCCGCATTACCCGAAATATTCCCGATCAGGAAATCATCCAGTAGGAAAGAGTCTACGCGGGCCGTGATGTTGAGCAAAGCGCGGTTATACACATCCTGTGCTACAATTTCGCCACTTAAGGTACCGGCAATCTTTTCCGTGATCAGGGTATTCAGGTTGCGCAGGTCAAATTGTTCTACATTCAGGGTTAGGGAGCTGTTCGGGTCTTCGGAGATGGTGCCGGCCGCGCGCACTACCTGCTCCCGGTTGGTTACAGCAAAGTTTTCGAAATTTATCGTTTTACCGGCATCGCCTATAACTACTGTGTTGCCCGGTGTAAAAGCCCACGGCATATTCCGAAGTATAATGTTCGATTTATCAAATACCAGCTGTACCTGGTTCTCCAGGAAGTTAAGGTCGCCGGTAATGGTAGCGCGGTTGTTATATTCGGGCTGGCGCACGCTGGTGGCAAAATCTATCTTGCGTTCGCTCCAGATGCCTTCCAGGTAAAAGTCCTGGGTTTTTCCGGCTGTGGGTAGTTGCTGCTCTTCTGAAGTATAGATGATACTTGCCAGTACATCGGGGCTATGCTGTAACTTGGAGGAGGTAATATCAAACGTATTGCGGTACAGGTTATAGTCGGCATACGAAAGGGTATCTATCTTACCGAACATGTTTATGATAACGGTATTGGCATGGGTAAATGAACCCTCGATGTTCGTGTTTTCGGAAACGTATAGTTCGGGCACGAAGAGCTGAAGAAGCGGGTTAGCATCTTTCAGGTAGAGGGTATAGTTTACGGCATATTCGTTTACAGGTCCTTTTGCTTTGCGGCGATAATAGGCTGCGGTGGCGGCATCGTTGCTTTCAAAGTTTAGCTTGTACTCTTCGGCGAGCTGCGTCAGGTCATTTATCAGGGTAGAGTATTTATAGTCGCCATCCATGTTCAGCACCAATGGGTCCGATACCAGGTTAAGCGCCCGCTGTCCTTCAACTATAGCCGAGTTGATATAAAGTGTATCCAGGGCAAGTTCTTTGCCTTTATAGTTTATAGTTGCGTTGGCAAAGCTGGCTACGCCCACAAAGTCGTCCAGGCGCAGGCCTTTAAAATCGAGATTGGCGTTGGCGCTGACAGTAAACGGATCTTTTGATAAACCGAGCGCTCTCAGATCTACCTTCTGCAGGTTGGCCATCACGTTAAAAGCCTGCTCGCCATCGTTCAGGAAAATCTCACCATCTGCAGAAACAACCAGGTTAGGGTCGTTAATGGATACTTTACCCACAAACTTCTGACGGCTAAGGTTGCCATTGGCTATTATATTCTGGTAGTTATAGTTCTTAAAATAGATCTGGTTGATGGTTGCATCCATGTCCACGTTGGCATCCTGCAGTGTAAATCCGGAGCCGGCTAACTTCCCGCTCATCGATATGGTCTGGATAAGATCGGTGCGGTTAATGAGCTTGCCCAGGTTAAAGCCTTTGGTACTCACAAATCCTTTATAAGAAGAGGTGCGCTTGTCATCATCAATTTTCAGGTTAATGTCGGAGCGTACATTGCCTAGTGCGGTGGCAAAACTACCGTTGGCTACAAAGTCGTTGTAAAAACCCAGGAAACGGCCGTCCAGTTTTACAGTGCCCAGGCGGTCTACCACTTCAAAGGCATCGCGGGGCAAAAATTGTTTTATGTCGTCGGCATCTATAGTGGAGGGTTTCAGTTTCAGGTTAGCGAAGGTTTCTCTCACGTTTGGCAAGCCGTCGGCGCTTATACTACCAACTATATGGGTATTTTGCCCATACTTCAGGTCTACGCTGTCGGCTTTAAAATTTGAGACCTTGCCTTTGTAGCTAATTGAGTTAACCTGTATCTCTTCGTTCTCATAACCTTTTAGCAGGGTTGTAAATTTAGAGATGTCTTTGGCGTAGGCATACGAATCATATAACCGGGCCGTCATCGTTACGCTGTCGTTAAAATCCACGAAGTTGCCAAAGCTGTTATAGTCGAAGCGCACATAATCTTTCAGATGACTATCCTGTACTTTCAAATTCAGGTCAGCCCACTCCCAGAAGGTGGCAGCGTAGGTCATGCGGGTATCCAGGTGGCGCAGGTTGGTTTTGCTACGCGTTTCGATGGCACTGAAGTTGGTGATGTTGGCTTTTAAAGTATCGGCTAGTACGAGTTCATCAAAATGTCCGTAAATACTATCTACCGTTAGGTGCGCGTAATCCATGCCATGGTCGGCAAGGGGCTTGTTAAAGTCGTCGTAAGTAAAACGGCCGTTCTTTAGTATCAACTCCTGCAGGTCAAACTTAAAAGGCTTGGAAACTTTGGTGGTGTCTTTTACAAACAGGTCGCTGAGGGCACTAAAGAAAGCTCCGGCATTTAAGGTATCAGACCCTTTATAGTAGACGAGGTTGGCGCGCGGCTCCTCCAACTCCAGGGTGGCTATACTTAGGGTGTTCGGGTTGAGGATAGAAAAAGTGGCAATGTCGGCCTCTACGCGGCCCACATAAAATAGTTCGTTCTTTTTATAGTCGCGTACCTGTACCTGCTCCAGTATTACATTACTGAAAAACTCGATATCGACGCGGCCAACACTTACATCGTGGTTAGTGGCTTCGGAGAGCCAGGCAGCTGCGCGTTGGGCGATGTGGGTCTGCACTGCTGGTATGCGTATGGCAAAGAAAACTACTATAAATAGCAGCAAAAGCAACAGGATAACCTCTACTACTGTGTGAAGTAGCGTTTTTCCTATAACTTTGAAGTAATTTATGGACTGTTCTTTTTCCAAAAGATGACCGAACCTACAATTTTAGCTATTGAATCTTCCTGCGACGAGACCTCGGCAGCCGTTATACGTGGCGGCAAAGTTTTGTCGAATATAATTGCTACTCAGGCCGTTCACGAAAAGTATGGCGGCGTAGTACCAGAACTTGCTTCCAGGGCACACCAGCAAAATATTATACCGGTTGTAACCGAAGCGTTAAACAGAGCAAATGTAACTAAAAATGAGTTAAGTGCAGTAGCTTTTACCCGCGGCCCCGGACTTTTAGGTGCCCTGCTGGTTGGCTGCTCGTTTGCCAAGTCGTTTGCGCTGGGCTTAAACATCCCGCTGATAGACGTGAACCACATGCAGGCACACATCCTGGCTCATTTTATTGAAGACCCGAAACCCAACTTCCCGTTCTTGTGCCTGACCGTTAGCGGCGGCCATACCCAGATCGTTCTCGTTAAAGACCACCTGGACATGGAGATCATCGGACAGACAACCGATGATGCCGTAGGAGAGGCCTTCGATAAAACAGCCAAAATGCTCGGCTTGCCTTACCCTGGCGGCCCCATGCTGGACAAAGCTGCCGCACAAGGCAACCCGAAAGCATTCGAGTTTCCGGTGGGTAACATGCCCGGCTACGACTATTCCTTTAGCGGTATCAAAACCTCGGTACAATACTTCCTTAGAGATAGAACGAAGGAGAACCCGAACTTTGTACAGGAAAACATAAACGATATTTGCGCCAGCGTGCAGTATACGTTGATCAAGACTTTGCTGAAAAAAGTAGTGCAGGCTACTAAAGACCTGGGTATAAAAGAAGTGGCCATTGCAGGTGGTGTTTCTGCCAATTCGGGACTTCGGGCAACGTTGCAGGAGTATGCTAAGAAGTATAACTGGAATGTGTATATCCCAGCTTTCCAGTATTGCACCGATAATGCAGCTATGATAGCCATGGCTGCTCATTTTCAGTATCTTAAGGGTGACTTTGCAACCCAGTACGCCAGCCCTGATCCACGAATGAAACTATAGTGTTAAATAAAATCCTGAAAATCTATTAATCTTATAAATCCTGATTCAGACAAATGCATAACCCTTTCAAGATTGGCGATACCAAAGTATACCAGAAGCTTGTAACTGCTGCTGATTTTGCCCGTTTTGAGGATGGCCTGGTGCATGCGGTTTGCTCTACGTTTTCGCTGGCGCAGGCTGCCGAATGGGCGGGCAGGTTGTTTGTGCTGGAAATGAAAGAAGAAGATGAAGAGGGGATAGGTACCTTTCTGACAATCAATCATAAAAGTCCTGCTTCTGAAAGCGAAACTATAGCTATAGTTGCTACCCTAAAGGAGGTAAATGGCCATGAGGTAATCTGCAGTTATGAAGCCCGCGTAGATGACCGATTGATAGCTGATGGAGAAACCGGGCAGAAAATTTTGAAAAAAGAAAAATTAGCCAAAGTTTTGGCACCTAAGATAGCATAATGGCTAAAGACAAGGATAGAATAAAGAAACACGTAAACATTGTTAACCGCAGGGCTTCCTTCGAGTACCAGTTCCTGGACAAGTATACCGCCGGCGTGATGCTGATGGGTACGGAAATTAAGTCGATACGCGAAGGCAAAGTGAACATGCAGGATGGTTACTGTATTTTCCAGAACGGCGAACTATGGCTGCACAACACGCACATATCAACCTACACCGAGGGTACGCACTATAACCACGAACCGATGCGCGCCCGCAAGCTGCTACTAAACAAGAAGGAGTTGAAAAAGCTGGAAAAAGGAGCAGAGGAGCAAGGTGTAACTATAATCCCGACACGCGTTTTCGTGAACGACCGTGGCTTTGCCAAAGTTGAAATTGCCCTTGCCCGTGGTAAGAAACTATACGACAAGCGCCAGGACATCAAAGAAAAAGACGTGAAGCGAGAAATGGACCGAAGCGGCTATTAAGAATGAATAATCAGTAATGATGAATGATTAATATCCTTAATTATTCATTACGCATTAACCATTAATCATTAAAAGAATTGGACTACGGAATAAGTATGCTGAGCCTAGTGCCGTTGCGCGCCGAACCATCTAACAGAGCCGAGCTGGTTAGCCAGCTGCTTTTTGGGGAGTGCTATGAGATCATCAGTCGCCAGGACAAGTGGTTGCGTGTTCAGTTAGCTACCGATGGGTATCAGGGCTGGATTGACGCTAATCAGCATAATGCCGTTTCAGCAGCATACTACCAGGAATGGAAGCAAGCCCAGCATCCCCGCGCTATGGACCTGGTGCAGGTGATCAGCAATGCCGATGAGCGTATTCCGGTAGGTATAGGTGCCTATTTACCTTTCTTTGACGGTATGAATGTGCGGATTGGAGAACAAACGTATTTGTACAACGGCCGTGCGTCTAACCCGGAATCTGAAGCAACTATAGCGCAACTGGTAAAAGTAGCCTACAACTTCATGAAAGCCCCTTATTTGTGGGGAGGCAAATCGGTATTCGGGATAGATTGCTCGGGTTTTGCGCAGCAGGTGTATGGTATTTGTGGCGTACAACTACCCCGCGATGCGTACCAGCAGGTAACAGCTGGCGAAGAAGTGCATTTTGTGAACCAGACCCAACCTGGCGACCTGGCTTATTTCGATAACGACGAAGGCCGTATCATTCACGTAGGCATCGTTTTAGAAGATCAGAAGATTATTCATGCCAGCGGTGAGGTCCGTATTGATACCCTCGACCACAACGGAATTTACAACGCAGCCCGCAAGCGTTACTCTCACAAACTTCGTATTATCAAGCGTATTTTCCAGGCATAGGCTGCTATTTCCGCTGAACTTTACCGTAAGCTATCGGTTTTTTCCGTAGAAGCTTATTATTCAGTACAGTAGCACCCTATGAAAGATAAAGTTCTCATCCTGAACCAGGACTTCAGCGCCATTGCTGTGTGCTCGGTGCACAAAGCCTTTCTGCTCGTTTACCTCGATAAAGCCGAAATGGTAACAAAGTCCGAAGAACAACTGCGTACCATCACCAAAGTATATCCCGTTCCATCCGTTATCCGGTTGCAGCACTATGTGCATGTGCCCTACTATGGCATTGCACTAAGCCGCCATAACATCATGCGCCGCGATAACTATACCTGCCAATACTGTGGCACTGTAAAGAATCTGACCTTAGATCATCTGCTACCACGCTCGAGGGGAGGAGGGAGTAACTGGCTGAATCTGGTAACGGCCTGCTCGCGCTGCAACACCCGCAAAGGCAACCGCACTCCTGAAGAAGCAGGCCTGAAACTACTTCGAAAACCTATCAAACCATCACTTCAATATTTCCTTAAAATGCACCTCAATTTGTATAACCAGGATTGGGGAATGTACCTGGGAGTAGAGAAATAATAGTATTATGGTTGTGCTAAAATATTTAGTTTTAACTATATAAGTTATGGTTAATCAGAAAGAATGTAGAAGGTATGTAAAGCAAAGATGTAAGTAAAAAGTATAAAAGTTGTTTTCCGGATTAAAGCTGCCATTTCACTTGTAGCTCTAAGTAAAACCGTGCAGAAAGCCACCCAAATTTCTCCTTTCGTCGAAATGACTGTTCAGAAAGTAGTAGCCAAAGTCCCCCTTGGAAGGGGGCAGGGGGATGACAAACACTAGCATCAAACAATAAAGTCAACTATAACAATGGCAAAAAAAACCCTCTTAGTCGGGGAAGGGTGTGTTATTGCAACAGCCTGAGCGCACTTCACACAAGATCCTTTCAGGATGACAAATGAGGTAGATTAAGCTCCCTCTCCTGTTTTTAGGAGAGGGCTGGGGTGAGGTAAAGTTGGGCTGAGGGGTTGGGATTATAGAACTATAGCCACTGCCTTTGCCATACCTGTCCTGCCAGGCCAGTTGCATCTTGAGATGCAACATTCACCCCAAGTCACGGGTCAGGAAACTTGTGCTAGGAGTAATTCCAAAACCAGCAACTACAGGAGGGTGCTCAAGCCCATTCCCCTGTTTTTAGGAGCAGGTTAGGATGGGTAAATACTACTTTACCTATAACCCTAACCCCCTTTGCTACATTACTTTACACTTTCCCTGATTAGCATTGGTTTTTGATCTGAAAAAGCGTTACTTTTGCGGCTCATTCAGGTGAATGGTCCTGTAAATCAGCAGGAAATGTAAAACTAAACCAAATCAGCCAATTGCTCTAGGCTGGTGGCTATTCCAGAGCAACAAAACAATATGAGTAATTCTCCAGAAAATTTCGATTGGGACAAGTTTGAGTCTCAAGGTTTCGGCGGCGGCTACAGCAAAGAAGAAAAAGCCGAAATGGAAAAAATGTATGACGACACCCTGACTACCGTACAGGAGCAGGAGGTTGTTAGCGGAACTGTTGTTGGTATCACTGATCGTGACGTGATCCTGAACATCGGTTTCAAATCTGATGGCTTGGTGCCTCTTTCAGAATTCAGAGACCTTCCGGATCTGAAGCCAGGTGACCAGGTTGAAGTATTTATCGAAGACCAGGAAGATCCAAACGGTCAGCTTATCTTGTCTCGCAAGAAAGCGAAAATCGTTTCTGCCTGGGCTAAAATCTACGATGCACTTGAGAATGATAACATTCTGGAAGGTATCGTTAAGAGAAGAACCAAAGGTGGTCTTATCATGGACCTTTACGGTGTTGAAGCGTTCTTACCAGGTTCTCAGATCGACGTTAAGCCTATCCGCGACTTCGATGTGTTTGTAGGTAAGAAAATGGAAGTGAAAGTTGTGAAAATCAACGCCGCTTTCGACAACGTGGTTGTATCTCACAAAGTACTTATCGAGAAAGACCTGGAGCAACAGCGTGCAGCTATCCTGAACAACTTGGAAAAAGGTCAGGTGCTGGAAGGTGTTATCAAGAACATGACAAACTTCGGTGTGTTCATCGACCTTGGTGGCGTAGACGGTCTGCTTCACATTACAGATATTTCATGGGGACGTATCAACCACCCAGAGGAAGTATTGCAGCTTGACCAGAAAGTACAGATCGTAGTTCTTGACTTTGATGAAGATAAGAAGCGTATCTCTCTTGGTATGAAGCAGTTAACTCCACATCCGTGGGATGCTCTTCCAGCTGAGATCGAAGTTGGTTCACGTGTTAAAGGTAAGATCGTTAACGTTGCTGATTACGGCGCGTTCCTTGAGCTTATGCCAGGTGTAGAAGGCCTTATCCACGTTTCTGAAATGTCATGGTCTCAGCACCTGCGCAACCCACAAGACTTCATTAAGCAAGGCGACGAGGTTGAAGCAGTTGTATTGACTTTAGACAGAGAAGAGCGCAAAATGTCTCTGGGCATTAAGCAGCTTACGGAAGATCCTTGGACAAAAGAAGATGTGTTAACGAAATATGCAGTAGGCACTAAGCACACTGGCGTAGTTCGTAACCTGACTAACTTCGGTCTGTTCTTAGAGCTTGAAGAAGGTGTTGACGGTCTGGTACACGTTTCTGACCTTTCTTGGACTAAGAAGATCAAGCACCCATCTGAGTTTGTTAAAGTTGGTGAAAACCTTGATGTAGTTGTTCTGGAGCTTGATGTTCCTAACAGAAGACTTGCATTAGGCCATAAGCAGCTTGAAGAGAACCCTTGGGATACTTTTGAGTCAGTATTCAATGTAGGTTCAGTTCACAAAGCTTCTGTATTAGAGAAGTCTGAGCGTGGTGCAGTACTTGAGTTACCTTACGGTATCGAAGGTTTTGCTTTCCCTAAAGGCTTAACAAAAGAAGACGGTTCTCAGGTTGAAGCAGGTGAGAGCCTTGACTTCAGAGTAACTGAATTCTCTAAAGAAGATCGTAAGATCATCCTTTCTCACACTTCAACACACACTGAGAGCGCTGATGCTGCCCGTGTAGCTAAGGCTACTAAGAAAGCTCCTGCTGCTGCAGGCGAGAAGAAAGAAAAAGCTCCTAAAGCACCTAAAGAAGTAGAAAACAAGTCTACGCTTGGTGACCTGGATGCACTTTCTGCGCTGAAAGAGCAAATGATGGAGAACGAGAAAGAAGCTGGCGTTAAGAAACTGGAGGCTGCTGCAAAGAAGTCTAAAGGTTCTGACGAGGAAGCAACTGAAGAAGAGAACAACGCTTAGTATTAAGTTTGTTACATAGCAAAAAGCCCCGGAGCAATCCGGGGCTTTTTTATTTTAAAATTTTTAAGAAATAATAACAATTTATATTAAAAATAGTATATTTATAAAGCAGCTTTGCTAAATGGCCTGTACTATAGGTGATTATTGTCCAAACTATAGCTGCACAGTTTATGTCCTGAAGTATAAATTTTGCACACCCTTATTGTATACTATGCTTCACCCTAACCAGATATTAGAAATGACACCTATCGGGATGAACTGCCGGATAGTGAAAACGGCAGAACAAACCAAGGGTGAATCGCTGGAGATGGAGTGGGAGCTAAAGCCGCAAGCTGATGGTACGCCTATGCATGTACATCCCAAGGCTCAGGAAACCTATAAGGTGCTGCAAGGGCAGATCGAAGTAAACGTAGACGGAGAATGGCATTTGCTGCATCAGGGTGAAGAGATAACGGTAAGTGCAGGCATTCCGCATACTTTCCGTAACCCTACCGATTATGTTTCTAAAGTTTACAACATACACACCCCAGCCATGGAGTTTGGCGGCTACTTTGCCGATCTATGCAAGGTAGTAAACAAACTGGCAGGGCACGAAAAGCAAAAACTACAGCTAGACCTGAACACAGCCATGCACCTGTCAGTGTTAATGAAAAAATACCCGAACGAGATCAGGTCTGTCAATCCGCCCAATTTTGTGGTCTCGTTTTTAAATTTTATTGGTAAGGCACGCCGACTGGATGTGTAACTGATTATTTAAATTAATCTGCCTGAAAAAATAACCTTCTATAGTTTGACAAGTATACACACATTCGTATATTTGCACTCCTAATCACGGTAACGTGGCCGAGTGGCTAGGCTCAGCTCTGCAAAAGCTGCTACAGCGGTTCGAATCCGCTCGTTACCTCTTTAAATGCCCCAATAGCTTATTTAAGCAGTTGGGGCATTTTTGCTTGTAACCAATCTTCCCCTTTTTTGTGGCTAACTATAGCCTGCCTGTTTATAACTGACACTCAATGTCGAGCAAAAAATAGCACTTATTTTCTGAGTTCTATTAATCTTTTGTACCATTTCTGCGTACTCATGGTATCGTTTAACAAGCGAACATACCTAAACCATATCAACTTTAAAGTAATGCACGTAAAGCCCAGACCACTCAGCCATAATGAGTTGTTATAATGCCGGCAATAGGTTGTTATGAGCCAAAAAATACCTCTACTCCATTATATGTAATCGTTTACGAATACCTGATACATGAAAATTGTTGATTTACGCGTGATGCGCGGTCCAAACTACTGGTCTGTAAAACATCCGAAGATAATAGTCCTGAAACTGGATTTAGAAGAGCTTAGTGATTCCTTAACCAACCAGATCCCTAATTTTAATAACCGTCTCCGGAAGATGTTCCCTGATATGAAGGCGCATCGGTCTGCAGAAGGCGTAGAAGGTGGTTTTTTTAAAACTGTAGAAGAAGGAACCACCTTTGGGCATGTAGTGCAGCACGTTGCGCTGGAACTGCAGACCATGGCCGGTATGGATAGCGGTTATGGCCGTTGTTACCCAACCCGCGAGCCAAATGAAGTATATGTTATTTTCTCGTACCAGGAAGAACGGGCCGGAGAGTATGCAGCGTATGCCGCAGTACGCATAACAGAGGCCCTGGTAAAAGGCGAAAAGTATAAACTATGGGCTGACCTGGAGAAACTACACGAAATACGGGAGGATGAATACTTTGGGCCAAGTACCTATTCTATAGTTACAGAAGCGGTGAGCCGCGGCATACCCTATATACGCCTTAACCGTAACTCGCTGATACAACTGGGTTATGGCCGGTACCAGAAGCGTATACAAGCCACTATGACAAGCACTACAGCCTGCTTTGCCGTAGAGATTGCCGGTGATAAAAATGCTACCAAAGACCTGCTTAGTGATGCAGGCATACCGGTTCCGAAAGGCACAACGGTATACTCGCAGGAAGAGCTTCGCCGTGCTACTACCTGGCTGGGTTTCCCGATCGTTACAAAACCACTGGATGGCAACCATGGCAAAGGCGCAACCATAAATATTACCAACCTGAACGACGCGAAGAAAGGATTCCTGGAAGCGCGCAAATACTCGCAGGGCGTTATAGTGGAGCAATACATTGTAGGCTTCGATTTTAGAATGCTGGTAATAAACGGGAAGTTTGTGGCCGCCGCCAAACGCACACCTGCCATGGTAATAGGCGATGGCATCTCAACTATAAAACAGCTCATCGACAGAGAAAACAAAGATCCCCGCAGAGGTATAGGCCACGAAAAAGTACTTACCAAGATACAGATAGACAAGCATACCCAGGCCCTGCTGAAAAGTATGGAACTGACCACGCAATCTATAGTTCCGGAAGGTCAGGAAGTATACCTTAAAAGTACGGCTAACATAAGTACCGGAGGTACTGCTACCGACGTTACAGACCTGGTAGACCCGTACAACATACTGATGGCAGAACGCATTGCCGGTATAGTTGGGCTGGACATTTGTGGCATAGATGTAATGACAACCGATATTGCCATACCGCTAAACGAAACACGGGGTGCCGTACTGGAAGTAAATGCCGCACCAGGCTTCCGGATGCATATATCTCCTACGTTTGGCCTGCCTCGTAACGTGGCTGCACCGGTTGTAGATATGCTTTTCCCGCGCGATACACCGTCCAGGATTCCGATTATAGCTGTAACAGGTACAAACGGTAAAACCACCACTACCCGCCTTATAGCGCATATGGTAAAACATAAGGGATATCAGGTTGGTTACACTACCACAGATGGCATTTACATACAGGATAAGTTGCTGGAGAAAGGCGACACGACCGGCTCTTATAGTGCTGAGTTTGTTCTGAAAGACCCTACTGTAAACTTTGCCGTACTGGAATGTGCCCGTGGGGGCTTGCTCAGGGCTGGTCTTGGTTTTCAGCAATGTGACATCGGGATTGTAACCAACGTAAGTTCTGACCACCTGGGGCTCCGCGATATCCATACCCTGGAAGAACTGGCACAGGTGAAGGCTGTAATCCCGAAGAGCGTTAGCCCGGAAGGATATGCGGTTCTTAACGCGGACGATGACCTGGTGTATGCGATGGCAGAAGGGTTGCACTGTAATGTTGCGTTCTTTAGTATGGATGAAGAAAATCCCCGCATACTGAAGCACATTGCAAAAGGCGGGCTCGCAGCTGTGTACGAAAACGGGTATATCTCTATTTTTAAGAACAGCTATAAACTGCGCATTGATAGGGTAGCAGATGTGCCCCTGACGTTTGGCGGCCGTGCAAAGTTTAATATCGAAAATATTCTGGCAGCAACCTTGGCGGGCTATATTTCGCATTTCGAGATAGAAGATATTAAAACCTCACTGCGCACCTTTATACCTTCGCCGGCAAAGACACCGGGCCGTATGAACCTGTTTAAGTTCCCGCAGTTTGAGGTGCTGGTAGATTACGCCCATAACGTAGGCGGCATGAAAGCAATAGGGGAGTTTATGAATTACGTAGATGCACACCACAAAGTAGGCATTATTGCAGGGGTAGGCGACCGGCGCACCGAAGACTTTTATGAACTGGGGCTAGCGGCAGGCAATATATTTGATGAGGTGATCATACGCCTCGATAGCGACCTGCGTGGTAAAACTCCTGAAGAAATAACAGACCCGCTCATAAAAGGAATTGAGGACTCTGGTTCTGAAACCAGGATAGAAGTGATACCGGAAGAAATGAGAGCCATTGCGCATGCTCTGGAGCGCGCCGAGCCAAACTCGTTTGTGGCGATCTTTACCGAAGATATCACAGAAGCTGTAAAAATGGTAGAGCACTTTAAAGTAATACAGGACAGAAAAATGCTGATTGAATAACTATAGATTACGTATAGATAGAATTATTTGTGAACGATGGACTAAGGCTCCCATCTTAAAGATGGGGCTTTTTTTATTTATAGGTTTGGGTTTAACAACAGTTCTATAGTTGATGAAGAGCAAGCCAGTCTCAATTTACCTTACACCAGCTCTCTAATATTAACAGGAGAGGTAGCTGCTGCTATAGTTGTGGTTATAGTTCTATAGTTGCTGTTTTAACACCCCTATGAGCTTCGCTCTCAAGTTTTGAACTCCCGTTCTCTCTTGTCCTCAAGGGAACAGTTCTGCTAAAGCTATTGTTGGTTTGTCCAACCACCCCAACCCCTCAGCGCTACGCTCGCTACCTTTTAAATCGCTGCTCGGTAGTCTAAGTCGGGGAGTTTTTTTACCTTTTCTTTTGTCATCCTGGAAGGATCTTGTGGGAAAAGAGTAAAGGCCTATGCTATAACACACCCTTGCCCCTCCCGAGAGAGGAATTTCTGCCTTTGCTATAGTTTCAGACCATGATCGGACAGGTCGCGACCTGTCCCTACGGAACTATAACCACGATCAATATCGAAGCAAGCAGGTTCAAACTATAAGCAGGCAGTTGCTATGCGAAACGTATCAGTCATTGGGTTGAGCGCCTTTGACTTGTTGCGGTGGCGCAGCCAACACGATGAACGAGGGTAGCAAGAAGGCAGCAGCGCGATGCCCGAAGGCGGTGCCCCCCTTAAAGAGGCAGGGCCGTTAAGTTCTGCCGAGAACTATCCCCTTGAGGGGATTATAGGGGTGTTATTCAGGACCAAAAAGCCTATTGTTAGCCAATTTTAAATTCACCCGCTAATACAAACACCCCTCTGCGCTCCCCTCAAGGGGAGAATTTGCTAGAACTTAACGGCCCTGCCCTTAAAGAGGGCCCCTACCCCCGCCGTGAGAGAGTCAAAGTGAACTTGAAACGATAGGTAAGTAGAGCCCAGGATTGGGAGAAGTTTGAAAGGATAGCTTAGCTTAATCTAGTATAGGTAGTAACTATAGTAGACCAATAAGAAAAGAACCAACTACTAAATAAACAATGTAGAAGCCAACTAAAAGCAAAAAGCCCCTGCTAAGGCAGAGGCTTTCAAACTATAAGTATCTAATTTTCTATTTCAGAACGAAAGAAGACCTGCCAATCAGGAAACCATCTGCGTAAAGCTCAATGGTATGCTGGCCTTTTTTGTAAGCGGCATTTTTATCATACACAAAACTTACCTGCTGCTGGGTGTTATCAAAAACGATGTCGCGTTTGGCTGTATAGTACATATCTTCTCCGTCAATCTGGAAAGTACCTGAACCTGTAGACAAGTTATATAAAGCTGCGCCATCCGGCTCTATCAAACGCATGTAAATGGTTTTCGGCTCTTTTGGGGCAACATCATTCTGGCCCAGTTTAAACGCCACTTTAATTTTATCTACTGTTTTGGCTCTGAACTCATTGTCGTTATCGTCCTTCTCTTTACCGCGCTGGTTCACAACATTCACAGTTATGCTATTAGCCTCTAACCGCGACGCCAGTTTTACCTTTTCGGTCAGGTCCTGGTTCGTAGACTTCATAGTGGTCAGGCTGTCGGCCATTTTGTTCTGGGTAGTTTTTAACGTTGTATTTTCTGTAAATAACACTTCGTTATCTTCCTTCAGCTTGGCTATTTCCTTATCCTTTTCTACTAGTTGCTTTTCAAAAACCTGCGCTCTTTCGCGGAATTTACGCTGGTCGGCAATGCTGAAGCTGCTGTTACGGAAGCCGCGCAGCTTATCCAGGTCGGCGTTTATGGCAGCAATTTTAGATTCAAGCGAGTCGTTTTCTATGCCCATAGCCTGTAGTTCCTGGCTCTGGCGCTCAAAATCTGCTTTAAGGGCTTCGTATACTTTAATCTGATTCTCCAGTTCCGTGTTCTTTACCCGGATCACTTCTTCCTGCTCTTCCGCTTTTTCCTTTTTCTGGTAGTTCATATAAAGCAGAATACCGTTTATACTGGTCAGGATTACGATAAAACCAACAATCAGGAGTTTTTTGTTACCTCTGCTCTCGGGTGTGTTCGTCGACATAAGTATAGAATGTTTTTTGTTTTAAAGCCGATGTATCTACTTTAGGCCTTCTATAGAAATCAAATATAAGACTTTTGCACTATATATCTCAACCTCATGAAACAAGATTTTAATGCAGACTACTGGCAGCAACGCTACCTCAGCAACCAGACCGGCTGGGATACACAGGGGATAACAACGCCCCTGAAGGCATATTTCGACCAGTTGACAAACAAAGACTTACGGATACTGATTCCGGGGTGTGGCAATGCGTATGAAGCCGAATATCTGTTTAACCAGGGATTTAAACATGTGTATGTAGCCGACGTAGCTCCGGCACCTCTGGAGAACTTTGCGAAACGCGTCACAGATTTTCCGAAAGACCATTTGCTGTTACAAAATTTCTTCGACCTGCAGGGGGGATATGACCTGATTGTAGAGCAAACATTTTTCTGTGCCCTGAACCCGGACCTGAGAGCTGCCTATGCCCGCAAATGTGCCGAGTTGCTGGTTCCGGGTGGCAGGCTGGTAGGCTTATTGTTTGATACCGAATTTGCTAAAGAAGGCCCACCTTTCGGAGGATCAGCTGCTGAGTACAAGCAATACTTTGAGCCATACTTCAAGTTTATGCATTTTGAGAGGGCTTATAATTCCATTGCACCTCGGCAGGGAAGCGAGCTTTTTATTAACCTGCAGAAGAAATAGGTACTAATTGCGTACTTTTGTACTATAGTTACCAACCCATCATGCTATGTTCGAGATTCCGAAATTACACCATACACAAAGCGGCAACTTCTTTTTAATGGCTGGCCCATGCGCTATAGAAGGCGAGGAAATGGCCCTGCAGATTGCCGAAAGACTTAAAACTATAACCGACAAACTTCAGATCCCGCTTATTTTTAAAGGCTCTTACCGCAAAGCAAATCGTTCCCGCCTGGACTCTTTTACCGGCATCGGCGACGAAAAAGCACTGCGTATACTTCAGAAAGTAAGCCAGACATTTGATGTACCAACCGTAACGGATATACACGAAAGCCACGAAGCAGCAATGGCCGCCGAGTATGTAGATGTACTGCAGATCCCGGCATTCCTGTGCCGCCAGACCGACCTTTTAGTTGCTGCTGCCAACACTGGTAAAGTGGTAAACATTAAGAAAGGCCAGTTCTTGTCTGGTGAGGCCATGCGCTTTGCCGTGGATAAAGTGCGCGAATCAGGGAACGAGAAAGTTATACTTACTGACCGTGGCAACAGCTTCGGCTATTCGGATATGGTCGTAGACTTCAGAAACTTACCTGAAATGCAATCAACAGGGGCGCCTGTTGTAATGGATGTAACGCATTCGTTGCAGCAGCCAAACCAAAGCTCCGGTGTTACAGGAGGCAAGCCAGCTTTGATTGAAACTATAGCTAAAGCAGCTATAGCCGTAGGCGCAGACGGGTTGTTCATCGAAACCCACCCACAGCCAAGTATAGCCAAATCGGATGGAGCCAACATGCTGCCATTAGACCAACTGGAGGGATTAATGCAGAAACTGATCCGGATACGTCAGGCGATCAGCTAAACTGTTAGACAATAGACTGATTGACAAAGGACAAAGGACTTCGGTTTTTTGTCCTTTTGTTTTATAGTTGGTGAGACGCTCACATGTCTTTAAGACGCTGTGAGGTCAATGGTTACGATAGTGAGTAAGTCTTTTGCCTAATAATAAAGCGTAAAATGTTCCTTCGGCTGCGTTTTCCGGAAGAAAACTAACCCTACAAAGTATAAATCTATCGTTTGGCCTACCTGCGGGTGGTTTTTAATTTCCTGCCAGGCGCGTTTCATCTCCGACGACCAGTAAATATCATCTATCACAAAAACGCTGCCCTCGTGTGCCTTTGCAAGGCACTGCTCAAAATAGCGCATGGTTGGCCCGTACCGGTGGTTGCCGTCAAAAAAAGCAAAATCCAGTTGCGGAATTTGAGATAGTTGTTGCTGTAATGTTTCGTCGAGGTTACCAGTTACCTGGGTGATGTTGCGAAGCTGTAGATAGTCGAAGTTGGCTTTAGCTATACTGGCTATAGTTGGGCAACCTTCAAACGTATAAATCTGCGCTTTACGGGCAGCCTCAGCGAGGTAAGCAGTTGTAATGCCCAGCGAAGTGCCCAGTTCAAACACATACTTCGGCTGAAAATGATTGACCAACCTGAAAAGCAATTGGCTATACTTGGCAGGTTTAAGCGATGTACGGGCAATGTCGGATACTTTTCGGGATTTATAGTTTATAGTTTTAGAACCAGCGCCAAAGTCAGTTACCTCTATTGTTTTACCATTAGCTAACAGGTCTTCCCGAACAGCCTCAACACGTGGGTATGCATAAAAAGCCCCGTCATGAAGTATAACCTGGTGATAAAGATTAAAAACGAAAGGGGAGTGTACGCCATGCAGTTTAAAGGACTTGGCCCGGTAAATCAGGTAATCTGCTGCTTGGCTTATTAAGGACACTGGCTAAAAGTTAAAGGCTTTATTGTTAATTGTCAGAATCAGGATTTTAGGATGAACAGGATTATTTAAAAATTCAGCATGTGTAATCCATTCAACTGTTTAACAACTCGTCAATCAACAATTTAACAATTAATTAAGCTTATAAGGCACAATAAGGGTAAACTCAGGTATAGTTGCATAAAACTGTTTACCGTCTACGAGGCGCTCCATTAAATACGTGCCCAGCATTTTCCCGACACCTGTTTTAAGGTTGCACCCCGACACATACTCATGCGATTCGCCAGGCTCTAGGGTTGGTTGCTGCCCTACCACGCCTTCGCCTTCCACTTCACGCACCGTGCCTGTAGCATCGTGTATGTACCAGTGCCGACGCAGTAATTTTACGGTAAACTCACTGTTGTTTTCTATCGTTATCTTGTAAGCAAATACATAGTGCTGCTGTACCGGACTGGAATAATCTGGAAGGTAATTGGTTGTAACGGTCACTTTCACCCCTTCTGTCGTTTTTGTATCCATGTTACAGAGTTTATTGTATATTTAGAAACTGCTCAGGAGCAAAAGTGTTACTGCCTTTGGCTAAGTTTCTGGTAAATTTCACACTCCTTCATCCAACAATATGAATGTAAAGATAGAAGAAAGCTGGCAAAATGTGCTGCAAGATGAATTTGAAAAACCATATTTCAAAAACCTTGTGGCTTTTGTTAAAGACGAATACAATTCCCAAAAAGTTTATCCGCCGGGCAGCCAGATTTTTAATGCATTTAAGATGTGTCCTTTTGTTGAAGTAAAGGTGGTTATACTTGGGCAAGACCCTTACCATGGCCCCAACCAGGCAAACGGACTGGCTTTTTCGGTTAGCGACGAAGTGCGTACGCCTCCTTCGCTGATCAATATTTTTAAGGAAATTAAAAGCGACCTGGGCAAAGACCTGCCACCAACCGGAAACCTGGAGCGCTGGGCTCAACAAGGTGTACTGTTACTAAATGCAACGTTAACTGTAAGGGCAGGAAATGCGGGCTCGCATCAGAAAAAGGGCTGGGAACAGTTTACCGATGCCGTTGTGCAAAAGGTGAACGACCTGAAAGAGAACGTGGTGTTTATGCTTTGGGGAGCGTATGCTCAGAAAAAAGGCGCCTTTATTGATACCCGTAAGCACCTGGTATTGCAATCTGCCCACCCATCGCCGTTTGCCGCCGACCGTGGCTTTTTCGGCAACCGCCATTTCAGTAAAGCAAACGAATACCTGAAAGCACACGGAAAAGAACCGATAGACTGGTAGTTTAACCCCATCTACAAAGCAAAACAGCCTGTGCAATTTATAGTTTACACAGGCTGTTTTGCTATAGTTTAGGTACTTACCAACGGGCAGTGGCAAATTTTTCGGGGTTGTAAATGCTCATATCCACCGATTTGGGGAAAGAAATGTTATAGTACTCTTCTTTTAAGGTAAGTTTACCATCTGTTTTAAATAAGATCTCAGTAGCTACCCAGTAGTTTTCCATCTCTTTGTAGTTATTGATCTCCACATCGCGGGCCACCCCTTTGTTATTAGTCAGTACCCGAACTACATAGAGGCGTTCTTTATCAACCCAGAACTGGCTAGTAGTGCTATCATTTGGGTTTGTTGTGCCGATGACATAGGCATCGCGGCCCTGCCATTTTGCTTCGGTTATCTTGCTCAGGTCAAAATTCAGTTCTTTCAGTTTAGCTATAGTTGTGGCGGGGGTATAGAAGTATACATCAAAGCTCAGTAAAACCAACGGATGAATAGTATGTTGCTTCGCTTTTAGCTGGTTTCCCTGGAAGTTATAAACCGAATCAGCTTTAAAAATAACACCATTGCCACTCTCAAAACCATTAAAACGGATATGCAGGTTGCCCGGTTGGCTGTAAATTTCCTGCCATACTTCTTCTTTGGTTATCGCATCGTCTTTATAGAAAATGGCTTTCTGCTCAAAGGCAAAGTTCGGATACCATTTGTTTTGCCAGCGGTCGTACATCTGTTGTATAACTGCGGTACCATCGGTAGGGGTGGATGCTTGTGATGGCTTACTTCCGGAACAGGACAACACAAGGCCAGAAATCAACAGCAGCAGTACAACATAAACGCTTGTAGTTGTAAAATTTCTTTTTCTCATAGTGTAAGGGGTTGGGTTAGTAATTGATTGATAATCTATGGTTTAACTACTTTGTTTTGGATAAACGATACGTATTTCTGCTGCTGGTAAGCGAACTTCCATTTGGGGTGAAGGTATAGTTGCGGCGCTATAGTTGGCAGCAGTTCGGGTAAGTTTTGCAGCGTTTCGCCCAGGGTGTCTGAACTATAAAACAGGGAGTTTTCCTTAAAATCCGGAATGGTGTTGAATTGGGCTATACTTAGCAAAGGCTTTTTATATGCAAAAGCAAGGTTTATAGCACCCGTAATTTTATAATTCAGGTACTGGTCAAACTTGGGCAGGCCAGGATGTACCAACGGCAGGATCACATCGCTTTGCGCCAGGTAACTATGGAAAACGTTATTTGGGATAAACTCATCAAAAAGGATAAAGTGCTCCTCCAGTCCTGCTTCACTAACCAGTTCCCGTAATTTCTTGCCCGGATTTTTATCTCTCCCCAATACTATAAACTTCGTGCCCGTGGCTGGCTTATGTTGCTGTAGTGCCTGTAACAAACCACCGTAATCGCGTCGGTTATGGTCTACCTGGCCGGGTATGCACACCCATAGTTCGCCTGGGGGCTTAGGTAAAACTACCCTATCAAAATCGGGAAAGAAGATGGGGTAAAACGATTCTATAGTTGTCGTTTTATTTCCGGACACATGCGGCAAAATATAATCATTGAGGACAAAATACTTCTTTATCCTGCGACTTATAAGGCTTTGGCTACTGCTTTTGATGAGTTTACGGCCATTATGCACAGTACCTGAAAACGTAACCTGCGACGGGAAGGGTAGGAGTGTAAGGTTACGTACCAGGTTACCCTCAGCTGTATTAAAGATGACCTGACGGATGTTATGTCTGATGATATGTTTCCTGATCCGGAACAGGTTTAGCATTGATTGCAACGAAGAGGCTCCTTCAAAATCAACATATAGGAACTGGTCTACACCGTCGAACCCCGAAACCTGCTTTTCTAAATTGGCAGTGCAGATAAGGTGCACCTGGTAGCCACTCGTTTTCAGGAAACGGACCTGAGAATAAAGGCACTCGTCATGCGAGCCTCCAAGCTCAATAAGGGCAGCGATCATATGTAGTACAGGTATATAACAGGGGCACTATAATTGAAGGTTTGAATTTAAACAATTTGCCGCAGTTTTCAGGAACTATAGTTTAGCGACAAAGGCATAAAAAAAGCCGGATGGTTCGTCCGGCTTTTAATCTATAGTTGCTTTTGCTTAGTCAATAATATTGAAGATGCGGCTCCAGCGGATCTTATTCAGGAAAGTGCCATTCGGGTCAGTCGACATCCAGATCATCACAGCTTTACCTACCACGTGGTCAGCTGGTACAAAACCCCAGTAGCGCGAGTCCATCGAGTTATGGCGGTTATCACCCATCATAAAGTAATAATCCTGCTTAAACGTGTACTGGTTTGCTTCTTTGCCATCCAGGTATAGTTTGCCGTCGCGTACTTCGGCATTTTCGTTATGTTCATAGTTCAGAATCACGGTTTCGTAAAGTGGCAGCGTTTCTGGTGTTATGGCCACAGTTGCTCCTTCTTTTGGTACGTATAATGGTCCGAAGAAATCCTGGTTCCACTTATACTTGCTAGGCACATGCGGGAATATCCCCGTATCTTCTTCGCCTTTAGCCTTTTTCTGCAGTGTTACATTTTTTACGAAGTCCAGTTTAGCCAATTCTGCTGCTTTTTCAGGAGTGGTGTTCAAATAAAAACCACCTTCCCAAGGCTGTACATCCGTTATGTCTCTCTCCAGGAAAAAGTCTGCATTAAGCACGTTCGTAGTTTCCATAAAGTAGCCATACTGTAGCTTCTCCGGGTTATTCATAGGCTTACTGTTCACAATAACCTGCATGTTACGCACTTCAATAGAGTCACCGGCTACGGCTACACAACGCTTGATATAGTTGGTGCGCAGGTCGGCAGGGTGTTGCTCTTCCGGTGGATAGTTAAATACTACCACATCGCCTTGCTTTACCTCCGAGAAGCCCGGCAAACGGTACGATTTCAGCTGGATAGCATCCGAATAAGACGGAATGTTGGTTCCCCAGATGGTTTGGTGGGTGAGTGGTACCTGCAATGGCGTTATCGGGGTACGGGGGCCATAGTGTAGCTTGCTCACAAACAGGAAATCGCCTACTAAAAGCGACTTCTCCATAGATGGCGTAGGAATGGTATAGGCCTCGAACGTAGCCCAGCGAATTAAACTGGCAGCCACAACGGCAAACAGAATGGCATCGCCCCACTCACGGGCAAAGCTTTTCTTCTTTTTGGGCTCCTTGGTAACTGGTTTTTTCTCCCAGAACTTAACTTTCATGCAGGTTAGCTATGATTTTTAGAGATTCAGCATGTCTTTCATGCCGTAAACGCCTTTTTTGCCTTTCAGCCATTCGGCGGCCATAAGCGCACCTTCTGCAAAACCAGCGCGACTATGAGCAACGTGAGACAGCTCAATTTTATCAACGTCGGAACTATAGGTTACAATATGTGTACCTACTACATCCGGCTCACGTTCCGATATAATGTTCAGTTTACCTTCCGTTTCCTGGTCAGCTACCCAGCCGCTAAGGGCCGGAAAATGAGGCAATATACCTTCGGCAGTGGTTATACCTGTACCGCTTGGCTTATCTACTTTCTGCAGGTGATGTATCTCGCGTATACCTACGCTATACTCTTTGTAAGCCTGCATTTTAGCTGCAATATACTCGTTAAAATGAAAAAACAAATTAACGCCCACGCTAAAGTTAGAAGCATAAAAGAACGCGCCATTCTGCTCGTTACAAAGCTGTTTTGCAACTTCCAACTTATCGAGCCAGCCCGTAGAGCCAACCACTACCGGTATGTTATTGTTGAGGCAGTAGGTAATGTTACCAAAAGCGGCCTCAGGGTGTGTGAACTCAATAGCAACATCCACATTATCAGAGGTATAGTTGCTTAGTGTTTCTGAATTGGTATGATCTATAGTTCCGGCAATCTGGTGCCCTTTCGTTAAAGCCATCTGCTCTATGGTTTTACCCATTTTGCCATAGCCTATCAACAGTATTCTCATTTTTGTTTGGTGTATAAGGTTAAGCTTAAACCCGGGGTATAGGCCAGCTGCGTAGGTACCTGCATAATATTAGGCTGTACTTTCAGGGCAAGGGTTTCGCTTATATCAAATTCTTTCATGTGGGCATGCACGTAAGCTTCTGCCACCTGTAACCCATAAGCTCCAATTGATAAAAGGATGGTTAGGTCACGGTTGCGACGGTAAAAATCGCGGGCACGTTTCAGGTTGTCAGCTCCATTAGGCCGTTGTTCGCCGTAAATATTGCTGTTGGCAAACTGGTCTACTGTGTTCGGGTCGCCATCCAGCCTGATGATCAGGGCTTCGCGGTAATCCTGGTAGTTATTATGATGACTGACAAGGAAATAGCCCAGTGCGAAACCCGTACCATAGACGATGGGCAGCTTCCAATAGGCTTTGTTATAGGCCTGGCCTAAACCGGGAACTATAGCCGAAAGCAGAGCTGCCTTAGCCGGCCTGTTCCATTTGCTCAGGAAAAAGCTGTTATCGTCGGCATTTACGGTGTCGGGTACCGGAACTACAACAGAATCGGGGCCAGCCGTTATGATCTGCGCCCGGGCAGGCACAGCCAAAGTAAGTATACTTAAAAAGAAAGCAATACCAACGGTTAGCCTCATTCGTGTTTTATTAGTAGTTAAGTAGTTCTAATATACGGTTCAGCTCCTCTACCGATATAAAAGGTATCTTGATCTCGCCTTTACCGTCGTTGTTAGCTTTTACCTGTATTTTAGTTCCAAACTGAGAAGACAAACGTGTCTCTACTTGCCTGATCTCGTCTTCGTACTTGTTGAACTGTAGTTTCTGCTGCGGGTCCGGCTTTTTATTTGCATTCTGTAGGTTACGTACCAGCTCTTCCACTTTGCGCACCGACAGCTCCTCAGCAACCACCTTTTTAAAGACTTCCAGCTGGTTCTCAATAGTATCGATGTTGATAAGCGCACGCGCGTGGCCCATCGAGATCACGTTGTCGCGCAGGGCAATCTGGATATCTGGTGGCAACTTTAGCAGGCGCAGGTAGTTGGTAACAGTTGTACGCTTTTTACCAACGCGGTCACCTAGTTCTTCCTGCTTCAGGCTACATTCTGAAAGTAAGCGCTGGTAGGAGAGGGCAATCTCGATGGCGTTCAGGTTTTCACGCTGAATGTTCTCGATCAGGGCCATTTCCAGCATCTGCTGGTCGTCGGCCTTGCGGATGTATGCCGGTATAGTTGTCAGGCCGGCCATTTTAGCCGCCTGGTAACGGCGCTCACCCGATATTAGCTGGTAGCTTTTCTGATCGAGCTGACGAACAGTAATAGGCTGAATGATGCCCTGTATTCTGATAGACTCCGCCAATTCTTCCAGTGCGCCCTGATCAAAGTGGGTACGCGGCTGGTATGGGTTCGTCTGGATCTGGTCTATGGCTATATCTGCGATAGTATTGACTTCATTAATGGTGTTCGAATCAATTTTACCTGTGTACTTGTTACCCTCCAGAAGAGAGCCAAGGCCTCTGCCGAGGCCGCCTGTGCGTTTAGGTACTTTATTGTTGTTATCAGACATGTAAGGGTAGGGTTATTTCTCCAGTGCCACGCTGTTTTTTTCAGCAATTTCACGGGCCAGGTTCAGGTAGCTCAGCGCACCCTTACTTTCAGCGTCATGAAGTATAGCTGGTAAACCAAAGCTTGGCGACTCACTCAACTTCACGTTTCTTGGGATGATGGTATCGAAAACCATTTGCTGGAAGTGTGTTTTTACTTCTTCCACCACCTGGTTGCTCAGGCGCAGGCGCACATCGTACATGGTTAAAAGGATACCTTCTATAGCCAGTTCAGTGTTCAGGCGCGACTGTATGATCTTGATTGTGTTCAGCAACTTACCCAAACCTTCCAAAGCAAAATACTCGCACTGAACCGGAATCACTACTGAATCAGCAGCAGTAAGGGAGTTTACCGTGATCAGACCTAGGGAAGGAGAGCAGTCAATGATGATGAAATCATACTTCTGGCGCAGCGGCTTCAGCGCCTCACGCATCTTCTCCTCACGGTTATCCAAGTTGATCATCTCTACTTCAGCACCAACCAGGTCGATGTGTGACGGGATCAGATCCAGGAATTCGATGTTAGGAGACTGCAGAATGATATCTTCCGGGTTCACGTCTTCTACCATGCACTCGTAAATGCTGGACGTGATACTGGCCGGGTCGAAGCCAAGGCCGGATGTGGCGTTAGCCTGTGGGTCAGCGTCAACCAACAGTGTTTTATATTCTAAGGCTGCCAGGCTTGCCGCCAGGTTTATGGCTGTGGTAGTTTTGCCCACACCGCCTTTTTGATTGGCAACCGCTATTATTTTTCCCATGCTATACTTATAGGTTTATAGTTTGACCTATCTCCATCAAAATTAACTCTTTACCAGCCATCTGCGCTACTTCCTTCACCTCTTCGTGGTCTATGGCAATGTATGGAAACGTGTCGTAATGCATTCCGACAAACTTATCAACCTGCACAAAATCAGCGGCGATAAGAGCATCGTGAATATCCATTGTAAAATTATCACCGATCGGTAACAGTGCAAAATCAAGGTCGAACTGCTCCGGTATCAGCTTCATATCATAAGTCAAGGCCGTGTCGCCGGCAAAGTAGAAGGCTTTATCTTCTGTTTCCACCACAAAGCCCGATGCAACACCAGCATAGGTGCCATCCGGCAAAGAGCTTGAATGCACGGCTGTTACCATCTTCACCGTTCCGAAAGGCAGAGTTACTTTACCGCCAATGTTCATGGGGTGCGTTTTCTCAATACCTTTTTCGCCGTACCAGGTCGCGATCTCGAATGTAGAAACTATAGTTGAGCCGTTGTTTTTAGCAATGCGCTCAGCATCGTGCACGTGGTCCTGGTGGCCATGCGACAACAGAATGTAATCTGCCTTAATGCTATCTACATCAATATCCTTTGCCAGTTCGTTAGGCGAAATGAACGGATCGAACAAAATGCTGTGTCCGCCGATCTTAATTAAAAAGCAAGACTGTCCGTAGTATGTTATTTCCATGATTTACTGATTAGTGCTTACTTATCTACGTTAGTTATTTTTATCTTGCACAAAGATACATTTTTTTGACCACTTTAGCGGATGCAAATCACAACAAAACGCCATTATTTATCCACCGTTTTTGCCCTGTTATCCACCGTTTTGCTCTTGTGCCAGTCTTGCACTGAAGCCGGAAAAAATGGAACGAACAAAACTGTTTTCAGGTATAATCAGCCCGAAGCTTTGTCGTCTTTAGACCCGGCATTTGCCCGTAACCAGGCCAACATCTGGGCCACCACACAATTGTACAACGGGCTGGTAGAACTGGACCAGGAACTGAAAATAGGCCCAAGTATAGCCAAAAGCTGGGAAGTGTCGGAAGATGGCAAAACCTATACTTTTATACTTCGGGATGATGTGTATTTCCACGATCACGAGGTTTTTAAAGGTGGCAAAGGCCGCAAAGTAACGGCACAGGATGTGGCTTATAGTTTCAAACGCATTATAGACCCGGCTACGGCCAGCACCGGCGCCTGGATATTCAACGACAAGGTACTTACTGATAAAACCGGTGCCATTTCCGACACGGCTTTCCTGGCGGTAAACGATTCTACTTTCAAGATCTACCTGAACGAGCCTTTCATCGCTTTCCTGGAAATTCTGACGATGCCTTATGCATTTATAGTACCGCAGGAGGCTGTAGCAAAGTATGGTAAAGACTTCCGGGCAAATCCGGTAGGTACAGGGCCTTTTGTGTTTAAACAGTGGGACGAGGGCAACGCGATTATCATGCACAAAAACCCGAAATACTGGAAGAAGGATGAAAAAGGAGTGCAATTGCCCTACTTAGATGCCGTGCAGATCTCTTTCATCACCGACCGGAAATCTGAGTTCCTGACCTTTATGCAGGGTAAACTGGATTTCCTTTCGGGTGTTAGAGAAGGCTCAAGAGATTTGATCCTGAACAACGACGGTACGGTGCAGGATGATTTTAAAGGCAAGTTTACTGTCCGCAAAGAACCATATCTTAACACAGAATACATTGGCTTCCAGCTTGACCCTAAAAACCTGAAAGACCCGAACCTGGCAGTACAGGACAAACGTGTGCGACAGGCCCTGAACTACGCCATTAACAAAAAGGAAATGATCGCTTATTTCCGCAATAACATTGGCATCCCGGGCCACTCGGGAATGGTGCCGCCATCGCTGCCATCGTTCAGCGAAGACAAAGTGCCAGGCTATAGTTATAACCCTAAAAAAGCAAAAGAACTGTTGACTGCCGCTGGCTATGGTTTGCAGAAGCCTTTGAAAATACTCCTGGGCACCGTAGCCGAGCACAAAGAGCTGGCCGAATACATGCAGAAAAAATGGGCTGAAATAGGGGTGCAGGTAGAGATAGATATAAACCAGGGACCGGCGCACCAGGAAATGGTAGACAATGGTCGATCAGAATTCTGGATGAAATCGTGGCTGGGCGATTACCCGGATGCTGAAAACTACCTGGCGCTGTTTTATAGCAAGAATTTCTCACCTGCCGGGCCAAACAAAACGCATTTTGTAAACAAGGAATTCGATAAACTATACGAGCAGGCCAAACTGGAACGCGACGTTAAAAAGCGCTGGGAACTATACCAGGCCATGGACAGGATAGTGGTAGAAGAATGCCCGGTTATCGTTTTATACTATGACGAAGTGTTGCGCCTGACCCAGAACAATATCAAAGGCCTGGAACCAAACCCCATGAACATGCTGAAACTGGAGCGGGTAAGGAAAGATTAATGGTTGATTGTTAATTGTTGATTGTGTGCCTTGCCCTCGCTCGCGTCCCGCGAGTGTGTGGAATCCACGGCCTCTGGCCACTTAAACTATAGTTTATAGTTAAGACATTACTGTTATCATAGAGTGACTATAGTTGCTCGGCAACGTGGCGGGACGCCACATGTAGCGCACACTCGCAGGATGCGAGCGAGGGCAGTAAGTATTAACCCTAACTCTTTAACTATAACCTCTTTAATTCCTTAACTCTATAACTGTATCAACTTTCTAACCTTCTAACTTCCAAACTTTCTAACTTACTTAACTCCCAGTTATCCAACTTTCCAGCACGTCGCCCACAAGGTAGGAGACACCGGCGGCCAAGGCACCAAGCGCCAGGGTTTCCAGAACGCCACGCCAGCGGTTTACGCCGGTTACATAGCTTTTCATGAAGCCAATGATAGAGAAGCCGGAGAAGGTAAGGATGCAGGCCCATAGAAAAACGTCGCCCGGAAAGCCGACCAGGTAATCCCAGACATATACGGTAAGGGGAATAATGCCAATGAGCAGGAACGAGGTATAGGTGACAACCCCAATAGCGATAGGTGATTTGGAATCCTGTATAAGTTGCAGTTCATTGGCCATCATGTCGTCGGCCCAGCGGTCTTTGTCTTTAGTGATAACGGCTACAATCTGTTCCAGCAAGGGGCCTTCAAAGCCTTTTGCCCGGTATGCTTCACGAACTTCCTGCCGCTCAACTTCCGGAAAATGCTCTATTTCGTAGTATTCGGTGCGCTTGTGCTTATCGTAACTATCGCGCTCTGATTTTGCTGAAAGATAAGCCCCCACCGACATGGAAAAGCCATCGGCAAGCAGGTTCGCAAAACCAAGTATAATGATGACTGAGCTATCTAAATTGGCCCCAACGGCACCGGCCACCACTGCAAACGTAGTAACGCAGCCATCAATACCGCCATATACAAACTGGGCCAGGTACTCCTGAAACTTAAAGAACAGGTTATGAGCGGTATCTTCGTTGTGGGCCATAGTTTGAAGGTACGTAAATAACCTATAGTTTGCTATAAAACAGAAACGCTGAACAAACTATAGTTCAGCGTTAGGTTTCTGTAAAAACAGATGCGTTTGTTGCGAATATTTAATTGTTAAATGGCTTAAGCTTTGCGCACAAATTCAGACTTCAGACCCATCGAGCCAAAGCCATCAATTTTACAGTCGATGTTATGGTCTCCGTCTGTCAGGCGTATATTTTTTACTTTCGTACCGGCTTTTATAGGTTTTGGAGCGCCTTTTACGGGCAGGTCTTTAATAACCACAACCGTATCACCATCCTGAAGCTCGTTACCGTTCGCATCTATCACTTTCAAGCCGGTTTCTTCTACTGCTTCATTCGGGTTCCACTCATTTCCGCATTCCGGGCAAGTATAGGTTTCGTCGCCTGAAGCGTAACCGTAAGGCGAGTTACACTGCGGGCATTGTTTCATTTCATCTGACATGGTATTGTTTATGTTGTTGGTTTGTGTTGTTCAAGGTAATTCGTAAAGAAAACTGCTTACTTTTACCAGGGATGATATATTCTCTAATTGCCAGAAAGCCTACGAACTCCGCAGGATCTTTTCCATTTTTCTACCCTTCGCTAACTCGTCCACCAGTTTGTCCAGGTACCTGACCTGCTGCGTTAAGGTGTCTTCAATTTCCTCTACGCGGTACCCACAAATTACTCCGGTAATAAGGTGCGCATTGGGATTTAGGGTAGCCTGTTGAAAGAACGCCTCAAAGGTCGCATTTTCCTTGATCAATTGCTGTATTTTGTCTTTACTGAAGCCGGTTAACCACGTTATAACCTGATCTAGTTCTTCTTCAGTTCTGCCTTTCTTCTCTACTTTAGCAAGATACAAAGGATAAACCGAAGCCAAGGTCATTCTGGCAATTCGCTGGTTGTGGGTGGTGGAGGTTTTCATGCTAGTATTTTGGTGGTTATTTAACGGATTAGGACAGGCTGCGAACGAGGCGTAGCCGAGTGTGGAGCCTGTGCCTTGTTAGCACCTGTAATACTTATTTTTGATTCTGGTAGTATTCTCTATTCCCTAATAATTGAGCAAGCTCCTGCGCCCAAAAAGTATTAGTTTTAAGCGCTTTATTGTCTACTGATTCCATAGCCTTCTTCAATTCTTCGTACTGGCTATCTGTGAAGTCTGCGTCAAGATAGGCGTCCTCGCCATTTTCTCTAATGACTTCTTCGACAAATCTTTTGTATATAGTTAGAAACTGAAATAACTCACTAACTGAAGAGTTCATGAATGTTGGTTCAAAGTCTTCTTCATGATTCAAAGTAACCACTTGGCATTCGTTCATAAGGTCTAAACAAATAGGGTCACCAGCACCATCAGAACCTATACTTAAAAAGTACCTATGTCTATCTTCTCGGGTCTCGAAGATGTTGGAGATGCTACCTAATTCCCTTTCTGAGTCATCAGCAAATGATAAGAATGGAGCGGCTGATGTCGGTAGTCCGACAATTGCTAGAAAGTCTGCTGTTTCTTCATTCAACCCTTTGCTGGAGATATCATGCACATCAAACTTGTACAGTTCTTCAGACTTCCAGTTTTTTATCAACTCTTTATAATCCATTACTTATATGTGCCAACTATAGTATAAACGAGAACTTACGCTTATCTGCAATATAACTATAGTTGTAACTTAACCTTTATTCCTGTTGCGGGCAAGTTAAAGAAATTATAGGATAGAAAACTATAGTTACCGGGCCGGCGTGGCCACATACTTCCAGATCAGCTGATGCAACTTGTCGTTAAAGTTAACCAGCTTTTCCGGGCCGCCTTCTTCGTGTTTGATGTGCTTTACTTCTTTGCCGGCTTCATAAAAGTATAAATGCGTGGCAGGCATGTCGCTCCAGTTGGTTTTATAGAGATCATCCAGGGTTCTATAGTTCAGGTTGGCAATATCTTTGGTCAGGTCTGTCAGCTCTTTTTCTGATAATCGGAAGGTAAGGGTGTCGGTAACGGGTACATGCTCCCAGGGGATAAACCGTAAGTTACCGTCGGTGTAAATCAACGCTTCGTAGGAGGGGCAGATACCAAAGCAGGGCGTTTTCTGGAATAGCAGGAGAGGAGCGGGGTTGCTTTGGCTATCTATAGTTTGTGATGCCGCATTTTTACAACCTACCATACTTATACCTGCCATAACTATAGTTACGGTAATTAGTTGTTTTGTTATGTTAAGTATGCGTTGCTTCATTAGTAAAAATGTTTTCCATCTACTGTAGGTAGTTTCATATTAGAGACGCAACTTACTGTGTCTGTACAAACTGTTGCATCAGGAAAGTAAGAAAGTTTTCCACTCCTCAGATTTTAAAATATTAGTCCAGCTTTTTAAGTTTGCCATTTACCAGTTCGTAGGTCTGGGGTTTGCAATTCTGGCATTCTTTATAGTTTATAGTTGAGTCGGGAGGGTTAAGTGTAAAGATGCGGCTATTCGGGCTATACTTTGCGCCGGCGCTGCCTTGTATCTTCTCTACAATCTTTCCACTTTCGCGGTCAACTATAAAATGCTGCTGGCAGGCCGTACCGCACCCAACGGTAACTACGGTATACTTCCCCGCAAAATTCACACCTTTGGCTAAACCTTCGCGCAGGGCAGTTCTAAACGTGCGGGCATCGGTATGGCTGGTTTCATCTAAAGGGGCCAGGCGGCCACGAAACATGCTACCAATGGCATAGTCACCGCTTTTCTCATACTCTTCGGTGGTAATGCGGTAGCGCTCGTACAGGGCCTCATTTTCTTCGTTGCGCATGGCCAGGTTTGCTGTGTCGCGGGCCAGCTGTTTTTCTAGTTTAGGGTGTGTGCTGCCTAAGTCTTTATCCTCGTTGGTGTTGGAGTTACAGGCAAAAACTATAGTTGCAAATAGCAGCAAAAGCAGGTAGTTCAGGTTCGGTTTCATCATGGTTTTTTGTTACACTCCTACATACGAAGCCGCCACAACTATAGCCAACAAAAAAGCCTGTCTATAGAAACAGACAGGCTTTTAAAGTATAATTTATCGTTGTAACGCAGGCTTATTTCTTCAGGCCTTTGTTCTTTTTCTGTTGCTCTTTTTCAGCGGCGGCACGCATGGCTTCCTGCATACGCTCGGTAAACGATGGGCCAGCTGTTTTCTTTTTGTCTTTGCGCTTCTCTTTGTTCTCTTCCAGTTTAGCACGCACTTTGCCTTCATCCACAAATCGGCGGATAATAGCCTGCTGGCCAAATGTTACCATGTTAGATACAAAGTAGTAGAACGACAGACCTGCCGGGAACGAGTTAAGCACAAACATGAAAATAAGCGGCATCAGGTAACTATAGAACTTCATGGCACCCTGCATCTGGGCGTTCATCTGGTTGTTAGACCAGGTATAAAGTATAGTTGAGGCCGTCATCAGCAATGTAAACATACTTACGTGGTCGCCATAGAACGGAATTGTAAACGGCAGTTTTGCAAACACATCGTACGTCGAAAGGTCGGTAGCCCACAGGAATGGCTCCTGGCGCAGTTCTATCGAGTTCGGGAAGAAGTTGAACATCGCAAACAGGATCGGGATCTGCAACAGCATTGGTATACAGCCACTCAGCGGGTTTACGCCCATCTCGTTATAGAGCTTCATGGTCTCCATCTGCGTTTTCTGCATGTCGCCACCGTTCTGCTCTTTTATGGCATCAATTTCCGGCTTCAACACCTTCATCTTAGCCATAGAGTAAAACGACTTGTAAGTAAGCGGGAACAGGATGGTTTTAATATACAGCACCAGCAAAATAATGATGATACCATAGCTGCCGATGTAGTTCTCCAGGAAGTCGAATGCCGGGATGATGATCCACTTGTTTACATAAGAGAAAATACCCCAACCCAGGTCCAGGTTCTTATCGAAGTCGTAGCCAACTTTGTTCAGGATCTTATAGTCGTTCGGGCCGAAATAGTAAGTAAAACTAGCTTTGCCGTTCAGTACATCCTGTGTCGGGATAAGTGCCTGCGTAGCCAGCGTTTTCACTACTGACGAATCTGCCAGATTGGTATCTGCCTCCAGTTTAGCGCTGGCAAAGCTGTTATCCGCTATGATACCGGCCGTAAAGAAGTTCTGCTTGTTCGCGATCCATTTTACTGGTTCCTCCAGGGCCAGTTCTTCTTTCTCTTCTGAGATAGACATTTTATCAAAACCATCTTCTACGGTAGCGTAGTTTATAGTTGTTTTGGCACGGTTCTGCTTAATGTCGCGCTCTAGCTGCTTAATGTGGTCAGTCCAGGTAAAAGTAAGGTTGTTACCGCTTAGCTGGCCCTGCAAGCCTTTCACATCCAGTTTATACCCTAGCTCAAATTTCTCATCATACAACGTATAGATCTGGTCAATGTACTGGCCGTTTCCTACGTTGGCACGAAACGTAATAACCTGCGTGCTTACCTCTTTATCCGTTCCTTTTGTGATTGCCGAAGGAGTGAAGTATAGATCAGAAAACTTAATGGTTTTGCCATCGTTCGTCGTGAAAGCTACATCCGTCTGGCTGCTTCCCTTATCGAAAAGTATAAGCGGCTCGCCCTGGTAGGTTTTATAGTTCTTCAGCAATACTTCCTCAACCTGTCCGCCTTTGGTGTTAAATGTAATGCGGATGTTGGCATTTTCTAAGGTTGTTGTGCTGGCTGTGCCGGTTGCTGCCGTGGCAAAAGAGCCCATGTTAGCAGCCTTTTGTGCCTGTGCCAGCGAATCGTCTGCAACTGCAGGGGTGTTTTGCAGTTGCTCTACTTTGGCTACCTGCTCTGTTGCCTGTTTGGTAGCCGCTTTTTCATCCGTTCCTGCAAAAAAGAACGAGTATGCCAGCAGCAGGAGGGCAATCAGTCCGAAGCCAATAGCTTGATTTCTATCCATTTAAAAAGTGTGTAAAGTGTTATTGGTGTTATTTGGTTTGTGTATAGTTCATGGCCGCTTTCACAAATTTAGTAAATAACGGGTGTGGATTAAGCACAGTGCTCTTTAATTCCGGGTGATATTGCGCTGCTACAAACCATGGGTGGTTTTGCAGTTCAATTATTTCCACTAGTCCAGTCTCCGGATTTTTACCGGTTGCCATCATGCCGGCCTCTTCAAAGGCCTGCAGGTAGTCGTTGTTAAACTCATAACGGTGGCGATGGCGCTCTGTAATTTTTGACTTACCGTATATGGAATACGCTTTTGAGCCTTTCTTAAGTTCACAGGCGTAAGAGCCAAGACGCATCGTGCCGCCTTTTTGTGTAATTTCTTTCTGGCCTTCCATCAAATCGATGATCGGGTGCGGCGTTTCGGGGTTCATTTCGGTGGAGTTAGCTTCAGCAAGGCCCAGCACGTTACGGGCAAACTCTACCGTAGCACACTGCATGCCCAGGCAAATCCCGAAGAATGGTATCTTATTTTCGCGGGCAAAACGGATGGCTTCCAGTTTACCTTTAAAACCACGCTCACCAAACCCAGGCGCAACCAGTATACCATCCAGGCCTCCAAGGCTAGCTGCCACGTTCTCATCATTCAAGGTTTCAGACTGGAACCACTTCAGGTTTACTTTGCACTCGTTAGCAGCGCCGGCATGTATAAACGACTCAACTATAGATTTATAAGCATCCGGGAGCTCAACGTACTTACCCACTAGGCCTATTTTAACCTCAGAAGTCGGGTTTTTCAGTCGGCCCAAAAACTCTTTCCAGGTTTCCAGTTCCGGTTCGCCTTTCTGTGCAAGCTTCAGTTTGCTGATCACGCGCTCGTCCAGCTTCTCCTTACGCATCAGCAATGGCACATCGTAGATCGTTTCCGCATCAATCGATTCAATAACCGAATTCTGCTTTACGTTACAGAATAATGCTATTTTTTTGCGAAGATCAGCTGGAATAGGGTATTCTGAGCGGCAAACCAATATATCAGGCTGCACACCAGCTTCCGAAAGGTCGCGTACCGAGTGCTGGGTTGGTTTGGTTTTAAGTTCGCCGGCAGCTTTCAGATAAGGTACCAGGGTCAGGTGAATAACGCAGGTTTCGTTCACGCCCAGTTCCCAGCGCAGCTGGCGAACGGCTTCAATAAACGGCAACGACTCAATATCGCCCACACATCCACCAATCTCCGTAATCACGATATCGTATTCGCCAGACTGGCCCAACAGCAACATGCGGCGCTTAATTTCGTCGGTAATGTGTGGTACTACCTGCACTGTTTTACCCAGATACGCCCCTTCCCGCTCCTGCATGATCACATTATAGTAGATGCGGCCGGTAGTTACGTTATTTGCCTGCGAGGTAGGTACATTCAGGAAACGCTCATAATGACCCAGGTCCAGGTCGGTTTCAGCGCCATCTTCAGTTACATAGCATTCGCCGTGCTCGTACGGGTTCAGGGTACCCGGATCGATGTTAATATAAGGGTCGAATTTTTGGATGGTTACAGAGAACCCTCTTGCCTGCAGCAACTTAGCGAGTGAAGCGGAAATGATGCCTTTACCAAGCGAGGATGTTACACCACCGGTAACGAAGATATATTTAGTAGCCATAAGTTAGGTTAAGTCTTATGGACTGCAAAGGTACAGGTTTTATTTGATTATCCGGTAACCGGCAAAGTATAGTTATGAATTTTGATTGTTTGTTGGCTGTATCAGGATTTGTAGGATTATTTCGGATTAAAGACCTAGCAGTGTGCTCAGCTCCTGCTAGTGTCTGACTTCTATAATTAAAGCCTATACATCCTCGAACTAAGCTATCCTTTCAAATTTCTTTTAATCCTGGGAGCTTTACTAGCCTATCGTTTTATAGCTGGCTTTGGTGCCCTCACGGCCGGGAGGCCCCGTCTTCGGGTTGAGCGCTGCGCGAATCTCTTTTGCTCCTAACGTCGCAATGGCTGCGCCACCAGATATTCACAAGGCGCTCAACCCGAAGACTGATACGGTTCGATAGCTATGCTATAGTTTTTTGAGAAGCTATAGTTGTATAGCTTGATAGTGGTTGTAATTCCGTAGGGACAGGTCGCGACCTGTCCGATCTTGGGCTGTAACTATAGGACTATAACTCCAACTATAGCCATAACGCAACTGTCCCCTTGAGGGGACTATAGGGGTATTAAACAGTAGCTATAGAACTATAGTTGAAGGTATAGCAACAGCAGAAAAACTCCCCTCCTTAGACAAGGAGGGGTTGGGGTGGTTGGATTTCGGCCACTATGAAACTATAAACATCCTCATGAGAGCTGCTCACGCTACGAAGTCTAAGAAATCCTGCTAATCTAACTTAATCCTGAAAATCCTGATTCAGACAGAATTCACTCAATCAAAATTAAAACAACCCTAACTGCTTGCCTTTACTTGTACAGAAATGACTATAGTTGTAAGGTTTTATACTTCGGCCTGCCATGTATTTTTGTTTACTCATCTTAAAAAGCTTGGCTATCGTTTCAGCAAATTTGCCTTCGCCGCTCATACGGGTACCAAAACGGCTGTCATTTACCTGGCCACCATGGCAGTCTGCAATCTGGCTTAGTACTTTTTGGGCGCGGTCAGGAAAGGTCTGCGTGATCCAGTCTTCGAAAATTGGTCCTATTTCCCCGTTCAGGCGAACAATAGTGTAAGCCGCATTTTTAGCGCCGGCTTCAGCAGCCTGTTTAATGATCTGCGGAATCTCAGAATCGTTCAGGCCCGGAATGACTGGTGCTACCATAACATTTACGGGTAAACCTGCTGCGCTCAATTGCCTCACCACATCCAGGCGTTTGGAACCAGTGGCTGTGCGAGGCTCAAATTTCTGGCGCAGTTTTTCATCCAGTGTCGTAATGCTGATATTCACGTGTACCAGGTCCAGTTTGTTAAGTTCAGTAAGTAAATCCAGGTCACGGAGGATCAAGGCATTCTTGGTAATGATACTGACCGGGTGTTTATACTTCAGTAAAATTTCAAGTATCCGGCGTGTGATCTTCTTTTTAGCTTCGATGGGTTGGTAACAGTCGGTGTTGCCGGCCAGCATAATGGGCATTACCTGCCAGTTTTTACTTTCGAGTTGCTTGATCAACAGCTCAGGTGCATTTTCTTTAACGATGATCTTGCGTTCAAAATCCAGGCCTGCACCATAGCCCCAATACTGGTGCGAGTTACGGGCATAGCAATACACGCAACCATGCTCACAGCCCTGGTACGGATTAAGCGAGTAGCCCATTCCCAGGTCCGGGCTGTCTATTTTGTTAACTATAGTTTTGGGGTGCGTAGGCAGGAACTCGGTTTTGGAATCTGAAAGCATCGGCTCGTCTAACCCTTCAATATGCTCGGCAACATACGCCTGTTTCAGGTATTTATTGGCAGGATTGTACTGCGCTCCACGTCCTCTCAGAAAATCTTCTGCTTTCATTTTGCTAATATAAATAGAAAAACTAAATAAATTAGTAATTGGTTGTAAGGGATGTCTACTAAATAGTGATCTGGATGACTATGTGTTGAATATCAATATTTTATAAATGCTGGGGGAAGGAATTTACACGATTTGTTATAGGATAAGAAACAAAAAAGCACCGGCTCAGATGAGCCGGTGCTTTGTAACTATAGCTAAAATATAAAATTAGCTTTTCGGATTCAGGATGTTGTCGATGCGAACCAAGGCATCCTGCAGGTGGTATTTCGTCATGGTATCGCTGGTCTTGGCAAGCGAGGCCTTGATCTGGCCACGCAATGTGCTCAGTTCACCACGCACCATCGGACGAATATCAGACTGCGCAACGTTTACAGGCGTGCCGCCTCTGCCAAAGCGGGCAGCTGCAGTTTGTTCCTGGTCTTTCATCAGCAACTCCATACGCTCTAAATAGCCGCGCTGCAGGTTACGACGGTAAATATCGATAGACTTACCAGTCGAAACTTCTGACCATAAACCTTTGCGCAAGTCAGCCATCATTTCAGGTAAAGTATAGGCTTTGCTACCCAATGTGGCCTGTGCCTCTAACAGGCGAGCCATACGGCCCGGCTCCAGCAGGTTGTTTACAATGCTCACCTGTGCGTTACGAATGCGGTCTACGGTACCAGCCGACTCAAATTTACGGATGATCGTTTCGTCCAGCATCCAGGTTGGTGTAGAAAGACCCTGCTCGTTCAGGAACTGCATGGCGCGCTTTTGCTTCTCTTTCGCTACCGGCTCATACACGTTTCCTTTCTGACCATAGGTTTTATAGTTCTCATACACACCACCTACGTTAGCTGTAACATGGCCCATGTAGCGGTTCCACTGGCCTAATACCTGGCCATACATTTCCTGCAGGTCAGCATAGTCCTTGTTTTCCTGTGCTGTCCATGTAATCAGGTTTGGCATAATACGCTTCAGGTTGGCTATACCATAGGTACTTGCAAGCATGGCATCGTCACCTAAGTCTTCTGTCTGCGAAGATGGGTCGATGGTGTTGCCTTGCTGACGACCGAAACGGTAATTCGGATCATTTTCATGCTGTCTGATCCAGGCATTCAGTTTTTCGGAGTTGTCTCTGCCGTTAGTTTCCGGGAAGTACGTATAACCCCACTTTACCGAATACTTGTCATAGGTACCGATGCCTGGCATCAGGGCAACGCCTTTATCTTCGGGCTGCGCGATGTAGTTGAAACGGGCATAATCCATGATAGACGGAGCAGTGCCGTACTTTTTAGTAAACTCAGCATCACGCAGTTTCTCTACCGGGTAAGCAGCGCTTGATCCCATGTTGTGCGGCAAGCCAAGTGTGTGGCCAACTTCGTGAGATGATACGAAACGGATCAGTTCGCCCATTACTTCGTCGCTGAACTGTACTTTGCGGGCTTCCGGGTTAATGGCAGCTGTTTGTATAAAGTACCAGTTACGCAATAGGTTCATCACGTTATGGTACCAGCCAATGTGACTTTCCAGGATCTCGCCGGAACGTGGGTCGTGTACGTTCGGGCCGTACGCATTCTGTACATCCGAAGAGAAATAACGGATTACAGAGTAACGCGCATCCTCAGTGCTGAATTCCGGATCTTCTTCCGGGGTTGGAGCATCTTTAGCGATGATCGCATTTTTGAAACCGGCAGCCTCAAATGCTTTCTGCCAGTCTTCCACACCCAGTTTCAGGTATTTTCTCCATTTCATCGGAGTGGCTGGGTCTATGTAATACACGATCGGCTTTACAGGCTCTACCAGTTCGCCGCGGGCATAAGCTTCTTTGTCTTTCGGCTCCAGCCTCCAGCGCACAATGTAACGGCGGGCGGCAGCACGCTGCTCGTCAGTACCATAGTCTGTCTGCGAAATAGTGAAGAAACCTACACGCTGATCGAATTTACGGGCTGCCATCGGCTTTTTAGGCAACAATACCATCGAGTGGTTCAGCTCTAACGAGATCGTTCCGGTGCTTGAGTTTGATGGCGCATTGGTTGCCTCATACGTCATTAAAGAGCGTGCCTCAATGTTGGTCGGGAAGCTTTTGATGCTCTCTACAAACGAACGTTTATCATCCAGGCGTCTTACTTTATAGGTATCGCGGTTACGTTGGTCCAGGCCCAGTGCAGGTACATCTTTCGAGAAGAAATCGGTTACCTCTACAACAGACGCAGCACCATTAAATGCTTTGATATCAAACGCCTGGATAACAGGAGCCAGGTTAGAGTTCTGTACCGAATGGTAGATCTCCAGGGTATCGGCAGCTACGTTCTCGTAAGAAATAACGCGCAGCAAAATGCGGTTGCCTTTCTTTTCCCAGCGCAGCATCTGTGTGTTCAGCTCCTCGCCACCGTAACCAATGTTGGTTGCAGTTTTGGCAATACGGCTTACCATCAGCATGTCGCGGCCTAAAAGCGTATCCGGAATCTCGTAATAATACTTGTCATCCTGGCGATGCACTTTAAAAAGGCCTTCGTCGGTAACAGCTTTGTCGGTAATTACCTGGCTGTATGGCTTTGGCAGACCATCGTCTTTTTTAGGAGCCTGTGCAGGGGTAGCTGCCGGAACTTCCTGTTTTTCTTTTTTCTTTTTCTTACTCTTCTGGGCAAAAGCCGGCGGTGCTATAGTTGCACCAGCTAACAATAATGCCACTAAAGGAGCAAAACGTAAATTTTTACTCATAAAATTTGAAATAGGTTGGTTAGATTAGTTTGTAGCTCAGGGGCTGTGTTTCTTAAAGGTCGGAATACACTCAAAGAAGGGCAGAAGTCCTGTGGCTGTTGTTAAGACTGATGGCAGGCCTGATGGTTTAATTGCTCAAATTTTATAGTTGGTTTGAACTATAATTTTTGTGATGGATAGTTTGAAGAGAGTAACATCGCCATAGTTACAGTTTTGCTAATCCGGTACAGACCTGGTAGTGCGCGCAGCTCCTGCTAGTGCCTGATACCCAATAGTATCTTTCTTGTCATTTCGACGTCAGGAGAAATCTGTATCAGCTTTTAGTTAACTATAGGTACATCTTGAGACAAGCTATACTTTCAAACTTCCTATGATCCTGGAAGCTTTACTTACCTATAGTTTCAATTGAGCTTTGGTGCCCTCACGGCCGGGAGGCCCCGTCTTTGGGCATCGCGCTGCTTTCGCTTCCTTTGCTCGTTCCTCGCAATGCCTGACGGCACCGGAACCTCTCGAGGCGCTCAACCCAAAGACTGCGATCTTTCTGCTATTGACCGTACATCTATAGTTTAAACTTGCTTGCTTCGACATTGATCATGGTTATAGTTCTGTAGGGACAGGTCGCGACCTGTCCGTGGATAGGCTTTAACTATAGAACTATTGTTTAAAAATTGGTAAGGCAGAAATTTCCCTCTCGTCAGGAGTAGGGGTGGGTTAAAACGCTTTCAGATTTCTCCTTACGTCGAAATGACAACAGAGAGCTTAAACTATAGTCTTTCAAATATACCTCCGAGCGCCTTGTGTCAATAAATGCAAACCTGAATTTCAAGCCTAATTAAAGCAGCTAAAACTCCAATGTAAACTGGTAGCCTTCCTGCAGGCGGTCGTGTTGGTAAAGGAGCGAACTGACGGAGATGCCCAGCAGCCGTACCGGGTATAATGGCAACTGCGGTGTGCGTAACAGGTCGCGGGCAACCGTAAAAATAGCGTCTTCGGAGCTAAATTCGCTCAGGAAAGTTTTGCTGCGGGTATTCAGGGTAAAATCGAAATATTTGATCTTGAGCGTAACGGTGCGGGCAGTGGCTTTCAGGCGTTCCATGTCATGGGCTACTTCTTTGGCTAAATGCTCCAGTTGCTCCAGCATGGCTTCTTCTTCAGACAGGTCAGTTTCAAATGTGCGTTCAGAACCTATGGATTTCCGGATGCGGTGTGGCTGTACGTCGCGGTCGTCCTGAGCGCGGGCAATGCGGTAGTAGTAATGCCCTGTTTTTCCAAAATTCCGAACCAGTTCTTCCTCAGAGCGCTCCCGCAGATCGGCCCCGGTCAGGATGCCCATTCGTTGCATTTTGGCTGCCGTTACTTTTCCGATGCCATGAAATTTACCAATATCCAGGCTGGCAACCAGTTCTTCGGCTTTATCCGGGGTGATGAGTGTATAACCGTTCGGCTTGTTCATGTCCGAAGCGATCTTGGCCAGGAATTTATTGTACGATATGCCCGCCGACGCCGTAAGCCCGGTTTCCTCAAAAATGCGCTGCCGTATCTGGTTGGCAATAATGGTGGCAGAGGGCATCCCGATCTTATTTTCAGTCACGTCCAGGTACGCCTCATCCAGCGAAAGCGGCTCTACCAGGTCTGTATAGGCAAAAAAGATTTCTCTTATCTGCCTGCTAACGGCACTATAAACATCAAACCGGGCTTTTACAAAAATGAGGTGCGGGCAACGCTGGGCTGCAATTTTAGAAGCCAGCGCCGAGTGTACGCCATACTTCCGGGCCTCATAACTTGCTGCAGCTACCACGCCTCTTGCCCTGGAGCCACCAACAGCCACGGGTTTACCACGCAGTTCCGGGTTATCACGCTGCTCCACCGACGCAAAAAAAGCGTCCATATCAATGTGAATGATCTTGCGGATGGGCTGGCTCAAAGTATTACAGATAGGCTACAAATTTAACAATAACCGGAGTATAATCCTGCAACTATAGCAGGGTTTTGCAGCCACTGAAACAATACTCAATACTAGGTAAATATTGATTTTATATAACTAATATAATAAAAAAAAGTATTATATAAAGTATAGTTGAATTAGTACTATATATGTCCGTCCACGATGCTAAATCTTCGTAAGCAGGCTGCAGATACCTGATTATCTTGAATTTATACTTGTCACAAATCCAAAGCTATGAAACAACCTCTACCAAAAGCTTATCCCACCATTTACAACTCCCTATTTTCGCAAACGGCCAGGCCTGTTTTGTTGCTATTGCTATGCTTTGCCATAAGTTTAGGTACTGCCCGGGCACAGCTAACCAAAGTATGGGAAGTACCGGATATTGCCTATAGCGCAGCCGAAAATACTGGTTTTGTGCAGCAGAAGGTAGATCCAGCGGGAAACCTGGTATTGCTCGGGAGCAATCTGGCGCTCTTTAAATATGATGCAACCGGCAAGCAACTCTGGAGTGCCCAGCATAAAAGCAGTCCGGATATCAATTACCTGTATTCTGATGGTTTGTGGTTAGATAAATCAGGCAATATTTTCGTGTTGGGGCGTTCGGGTACAGCACCGGATGTGTATGAGGATATTTTGCTGAAGTACGGCCCGGCAGGTAATTTACTATGGAGTAAGGCGTTTACCAACACCCCCGGAAATATGGTGAATGTAGAAACCCTGGCCCTGGATGCTGAAGGCAATGTGTACCTGACCGGTAATATGAACGATGCCGGCATTACAGTAATGGCTACCCAAAAGCTTTCGGGTGCGGGAACCGTGCTATGGACCACGCAAGAGCCTGGTTTAAGAAACGGAGAAGTAATTGAAGTTGATAACAAAGGAGGCGTATTTGTACTTACCTCGTCTTTAGAAGTTGTACTTGGTAGCGCCACCATCCTGTTTTATAAATACGATGCAACCACTGGTGCAAAACAACTGCAAAAATCTTTCAGTACACCCCGTGTGCCAGGCTATAACGAAACTCCTGAAAAGTTGCTGATCACGAAAGCCGGGGAGATATATGCTATAGTTGGTACCTCCAGTGGATCGAGTGGGGTGCTGAAGGTTTTCCTGCACAAATTAGCTGCCGATGGCACCCTGCTTTATAAAAACCAGATAGGGCAAACAGATGCAGCAGTTTTTTACGATGCGGTTTTTACAGCGAACGAGGAACTGCTTTTTTTGTGCCGGGAACAGAAATACCGTACCACCTGGGACCACTTTATGACAAAAGTGGATGCGAACGGGCAGCACCTGTGGCTCCATAAATTTAACGTGTACGAAGCCGACAACATGGTCCGGTATTTTGCACCTGCACCTATGGGTATGGCTATGAATGCGGACGGAACTATAGCTATAGCGGGTAGCTATTCATATTTTAAAATTCCGCCTTTTTCTGCATCTACTGTCTATACTGAGTATCCTAAATATATAGTGGCCACTTTTACGAAAGATGGTACCGAAACCTGGCGACAACTACAGAACCAATTCTCGCTTCGGGATGGCCGGGCAGGTATAAGCTATATCGATAATAAGAGCCTTTACGTGGTCGTTAACCCTGCCGAAAGTGCCGGTGCCTTCTCAACCAGAAACCTGACTGTCATGAAATTTCAGGATTGCGCTGGCTTTACAGCAAATGCCGGCACTGACAAAACAATATGTGCCGGTGGCAACGCGCAACTGCAGGCAACAGGTGGCACAAACTATAGTTGGTCACCTTCCGCGGGGTTATCGGCTACAAACATTGCCAACCCGGTAGCTTCTCCAAGCCAAACTACCACCTATACTGTAACCGTTACCAATGCCGAGGGCTGCACCGCTACCGACCAGGTAGTGGTAACCGTTAACCCAATGCCTGCTGTAACTATAGCCGCTGGCAGCGCAACCACTTTCTGCGCTGGGGGCTCTGTTATTCTGACGGCCACTTCGGGTACAAACTATAGTTACCAATGGCTTAAAAACGGTGCACCAATTGCACAGGCAACTACTAAAACCTATACCGCTACCACTTCCGGAGACTTTACTGTTATAGTTAAGGCCGCAGGAGGTTGCGAAGTAACAGCTTCCCCGGTAAAAGTTGTTGTTACACCGGGCGTTACGGCATCTGCGGGCACCGATAAGGAGATTTGCGCAGGAAGTAATGTGCAATTAGGGGCAAGCGGGGGCACAACGTATGCCTGGTCTCCGGCTACTGGTTTATCTGCTACCAACATTGCTAACCCGGTTGCAAGTCCTGCAAGCACTACCACCTATACTGTTACGGTAAGCAACGCCAGCGGCTGTTCCTCTACCGACCAGGTTACCGTTAAAGTTACGGCAAGCCCTGCGGTAACTATAACTCCGGCCGGACCAACTACATTCTGCGAAGGCGGTTCGCTGGTTTTAAATGCTTCACAAGGCACAGGCTATACATACCAGTGGTATAACAACGGCAACCCGATAAACCAGGCAACCGGCAGTAGTTTTACCACCTTTGCAGGAGGCGAATTTTCTGTAAAAGTTACCATGGGAAGCGGCTGTACGGCTACTTCATCACCGGTAAAAGTAACTGAAAACAAAGCGGCTACGGTGGTGGCAGGTACCGCGCAACAGGTTTGTGTGAATGCAGCCGCCTTTACGCTATCAGGTTTCAGCCCGGCGGGAGGCACCTGGTCGGGACCGGGTGTGAGTGCCAATGGCAAGTTTAACCCAGCCACAGCCGGAACCGGAACACATACTTTAACTTACAAAGTAACACAGAACTCCTGCGAAGCCAGCGCCACCAAAACTATAACCGTTACTTCAGGCGTAGCCGCACCAGGCACCATCACCGGAAACGCTACTACCTGCGCGGGCACCACTAACCTGACCTATAGTATAAACGCCGTGACTAATGCGCAGAACTATACCTGGACTGTGCCGGCAGGCTATACCATTACAGACGGGCAGGGCACAACCAGCATAAAAGTAACAACTGGCAGTACCTCCGGTACTATAACAGTTAAAGCTGCCAACGATTGTGGCGAATCTGCTGCAGCAACTATAGCTGTTAATATTACAGCCCAGCCGGTTGCAACTATAACTTTACAGGGGGCTTCGGCATTTTGTGAGGGAGAGGCTGCGCTGTTAAAAGCACCTGCGGGCGCAAACTATAGTTACCAGTGGCTCCGCAACGGAACTACCATTTCGGGGGCTACCGCAGCAGACTATAGCGCAACCACTTCTGGTAACTATACAGTTCAGGTAAGTAATGGTAATTGCTCCAGAACGTCATCTCAGGTAAGTATATCAGTAACGCCAACTATCCGGAATAATGCGATTGCATCAGGTAACCTGTCTGTATGTAGCGGCAAGGCAGGGGTTGAGTTGCAGGCAGGCGTGCCAACTGGCGGGGCTGGTACTTATACTTACCAATGGGAGCAAAGCACCGATGGCACAAGCTATACGAACATACCGGGCGCTACTTCTCAGAACTATACGCCTGCCGGCCTTACAGCTACAACCTGGTTCCGGAGAAAAGTAACTTCCGGGGGATGCAGCCACACCAGCGCTTCAGTAAAACTAACCTTAGCAGAGGCACCAGTTGTTAGCCTTTCGGCCTTTACTAAAATGTGTACCGGCGATGCTGCTATGACCTTAAGCGGCGGACTACCTGCCGGCGGTACCTATGCCGGGCCAGGCGTTACAAACGGTATATTTAATGCTGCAACTGCCGGAGCAGGCACGCATATCATAACCTATACTTACACCGATGCAAGTGGCTGTGCTGCAACTGCCTCGCAAACTATAGTAGTAGAAACTGAGTGTGCCGTAACAGGCGTAGAAGATGATGAGCCGCCACACAAATTCGAGTATTTCCCGAACCCGGCCAAAGACAAACTGAACATAGCAGTAACCTTACCGGAATGGACTGACTTGACCATACAACTGATAGATGCCCGCGGCCGCATTGTACTTCAGAAAAACTATACCATGCAGGTAGGTACATTTGCTGCAACTATACTGTTAGAACAAAAAGCACGTGGCCTGTACTTCCTGAGAGTTACGACAAAAGAGGGCAGCTACCATCGTAAAGTTCTGCTATGGTAACTATAGGTTTTGATCTTAATGAACAGTAATAGGTAAATCATTATCTGAAAATCTGAGAATACAGTTTACTGCAAAAGCCAGCCTTAATTATAAGGCTGGCTTTTGTTTTAACTTTCGTTCTCAGACTTAGAGCTATAGTTTTTAGGCACATATTTCTTATCTGATGTTGCTTTCCACCTGTGTCTGGTATGTTACCGTTCTTGGTGAATTAATTTAAATACAAATAAGATGTTGATAATCAACGGTATAAACATTTGATGTTATTTTTATTTGGAATAAATCTAAATAGTTAGTTGTTTTGCCTCACTATTTAAAATTAGTCTAAATAAACTAAAGCATTATATATGAACCGGAGCTATATTTACCTAGTACTATTAAGTTGTGTCTTGCTGTTGTTAGCTGTACCAGTGCTTGCTGATACAGTCGGGAAAACTGGAAACATAAAAGGAACAGTTAAGACCAACGACGGCCAACCGGCCTCATTTGTAACTATAGCTTTACCTGAAATTAACAGGGGCACCATAACCGCAGAAGACGGTAGTTTTACGATCAGCGGCATTAAACCAGGTACATATACCTTGCGTTGCTCAGCAGTTGGCCTGGAAGCACGCGAAACGCCCGTAACGGTAGAAATTGACAAAACCACCCGCATCGATTTTACCCTGAACGAAAGTGCTGCCCAACTATCCGAAGTAGTGGTAACTGGCGACAGAAGTATAAACCGTAAGCCTGTAACAGCCGGTAAAATCAACATTAACCCTATTGATCTGCCGCAAAGTATAGCTATAGTTGGCAGCGAGGTGATTGCCAGCCAGCAGGCATCCAAACTAAGCGATGTGATCAAGAACGTGAACGGCGTATCGATGGGAACCACGCGAGGAACTACTTCAGAAACATTTTTTGCCCGTGGCTATAACCTGGGAGCCAACAACATCATGAAAAATGGGGCACGCGCTAACTCAGCAGTAATTCCGGAAGCCAGCACCCTGGAAAAAGTAGAAGTTTTAAAAGGAAGCGCAGCCTTACTATATGGCAACGTAAGCAGCGGCGCTGTAATAAACATGGTAACCAAGCAGCCTAAGTTCGAATATGGTGGCGAAGTATCGATGCGCGTGGGCAGCTATAGTTTATACAAACCAACTGCCGATTTCTATGGCCCGCTAACGAAAAACCTTGCTTTCAGGGTAATCGGGACGGCTGAAACTGCCGAGAGTTACCGCAACAGTGTAGAGTCGAAGCGCTTTTATGTAAACCCGTCGCTACTTTATAAACTGGGAGCCAAAACCGAGATCTTAGTACAGGGCGATTACCTGATGCACGACTTTACACCTGACTTTGGTATTGGTACGCTGGGTGGCAAAACGATTTCAAAAGACATATCACGGTCAGCTTTCTTTAACACGCCATGGGCTTATAACGAGGTAGAACAGACCACCACATCGGCAACTATAAACCATACTTTTAACGACGCCTGGAAACTGAATGCAGTTGGTTCGTACCAGGCCTTCGATCGCGACTATTTCTCTACTGAGCGTATACAGGCACTGGAAAACGGCGACTGGTACCGCAAACTAACCCGCTCTAAAATTGGCGAAGACTATTATACCGGCCAGGTAAACCTGAACGGCGATTTTAAGACCGGAACTATACGGCACCAGCTGTTGGTAGGCGTTGATGCGGAGCAGTATATGAACACCAGCCATACATTTAAAATAGCGTTAGATAAAAGTGGCGTTTATGATACTATTAACATCCTGAACCCAGCAAAGTATACGCCCCGCACCGACGAGCCGGCAACCACGTTACTTACCCGCACCGAAGCGCCTACTTACCGTGTCGGATTTTATGCCCAGAATTTGGTAAGCCTTTCTGAGAAATTAAAAGTGCTGGCTGGTTTGCGCTGGTCGGTGCAGAAAGTGCCGGTAGCCGATGTGTATGACTTTACAACGGATGTTAAGGCCCCTGCTGCCAATACAAAAACCAAGTACGACAGAGCATTTTCGCCACGTGTAGGCCTTGTTTACCAGCCGGTTGCCTATATTTCCCTGTTCACCAGTTACTCTAATAACTTTGCCCCAAACACGGGTAAAGATATCAGCGGCGAAAACCTGGCACCTTCCATTATCGATCAGTATGAAGCGGGTATAAAAACAGACCTGTTCCAGGACAAGGTATCGGCAAACGTTACGCTTTACAGAATTAAGAACAACAACCTGGCGCAGATGGCCCAGTTCCTGGCAGATGGTTCGGCAAACAGCGATGCAACTATAAAAGAACTGACCGGCGAAACAACCAGCGACGGCGTAGAAGTAGACCTGAACGGAACCCTGGAAAATGGCTTTAGTTTCTGGGGTGGCTATAGTTACAACTTTATGCGCTATACCAAAACGTCTGGTAAAAACGGCAGCTACATTGAAGGCGAACGACTTGTAAGCAACCCGGCCCATACCGCCAACGGCTCGGTTTTTTATACCTTTCAGAACACCGCGCTTAAAGGTTTAAAACTAGGCATATCCGGTTTCTATACCGGCAAGCGCAACGCAGGCTGGAACAAAAACTATGTGGTTGATAAAGATACCGGTGCCAGAACTATAAACGATCGCTTATTCTCGGTTAGCGGTTTCACTACGTTTGATGTATCAGCGGGCTATACCTACAAAAAACTGTCGCTGCTGGGTAAACTGTCGAACATCACAAACGAGCTGAATTATTATGTGCACGAGAACTATAGTGTTAACCCGATTCCGCCACGCCAGTTTGTAACTACTGTCGCTTATAAATTCTAGTTTATAGTTACTTTTGTTTGTATATATACCAACAGGTGCGGCACGTAAATATGCAGCACCTGTTCATTTAAAAAGCCTATACCTACACTAAAACACAATACCTGCCACATGAAGAATTTTTTCCGAAACATACACCTGTATTTAAGCCTTGCCTGTGGTTTGGTGATAGCTGTGGTGTGTTTTACAGGAGCCGCACTTGTTTTTGAAAAAGAGCTGCAGCAAACTATATACCCGGAGCGCTACAAAGTAGAAGCCGGGCAAAACAGAGTGCCGCTGGAGCAACTGGTAGCCGAACTGAAACGCAACGTACCCGGAGCAAAAGTAAATTCCGTAAAAGTATACGCCGACCCAACCCGCAGTGTAGAGCTTAGCTATAGTTTAGGCGAGGATAAACCAAAAACGGAAGCCAAGAAAGAGGAAGGCGGCAAAGGAAAAGGGGAAAAAGGTAAAGGGGGCGGCAGCCAGGCATTTATGAACCCCTACACTGGCAAGCTGATCAGTTTGTACACGCACCGCAACTCTTTTTTCTTTACTATGTTTGCGTTGCACCGCTGGTTATTAGTTGATGATCCGGGTAAGCTGATCGTGGGCATATCAACCAGTATGTTCCTGTTCATCATCCTGACAGGGATTGTACTTTGGTGGCCTAAAAAAATGAAAGCCCTGAAGCAACGCCTTACCTTAAAACTGAACGGCGGCTGGAAACGCATTAACCACGACCTGCACATTGTGGTCGGTTTTTACACGGCTATTTTCCTGTTCGTGTTCGCTTTTACGGGCCTGGCCTGGTCTTTTGAGTGGTTTAACGATGCCATTTATACCGTAACCGGTACCGAAAACAAGCGCCCGGAGCCTCCACTTTCTACCGTACAACCAAATGCTGACCCTATAACTTTTGATAAAGCCTACGCTGTGGCGCAGGCCGAACTGCCAAACGGGGAGTTTTATACTTTGGGCACAGCCAAAGATTCAGCCGAGGCTATAACGATAACTGCCATGCCAAAAGATGCTGCTCACGAGCGGGCGTCTAACCAGATCTACCTGGACCAGTACAGCGGCGTAAAAATAGGGCAGAACTTTTTTGCAGAGCGTAACTTAGGTCAGCGGGTACGGGCTACTTTTTACCCGGTCCATGTGGGGTCTATTGCAGGTTTACCCGGCCGTATTATTGCATTTATATCGTGCCTGGCAGGTTTTACATTCCCCATAACAGGCATTATTCTCTGGATAAACCGCCTGAATAAGAACAAAAAGAAGAACCGGAAACTGAAGCGAAACACATCTGCAGAACTTGTGTAAGTATAGTTAAACCAACTGCAGCAGCGCCCCTGCCGGATTTGTCTGGCAGGGGCGCTGCTTTTTACTGGTAAATACAGAAAGCGGTAGTAAAAATATACCGGTTACACCTATAGTTGCCGTATACCTATACTTCACGAATTTTATTGTAAAACAATAGCTATGGCAGAACGGGTTTGGTTTATAACTGGTGTATCAGTTGGGTTTGGCAGAACACTGGCCGAAGAAGTTGCCCGAAACGGCGATAAAGTAATTGGCACGGTGCGGCAACATGGGCAGTTAGCGGAGTTTAATGCTATTTCGCCGGGCAATACTTTTGCTTATTTAATGGATGTAACTAACCCTGACGGGGTAAAATCAACTATAGAAGCGGCGTACAACCATTTCGGACGGCTGGATGTGCTGGTAAACAATGCAGGATTCGGGTTTCTGGGTGCTGTGGAGGAAGCTACTATAAAAGATTTCAGGGAGGTAATGGAAACCAACTTTTTTGGTGCATTGCAGGTTACGCAGGCGGTGCTGCCATACATGCGCAAGCAGGGGAGTGGCCGTATCATCCAGATGTCGTCGGTGGCTGGTTTCCGGAGTACACAGGGTTTTGGCGTGTATAATGCCAGCAAGTTTGCCCTGGAGGGTGTAAGCGAAGCACTAGCGCAGGAAGTGGCACCGCTGGGTATTAAAGTTACCATTGTAGAGCCTGGGCCGTTCCGTACAAATTTTGCCGGCTCCAGTATAAAAAGTGCTAAACTGGAGCTCCCGGAATATGATTCAACGGCTCGTGCCTTCAAAAATAATATACTGGGTTATGCCGGACAGCAGGAAGGCGATCCTCAAAAAGCAGCCCAGGTTATTTGGCAGGTAGTTAATACAGATAACCCGCCGTTGCGGTTGCCATTGGGCACCACTGCTTTTACAGCCGTAAAAAACAAACTACAGCAGGTAGCGCAGGATCTGGAAAACTGGGAAACTATAGCTGCAAACACCTCTTACGTAAGCTGACCTACACCTGAAAGCACAACTACAATACAAGCAAAAACTATAGTTGTGATCACTTTTCGCTGATCAGATACATACATAACTATAAAACCGAGGGTAAGTAAAAAATATCCGTGTAAACTATAACCTTAATTATAAGCTATGAAAGTATTATTTGTGCTCACATCACATGACAAACTGGGCGACACCGGCAAAAAGACTGGTTTCTGGGTAGAAGAATTTGCTGCCCCATACTATACATTGGCCGACGAGGGCGTAAAGATAGACCTGGCATCGCCAAAAGGTGGGCAGCCACCGATAGACCCCAAAAGCACCGAACCAGATGCACAGACTCCCGCTACCCGGCGTTTTTATGAAGACGAAGACCTGCAGCACAAACTATCGCGCACCAAAAAGCTAAGCGATGTGCGCGCCGAAGACTACGATGCCGTTTTTTATCCGGGAGGGCACGGCCCGCTCTGGGACCTTGCCACCGACAAAGAATCTATAAAGCTGATTGAGGATTTTGTAAAATTGCAGAAACCTGTTGCAGCTGTTTGCCATGCGCCGGCTGTGCTAACCGGTGTAAAAACAGCTTCCGGGGAACCGCTTGTGAAAGGCAAAAAAGTAGCAGGGTTTACCAACTCCGAAGAAGATGCTGTGCAGCTGACGGATATTGTTCCGTTTCTGGTAGAAGATAAGCTGAAGGAACTGGGCGGTAACTATAGCAAAGGAGGCGACTGGCAGCCACACGTAGTTACCGACGGACTTTTAATTACAGGTCAGAACCCGGCCTCGTCAGAGCCTGCCGCCGAAGAATTGCTCAAAATCCTTAAAAAGCAAAATGTCAGCGCTTCTTAAAACCAGTTCGTATACTATAGCATCAGTGTAGCGAAAACCCCGCCAGGCTTACCTATAGCCTGGCGGGGTTTTGCTTTTAAGATAACTGTAAAACTGTTGGCATGTAAGGTAAAACCATCGAAACTATAAACAAATTGCGTAGTTTTATGTACCTACATTAGTTAAGCTTTAACCTGATTTTATGAGAACGATCAAAAAGATACACAAAGCCGTTTATGCCCCGATGGATGACCTGGTTACTTACCGTGCCTTGCCAACCCGCGAAGTAGAATATATAGATCCGTTTCTATTTCTGAACCACCATGGGCCGCAGGTGTACAAACCAGGTAACCGCGGTTTACCTTTTGGCCCGCACCCGCACCGGGGTTTCGAGACGCTTACGTTTATACTGGATGGCGATATTATGCACCAGGATACAGGCGGCGGAAAAGATGTGATTGAAGCAGGTGGGGTGCAATGGATGACGGCAGGTTCCGGGCTGATACATGCCGAAGTATCTTCTGATAAGTTTAAAAAAGAAGGAGGCCCGCTGGAGATTCTGCAACTATGGTTTAACCTGCCCTCCAAACTTAAAATGGCTAAACCAACCTACATAGGCCTGCAGAAAGAAGCCATTCCGGTTGTTACAGAAGACGATGGCAAGGTAAAAGTAAACGTGATATCAGGCAATTGGGGAGCTACAAAAGGCCCGATTCCGTCGTTGAGCGATATACACATGGCAAGTATAGAAATACAGGCTGGCGGCAGTTTTGCTACAACTATAGCCTCAGACCGGAATATCTTTTTTTATGTGGTGCGCGGCGCGGTAATCGTAAATGGGCAAAAAGTAGATAAACTTAATTTGGTAGAATTTACAAATGATGGAGAGGAACTGAAAGTAGAAGCACTGGAAAACAGTTATATATTGCTAGGCCACGCACTGCCGTTTAACGAACCTGTAGTATCGCATGGCCCGTTTGTGATGAACACCGAAGAAATGGTAAGGGTTTTCCTGAGTACAGCATTTGAAGGTGGCCGACACCAGAACAGAGTAAACAAGATTGCCGACTGCTAAGCAGCGGCAATTATTGTTTTAGCTCATAAATGTTAGGCTGT
>NZ_JAAEAA010000021.1 GCF_010119545.1 Pontibacter fetidus | reverse complement strand
TGCTGTTTTACCTCACCCCGGCCCTCTCCTAAAAGGAGAGGGAGTTTTGGGCCTTAGCTATAGCTTGATTTATAGTTCTATAGTTACAGACCATGCGCGGACAGGTCGCGACCTGTCCCTACGAAACTATAGCCACGATCAATCTCGAAGCGAGCAAGTTCAACTATAGCTAAGCGGTCAATAGCAGAAAGATCACAGTCTTTGGGTTGAGCGCCTCGAGAGGTTCCGGTGCCGAAGGCATGGCGAGGAACGAGCAAAGGAAGCGAAAGCAGCGCGATGCCCGAAGACGGGGCCTCCCGGCCATGAGGGCACTAAAGCTCAATTGAAACAATAGGCAAGTAAAGCTCCCAGGAATACAGATTGTTTGGAAGATTAGCTTGGTTCGGGAAATAGACAACGTTAACCATAGGACACATAAGATTCCTCGGCTAGCGCTCGGAATGACAAAGTTGGAACTATAGAACGTATAAGATTTCTCTACTTCAGTCAAATCGCATTAAACCAGACTATAAAACTGATACTAATCATCAATCCAGCCAAACACTACTTTCCCAAATAATTGTGTCGTAACTTTGCGGAAAATAAAAAGCAGTGCTGCTAAAAGAAATCATATACCTGATACAGAAAGACCTGGTGCTGGAATGGCGACAGAAGTATGCCTTTAATGGCATGTTGCTGTATGTGGGCAGTACTGTTTTTGTATGTTACCTGAGCTTTGGCTTGCGCCAGTTCTCCGAAGACAGCGGCCCGATCTGGAATGCGTTGTTGTGGATCATCCTGCTGTTTACGTCGGTTAATGCCATTGCCAAAAGCTTTATGCAGGAAAACCGGGGCCGTTTGCTATACTTCTATTCTATAGTTAGCCCGCAGGGAATTATACTAGCTAAAATTGCTTACAACACCATGCTAATGCTGTTGCTAGCCGTTATTTGCTTCGTGTTTTATGCGTTTGTGCTGGGCAATCCTGTGCAGGATATCCCGATGTTTTTGCTGTCGCTGTTGCTCGGTGCCATTGGTTTTTCGACATCGCTTACCATGATATCCGGCATTGCCAGTAAGGCGGCAAACAGTAGCACTCTGATGGCAATTTTAAGCTTCCCGGTAATTGTGCCAATGCTGCTGATGCTGATAAAAATGTCGAAAAATGCGATGGATGGACTGGAGCGAGGGGCAAGCCTCGACGAACTGCTCACATTGCTTGCCATAAACATGATCGTTATCACTGTTTCTTATATTTTGTTCCCGTACCTTTGGCGATCATAAAAAGTGGCTTAAAGCACAGAATTCCGGGTGCAGGATTTGACAGTAACAGACGAATTTAAATGCTGAACACGACTTTTTGAAGATTACAAGCACCTACTATCTAACTATAAAATGAAGAAAAATTGGTGGAAAATACTGACAGTGCTGCTACTGGTTTTTACCGTAGTGGCGGGTATGCTGTCAGAGGTTCCGAGGCTGGCTATTCTGAACGAGACCATCCGAAATTTATACTTTCACGTGCCGATGTGGTTTGGCATGATCCTGATCCTACTGATCTCGGTTATCTACTCTATTAAATACCTGCGCAACCCAACTATAAAAAACGATGTGGTCGCATACGAGTCTGCCAAAGTAGGAATCCTGTTTGGAGTGCTGGGTATAGTTACAGGCATGGAGTGGGCTAAATTTACGTGGGGCGAATACTGGAGCAACGACCCGAAACAGAACGCAGCCGCAATTGGCCTGCTCATCTATTTTGCCTACCTGGTGTTGCGCAGCTCTTTTGCCGAACAGCAGCAGCGTGCACGCATCAGTGCAGTGTACAACATCTTTGCTTTTGCGGCCCTTATTCCGCTGTTATTTATACTGCCGCGCCTCACCGATTCGCTGCACCCTGGCAATGGCGGTAACCCCGGCTTTAACTCTTACGACCTCGATAACCGCTTACGCTTAGTGTTTTACCCGGCCGTGCTGGGCTGGACGCTGCTAGGCATCTGGATCGTGAATGTGAGATCAAGATTTGAATTACTGAGACAACGCTTATATGAAACTGTTTAGAATACTGGCCATCTGGTGCTTTATACTTGGCACTACGGCAGGCATCCAGCAAGTGCAGGCACAACCCGGGCAAGCACAGGTAGAATACTCCTCGGCACCAGCTGAGACGGACGTAGAAATGGCCGACACCCTGCGCCGGGACGGAAAAATTTACGTGGTAGTGGTAGTGTTGCTGACCGTGCTGGTCGGGCTTATCATTTACCTTATTATGCTGGACCGCAAGGTAGGCAAACTGGAGAAGCAGTTTAAAGACGACCTGATAAAGCAGTAATACATTGTGAGGCCATTTTAAACATTGGCTTTAAATTATAGTAGCGGTCAGCCAGACGGGCTGAAGTTTGCGTAGTAATGCTCATTTAAAGTTTAAAACTATACTTATGAGCATCACCCTTAACCCCCGCTTATTTGTTTCGCTGAGCCCGCTGGAGCACGTAAAGCCGCACCCGATTAACGATGGCCGCTTTGACCCTGCCTTTGCTTATAAAGTACTAGGTGTATACAATGCCAGCGAGACTTCGGAATGCTTTTTTATACTTAGCAATCCGGCCAACGAAATGTGGTTTATATCGCAACGCCACCTGCGGACATACAAGCTTCTCGATTCTGATGATTTTTATATCAGGATGGAGACACAGCTGAACGAAGCGACAGACGACCATGAAACCGCAGCCCGGGTGCTGCCCATAGCCAGTAACGGCCACCTCTAACAATAAAGCAGTGTGGCTTTTATCAGAATATAAAATAGCTCGACACCATGGATTTAAAATGCCCTCTGATGTGTTAGGCTAACAGAAAAAGAGTATCTATACTTTAAAAATAAGATGAAAAAGTCACACATCATCGGTATTATCATCATCGCGGCAGCCATCATGATCATTATGTCTACGGCTGGCGACGCAAGTACGTATGTTGATTTTGGTCAGGCAAAAGAGCTGGCACAAGATGGCAGCAAAACCAAAGTGCACGTAGTAGGCCGCCTGAAAAAGGATGCGAAAGGCCATATAGTTGGCATGCAGTACGACCCGCTGGTAGACCCGAACTACTTTGCCTTTATGCTGGTGGATACTAACCGGGTAGAGCAGAAAGTAGTGTACTTTAACCCAAAACCACAGGACTTTGAACGCTCGGAGCAGGTTGTGATTACCGGTAACATGCAGAACGATGTGTTTGTAGCTGATAAGATCCTGCTGAAGTGCCCGTCTAAGTACGTAGAAAAAGAAGTGCAGCAAACTACCGCTGGTTTATAAATTATAGTTGAAAGCGGAAAGGATCACAACTTTCTAACTTCCCAACTTTTTAACTTTCTAACTTTTAGTGATGATAAATACGCTGATCGGCGATATAGGCCACCTGAGTGTGATAATTGCTTTTGTGGCAGCCATCGTGTCTTCTTACGCTTACTTTATGGCTTCGCGCGCAACTATAGATGCTGAAGCCCTTACCAAATGGCGCCGTTTTGCACGTGGCGCTTTTTATGTGCATGCACTGGCTGTAATCACAATCATCTTTGCGCTTTTTAACATCATTTACGAGCACCGCTACGAGTATTATTACGCCTGGAGCCACTCATCCAATCACCTGCCGGTGCATTTCATGATCTCGTGCTTCTGGGAGGGCCAGGAGGGTTCGTTCCTGCTCTGGATCTTCTGGCATGTGGTGTTAGGCGTAGTGCTGATGAATACGGGTAAAAAGAACAAGGAATGGGAAGCGCCGGTGATGGCCATGTTCTCGTTCGTGCAGTTGTTCCTTACCTCCATGATCCTGGGTGTGGTGATCTTTGATATCAAAATCGGTTCGTCGCCGTTTATTTTGATGCGCGACTTTATGCCGGATGCGCCGGTGTTTGCCATGGACCCGAATTTTGTACCCAAAGATGGTACCGGCCTTAACCCACTGTTACAGAACTACTGGATGGTAATTCACCCTCCTACCCTGTTCCTGGGCTTTGCTGCTACGCTGGTTCCGTTTGCCTACGCTATGGCAGGCTTATGGAAAGGCAAGTTTGGCGAATGGATAAAGCCTGCGTTGCCTTGGTCGCATTTTGCAGCTGTAACGCTGGGTGTTGGTATTGTAATGGGTGCTTACTGGGCTTACGAAACCCTTAACTTTGGTGGCTACTGGAACTGGGACCCTGTTGAGAATGCCGTGTATATCCCATGGCTGGTGTTGGTTGGCGCTATCCATACAATGCTCGCCTTCCGTAGAAGCAAACAAGGTTTACGGGCCAGCTTTATACTTGTTATCACAACTTTTATACTTATTCTTTACTCTACTTTCCTTACCCGAAGCGGTATTTTAGGAAACGCCTCAGTACACTCTTTCACAGACTTAGGTCTTTCTGGGCAGCTATTCACTTACCTGGCGGCTTTTGCCGTGCTGGCTGTAGCCTTACTGATCTATAAGTGGAAACAGATACCAGTTACAGAAAAAGAGCTAACAACATATAACGGTGAGTTCTGGGTATTTATAGGTGCTGCGGTACTATGTTTGGCAGCTTTTCAGGTGTGGGCTACTACCTCTATCCCGGTTTATAATTCCTTCCTTGGTTTTATAGGCATCGACTCGAACGCCGCCCTGCCAGCCGACCAGATAGAACACTACACCAAGTTCCAGTTATGGGCGGGCGTGCTGGTGGCAGTACTTACAGGTATAGGCCAGTTAACGTGGTGGCGCAAAACCGATAAGTCCAGCTTCCTGGATGCGATTACGATGCCGGCAATGCTTACATTATTGTTTGCGAGTCTTGTAATTATACTTTCCAATAAGTTTGATGTATTTGATTTTAAACTGGACAACCCGGTTTACATTACCCTGTTTGTAACATCGCTGTTTGCGGTATTTGCGAACCTGAGCATTATCCTGAGCCTACTGCATAAAAAGGTATCTCTGTCAGGTGGGGCTGTGGCGCACATTGGTATAGCGCTAATGTTGCTGGGTATCCTGTTCTCTTCAGGTTATTCTAACATCATCTCAGGCAACACATCGGGTATGCTTTACTCGCGCGAGTTTCCGGATGAGATAAACCGCGACAACGTGTTGCTGTGGAGAAACACCACTACCGACATGGACAAGTATAAAGTTAGCTACCGTGGGCAGTTTTTAGAAGTGGCTGGTGTACCGGAATACGTGAACAAGGAAATCCTTTTCAGGACCGATGATGAGTACAGCGCCATTGCACGTGCCGACATTAAAGTAGCCGAAAAACTATACTATAAAACTGGCGATACGGTAGAGCTGCCAACACCTGAAAACACTTATTACCAGGTAGAGTATAAGAACCGCGAAACAAACGAGGCATTTATACTTTATCCGCGTGCCCAGGTAAACCCGAACATGGGTCTGCTGGCTTCTCCGGACATTAAAATGTTTGCTACCAAAGACCTTTACACGCACGTATCATCTGTACCGGACCCGAACGAGGAAAAGGAATGGAGCGAGCTGAAAGAGTATACCGTAACTGTTGGCGATACCATTATCCTGAACGATTATGTGGCCATCTTTAACGGGGTTGAGGTAATAAAAGAAGTGCCGGGCGTACCATTAAAAGCAGGCGATGTAGCGGTGCAGGCCGACATGAAGATAATGGGCGAGAAAAAGACCTACCACGGTCATCCGCTCCTGATCTTTAAAGATGGCATGGCCGGTTATTACCCGGAGATATTGGAAGACCTGGGTCTGCGTATCACTTTCCTGAACATTGATCCGAAGAAAGAAGAATTTAAGATCGGGGTAAACACTACGCAAAAGGACTACATCATCCTGAAAGCAATGGAAAAACCGTTTGTTAACATTCTCTGGATCGGAACTATAGTTATGTCTATCGGTTTTATTATGGCAATTACCCGCCGCAACAAAGAGGGTAACACTACCAAAACCACAAAACCAAAGGCTGTTAAAAAAGCAGACAAAGCGCAGGTAGCGTAACTATAACCAAACTATAGATTGATAAATAGAAGGCAGGCTTGTTTTAAGCCTGCCTTCTGTGTAATATGCCCAGGCATAAATCAAACACATCCGGAGGTTACGGCAAGTTTTATGAATGTTTTTATCATTCCATCCTGGTATCCGTCTGAAGATGAGCCGCATACCGGCATCTTTTTTAAGGAACAGGCCGAGGCCTTAGCCGATGTGTTTCCTGATTCCGATTTCGCGCTAAGTACCTGGGGCTCGCATGAGCATGACCTGCTCCTTTACAGCAACGATTTGTTAAAGATCATCCCGAAACTTATAAAAGGTTCTTTAAAACAAGCCGCTCAAACTCAGCTCCGCGATAACTTAACCCAATACTATACGCCCGCTTTTACCTGGACACGTAAAGTATGGCAAGGCAATATCCGGAACATTATAAAAGCAAACGAAAAGCACTTGTTAGCCTTTAAAGCAGCAAAAGGCACTATAGATGTGATACATGCCCACAGCGCTCACCCAGGAGGCTGGGTAGCAATGGAATTGAGTAAAAAGTATAACATCCCGTATGTGCTAACAGAGCATATGGGCCCGTTTCCTTTTGATGCATTTAAACTACCATCTGGCAAGTTGAGCCCATGGCTGGCAAAGCCCCTGCACAATGCTTTTGCAACTATAGCTGTGAGCCCGCAGCAGCAAGCAACTTTGCAAAACTGGGGAATACCACGGGTTACCCATATACCCAACCTGACAGACGAAAGCTTTTTTAAACCTGATAAAGGCAAGCAACCAAATACAGCATTCACATTTTTTACCTTAGCCAGGCTAGAAGAAGGAAAAGGAATTTCTTATTTATTAGAGGCATTTAAAAAGCTCCTGGAGGTTTATCAGGAGTGTAAATTAATAATAGGTGGCGAAGGCTCTCAGCAGGAAAACTATAAGGCCCGGGCCAATGCTTTAGCTATATCGGATAACGTAGAATTGCTGGGTGTACTGAACCGGGACCAGGCATTACAAGCGTATCAGCGATGTGATGCGTTTGTATTACCAAGCCTGCATGAGAATTTACCGCTGGTTTTACTGGAGGCAATAGCGTGTGGCAAACCCCTGATCAGCACATACTGCGGTGGCCCCGAAAGCATCATTACTCCGGAAACTGGCATTTTAGTAGCGCCCGGAAATACAGAAGCGTTATATGAAGGCCTGCTTGCCATGCATTTGAACTATAAGCACTACAACCCTGATAAAATAAGACAATTGTTTTTAATCAAGTATTCGCGGCAAACGGTTTGTCAGCAGATTATGGATATTTACAAAGCAGCAAGTGTAAGTAAGAATTAGCGTTTAAGATTAACGCTGTTTTACTTTACAAACGGATAATGTAACACTCATGAACATAGCTATAGTTGGCGCAGGAAATGTAGCCTGGCATTTAGCGCAGGCATTACAGGCAGCAGGTCATAGTATTGCAGTTGTTTATAGTCGAACCAAACAGCACAGCGAAGCACTGGCTCGGCAACTACCGGGTGCTGTTTCGACGCAGTCGCTGGACTTTAGAAGTACAGCTGTTGATGTTGTGCTGATAGCTGTTCCGGACCAGGCTTTGGACGATGTGGTGAAAGAGCTTAAAACACCAGCTGGCGTAGTGGTAGCGCACACTTCAGGGTCACAGCCTTTAACTGTATTAGAAACTATAGCCGGAGCAAACTATGGCGTTTTTTACCCGTTACAGACGTTCTCTAAGCAAGCACCAGTTAATTTACAACATGTGCCTATACTTGTGGAAGGAAATACAGAAGAGACTACAAACAAACTAGAGCAATTGGCGAAAAGTATAAGCCTGCAAGTTGAACGGGTTACATCCGAAAAGCGCAAACAATTGCATCTAGCGGCCATTTTTGCCTGTAACTTTACCAATCACCTGCTCGGTATCAGCCACGAGTTACTGCGAGAAGCCGGTTTGCCGCTTAACCTGCTTCAACCCCTGATCCAGGAAACGATAAAGAAAGCAACGGCACATGATCCATATACTGTACAAACCGGCCCCGCCATTCGCCACGACCACAACGTAATAGAAGAACACCTGCACCAGTTGGCTTCTCAACCACAGCTCCAGGAGATTTATAAACTACTTACCCAAAGTATACAGGATAAAAGCACCGGGAAGTAGGTTGTTATAGAGTTATAGTTTTATACTTGGCATTTCACCCTCCCCTGCCGTATTACCTCACCCCAGCCCTCTCCTAAAAACAGGAGAGGGAGCTTTTTGCTATTGCTAAAGTCAAAAGTAAAATTCTATAGTTACATACTAAGATCGGACAGGTCGCGACCTGTCCCCTCGAAAATACCCCCCGATAAAGCAATACAACTATAGGAGCTCCAATCAAATATAATTTAGCTATCGAAAGATATCAGTCTTTGGGTTGAGCGCCTTGTGAATATCTGGTGCCGAAGGCATTGCGAGGTACGAGCAAAAGAGATTCGCGCAGCGCGATGCCCGAAGACGGGGCCTCCCGGCCATGAGGGCACCAAAGTGAAATTGAAACTATAGGTAAATAAAGCTCCCAGGATTAGAGGAAACTATAGAAGGATAGCTTGGTTCAAGCAAGTATAAACCCCAACTTTGGACAAATAAGATTTCTCGACTAACGCTCAAAATAACAATAAATCTCAACTATAGAACTCAGATTTCTCGCTACACTCGAAATGACAAAAGAAATATTTAAAAACTCTTATTACATTAACCCATCAAACACAACACCTGCAATTCCCCGTATTAAACCCAAACTTGCTATACCTGTATGAATACGATAATACCTGCTACACTTCCTATAATAGACCTGCACTGCGACCTGTTGGTATACCTGACCGATGTGCCCGGTGCCGAACAGAACAAGGTAGAAGAAATAGGATGTGCACTGCCCTCGTTAATGCAAGGCAATATTAAGCTGCAGGTAATGGCTATTTATTGCCCTACAAAAGCTGGTAGCACCAACTATGCTAAAAAACAAAGCGAGGCCTTTAAACTATTAGCTGAAGCAGATAATTCACTAACGGCGGTTACGGACCTGGAGGGATTACAGCAGGCGCTAACAGCAGAAACTACGGGTATGGTTGCTGCCATAGAGAATGCCTCCGGGTTTTGTGAGGAGAACGAGCCGCTGGAAGATGGCTTTAAGAAATTGGAAAAGATAATTGAAGATGTAGACCGGGTACTTTACATCAGCATGACACACGCGTTGGCCAATCGTTTTGGTGGTGGCAACGCTACTACCCAAGGCATAACCCGCGACGGCAAAATGCTACTCGACTACATGCACGGCCGCCATATTGCCATCGATATGTCGCACACCAGCGATGCCCTGGCTTATGATATACTGGAGCATATTGACAAAGAAAAGCTGGATATACCGGTAATTGCCAGCCACTCCAATTTCAGGCAGGTATGGGAGCACGAACGCAATTTGCCAGCCGAACTCGTGCAGGAAATCATCCGTCGCGATGGCTTGATAGGCATTAACTTTCTGCGCTCTTTCCTGAACAACGATGCCCCCGATGCTATACTGGAACACATTAAGTATGGCTTTGCGCATGGCGCCGAAAATGCCATCTGTTTCGGGGCAGATTACTTTTATACTGCTGATGAAAAAGATGCCAGCCGCCTGCCTTTCTACTTCCCGGACCTGGTACATGCCGGCATCAGCTATACGTATATATTAAACAGGCTGAAAGAAGAACTTAACACAGCACAACTACAGCAACTTGCCTACAAAAATGCGCACCGGTTTTTAGAACGTATCTGGTCAAAACCTTAACACCGGCTACACTATCCGTTCACAAAAAAATCTGATCAGCTTAAAAAATACAACAATTTATATATCAGTTGTTTATAACATAGCGTTAAAAAATAATAGTATGCTTTACTAAACTTTCTATATAGAAGGGTTGCCATATCTCCGGGAATGCCGTATACGCCAAAAAAGCCCTTACCATTTTTGCCATGCAGTAATATTGCATTTCGTACTTAAAGCCGAACCCACATGGATACTCCGGAATATTCGCCTTACTACGTTCAGATAAATGAACTCTACATCGATACAGTAGTAATCGACGATACGGAGTTTATAACCCTGTGGTGCTTTACCATGCTGGATGATGAGTACAAATTTATTTACCTGGGCTGCGATTTTACACAGTTTAACCAGATACTGCTGGCTGCCGGCGAAAAAGGCAAGGAGATATCGCTGCACATGGCCAACATCCTGAACAAGCCATACGACACCCCTACCCTTATACCTATTAAAGAACAATTTGACGAGTACCTGGAGCTGCTTGGCTTTGATATAATTGTGTATGAGCCGATGGCTGTTGAAGATGACCAGGACATTGAATTTGACGACGACGATACCCCGATTGAAGAACTTTTTGGCGCCCGCCAGAACAAGACGTCGCAGAAATACCTGATCTACCAGCTTGATAAACTATACCCTTCTAAAGTATTTGAGCCTGAAAAAAAGCTGGTAAAAAGCAAACTGACCGAGTGCTTTGAGGATGACTCTTTAGAACTTGCCCAACTATACTACGATTACCTTAACGCCATCGAGAACGGGTACGAAGAATGCGAAGCCCGCCAGGTAGCCGGTCTGGAGCGCGACCTGTTCTTCCGGATGGCATGTAAGGCTTCAGAGCTCTGGAGCTAACCAACTATAGTTTTACTCTTCTTCTTTTACTGAGTCGGCTTGGGCGTAAAGTTGTAGCTGGTTGCTTATCCGTGCCTGCATGGTTGTTAGCCATTGGCGCAGGCTGGGGTCATCGGTTTCGTGCATTGTTTCCCGGTACCTGCTAAGCTGGGCTTTATGTGTCAGTGTAATATACTCCAGGTAACGGCTTTCAAAATCTTCGCCTTGTAGCGCTTCAAACTCTTCTACCATTTCTTTGTCTGAGCCGGTCAGGCTGTCGGGTAACTGCACGCGTTTGTATTTGCCGGCAATGATACGCAGCCGCTGTAACGCCTTGGAGTGGATCAGCAACGCAGAATCAGCATAAGTATGGATAAGTGAGTCTGTTGTTTTTTGTATGGCAAGTTTGCCGAGCTGCTGTTGCAGCATACTGGTGCTGGCGGCATAATCCCAGAACATAAGGCTGGGCTCGTGCCTGTCTAAAGTATAAGTTATTTCGGTTGTTTTATAGTCTGAGGTACGGTTTTCGCAGGCCGGTAATAACAGCAAAACACTGCCCAAGGCAATGGCACGAATCTTATCTGTAAACATGATGCAGCAGAGGCTTTTATAGTTTTATACTACGCGTGCTGCACGGTAAGTTTTATACTCCGATTATTCCCCGGAAAAGTACAGCTATAGATTGCACCCTTAAACTATAGCTTAGAAACTATAGCCTTTACGCACAATGGTCAGGTTGCTGTCGCGGCCCTGTTCTGGTACTACGTACGCTGGCATGGCTTTTTGTACCAGTTGTTGCGGTAGCCCTATACTTTGGTCGTACAGCAGCAAATTAAGTGGAGTATTAAGAGGCTGTTCTACTTCCAGCATCACTTCTTTAGAAACCGGCAAGCCTTGTACCCTTATGTGGTAATAACTTTTGCCGTCTTTTTCGATTGGCTGTAACGAAAGCACTTCACCATTTAAGGCAACGCTGCTGATGCCTGTACTGTCCTGAGTCTGTAACATTAGCTCGAAGTGCGCGGCTCCTCTCGGGGATTGTAACTTTAACTGTAGCCTTCTTTTACCACTTACGGTTGTTTCGTTTACCAACTCTGCCACAGGTGCCTGTAAAGCTAAGGGTTCGGCTTCATTTTTCAGGAAACCGTAAGATGCTGTCGGATAGATTTCGGTTAGCGGAGCAGTTACAGGATTTGGGAAGAACTGCTTGTTCCAATCATCTGTTGTTTTAAATGCAGAAGCCCAGACAGCTTGTTTGGTATCTGTATTCAGGTAATAACTTACATGGCTATGCAAGGGCTTTTTAGCAGACGGGGTTTCGCTCTCGATGGCACTGTAAACCTGTATACATCCGGCTAATACCAGCAAAAGCGGCAGCAACGGAAGCATTCGCCAGCTGAAACTACGCTCCAGCAACACAAGCAATGGCACTGCCAAACCGAGTACCAGCACCAACATAACGACCATGGCAACGGGCATCTGCAGGGCAAACACTGTAAACAACAGCTTCACGATTGGCAAGACGATAAAGATAGCCGGCAAGAGCCCTGTTAGCAGAATCAGACCATACGTCCATCCGACTTTCTGCTGCAGGTGCAGCCCGCCCCGTAAAATTGCTAACGTAGCAGCCAGGCTAAACAACAACGGGAACAGAAACAAGTATGCTACAGACGGCACCAGGAAGAGCACAACCAGCAATAACACAAACCAAAGCAGGAACACGCCCGTTACCACCGAAAACAGCCTAAGCCAGCGCAGCACCAACCACGACAGCAACATAAACAACCCGATGGCCAGCAACAGGTAAGCCATAAAAAAGGCATCGGAACTATACACGCCATTGTGCTGGTGCCAGTACGGCAGCAGACTAGTTACAAAGGTGTTTATGGGAACAAAAAGCCCGGCAACTATAGCAAGCATCACTACATACAAGCCAAAACCACCCAGCACCTGGGCTATAGTTAGCGCCTGCTTTCTGAGCCCTGCCCTTAAAACCAACACAAGCAGCAGTGCCGCCAAGGCAACAAGTATATAGTTAAACCACGCCGGGTACTGCACCAGCAATGTACCTGCCGGGTTAAAGAAAACTTTATCAGGCGCTTTTGTATTTACCAAGCTGATGTTACCGAAGTGTCTGGCAAGTGCCAGCATGTTGCTGCCATGGTGTTGCAGGCTGTTACGGTCCAGGTTTTCGGGCGAATCGGTAAGTTTGTGGTAGTTTACAAATCCATCTATAAAAGCCGAATTTACACCGGTGTAGCCCTCTTTTCTAAAAACGGTAAAGTCGGTATCGTTGGGCAGGTTGCGGTACACTTCATAAGCCAGCGAGTTGGCGATAGGGTATGGTGCTGCTTTGGCAAACTCTTCAATCACCCAACCATTTTCCGGACTAATCTCGAAGGTCATGCTGGGGCCACTGTTGCCGCGTGCTTCCAGGTTTACGATCATGCCTACGTCCTTTGCCCACGGGTGCCGCAGAAAAGCTCTGGCACCGTACAAGCCGTATTCCTCCCCGTCTGTCATTAGCAAAATAACATCGTTCTGCAGTTGTGCTCCCTGTTTCAGGGCTCTTGCTGTTTCCAACATGGCGGCCACACCTGTGGCATCATCGGCGGCGCCCGGCGTGTTAGGCTGCGAGTCGTAGTGCGCCATCAGCAATACAGCTTTGCCATTGCCACTCCCTTTAAGCCGGCCCACTATGTTGTACACGTACCCTGCCTGCGCTACATAGCCCGGTTCTGCGGCAACGGTTGCTTCCTGCACCTCAGCCCCCAGCCCGAGTTGTTGCAGTTGGGCAAGCAGGTAACCCCTAACTTCGGCGTGCGCTTTTGTGCCCATAGCATGAGGTTCTTTTGCAACCCGACGTACATGGGTCATGGCTCTTTCAGCTGAAAACTGGGTAGCAGGGGCAGTAGCCGGCAAGGCCTCGGGGGCACGTACCAGCGAAACACTAAGTATAGCCAGGCCGGTAAGTGCCAGAAAAACAAACAGTGCCAGCGGGTAATTGCGGTATTGCATAAGTAGACTATAGTATATGATTACACTAATATATAAACTTATCAGCTATAGTTTATACTTACACCACCAGGCAAACTATAGAAACAAAAAAGGCTTCCGGCTGATAACACCGGAAGCCTTTTAACTTACTTTTAAAAGAGGTTAGTCGATAACGGTATACTTGTCTTCATCCAGGATCTCGTTCTGGCGCAGTTGCACCGGATTCACTTTCTTGCGAAGCCGCATGTTCAGCATTTCCACCATCAGCGAGAAGAACATGGCAAAGTAAATGTAGCCTTTCGGGATCTCGACATGGAAGGCCTCGGCCACCAGCATAACGCCAATAAGCAACAGAAACGACAGCGCCAGCATTTTTACGGTCGGGTGCTTGTTCACGAAATCGCTTACATACTTGGCAAACAGCAGCATGATAATCATGGAAATAATTACCGCAATAATCATGATGAACACATTATCTACCAACCCTACTGCCGTTAGGATAGAGTCGAAAGAAAATACAATGTCTATCAGGATGATCTGGATCAGGACCTTGCCCAGCGTAACACTGGACTTGGCAGTACCATGGGTTTCTTCTTCGCCCTCCAGTTTGTTGTGTATCTCGGTGGTGCTTTTGGCCAGCAAAAACAAGCCGCCGGCAAACAGGATCAGGTCGCGGATAGATACGGCCAGCTCGTTTTCGGTAAACGGCAGATTAAGTGTAAACAGCGGCTCTTTGGCCTGCACAATGTAGCTAATAAACAGCAAAAGTATCACCCTGAACACAAGTGCCAACAACAAACCAATTGTCCGGCCTTTGCTTTGCTGCTCTTTGGGTAACCTCGCAACTATAATCGAGATAAAAACAATGTTATCTATACCCAACACCACTTCCATAAAGGTTAATGTCAGTAAGCTTATCCAGGTGTCGGGGTTGGCAAAAATTGCGAAATCCATAGTTCGTATTGTTAATTGTTTATTGCTGGTTGTTGAACTATACTTTATACAAGCTTGATTTACTGCTGATCAGGAGCATCTATTGCCAACAATCAACAATCTAACAATTTAGAAATCAACAATTAGCTCTTCATGTTTACATATTGCAGGGGCATACCTATTGTTTCGGTGTTAGCGCGCAGTATGCCTATTATTTCCTGTAGGTCGTCTATTTTTTTGCCGGTTACCCGAATGGTCTCATCCATAATAGCTGCTGATACTTTTGCTTTGCTATCTTTTATCAGTTTCATGATCTTTTTGGATGTCTCTTTATCGATTCCGGCTTTCACTTTGATGTCTTTTTTAACCATGGCGCCGCTCTGGTAAGCTTCTTTCGAGAAATCGAGGGCAGTTGCATCAAGACCCTGCTTCACCATTTTGCTCATCAGCACGTCTTCGGTATGCTGCACACGCATGTCGTTTTCCATCACAATCTTTACTTCGCTGGTTTTTTTGTCGTACTCCAGAGAGCCTTTGGTGTCACGGAAATCGTAGCGGTTCATGATCTCTTTGCGAGCCACATTTACGGCGTTGTCCATAACCTGTGGGTCTACTTTGCTTACAATATCGAAAGATGCCATAGTTTTTAGCTTATGTTTTTAAGATTTGATTTTTACCTCTATTCAGGCAACAAAGTTATCTGATAATTGCTGAATTGTTAAATTGCTATATTGTTAATTGTTAGATGGCTTGATTTTAGAGAGAAAACGGTTTGGTAAGGAACAGCTCAACTGGCAACTTTTAGTAAAGGATAAGATCAGAAACTATAGTTTGATGCTAAATGGTAGTTGTGCAAGTATAGCCTGTGCCGCGAGGCTGTAGGCCTCCCAAAATTAGTTTAGAAACTTCGGCCTTATAGTTTATGTCTCACCAAGCCGCTATTCTATCCTGAACGCTTTACAATCAACGATAAACCCTTTAGCTAGTAAACCATGCACATATTAGAGCCCGCCACCCCCGAGCAGTTCGAGAAGTATTACCAGTTGCGTTATCTAACTCTGCGCCAACCATGGGGTCAACCCAAAGGCAGCGAACGCGCCGACGACGATGCAACAGCCACACATGCCCTGCTGGTAAACGATGCCGGCGAAGCTATTGGCGTATGCCGGATGCACCTGCAAACCCCGCACGAAGCACAGATCAGGTTTATGGGTATACACGAAAATTACCAGGGCAAAGGCTTAGGAAAACTATTGTTGGATTACCTCGAAAATAAGGCAAAAAGTATGGGCGCTACCAACATGGTGCTGCAGGCCCGCGAAAAGGCCATCAGTTTTTATGAGCGTAATGGCTATAAGCTGATTGAGAAAACCCACCTGCTTTTCGGTACTATACAGCACTATAAAATGGAGAAGCAACTATAGCTTACTTCGGACTTTTAAACTCTGAAATTATGGCTTTAGGTGCAGCCGCAGGGTTGTAGGTGTTAATTCCATGCTGGCGCCAGCGGTTTACATTATACAGGGTACGGGCAAGCGGATAAGCAAACCAAACTATAAAAAACAGCCATACTAGTTTTCGGTTTATAGTTACCATTCGGTTTTGCAGCACATAAAAAAGCAGGATGGTTAAGGGCGCATAAACCAGCGAAAGATAGCGCTCGTTGTCATCAGTAAGTAAGTCGCCTTTTAAGAGCATAAGCCCCGCATACCCTCCCGAAGTAAGCAGAAATAAAAGAACCAAATGCCTTGCTTTAGAACCATAGCTTTGCCGTACAGCCAGCCAGGCAACTATAGCATAGCCTATAAAAGCAACTATAGCCAACACTTCCGGAAAGGGCAAACCGGGTGGTGCCAGCCATACTTTCAGCACATCGGCGTACACCAGAAAATTGCGCTGCAGGTTTAAGTTACGGATAAGGTTATACTCCCCGGCATCGCCACTATGTGCCACTACCTGGGTGTGCCACCACAACAGGGCCAGCACCGGCAGCAGCACATTTAAAATAATAGGCATTAACTGCTTTCTGCTAAAATATTTGTAATGCATCAGCACATATACACCGCTGCACAGCACATACACTACCCCAATATGGCGCAACCCGACAAGTAATAATCCCAGTACGGGCAGTACATATAGCCAGGCAGTTTTATGAGTATGTAACAGGGCATGGTAGCTCAGCAAAAAGTACACACTAAGTACAAACAAAAAGAACGGCTCCGACCACAGAAAGCTATGCACCAGCATAAAAGGCGTAGCCGATGCCAGCACTGCCTTTGTAAGCCTCCTGAAAAAGAGATCATCTATGAGTATAGTTGCCAGTTTGAAATTTACCAGCAGGGTACCCGCCAGAAATAGCAGGTTCGATAGTTTTATAAGTTGAATATTGTTTTGCAGCAACGCATAAAGCGCCGATAGCACAGGAGGCTTCGTACGAAAGGCCGGCACTGTAAACAAATCTGTAAAGCCGTGTTGTTGCAGGTAGGTGCTGCCCAGCAGGTATAAATGCGAATCGAAAGTAATGCCAATTCCATCCCAAAGGCAAACCGAAAGGAGGGCCACCCCAACTGTTGCGAGCAACAGGTCTTCTTTCAGGGTGTTGTGTTGTAACAGATGCATGCAGGTGTAAAGGTAAAACAGATTTATACTTTTAGGGTACAGTGCCTGCCTTATAGTTATTAAAATTTCCTGTCGGTCTGGTCGCGCAGCACTATGCCAAGGTCATCGGCTATTTGCTCCAGTTTCTGTAGGGCTTTTTCTTTTGTGTGTTCCTGCACCAGGTGTAGTTTGGTCGCATCAGCCAGTTTCAGGTAGCCATCGTAGGTTATGCTCCGGAACTGCCTAACAGATGCCCTGGACATAGCTACGCTGGTACGTTTATTTTTATTCAGGTACAGGAAATCGACACCAGGCAATGGAAGCAGTTTACCAAACGTAAAGCCCAGTAACCGGACGCCCACTTTATAGGTTCTGTGTACCAGGTCAATTTCAAAACGACGATACAGGAGCAGCGACACGATACCGGCAGGTAAAAATAAAAATGCCACATAGGAGCCATTCAGAATGGCAAAGAAGGCAGAAACAGTAGCTACCCAACTATAGACCTGTGCCGTAGCGCTAAAAAAACGACCGGTGGTATAGCCGTGGATAGTTGCTTTCATCCTGGTAACTATAAAACCTTTACTTTTCCAACGTTTCGGCGCGTTTGGGTTTCAGCAGGTTCCGGTTCTTATCATAGAGCCCTACCAGCACGCTGTTCCCCTGTTTGTCTACTCTTAAACCACCGTATTCGGCCTGTTCAAAGGTTTTGGCCTGACCTTCTTCAAAAAAGTAAGATTCTGCCCCCAGGTTAAGTGCCCAGTCGCCTTTAGTATACTTTAATAGCAGCTCGCTCTGGTGCAGCGGTTCTTCTTCTGGCTGATACCGTACGAGTTGCGCTACGTGGTGTGCATCTAATTTCAGTACGGCATAGCCCCGGCTTTTCAGGTTGTCTAAAGTCTGTTGAGGTTGCTGGGTTGGCCTGGTTGTGCTATCGCCGGTCTGTAGTTGTTGCCAGGGTTGGCTGATGGCGTAATTCAGGCGCATGTAATCGCCCTGCATTAAAGAGCGCGGGTCTACCGGGGCTAGTTTCAGCAGCACCAGTTCACCGTTTTCCAGGGTATCCTCCTTCTCAGCTACCGACCAGTTTACATAAGCCAGCACCAGGACAAGGTTTACGAGCACAACTATAGCTTTCAGGTTAGTTTGCATGGTTTCTGAGGTAACGGTTCAGCAGGTATAGGCCACCTAAAAACAGGCAGCCGGTAAGCACCAGTATCCCCGATTTTGCCAGTAGCGTGAGCTGCAAATTATAGTAATACAGGATAATGAAATAGCCCAGCGCCAGCAAGCCAACTATAAAACTCAGGTGATGGCCTATGTAAAAGCTGGCCAGCACAACAAGCAGTGCCCCTGCCAGCGAAGGCGTAAGTATCGTTGGTGCAAGAAGGGCAATGCAGCAGGTATAAACTATAGTTTGAGTCTTGCTATCGGTAACGCCGTTGTCGTGCATAATGCGGCGCAACACTACCAGCAATGCAACTATAAGCAGCAGACTAGCCACCCACAGATACTCCAATTTTTCGGGGAGAAGGGTATGATGCGCCAGCAGTATAAGCAACCCTATAAACGAAAAAACCGACCCTATGCGTACCGGCGCGTATAGTTTGTTCAGGCGTGGGTGTTGGGCTATCAGGCGGGCTTCGTGAAGGCTGAGGTAAACAAGTATAGCTGCCATCACCCCGACATGCACATATAACAATTCAGGCATTTCAAAAATAAGCGGCAGGCTAACCAAACTTCCCCAGAAAACCAGCGTGGCCAAAAACAACAGCACCATACTTCCCGAGACAACTATAAATATAGCTGCTATGCCAGCCAACAAAAGGGCCAATGTTACATCGCTGTTCAGCTCGCTTACCCCCATCCCGAAAAGCAGGTACCCGGTAATGTTCAGCGATACACTCACAGCATCCAGCAACAGATCGTGGCGCAGGCGGCTTATTACTTCTGAACCAACTATAAAGGCTACGCCAAAAACCAGCAGCGCCACAGTAGAGTTGTAAAGACCCGTTGAGAACAAAAAGCCCATAAAAAAGAGCGTAGCCAGAAAGCCCCCGAAAATAGTGAGCAGCTTAATGGGAAGGTTGGTGTACCGCGATGAGCTGTAACGCGCTTCAGTTTCAATTTCAGCAGCATCATATGTAAAGCTATTGCCTTCTTCGTGGGCTATTGTTTGCAGCACGCGCTGCAGCTTTTCATTACTAAACTGTGCCATGCCATTTACGGTTTATCTGGATGATGTTGCGGATGAGCAGGGTAATGCTTCCAACTACGAACACGCAGGCCAGCAAAAACACGCCTACCGGGTCGGAGCCAGCCAGTTTTATAATGCCGGCTGCGCCAACTATAATTACACAAAACGGGATAACTGACAGGTAAAACAGGTCGCGGTGGCTGTACCCATACCAGATGCCAACTATAAAACCAACTGCTGCTAACCCAAAGCACAAACCCCTGTCACCTGAACTATAGGTATCAAACATAAACAGGATCATGCTAAGCGTAATATAGACCAACGCGGCCAACGCTACCAGCCTCGGAAACCACTTCCCGAAACGGCTGATCATGCCTTTACTATAAAGCACTTCCCAAACCAGCACTGCTACCGCGTTAACCCCAAACAAAACATCGAGCGCTACCGGAAACGCAAGTCCTGTGGCCACCTGCTGTACATATAGTATAAACGTGGTGTTGATGAGCGCCATAAAAATGACCCAAAGGGGTTGAAAGCGGGCTGCCAGCACCCAAAGTAATACAAACACCGTCCAGCCTAGGAAGAAATCGTACGCGTTGGCCCCGGTCTGGTAGATCTGCCCGTAAACGGCAAACAGCACGCCCACCAGCATGGTGGCAGCCAGCAACAGAAGGTTTTTTACAAGTTTGGTCCATGTAGTAAAAACGGCCAGCACGGTAACCGCCAGCAGCATAAGCTCTATTAAACCAAGCTTCAGGAACTTGTGCATATCGGCCCAATTGTAAGCAAAAAAGAACACCACACCCGAAACTATAAACCCGCCACCCAGCACCAGTAACAGCAACTGCATAAAGCGGATCCAGGCGGTGGTGTTGGCGTAAATGCGCTCTTTCCGGAACCATGCAGCTATACTTTGCCCACGCCAGTTGCTGTGCCGGGCAATGCTGTAAATAAGGTCGCGGGTAATTTTCTGCATACGTTTTATCCTGTTTGGGTACAGGAAGATACAAAAGTGGATAGTCTGAAACAACAGTGCTGTAACGGCAACTATAGCAGGCTTATTTCTGAAGTTTTTGGATTAGTCTGGTCAGGCGACGGTGTTTGGTTTCTGTAGTAACGTCGGGCAGGCGCTGCATTAAAATACGGAGCATTTCGGGTTTATAGGTAGGCGTAATGATGGTGACGGTGCTCTCGGCGTAGGTGGGCAGCTGGTTTACAGGCGCGTCTTTCAGCTGGTCGAGCAGCAGGGCAATGCAATCCTGGGTGTAAGCGGGCGTGGCGGCAAGTATAACCAGTATTTTAATTGTATGGTCTTTGGTGATAACTGAGCCTTTGGCTGCTGCATCCAGAATAGTGCCCAGGTTATTGTAAAGTATAGTTGGTGCGGCCGGGGCAAGGGCACTTAGGGCAGCCATCGTTCCCCATACCATGCGGTTATTTTTGTGTTGCAGTAGTGGTAGCAGTTCGGCAACATAAGGTGCTACTAGTTCTGGTTTCAGAGCACCGGTTTCTTGCAGCACTTTTATGGCATCACCTTGTATGTTTTTGTTTGCGTGGTGCAGTAAACTTACCAGTTCTTTTACAGCTGCCTTATTATTGGTATCGGCTATAGTTTGGGCCAGTTGCTTGTTCGGTTCTTCGTTGCGGCAGTTCAGGCTGGTAGCCAGCTTATCTATAATTTGCATGGTATTACTCCGGTTTGTAAAGTAAATCTATCAATTCCGGCAACCTAAACAACAAACCCCTGCACCACCGGATTTACCAGTAAATGCAGGGGCATGTTTACCTGTAAGTTTGCTTATTTCTTTGCTGTAATTTTAACCGGCACGGCCAGGTTTTCCCAGCTTAGCAGCAGACCATTGCTGTTTATGTCGTACTTCAGTCGCTCGTTCATGGTCGGGGCTTTACTTGGGGTTACAGTCAGGCGCAGGGCATCCTGTTTTTCGTCGTACTGGGTGCCCCATTGTTTGGCAGTTTTGTTAAAGATCACGGTCCACTTGTCTTCGGTAGGTATCGTATAGAAACTATAGGTTCCGGCTGCCAGCGGCTTGCCTTCTACCAGCACATCCTTATCAAATGTAACAGTAGTAGCCTCGTTAGCCCCGGAGCGCCAAACCTGTCCGTAAGGTACCAGCCCGCCCCAAATGGTACGGCCTTTAACCGATGGGCTGCTATAGTTTATAGTTACCGTTGCACCACCCACTTTGCCAGTAGCAGTTGCCGGCGGGCTCGCCTTTGGTTTTGCATCCTGGGCCATTACTGATGTAGAAACTAAAAATGCCAGCAGCAGGGCAAGCAAGCTAAAAATACGCGTGTTCTTCATAGTGATTTACTTAAAATGAAATTTAATAGGGATTTTTTACAAACTAAAGTATACCTACGAAACTAACGTTAAAGAGATATCTGAAAGTATATAAGCTACATAAATGTTATACTTATAGTACATATTCTTTAATTAAAGCAACATACTGCACCCTATGTTATATTAAAAAAGATTAATATTGCGCCGTTAAAACATCCTTAATTTCAGAACTGCTTATGAAGCTAACTTTTACCCGGTTAACATTTCTGCTCACGCTTACCTTTTTAACGTTTCTGGCCCATACAGGCACTGCACAACGGCTTGGCAGGCTAATGCAGGAACGCGACCAACTATACGAAGAATGGGAGTATTACCAGGACCAGAACAATGCGTTTTTTGGCGGGAAATCTAAGGATGATCTTGCTAATATTATTGGGGTGCAGAACGGAATTATTGCCAAGGATAACGAGATAATGGAGGAAGTACGCTCCCAGAACAACAGAACCGAAAAAGGCCTGCGCGACCAGCACAACATCACTAAAGACCAGCTATCGTCTGCCGAAGAAACTATAGCCAACCTGCGCACCGAACTAGAAACCACGACAGAGTTATACAACAATGCTATTTCGGATGTCGGCAGCCAGAGCGACTATAAGAATACCTCATTCATGCTTTCGCTTATTTTGCTAGGCACTACCGTATTTCTTGCCTTTAAACTACGCAAAGCCAAACTGCGCCAGGAAGAACTGTCAGAGCTTTCAATCTCGAGCAGGATAACCTACGACGCAGATGAATGCATTGCCCGCCTCGAAAAGATAGGTAAGCTAAAAGAAAATGGCCTGATAACTGAAGAAGATTTTAAAACACAGAAAGACAAGATACTGGCTGCTATGTAGCCTTAACACAGTTGATCACCTGACTTTTTTACTGCTACAGATTTGCTTCAGAATTGGGTTATAAGTTTACAGCATTAACTAACTGTTTAACTTATAACCAACAGCTTATGAAGACGCTATTATTTGGATTTGTATTTGCCGGAGCTGCCGGCTTAGCAGTAAATGCCCAGGATGTTGCCCCTAAAGATGTACCGGCCGCAGTAACCAACGCCATTTCTCAGAAATACGCTAATGCTGCGAAAATTGACTGGGAGATGAATGAGACAAACTACGAAGCTGAGTTTAAGATTAACCGCACAGAGCATACCGTGTTAGTAGACCCAGCCGGAACGATACTGATGGCCAAGCATGACGTGGATAAAAAAGAACTTCCGCAGGCTGTTAATACTGCCATAACCCAGAGCTACAAAGGCCTTAAACTGGATGATGTGGAAGTGCTGGAAAAAGACGGCACCACCTATTACCAGGTAGAGCTAAACGATAAAGCCGGCGACAAAAAGCTTGTATTTACAGCCGATGGCAGCGCCGCTTCCAACATCACGTACTGGGATTAACGTTCATAACTTTCATAGCAAAAGCGCCTGTAACTATAGTTGCAGGCGCTTTTGCTATGTTATACTTTATTGTTGCATCTCAGGCTATAGTTTGTAAGCCCCACCATGTATTTATACTTATAGTTTGCACAGCCGTACGTATAAACCTTTACAATTAAGCATACATGCGCGTACTTTGGAACTACCTGCAGCCTCACCGTGGGCTGGTTATACTTTCGCTTATACTTGCCGGCATCAGCCAGGTGCTGGCCCTCGTCGATCCTATTATTTTTGGGGAGATAATAGACAAATACGCCACGCCGCCTTTTACCATGACCAACGACGAGCGCGTAAAAGGTGCTTTGTGGCTGATGTTGCTGGCAGTTATAGTTGCGTTACTTTCAAGGTTGGCAAAGGCGTTTCAGGAGTATTTCACCAATCTGGTAGTACAAAAATTCGGGGTAAAGATCTTTAACGACGGCCTGAAACAAACCCTGAAGCTATCTTACCAGGAATACGCCAACCAGAACAGCGGCGAAACACTTTCTATACTTCAGCGCGTACGCCGCGACACCGAGCGCTTTATCTCGGCTTTCATCAACATCCTGTTCTCGTCTATAGTTGGCGTGGGCTTCCTGGTGTGGTATGCGGTTACAAAACACTGGGCACTGGTGCCTATTTTTGTTATTGGTATACTTGTGCTGGGCGGATTAACCAGTTTGCTGAGCGCCAAAATTAAAACCATGCAGCGCTCTATTAACCGGGCATCCAATAAAATGTCGGGGGTGATAACGGAGTCGTTGCGCAACATTGAGCTGGTAAAAAGCCTGGGCCTTACCTACCCCGAAATACGCCGCCTGCGCGAGCACACCGAACGTATTTTTCAGCTGGAAATGGAAAAAGTAAAACAGGTGCGCACACTTTCTTTTTTGCAGGGCACTGCGTTAAACCTGCTCAAGCAATCTATACTTTTTACGCTGCTGTGGCTTATTTTCAGGGATGTTTTAACGACGGGTGAGCTGATCTCGATGCAGTTTATTTCGGTGAGCATTTTCGGGCCGCTGCAGGATTTGGGCACCATTATACTTGCCTATCGCGAAGCCGAAGCATCGTTACAAACTTTTGATGCCCTGATGAACAAGCCCGTAGAAACCCGCCCAGAATCTGCCATCGACATTGGCCCGTTGCAGCAGCTGCGTTTCGAAGATGTGGTTTTTCACCATAGGGGCGCGAAGCAGAATGCGGTAGATGGTATCTCGTTTGAAGCCAACACCGGCGATACGATTGCTTTTGTGGGACCGTCGGGTTCGGGTAAATCTACGCTGGTAAAGTTGCTGGTGGGTTTGTATAAACCGGTGAGCGGCGAAGTATACTATAACAATTACCCCACCCACGAGATCTGGCTGAACGAAGCACGCCGCCAACTCGGCTTTGTAACTCAGGAAACCAACCTTTTTTCGGGAACTATAAAAGAGAATCTGCAATATGTAAAACCCGACGCTACCGACGACGAAGTGCTGGCTGCCATGAAAAAAGCATCTGCCACTAACCTGCTGTCCCGCTCCGAAAAAGGCATTCATACCCAGATCGGGGAAGGCGGCCTGAAAATGTCGGGTGGCGAAAAGCAGCGACTTTCCATTGCCCGCGCCCTTATCCGCAACCCGCGCCTGCTCATCTTCGACGAAGCCACTTCTGCTTTAGATTCGCTTACCGAAGAAGAGATTACCAGTACCGTCCGGGAGATTTCTGCATTGCGCGAGCAGATAACGATACTAATTGCCCACCGCTTATCAACTATCATGCACGCAGACACCATTTTTGTGCTTGAAAAAGGCAAGATAGTGGAGCAGGGCAGCCACGCCGAATTACTGGAACAAAAAGGCCTGTACTATGCCATGTGGCGCCAGCAGATTGGGGAACGTAAGGTGGAACTGATCCGCTAGACCTCACAGTGTCTTTCAGACCTGTGAGCGTCCGGTAGGCAAAGACGGATATACAACGGATAACCTGTACTTTTGTAACACCAACACTAGCTTATACTTTCTGTACATGTCCGCGTCCAACAAACCCGCTCCAAACCTAACACCCCAGATCTCCACTTCAGCAGAGCGCAAACTGAGCAAACTGCAGCAGGAGTTTAACCATAAAACCGAACAGATAGAGCTGCTTAAAAAGGAAATAACCACCCGCCGCGAAAGTATAAACCTGGCCCAGAAGCGCATCGAAAAAGAACTGCGCCCTATTATACTTCAGCAACTGGACAAGCGCGTAGAGTTAGCGCATTTGCTGGATCAGGCTTTCCCGCTTCCCATTTTCAGTATCCGCGAAAAGTTAAAAATATCCGCCCTTATCGAGAACATTACCTTCGATCTGATCTCGAACTATGAGCGCCGCGACATGATTGAACTCCATGACCGATATGCAGAATATACTTACGCCGAGCGCAATGCTTTTGAAGCCGAAGAAGAGAATGAAACTATAGCTGATGAGGAGCCAAGAATAGAAGATACGTTTGATGACCTGGACGATTTCGAGCGCATACAAGCCCAGCTGGACCGCGAACGCGAGCAGCGCGAACAGGAAAAACAGAACCGCCAGAAAAACCGCAAAACCAAAGCGCAACGCGAAAAAGAAGCCAAGGCAAAAGCCGAACTCAGTAACATCAGCAAAGCCAGCCGCCGCGTGTACACCGAGCTCGCTAAACAACTGCACCCCGACAAAGAACGCGACGAAACCAAACGCGCCTGGAAAGAAGAAGCCATGAAACGCGTCACACAAGCCTACCACCACGACGACTTTTTTGAGCTGCTGCGCCTGCAAATGGAGTTTATGCAGGAACAAGGCCAGCCATTAGACACACTACAAGACGAACAACTGCAATACTACATCAAGATCCTGACTGACCAACTGGAAGAACTAAAAGCAGAATTCCAAACTATAGCAACCGGCCCCGACGCTGGCTTCTACACCCGTTTCTGCGGCACACCCAAGCAAATGGACCATAAATTCAAATCCGCCAAAGAAGACCTGACCAAAGAACTAGAGCAGTTAAAGCAAAACGTAAGAACGTTGCAAGATGATCCGCAGATGATTAGAGTGGTTTTGAAGTAGATTATACTTCAGCCAGGCCAACCAAAGCGTGCTTCTAACCAGTGAAGTACCCGACATACTATAAAGCACTGCAGAAAATAAGTACATTTGTTAAGTAAGATTATTTCATCAATGGCTTTAAAGACAGTAGCACAAAATAAGAGCACCAGGTATAATTTAAGTCAACCAGAAGAAACTGGCAATGTACTTTTCTGGATAGGCTTGGCATTTGTAATATTGCTCTTTTCATTACCCAGAATACTTCTCGGCGAGGACTCTTATATAACTATACATGATAACCTGGACTCTGAGTTGGTTTGGAAAATGATCATGACCGAAGGCGGGAAACTAATCGGTGATAATGCAGTTACTCAACGGGTAATGAATGGCTTCCCTTCTAAACTATACCCGAGTCAGTTTAATATTTCTGTATGGTTTTTCCTGTTTTTAAGTCCCTTCCAGGCCTATGCGGTTAATGAGGTTGTGGTTCATGCCATAGCATTTATAGGGATGTTCCTGTTACTTAAAAGGTTCGTGTTACCATCAAAGAACTATAACTGGATTGTTTTGGGGGTATCAGTAACATTTGCTGCACTTCCTTTCTACTCTGTGTACGGTCTCTCTATAACAGGGCAACCATTCTTACTTTACGCTTTTCTTACACTTTTAAACAAAGGCTATAATTGGAAAAGCTATAGTATAATTGTACTGTATGCCTTTTACTCGAGCCTTCCTTTAACAGGCTTCTTTATACTTATAGTGCTGGCAGGGTGGTTTATAGTGCAATACTACCAGACTCGTGTCATTAATGTCCCTTTCCTTTTGGGCAGTATACTATTAGGCCTATGTTATGTAATTACAGAACATAATTTGCTTTATATGATGTTGTTGGAGTCCGGTTATGTGTCACATAGATTGGACTACGCTTCTGAGAATATATTTTCGAATGACATAAATGAATTAATTAAAAACACGACGGATGGTTTCGTTTTCGGGAATTACCATGCAGCCACAGTACACAGGCCAGTGTTGATAGCAGCTTTAATTGCCTTGATAATATCCTGGAGAAGAAAAGACTATAGAGCCTATGGCAATATTATGGTATTACTGGTAATTGCCTGGATATTGTCACTGATCCAAGCCGCGTATAAAAGCTATGCATTAGTAGAACTTAAGGATGCGATCAGCATCATAAAAACGTTTGACTTCTCCAGGTTCTTCTGGTTCAGGCCATTGGTATGGTTCGTAACCTTTGCACTTTCTTTGGTAGTTATAGCCAAGGGTAAAAAATGGGGAAAGGTACTGGCTGGTTTCTGTGTTTTGCTCCAATTGGCTTTCTGCCTGAAAAGCACCACCCAGACTACCAACGAGTTTAATGAAAATCGCCATCTGCTTATGGCAAAATATTTTGGTGCCCCAAGGCTGGAGCAAAACCTGTCTGTTACCTACAAAGAGTTTTATTCTGAGCCGTTATTCAAAGAAATCAAGGAATATATAAACAGACCTCAAGCATCTTACCGCGTTTTAAACATCGGTTTTCATCCTAGCATTGCTCAATTTAATGGGTTTTACACGTTGGATGGTTATCAGAACAACTATCCGCTGGAATATAAAAAACAGTTCAAAAAGATAATTGAAGAAGAACTTGCTAAAAACGACAAATGGCAGTCTTATTTTGATGGCTGGGGAAGCAGGTTTTATATTCTGCCAGCAGAACTGGACAATTACTATGATAATGTTAAGACAAAATCAGTTGTAATTAGGCAACTTAACATTAACACGTCTGTTGCAAAAAGTATGGGGGCTGAGTACATTTTTTCATCTATAGAAATCGAAAATGCGCCTGAGATTGGAATGCACCTGGAAAAAGTATTTGAGCATAAAGACTCGCCCTGGAGAATTTACCTGTATTCTCTGTAAGTTGGGCAGTGCTATAGTTTAAACCTAGTTACTGGTTAAAGCTCTTATATATCATCCATAGGTTAAACTGATGCTAATCCAGCGATAAGGAAAGGCAAAAGACGCGCACAGGTCTGGTAAACACTGTGAGGTCTTGTTATAGTTAATTCGAATGGTCGTGGAGTATTTTCCAGCCTTTATCAGAATGCTCAAATACCAGCGTATAGCGGCCGCTTTGTTTGGATGAATCCTGTGCAGTTAACGTATAACGGCCGGTTACCAATGCATGGCTGTTGCCTAAGGGGCGCATTTCCAGGCTATCGAAGCTTAAAGTTGAGGTTGGGGTGCCGGTTTCGGTAAAAGCGGCTTTGTAGTGCTCCTTCATCTCATTCACTCCAATCGGGCCTTTGGGTAGCATAAACGTAGCCGCGCTGTCATAAACAGTCACAAACTTATCCAGGTCGCCTTTGTTCCAGTCAGCTGTAATGGCATTTAAAGTTGGGATAACCTGCGTAAAATCAGCCTTTTCTTTTACAGTAGTTTCAGGGGAGTTACAAGCGGTAAACAAAAGGGAAGCAGCAAGTATAGCGCCGCTTATTGCATTCAATAGTTTCATTTTGTGTTGTGGATTGTGAAGTATGGATTTCGTGTAGCAAATATGCAATTTTTCAAATATTTATCACAGGCGAAGTATAAATTAGCTGGGTTTATACTTGCTGGTAAAATACATCTTCCGGCCACTTTTCCGGGTTACCCAAAATGTAGTCTTTGATCTTGAAATAGGCTTTATCGCTTCTGATGATGTGATCGTGGAAAGAGCGCTGCCAGGCAAAGTCTGTTAACCCTGCTGCCCGAATCAATTTAGAAGTGGTGGTTTTGTAAACGCCTATTAACTCTGAAATAGATTTGATTTTCTGAATTGGGTAAGTATAGTTTTCTGTTTCATCGGCAGATCCTCGCGCGGACAGGTCGCGACCTGTCACTACAAGTTCGCGGTCAATTTCGATGATGCCGTGTACATGGTTCGGCATTACCACAAAAGCATGAAGCAACACATACGGGTACTGTTTTTCAAGCCAGTTCCATTGCTGTTCTGCGACGGCGCCATATTCATTCAGTTGCATTTCTTCATTCACCACGTTGCCGAACACACAAGCCTTATCTTGCACACAAGATGTTATAAAGTACAGCGCATCGCGGCTATAGTCAAAACCATTCAACCTGTTCAGTTTCCGATCCGGCCATTTCATGGATGAAGTATACGGCCCCAGCGCAATTTGTATTTGGTGCAAGATGCCCCTGTAGGGACAGGTCGCGACCTGTCCGCGCGACAGGCTGTACGATGAAAATGGAACGGTTAATGCAGTAATACCCGATCCTGTTTATCCTTTAATCCTGTAAATCCTGATTCAGACATTCTTTCCGGGGAATGATTGCCGATGCACGATTCGGACAGGTCGCGACCTGTCCCTACAAAGGCGATTTGATGTTTCTACAAGCTGCTCTAACGCTAAACTTGCAGCATCTAGGGCATAAAGTTTAATAACCCATTTTGTTTCGAAAATCATCCCAATACTGTTCGTCTTTAAAAGGATAATCTGATTGCTTTTTAAAATAATCTTTAATCAGCTTAAGGAAAATACCTATAGGTACGAGAGCTAATGTGCAGCAAGCTAATGCATTTACCCATTGGCCATTATATAAACCAACAATAGCACCATATAAAGTGAGCACTCCAAAGCCTAATAAACCGAATCCCGATATTAGCCCAATTAATGTTTTCATGAGATTAAACTAGATTATAAAATTTATATTAGGCATATATCGGTCAGCTATTAACTAAGAATTTTCTTAAAATAAGCTGCTATCTTGTACAAGGTAAATCCTACTAATGCGAAAGACACTCCTGCGATAGCAGTTAGTATAATTGGGGTTGAAGAAGATGGGTAAGTCTTGAAAATCATCGTGAGCGCACTTACAAAAAAAACAGAGCCTAAAACTATTGAATAAATTAATGTCCTTTTTTGCTCCTCGTCGGGTTCTACATAATCTTTAACCCTAATTGAAGCATGAGTTATACTTGCCGTCACTTCAGGATACTCACCTTTATAGTTTTCAACAAGTAGATTAAACGTAGCTGATGATTCTCTATTTAGAACTGGGACATGGTACCTTCTTAATCTAGTAACAAAATCTACATCTCTTTGTAATTGCTTTGTTACTGCATCAATTTCCCCTTTGCTAATTCTTTCTAGTTCTTGGTGATATCTTGTATTTACATCAGTTTGATAATTAAAGAATTCATTTGTAAGAAGAAGCAGCGCATTATTCTCATCTAACACACCATTATTTGCTAAAATAACGCTTCCATTATCAACGTTTAGATCAACCACAATATTGGTAATATCCTTACTACTTTGATTGAAGATTTCAACGGTAAATAAATTTAAATTCTTCGCCTCATAATCATTATTATAAATAACTTTAATATGTCCCCAATGGTCATCTTGAGTAGAAAAAGCGATAGGTTGCGAAGAAATCTTTCTCTTCAAAACAGTTATCTTATTCTTAAACTTTTCTAAATAAACGCCAATAATAACACTTGCCAAACCAGTAAAAATAAAACCTATGATGGCAGGCAGTACTGATTTAATGATTTCAGGTGTGATAAATATCTTATCCATAATAAAGTTAAGGAAGAAGGTTTGCAACCAATATTCAAAAATAGCAATATTAATTGCTTTATTATAATATCCCTCCCCACCTCCCCTCCCAACAAAACATTAACTTCCGTATCTTTGTAAAAGACCTACCAGCAGAACACGGCTATACGATAAGCCCTGTGTTCTGCCTTTCTTGTTTTGTAATAGAGCTGAATGAAAGTATCTGATTTTTTAGAACTGTACCGCCTCGATGGCATGGTGCAAACCATAGCCGAGCGACTGAAAACGAACAACGCCTACCGCCTGCAGCTAAAAGGTATAGCCGGTAGTTTGGATGCTGTGCTGGCTTCGGCGGTGTATACTATAAATTACCAGCACCAACTCTTCGTTCTCCACGACAAAGAAGAAGCAGCCTATTTCTATACCGACCTGAAGAACCTGCTCGGCGACGAGAAGGAAGTTCTGCTATTCCCGACATCTTACAAACGCCCTTATAGTTTCGACGATACCGAGAATGCCAATATATTGATGCGGGCCGAAGTGCTTAACCGCCTGAACCAGAAAACTGGAAAAGGTGAGCTCATCGTTACTTACCCCGAAGCGCTGACCGAAAAGGTGATCAACAAAAAATCGCTGGTTGAGAACACGCTGGGCGCGAAGGTGGGCGAAAAGCTGGATGTGAATTTCCTGAGCGAGATGCTGGCTGAGTATGGCTTTGAGCGCACCGAGTTTGTGTACGAAGCAGGCCAGTATGCTGTGCGTGGTGGTATTGTGGATGTGTTCTCTTACGCCAATGATTTGCCGTATCGCATCGAACTTTTCGGCGACGAGATCGAAAGTATAAGAACCTTCGACCCGGACACGCAGCTATCTGTAGAGACCAAGAAATCGATCTCGATCATCCCGAACGTACAAACCAAACTATTGCAGGAAACCCGCGAAGCATTCCTGGATTTTTTGCCTGCCAATACCAACATCTGGTTTAAAGATGTGCGCCAGACGCTGGATGTGATCGATGAGTATTTCGATAAGGCTTCGCAGGCGTTTGAGAAGCTGATGGCCGGTAGTGGCGGCATGCAGATCGTATCGGACCCGGAGCAACTTTTCCAGACGCAGAAGCAGTTTAAGAAGCTGCTCGATAATTTTAACATCATCGAGATCGGAAAACGATTTCATTTTAAGTCGGCTGAAGTAATACAACTACAGGCCAAGCCACAGCCATCCTTTAACAAAGATTTTACGAGACTGGTAAAAGACCTGCACGAGCATCAGGGCGCTGGTTTCGTGAACATTATCGCTACGGACTCCCCGCGCCAGATCAACCGCCTGACCATGATCTTTGATGAGCTGGACCACGACGTGCGTTTCCAGCACCTGGCTATTTCGTTGCGCGAAGGCTTTATAGATCAGCTACTAAAAGTAACCTGCTACACAGACCACCAGCTGTTCGACAGGTTTTATCAGCACAAGGCCAAGGAAGGACACTCCAAGAACAAGGCCATGACACTGAAAGAGCTGCGTTCGCTGCAGCCCGGCGACTACATCACACACGTAGACTATGGCATCGGCCGTTTTGCAGGCCTGGAGAAAGTAGAAGTGGGCGGCCGTTTGCAGGAAGCCATTCGCTTGGTTTACCGCGACGACGATCTGCTGTACACCAGTATTCACTCGCTGCACAAAATAAGCAAGTATAGCGGCAAAGAAGGCGGCCCGCCAAGTATGAGCAAACTGGGATCGCCGGAGTGGGAAAACAAGAAGAAAAAGGTAAAGAGCAAGGTAAAAGATATTGCTGCCGAGCTTATTAAACTATACGCCAAGCGCAAAGCTGCGCCCGGTTATGCCTTCACCAGAGATGGCTTTTTGCAGGCCGAGCTGGAATCGTCGTTTATTTACGAAGATACCCCGGACCAGGGCAAAGCCACTGAAGACGTGAAAACCGATATGGAGCAACCGCACCCAATGGACCGCCTGGTGTGCGGCGACGTGGGCTTTGGCAAAACCGAAGTGGCCATTCGCGCTGCTTTTAAAGCGGCCTGCGATGGCAAACAGGTAGCCGTGCTGGTACCTACCACCGTATTAGCCATGCAGCATTTCAAAACTTTCCGCGATCGTCTGGCGCAGTTTCCGGTTACTGTGGATTATATAAACCGCTTTAAAACTGCCAAGGATACCAAAGAAACCCTGAAGCGTGTAGCCGAAGGCAAAGTGGATATTCTGATCGGTACGCACCGAATCGTCAGTAAGGACATCAAATTTAAAGACCTGGGCCTGCTGGTAATAGATGAAGAGCAGAAGTTTGGTGTAAAAACCAAGGACAAGCTGAAGGAAATGCGCATAAACGTGGATACACTTACGCTTACGGCCACACCTATTCCGCGTACGCTGCACTTCTCCCTGATGGGTGCCCGTGACCTTTCGGTAATAGCCACGCCACCACCAAACCGCCAGCCAGTACAGACAGAGCTGCATGTATTTGATGAGATTCTGATCCGCGATGCAATTTCGGCTGAGCTGAAGCGTGGCGGACAGGTATTTTTTGTGCACAACCGTGTAAAGGACATCGACGAGATCGCTAACATGATCCTGAAACTGGTGCCGGATGCACGCATTACGTTTGCCCACGGGCAGATGGATGGCGAGCTGCTGGAAAAACGCATGATGAAATTTGTGGAAGGCGAGTACGATGTGCTGGTCTCAACTAACATCATTGAGTCTGGCCTGGATATCCCGAATGCCAATACCATCATCATCAACCGGGCGCACATGTTTGGTTTGTCCGATCTGCACCAGATGCGTGGCCGCGTGGGTAGATCCAACAAAAAGGCTTATTGCTATTTGCTTACACCACCGGTTTCAGGGTTGCCTTCCGATGCCCGCAAGCGCCTAAGCACACTGGAAGAATTCTCTGACCTGGGCGAAGGCTTTAAGATTGCGATGCGCGACCTGGATATACGTGGAGCCGGTAATTTGCTCGGCGGCGAGCAAAGTGGCTTTATTACAGACCTTGGTTTTGAAATGTATCACCAGATTCTGGATGATGCCGTGAAAGAGCTGAAAGAAACAGAATTCAGGGAGCTGTTTTTGGGCGATAACCTGGAGCAGTTTATAGAGCCGGTGCGCGACTGTAACATCGAAACCGATATGGAAGTGCTGATACCGGACTGGTATGTGGGCAACATCTCGGAGCGCTTGAATCTGTACAGCAAACTCGACAGCACCAAAGACCTGGACGAACTGGAGAAACTGCGGGCAAGTATAGTTGACAGGTTTGGCCCACTGCCTGAAGAAGTACAGAAGCTGGTAGAGATCGTGAAACTACGTTGGCAGGCACAGCAGCTTGGCTTCGAGAAACTGACGATCAAGAAAGAAGTAATGAAAGGCTACCTCCCAAGCGAGAACAACGACAAATACTTCCAGTCCGATACCTTTGGCAATATCTTAAAGTATGTGCAGCAGCACCCGCGCCGCTCACGGCTGAAAGAGGCCAAAGATAAGCTTATAGTTATAGTGGAGGATATCCGGAGTATAGCAGATGCAAAAGAAGTGTTTGAAGAGTTGGGGGTAAAGGAAATAACGTCTGCATAATTTCTCCCGTAATGTGATGACGTAAAACCAATTGCAGATGGATGTATCAATATACAAGCAGGTAAAGAGCGCACTAGATGTAAGTTATAAGTACCTGACCGAGTTTATGGATGCATTGCCGCAAATGTGCTGGACCGCTGATACTGCCGGGAAGATCTTATACTTTAACAAAGCCTGGTATGCGTACACCGGCATGATGCACAATCAAACACAAGGGTGGATAAATGTTATTTATCCCGAAGACTCTTCCCGTATTATCGCAAGCTGGAACAATTCGCTGACTACTGGAGACTACCATGAAGAGTACCGAATCCGGAATAGTAAAGATGGCTCTTACAGGTGGTTTCTGGAACAGGCTATGCCTATCCGTAACGAAGATAACGAAGTAATTATCTGGTTTGGCACTTACACCGATATCGAAAATGAAAAGCAGTTTACAGAACCCTGACTAATTGCAATCCATTACACAACTATAGTTACAAGTAACAGCATCTCAGGTAGTAGCCTAAAATTTAGAGTTCTCTCATCAAATAAACATTTGAATAGGAAAATTCTTTAATTAAATTTACTCACTTGCCTATCCCATTACAGGTAAGGAAATACTTTTTTGGCTATGTCCGCTCAGCAACTGATTGCAACACCCGATCTTGGTCCGATCTTTCGTATGTTACCCGGCTTGTATGTGGCTCTTACTCCGGAGCTTACCATACTGGAAACTACAGACGCGTACCTGAAGGCGCACCTTACGTCGCGCAGTACACTGCTTGGCCAACCCTTGCTACAGTCATATGCCGAGATGTCTGCTTTACATTGCGCCCCACCTGTGCACGCACTGGAAGAGTCGCTGCAACATGTAGTGCTTTACAAGCAAACACACCATATTCCGGAGTTTTGCTATAGTATGAAGCTGCCTAAGGCACTGGGTGGAGGCATTAAAGAATATTACTGGAGCATTACCAACACCCCTGTATTTAATGCGGAGGGCAACCTGCTTTACATACTGCACGAGGTACAGGAACTGCCAGAACGTAAAGATTATACAGGCAGCCACCACAAACCGGAACACATTTCGCTCATCACAAACGCTGTTAAATCTGTATCGTGGGAGTATGACCTGCTGCACAATAAAATGTACTGGGGAACCGGACTGCAGGAAATACTGGGTTACACACCAGAAGAAATGGGACCTGGAGGCGAGTCGTGGGATGAACGCGTACACCCCGAAGACTTTGAGTCCGTGCAGGCAAGTATAGAACAAGCCAACACATCGGGCAGCAAAATATGGACGGGCGAGTACCGTTTCCGAAAAGCCGATGGCACCTACATACCCGTACTGGACCAGGGCTACATCATCTACCACACCGACGGAAGACCGATCCGGACGCTTGGCTCTATCATAGACCTTTCGGAGAACCATAAAGAGGAAGAAGAACTAAAGGAAAGTGATGCCCGTTACCGCCACCTGCTGGAGGTGCTGCCCCATATGGCCTGGTTATCGGATGCAAAAGGCAGGGTGCTTTACTTTAACAAAAACTGGTACACCTATACTGGCATGCCTACCAGCCAGACCGAAGGCTGGACAAGCGTAATACACCCCGAAGACACAGCCATGCTCTTAACAGAGTGGCATAATACCCGAGCGGAGGGTGTGCCTTACGAAATCGAATACCGCCTACTCAACCATCACGACAAAAATTACCGTTGGTTTCTGGAGCGTGGCGTACCTATCTATGATAAGGAAGGCAAACTGCAACTATGGGTTGGCACCCTGACCGATATTGAAGAACAAAAACAGGTAATGGAGCGCATCCGCGAAAAGGACCTGCAGCTCGAAAACATCCTGAACCATTCGCCGGTACATTTCTGCCTGCTGAAAGGCCCCGAACATATCTGCGAGTATATAACCCCAGGCGTAAGCCTGCTGTTCGGCAACCGCAAATACCTGGATAGGCCTGCCCGCGACGTATGGCCGGAGCTGCAAGAAACCCCATTCTTTACGATTCTGGATGAAGTGTACAGCTCTGGCAAAAAGGTACAGACCATTGAGTATAAACTAACAGTAGACCTTCGCAGAAACGGCGAATTATCGGATATATACCTTAACCTGGAGTACAGGCCACTTACAAACAGCACTGGTACCGAAGGCATACTTGTATCAGCCATTGATGTTACCGAACTGGTAAAAACCAAGCAGCAGATGGCGCAAAGCCAGCACAGCATCCAGTTGCTGTCTAAAGCCACCCGCTCTGTTACCTGGGAGCAGGACGTTAGAAGCAAAAAACTAACCTGGAGCAAAACCTACAAAGAGCTGTTTGGCTACTCAGATGCAGACCTGGAAACTGACTCCGGCACCTGGGATAAAAACGTTCACCCCGAAGACTATAACAACATCCGGATAAGTATAAATGCTGCAATAGCCAAAGGCCGCAAAACCTGGGCCGGTGAGTACAGATACCGTAAAGCAGATGGCAGTTACGCAAGCGTGCTGGACCACGGGTACATTATGTACGATGAGGCAGGCAACCCGGAGCGTATGCTGGGATCTATAGTTGACCTTACCCGCCAGAAACAACACGACCTGGAATTGCTGTATAACAGCGAGCGCTTTAAACGCATTGCTATGGCCTCCTCTGACGTGATCTGGGACTGGAACCTGCAGGACGACAGCCTTTGGTGGAGCGATGGCTACAGCACACTTTTCGGGTTTGAGGAGCAGCGTGCAGAGTTGCAGATAGATTCCTGGACAAACTATATTCACCCGGAAGATTTGCAATGGATAAAAAAATCTATCCAAAAAGCTATAGAGAGCAGCGCCAAAACATGGGAGGCGGAATACCGCTTCCGGTGCGCTGACGGCTCTTACAAACTGATACTGGACAAAGGCCACTTTATACATGATGCATATGGCAAAGCGATCAGGATGTTTGGCTGTATGGTGGATGTTACGGAAAAGCGGGCCATTGAAAAACAGTTACAGGAGAGCAATGACCGCACCCTAAAAATCATGGAGTTGCTGCCGCTCATGACCTGGACTGCCACCCCCGAAGGGCTCGTGAACTACTTTAGCCAGCGCTGGTACGACTACACCGGATCTACTCCCCAGGAAATGGAGAATAACGGCTGGAAAGACCTGATACACCCGGATGACCTGGAAATAACATCTAACCTGTGGGAACATGCCATTGCAACAGGCAGTAAATTTGAGGCTGAGAACCGTTGGAAATTTGCAGCAGATGGTACGTACCGTTGGTTTCTGGCACGCGCAGTACCCATCCACGACGACGAAGGCAACATAACTATGTGGGTTGGCTCACACACCGACATAGAAGAGCAAAAACGGTTTATGCTGGACCTGGAAGAGAGCAACAATAAATTCCGCTACCTTACCGAGTCGAGCCCGCAGATTGTGTGGAGCGCTAACCCCAATGGCAACATTGACTTTACCAGCAAGCAGTGGAACGAGTATACCCAGATGACGATAGAAGAATCGCTGGGATATGGCTGGGAGCCCGCCATCCACCCGGACGACCTGCAACCCCTGCTCGAAAACTGGACACATTCTATAGTTACCGGCGACCTATTTTATGTAGAGGTGCGCGTACGCAACGTAAAAACCGATACGTACCAGTGGTTTATTATAAAAGCGCAGCCACTGCGTAACGAGGATGGGGAAATAGTAAAATGGTATGGCGTAGGCATTAACATAAACGACATGAAAGTGCTGCAGGAGCAACTGCAGGAATCAGAACAGCAGTTCCGGTTTCTGACAGAATCTATACCGCAAATGGTATGGACGGCTACTGCAGATGGCGCTACAGATTATTTTAACAAGCGCTGGATTGCCTATACCGGCCTGTCGCTTAAAGAAAGTACAGGTCCTGAGTCGTGGTTAAAGGCCTTGCACCCCGATGACCTGCAAATGGCATTTGAGCGTTGGCAATACTCTGTACAGACTGGCGCCTATTACGAGATAGAATATCGCATCAGGAACGGAAGAGAAGGCTCTTATCGCTGGTTTCTGGGGCAGGGCATTCCGATGCACGATGCACAGGGCAATATTGTGAGATGGTTTGGCACCTGCACCGATATTGAGGATCATAAAAAAGCTGAAGAAGAACTGGTAGAAAAAAACCTAGAACTGGAACGTATAAACCAGGACCTCGATAGCTTTGTGTATACTGCGTCGCACGACCTGAAACTGCCTATCGTAAACATGGCGGGTATCTTTAACGAGCTTACGCTTAGCACCGAATTTAAAGATCCGGACGCGCAGCAGCTTATTGGTATGTTCAATAAATCGCTGGAGCAGATATATGTAACTATAAACGACCTGGCCGAGGTAGTAAAAGTGCAGAAAAGCCATACACGCACCCATGAACTGGTAAGCCTGCAGTACCTGACCGAAAAAGTTACGCTGAGCATACAGGACACCCTGCAGGCCACAGGCGCAACTATAACCACCAATTTTGAAGAAGTACCGTTGCTGGCTTTTGGTAAAGCAAACTTAAAAAGCATACTTTACAACCTGATCAGTAATGGCATTAAATACCGTAAGCAGGACCAGAAGCCAGAGATACATTTAAGCACTACCCGGAAAGGCGATTACGTAGAACTTAAGGTACAGGACAACGGTATAGGGATTGACATGAACAAACATCAGAACAAACTGTTTCAGATGTTTAAACGTTTCCATAACCACGTAAGCGGCTCCGGGCTGGGCCTGTATATTGTAAACAGGCTGCTGACAAACAGCGGCGGGTACATTAACATAGAAAGCACTATAAACGAAGGCACCACATTCTATTTATACTTTAAACAGAAACAAGCATAGCGTGCCTGCACAAATAAAATAAGCCACATGAAGCGACTACACACTATCCTGCTCATCGACGACGACGAAACAACCAACTACCTGAACCACCGGCTGCTTTCGCGTATGAACACCGCTGACGAAATACGGGTAGTAACCAACGGCGAAGAAGCACTGGACTATCTGGGCAAAGCCTTTGCCGGCACTGAAGGATATCCCCGCCCCGACCTGATATTTGTGGATATTAAAATGTCGGTGATGGATGGGTTTGAGTTTTTGGAAGAGTACCAGAAATTTGATGAGGCAGACAAAGCCAGAACCGTTATGATGATGCTTACCTCATCGGCCAGCTTTTACGACCTCGAAAAATTAAAACAGTTCCCGGAAGTGCTAAAGCATTACTCCAAGCCCCTGGCCGAAGCTGATGTGCGCGAGATAATAGAAGAGCATTTTTAAACCACTGTTGACACACAAACTATAGCGGGATGCCTTTTGCAAAAGGGCATCCCGTTGCTTTTACAGCCTGACCATCAACTATAGCCCTGCCTGCCTCGTAAAGATAGGTACCTGCCATATGGTAGCAATTGATGATTAAAAAGACTGAAAGCAATGGCAAACTATAATGAAGACGAAAACAAACGCGTAGACCGGGAACAGCACCGCAGTGGCATGGACCAGAACCTGCCACAACAACGCTATGGCTACCGTGCCCCGAAAGATCAGAAATGGGATGAAGGCAACTATTTCCATACCGGGCCAAGCCGCAGCGGCGCACAGGACCGCGACAAGCAAACCCGCTACACAGGCCCTTCGCAGCAACACAACTATAGCAAAGACCAGAACGCACACCTGAACGAACACTACGGCAGCCGCCCTAACAGCTCTTACCGCAACGAGCGCTCTTACCTGGACCACGGCGATTCGTTTAATTCGGATACCTATAACAGGCAGCGTGACATGGGCAGCTCGCAGCCCGGCAACTATAACGAGCCACCTACCAGCCGCTACGAGCAATGGAACGATGTGCCAGGCGGCAGAAGCCGTTACAAGGAAACCGATTTCAGGTATGGCAGCGGTACACATAACTGGTACCAGGAAGGCCGTTATACACCAGACAGCACCCCGGAGCCACAACGCGACAACAGAAGCTTTTTTGGCCGCATAAAAGACACCTGGAACGACATTATGCACTCAGATGACCCGGACTACCGCCCAAGCCATGGCTACCCGACACACGAAGACCGCAGAAATGAGCGAAAACGTTACGGAAACGACCTTTACAACAGGCAGCAGTTTAACCGTGGCTACGAAGGTGGTCCGCGCTGGGCCGACGAAACAGACTCTGGCAACGATAGTTTGTACGATGATGAAAACAGAGGCCAACGTTTCAGGAGGTAGTTGCGTATAGGGGAAAAGGTTAGATAGATTGGTTATAGATTAGTTTTAGTTAGTAAAAGCGAAGCAGGCACCACTTGCTTCGCTTTTTTTATGCCCGGCCAGCGCATCAACCTCCTCACATTGCCGTCGTAAACCACTATAAGTACCAACCAAACTATAACGCTATGAGACACGAACAGGATTTTGACGATAGACATTACCGCAACAGGTTTAACGAAGAACGCAACCGCCGCCCCGAAGACTTACAAAACGCGCAAAACCGCTGGGGAGAACCTGACCACGCAATGCAACCGCCGCATAATGACCGGGAAAGGTTTGAGCAGGACCGGGACCGGCACAACAACTATAACCCGTACCAAAGCTGGGCTCCGTTTGAGCAACGCGACAACCGCCACTATCAGAACAACGACCGCAGACCCAACTATAGAAACCAGGAATCTGAATGGCAGCGCCACAACGACCACTACGGCAACTATAACCAACACGCCAACGACCGCTGGAACCAGCCTAACGAAATGCACCACCCACACCACCCGCGGCACGCCTCTGAACGGTTTTACAGAGAACAGCGCAGGCGCAACTGGTAATAACAATCCCCTGGCACCACAAACAGCCAGGGGATTGTTGTTTCAGAACCGTTGCCTTACACCAATACCAACAGACACAAGTTCGGGCAGGCCAGGCACCAGGCTTACAGACAGGTCGGTTTTACCTTGTAGTTTATAGTTGTACTCCAGTTCGCCGGCATACCAGTAAAACTTATATTGCCAGCCACCGCCCTTGTTAAAATAACCATCATCTTTGTAGCCAACTATGCGGTTCCAGTCGCGGCGGTACACCAGGGTCGGGCCGATGCCGCCATTGAGGGAGTGCCTGTTTTTTTGGAAGATGCGGCCCCGCCAGCCAATGTGAGTAAAGCCCGCCAACGATGCAGCACAATCAGCATACAAGCCCTGCTCTAACCTGATGGCATGTACATTCCGGACTATAAAGCGGTCGTAGCCTACTATAGCGCCATAGTTAAACGTTATGTAGCCTTTGTCATCGAGTCGGTTCGGGAATATTTCTGGGTGCGGGCTTTCTTTGAGGTGTACCGAGAGGCCAAAAGCTTTTACCGTGATGGCATTTTTATACGCTTCATCCGTTTGCTGCGCCAGGCACGGCATAGCAACTATAGCCAGCAGCAATATGACTGAAAAACAACGCATCCGTTTTGCTATACGAGAGTTAAACTTAAACTATAGAAGGACTTATTAACGCAAAGGCAGAAAGCGTGAGGGATGGAGCGGTTGTATGAGCTCCTATTGTGAGGCACGAACGATAGAGCGAGCCGCGAGAGCCCGACGGCCCGGCCGGCACGCCCAAACTATCGCTCTTTACAGACTATAGTTTGAAAATAAAGCGATCAACAATCAGCAACTTAGTACCTTTGCAAAACAGCTATGGCCCAACTCGATGAATTACTGCAACAGATACGCGCCTGCCGCATTTGCGAGGAGCATTTGGCGTTGGGACCGCGGCCGGTATTGCGTGCAAGTGCTTCGGCCAGGCTGCTTATAGTTGGGCAGGCACCGGGCACCAAAGTACACGCCAGCGGCAAACCCTGGGACGACCAGAGCGGCAAACGTTTGCGCCACTGGCTTGGGCTGGAGCCGGAAGTGTTTTACGACGAGAGCAAGGTAGCTATCGTTCCGATGGGGTTCTGCTACCCGGGCAAAGGCAAAAGCGGCGACCTGCCACCCCGCCCCGAATGTGCTTTGCACTGGCATCAGCAGTTACTGGCTTTGCTGCCAAACATTGCGCTGACTTTACTGGTAGGCAAATATGCCCAGGATTATTTCTTAGGCGATAAAGCTGCTACAACTCTTACCCAAACCGTAGCCAACTGGCGCGAGTATTTACCTGACTACATGCCAATGCCGCACCCCTCGCCGCGCAACCAGTTCTGGGTAAAACATAACCCCTGGTTTGAGCTGGAGGCCGTTCCGGTTTTGCGCGAACAGGTAAATCAGTTGCTCTCTTAACCCTAACTATAGTATATTCGTTGCAACAAACTCTTACTGATAAAAACAACCCTATGGCAAATTACCCAACCAGCAAACTACCTGATGTAGGCACCAGTATTTTCTCGGTGATGTCGGCACTGGCCAACGAGCACAAGGCCATTAACCTGTCGCAGGGCTTCCCGGACTTTAACTGCCCCGAGGAGCTGATGGAGCTGGTTACCAAGTATATGCACGCAGGCTTTAACCAGTATGCGCCTATGCCTGGAGTGGTAACATTGCGTGAGAAGATTAGTATTAAAACTGAGAAACTGTACGGTTACCGCCCCAACCCCGACACGGAAATAACAGTTACATCGGGTGCAACCGAAGCTATTTATGCCGCTATTACGGCTGTTGTGAAGCCTGGCGATGAAGTGGTAGTGCTGGAGCCCTGCTACGACTGCTATGCACCTGCCATCCGGTTAAATGGTGGTATACCGGTGTATGTGCCGCTGGCGCTGCCTGGCTTTACTGTGGATTGGGATTTAGTAAAGCGACATATTTCTTCCAAAACACGCCTCATAATTATAAACACGCCGCATAACCCTACGGGCGCCGTTATGACCAAAGCCGACATGGACGAACTGGCGCGTATCGTGGATGGTAACGATATTTTTGTAATAAGCGATGAAGTATATGAGCACATGGTTTTTGACGGGCAGAAACACCATAGCGCCCTGGAAAATGAGATACTTCGTGAGCGCAGCTTTGTGATATCGTCGTTCGGAAAAACCTACCACACCACTGGCTGGAAGATTGGTTATGCTGTAGCGCCTCCTGCTTTAACGGCAGAGCTCCGTAAAATGCACCAGTTTATTACGTTTTGCACGGTTACGCCTCTGCAACTTGCCATCGCCGATTTTATGGATAACGAAGCCCATTACCTGAACCTACCGGACTTTTACCAGGAAAAACGCGATGCTTTCTGTGAATTGCTGGCGCCCTCCCGGTTCGAGCTTTTACCGTCGGCGGGTACGTATTTCCAGTTGTTGAAGTATGATGCTATTTCCGGGGAGCACGACCAGGATTTTGCCCGCAGGTTAGTAACCGAAGTTGGAGTGGCTGCCGTACCGGTTTCAGCTTTCTACCATAACAAAACCGACCACCATTACCTGCGTTTCTGCTTCGCCAAAAGCAACGAAACCCTCTGCGCCGCCGCCGAAAAGCTGGTGCGTTTGTAAGGTTTGATTGTTGATGGTTAAATTGTTGATTGATCAGCTAAAGTAAAAGACACAAAATATTGCGTCTCTACATTTTTTAACTTTCTAACTTACCCTTTTCTAACTTTCTAACTCTTAATCATGAATCTTCGGGTAACGATAGTACAGACGGAACTGCACTGGCAGGATGCGGACGCGAACAGACAAATGTTTGCGCAGAAACTGGCTGCTGCTAATCTGCAGACAGACCTTATTGTGCTGCCTGAGATGTTTACCACCGGTTTTAGTATGGATGCCGCTGCACTGGCCGAGCAACCGGAAGGTAAAACGCTGCAATGGATGAGAGAGCAGGCTGCCAACTATAGCGCTGTAGTTACCGGGAGTATTATTGTGCAGGAGAGTGACCACTTCTATAACCGTTTGTTGTGGGTAAGGCCGGATGGCAGTTACGAGCAGTACAATAAAAAGCACCTGTTCCGGATGGCAAAAGAGCATCATACCTATACTTCCGGAAGTGAGCTTTTGACAGTTGAGCTGAAAGGCTGGAAAGTTTGCCCGTTGGTGTGTTATGACCTGCGTTTCCCGGTGTGGAGCCGCAACACTGGTAACAGATATGATCTTTTGCTTTATGTAGCGAACTGGCCTAAAGTACGCAGCCTTGCCTGGCGTACCCTGCTACAAGCCCGCGCTATCGAAAATATTGCTTATGTAGCTGGCGTAAACCGCATCGGCACCGATGGCAACGATCATCCTTATTCCGGCGACTCCGCCATCATTCACCCAAAAGGCCATAAACTTATAGAAACCACCGAACAGGAAAGCATCCTGACTATAACATTAAGTAAACAGGAGCTACTGGACTTCCGAGAGGCTTTCCCGGCGCACCTGGATGCAGATGAATTTGAATTGAAGGGCTAAGTTTTACATGAAAAAAGTTTATGCTGGCACGGATCTGTAATCCGACTGGGGCAGAGACTCAACTATAGTTCGACACGAGACGCAGATCCCGATTATTTCGGGGCGAGGACGCTCGCGCCATAGCTAGTAGTTTGTTAGAAGTATAAAAATGCTCTTTCGGACTTCCAAGTCCGAAAGCCCACTGCCGGGGATTTCCTAATCCCCGTGTTGCAGTTTACGCGGATTAGGAAATCCGCAGCAGCTATAGTTTCGGATTAAGAAATCCGAAACAGCGGTAGGTAGAGTGCTTATCAACTATGGTAAAACCTCAACTATAAAACTGCTTTGCTACTTTTATCAAATCTACATCATCCTGCCCAACTATAGCTTTTAATTCGGGGCGGGCTTGTACCATGCGTTGTAGGCGGCTGTGCTCATTTCTGAAAACTATAAGCTGCTCCTTCTGCCCTTCCAACACCAACTCCAGCAACGGAAAAATACTTCCAAAACCGGCATCCATCGTAGCGCTTTCAATATAAACTATAACCTGTGTGGCTTCCTGTAGTAACTTCCGGGCATAGTGCAGCACCAGTTCCCCCGACCCCGAATCTACGTCCAGCATGGCTACATCCGGGAGTTGCTTTTTTACCTGCTCCAGCAGCGGGTTGCCATAAACTATAGTTTGGTCTTCAGCTAATAGCCGGATGTACAACAGGGCTTTCATCATTGTACTACAAATTTTGCGGTTTTATACTTGCCTTGCCGGTTTACTGCCCACAGGAAATACATGCCCGCTTTCAGGTGTTGTAAGGGCAGGCTGCTGTATTGCTTATAGTTGTTGCCACTGCTATAAACTTTCTTCCCGATGGCATCATAAACCACAAATGTTACCGGCTCCGAAGCCTGCACACGCGCGGGTGTTTTTTTGTCAGTCAGGTTGGGGTACACTTCTACGGCGAGCCCATTTGTTGCATCAGGATTTTGCTGGTAGCCAGATATTTGCTGTAGTAAGTAAAAGCCACCACCCTGGGTACCTGCTACTACATATAGTTTGCCTGCTCCGCCCAATGCTGCTACGGCTATACTTGCGCCTTTGCCCAGGTTGGTCGGGAGCAGCTCGTCAGCAAAAGTGTTTTCCAGGATGTTTGTTTCGGGGGTAAAGGTTTGGTTAAGTATAGCTGCCAGGTTACGATAGATGTTTATAGTTCCGCTGTCGTCAGTAGTCAGTAAATCTATCGTTCCATCACCGTCTATATCTATCGTTGTTGGGTGCAAAAAGCGCTTATCGAAACTGAAACTGATGCCGCCCAGGTTGGTTTTAGCTAAACTATAGTTTGGGGTGCCTGTCGTGCCGGTATTGGTGTATAGTTGCAGCTCGCCGGTCGCTTTGCCCAAAATCATATCCAGGTCGCCGTCTTCGTCAGCATCAAAAAAAGCAGGGGCATCGCCGTCAGTTACAGTTAAAAGCAACAACCTGTCAGCCCACCTATAGCCTGGTCCGGGCAGGTAAACTATAGTTGTAGCATTGGTCTGCGCATTTTTAGACGTTAGTACCAGGTCTGGTTTGTTATCGCCGTTAATATCTGCAAATGTTGGTTTTATGTGGAGCAGTTGCTCGCTTCCGAGGTTCAGGTAATCATCTTTAACCAAGGTAAAGGCCGGATTTGTGGCGGTGCCGGTATTCTGGAAATAACTTATAGTTGCCACATAGTTGCCATTGCGGTAAGCGCCTTTGTTGCCAGCCAGCATATCCAGGTCGCCGTCGTTGTCCAGGTCCGCAAATGCCGGGTAAGCGCCTTCGCCTAAATCCAGCATCTGGTCCTGCAAAAAATTATCCTGCACAAACGTAAGGTCCGGGTTGTTGGCGGGGCCGTTGTTTTTGTAAAGCCACACCGACCGCTGCAGTTCCGGCTTTACCTCGTTAGTATTGGCTAAATTAGGCGCTACCAAAAGATCTGGTATCCCGTCAAAGGTAACATCCTCGTAGTAAGCGGCCGGAAATTTATTTAAGCTGATCCTGCGCGAGCTTCTCGGGAAAATAGTGGTCAGTTCATCCATTCGGGCTTCCTGGGCTGTGCCTTTGTTTTCCATCAGCACCAGGTCGTCGCATTGCACTGAGCCAGTCAGTAACTCTTTATCGCCATCCGCATCTAAATCCAGCAACAGCAAACTACTGCCCGTGTGCCCCGAATGCAGTGGTCCGGCTACCCGGCAGGCCGCGTTAAAAACATAGTTGGTACAGCCGTCGCACTCGGTTATGCCACCCCACCAGGTACTGTTTCGCGCAAAGGTAAGCGAGTTGCAGCCCAGGTTATTTTCTACGCGCATGTTCTGGTAATACTCCAGCTTTTGCCCATGCGAGAACTCCGACACCAGCACATCCAGGTCGCCATCGCCATCCATGTCATCTATAGCTGGTACGTCGGCGGCCAATAGCTGCAGGTTTACGCCCTGGTTGTAAACGATGGCTTCTTCGGCAACTATAAATTTAGGCAGGTTGTTGATACCTTTTTCCTGGCGGTAAACTTTAATGCCCAGCGCCGTGCTGGTAAAAATATCTTTCAGACCATCGCAGTTATAGTCGCGCAGCAGCACCCAGGCCTGCAGGTCAGCGGGGAAAAGCGCCTCGTACTCCGGGCTATACTTATAGACCCAGGTTCCGTTCTTCATCACGGCCAGCCAGGTAAATACTTTGTGCTGCATTCTATCATAAGCAAACAGGTCGGGCTGGTTATCGAAGTTAAGATCTATCGTCGAGAATTGTGGAGAGCTTAACCCACCGCTCCAGGGTTGTGGCAACGCTGCCTGGTTTATTGTTACCGGCACATCGTGGCGCAATACAAACTGCAATGGCTGTTGGGCTATAGTTGTAGTAGCGATCAGCAACAGGAACAGGGTAAATAACTTTTTCATAGAGCGATGTAAGGAGCGTTGCGGTGCTGTAGTGCCTTTACGGTTTTGAGTGTATATTGCACCTGGTTTGGCCGGCTATACTTTAACGTAAGTTGGTTGCAGCGTTTATACTTTAAAATTAACTATTTCATGCAGACCAGCATCGAATTCCTATATCAAAAATACCTGGAGTGCCGCCACGTAAGCACCGACTCGCGCGCCGACCAGGACCAAAGCCTGTTTTTCGCCCTGAACGGCCCCAACTTTAAAGGTGCAAAGTTTGCGGCGATGGCCCTGGAGAAAGGCGCTAAATATGCGGTGGTAGATGACCCAACTATGGCTGCCGAAAATGTTTTTGTGGTTGAAGACACTTTGCAAGCACTGCAGGATCTGGCCCGCCATCACCGCAAACAGTTAAGCATACCTGTAATTGGCATAACGGGCAGCAATGGCAAAACCACCACCAAAGAGCTGATACACGCCGTACTGAGCCAGAAATTCAACACGCTGTACACGCAGGGCAACCTGAACAACCACATTGGCGTGCCGCTAACCTTACTCCGCATAAAACCGGAGCACGAAATGGCCATTATCGAGATGGGTGCTAACCACATCGGCGAGATCGAAATGCTTTGCACCATTGCCCAGCCAACACACGGCATGATCACGAACATAGGCAAAGCGCACCTGGAAGGTTTTGGAAGCCTGGAAGGCGTGGCCCGCGGCAAAAGCGAACTATACGTACACTTAGATAAAGCTGAAGGCACCGTGTTTGTGAACACCGGCAACGACCACCTGGTGCGCATGAGCCGCCGCATTGCAAGCAAAATAACCTACCCGGCCACCGGCGATTATTACCATAGTGAGCTGTTGGAAGCATCACCGTATGTGGTGTATAAAGACGAAGAAGGAAGCGTGGTGCACACGCAGTTGGTAGGCAGCTATAACTACGAGAACATGGCTGCTGCGGCCTGCATCGGTAAATACTTTGGAGTGCCGCTTAGCAAAGCCAACGAAGCCATCGCCAACTATAGCCCGGTAAACAACCGCTCGCAGGTACTGCAAAAAGGCAGCAACACCATTATACTGGATGCCTACAACGCCAACCCAACCTCTATGGCAGCAGCCATCCGCAACTTTGGCAGCATGAACGCACCACGTAAAGTGGTTATACTTGGGGATATGTTTGAGATGGGCTCTGAAAGTATAGCCGAGCACACTACCCTGGGAACTATAGCCGCCGAACAGCCTTTTGATACAGTTATACTTTGCGGAAAAGACATGCAATATGCAGCCCAGGCTAATCCTACCTTCAAGCATTTCGAGACGAAGCAGGAACTACAAAACTGGCTCCAGCAAAACAAGATATCTGATAGCTATGTCCTGATAAAAGGTTCGCGTGGAATGGGACTGGAGACGTTGGTGGAGTTACTATAGTTTTGAATGAGTGATTGAGTGAATTTTGTCTGAACCGGGATTAATAGGGATTTTTGAGATTAAAGTGATAATGCAGAGACGCAATACCTTGCGTCTCTTTTTTTTGCCTGAACCTCAGATTAATGGGGATTTGTTGGATTGATAAGATTTTATACTTGCGGCATAAATGTACTTCTGTGTTGAATTCACACTTTTTACTAGTGTTAACAGTCCTTCGAAAGCAAGTAACAGGTGGCATTATACACATGTTACTTTTACATATATATTTTCCTATATTTATACAGCTGCCACGCTTATATTTACCCAAAAAAAATCTTTTTATGAAAACAAAAACACTTTTGCCTGCACTGCTACTGCTGTGCTTGTTGTTTACGGGCAGCAACACTAGCGCCCAGACACCGGACTCTGTTTTTTACCGGCACCACATTGGGGTTAATACACAGATAGCTTTCGACTACTTTCTTAAGCCTGATAATCGAACTCCTTTACAAATCCTTTATAAATATCAGGTTAGAAAAAATACTGCGCTGCGGTTAGCTATTACTTCCCGATTTTCACACCAAAGCTTTATAGATCCAACCAGAGAATACTATGCTGGGGAGTTCAAAGACTTTAACAATGATTCTACCTCTACCAGCTATGAACTAGCACTCGGCTTAGGATATGAGTGGCAGCAGAATCTTACCCCTAAATGGCAGTTTTACATAGGAGCTGATGCCGAGCCCTATTTAGACAAAAGAAAAGTCACAACTACAAATTATGAAACCTTGGTTAAAAGTGTTTCACCGAATAATTCTGAACCCTTTCCAACTACGCATATTACTCATGTTGAGCATAACTATACTACTAAAGGATTTCGCTTCCGCCCCTTTCTGGGAGTAAGACATCAGTTAGGTAAAAGGATTTATGCATCAGCAGAGACTGCCCTGATTACAGATATTTCACGTTTTGATTATAGGGCCGCTGGCGGTGGATATTGGCCTGAGTTATCGCTTGTGCATGAAGGCTTCCGGATTGAAGGACGATATATCACTAAGGATGTGGATATCAGTATGCAGCCAATATCATCTCTTTCAATATTTTATCTCTTTTAAGCATTTGTAAATGGTAATCCTTTTAATTTATTCCTATGAAACTACAAACCTACTTTAAACGAAGCCTTTTTACTCTCTTATTTTTCCTGATCACCTATTCTGGCCTTTGTCAATCAAGTAATGACATTTTACCAGGCAATAGTATTCCTGTTTGTCCAGGTAGTAGTGAAAAATGGTATTTAGACCCCAATATTAATAATGCTCCTGCCAATAGAATATATACCTGGGAGGTAACAGAGGGTGTATTCCCTAACCACAATAACAGTACAAAAGTGACTTTTGCTTCCAATATTGCCTTTTAAGATAAAAATAATATTACTGTAGTATGGAATGATGCTGTAAAGAAAGGAAGTATAAAATTAACCATAAGTGCTAGTGGTACAACAGATATTATCTATCTGACAAATAATATTATAATTAAATCTCTTAACAATATTTCACCCGATGCAATTAATGGCAAGAGTGTGCAGGAAGTAAGTTGGTGCTTAGCAGGGCCTGTCAATTTCACTATACCTACTATGTACTATCCCAATACTAACAAATTAGCAGTTGAAGCCTATATTTGGGAAATACCATATGGTTGGTCATACCCTAATGGGGTAGTGGCTAGCTCTAACAATCCGTATTATATTACAAATTCTAACTCTATTAATGTTATACCCGCTAATGGCGTTGGCGGACAGGTTAAAGTAAGAGGTTATAATCAAGAGTGTAGTGCATTTAGCTACCCCAAAAAAGATTACTTCAGCAACTATAGTACACTTACCATTAACCGCGAACCAACGCTTGGTGCCATTACAGCCTCTGCAACCACGGTAAACTGTGCAAACACAACTCCGGTAACTATCAGTGTACCAGCCTTACCGGGAGAGGCCTACTACACCTGGTCGCTGCCTCCTGGCTGGGTAATCTCCGGTCCTGGCAACGGCAATACCATAACCGTAATACCTAGCGGTACAAATGGCGGGCAGGTGTCTGTGTCGGCTACACTTACCTGCACTAGCCCAACTAAAACAGTTAATGCCACCTCCATTACCATTGCCTACAGTAGCACCCTTGCCAAACCCGCTTTTAACAATAACAACGCCCCTTATGATATCGGTGCTTCTACTCCATACAGCATACAGCCGGTGCCGGGCGCCACAAGCTATACCTGGGAGGCAAGCAGCAACATTTTAATAAACGGCGGGCTATCGCCTGTTACCACCTCAGATGCAAATGTAACGTTGGCGCAACGGCCGGGCTACAGCGGTGCAGGCTGGGTTAAGGTAACAGCCACTAACCCGCAATGTGGTGCCAGCTCTGTAGAGAAAGAAGTATGGGTAGGCATACCCGAGATCATCGGTTTCAGGTATACATGTATGTGCACCAATGGTTTTAATTACCCCGCTTGCCCTTACGAGCAGGGCGCGTTCGAGCCTATTTACAACGGCTATAAAGGCCAGGTGCAGGAATATGCCTGGACAGCCACAAACGTAGACAGCCACCTGGGTTTAACTGGTCCCAACTTATTTATAGTAGCAGCCAGCCAGCCCCGCACAGTTATGGTAATAGGCTTAAAAGTTCGTACAGCTATTGATTGGACCTCTTATTGGGATGAGGAGTACGAAGTACGAAATTGTGATGCAGGCGAAGAGCCGTACATAGTGGCACCAAATCCGGTAACAGAAGACGACTTTACTATTGAGACCCAGACAACCGGAACCTATACGTATACCTTGTTTGACCAGCAGGGCAACAAAAAGCTTTCGGGAAGCTCAAAAGAGAAGACCAAAATAAGTGTACGCAACCTGCCGGCAGGTTTATACTTCATGCATATAGCGCAAAACGGACGTACATCTAAAAAGCAGCTTCTTATTAAATAATATGCAGAAGCGTATTAATTAAAGTATAATCCGAAGGCCGGCAACTATAAAATTGCCGGCCTTCGGTTTTATTAATCCATTAAATCCTTAATTCAGGTTCAGACAAAATCCTGTTATATCAGATAAATCCCTTAAATCTCTGGTCCTAAAACGGCGACTCAAAGTTTCTCAACAGCGGCAATACTTCATCCTTCGGCGAAACCAGCGGATTTTCAATTCCCCAGTCTAAACCTAATTCCGGATCGTTCCAGAGCAGGCCTCCTTCTGCTGATGGCTGGTAAAAATCGGTGCACTTGTACAGGAAAGTAGTGTTATCTTCGAGGGCTACAAAGCCGTGGGCAAAACCTGCGGGTATATAAAATACATTTTGTTTTTCAGCATCTAAAATGCAGGTTACATATTTGCCATAGGTCAAAGAATCTTTACGTAAATCAACAGCTACATCCAAGGCGCGACCTGAGGATACACGCACCAGTTTGCCCTGCGCGTAAGGTGGCTTCTGAAAATGCAATCCGCGCAACACTCCTTTCGTAGATACAGACTGGTTGTCCTGCACAAAGTTTGGCTGTATGCCCAGCGGCTCAAACCACTTCATGCTAAACGTCTCTAAAAAATAACCCCGGTCGTCGCGGAACACGCGCGGCTGGAACTCTACTAATCCTTCAATCTCAAACGTCTTAAAATCCATTTATACTTTTACTGTAACTATAGTTTATACTTGCTTGTGGGCGGTAACTTCGGCAACTGCTTTTAGGTAGCGCTGAATCACAAAGTTCACATCAAATTTGGTTTCGGCAATATGTCGGCTGGCTTCGCCCATTTTCTGTAGTTGCTCGGGTGGCATTTGCAGCATCTGTTCCATTTTATCGGCCAGGTCGGGAGCATTACGTACACGGCAAAGCAGGCCATTTATATTCTGCTGCACCACTTCGCGGCAGCCGGGCACATTGGTTGCAATTAAAGGTTTGCCCATAGCGGCAGCTTCCAATAAGGTGCGGGGCGTGCCTTCTCGGTAAGAGGGCAACACCACACAATCGGCCTGTGCAATTATACTTGCCACATCATCCGTAGTCCCCAGGTAATCTATTACGCCGGTTGCCAGCCAGGCATCCAGGGTGGTTTGTTTTATACCAGATCGGCTGCGCTCATCTACCAGTCCCAGCAGTTGGCATCTTATAGTTGGGTATTTCGCTTTTACCAGTCCGCAGGCCTGTACATATTCCGCCACACCTTTTTCATACAGCACTCGTGCAATCATCAGGAAGGTAAAAGGGGCAGTTGGGTCTGGTTTCGGCATTGGCTTAAAGGCATCCAGGTTTATACCAGAGCCCGGCAATACTTCAGTTATACCTGCCCGCACCAGTTCGTGCTTCAGGAAAAGTTTGCGATCGTCGTGGTTCTGGAAAAATACTTTAGCCGGGTACTGAAAAGCCTGTTTGTATAGTCTAAGTGCGATATTGGAGATGTAGTCTTTCTTGATAAAAACCGTACCCAAACCCGACACATTATTAATAGCCGGAATACCTGCCCAGTGCGCAGCTATAGCACCGTAAATATTAGGTTTGATTGTATAATGCAGCACCACGTCGGGTTTAACGCGCACGTAAGCACGGTACAGGCGCCAGATCAGCCACAGGTCTTTAAAAGGGTTTGTGCCTTGCTCCATGGTTACGGGCACAAACCGGCAGCCGGCATCTAGCAGGCGCTGCGAGTAGTTGTCGTGGGGGGCTATAGCTATTACCTCATGTCCTTCCGCCAGCAATGCCTGTATAAGGCTAAGCCGGAAGTTGAAGATGTTCCAGGAAGTATTGATAACTATAGCTATGCGCATAAATGCATTCTAGAACCGGAGGGGTAGTCAGGATACCGACTTTTGTACTGTTTTAACGTGCCAAGTTACCGAAATTAGCGCTACCATCTGAAAAAAATAAGTTAAATTGCATCCATTCCAAACCTTTACTAAAAAAATAAAACATCATGCCGATCACCGCTTTCTTACATACGCACGTGCTGGTAGTAATTTTATTCCTGCTGCTTTTTACGACAAAAACTGTATTGCTGCTCCTGAATAAACGTGATGCGTTAACCAAGCTGCGCAACAAAACAAAAGTGGTAGAAATGATCCTGGGCACACTGATTTTGATAACAGGTGGCTGGATGCTGTTTAACTATAACGGTATACCAAGCTGGCTGATAACGAAAGTAGTGCTGGTACTGGTAGCTATTCCGCTGGGTATAGTTGGCTTAAAGCGCGAAAATAAAGTGTTGGCTGTACTTGCCCTGTTCATCTTTTTATACGTGTATGGCGTGGCCGAAACCGACAGCCTGACCATGAAAAAAGAAACAGCCACAACCGGCGTTATTGATACCCCGGAGACAGATGCAGCCGAAACCGGCGACTCTACCCTGAGCACATCTGAAACGGCACACCAGGAAATTGTTTCTTCTATGAACGCAACGGCATTAGCCAACGCCGAGAAAATTTTCGTACAACAGTGCGCTACATGCCACGGCGAAGACGGAACCAAAGGTGTAAGCGGCGCTGCAAACCTTACAGAGAGCCAGCTTAGCCTCAACGACCGCAAAGGAGTTATTGCCAATGGACGTGGCCTGATGCCGGCTTTCGGAGAGCAACTGAGCGAACAGGAACTTGACGAAGTGGCGGCCTATACCATGACGCTTAAAAAATAATTAATGGCCAAACAAAAATTTTACGAAACCACCAAGCCCCAGGAAACTGCGGTGCTGGTGGCCGTACCAGGCTACCGCCAAACCGACGAGCAGACCAACGAGTACCTTGATGAGCTTGCTTTTTTAACGGAAACAGCCGGAGCCAGAACTATAAAACGCTTTGTTCAGAAACTCGACAAACCAGACCGCGCCACTTTTGTAGGCAGCGGCAAACTGGACGAGATAAAAGCCTACGTGCAGGAGCATAACGTGGACATGGTGATCTTTGATGATGACCTTAGCCCTTCGCAGGTGCGCAACATTGAGCGCGAGTTACAGATAAAAATTGTAGACCGCAGCTTACTGATACTCGATATTTTTGCGCTCCGTGCCAAAACTGCCCAGGCACACGCCCAGGTAGAAATGGCCCAGTACCAGTACCTGCTCCCACGCCTTACCAACCTCTGGACCCACTTATCCAAGCAAAAAGGTGGTATCGGTATGAAAGGCCCCGGTGAGACCGAGATTGAAACTGACCGCCGTATTGTGCGCGAAAAAATAACCTTGCTGAAAGAGCGCCTGAAGAAGTTTGAGAAACAGAACTTTGAGCAACGCAAAGCGCGTGCAGCTATAGTTAGGGTAGCACTGGTAGGTTATACCAACGTGGGCAAATCCACGATCATGAACCTGCTCTCTAAATCGGATGTGTTTGCAGAAAACAAGTTGTTTGCAACTGTAGATGCCACCGTGCGCAAAGTAGTGCTGGATAACATCCCGTTCCTGCTTTCTGATACGGTTGGGTTTATTCGTAAACTGCCAACCAAACTGATCGAGTCGTTTAAATCTACGCTGGATGAGATACGGGAAGCAGATCTGTTGTTACACGTAGTGGATGTATCGCACCCGTCTTTTGAAGAGCACATTGAAGTAGTAAACGATACGTTAAAAGACATTAACGCCGCCGAAAAACCGGTGCTGTTGGTGTTTAATAAAGTAGACCTGTACTTACAAAAGCGTGAGCAGGAAATGCAGGAAGAAGGTCATGAAACTCTTCCTTCGCTGGATGATCTGAAGGCAACATATATGGCAAAAATACATGCCCCTGCCCTTTTCATCTCTGCTACCAACAAATTAAACATCGAAGACCTGCGCGATGAACTACAGCGCCGTGTTGCCGAAATCCATTTCGAGCGTTACCCGAATAATGTGTAGCAGGTGTATACTTGTCTGAAATTCTGAAAGAGCTACCAATGCTGGTAGCTCTTTTTTTGTTTGTCTAAATCATGATTTTTGGGTTAGTAGGATTTGAGATTGCTGCCATAGTTTAAGTTACAGTTTCATAGTTGCTTTTTACTAGTATACCTGACTAGAGCCCACCCGTAGTTTATCATGGCGTTAAGTCTCCCTGTCTATACTGTCCTAGCAGAGACAGATAGGGCAAAGGCGGAAGCTGTAGTTATATAGTTTACGTTTTACCTCACCCCAGCCCTCTCCTACCAGGAGAGGGAGTCTCTGCTACTTTTTCATTTGTCATCCTGGAAGGATCTTGTAAGAAGATGCGTTAAGCTTTTGCTATAACACACCCCTGCCCCTCTCAAGAGGGGAATTTCTGCCTTACCAATTTTTAAACTATAGTTCTATAGTTACAGTCCATCCACGGACAGGTCGCGACCTGTCCCTACGAAATTATAACCACGATCAATTTCGAAGCGAGAAGTATCAAACTATAACTGGTAGTTGACAGTAGAAAGATCACAGTCTTTGGGTTGAGCGCCTGGTAGATTTCTGGTACCGCAAGGTATTGCGACGCAGGAGCAAAAGAAATGTACACCGCGCGATACCCGAAGACGGGGCCTCCCGGCCGTGAGGGCACCAAAGTTGAGTTGAAACTATAAGTTTATAGAGCTCCCAGGAATACAGGAAGTTTGAAAGGATGGCTTGGTTCCAAGAAGCATACACTTCGACTATAAGCAGAGATCGATTTCTCACGTTGTTCGAAATGACAGAATAGAAAAAAATTAAAACCACAACTGCTGCGCTAATCTGAATGTATTGGCATGCGCTTCTATAATATGAGCGATCTGTTTCGAGTAGCCTCCTCCCATACTTACGGCAACAGGTAAAGCATGACGTTTGCAGAGCTCCAGCACGGTTCGGTCGCGTTCTTTGCAGCCGGCTATGGTCATGCCCAGTTTGCCCAGTTTATCGGTAGCCAATACATCTACCCCCGACTGAAAAAATATAAACTCCGGTTGCACTTCATCTAACAGGCGCGGCAATATAGTTTGCAGTTGGCGCAGGTACGCTGCATCGTCAGTGCCTTCGGCCAGCGGTATGTCCAGGTCAGATTGCTCTTTATGGAACGGGTAGTTGTGGCCGCAGTGCATGCTAAAGGTAAAAACACGCGGTTCATCCCGGAATATCTGTGCAGTGCCGTTACCCTGGTGCACATCTAGATCCACGACCAATATTTTATTTACACCTTTATAGTTGAGCAGGTAATTGGCAGCAATGGCAATGTCGTTAAGCAGGCAAAAACCTTCGCCTCTGTTTGTGAAAGCGTGGTGGGTACCGCCGGCAATGTTCATGCCTATGCCATATTCCAACGCAAACAGGGCAGCCTGCACCGTTCCGTTCATAATAATAACCTCGCGGTTAACCAACTCATCCGACAACGGAAAACCCGTTTTGCGAATCTCAGAAGGGGTGAGTTGCAACTGGCGAAGGCGTTGCCAGTAAGTAGGGCAATGGGTATCCAGTATAAAACGCTCGGGTAGCGGGGCAGGTGCAAACAGGTTAGCTTCGGTTATAGTGCCTTCATACAACAGTTGTTCAGGCAACAAATCATACTTGGCCATCGGGAAACGATGCCCTTCTGGCAAAGAGTGTGCAAAAGCGTCGGACCAGGCAATTTTTAGCATAGCACAAAGGTAACAACTATCAGGTACAGCAGGTTTAGAGTAAACTGGTAAAACTATAGTTTAGGTTATAACAGCGGTGCAAAAACTAACCTGTTTAGCAGCTATTAGCAGCATGGTGTATAAGTTTTCCGGAAGGCTTAATTTACTCTGAATATGCGGGTTTTACGATGTGCATAAATGTGGATAAGTGTGTTGAATCAACAAAGTTATCCACTATTTACTGTGCATTTATAGGTAATAGCCTTGTAAAAGTATCATATAATCCTATCCTAAAACTGTAAAGTATAAATCCTGCTAAATATTTTGTCATCTGTGTTGGTAATCCACCATATACCTAATTATAGTTACCTGGCAAAAAACTACCACCTCTTATAGCAACTTAATCAAGGGTTTGGCATATAGGTGCAACTTTATACATAGCCTTTATAGTATACTATAGCGCAGGGCACCCTTCTACACAAAATACTCCTGCCAAAACATGAATACTATGAAAAATTACCTGCTTCCGGCCTTATTCTTTTTTATTAGCCTGGGTTGCTTTGCCCAGGAACAGGAGCCCGAAGATCTGCAGGGCCCTACTACCTTGCAAAAGAACCACAACCTGCTGAGCGGCGCTGATGCTCCAAACTCTGGCTTTGGGATTAAAGGTGGTGTAAACTTTGCCAATGTATATGGTACGCGTGATATTATCAACACTGATACGCATACCAATTTCCATGCAGGGGTATATGCCCAATTCGGCCTTACTGAGTCGTTTTCGTTGCAGGTAGAAGGCTTGTATTCGCGCAAAGGTTTTGAGACAGAAACTGAGAACAGGTTTGATTACCTGGAAGTGCCCCTGCTGGCCGTGTATAATATTACAGATAATTTCAGCGTGCATTTAGGCCCGCAAATGAGCATTATGGTGGCTGCCAAGCAGGATGGGAAGGAAGTTAACATGGACAACCTGAACACCTTTGACTATGGCGTGGCAGGCGGCCTGGAAGCCCGTTTCAGTTTTGTAAGAGTAGGTGCCCGTTATAACCTGGGTTTTGCCGGCCTCACAGATGAAGGCGATACAGGTTTACCACCATACGGCTCCGATATGAAGAACAGCGTGGCACAACTATACCTGGGCGTCGGGTTTTAAACAGGTTTTTAGCAGTGAGCAGCAGCAGGCATAGTACCGCTATAGTTAGACCATGTATATTATTGGTTCTGCTTTTGCTTTCGGCCTGCGACACCAGCGTTAAAACCGAAGAAGCTGAAGTAGGCGCACCCGTAAAGCCATTAGCCCTGACCACTGCATCAGAAGTTTTTAAGATAGATACCGCCAAAAGCAAATTAACCTGGATAGGCGCTAAAATTACGGGCAGGCACAATGGTGTTTTCAGGATCACATCGGGAGAAATAGTAATGGCCAAGGGCAAACCAACTGGCGGCAACATACACCTGGACATGCTGGCCGTAAAATCTGATGACAAAACTATAGACGAAGCCTCGAACAAAAAGCTGACTGCGCACCTGCGCTCCGCCGATTTTTTTGATGTAGAACGCTACCCTACCGCCACCTTTATAGTTACCAGCATCACCCCCTACGACAGCACCCAGCGCAAAACCACCATCCACCCTGCCGCCCCCGATAAAGAACTGCGCGTAAAAGGTGCCACCCACCTTATTACCGGCAACCTGACTATAAAAGATATAACCAAAAGTGTACGGTTTCCGGCCAGGGTAACGCAACAGGATAGTGTATTGAAAGCCAAAGCCAACTTTAACATAGACCGCACTAAATGGGGCCTTATATACCGCGCCGACAATTCCCTGGGCAACCAGACCATCCACCCTGAAGTAAACATTGGGATAGACATTGAGGCTAAGCGGGCAAATCTGTAACAGAAATGTACTGTGCAGCCTTCCCTTTACTCTAGCATTACTGCCCTTAATATGCTAAAACCCAACCCTCTGCGTTTGTAGCTACAGTAACCAACCTTTTTATTATGAGAAAGTACCTTTGCCTGCTATTGTTTTTGCTGATGTCGGGGGTGGCAAATGCGCAAACAAACATGCTGGCAACGTTTAACCTGCACCAAAACGAAGTGCTTAAAATTGGCATGATCGTGCTGGGCGTATGGGCGCTGCTAAACATCATTATCGGGAGCTTTAAGCTGATGAAAGCCACCCGCAACAAGCGCTTCTTTTTCCAGATGAACATTTACTGGAACATCGTGAACATGGTCATCGCATCGGTAGCCTTATACTCGCTGCTCACACAAACGCCCGCTACCCTGGCCCTGCCCGAAAGCATACAACAACACGACTGGTATAAAAAGATACTGTACCTGAACATTGGCCTGGATGTGGCTTACCTGTTTATAGGCATCTGGCTGCAGGAGCGCTCCAGAACATCGCCTAAAATAGAACAACTGAAAGGCTGGGGCCAGTCTATAGTGCTGCAGGGTTTCTTTTTGCTGCTACTGGATGTAGTGCTGGCAACTATGCTGGAAGATAAAGCAACTATACTTTACAGCCTGATACCTTCATAAAAAACAAAGCCGCGGCAGCAGAACTGTCGCGGCTTTGTTTTATAGTTTATACTTATCGGTTGTGCCTGCCCTCAGCAAATTCCTCTATCATCTTTTTATTGAAAGCCGGAATATCATCGGGTTTGCGGCTGGTAACCAAGCCCTGGTCTACTACTACTTCTTCATCTACCCAATTGGCACCGGCATTTTTAAGGTCGGTTTGCAGTGTGTGGTAGCTGGTCATTTTGCGGCCTTTTATCTTACCGGTTTCTATCAGAGTCCAGGGGGCGTGGCAGATGGCGGCAACCGGCTTGCCACTTTCCATAAATTTGCCTACAAAATTTACGGCCTCTTTATTGGTGCGCAGTTTGTCGGGGTTCATCACGCCGCCCGGTAACAGCAGCCCATCATAGCTATCGGCATTTACTTCGCTTAACTTTTTATCTACCTTAAATTTCTCGCCCCAGTCGGTGTGGTTCCAGGCTTTAATTTCGTTATTCTTGTTCGGTGAGATGATGTGCGCTTCGGCACCTGCGTCTTTCAGGGCTTGCATTGGTTTAGTCAGTTCTTCCTGCTCAAATCCTTCTTCCACCAATACAGCTATCTTTTTACCTTCGAGTTTGTTTGCCATAGTTTTATGCGTTTATAGTTGGTTTTATACTTACCACTTAACGCACTATAAACGGTGTGGGTTTATCAACATTTACTGATCACCTTTAAGCAGCATGAAGCATACGTCACAAACTATAGTCTGAAGTATAGAGCACCTGTTATTCAGTTAGCAGATACATTTTTAATGTTTTGATTTAACTATATTAGCTAGATGTTATACTAATACTGTAGAAAAGCTGCATCAAAATAGAATTTCAAACCTACAGCTATAGTGTAGATAAGCGTATGTTTTCGTTTAGCTGTTAGTTAGCAGTAAGGCGCAAGTATAAAACTAACAATGAATAAAAGGTTTAAAATCATATTAGGAACCCTAAGCCTAATAGTAGTAGGAATGGCTTTATTCATTGCAGTCGGACTTTATGGAATGGAGATTGAAGACAGATATGGTGACAATCAAGACATTTTTTATAGGTCCCGACAAGGGGACATCGTTGTCAATCATCAAACAAAGCAATTTGGGGAGATAAAGAAAACTTGGACCAGATTTTATGTAGTAAACAAACTAGATACAATCGACACAAATGACTGGTGGGACGATAAGAATATTGAGATTTATGAAGTAACCGACTCAGAATCTCTAGATAAGAGTTTTAACTATTCTGACTTCGATACACTGAAAGAAGAAGGTAAATTAGAGCTTAAACAGAAACTGAGGTAATGAAAAGAATCCCTACTGCTAACCACACCCATAAGCCAGCTACGCCGCCTTATGGCCCAGTACGTTAGCGGTTATAGGAATTATAGATTCTCTTTAAAGGAAAAGAAAAAATGCTCAAACCATACCTGATTTGGATAGCCAATACTGCATTTTTCCTTTTTCTGTTAATTGTAATTTTATACTTAAATACGTTTATCAATAGCTCATTTATTCCTAATGCCTTACAAAGAAGTTTTGAAGTAGAAGTGCTTACCAGATGGATTATCGCAAGCATAGAAGGGTTTCTCCTCATCTTGATGTATACTTATCTGGTAAACAAAAGGAAAGCTGTACTTTCAGTATTGGCGTTTATGTTTTTGTTTGTTAATAGCATCATATTTTTTGCTATTTACTTTCATGATAAGTAGTACCATAGTTCGCTGACTGAGCAGAATTGATAACAAGAAAAATGAACTAAGAACTGGTTTATACCTAAAGCTTCGGCTGAAAGCCTCGCACAAGGTATACACGAACACGTTGACGGTCAAATTATAAATAAATGAAAATACTCTTTACCACTTTACTATTCCTATTCCTGATGGTCTTTGCTTTTGCACAGGAAGCTGAAGAAAGAATCCTTTATGTAGTAGACTCTATACCTGTTACTGATGAACCAGAAGAAGGCTTCAGTTCATTGAGCGAAGCAGATATTCAGGAGATAACTGTTGTCACTGATAAGGCAGCAATAGAGCAGTACGGCTACAAAGACCTTGACAAGGTGATTCTTATCACAACTAAAGCATATGCCAGCCGCTCATCAGAATTAAAGCAGATCCCATCCACAAAGGCTATGGAAAGGATTGACGGAAAGTGGCACCTTATAAACTCGCCAACTCATTATTCAGGACCTTTTATCGACTACTTCCTGAATGGCAAGAAGCAAGGCGAAGGAAACTTCAAAGAAGGAGTTGTAGAAGGTATACGAACAGTCTACTACCCTGATGGAAAGAAGAACTTTCAGAGAAACTACAGCAATGGAATTGAAAACGGTGAAGCAGAACAGTATTTCCCAAATGGACAACTCAAGTATAAGGGTGTGTTCAAAGACGGCAAAGAAAATGGTAACTGGGAAGAGTGGTATTCAACGGGCAACCTAAAACGCCTGACAGAATTTAAAGCTGGTAAAACCATGCCTTCTAAAGAGCAGGAGAAATACCATACGCTTCTTTCTAAGGCAAACCAGCAGTTCAGAGAGGGAAACTTTCAAGGCTCTGTAAAGACTCTTGACAAAGCCATCGAACTAGACCCAAATTACACCGACGCATACTTTGAAAGGGGAACAGCCTATTTCTATGACCTTAAGTTTGACGAAGCTATCAAAGACTACAATAAAACGTTAGAACTTGAGCCATTGCATATGAAGGCACTAAGCAACCGAGCGTTTGCCAGAATCCGCAAATACGAGTTTAAAGGCAGAAGAACCTTGAGCAAGACGAATGGAGTTACCGTGTTGGCATCGAGAGGCAAAGCAGAAATACCCAGAGAAGAGCAGGAGCAAATTTGCGCGGACCTGAAGCAAGGCTATCAATTAGGAGATAAGAAGCAGATGATAATTAACGCTATAAAAACTTATTGCAAATAGAAAAGGACTTTCCTCTCGCTACGCTTCCGCTGCACAAATCCGTTAACCAACAAACTCCAATGCAAAACCCCGCCAACCTAGCTATAAGAGAGATGCTTGCAGCCGACATCAACCTTATTGCCGATTACTGGTTAACCTCTAACCCTGCGTTTCTGGTAAGTATGGGCGTGGACCTGGCCAAATTGCCTACAAGAGAAGGGCTGACCAATATGCTACAAGCGCAGTTACAGGCACCCTACGAAGCAAAACAAACCTACGCCCTTATCTGGATGATGGATGATAAACCCGCTGGCCATTGCAATGTGAACCAGATCGTATATGGCAAGCAGGCTTTTATGCACCTGCATTTGTGGCAGCCCGAAAACAGGCAAAAAGGTGTTGGTTCAGAACTAGTAAAAAAGTCGCTGCCTTACTTTTTCGAGAACTTAAGGCTGAAAGAACTATACTGCGAACCTTATGCGCTTAATTCTGCACCTAATAAGACGTTGGAAAAAGTAGGCTTTGTATTTGAAAAGCAGTACACCACCATACCGGGCACACTTAATTTTGAGCAGGAAGTAAAACGCTGGAAACTTACAAAAGAACAGTATCTGAAAATTATACCTGAAGTATAGCAACAGCCGGTTATTGCCAGGTATTGTTTCAGAAACTAGACTTCCTTTTTAACATCAGATGGCAATGGCAAGCCGGAGGGTTTTACATTGCCCGTTTCTTTTTTAGTAGCAGCCTGGTGGCGTTTGTGTTTGCTGCCAGCTTCGCGGGCTTCTACTTCATACTTGTTGTTATAGTATCCAACATTATAACTTTCCTTCAGGTACAGCCACAAAAACCGGAAATACCCATGCTCCTGAAACTGCCGGATGTGGCATAATTCGTGCGCCAGCCAGCCTTCGTCGCGCTCAAAAGTATGCTTGTCTACACCGCTTAAATGTATCTTATTCCCGATTACCATTGCCACGTTGCTGCTCTTCAAAACCATGCGCGCAATCCGGGCAAACAGCGATTTTTCTACAATTTTATAGTGCATGTAACTACAATTATTTTTTATACTTATTCTAACACGTGACTAAACTATACTTATAGCAAATAGGGTTAACGGTAACTATAGTTGGGTAGAAGCATCTTATTTACAGGCGGATGCAATATATACCCGGTTTGGCAGTTAAGTTTTTTGTACTTATTTTTGCCCGCAGCAGCGCAGCACAAAAGGCTTCTTTATAGTTTAAAGCCAATTTTAGTGCAAAAAAAGCTGCTTAAATAAGGTGAAACTGTTTACCCGCACGGTGCGGGAGCTAACGAGCCAAACCCTATGAAGAAAACCATCATATTAAGTATACTGGCAGCTTTATCGCTAACCCTGTCATACTTTTACGAAGTAACGCCGGCTGCGTCGGCGGAGTTGCCGCAACCAGTAGCCGCTATTACCCCCTACGCCATTAACTCGGGTCAGGACCTGACTGCTGCACTTCTTGAAAAGGACCCACTGATAAAGCTCCCGGAACCTGAACCGGCACCTGCCCCGAAACCCGAATCAGAAGCGTTTTACTCTAAAAAGCTGGGGATGCAGTTTGCCACCAGCAAAAATAAAACCCTGGTACAGACAGTAGCCAGCTGGCTGGGCACCCCTTACCGCTATGGCAGCGGCTCTAAAAGTGGTACCGATTGCTCCGGGTTTGTTACCAGCATCTACCGCCAGGTATACGGCATCCGCCTGAGCCGTAGCTCGCACGCCATGTACCAGCATGTAGCCCGCATCAAAAAAGATAATTTACGCACCGGCGACCTGGTGTTTTTTAAACGTGGCCCCAATCAGCCCATCTTCCATGTGGGCATTTATCTTAAAAACGGTAAATTTATACACTCGGCAACAAACGGTGGTGTAATGGTTAGCTCACTTAAGGAGCCTTTTTACCGCAGAAACTACTATGCCGGCGGCCGCGTGATTTAAGCCCTGGTCAGCTATAGTTATACAAGCCTTGCAGCAAAACTGCGGGGCTTTTTTATTTGCTGCCAGGTACAACAATTTTATATCTGGTAAGTATAGGTAGGTTAGCATTACTTTAACCAAATTTGCACCCGCAAAGCAGGCATCCGCAAAAACACATACACAAACAGGTATTACACCCCACGACCCATGAACAACCAGGCACCCGACGGTAAAAACATTTCGCAGAGCTCTTTATTTAAAAAATTACTGGCCAAAGCCGAAAGATACCTGAAGCACCCGGCCGAAATAACCAAATTACTGAACGAGGCTTTTAAAAAAGCGACCGCTAAAAAAAGTGTTGGCAGCCTGGCCGCCGAAGCCTGGGAAAACCTGCAATTGCTGTCGCGCATGATAAAAGCTGCCGTTGCCGGCGACTATAAAGGCATACCAACTACAACGCTGGTAGGTGGCGTAGCGGTGCTGATCTACTTTATTATGCCTTTAGATCTTATTCCGGATTTTATTCCGGTAGTGGGTTTGCTGGACGATGCCAGCTTACTGGCCTGGTTTATGACAAGTATAAAAACCGAGCTCGACCGTTTTAAAGAGTGGGATATTGTGCACCAGGAGAAAATGCGTGAGCAGGCCCATAACCAGGCAGCACATACTGCCGATAGTTCTTTTGGCACACCAAAATACAGCGACCGCCCCTCAGATTCCGTAGAAATAGACAGGCATACCGAATTATAAACGTAACCTACTATACCTATGAAACCAGAAAACAAGAACGAGAACAAAACAACGGATCAGCAAAACAAAAAACCTGTTGACCCTGAAATTGCCGGTACTGGTAAAGTAAACAAAGAGCCAACCTTACGCTCTTATACTACCGACAGCAGCCGTTCGCACAAAAGCCGCCACGACGACATGGCAACCGGTGGCAACATCCGCTAACAACTATTAAGGTATTAAAACAGCCTGCCGCGTGAAAAACGGCAGGCTGTTTTTTTTATGCTTTTAGAGCCGCCTATAGTTAGTATTACAGTACTTACACCACGTTTTACACAGCTGACTTCCGTAAAAATATAGTACAATTCAAATACATATATTTAAATAAAAAAAGAAAAAAGCGCGCTATATATTGGATTGCTAAGGCAATAATTATCTATATTTGGTTCAGAGTTTTTGTATTTTAACTTTTAGCCAAAGTGCCTACAACCTTTTTAAAGCTCTCATCAGTTAATGTACACATTGACGGGATAGGGAAAGTCTTGATAGAGCGCAGCGACAAAGCAAAGCGCATCAGTATTAGTGTCAGGCCTCTGAAAGGTATCAGAGTGGCTGTGCCGCCCCACATCAGTTTTGATAAGGCCGAGCAGCTTATTTATACCAAAGCCGACTGGATAAAAGAGCACCAGAGCCGCATGCAGCAGCAGGAAACCAAGCTCACCACCTACGACCCCGACACAGAATTCAAAACCAGATTCCATACGTTGCGCCTCCTTACACACGCCCAGTATAACATGCGCTGCGTAATAGAGGGTGGCTACATTAATGTGTTGTATCCTGTTTTTAAAGACGCCAGCGACCCGGAAGTACAGAAATTCATTCGTAAATCTGTAGAGGAGACCTACCGCAAAGAGGCTAAAGAATACCTGCCACAACGTGTTGCCTACTTTGCAGAGCGCTTTGGCTTTAGTTACCAGAATGTGTTTATAAAGAATGCCAAAAGCCGCTGGGGCAGCTGCTCGCACACCAATAACATTAACCTGAATCTGCACCTGATGCGCCTCCCCGATGCCCTCTGTGATTATGTGATCCTGCACGAACTGGCACACACCGTAGAAAAAAACCACGGCCCCCGCTTCTGGAAACTGCTCGATAAGATCTGTGGCAACTCTAAGGCCCTGGATAAGAAACTGAAAGATTACAGGATCTCTATTTTTTAAACTACATTCTATTGATTACACGGTTACTATACTAAAGTATTTTACCTTCTATAACTTCCTTGCCCACCTTGGTTATTTGGTGAGCAGGGAAGTTTTTTTGTGCACGTTCCTTCTGGTAATCCTTCTGAAGCAAAAGGTATAGTTTTACCTCATACTATTTTCACCTCACCCTAACCCTCTCCTACCAGGAGAGGGAGTTTCTGCTACTTTTTCTTTTGTCATCCTGGAAG
>NZ_JAAEAA010000020.1 GCF_010119545.1 Pontibacter fetidus | reverse complement strand
ACCTAAAAATCATTAAAACGCTTTTTAGCCAAACCGTTATGCTAAAATATGTCCTTTTATGGTTTCCGATGATCATACTGGCCGTAATTAACGGCACAGCACGGGACCTGTGGTATAAAAACTATGTAGGCGAATTAGCTGGTCGGCAAATTTCAACTATAACCCTCCTGTTGCTTTTTGCGGTTTATATCTGGTTTGTAATTAAAAAGTATCCACCTGCCACTTCGGGGCAAGCCATAACATAGGCATCCTCTGGCTTGTATTAACCCTTGTTTTTGAATTTGGCATGGGCTTTATGTCAGGCAAGACCTGGGCGCAGATGTTGGAGGACTATAACCTCCTGCAAGGACGCCTTTGGATTTTAATTCCGGCCTGGGTTGCTGTTTCTCCTTACTTCTTCTTCAGGCTCCTGAAACAGTAACTATAGTTTAGTTTACGCCGCCTTGTCAATTCCTTTAAACCGCACGTCCTGGTAATAATTACAGATATTGTGCAGCACACATTCTTCGCATTTAGGCGCAAAAAAAGTACACACCCGCTGGCCGTGGCGCAACATGTGCACATGAAAGTTAAACAGCTCTACGGGCTCATCGGGGAGCATATGCAATAACAGGTCGTGGGCTTTATTGGCGGTTACTTTGGCACCTATCAACCCCACCCGCTGGCTTATCCGGAACACGTGCGTATCTACAGGCATTACGGGTTTGTAAAAGTTAAACAACAGCAGTAAAGTTGCAGTTTTAGGACCTACACCCGGTAGCTTGGTCAGCCAGGCCATCGCTTCCTCTACGGGCATATCTTCCAGAAAATCGATGTTAAATTCCCCGCGTTCTTCTTTAATGATGCGCAACGTTTCCTGTATCTGGGGTGCTTTCTGGCCGGGGTAGCGGGTAGTTTGTATAGCGTCTGCCAGTTCTTCAAAATCAGCATTCATCACTCCTTCCCAATCCCCGAAACGCTCCAGCATGGTATAAAAAGCCTTTTCTTCGTCTTTATGGTTGGTACGGTGCGAGAGCATGGTAGAGATAAGCTCGTGCATGTGGTCGCGGCGTTTCTCCAGTTTCAGGCGTTTGTAGGCTTTGTTTAGCAACTCGTGCGTGAGCAGTGTTTTTTCTTGCGGCGGTAGTTCGTGTGCATCCATGGGTACCTATAGTTTTGCACAATTTCTTACGCACGTATAGTTGTACAGTTCAACCCAACACTTTCCTTCAGCTTAAAAAAAACGTACCCATGGCCAGCAACTATAGCTATAGATGGCAACCGGCTACAACTATAGTTAAACTAAGCGTACAACTATTTGCAGTTTTGTACGCTATATGTGGTAGATATTTTGGCAGAAGAGCCTTACGAATAGACCTTGTATGCAGATAAAATTTTTAGGAACCGGCGGCGCTTTTGATGTAGATTACCTGAACTCGGCAGCAAAACTACACTTCAGGGGCAAGCACATTCTCATAGATTGCGGCTTCACGGTTTTCCCGGCGCTGGTACACAAAAACCTGATCCAACGGGTAGACCATATTCTGCTTACACACCTGCACAACGACCATTGCGGTAGCCTGGCCACCATGTTGCTATACAAAAGCATTATCGAGAAAAGCCCGCGGCCGGTAATTATATACCCCTCGGAGCAGTTTAAAAGCCAGTTGTATACGTTACTTGAGCTACAACTAAAAACCCCCGATAAATACGCCGAATTTGTACCCCTGGAGCAGTTTGCAGGCCTTACTGCCATTGATACGTTCGGCCAGCACTCCGAAGGAATGCAGACCTATGCCTACGTGTTTGATGAAGGTGACGACCGCATTGCCTACTCCGGCGATTTAGGCAAACCCGAAACGCTTTTCGACAGGCTGGAGAAGATGAACCCGCTGCGCACCTGCGTTTTTCACGAGATCACGTTTAATGCCGAAAACACTGGCCATACCTACTACAAAAAACTGCTGCCTTACCTTACCAACTACGAGATTTTCGGCTACCACTGCGACCCAACCCAAAACCCGCTGGACAACCCTATAAGGTTGGTGTTTTACGAACCTGACCTGATGGCTTAAACTATAGTTTATACTTAAATCCTCTTGCAGGAACTATAGCTTTGCCGGTTACAAACTGACTTTAACTATAGCTATAAGCTACAATAACATTTATGATAGTTGCCCTCGCTCACCTCCAGCAAGAGTGCGTTACCAGCGGACTCTGGCCGTTTTAAACTATAGCCTAAATATTTTCTAAAACTTGAATTGTAACCCGGCCTCCGGCCACCTGTGGCCTTCAGCCCGAAAGCGTTAGAGACGAGGGAATTTAGTAACTATAGTTTACTTCAGTTCCGATGCTTTTAGCTCTTTCTGCCATAGTTCGGTGCCTTTTGCGTTATAGATGGTTACTTTAAACCTGCGGTCTTTGGCCGGGCCGTGTACGCTTATTTTTGCAAAGTTATTTTCCAGCACCAGTGTGCCTGGCACGCGCATGGTGTTTGGCTCATCTTTCGGGTCAGATGGCCCGGCGGTTAGCGCCGAAATGGTAAAATCGTAGAGCGGGTATGTGCCTGGGCGGTCCTGCTTGGTTAGTTCGGTAAAGTGGCGGTCGCCGTCTAAAAATATAACGCCTTTAATATTGGCTTTGGCAATGGCATCGAGCAGTTTCTGGCGCTCTTCGGGGTGGTTGCTATAGTTTTCCTTTTCTTCGGCCGGGTTCAGTACCTGCCCACCAATACAGATCACTTTAAACGTAGCCGTACTAAAATGCAGGGCATCTATCAGCCAGTTCAGTTGTTCGTCTCCTAAGTATGCTTTGTTGGTTGTGCGGGAGTTCGGGCTTTTATTCCAGCGGTCGTCCATCATAAAAAACTGCACATCGTTCCAGCTAAACGTACTGGTTATGCCTGCATCTTTAAAAATATAGTTGGGGTTAGGCCAGAAAGTTTTAAAAGCATCCAGGGTAAGGTCTTTTGCCCAGAAACTGCGGTCAGCGTTATTCGGGCCGTAGTCGTGGTCGTCCCACATGGCGTAGTTATGCACCGAGCCTATAAGCGGTTGTAGTTCCGGCAAAGAGCGGGTGTGCGTGTACCGGTACTGTATGCCCGTTTTCGTATTCCAGTCCGGCTCGCGCAGGTAGGTGTTATCGCCAAGCCAGAGCATAAAATCCGGTTTTTTCTGATATATTGAGTTCAGTATCTCCAGGTTGGTGCTGCCATAAGGTTTGCCCGGACGGTCGTAAGGAGTGTCGTTCACATAAAAGCAACTGCCCACGGCAAACGTAAAATCCGGTGCATCTTTGCGGTGCTGCCATAGTTCCTGCGTCTGAAACTCGAGTGGGTAATTACGCTTTACTTTTTTGTTATTGATGTATAGTTCGTAGCTATATTTTTTGCCAGGCTCTACTTTATCGGCTATCAGGTGTGCGGTGTTGGCTTTGGCAGCGTCTGTTTTAAGCGTAGCGGTAGTGTATACAGTAGCTGGATTATCTTTTGCCCAGTATTTTATTTTTACGTTGGCTGGTGCTTTGGTCTGTACCCATAGTTTTACCTCGCGCATTTCAGAGTAGCCTAACATCGGCCCCGACTGCAACAATTTTTCCTGAGCTACAGCCGCAAGGCTCCAGCACATAAAGTATAGCACTGCCAGTAATCGTAATTTCATAGTTTTTCTTTTTGTTCAGGTATAAATGCACTTCTGTTTATACCCAAAGATACAGTGCCTGCATCAAAATTGTAAAAACACAGGTATTAGTTTTAAGTATAAAGCAGAACCTTCTACTAATGACTATAACTACCAGGCAACCTATAGTTCGCAAACCTTTCCTGAGGCAGCCGCTGCATATGCTCTACATTGCTTTGTTTCTGGCGTTCTGGCTCTATTCTGCCTATACCACCCCTGACCTTGTAAACTGGCTCACCGAAAATGCGCTTACCTTAACACTGCTCATTTTTCTGGCTGCATTTTACAACATCTTTCGTTTTTCAGACACCAGCTATACTTTAATACTGCTGTACCTGCTGTTGCATGTGCATGGCAGCCAATACGAGTACGCGCATAATCCCTTCGGTGAATGGCTGCAGCAGCAATTAAACCAGCCCCGCAACCAGTACGACCGGCTTGTGCACCTGGGTTTCGGGTTGTTACTTGCCTACCCTATGCATGAGGTACTGGACCGCGGCTTTAAAGTAAACAGGCCCTGGAGCTACCTGCTGCCCATAGAGTTGGTACTATCGTTAGGTGCTTTTTACGAACTGATGGAATGGGTATTAGCTGACCTGTTGTATGAAGGCTCTGAACAAGGCATGGTTTTTCTGGGGATGCAGGGCGACATATGGGATGCACAAAAAGATATAGCAATGGGTTTTGCAGGGAGTGTTGTAGCGATGGGGATTGCTTTTGTATTTCGCAATAAGAAGTAATTGCGCTGTACTTTCGACCACCGAGATAAATCTGAATTCTATAGTTAGTAGCTATACTCCTCTACTGTCATTTCGAGCTCAGCCGAGAAATCTTATTTGTCCTATAGCTTTACATTTGTCATTTCGAGTGCAGCGAGAAATCCATCTTAGCTTATAATTGAAGTCTATACTTACTTGAACTAAGCTATCCTTTTAAAGTTCCTCTAATCCTGGGAGCTTTACTTACCTATCGTTTCAATCTAGCTTTGGTGCCCTCACGGCCGGGAGGCCCCGTCTTCGGGCATCGCGCTGTGTACATTTCTTTTTCTCGTACCTCGAAATGCCTGACGGCACCAGAAATCTACAAGGCGCTCAACCCAAAGACTGCGATCTTTCTCATAGCAACTGCATTTCTATATTTTGGAACATCTTCGCTTCGAAATTTATCGTGGCTATAGTTCCGTAGGGATAGGTCGCGACCTGTCCGATCTATGCCGCCAACTATAGAACTGTAACTTCAACTATAGCTAAGGCTTAAACTCCCTCTCCTGTTTTTAGGAGAGGGTTGGGGTGAGGTAAAACAGCAACTATAAAACTATAGGCTTAACTATAACGATGCCAAAACCGACTTCCGAGCATTTGAAAAGCATCGGAGCGTCTAACACTATAGCCTGACTTCAGCAATTGTACTAAAAACAAAAAAGGAGAAGTATACTTCTCCCATGCTGCTGTACTATAAGATGCTATAAAATTATTTAATACCCGTTTTAACGGAAAGAGCCTGTTGGCTAAGCGCTTTGTTGCTTTGGCTCATGCGTTCGCAGGCACTGAAAACAAGGGAAATGGCTGCACTTATAAAAGCCATTTTTAAGTATAGTTTCATATTATTTTACTGGTAATATAAGGGAGGCAACAGGCGAAAAAAACAGCCGCACCCAAGAGTGCGGCTGAAAAAAATCACCAAAATTACACTTTCATCAAATCTTATAACTGGCCTTTTTCAGCGGCCTTCTTCATTTTCTCGTTTGCAAAAATCGCGATCTCTACACGGCGGTTCTGCTGACGACCTGCTGCTGTGCTGTTATCAGCAATTGGCTGGTCAAAAGCATAACCTTTGGTAGTCATACGGCTGCGCGATACACCTTGTCCGCCTAAATAAGTAGCAACAGACTCTGCTCTGCGTTCAGACAATCCCTGGTTTAGCTCACGTGAACCTGTATTATCTGTGTGGCCTTCTATCAGGATGTTGGTGTCTTCGTACTTTTTAAGGGTAGTAGCCAGCTGCGCTATCTCTGTTTGTGCATTAGACTGCAACGCATCAGAGTTAGTAGCAAACAGGATACCTGAGTTAAACGTGATCTTGATACCTTCGCCAACACGCTCAACTTTAGCATTCTCTAAGTCGCGACGTAATTCTTCGGCCTGCTTATCCATGTGGCGACCAATAAGTGCGCCTGTTGTACCACCCACCGCAGCACCAATAATGGCACCAGCAGCTGTATTACCGGCAGCTCTACCAATTACACCACCTACTACAGCACCACCAGCGGCACCAATAATACCGCCTTTAGCTGTTTTGCTCATAGGCTTCTTTTGGGTAGTAGTTGTATCGGTGCTTGTACCTGTTTTGCTGGCGCAAGACGAGAAGAGTAAACCGATAATGGCGAAGATGGATAAATAAATTCTGATACTTTTCATATGCATTGTTCTTAAGTTCTAATTAACGAATCGTCAGATTCAAAGCTTCATACTGCTTATTTTTAAAAATGTTCTGGTTTTAGGTGTGCTTTTAAGTGGAGCTTCCGGCAGCAATCTTAACACGAGCTGTATACCATTCTGATTATTACCATGTTATATAGTTTATATAGTATACTTAAACGGGTAAAATATTTCACAGGTTTTTAAATAAAGTATACCTATGGTTTTAGTGGGTAAAGCCCAGTAAACTAAAAAGCGCCTGCCAACCGAAGCTGACAGGCGCCTTGAACTATACAACTATAGTTGATACTTATTTTATCTCTCCGCTTTCAGCAGCTTTCTTCATCTCCTCGTTTGCGATGATGATAATTTCTACACGGCGGTTCTGCTGACGGCCTGCCACTGTGCTGTTGTCAGCAATTGGCTGATCGTAGCTATAGCCTTTTGCCTGCAAACGTGTGCCATCTACACCAAGGCTTTTTGCATAGTTTAACACAGACTCCGCACGGCGCTCAGATAAACGCTTGTTCAGGTCATAGCTACCAGTGTTATCAGTGTGGCCTTCAATAATAACGTTTGTACCTTCGTACTCTTTAAGTGTCTGAGCAAGTTTAGCGATATCTTTTTTAGCAGATGCGCTCAGTTCAGCAGAGTTGGTCGCGAACAGGATACCAGAATCAAAGTTGATACGGATAGCTTCACCTACACGCTCTACGTTCGCATTTTCCATGCTCTTCTCAAGCTCTTCAGCCTGCTTGTCCATACGGCGACCGATAACGGCACCAGTAGCACCACCTACTGCAGCACCAATAATAGCGCCGGCAGCTGTGTTACCCATTTTATTACCGATTATACCACCAATAACAGCACCAGAACCGGCACCAATAATACCGCCTTTGGTTGTTTTATTCATTCCTTTCTTCTCGGTTGTACCCGTCTGAGTGGTAGTTTCAGCTGTAGAACCTGAGTTGTCAGCTGTAGGGCGCGTGCTTTGGCACGATGTAAACAACATAGCTGCAGCCAGGAACGATGTAAGTGATAATTTTAAAGCTTTCATGTTTTTTAGAATTGGTAAAATTTTGGTTTTACGATAACTGTACTGTTTATGATTATAATTAATTGTACTCGTTTCCCTACTGATTGCAATACGAGTGCCAACTTTGCACTAACGACCGTAATCCTTAAAACTATACAAGCGAAATTAAATAAATATCAGCTTATCAGAATATATTAACCTAACAATGTGATTATTAGCTAATAAAAAAAGCCTGCTTTTTTCGGGCAGGCTTTTTTTATTTATACTTTATACTTTTTACGACGCTTTGGTTGCTTTGCTGCTTTTAGTGGCAGTAGCATCAGCTTCTTTCACATACACCATAGTTAGCAGGTCGGTAAGCTTTTGTTTCAGCTCTTTGCGGTCAACTATAAAATCAAGGAAACCGTGCTCCAGTACAAACTCTGCACTCTGGAAACCCTTTGGCAGATCTTTACCAATTGTTTCTTTAATTACACGCGGGCCGGCAAAACCGATCAATGCACCCGGCTCCGCAATGTTAAAATCACCCAGCATGGCGTAAGATGCCGTTACACCACCTGTGGTCGGGTCTGTCAGCATCGAGATATAAGGTAAGCCTTCTTCAGAAAGCAATGCCAGTTTAGCAGACGTTTTCGCCATTTGCATCAGCGAGAAACCGGCTTCCATCATACGCGCACCACCCGATTTTGAGATCATCATAAACGGCGTACGAGTTTTGCGGGCATGGTCAATGGCGCGGGCTATCTTCTCTCCTACCACCGAACCCATAGACCCACCAATAAAATTGAAGTCCATACATGAGATCGTGATCTCCTGGCCGTTCATTTTGCCGTAAGCACTGCGTACCGCATCTTTCAGGCCTGTAGATTTCTGGGTAGCAACTATACGGTTCGGGTATGGCTTGGAGTCTACAAAATCCAGCGGGTCGCCTGAGGTAAGGTTGGCATCCAGTTCGGTAAACTCGTTGTTATCAAAAAGTATAGCAAAGTACTCTTTAGAGCCTACGCGGTCGTGGTGGTTGCACTTAACACAGGTGCTTAAATTTTTGCGGTGCTCTGCCATGCTGGTTACAGCTTTGCAGCTCGGGCACTTATACCATAACCCGTCCGGTGTCTCTTTCTTCTCTTCAGTAGGAGTATGAATTCCTTTTTCTACTCTTTTAAACCAAGGCATCATAGTTTAAAGCGTGCACTGGGCACATAAAATGTGATAATTATACTTGCAGCCAACCGGCAGGGTATATCAAAAAAATGACCTGCCTTTTACCTCTCCGAAGAGCTTTTAAAAAGGCAGGTCACAAAATTATGTAATTATCAGCAGTTCTGCTACAATATTATGCTAATGTAATCTCGTTGCTCAGGTACACATCCTGTATGGCGTTCAGTAGCTCCACACCAACTTTCATGTCTTTCTGGAAAGCTTTACGGCCAGAGATCAGCCCCATACCGCCCGCACGCTTGTTAATTACAGCTGTACGCACTGCATCTACCAGATCCGACTCGCCTTTAGACTCGCCACCAGAGTTGATAAGACCGGCACGGCCCATGTAGCAGTTTGCCACCTGGTAGCGCGCTAAATCAATCGGGTTGTCGGTGGTCAGTTTATCGTACATCGCCTTATGAGACTTCGCGAAGTTGATAGCTGTAAAGCCACCGTTGTTTTCAGGAAGTTTTTGCTTGATGATGTCGGCCTGTATAGTTACGCCCAGGTGGTTAGCCTGTGCAGTAATGTCGGCAGCTACGTGGTAATCTACACCGTCTTTTTTGAAGGCGTTGTTACGTGCATAGCACCAAAGTATAGTTGCCATACCTAACTGGTGTGCTCTTTCGAAAGCCTCCGCTACTTCAATGATCTGGCGCGAAGATTCCTCAGAACCGAAATAGATCGTTGCACCAACGGCGGCAGCACCTAAGTTCCAGGCTTCATCCACAGAACCGAACATGATCTGGTCAAACTTGTTAGGGTAAGTCAGCAGCTCGTTGTGGTTAATTTTTACGATGAACGGAATGCGGTGCGCATATTTTCTGGACATCATGGCCAGGTTACCAAACGTGGTTGCTACTGCATTACAGCCACCTTCAATAGCCAGTTTAATGATGTTCTCGGGGTCGAAATAGATAGGGTTTGGTGCAAACGATGCACCGGCAGTGTGCTCTATGCCCTGGTCAACTGGCAGGATAGACAGGTAACCCGTGCCACCTAAACGGCCATGATCGAATAGCTGCTGTAAGCTGCGCAGCACCTGTGGGCTACGGTTGCTCTGCGCAAAAATTCTGTCCACGAAGTCCGGGCCCGGCGCGTGTAGTTGCTCTTTAGAAATAGTTTTGCTTTCATACTGAAGCAGATTTTCTCCTTCAGAACCAAGTAAAGAAACGATGTTATCGTAATTCATTTGTCTTTTAATAATTTGTGGTAAGAGACACTTCGATTTGGTGATACAAATATAGTAAGGTAATATATTATTATAAGAATATGACTGTAACTTGTTTAGCCATCTTTTATTGAGTGTAATCCGCTGTAATTATAGAGCTATAGTTTACCAGCACCCAACCTCATACTTGCACCCGGCTAAAAAGTTACCTTAAAACCGGTCAAGTATAAGCTTTAGGCTATACATATTGTAAGCATTCCTCCACAATCTAAAAAAGCATAAAATCGTTATAATTATTATAACTATCTACCTATCAACCATGAAAGCTATGACCAACTTTAAGTATCTTAAATTTACCGGAGGGCTATATATAAGTGTGCTGGCAATAGTACTGCCTGCCTGTGTTTCGTCCACGCAATTAACCGGCTCCTGGAAAAACCCGGAAGCAACCCATACTTACCAACATATTGTAGTTGCAGGTCTTACAGACAATATACTTGCCCGCCAGGAAGTGGAAAAGGATATGCAGAACCAACTGCAACAGCATGGTACAAAAGCAACCAAGAGCATCGACATTTTTCATCCAACGGCGGGCAGTAAAAAAGGACCAGACGTAAACCTGCTTTTGGAAAAAATGCGTGGCGGAGACTATGATGCCGTACTTACAGTTGCGTTAGTGGATGAAAAGACGCAATCCCGGTATGTACCAGGCAACGTGGGTTATCGCCCAATTACACGCTACTCCTGGTATAGCAATTTCAGGGGGTATTATACTTACTGGTACCCTATACTTTATGAGCCCGGCTATTACACCGAAGACAAGATCTACTACCTGGAAACGAACCTGTATGGGGTAGAGAACGATGACCTGCTCTGGTCTGCGCAGTCGCGGTCCTATAGTCCGGCAAGTTTACATAAAGCATCGGAAAAACTTGCTGAGGTAACTATAAACAAACTAGCCCAGGATAACCTGATACCTAAAGCAACAACTATAGTAGAGCAATAAAAAAAAGGGACGTTCTTAGCGTCCCTTTATAGTTTATAGTTGTGTTATACTTACTCGTTATACACCACATGCAGCACTGTCTGCCCTACTGCTTTTAATGTTTTCGGGCTGATGATGGACATGCTATCGGAGTGGCGGTGGTGATAGTCTCCGAAATAATCGCCGTCAATGGCTGTCATGTTATACTCTATAATGTCGATCATCGGGATGTTCGCCCATTCGTTCACATAAGAGTGGTCGTCTGTAATGGCGGGTGCATTCACATATTTAAAGTAATCAGAGTAGCCCAGTTTGTTTCCGGCTTTCCATACTTTATCTACTACGTTTTTAGCATACTGCATCGAAGTACCTTCGCGGGCAAACCGGGCGTTTTCAGCACCTACCATATCCAGCAAAATACCATACTTGGCCGTATAGTTCGGGATATGCTTGTTTTTGCTCCAGTATTGCGACCCCAGGCACCAGTCATTCTCCATATAAGGAAACTTACTGTCTTCCGGTCGCCCATAATCTTCTCCATCAAAAAAGACTAGATCAACCCCAACGCCCGGTTTTTGCTGTGCCGCATTTATAGTTCTGGCAATTTCTAAAAGTACTGCTACACCACTAGCCCCGTCGTTAGCTCCATCAATAGGCTTGTCAGGGTTGCTGCTGTCTTTATCAGCAAATGGGCGGGTATCCCAGTGGGCAGCAAGCATTACACGGGCACTGGCCTCAGGGTTATAAGAGGCGATGATGTTGCGCAGGTTCAGCATTTTACCATCAAAGGCACGCATCTGAAGTTCCTGCACTTTTACATCGGCGCCATATTCTTTTAACTTACTGATGATCCAGTCGCCGGTAGCGGTATGCGCTTGTGAGTTTGGTACACGTGGCCCAAAAGCCACTTGCTTTGCTACAAACTTGTAAGCCGAATCGGCATTAAAAGCAGGTGCCTGCACACCTGCCGGTTCAGTTTCTGTTTCAGTTACAGTTGTTTCCTGCTGCGCGCTTTTCTCCGCAGAGTCGCAACTATAAAGTGCCAGTGCACCGCAGCAAAGTATAGCTATCAGGTTCAATTTATTCTTCATAAGCCCAGTCTGTACCGGTTTTTAAATCTTTTATCACAATGCCCTGCTTTTTCAGCTCCGCACGAATAACATCTACTTTATCATACGCTTTCGCTTCTTTGGCTTCTTTATAGAAATCAAGTATAAGTCCCAGCATTTCTTCCTGGTCGCCGAGCGGTTCTTCTTTCAGGCCAAGTATATCCAGCACCAGCGTGCGGTAAGTTTCTCTCATCGTGTCAAATGTTCCACGTGTGAGATTTCCGATCTGCAGCTGGCCTAAGTATAAACTATTAATCTTTTTAAGCAGATTGAACAGCGACGCTATCGTTCGGGCTGTGTTCATGTCGTCATTCAGGCCACGGAAGCAATCTTCGGTCAGTTTCAGCAGCTCTTCGTTCAGCTTTTCGTCCGGAGTCGCGCCTTCTTCCGGGTACTGTATTTTATCCAGCACGCGTAGTCCGTTCATCAGTTTGGTATAACCTTTACGTGCTGCCTGCAATGCTTCGTTACTAAAGTCCAGGGTACTTCTATAGTGTGCCTGCAAAATAAAGAAGCGGATCGTCATTGGGCTATAGGCCTGCTCCAGCATCTGGTGGTTGCCGCTGAACAGCTCGCTCAGGTTTATAAAATTACCTAACGATTTACCCATCTTCTGACCATTTACCGTGATCATGTTGTTATGAACCCAGTATTTGGCAGCATCTGAGTGGCTGTGGCTTGCCTGGCTCTGCGCTATTTCGCATTCGTGATGCGGGAACATCAGGTCCAGTCCGCCGCCGTGTATATCGAAGTTATCGCCCAGGTATTTTCTACTCATAGCCGAGCACTCCAAATGCCACCCCGGGAACCCATCGCTCCACGGCGAAGGCCAGCGCATGATATGCGACGGGGAAGCTTTTTTCCAGAGTGCAAAGTCCAGTGGCGAGCGTTTTTCCCCTTGTCCTTCGGTATCACGGGTATTACTCAGCAGGTCTTCTATAATGCGGCCCGACAGCTTGCCATAGTTATGGTCTTTGTTATAAGCAGGCACATCAAAGTATACCGAGCCATTCACTTCATAAGCAAAGCCATTCTCCAGTATCTCCTTTATCATCTCTATCTGTTCGATGATATGGCCGGAAGCACGTGGTTCGATATCGGGAGAAAGGGTATTCAGTTTTTCGAGGTCGCGATGATACACGTTGGTATAGTGCTGCACCACTTCCATGGGCTCCAGTTTCTGTGCCTTGGCAATCTTTTCGATCTTATCTTCACCTTCGTCAGCATCGTTCTGCAAATGCCCAACGTCGGTAATGTTGCGCACAAAACGCACTTTATACTTCAGGTATTTCAGGTAACGGTACAGCACATCGAAGGTAACCGCGCTACGAGCATGGCCCAGGTGTGGCTCGCCATAAACGGTTGGTCCGCACAGGTACATACCTACAAAAGGGGCATGTAGGGGTTCAAATACTTCCTTCTTGCGCGTAAGCGTATTGTATAGATTCAGTTTCTGTTGCATGGTATAAGTATAGGCAGCAGCGCCGCCGCACTTTATAGTTTATCAGCCTGCTATGGCCGGTTTATATTTCAAAATTAAAAAGATTGCCTTCCAACTCCTAACCTCACTCTTTTTCGAGCACATATTTAGCCGATATCGGGAAGTGATCGGAAAGGCCCATTTCGTAATGTGTTGTAAAATCGTAAGCTCGTAAACCCTCACTATAAAACTGGTTATCGATGCGCAGGAAAGGTAAAGGTCCGTTATACGTGGCTCCCACACCGGTACCCGCTTCTACAAATGCGTTCTGTAATTTGCGGGCAAGCTGGTTATAGGTATAACTCGATGGTATGTCGTTCAGGTCGCCGCAAACGATAACCGGATGAGGCGATTCGTTAATATGTTCCAGCAATTTTTCTACCTGGTGGCCACGGGCTATAAATCCTTTTTTCAAGCGGCGCGCGAGGTTACGACCCTCTTTCTTAAAACTCACTTCATCTCCAATAGCCGAGTATGTATTCTCAATATCCTGCGATTTTATACTCATTGACTGCAGGTGAGCAGTATAGATGCGAATTGTATCTCCTTTCACATTAATATCAGCCCAGATAGCGCGGTTATGGTTCGACTCGCCAAACCGGATCACGCCTTTATCAACTACAGGATATTTAGAGAAAATAATAATCCCGATATCAGCTTTGTTACGGTCTACATAAGACACCGAGAAATACCGGAATTTGTCGTACCGGTTTCCGATACGGCTGATAGTATTATAGGTACTGGAGCCCCGGTTGCTGTAAAACTCCTGCAGGCAGTATACATCGGCCGGGTGTTCGGCTACCCAGTTTATCATTTCGCTGGATGCGTCGCGGGCACTGCCATCCGTGTCGGCGTAAGCATTAAACACATGTACATTGTAGCTTAGTACCTGCAAAGTTTTGTCTCCTTCCGGCGCTTTCCCGTCACTAAAGTTAAAGGCCACCAACCGGTTATAGTATCCCCAGCCAAGTATAATTACCAGTAACGGCAACACTACATACCACGAACGTTTTATCAGCCAGTAAAAAAGGAACAGCACATTAATTAAAAGCGCACCCGGCAACGAGAGCGCCACAAAGCCGGCGGGCCAGAATTCGTGCGGCGGAACGCGCAGGCACAGCACACCCAGCAACACCCAAAACACCACAAGTATGTTAAGGATGAGCCAAACTTTGCGCCGTATTTCTCTGAATGTACCTGGCATGAAACAAACATACAAATAAACCCTTTATGTATAATAGGCTGCCTACAGAAATGCGCGTACAAAATCTATAGTTTGCAAACACATATACCTAACCCGAACTATAACGACCTATGCGCTGTTACCTTTTCAACACCCTCCCGGCACTTCCCTCTCCGGCTAGTAGCGCCCTCATGTCAGCAGAAACTATAAATTAATATAGCCCGTTTACGGACCGTATTGTATATATAATGTTTTTGTTGTAAATTTGTGACATTATTTCCAAGGAGATGAGGGGACACGAAGTCCCCTTCTTTATTTCTTATACTTGTAAACGATGGCACTAACCGCGAATACCATACGAGAGATGGCGGAGGCAAGTCTTCCGGACAGCGATCTGTTTCTGGTGGATGTAACAGTATCCGACTCACCGGTTCGCCCAAAGGTAACGGTGCTGGCCGATGGCGAGCAGGGTATAACTATAGACCAGTGCGCAACTATAAGTCGCCGCATCAGCAAGAAGATTGAGGAGAAGTACGGCGAGGAGCTGAGTTATACGATAGAAGTAAGCTCTCCGGGCGTTGATTATCCGCTGACGCAGCCAAAGCAGTTTACGCGCAATATTGGTCGTAACCTGAAGCTGAAACTGCAGGATGGTACCGAGAAAACCGGCAAGCTGGAAGAAGTAACAGAAACAGGCATAAACCTGACAGAAGAAATAAAACAAAAAGGCAAAAAGGCAACGTATGAGCCTGTGCAAATACCTTTCGGGGAGATTGTAAAAGCAAATGTTGTAATATCATTTAAATAAAAAGATAATGAACAGTTCAGTCCTGATCGAGTCGTTCGCTGAGTTTGCGAAATTCAAGAACATAGACCGCCCGACCATGATGCGTATCCTAGAAGACGTGTTCCGCACCATGATCCGTAAAAAGTGGGGCACCGACGAGAACTTTGACATCATCCTGAACGTGGAAAAAGGTGACCTGGAGATCTGGCGCAACCGCGAAATCGTGGACGACAACTCGGAGGATATCTGGGACCATGACAAGATCGCTTTATCGGATGCACAGAAGATAGAGCCTGACTTTGAAGTGGGTGAAGAAGTATCGGAAGAGATACAACTGGAAGACTTTGGCCGTCGCGCTGTACTTACAGCCCGCCAGACACTTATCCAGCGCATCAAAGACATGGAAAAGGAGTTGCTGTTCCAGAAGTATAAAGACCTGGTAGGTGAGATCATCTCTGGAGAAGTATACCAGGTATGGAACCGCGAAGTGTTGTTATTGGATCAGGACGAAAACGAGCTGCTGATACCAAAAGGCGAGCAGATACCGAAAGACCGTTACCGCAAAGGTGATGTGGTGCGTGCTGTTGTTCAGCGCGTTGAGATCGTAAATGGTAATCCAAAGATCATCCTTTCACGTACTTCTCCTGCATTCCTGGAGCGTTTATTTGAGAACGAAGTACCGGAAATTTATGATGGCCTTATCGCTATCAAAAAGATCGTTCGTGAGCCGGGCGAGCGTGCCAAAGTAGCCGTAGAATCTTTTGACGACCGTATTGACCCGGTTGGTGCCTGCGTTGGTATGAAGGGTTCGCGTATACACAGCATTGTACGTGAGCTGGAGAACGAGAACATCGATGTAATTAACTATACCGATAACCTGGAACTATATATTCAGCGTGCGCTTAGCCCGGCTAAGATCACCAGCATGAAAATAGATAACGAGAACAAGCGTGTATCTGTGTTCCTGAAACCAGACCAGGTATCGTTAGCAATCGGTAAAGGTGGCCAGAACATTAAACTGGCAAGCCGTCTGGTTGATATGGAAATCGACGTATTCAGAGAGTCTGAAGTATACGAGGAAGACATCAGCCTGGAAGAATTTACCGATGAGATCGAAGACTGGGTAATTGCAGAATTACGCCGCATTGGTCTGGATACAGCCAAGAGTGTGCTGGCAGTAAGCAAGGAAGACCTGCTGCGCCGCACCGAACTGGAAGAAGAAACCATCGACGACGTGCTGGCTATCCTGCGCGAAGAGTTGGAAGAAGAAGATAACCAATAGTTGTACGTTGTGCCCCATTCGCTTAATTTTGAAAGAAATTACCGAAGGGGCACTGCGCATTACCTGCTTAAAGGCAACTACTAGTAAATAACATTAAGATTAAAGACAGCATATTAGAACAAAATGGCAGACGAACAAACAAGGAGGCTTAAACAGGTTGCAACTACTTTGAACATTGGTACATCTACCATTGTGGACTACCTCTCTGCTAAAGGTTTTGACGTGGAAAATAAACCCACTACCAAGATCACAGCAGAGCAGTTCAGTATGCTGGCTAAAGAATTTGCGTCCTCTATGCAAGATAAGATAGAGGCGCATGAACTTAATATTGGCAAAAAGCCACAAGGCAACCAGGTAGTTGAGTCAGAGGCACACCACCATGAAGTAAAGAAAACTGCAGAACCTGAGCAGGAAATCTTTATTAAAACGGTACACCAGCCAAAAGGCGAAACCCCTGAACCAAAAGTACCTGAAGCACCTGCAAAACCAGCAGAAGCAGCTCCGGAATCTAAACTACCAGGTATAAAGGTACTGGGTAAGATAGAGTTGGATGCAAAAGGCAACCCAATACCAAAGCAGGCTCCTAAGCCAGCACCGGCACCTGAAGCGCCTGCTCCGGCTCCTTTAGCTGAAAAACCAGCAACTCCGGCTACTGAAAAGCCAGCTCCGGCCACAGCGCCAGTAGCTGAGAAGCCAGCGGCTCCGGCACCAGAAGAAAAACCTGCTGCCCCTGTAAAACCAGTTGAAACGCCAGCTCCCGCAGCTGATAAACCAGCAACGCCTGCGCCAGCGCAACCGGCAGCTCCAGTTGCTGAAAAACCTGCGGCACCTGCAACACCAGCCCCTGCTGCCCCTGTGAAGCCGGCAGCAGAAACCAAAGCACCTGAGCCTACGCCAGCTGCAACCGGAAAACCTTCGGAACAAGAACAAGGACCAATAGAAACAATTACAGCAAAAGCCGATCAGTTAAAAGGCCTTACTGTACTGGGCAAGATCGAATTACCAGACAGCTCACGCAGAAAAGGCACGAAACCTGTAGCTTCCTCAGATGATAGGAAGGGCGGCAAAAAGAAAAAGCGCAAGCGCATTATAGTTCCTACTGAAGGTGGTGGCCAGCAGCCAAACCAGCAGCAAGGTGGACAGGGACAAGGACAGCGTCCTATTACGCCGGCAGGTGGCAACCGACCGCATGGCGGAAGCGCACCGCACCAGGGCGGCCCACGTCCGCAAGGCGGTGGCGGCAGAAACCAGCAGCGCGGAACATTTACTCCACGTCCTGAGAAAGCCGAGGTAACCGATAAGGAAATCCAGGAGCAGATTAAAGCGACACTTGCAAAACTGAGCGGTGGCAAAGGAGCCAGCGGCAACAGAGCAAAATACCGTCGCGAGAAACGTTCAGCTATAGCTGATGCTACGGAAGAACGCAGAATGATGGAAGCCGCAGAGTCGAAGACACTGCGCGTAACCGAATTCGTATCGGCTAACGACCTTGCCTCGCTGATGAACGTGAGCGTGAACGATGTTATTAAGGTATGTATGCAGCTTGGTATGTTCGTTTCGATTAACCAGCGTCTGGATGCGGAAGCGATCACAATCATTGCAGATGAGTTTGGCTATAGTATAGAATTTATTACAAGCGAAGACGAGCAGGCCCTGGAGCATATTGAAGAAGATGCAGAAGAGGACCTGGAAGAACGTGCTCCGATCGTAACGATCATGGGTCACGTTGACCACGGTAAAACTTCCCTGCTTGACTACATCCGTGACGCGAACGTAACTGCCGGTGAAGCGGGTGGTATTACACAGCACATTGGTGCTTATAAAGTAAAAACAGAAAGTGGCCGTACCGTTACTTTCCTGGATACACCTGGTCACGAAGCCTTTACAGCGATGCGTGCCCGTGGTGCCAAGATCACAGACGTTGTTATTATCGTGGTAGCCGCCGACGACTCGGTGATGCCTCAGACAAAAGAAGCGATCAACCACGCACAGGCAGCCGGTGTACCAATTATTATTGCCCTTAACAAAATAGATAAACCTGCCGCTAACCCTGATAAAGTTCGTGAAGAACTTGCTCAGTTAAACATTCTGGTTGAAGAATGGGGTGGTAAGTACCAGTGCCAGGAGGTTTCAGCTAAAACAGGACAGGGTGTTAACGACCTGCTGGAAAAAGTATTGCTGGAAGCCGAATTACTGGAACTGAAAGCTAACCCAGACAGAAATGCAGTTGGTAGCGTAATTGAAGCGTCTCTGGATAAAGGACGTGGCTACGTAGCTACCATGATGGTACAGACAGGTACCCTGAAAATTGGAGATGTGGTACTGGCTGGTTCACATTACGGTAGAGTTAAAGCAATGACCGACCACCGTGGCCGCAAAATGAAAGAAGCAGGTCCATCTACGCCAGTACAGTTACTGGGTCTGGATGGCGCTCCGCAGGCCGGTGATAAGTTCCTGGTAATGGAGTCTGAGCGTGAGGCACGTGAAATTGCATCTAACCGTTCGCAGGTACAGCGTGAGCAGAACCTACGTACCCGTAAGCATATTACGCTTGATGAGATCGGTCGTCGTCTGGCAATCGGTACATTTAAGGAACTGAACGTGATCGTGAAAGGTGACGTGGATGGTTCGGTAGAAGCACTTTCTGACTCTTTACTGAAACTGTCGACTCCGGAAGTACAGGTAAGCATCATTAACAAAGGGGTGGGTGCCATCTCCGAGTCTGATGTGTTGCTGGCATCAGCTTCTGATGCGATCATTATCGGTTTCCAGGTTCGTCCGTCACAGAACGCGCGTAAACTGGCAGAGCAGGAGCAGATTGATGTGCGTCTGTACTCGATCATTTACGATGCGATAAACGAGGTGAAGGATGCCATGGAAGGTATGCTTGCTCCTACCCTGAAAGAAGAGATCACTGGTAACGCAGAAGTGCGCGATGTGTTCAAGATTACGAAGGTGGGTACTATTGCAGGTTGTATGGTTACTGACGGCACAATACAGCGTAACAACAAGGTACGTTTAGTGCGTGATGGTATCGTGGTACTGGATGGCGAAATTCTGGCTCTGAAACGCTTTAAAGACGATGTGTCTGAAGTGAGACAAGGTTTTGAGTGCGGTATCAGCCTAAAAAACTATAACGACATACAGGAAGGTGATATCATTGAAGCATACACTGAAAAAGAAGTGAAGCGTACACTATAAGTACAGCTTTAACTATAAAAGCGAAAGCCCCCGGAAACATCCGGGGGCTTTCGCTTTTATAAACTATAGTTGAAAAAATTAACGCCTGTTACGGGCAAGCATACGCTTATCTTTGCGGTGCTTTTTATGCATTAACTTTTCTTTTCTTTCTATTTCCTTCATCTTCTTGCTGTTCTTGATGCGGTTTTTATCAAACGCAGATTTTCTTCCGGTCCTCGTTTCATATTCGTTATAGCGCGTATCCAGGCCGGCGGCGCGGGCACCAACTTCGTCGGTAGCTGCACCTTTGTTTGTTTTAGAAGTTCCCCAGAATTCATCCTTGCCAGACCCCATAGAGTTTGGAGCATTTTGCGCATAGGCAGCATTAAAAGCCAGCATCACACCGAAGCAAAAAAAGGATAGCAGTAGTTTTTTCATACCAGGAATAAGGATAGTGTTGCACGTATAACGGAGCAAGACCAATAAGTTATACATTATTTTGAGGGTAACACTATAAAAAACTATAAAAGTTCTGTGTAACAGGTATAAATACAAACTTTAAATGCTTAAAAACTATACTTTACCAAGTTACACCACTATAGCTATAGTTACTTAGCGGCTGTTCTGGTTTTTAAGAATGTCCCGGATCTCGGTAAGCAGCACTTCTTCTTTGTTCGCGGGTGGGGCCGGTGCGGCAGCTTCTTTCTCGCGGAGGCGGTTTATAGTACGTACCAGTAAAAAGATAGCAAACGCGATGATGAAGAAATTGACCACTGACTGCAGAAACAATCCATAGTTAATAGAAACTGCCGGCGCTAGCTCTTTTCCGTTCTCTATCACGGCATCTTTTAACACTATTTTAAGTGCGCTGAAATCTACGTGGCTGATGAGCAACCCAAGTGGCGGCATAATAACATCATCAACCAACGATTTAGTGATACCACCAAAAGCAGCACCAATTACAACACCTACGGCCAGGTCGATAACGTTGCCTTTAACAGCAAACTTCTTAAACTCAACTAAAAATCCCATTCGTTTTACTTGCTTTAACTATAGCCCAAATATACCACAAAATCATAAAAGAGCCTTTTTGCGCTATATTGCAGCTTATGGCTAAAGGGGTAGGCTATAGTTGCCAAAATCCGGATACATCTACAATTAAATCAAATCACTATATTTGTGGTTTAAACAACAACATCCAAAAAGAGCTGGAATTACCTATGGGCACTTACGAAAACCTGCTGCTAAACATTCAGGACGGCATCCTGACCATAACTATAAACAGGGCTGATAAAATGAATGCGCTGAACATTGATACTGTGCGCGAAATTAAAGCAGCCATGCAGCAAGTGTATGATGACGCTACTATAAAAGGCGTGATTATAACAGGCGCAGGTGCGAAAGCCTTTGTAGCCGGTGCCGACATAGCCGAAATTGCAGAACTGAGTGAAGTGAACGCCAGGAATTTTGCAGAGCGTGGCCAGGAAATTTTTGGAATGATTGAGCAGTGCAACAAGCCTGTAATTGCCGCCGTGAACGGTTTTGCCCTGGGCGGCGGCTGCGAACTGGCAATGGCTTGCCACATGCGCGTAGCATCTACCAACGCTAAATTTGGACAGCCTGAGGTTAACTTAGGTTTGATACCGGGTTATGGTGGCACACAGCGCCTACCACTTTTAATTGGCAGAGGCAAAGCCATGGAGCTGATGATGACCGGCGATATGATCTCGGCTGATGAAGCTAAAGCACTTGGCCTGGTAAACCACGTAGTAGCACCAGAAGAACTTTTCACTACCTGCGAGGCTATACTTCAGAAAATAATGGGCAAAGCGCCACTGGCTATCGGGCTGGTAATAGAGTGCGTAAATGCCGTGTTCGATAAAGAGGAGAACGGCTACCAGACCGAGGCCAACTCTTTTGCCCGCTGCTGCGCTTCCGAAGACTTTGTAGAAGGAACCAACGCATTTCTTGAAAAACGCAAACCAGCTTTTAAAGGCCTATAGTTCTACTTCTTCCCGACCTAAGATAGCATAATGAGTATAGCCAAAAAACTGGTCGGGCAGACTGCTGCCTATGGGTTAAGTAGTATAGTTGGGCGTATGCTTAATTATCTGCTTGTGCCTATTTACACCGACGCTTTTCTGCCTCCGGAATTTGGTGTAATGTCGTACCTGTATGCGTTTGTTGGCTTTTTTAACGTACTGTATACCTATGGTATGGAGACCGCTTTTTTCCGGTTTGCCAACAAGCCCGGCGCCGACCAGCACAAACTATACAACCAGGTTCTGAGCATTATCCTGAGCAGCAGTGTGGTACTTACAGGTATTATCATGCTGCTCTCCGGCACCATTGCCGACTATAAAAATTATACGGCACAGGAACAGAACTATATTATCTGGCTGGCAGCTATACTGGCTATAGATGCTATAGTTGCCATACCCTTCGCCTGGCTCCGGCTCCAAAACAAGGCTGTTAAGTTTGCCTCTATCAAAATGGCAAACATTATCATAACTATAGTTGCCAACCTGTTCTTTCTATGGTTTTGCCGCGAAATTTATAACGGTACCTTTCTGCAGGGTTTGCGCCCTTTTGTAACTATAGTTTATGATCCCTATTTTGGGATTGGCTACATCTTTATCATAAACCTTGTTGCCAACGCGCTGCTGCTACCAATGCTCTGGAAAGAGCTGCGCATCTTCAGGTTTGAACTCAGTTCAGAAATATTGCGGCCGATGCTGGTGTATGCTTACCCGTTAATGCTGATGGGTATGGCAGGTATGGTGAACGAAATGATAGACCGTATTTTGCTGGAGGACTGGTTACCCGAAGGCCTTTACCCGGAGCACAGCAACAAAGCTATAGTTGGTATTTACAGTGCGTGCTATAAGCTTTCTATTTTTATGACACTGGTGATACAAGCCTTTCGGTATGCAGCCGAGCCGTTCTTCTTCTCGCAGGCTGAAAACAAAAATTCCCCACAGACCTTTGCCCTCATCATGAAGTGGTTTGTAATTGCCTGTGCGTTTATATTCCTGTTCATATCCGTTTTCCGCGACGATTTTGGCTACATTTTCCTGCGCCGCCCAGAGTACCGCGAAGGCCTGATGGTAGTTCCGGTATTGTTATTGGCTAACCTTTTTCTGGGCGTGTACTATAACCTGGCAGTGTGGTTTAAACTGACAGATAAAACAAAGTATGGCACCTACATCAGCTTTGGTGGCGCGGCTGTAACTATAGTTGGCAACCTGCTGCTGATACCTGTGTTAGGTTACATGGGCTCTGCAATTGCTACACTGGTTTGCTATTTTACGATGGCGCTGGCCAGTTACTTGCTCGGAAACAAACACTACCCTATTCCTTATCCGGTAAAAACGATGGCCGGCTACATATTACTGGCTATCGGACTAGTTTGGGTAACTATAGTTATTGATATCGAGAACTGGTGGGTACGACACGCTTTTAGCCTGGCTGTATGCGTTGCTTTTGCAGCTATCGTCTGGTTATTCGAGCGTCGCCGCCTGCTTAAACTATAAATCTTTTATTTTAAGAAGATGAACAACAAGAACTTATCGGTTAACGTCATTAATCAATCGAAGCACGCATTGCCGCATTACCAGACCGAACACTCGGCTGGCATGGACCTGCGCGCCAACCTGGACGCACCTGTTACGTTAAAGCCGCTTCAGCGCGCCCTTATACCTACGGGCTTATTTATAGAATTACCTGAAGGACACGAAGCACAAATCCGACCTCGCAGCGGTCTGGCATACAAACATGGTATTTCTATCGTTAACACACCGGGAACTATAGATGCCGACTACCGTGGCGAAATAAAAGTATTGCTCGTAAACCTCTCGGACCAGGATTTTGTGGTAGAAGATGGCGAACGCGTAGCCCAGATGGTAGTAGCAAAATACGAACGCGTAGCATGGCAGGAAGCAGAATCGCTGACAGATACAGAACGCGGCGCAGGCGGCTATGGCAGTACAGGCACCAAGTAGAAACGTGTTTTGTGTTTCATTTTTAGTGTTTCGGGAGAAGTAAGCAACTATAACTCCCAACTCGTAAAACAAAACACGATACACCATAAACGAATCAAAAGCTACGGCATAAAACTGTGGCATTAACTATAACTTATACTAAATCAAAATATCAGCTATGAGGATAATTATACCAATGGCAGGCATGGGCAAGCGTATGCGCCCGCACACATTAACTGTACCTAAACCACTTATACCAATTGCAGGCAAACCAATCGTTCAGCGTCTTGTGGAGGATATTGCCAAAGTTTGCCACGAGCCAATCGAAGAAGTTGCTTTCATTATCGGGCATTTTGGCGAAGAAGTAGAGAACGACCTGCGTGAGATAGCCACCAAAATTGGCGCTAAAGGAACTATAGTTTACCAGGAAGAAGCTCTGGGCACTGCCCACGCCATTATGTGCGCCAAAGAGTCGCTGGATGGTAAAGTGGTAGTTGCCTTTGCGGATACACTGTTTAAAGCGGACTTTAAACTGGATACTAACTCGGATGGTACGATCTGGGTGCAGCGTGTAGAAGACCCGCGTGCGTTCGGGGTTGTGAAGCTAAACGAAAGTGGCGAGATCACGGATTTTGTAGAGAAACCACAGGAGTTTGTTTCAGACATGGCCATTATCGGTATCTATTACTTCAGAGATGGTGCTTACCTGCGCAGCGAACTGCAGTACCTGCTGGACAACAACATTATGGACAAAGGCGAGTACCAGTTAACCAACGCGCTGGAGAACATGAAGAACAAAGGTACGCGGTTTATACCTGCCGTTATATCAGAATGGCTGGATTGCGGAAATAAAAACGCAACCGTTTATACTAATCAGCGCTATTTAGAGTATATAAAGGATGAGCAAGGCCTGGTAGCTTCGTCGGCTAAACTGGTAAACTCGGTGGTTATTCAGCCGGTATATATCGGAGAAAACGTGGTGATAGAAAATTCTGTAGTGGGACCGCATGCATCTATCGGCAACAACAGCAGTTTAACTAACTCTATCGTGAGCAACTCCATCGTACAGGAAAATACTTCTATCAAAAACGGGAACATAACAAACTCTATGCTAGGCAATTTTGTTTCCTACGAAAGAAGCCCGTCGGACCTGAGCCTTGGCGACTTCAATACGCTTTTAGAATAGAATTATCATGATACAGTTCAGAAACATCGTTCTGGCTACGTGCTGCTTCGCTCTGGTAGCGACCGGTGCTGCCAATGCCCAGTCGGGTAAAAAAAGAGGCAAAGCACAGAAGGCAACTGCCGCAGAAGTCCCGGCCCCGGTGGCCCCTTCGGAGCAGGAGCAGCAGATAAGCGAGATGTTATTTCTGGATGGTGTGAAATTTTATATGCTGGAGGACTATAACAAAGCCCTCCAGCTTTTTCAGAAAGCATATACCTTAACGCCCAACAATGCGGCCATAAACTATAAGCTTGCTGAAACCTACATGGTGCTCAAAAACCCTAAAGCAGCCACGCCTTTCGCGCAGGCCGCTATCGCTAAGGAGCCCAAAAACGCCTATTATTACGTACTGCTTGCCCAACTATACACCGAGCAGAAACAGTTTACCGAAGCTGCCCAGGCCTACAACGACCTGATGCACAATGTTCCGGACTCTGATCAATACCTTTTCCAGTTAGCCGATTTATACCTGTCGCAGGCAAAGTATAGCGATGCCCTGAAGACCTATGACCGGATCGAAAAGAAATTCGGGCCGATGGAACAGCTTAGCGTAAACAGACAGCAAATTTACCTTCGTCAGAAAAATGTGCCCAAAGCTATTGAAGAAGGTGAAAAGCTACTAGCTGGTAACCCAAGCGATGTGCGCTATTTCCTGGCCCAGGCCGAACTATACAATGCCAACCAGCAAACCGAGAAAGCTATAGTTACCCTGCAGAAGGCACTGCGTATGGAGCCTAACAATCCTTTTGCGCACCTGATGCTATCGGATCTGCACCGCCAGAAAGGAGAACGCGAACAGTCTGAAAAAGAAATTAAACTTGCCTTTGCCAGCCCTGAACTGGATATCGACACTAAAGTCCGCATTTTAGTTGACCTGATCCGTCAGCTGCCAAACCGTGATATTGAAGATGTATCGCTGGAACTGGTAGACCTGACCATACAAAGCCACCCGGAAGAAGCAAAAGCGTATGCCGTAGCCGGCGACCTGCAAACTATAGTTGGCAAAAAATCCGATGCCCGCAACAATTACCTGAAAGCTGTAAAACTGGATGATTCGCACTTTAAGATATGGCAGCAAATTGTGTTGCTTGATGCAGAACTGAACGAATCGGCGGCACTTGTAAAACACTCTGACCAGGCACTGGAGCTTTTCCCGAACCAGGCAATTTTCTGGTTTTATAACGGTACCGGCCACCTGATAGAGAAGAACTTTGACAAGGCTGTAAAAGCCCTTGAGCATGGTAAACGCCTGTCGGTAGCGGAGCCGGAACTGGTTGCGCAATTTAACATGCAGTTGGGCGATGGGTATAACTCCTTGAAAGACTATAAAAAATCAAACGAGTCGTATGATGCTGTGCTGGCTCAGGATGCTAACAACGAGCATGTGCTGAATAACTATAGTTACTTTTTGTCTGTCAGAAATGAGAACCTAGCCAAAGCAAAAGAAATGGCCTCGCGTCTGGTAGAAAAATTCCCGAATAACCCGACCTACCTGGATACTTATGCCTGGGTATTGTACAAATCCGGCAACTATAAAGATGCTCTTAAATACCTGGAGCAAGCCATAGCTTTATCAGATGACGCAACTATAGTAGAGCATTACGGCGATGTACTATACAAGCTGGGCAAAAAAGAAGAAGCCATTGCCCAGTGGCAACGCGCCAAACTTAAAGGCGAAGCATCCGCGTTCATCGATAAAAAGATAAAAGACAAAAAACTTTATGAATAAGATCCTTCTGTATGGCCTGCTAAGTATAACCCTGCTGGCAGGTTGCAAGAAAGAAGTAGTGCCCACTGCCGCTGAAACCGTTACCGAAACCGTTGGCCGCGTATCTGTACAAAACATTGAATTTAATTACCTTACCGCCAAAGGCCAGCTGAAACTGGACGAAAGCGGCGAGTCTGTAAGCTCAGGTTATTCGCTTCGCATTAAAAAAGACAGTGTGATCTGGCTATCGGTACAGCCGGGCTTAGGCATTGAAGCCGCCCGCCTTAAAGTAACCCAGGATTCTGTTTTTATGGTGAACCGCATTCATAAAGAGTACCTGGCCACCGACTATAGTTTCCTGAGCAATAAGTTTAACGTGAACATGAACTATGATGTGCTGCAAGCCATACTTTTGGGCAACTACCAGGCACAAGGCCAGGAAAAAGTAACCGAAGCCGACAAACTGCAACACATACAGCAACTGCGCGCCAACCTGCTATTCGATTATTTTGTTGGCCGCGAAACCCAGAAACTACAGCAACTGAACGTAAAAGACCAGCAGACCAATAACACCATTACCGTAAAGTATAACAACTTTCAGGAAGTGGGCCAGGTAGCATTTGCGCACGAACTTATTGCCGAAGCGCTTAAGTCCGGTCAGCCTGCCACCTTTACGCTAAACCACAGCAAAGTAACCACAACCAACGAGATCCTGGACTTCCCCTTCTCTGTTCCTACCGATTACAAAAGGCTATAGATTAATAAATTGCTGGGGCAGTTGGTACTTGCCCTATAGTTTTGCCATATTTGTAAATTCAGAGCAGAGAATCCCATAGTTCATGAAGGCCCTTTACAAATTAGTCCTTCTCTTGCTTATAGTTGTGGTGCCGTTTGCTGCCGATGCGCAGAAAAAGAAATCGAAAGCACAACTGGAGCGGGAAAAGAAGGAAAACCTTACCCGTATTAAAGAAGCAAGTCGCATCCTGAAGCAAACCAAAGCGCAGAAGGAAGCCACACTTGGTCAGCTAAACGCCATCAAAGAAAAGATAACGGTACAGAAAGGCGTTATCAGCAATATATCCCGCGAGATCAATTACATAGAATCGGATGTAGAGGAAACCGAAGGTATAGTTGGTTCGCTGCAAGCCGACCTGGAGCAGCTTAAGGCAGAGTATGCCGATATGATCTATGCTGCTTCTAAAACATCCAGCAACTATAACAAGCTCATGTTCCTGTTCGCTTCCGATAACTTTAACCAGTTGGTGATGCGCATGCGCTACCTGCAGCAATACTCCGAAGCCCGCCAGAAACAGGTTGAAATGATAAACAAAGTACAGGCAGCCTTAACGGGCCAATTAACAGTACTGGAGCAAAAGAAGCGCGAAAAAAAGAACCTGCTAACTATACAGCTTACCGAAACAAAGAACCTGCAAACCCTGAAAACCCAACAGGACAGCGTAGTGCAACGCCTCAGCAAGCAGGAACAGAACCTGCAGAAAGAAGTAGCGCAACGCCAGCAATCCGTTCGTAAACTGGATAACCTGATTGCCGATATCGTACGGGAAGAAATTGCCCGTGCCGCACGTGCCGCCAGGGCAGCAGGCACCAAGCCAAGTGGCAGCACCAACAAAGTAACCTTAACTCCTGAGACGGCGCTTATCTCCTCCTCGTTTGCGGGCAACAAAGGTCGTTTGGCATGGCCGGTAGAGCGTGGTTTTATATCGCAGCGCTTTGGCCGCCATAATCACCCAGTACTTAAAGGCGTGGTAGTAGAAAACCGTGGTATTGATATACAGACATCGCAGGGAGCTTCGGCTAGAGCTATTTTCGAAGGCAAAGTAGTTACGGTAGCCAGCGTACCCGGCATGAACAACATTGTAATGGTGCAGCACGGCGAATACTTTACGGTATATGCCAAGCTAAAAACAGTAAGCGTAGAAACCGGCCAGACCGTAAAACTAAAACAAAGTATAGGCACCGTTTACACCAATGCGGATGGAACAACGGAACTGCAGTTCCAGGTATGGAAGAACAGCACCACCATGAACCCGCAGACCTGGATAAGCCCTAAGTAACTTACCCCATAAATGCAAAAGCCGCAGCTATAGTTTATAGTTGTGGCTTTTGCATTTTATAGTTGAAACTCCGAAAACCAGACTGGCATAAAACAAAAAAACACCCTACAATGCAGGGTGCCTTTCCAAGCTATGAAAACAAACTTAATTTTATATATCTAAGCCGAAATAAGATAAATCTTACTACTGCCAGAAATACCTTACGAAGGTAATACAAACACGATACTTCTGCAACATTACCTAAGCTCTATTTACAGCTTTTATAGCTGATTAACAAGCAAATGGCATTGGCCCGGAGCATCTCTACCGGTTTTACGTGCAAGTTGTGTTACGCTGATTTCCTACCCTTCAATTCAGATGCCAAAAACCTAAAAACAGCTTAACTAACTGATTAGCAATAAAAATATACGAAAACCTAAATATTGAGTTTCCCAAATATGGAAATATTTTTACCTGTATGGGAAAAAACATATTCAAAAATTTAGCACAACCTCTAATCAAATAGGCTAAATATTTTTTTATAAATTTTATTTCCCCACCGATCTTTCCCATTTCAGGGCACAAAGGCAACACATAATAAACTAATCTGCTTTGTTGTGAGTTTATTTAAAATATAAACTATAATTTTGTGAGAATTTACCTTTAAATCTAATACTATGAGTATTACAACTGTTTTCTGCTTTTTAGGAAGCCTGGGCGGCACCGAGATCGTCCTGATCATGCTTGCTATTCTTCTGTTCTTCGGCGCAAAGCGTATTCCTGAATTAGCACGTGGTCTTGGTAAAGGTATCCGTGAGTTTAAGGATGCTACCAAAGAGATCAAAAATGATGTGGAAGGTTCTATGAAAGACGAACCAACGCAGAAGTAATTTTATTTTAAAACCTTAAGCTATGTACTTAGCTACAATTTTCCTTTTCCTGGGAGACCTGGGCGGAGGAGAGATGATGGTCATTATGATGGCCATTCTACTGCTTTTTGGCGCTGATAAAATTCCGGGAATGGCGCGCGGTCTTGGCCGTGGCATCCGTGAGTTTAAAGATGCGACCAACGAAATCAAACACGAACTGGAACGTTCAATTGAGGACGACAACAAACCTAAGAAAGTTTGAGACCATACAGCTCCCTACGCGACATCCGCACTGATATTGCCAATGGGCAGGTTACGTGCAAACAACTGGTTGAGCATTATCTCCATAACATAAAGGAGAAAGCTGAACTGAATGCCTTTTTAGAAGTTTTTGAAGAAGAAGCCCTTGCCCAGGCAACTATAGTTGACCAGAAACTGGCCAACGGCACAGCCGGCAAACTGGCCGGTATGGTAATTGGCGTAAAAGACGTTATTGCCTACAAAGGTCATGCACTGCAGGCTTCGAGCCAGATTCTGAACGGGTTTAAATCATTGTATACTGCTACTGCCTTAGAGCGCCTCATAGCCGAGGATGCCATTATTATAGGTCGCCAGAACTGCGATGAGTTTGCCATGGGAGCATCAAATGAGAATTCATCTTTCGGACCGGTAAAAAATGCCGATGACCCAACCCGCGTGCCGGGTGGTTCTTCGGGTGGTTCTGCCGTTTCGGTTCAGGCTGATATGTGCCTTGCCGCACTTGGCTCTGATACAGGTGGTTCTGTACGCCAGCCGGCTTCGTTTTGCGGAGTGGTTGGGTTAAAGCCTACGTATTCGCGTATTTCGCGCTACGGCCTTATCGCCTACGCTTCTTCTTTCGACCAGATCGGTCTGTTTACCAAAAGCGTGGAAGATGCTGCGTTGCTGCTGGAAATTATGGCCGGACCGGATGAGTATGACAGTACTGCCAGCCACCAGCCGGTACCAAGCTATAGTTCCCTTTTAAAAACAGACAAGAAGTACAAGATCGGCTACATCCGTGATTGTTTCGAGAGCGAAGGCTTAGACACAGAAGTAAAAGACAGTATACTTGGCGTGAAAGATATGCTGCAGGCCGATGGCCACCAGGTAGAAGCTGTGGAATTCCCATACTTAGACTACATGGTGCCAACTTACTATATCTTAACTACAGCCGAAGCCAGCTCAAACCTGGGCCGCTACGATGGTGTAAAATATGGTTACCGCAGCCCCAATATCTCTGACCTTACATCGTTGTACAAACAAACCAGATCCGAGGGGTTTGGCAAAGAAGTACAGCGCCGCATTATGCTGGGCACCTTTGTGCTGAGCGCTGACTATTACGATGCGTATTACACAAAGGCTCAGAAAGTTAGAAGACTTATAAAGGAGAAGACCGATGAATTGCTTCAGAAGTTTGATTTCCTTATATTGCCTACAGCTCCGACTACAGCCTTTAAAATCGGAGAGAATACAGCTAATCCGTTAGCAATGTACCTGGCTGATATTTTTACAGTGCAAGCTTCTTTGGCTGGTGTTCCGGCAATTTCTATTCCGGTTAGCCGCGACACCAACGGCCTTTCCATCGGGTTACAGTTAATGACCCGCTCATTCGATGAGGCAGCTTTGCTGGCTTTCTCGAATTACATACTGGATAAGATTCCCGTTGAAGCATAAATAAAAAATGACGTATTCTAAACTCTTTACCGTAGTTGCGGCTATAGTTGGCAGCATCTGGGCAAACTATGCGCAGGCTGCTCCAACAAGCCACAAATATGAATCTCCTGTCTTCGGTGATTCATTGCTCCCGCTGGGAGATACCACCCTGCTGACGCCGGAAGAACTGGCGTTACTGGTAGAGTATATCCCCAACGAGCCCAATGACGTGATCCAGGACAGGCTGAGCTGTATCGAGTCTGAAATACCACTTACATTCAACCCGTTTGTAAGAAACTTTATCGATTACTTCACCATCCGCAACCGCAAGTATACGCGCACCATGATCTCGCGCGAAAATGTATACTTCCCGCTTTTTGAGAAGTACCTTAAAAAGCACAACATGCCGGATGAGATGAAGTACCTGGCTATAGTTGAGTCGGGGCTTAACCCAAAGGCGGCATCGTGGGCAAAAGCAGTTGGTTTATGGCAGTTTATACCTGATACCGGCCGCGAGTACGGTCTGGACCAGAGTGCGCATATCGATGAGCGCATGGATCCGGAGAAAGCAACAGATGCAGCTTGCCGTTTCCTGAAGCGTTTGCATAAAACCTACGGCGACTGGGAACTGGCTATGGCTGCTTACAACTGTGGTCCGGGCAACGTAAACAAAGCGATCCGCAGGGCCGGTGGTGGTAAAAAAACGTTCTGGGAAATTTTCCCTTACCTGCCAAAAGAAACACGCAGCTACGTTCCGTCCATGACGGCTGTAATTTATGCCATGAACTATGCGCCGCAGCACAACATCTTCTCCGATTCTATACTTTATGTACAGGACGTAGAAACGATAACTATAAACCAGGGCGTTGACCTGGAAAAACTGGCAGCCGAATTACATATTGATTCTAAAACACTGCTTGCCCTGAACCCGGAAATCAAGAAAAAAGTATTGCCGGCCAATACGCGCAACTATAAACTGCGTGTACCTGCTGAACGTGCTGAGCTTTTAGCTTCCGCAGATAATGTGAGCTGTATGATTGCGGCAGCTACACCAACTATAGTTCCGGTGCCAGAGCCAGTTATCGAGAGAGAGCCTGCTAAAGCTCCTGTACTGCTTGCCAGCAATACGGCAACTACCACCACCCTACCAGATAGCACCGAAAAGGTATTTTATAAAGTAAAGCGTGGCGATAACCTGTCAAGTATAGCTACAAAGCATAACGTAACTGTAGAACAACTAAAAGACTGGAACAACTTGCGTAAATCAACTATAGTTACCAACCAGAAGCTGACCGTGTACCAGCCAAAAGCTACTGAAGCACTGGCCATGGCCACACCAGCTGAAGTGGCAGAAGCAAAACCTGTAGTTGCTAAAAAAACTTCTAAACCGGCTATCAAGCCATCTGAAAAGCATCAGGAAATTATACACCATGTGCAGCCAGGCGATACGCTTTGGAACATCTCGCAGAAGTATAACGGCATCAGCGTAGAGAAAATAAAGAAGCTGAATAAATTAAAGACAAACGAAATAAAGCCAGGCCAGACGCTTATACTTGGCTAGTTTACACCGGCTTACCCAATACAGCGGCACCTTCTTAACCGGGAGGTGCTGTTTTTTTATCCTACATGCAGGAACATAGCCGTATCTTTAGCGCTTGTTTTTTTGATAAGCAACAATTTCTTTTCAAATTGGCTTTTTACAAGCAAACGAGACGCAAGAGGGTATAAACCCCTGCCTATAAATTTATATTACCTATGATTAAAGTAAACAAAGAAGACGCCCTGAACTACCACATGGAAGGTAAGCCAGGCAAGATTGAAGTGATCCCGACCAAAATGGTAAGCACCCAGCACGACCTGGCGCTGGCTTACTCGCCTGGTGTAGCGGAACCCTGCAAAGAAATAGCAGCCGACAAGGAGAATGTATATAAGTACACAGCCAAAGGAAACCTGGTAGGTGTTATCTCGAACGGTACAGCAGTGCTTGGCCTGGGCAACATTGGCCCCGATGCTTCGAAGCCGGTAATGGAAGGGAAAGGCGTTTTGTTTAAAAAATTCGCAGGTATAGATGTGTTTGATATCGAGATTGACTGCACCGACCCTGCCGAATTCGTTCGCATTGTAAAATCACTGGAACCTACGTTTGGCGGCATTAACCTGGAAGATATTAAAGCACCGGAAAGCTTTAAGATAGAAAATGCCCTGAAAGAGCAGATGAATATTCCGCTGATGCACGACGACCAGCACGGTACAGCCATTATCTCTGCAGCTGCTTTACTTAATGCCCTGGAACTTGCCGGCAAAAGTATAGAGAAAGTACATATCGTGATGAACGGTGCCGGTGCTGCTGCCATTGCCTGTGCTAAACTATACGTAGCGTTGGGTGCCAAAATGGATAACATCGTAATGTTTGATAAGGAAGGCATCATTGTTCCGGAGCGCAACGACCTGGATATTTACAAGGCGCAGTTCGTAACCATGCGTAAGCTGAAGACCTTGGAAGAAGCCATGACCGGTGCCGATGTTTTCGTGGGTCTTTCTGCGGGCAATGTACTGCCTGCCGAGTATGTGAAACTGATGGCTGCCAACCCGATCATCTTCGCACTGGCTAACCCGGACCCTGAAATACCTTATGATGTGGCTATGGCTACACGCCCGGACCTGATCATGGCAACCGGCCGTTCAGACCATCCGAACCAGGTAAATAACGTGCTTGGTTTCCCTTACATCTTCAGAGGAGCTCTGGATGTGCGTGCTACTGAAATTAACGAAGCCATGAAACTGGCTGCAGTTCGTGCTCTGGCCAAACTCGCAAAAGAGCCGGTTCCGGACATGGTGCATAAAGCGTACGGCGATAACACGATCTCTTTCGGCAGATTTTACCTGATACCAAAACCACTGGACCCACGCCTGATCACGACTGTATCGCCGGCAGTTGCCAAAGCAGCTATGGAGAGTGGTGTAGCCAAATACCCGATCACGAACTGGGAAGGGTATGAGCAGGAACTACAGGAACGTATTGGCATCGACCAGAAACTGATGACCCGTATTACCAACCAGGCCAAGAAAGATCCGAAACGTGTGGTATTTGCCGAAGCAGACCACTACAAAATTCTGAAAGCAGCCCAGACGGTAAAAGAGCAGCTTATTGCAACGCCTATACTTTTAGGTAACCGCCAACGCATTAAAGAAATGATCAGGGAATATAACCTTGACTTGGGAGATGCGGAGATCATCGACCCGTTTGAAGAAGATGCCAAGCGCGAAGAATTTGCGCAGATACTATACAAAAAGCGCCAACGCAAAGGCCTAACCCTGTTCGATTGCCGCCGCCTGGTTCGCGACAGAATATACTTTGGTAGCTTGATGCTTGAAACAGGTGAAGTTGATGCGCTTATTTCAGGTCTTACCCGCGATTATTCCAGAACTATACTTCCGGCTATACAGGTAATTGGTGTAGAAGAAGGTGTAAACAAAGTGGCAGGTATGTACATTATCCTGAACAAAAAAGAGCCATACTTCTTTGCTGATACAACCGTAAACATTAACCCTAGCGCAGACGAACTGGTAGATATCATTGCCCTTACTGCCCGTACCGTGCGTTTCTTTGACCAGGAACCGCGTATTGCCATGTTGTCTTACTCTAACTTCGGGTCGGTGCAGGGCGATATTCCAAACAAAGGATCGGAAGCTGTACGTAAAGCCAAGCAAAAGTACCCGGACCTGTTAATTGACGGCGAAATGCAGGCGAACACTGCCCTTAACCGTAACCTGTTGCGCGAGCACTATCCGTTCAGCGAACTGGCCGAAAAAGGAGCGAATACGCTGGTGTTCCCGACGCTTACTGCCGGTAACATTGCCTACAAGCTGCTACAGGAAATTGGCGGTGCCGAAGCCATTGGCCCGGTACTAATGGGTATGCGTAAACCTGTTCATATTCTGCAACTTGGCAGCTCAATCAGAGAAATTATAAACATGGTTGCCATTGCTGTCGTAGATGCACAAAACTATAACAACAAACATATATAGATGATAGCCTATATCGACGGCAAATTAACCTATAAAGACCCCACCTATGTTATTATCGACGTAGGTGGGATAGGGTATCAGATCAAGATATCGCTGGGTACGTATTCTGCTTTGCCGGATGGCGAGCGTTGCCGCTTGCATACCTTCCTGCATATTAAAGAAGATGCCCATACCTTATATGGCTTTATGACGGCTGCCGAGAAAGAGACGTTCCTGCACCTGATATCTATTTCGGGCGTTGGCCCCAACACAGGTCTGATGATCCTGTCGTCGTTGTCGGTAGAGGAAGTACAGCAGGCTATAGTTCGGGAAGATGTGCGCACCATACAGCATGTAAAAGGCATTGGTGCCAAAACAGCGCAACGCATTATACTGGAGCTGCGCGATAAAATAAAGAAAGAAGTGATGCTGACGGATGCGGGCGTTTTACCGGCAGGTGCAGCACACAATACCAACCGCGCCGAAGCGTTATCAGCATTAGTTACCTTAGGTTTTGCCAAGAACGTGGCCGAAAAAACACTCGATTCTATTATTAAGCGCGAAGGCGGAAACCTGAGTGTAGAAGAACTTATAAAATTTGCGTTAAAATCGTCTTAGAATTATACCCATTTGATCTGGAAAAGTAAACAGAGCAGCCTGTTCCTAGTATCGGTTGTTACTATAACTATGCTGGCACTTTGGTCGCAGGCGGAGGCACTGCGTACCCCAGGCTGGTATAACTATAGCCGTATTACAAATTTACTTGCCCAGGATACAATTACCCAGGACACTCCTAAGAAAGATACCGCTTACCTTCCAAGCCGCCGGCCTACGTTTGTACCATCCGACAGGCGTGGCAACCCCTTCAGCGACCGTACCTATACTTCTCCCCTGCTTCTTGGCCAGCCCGGCAATATAAAGCTTAATGTAGAGTACGACGACAGTCTGCAACTATACAATATTAACGAAACGATAGGCGACAGCATTCCCTACCGCGCGCCTTCTTCGATGACCTTAAAGCAGTTTTCGGAGTTACAGCAGAGGCAGGCGATCCGGGACTACTGGCGAACAAAATCCGGTGGTTTAGATGGTGAAGACCTGACCAGCAGCCGCAGGCTAGTTCCTAAAATTTATATCAGCCCTGTTTTCGACCGTATTTTCGGGGGTAACTTTGTTGATATTCAGCCGAATGGTAACATCTCGCTTAAGTTTGGCGCCCGATTTAACCGCAACCAAAACCCAACTATACCGCTCCGCCAGCAACGCACCGGCGATTTTGAGTTCGATCAGAATATCTCCCTGAACTTAGTGGGTAAAGTAGGCGAAAAACTAGCCATCAATTTTAACTGGGACAACAACGCCAACTTCGACTTCGAAAACAACATGAAGCTGGACTATACCGGCTACGAAGAAGAGATCATCCGGAAAGTGGAAGCCGGTAACGTAAGCCTGCCACTAAACAACTCGTTGATAACTGGTGCACAGAACCTGTTTGGGGTAAAAACACAGCTACAGTTCGGGCGCTTGGGCGTAACAGCCATCGCATCAAATGTTAGGGGCCGCAACGATGAAGTGATCATCCAGAATGGTGCCCAGAACCAGCCTTTCGAGATCCGCATCGACCAATACGACAAAGACCGCCATTACTTTTTATCGCAGTTCTTCCGGGGCCGCTACGATAAGTCGCTGGCTAACCTGCCCTTGGTTAATTCGGGCATCGTTATTCGCAGGCTGGAACTATATGTAACTAACAACAACCGCGCTACCGAGAACCTACGCAACATGGTAGCTTACATGGACCTTGGAGAGCCAGACCCCTACCGTAACCAGTTTGAAAGAATAACAACTGCACCAGCCAGCAATGCTGCCAACACCCTTTATAGTCTGGTAGCAACCAACGCAGCCGCCCGCGACAATGGCCGTGTAGATGAGTACCTGCGTGGTCAGGGATTACAGAAAGGGGTAGATTTTGAACATGTGCGTGCCCGCAAAATGGACCCGCGCGAGTATAATTTTAACCCTCAACTGGGTTATATTTCCCTGAATACAGCGCTTTTACCGGACCAGGTACTAGGCGTAGCGTTTGAGTATACCTACAATGGCAAAACCTATAAGGTAGGTGAGCTGCTGGAAGATTACCAGAACCTGCAGGATGAACAGGTGATACACATGAAATTGCTGAAGGCTACAAACCCATCTTTAGAATACCCGACCTGGGACCTGATGATGAAAAACGTTTATAGCTTGGATGCTACACAGGTAAACCGCGAAAACTTCCAGTTGCGTGTTGTGTACAAAGATGACCAGACCGGTGTTGATATATCTGCACTTACAGAGCAAAGCCCGATACAAGGTATACCGCTTGTAGAAGTTTTTAACCTGGATAATGTTAACACCAACAACGACAAGCCAAACGACGGTAACTTCGACTTTTTACCAGGTATAACGATTGATCCGGAAACCGGCCGCATTTACTTCCCGGAAGTGGAGCCTTTTGGCGATTACCTACGCCAGAAACTACAAGGCGACCCGGAACTGGCCGAGAAGTATGTGTTTGAAGAATTATACAACCAGACACAGACCGATGCCCAGCAAAATAACGCCAAAGCCAAGTTTTTCCTGACGGGCCGATTACAGGCTACTTCTGCCGATGAAATTACGCTTCCGGGTTTCAGAATTGCAGAGGGCTCTGTGGCCGTTTACTCTGGTGGCACACGCCTCACCGAGGGCACCGATTACCAGGTGTTCTACGACCTGGGCCGCATCAAAATACTTAACCCAAGCTATATCAGCTCAGCCAGCGATTTACGGGTAACCTACGAGAAAGCAGAACTGCTCAACATTCAGCCACGTGCTTTGGTGGGTGCCCGCTTCGACTACCGCCTGACCGATGATATTAACCTTGGGGCAACTGTACTGCACCTGAGCGAACAACCTTACATTAACCGGGTAAGTATAGGCGACGAGCCAAGCAACAATACCATTTACGGCGTAGACATTAACCTGCAGAAAGAATCGAGGTTCCTGACCAAAATGACGGATGCGTTGCCATTGCTGCAAACCAAAGCGCCATCCAGCATCACGTTCAGTGGCGAGTTTGCACAGTTGGTACCAGCTAAAACCAAATCACCGGCAAACGAAGACGGAACCTCTTATATCGATGATTTTGAAGGCTCGGAAACGCCTTATAGTTTAGGTGGTTTCAGCAATAATGGCTGGCGACTTGCCTCCACTCCTGCCCCACTTATTCCCGGCGAAGGACTTGCCTATAGTTACAACCGCGCAAAACTGGCCTGGTATACCATTGATCAGATCTTTTACCGCGACGCAGATAACCTGAAACCGGATAACATTACCGACGAAGAGCTAAAGAACCATTACGTGCGGGGCGTACCACGCACCGAAATTTTCAGAGGCCGCGATCCGGAAGTATCCAACGCATTTGAATATACCTTTGACCTGGCTTATTACCCTCGTGAACGCGGCCAATACAACTATAACCCTAACCTGACATCGCAGGGCTTACTGGCCGGAGACCCTAGAGAAAACTGGGGAGGTATCAGCCGTGAGGTTACTTTTGATACTGACTTTGATAATGCCAACATCGAGTACATTGAGTTCTGGATGATGGACCCGTTTATTTCAGGACAATATGGCCGTAAAGATGCGCAGGGCAACCCGGTAACCAACAACACCGGTGGTGAGCTGGTCCTGAACCTGGGAAGTATATCTGAAGACTTACTGCGCGATAACCAATATGCTTTTGAGAATGGTTTGCCAACTACAGCCAACAGCCTTCAGAATATAGATGCCACTATCTGGGGACGCATTACTACACAGCAGTTCCTGACCGATGCCTTTACAGGTATACCGGGCGGCCGCCAGTTTCAGGATATTGGTCTGGATGGTTTAAATGACGCTGCCGAAGCTGATTTTTTCAGAGCAAGTTTCCTGAACCAGATACCGGGCACGCCACCCCAGATTGTAGTTGATGACCCGTCCGGCGATAACTTCCTCCACCACCTCGACCCGATCTATGACCAACAGAACGCAGGTGTGCTGGCACGTTACAAGAACTATAACGGCATGGATGGTAACTCACCAGAGAACAGCCAGTTTTCTAACTATGCCTTCCCGGACAAAGAAGACCTGAACCGCGACAACGTGATAAGCGATGTGGAACAGTATTATGAGTATAAAGTTAACCTGCAGCCAGGCCAGCTGAATGTTGGGCAAAACTATATCGTAGACCAGGTAACCAACACCGACCCAAGAACAGGCAATGAAGTTTCGTGGTACCAGTTCCGGATACCGGTGCGCCAGCCTACAGGCAATGTGGGTAACATCAGCGGGTTTAAGTCTATCAGGTTTATGCGTATGTACATGACCCAGTTCCAGGACCCGGTGGTGTTACGTTTGGTGCAGTTCCAGTTTGTAGCTAACCAGTGGCGGGCGTTCCAGCAACCAATCACAGAGGGCCGCCCTTGCCTTACCTGTACCGACGATGCCCGCACCTTTACCATCTCTACAGTAAACATTGAAGAAAACGGCCAGGCAACCGAAGGAAATATACCGTATGTAGTGCCTCCAGGCATCGAGCGCTTACGCGATTACGCCTCCACTAACAACCGACGCCAGAACGAGCAGTCGCTGCAGTTGTGCGTGGAAGACCTGAAAGATTCTTTCTCGAAGGCAGTGTACAAGAACCTGTCGATTGACATGCTGATCTATAAGCGCCTGAAAATGTATTTGCATGCGCAGACGGATAACCCGAATACACGTAGCGGCGATGTGCAGGCTTTTGTGCGCATCGGTACTGACTTTACACAGAACTATTACGAGTATGTCGTGCCGCTAACTATAACACCGAAAGGCAGCCTGTCGCCTAACGAAATATGGCCCCAGGAAAACCTGGTAGACATTGCCCTGGAAGAATTAGTAAACGCCAAAGTAGCCCGTAACAGAATAGCTGGCTACGATAAAACGATTCCTTACGAAGTACAGCTGGGTAACGGCAAGATCATCCGTGTAGTGGGTAACCCGGATTTTAGCGAGGTGCAGGGCGTGATGATAGGAATGCGCAACCCGACTCAAATTGGTTCAGATGCCCGCCCGCACTCGTTATGCATGTGGGTGGATGAACTGCGCGTTACAGACTTTAAGAACAGCTCGGGCTGGGCTACCAATGCACGCCTTAACACCAAGCTTGCTGACTTTGCCAACGTTACAGCCACTGGTGCTTATACTACAGTTGGTTTTGGTGGCTTGCAGCAGAAAATTGCACAACGTGCCCGCGAAAACACCGCCTTGTTTGATGTTAGCGCCAATGTGGTAGCTGATAAATTCCTACCAGAAAAGTTGGGTGTAAAAGTGCCGTTATCGGTGCAATATGGTACCCTGAACAGCGAGCCACAGTTTGACCCACTGGATAAGGATGTGCCACTGGAACAATCGCTTTCAAGATTTGAAACGAAGGAAGCCCGCGATGCTTACAAAAAAGAAGTAACAACCCGCGAGACCCGCAAAAGCTTTAGCTTACTGAACGTACGGAAAGAGCGCACCAACCCGAACGATAAAGTAAAACCTTACGACATTGAGAACATCTCGCTTAGCTATGCTTATGCCGAGCGTTTATTTACAGATATTGAAACGGACCGCGATTTTACAAAGACTTACACAGGTGGCATTGCTTATACTTACAACAATACTACCGCGAAGAACTACGCTCCTTTTGAGAAAAGTGAATCGCTGAAGTCGCCGTACCTGCGCCTGATAAAGGACCTGAACTTTACGCCGCTGCCAAGCAGTTTCGCTTTCCGTGCCGATCTGGACCGTCGCTACAACGAGACATTCCTGCAGCGCCGCGACCCTGTTACCGGCCTTACCACTACCCGCGGTATCGAACCAACTTTCCAGAAGTATTTCTACTTCAACCGTATTTACGATATGAAGTGGGACATTACCAAGAGCTTGTCGCTGGACTATACGGCGACTAACCGTGCCGTGGTAGACGAACCAGATGACCGCATCAACAATGACATAGACTCGCTGCAGTATAAGAATGCGATTATCTGGGAAAACCTGCGCCGCGGTGGCCGCACCACCAACTTTAACCAGCTGATAGCACTGAACTATAAACTGCCTTTAGATAAATTCCCGCTGGTAGACTGGATTGGTGCGGAAACGCGCTATGCTACCACTTATATCTGGACGGCCGGTTCTACAGCGTTGAATAACGATGCAGATTTCAGGTTAGGTAACACCGCTGAAAACAACAAGGAGTTTACAGTTAACGGCCGCCTGGACCTGGTAAAACTTTACAACAAAGTGAAGTTCCTGAAAAATGTAAACACGCCTGCTGCCCCTGTACGTGCGGCCAACGATACTACTAAAACAAGTGCTCCGGGTAAAGTTGCCAGCTCTATTGCCCGCTTTATGATGATGGCGCGCTCTGTAAACTTTACATACCTGCAAAACAAAGGCACCATGTTACCGGGTTATCTGCCAAGCACCAGGTTCCTGGGTTTTGAAGAAGGATTTGATGCGCCGGGCCTTCCGTTTATACTTGGTAAGCAATATGACCTGGACGAACTATACAACCGTGCCAACCGCAACGGCTGGTACACTGACAGCAGCCAGTACCTGAACACACCGCTCAGCGCTATACTTACCGAGTCGTTTACGGCGCGCGCCAACCTGGAGCCTTTCAAAGCTTTCAATATTCAGTTAGATGTGACCCGTAATAAATCAGAAATAGAAGAGGTTTTCTACCGCAGAGAGTATGATGACTTTGGGAACATCAGTGACGAGGCACAGCGTCAGAACCCGATCACAACAGGTGCGTTCAGCACATCGTTTATGGCGCTGGGTACTTTATTTGAGTCTGGCGAGGCGGGCGTTTCCGAAGCATTTGAGAACTACATTCGCTACCGTTATGATATCCGTGAAAAGCTGTTAGCTGCTAACTCGGCTGCAGGTAACGATGGCTATACTTTGAACTCGCAGGATGTATTGCTTAATGCTTTCCTGTATGCTTACCAGGGCCGCGACGTGAATGGGTATAAAGCAGAATCGAAGAGTCCGTTCAGCAGGCTGCCTATACCTAACTGGCGCGTAGATTATAACGGCTTGTCGCAGTTACCGTTCTTCCAGCAGTGGTTCAGCCAGGTAAACTTAACGCATGGCTATAGTTCTACTTACAACATCACCAACTTTACTACCTCGCTGGCCTACGAAACAGAACCGAACGGCTTCCCGACACAGGTAAATGAGTTTGGTCAGATCGTACCTTACTACATTGTAACGCAGCTTACCGTAGCCGAAAGACTGGCACCGTTACTGGGTGTTAACTTCCGCACAAAAACAAACCTGACCGGCCGCCTGGAATATAAAGTAGAACGCAACCTGTCGCTGAACCTGACCAATGCACAGATAACAGAAACCAGCGTAAAGGACTATGTAATTGGCTTAGGCTACGTAGCTTCAAACTTCCGTATTCCGATACGAATTGGCGGTGAGAAAAAAGTTTTGGAAAATGAGCTGAACATGCGACTGGACTTTTCGGTTAGAGATAACCAGACCGTGCAGCGTGCTATTGCCCGCGACGACCAGGGTGTAGAGAGCAGCCAGAATCAGATCACGAACGGAACGCGCCAGTTGCAGCTTCGCCCAACTATAGATTACCTGATAAGCGAGCGCGTAAACATCCAGTTCTATGTGCTGCGCACGGTGTCAGACCCTAAAATATCGACCTCGTTTAGGAACAGTGTAACCGAAGGGGGCATACAGTTGCGAGTTAGTTTGCAATAAAATTTTAGCATTACAAAAAACACTGTATTTTTGAGTCAGTCAATCACAAACAGATATAAAAATGAATTTACCTGAAAACCTGAAGTATACGAAAGACCACGAGTGGGTACGCATCGAAGGGGATGTAGCTATAGTTGGCATCACTGATTTTGCACAAAGCGAACTTGGCGATATCGTTTATGTAGACATTGATACAGTTGATAAGCAGATCAGCAGAGAAGATGTATTTGGTACAGTAGAGGCCGTTAAAACAGTATCTGACCTGTTCAGCCCACTGAGCGGCACGGTGCAGGAGTTTAACGATAAGCTGGAAGCAAGCCCTGAACTTGTAAACTCTGACCCGTATGGCGAAGGCTGGATCATTAAAATGTCTGTTGACAACGTGTCTGAAGTAGATGAACTGCTGACGGCTGCGGCTTACCGTGAACTGATTGGCCAGTAATTTACCTGACAAGGTTTGATACTACGCTATAACCTATTTACAATACTGTGGGCAGCAGTAATATTACTTACTACGCTGCTGCCCTCAGCTTCTATGCCCTCGGTCTCGCTCTCCGACCTATTCTCTTTCGACTCGTTTGCCCACACCACCATGTTTATGGTGCTTTGCTTTTTGATGATCGTGGGGATATCGAAACAATACACTTTTCCGAAGCTGAAGCATTACGCTATCCGTACCTCTCTGGCTATTTCTACCCTTTTTGGAATCTGCATTGAAATCCTGCAATTCTCGGTTGTGCCAGGCCGTACTGCCGAAATCATGGACATCGTGAGTAATACCATTGGTTGCTTGCTAGGCATCGTACTTTTTAAGTGGATCTATACCTGGTAAATTACCGATATAGTTTGGCGCGGCCTTTTTATATTTAGGGCATGAAGCCACTCCTCCGTTTACTTATAGCTATACTTTGCTTTTGTACCCTGCAACTGCACGCGCAGCATATGCAGCGCGTACATCAGACTATAGATACACTTACCAGCCCCTACATGCATGGCCGTGGCTATATTTTGGAAGGTGATGCCAAAGCCGCCAACTACATCCAGGACAGGTATAAGGCAGCCGGGTTAAAAGCATTTGGAACTTCGTATTTCCAGCACTTTACCATGCCCGTAAACCGGGTAACCCAAACCCCGGAGCTAACGATAGATGGGCATAAACTAAAGCCCGGAAATGAGTTTGTAGCCAGCTCCCAGACAGCCAGTGGTAAAGGCAAAGCAACTATAGTTTACCTCGACACGCTGGTGTTTACAGATAACGCTGTTGCCCAAAAATTCTTCTCGCAGAGCTTCCGTAAAAAAGCACTGGTATACCCGCAGCAATTCCGGAAGCAATTATGGGCCTTGCCGGCGCCGTACTTACAAAAAATTTCAGAAGCTAAACTGCATATCATACTTCAGCCTAAAGAACTGCTGACAACCGTGGCTGCTGAACCGGCGCAGGTACCAATGCTGGAGGTGCGAAAAGACGTATGGCCAGCTGACGCTAAAAAAGTGAAGTATACCATAGTTGTAGAGCAAAAGCCAAACTATAGCACTCAGAATGTACTTGCATTTATCCCCGGCAGCACGCAGCCCGATTCATTTATAGTTTTTACGGCACATTACGACCACCTGGGCGGGCAGGGCAAAGGCGTATACTTCCCGGGAGCCAACGACAATGCCAGCGGAACCACCATGTTACTGGAGCTGGCCGAATACTATAGCCAACCGGAAAACAGGCCAACGTATAGTATCGCATTTATGGCCTTTGCTGCTGAAGAAGCCGGTTTGCTGGGCTCATTGTATTACACCAACAACCCGCTTTTCCCGCTGCCACAGATCCGCTTTTTAGTTAACCTCGACCTGCTGGGTACCGGCGATGAAGGTATGATGGTCGTGAACGGAAGTGTACACCCGAAAGAATTTGCGCTGTTGCAAACTATAAATACGTCGAACAAGTACCTTTCTCAAATAAAAATGCGTGGCAAAGCTGCCAACTCCGACCACTATCCTTTTTCGGAGCGGGGCGTGCCAGCATTTTTCTTTTACACCCTGGGCGGAACTACAGCCTACCACAACACAAAAGACCAGGGCCGCCAGTTACCCCTTACAAAGTTTAAAGAAGTTTTCAGGTTGATAACCGATTTTGCAGCAGCCTTGCAGTAACTATAGTAAAGCCTGAAAGTATAAGTTTGCTGTTGCAACATTAAGTTTATGTACTGCTAAGCCACTTTCTGATTGTAAAATTGCGCACCATTGCCTACATTGTATAGCTAAAAATTTGGACCAGTGTCTGGTTATAACCGTTTACGAAGTGCCTGTGAATAAGCGTTGGAAGTACCTGCCATTGGTGCAGCAGTGTGTTTTAGGGATGAGCTTACTTATAGTTAGCACGCAGGTAATGGCGCAGCAGCAAAACACACCAATACAAGGCATTGCCAGGCACCAGCGCATCGCCCCGGGTCTCGAACAAAGTATACGCCTCTCCAGAATACACACCGTAAGGGTTCAGGTTAAGAATAAGGCAAAGTTCCTGAGTTGGCTGACCGAGCATAATTACCAGGGCAATGTAACGCATTCAACTGCTTCAGGGCAGGTGCTTACGCTTTCTAATATCACCGAAAAAACCCTTCAACAACTATATGGTTGCGATCTGGTTACCTTTATAGATAAAGCAAACCGGCAGGCCAAGGAAGAGATCGAGTTGAAAGATGCTGATTTCACAGTCAATAATGTATATACCATCCACAGCTTATATCCGCTGCTGAACGGTGCGACTATGGCGGTATCAGTAAAAGAAGGTGCTTTTAACCCGAATGATGCCGACCTGAAAGGCCGGGCCATTGCTCCCGAAACGTTTGGCAGCGAGTATACTTTTCATGCCACTACGATGGCTACTATTATTGCCGGTGCCGGCAACACCGGCCCAAATGGCAGAGGCATAGCCGACCATGCAAAGTTAGCTTATTCCGATTTTAAGGAGTTTTTCCCGGATAACAGTCAGGCATTGCTTAGCAAAGGCATTAGTTTGCAGAACCACTCTTATGGCGTAGGCGTCGAGAATTACTATGGCCTAGAATCTGCCGCCTACGACCGTGAAACATATCAAAACCCTACGTTGCTACACGTTTTCTCGTCGGGTAACAGCGGCGACAAGGCAAACGAAACAGGCAACTATGCCGGCATTACAGGCTTTGCCAACCTAACGGGCCAATTTAAAACATCTAAAAATACGATAAGTATAGGCGCGCTCGACCCGAATGGCAGTGTTGGTTTGCTGAGTTCTAAAGGCCCTGCTTATGATGGCCGCGTAAAACCAGAGCTGGCCGCCTATGGCAAAGGAGGTACCTCTGAGGCGGCGGCTGTCGTTTCTGGTATAGCCTTACTAACGCAACAAGCTTACAAAGAAAAACACGGAAGTTTACCGCCTGCATCGCTGGTAAAAGCTATACTTATAAATAGTGCCGATGATGCCGGAAGGCCCGAAGTTGATTTTGAAGCTGGTTTTGGGAATGCAGATGCGCTCGGCGCTATCAGAACGGTAGATGAGAGCCGGTTTATAGGGGCAACTATAACTTCCGGTGCCCAGCAACTGCACAACATAACGGTACCGGCTGGCACGCTTAAACTAAAAGCGACGCTGGTGTGGCACGACACAGAAGGATCGCCGGAGGCAACCAAAGCCCTTAACAATGACCTGGACCTGCAGCTTGTAAACACCGCAACCGGCGAAAAATGGAACCCATGGGTACTCAGCACTTTCCCGCACCCCGATTCTCTGAGACTACCAGCCCGGCGCGGCCCCGACCACCTGAACAATGTTGAACAGATAACACTAACTGCACCTGCTGCAGGTACCTACCAATTAAAAGTGCAAGGCTTTAACGTATCCCAAGGCCCGCAAAACTATAGTCTGGTTTATGAATTTGAAACAGCCCCGGAATGGACCTACCCAAGTACAAACCTGAGTTTAAAGGCTGGTAAAGTAAACCGCATCCGGTGGCAGGGCGCAAAACCCGGAGAGCGAGCAAAACTGGAATATAAGCTAACAGGCAGTACAACGTGGCAACTTATTGCAGACAACGTAGACCTAAGTAATTTATACTTCGACTGGCAAACTCCTGATGTGGTAGCGAAAGCACAACTACGACTTACTACTCCCAATGCTACAGTTACATCGGGCGAATTTATACTTACAAAGCAACTCAAACTAGCTATAGGCTATAACTGCGATGACAAGGTAATGCTGCATTGGCCGGAGTTGCCAAACACGCAACGATACCAACTATACCAGCTTGGCACAACGCACTTAGAGCCATTACTATCCACTTCCGATACACTGGCTTTTTTGCAGAAAGACAAGCTACCGGCTTTTCCCGAACTGGTAACTATAGCACCAGTTATAGAAGGCACACAAGCTGAAATAAGCGAATCGGTAGGGTTTGCACAGTCAGGCATAGGCTGCTACATCAAGAATTTTCTACCGGACAGGTTTGTATCCGATAGCATCGCTCTCCGCCTGGAGCTTGGCACGCTGTACCAGGTTTCTGCTATTGCCCTGGAGCGCTTAACCAACGGTGTCTATACTCCGGTGCAGACCATTTCGCCGGTTACGCAATTTACGTATCAGTTACATGATGCAAACCCAAGTTTAGGCAAAAATGTGTACCGCGCAAAAGTCACAGCTACTGATGGCAAAGTATACTATAGCCAGCCCGAAGAAATGCTTTACGCCGATGCAAATTTTGTACAGGCCTACCCTAACCCACTACCGGCAGGCGAAACATTGTCTGTAGCAGTGGCCAGCGAATCGGTTATAGTACAGTTATATGATCCGTTAGGCAAGTTGGTGTATGAGTCTGAAGAAGTTGGTATGATCAAACAGGTACCAACTGCTGGTTTGCACAATGGCTTATACATTCTTCGGATTAAAACAGATACCGGTAACTATATTGCTGGTAAGGTGTTAGTGTTATAATCCTGTCATTTTGAGTTTATCGAGAGATCCTTTGTGCCCTATAGTTGGAGACCTAGCAGCGTGCGCAACTCCTGCTAGTGTCTGGGCTATAGTTCTGTAGTTCCTCTTTTGTCATACCCCGCGAAGTTGAGGGATCTTATGTGTTCTTTAGTTTCACATTTGTCATTTCGAGTGCAGGGAGAAATCTATCGCAGCTTATAGTTACTGTTCCTTAAACTTTAACCAAGCTATCCTTTCAAACTTCCTCTAATCCTGAGAGCTCTATTTGCCTATAGTTTTATAGTTGGCTTGGCTCCCTCACGGCCGGGAGGCCTCGTCTTTGGTTTGATCGCTGCTTTCGCTTCCTTTGCTCGTTCCTCGCAATGCCTTGCGGCACCGGAACCTCTCGAGGCGCTCAACCCAAAGACTGTGATCTTTCTACTATTCACCTGTATCTATAGTTTTAACCTGCTCGCTTCGACATTTATCGTGGCTATAGTTCTGTAGGGACAGGTCGCGACCTGTCCACTCGTGGCTTACAGCCATAGTTGATATAGATTTTTCCTTGCGCCGAAATGACAGTCGGACAAGCAGTAGCAGGAAGTCCCCCTTGGAAGGGGGCAGGGGGATGACTAACGGTAACTATGAAACTTTAAAGCAAATTATAGCAATAGCGAAAAATTGCCTTCTTTAGAGAAACAGGGGTGTGTAATAGTAAAGGCTTAACCTCCCTTCCCACAAGATCCTTTCAAGATGACAAATGAAGTAGTAGGTAAAAAATTTCCTCTCCTCTTTTGGGGTAGAGGCCCTCTTTAAAAGAAGCAGGCTGGGGTGAGGTAGAACGTAAACTATAGAACTATAACCGTCTCACCACCAAATATCTCCGAGCCTACTCATAACCACCCGCACTCTGACACAAACGCTTTAAAGCAAAAACAGCTCCCGCCTTTCGGCAGAAGCTGTTTTTGTTGTTTTAAGGTGTAGTTAAGGTTGCTCTGAGACCTAGTATAGGTAGTTAAGAGCAGTTACGTCGTTTGCGTTGAACGGACGGTTCTGGCCAGATCCGATACAAGCAAGCATCCAAGAGTTTGGATCCTGATTTGCTGGAGTACCTGGGATTTGGATAGCACCTACAGTAGATGCACCTTCGTTAGTGTAAGAACCACCGCAAGAGTAAGAACGGTCCATATAGTCAGTGTGACGGAAACCAATGCAGTGACCCATTTCGTGCGCCAGGATAGAAGTGAACCAAGCCTGGTTAGGGTTAGTACCGATGTAACGAGTAGCTATCTTGATGTTGTTATGCGGATCGCCGGCAGCAGTTGGGAAACCAGCAGAAGCCAGGTACTGCGCTGACTTAGGAGCAGCTTCAAGATAGATGTCACCACCTGTAGATACACGGCTCATTGTAATGTTCAGACCTTGCGCGTTGTAACGAGCGATGGCGGCATCAAGAGCAGTTACATAAGTAGATGGCAATTTAGGATCGATTGAAAGCGTAATGTTACGAACACCACCACCAGTATTTACAAGGTTAGTAGTACGGTACTGCTCAGAAGTACCAACACGTAGCGCTTTTGTGTTGTGCGCGCCAGTAAGGTCAGACTCTGATAAGAAAATGTCGCCTTCAACGATGTAACCGCCGTCAGCTTTCTGAACGTTCTTGTTATAGAAGCCCAGTTGTGCAATTTGAGAAAGGGTGTTTTCAGAAACTTCGTTCTGAGTTGTTACTTCTTCATCCTGCTGGCAAGATGTGAAGCCAAGAGAAGCTACCAGCGCTCCCAGCATTAGTAAACGTGTTACTTTCATAAAGATTTTAAGGTGTTAAAGTTAAACATAATTGAAATGTAGAAAATCAAGTAATACACTCCAACACTTTAAATCAATATTTTAACGTGTTTCAACATCGATCATGGCTTTAAATAATAGTTATATCCTATATAAATAAATAGTATAATTTTAACAACATAATCCCCGTTTAAACATTAAAAACAAGCTATGTACCGCCATGTTTACTGTTTAAACAACAATACTTTCTAAAAAACATTTTATTTAACTACCAGCTATATGCCTTCTGTAGCTGTTAATACTATTAAACTATACTAGCTAGTATCCTTGTAGTACCATGCTATAGTTTGTGTGTTCAACTATAGTATTACCACCGCAAACAAAAAAGCAGCTCCCGCCTTTTGGCAGAAGCTGCTTTTGTCTGTTTTAAGTTTTTCGGGTATACCTACAGAGTTAGTATAGGTAAGCCAGCGCTGTTTTGTCGTTGTTGTTAAACGGACGATTTTGGCCAGATCCGATACAAGCCAACATCCAGGAGTTCGGGTCTGGGCCTGCTGGCGTACCTGGTATCTGGATAGCACCTACGTTAGATGCACCTTCATTAGCATAGCCACCACCGCAAGAGTAACTTCTGTCCATGTAGTCAGTGTGGCGGAAACCGATGCAGTGACCAACTTCATGTGCAAGGATTGTGGTGAACCAACCTACGTTAGGGTTAGTGCCAATGTAACGGGTAGCTACCATAACTTTACCATAAGGATTGCCACCTGAAGGGAAACCAGCAGATGCCAGGTATTGCGCATTTTTAGGAGCAGCTGTAATAACAATGTTACCACCCGAAGCTACACGTGCCATTTTAATAGTAAGATTTTCTGCATTATAGCGGGCAATGGCTCCATCAAGTGATGTACCATAAGAGGCCGGCAATTTTGGATCTAATGATAATGTAATCGTACGGCCACCAGATGCGTTTACCAGATTTGTGGTGCGGTACTGCTCGGACTCGCCAACACGCAGCGCAGTTGTGTTGTGCGCAGCAGTCAGGTCCGATTCTGATAAAAAGATGTCGCCTTCTACTACGTAGCCGCCAGACACTTTCTGCACATTTTTGTTATAGAACCCAAGCTGGGCAATCTGGGTGAGGGCGCTTTCAGAAACTTCGTTCTGTGTAGTAATGTCTTCATCCTGCTGGCAAGATGTAAAACCAAAGGCTGCAACCATAGCGCCTAGTGCTAGTAAACGTGTTACTTTCATAAAATTTAAGGTGTTAAGGTGAGAAATAGAACCAAGGCCGGCAACTATAGAATAGAGCTACAAACCTTTAGATCAATACCTTACGCACCAATTTATAAAACGGCCAAAAATCAGAAAATTAATTTAACTATATCAGATTGCATAATTCTGACAGCAACCAAATACCGAAATATGTAGTGCAAAATTATCCTGCAGCATTAACGGTAATGCTGCATTAACTAGAAAAGCCAGTTAACTTATACTTATAAAAAAGAACCCTGCCACCGTTTATAGTAGCAGGGTTATTTTTTATAGTTGACTATACTTTATAGTATGTTGTTGATTTGTTCTTTTATCTTCTCCAGTTCTTCCTTCATTTCTACCACGTGGTGTTGTATGGTAGCGTCGTTGGCTTTAGAACCGATAGTGTTTATCTCGCGGCCTATCTCCTGCGATATAAAGCCCAGTTTTTTTCCGGTTGGCTCGGGCAGGTAAACAGTTTCGGTGAAGTAATGCAGGTGGTTTACGAGGCGTACTTTTTCTTCGGCAATATCCAGCTTCTCTATATAATACACCATCTCCTGCTCAAAGCGGTTCTGGTCAAAATGTTCTGCGTTTGATAGTTCTGCTATGTGCCCTTTAATACGGTTCCGGATCTGCTCCATACGCACCGGGTCGTGCTTATCAACTTCGGCCAGCAAAATACGGATCTTATCAATATAAGACATGATCTCGGCAGTAAGCGCTTTGCCTTCGTCGTTGCGGAAGTTGTTTATACTTACCAGCGCCTCCTGCACCAGGGGAAATACTTGTTCCCATTCCGCGTCGCCGGTAACTTCTTCGGCCTGGTCCTGCAACAGTACATCGGGCATGTGCAGTGCCAGCCTGAACAGATCGTTCTTAGACCCGCCTACAGCGTCGGCAGCTTCGTCAAGTTCGCGGTAGTAGGTTTGCAGCAGCTCTTTGTTTATAGTGCTTTTGGCTTTCTGGGCTTTGTTTTTTGCGTAATCTACACACACACTTACCTTGCCCCGCACCAATGCCTTCTGCACCAAATTCCGTATTTCGTACTCTTTATCTGACAGGAAACGTGGCAGGCGCACGCTCAGGTCCATGCTTTTAGAATTTAACGATCTGATCTCTACTGAAATGGAATATTGGTCTGTATCGAGTCGGGCACTGCCGAAACCGGTCATGGATTGCAACATAAGCTAATTGAATGTTATACTGGCAAATTAACTATAAATCTTCGTTTTTACGTTACCTGCACTTTAAAAGCTACTTAAAGCTCACTGACCTGGTGTAAGTTCTGTCTATTTTTATTTACCTTTGAACTATGAAATTTGGTGTAGTCGTTTTCCCGGGGTCCAACTGCGACCAAGACCTGGTAGATGCCCTAAGCGTGGGTATGCAGCAGGAAGTTGTTAAACTATGGCACAAAGACCACGACCTGCAGGGTTGTGACTTTATACTGTTGCCAGGTGGTTTCTCGTATGGTGATTACCTGCGATCAGGTGCCATTGCCCGCTTCTCACCTATTATGCAGGAAGTGGTGCAGCATGCCAACCGTGGTGGGTATGTAATGGGTATCTGTAACGGTTTCCAGATTTTAACAGAAGCAGGTTTGCTGCCTGGCGCCTTACTGCCTAACGTAGGCCAGAAATTTATCTGCGACAATGTATACATCAGGCCGGTAACTACCAACCTGTTGCCAACCCGCAATTTAGACCTGAGCAAGGCCTATAAAATACCGGTAGCCCACGGCGACGGCCGCTACCACGCTGACAAAGACACCCTGCGCAAACTGGAAGATAACGACCAGATCATGTTTAAGTATAGCAGCAACATTGCCGACACCCACGAGATGTATAACATAAACGGCAGCTTACTGAACATAGCCGGTGTAGCCAACGAAAAGAAAAATGTGTTTGGCATGATGCCACACCCGGAGCGCGCCGTAGACCCGGAACTGGGCAATACAGACGGCCGCGCCATCTTCGAATCTATCCTGGATATGGTGAACGCGTAAATAAAACGCTATTTATATTTTAGATCAGAAGCCCCGCTTGCTACCACAAGCGGGGCTTTTTATACCTCTTGGTTCCTGCACGCATATTTTAATTAATGAAACAAGTTTTAAGACTCTTCGACTTCAGCCAGAAAATTAATTAACTCAAGTTGCGAGATAGTTGACGCGTTATAAAAAAATCTGTTCTGCCAGTAGCTTGCTTACGTTTTAAAGTTTGCAAACCTATTAATTCGTAACAGCTATGACAGAACAGACTATTACAATATACTGCTTTATAGACGATTTCTTTCATGCCATTGGCAGAAAAGAAGATGCCCATTGTAAAATAAATGACGCCGAAGTGCTCACCACCGCCTTGCTTTCTGCCCGCTACTTTTACGGCAACCTGCACTCGGCCTATGGCTACATGCAAGCCCATCACGGGGTTCGCCGCATTGATAAGTCTGGTTTTATCCGCCGCCTGCACGCCCTAAAAGAGCAGTTGCTGGCCCTTTTCTCAGCTCTGGCCCAGAGTATCAAGCAGCTCAACACCTCTTGTTCCTACCTGATGATTCTTTCCCGGTGGCTGTGTGCCAGAACATCCGCATCCAGCGTGCTCATCTGCTCCAATCTGCTCAGTACCGGGGGCTGTGTGTAAGCAAACGATGTTATTTTTATGGCTTTCGCGTACAGGTCATCACCACCTACGATGGCCTGCCAGTCCAGTTTTTCATCCATGCCGGCTCATTTGTAGACATTACTGCCCTGAAAGCCATGCAACTGGACCTGCCCCAGGGAAGCTGCCTGTATGCTGATGCCGGTTACACCTGTTATGAGGTGGAAGACCTGCTCAAAGAATGTGACCAGGTCCAACTGCATTGTTGCCGCAAATCCAACAGCAAAAGAAAGGACGAGCCGCACATGACTTTTCTAAAAGAGCAGTACCGAAAACGCATTGAAACCTCTTTCTCAGGTATTACCAGCTTCTTTCCTAAAAAAATCCATGCCGTTACACCCGAAGGCTTTATCCTAAAACTGATCCTGTTTATTTTTGCTTACACCTTAAACCGAATCATTCAATAACTCGCAACTTGAGTTAATTATAAAGTAGAAATTCTGGCCGGGCTTACCGTGGCCATGACCATGATGCCTGAATCGCTTTCGTTTGCTATACTTGGTGGTTTTCCGCCGCTCGTAGGTTTATATGCCGCTTTTATTATGGGTTTGGTTACGGCTATTTTCGGTGGCCGGCCGGGTCTTATTTCGGGTGGTGCAGGTGCTACCGTAGTAGTTCTGATTGCCCTGATGCAGTCGCATGGCATTGATTACGTTTTCGCAGCCGTGACCTTGGCAGGTATACTTCAGATTTTGGTTGGACTGTTTAAACTGGGCAAGTTTATAAGACTGGTGCCGCAACCGGTAATGTATGGCTTTGTGAATGGCCTGGCTGTTATCATTTTCACATCGCAGTTTGAGCAGTTTAAAACTATAATTAACGGCCAGACTGCGTGGCTCACTGGCGAACCGCTTTGGACCATGCTTGGTTTAGTAGCGCTGACAGTAGCCATCATCCTTTTATTCCCGAAAATCACAAAAGCTATACCTGCCTCACTGGTTGCTATTATAGTGGTGTTTATAGTTGTACTGGGCTTTAACATCGATACTAAAACCGTGGCAGATATCGCTTCTGTAAGCGGTGGCTTCCCTCCTTTCCATATCCCACATGTGCCTTTTACTTTAGATACCCTGCAGATCATTTTCCCCTATGCCCTGATTATGGCAGGTGTTGGTTTAACCGAAAGTTTGCTTACCCTAAACCTGGTAGATGAAATTGTGGGCAACCGTGGCAATAGCAACCGCGAAAGTATAGCACAAGGCAGCGCGAATATGTTAAATGGCTTTTTCTTCGGGATGGGTGGTTGTGCCATGATCGCGCAGACGTTGGTTAATCTGTCTGCCGGAGCAAGAGCGCGTTTGTCGGGAATTGTGGCTGCCCTAACTATACTTCTGATTGTGCTATATGGTGCGCCAGTAATAGAACTTGTGCCAATGGCTGCATTGGTTGGCGTAATGGTAATGGTGTCGGTAGGTACATTTGAGTGGATCAGTTTCCGGATCATTAACAAAATGCCCAAACACGATATTTTTGTAGGGATACTGGTGGCGCTTATTACTATCTGGCTGCACAACCTGGCTTTGGCTGTACTTATAGGTGTTATTATCTCTGCGTTGGTATTTGCCTGGGAGAGCGCCAAACGCATCCGCGCCCGCAAGCATATTGATGAAAAAGGTATCAAGCATTATGAAATCTATGGCCCGCTGTTCTTTGGCTCTGTAACTGCCTTCTCCGAAAAGTTTGATGTGCAAAACGATCCGCAGGAAGTGATCATCGATTTTAAGGAAAGCCGTGTGGCCGATATGTCGGGGATTGATGCGCTGCACAAATTAACGGATCGTTACCGCAAAGCCGGGAAAACGCTACACCTGCGCCACCTCAGCCTCGATTGTCGAATGCTGCTCATCAATGCCCAGGATGTGATTGATGTGAATATTCTGGAAGACCCGGGTTATACAGTAGCAGCGGTTAAACTATAAAACAAAGGCCCGGAAGTATAGCTCCCGGGCTTTTGTTTTATAGTCTGAGGTTATGCAGAACCATTTATTGATAGCATTGAAAACTTTAATTCCTCGATATCAAATAAAATTCCCCAAAAAGATTTTCCACCATCACAAACTATAACAGGGCTATCTTTCGATTTAGCTTGGTCTCTTCTAAGACTTTCTGCATACTCTCTTCTAAATGAGTTTATATAAATATACGATTTGTTACCTATTTTAACCCCTACTAATTGATAAACATATTCATCTAAATTGGTAATTCTTTCGCCGCTATCACAGCACCCAGAAGATGTAACTTCTTTAACTTTATCGAAGTTCTTATCTAAAATTTCAACATGTACTTTATCTAATTCCCAAATACTATTAATATTCTCAGGTGTACTTCTTGAACATTGGTTTAATAGTTGTTCCCCTTTAACAGTATCCATAATTGTAAACTGATAGTTTTGAGAATCACTACTGCTGTCAGGAATATCAGTTTGTTTTCTACAGCCAACTATAGCTACAACTATACTCACAACTATAAACAGAGGCTTTATATACATAGCTTATTTCACCACCTTATTTACTGCATCTATCATAGCCAGCACTTCGCTTGGGTGATTGTTAATTTTCTCGTCGCGTTGCTTGCCTAATCGCACAATTACTAACTCTTTTTCGGGGATAACGATGATGTACTGGCCAAGTATACCGCGGGCGTAAAAGATGTTCTGGCCTTTATAGTTGGGAAGCAACCACCACTGGTAACCATAGTCGGCAGGCTCACCGGTTTCGGTTGGCAAGCCATTGGGAGTTATAGATACACGCACATAAGCTGGGTCAACTATAGTATCGCTGTTCCAGATGCCGTTTTGTAAGTATAGTTTCCCGATGCGGGCAAAGTCGCGGGCATTGCTAAAGAAACAGCAGTAGGCTTTCTCTGTACCTGTCGGGTTATCTACGCTCCATTCGGCATCGTGCTCGGCTCCCAACGGTTTCCATAGTTTCTCTTCGGCATACTGGCTTAATGATTTTCTAGTGGCAGCTTCTACAACCATACCTAATATCTGCGTATCGCCACTTTTATAACTGAAGGTTTGCCCAGGTTCTTCTACTGCTTCCAGGCGCTTAATTACTTTTTTCAAGTTGGTGCCATAGTAGGCTTCCGTAGTTACCGACAGCGGATTAGCATACGACTCATCCCAGTTCAGGCCGGAACTCATTGTTAGCAGGTGCTTTATAGTTATCTTCTGCTTAGCACCTTCTTTAAACGAGGGCAGAAAATCGGCCACAGGCTGGTCTATACTTTTAATAACTCCGTCGCGCAGGGCAGCGCCAACCAACATGCTGACGATGCTTTTCGCCATTGAGAAAGAATTGCTCTTCGACTTATCAGAGTAGCCGTCCCAGTACTGTTCGTAAAGTATAGAATCTTTGTGTATGACCAGAAATGCCACCGATTCAAGTTGCTGGTGCAGGCTTTGTAAACGCTCCGGAAATGTTACTTTGTTATAGTTGGCAGCCAGTGGCCAATGTTGAGCTTTAGCAGGAGCATCTATAGTTCGCTGGTCAAAAATCAGGTTATCGTCTATATCAGCAAAGTTATAGACCAACGCTTTGTACACATAGTTCTTATCAGCCATGTGCACCCAGGCCGCCAGCAAGCCCAGCAATAATACACCGCCTAAGGTAAAGCGTTTTGCTTTCCGGTTCATGTGTGGTTCTTAGAAGTCGTAGCCGAGCGTTACGTATAGTTTTGGGCCCTGGCTGCCCAGGTCGTCTTCGCTCCAGGCTACATCCAGCTTGCCATATACCCCAAACAACGTAGACCGTGCCCCAAAGCCATACCCAACCAGGAACGGGTTGCGGTAGTTGATCACAGTTATCTCAAATGGGTTACGGTTAGTAGCATCGGTACGGCCACCCACTATACGCGTGTTAATGGAGTTATTGCCCGTGAATGGGTTAGAGCCATTGTAAGCTGAACCGGCGTCGGCAAAAGCGGTAAGCTGCAGATTACGGAAAAAGCCCGACCCGATGGCCCCGTTGTATAGGTACTGAAGTATAGGAATGCGAAGCTCAGCATTTGCCAACAGGTGTTTGTTACCGGTGCGGGCGTTATAGTTAAAACCACGCAGCGGCATTGCATATTCCTGGTAAAACAATTCGGGAGCAGATGGTATGTTTACATCGCCGGGCTCTATCTCGTTATCTTCTCCGGCAAACAGCCAGTTATCCATGCCACCGATCAGGTAGCTCTTAGGTGAGTTACCGAAGAAAGCGCCATAGCTTAAGCGGGTAGCCAGTATAATTTCGCGGTGCAGTTTCTGGTAATGGCGCAGGTCCACGTAAAACTTGTTGAAATTAGCTCGTTTGTTCTCAAAATCCTGCATCTTAAGTAAGCCCACTTTCATGCGGGTTCCTTCCATCATGTTTACGCCTGTCACAACCGAGTTATCAAACACCAGCTCTACGTTACCGCCATACAGGTTATTTACACTATCTGGTGTTACAAATTCGGTTACATAAGTAAAGCGTGTGGTTGCCAGGCGTGGCTGCACGCGTAGGCTGGTACTATAGCTGAGCGGGTAAACCAGCAGCGGTGCCAGCTCATTTTTAGTATTGCGTACTAAGTTTGATGGCGCGTTTGGCAGCGAACTAACCAACACATCTCGCTTAAACTGCACCCCGATATCTACACGATTCTTCAGGTTCACGTACTCAGCAAAGGTACGGCTTGTCTGCAGGTCGGTGCGGATAAAAGCGGTGCCCCGTATGTGGTGGTTCTCAAAAAGGTCGCTCATGTTTACACCGGCCACCAAACCAAAACCCAGTTGCGGATCGGCATAAACTGACGTGATGATCTCGTGCACGCTAAAACGGGTATCGTAATTTAAAGGCCCCGACAGCTTAAACTCGGGAGCTGTGCCTGTTTTTGGGGTAGCAACCACTTTTTCGGCAGCCTTGGCAGTTGTATCGGTTTTGGCTATCGTATCTGCTTTTGCGGCCTCTGTTCCAAACTCGTAGTTCTCTATATTTATTTCGCCTTCGGTGCGTTCGTCTTCGGTTTTAGCTTTATCGTTATCCAGCAGTTTGCGCGTAGTAGCGGATGTTTGCGGTACACGGGCGCGCGTTTCCAGTATTATCTGGCGGGCAGTTTTAAGCTGGTTGTCGGTGCTGGCCGGGCTTACGAAACTATAGTTCGGGATTAGGTATATAAAATCGCGGCCGTAGTCTTTGGCCGTAAGTGCCAATGTGCTGCTGACCGCGTTAAAGTCGTAAGCACTGATGTTCTGGATAAAGTTAGATACCGGAGTAGCCGTATTGGTTGCCAGATTATAGGTATACAAGCTACGGATACCGCTCTCTTCGCTCAGGAAAATAAAGTTACCATCGGCGGTAGCACGTGGCCGTAGTTCGCTGGCTATACCAGAGGTGAGTTGGGTTACCGTTACCGGCGCTGTTTGCTGCAACAGAAAAATGTCATAGTTATCCACCACATCCCGGAACGAAGCCTGCTGCACACGGCCCGTAGAATCTACCCAACGGTTAGAGCTGAACACAATGCCTTTGCCACCTTTCAGGAATACCGGGCTTACGTCGTCGTAAATATCATTAGTAAGTTGCCCTACCAGTTTCCCGTTACTTTGCAGTAAGTATAAATCCGTTTGCCCGCCATCTACAGCGCTTATCACCACTTGGCTGCCATCTTCTGAATAGCTCATGTCGCGCACCTGGGTAAAGCGCTCCAGAGTAGTAGCCGGCTTGGTCAGGTCATCATAAAAAGGCAGGAACGAACTCTTGTTTTTAGCATTAACCTGGCGCAGCAACATTTTACCTCTTCGGCTCTCAACAAAGCCCAGCTGCGAATTGGTACGCCAGGCCAGCACCGGTAAACTATAGTCTGTCGGTTGGTCTAAAGTTTTATATCCTCCGCGCCATACCACACGGCTGCCTCTGCCCTTTACATCTTTTACAATGATCTTATAACTGCCATGGTCGTTTTCGGCATACGCCAGCAGGGTGCCGTCAGGGTTAAGTACAGGCTCGGTATAGCGCAGGGCACGCTTGTTTTTATCAAATAGCTTTTTATCATCCGGCAACGACACAAACGGGTTATCAGAGCGGGCATTTATCTGCTGGTAATAGTTTAGCCAGTCTTGCAGAAAGCGCTTGTAAGGTACGTTCAGGCTGCTGGTGATGCCTATTTCTACGTCGCGGGTTATGCGGGTAAGGTTAAGTATATTTTGTATCGAAGTATAGCCGTAGCGCTCCGCAATGTAATTCCAGACAGACTGGCCGGTAAGTTCGGGGTACCGCATCAGGGTTTGCTCGGGGCGCAGTTTATTTCCATCCAGCAACAGGTCGCGTATGTGGCTGTCCATATCCAGGCTCCAGCCTTCGGCAGTATAGGCGGCCACACCGGTTACAAACCACTCAGGTAAACGCAACAGGTAACTGCTTTGCAGGGCTTCTTTTAAACTTCCACCATACATCATGTCGTTCAGCAGCAGTTCGGTCAGTTGGTAGCTTAGCTGGGTTTTAAAGTCGGTTTTGGTGCCATCGTAAGCCAGCTGCAGTTTATTTTTCATGAACAGGGTTTCGCCACCGGTCTGGAACTGATCAGAGTACAAACCAATGTTGCTCTGGCGCAGGTCTGTAGGCGAGTTGTAAAGGATAAGCGTTATTTTGGAGTATGGGTAATATCCGATCAGGCTGGTAATGCGTTTTAGTTCGCGCTCGGCGTAATCGGCGGCATCCTTTGCAGTTTGTTCGCCCCCTTTGTAAAAATACAGGTTAAAGTTCTGTGTGTTGTAGAGCTTCCAGTCGAAGTTTTTATACTGGATGCGGCTCTTGCCAAATGGGTCGCGGCCGGGTTGCGCCTGGAGGGCAGTACCCGCCAGTAAGCACACAAACAGCAAAAGTAACCTGGTATAAAAACGCATGCGCTTAGGGTTATAGGTTTTGGTGTTTTATATAGTCGTAATATAACGAATAATATCTTGAAATATGTATCTCAGGCATTAATTCTGTTTGTCCGGCCAGTGCATCAGCAACGTGCTGCGACAGGTAAGGCGCCATTAATACACCTTTCGAGCCCATCCCGTTAAACACACTCAGTTGCTTATGGGTTGGGTGCGTGCCTGCCAACGGCCTGCGGTCGCGGACGGCGGGGCGTATGCCTGCCCAGTGCCCGGTAACCGAAAACGCCTGCGTAGTAATTTGCCGGAACCGTTCTGCCAACTCCTCTTTCCCCTGCTCCGTTATTTTCTCATCCGGGTTTCGCCAGTCGTAGGTAGCGCCTATTATAAAGCGACCACCTCCTTCCGGAACAACGTAAACGGCTTTGTTATAGATGCATTCCGGGCTGAAATTCTGTTCGGTCTGTACTTCCAGCACTTCGCCTTTGGTTGGTTGCAAAGGCAGCCACGCAAAGTATGGGTTGTTTACGACCTGGTAGCCCTCACAAAAAACAAGATGCTTCGCCGCTATACTTTTATAGGTTACGCCCGCTTCGGTCAGTTGCAGTTGGCTCATTTCAAACCGCTCCGGCAAGTATAAACCCTGCTGCAACAGGTCTTCGGTCAGCAGGTCCAGCATTGCGTATACATGCAAAAAACCACCCTTCTCAATCATGATCCCGCCGAACGGATCGTCTATACCTGGCTGATTTATACTTTGTGTATAGGTTGCTGAAATATAGTCATCCCAGTTGCCACCGGCGCTTTTAGCCATCCAGGTGTTTTGTTCTTCTATGGATGAAAAGATCTTATAGATCGGCTTATGGAAAAACAATTCCTGACTATAGCGTGCTTCCAGGGCATCGTAAAAAGCATCGGCAGCAGGTATAAACGTATCGGCCAGCCACGATTTTGCAAAGCGCTTACCAGCCACCGGGTTCAGTAAACCAGCCGCTACCCGCGAGGCAGAGTTTTCTTTTGGTTCATCAATTACTAATACACTGTTTCCGCGGCTGCGTAAGGTTTCTGCTAAAATGGCACCGGCCAGGCCGTGGCCCACAACTATAAAATCATAAATCATGGGGGCAAGTTACGAGATGTACCCGTTAAATTTGTAACTTAGAACCCGATTTTATAGGCCCAGGCCACCCGGAAACTATGGAAATAACACGCTTTACTTTTAATCCCTTCGCTGAGAATACCTACCTGCTGCACGACGACACCAACGAGTGCGTAGTTGTTGACCCGGGCTGTTCTGATAAGCACGAAAATGAGCAGTTAAAAAAGTATATCGCTGATAATAACCTGAAAGTAGTGCGCCTGCTTAACACGCACTGCCACATAGACCACGTGCTGGGCAATAAATTTGTAGCCAATACCTATAACGTAGGCCTGGAAATACACGAAAAAGACCTGGAAACCCTGCGTGCCATACCTGTTTATGCGCCGGTTTATGGCATTAGCAATTACCAGGAACAGCTACCGGCAAGCTATTTAAAAGAAGGCGAGCAGGTTAAATTTGGTAATACGACGTTAGAGATCATTTTTGCGCCAGGCCATGCGCCGGGCCACGTGGTTTTCTATAACAAAACAGATAAAACGCTGATTGCCGGCGACGTGCTGTTCCAGGAAAGCATTGGCCGCACCGATTTACCCGGCGGCGACCACGAAACACTTTTAAACAGTATCAGAACCAAACTTTTTGTATTGCCTGATGAGGTTACTGTTTACCCGGGCCACGGGCCGGAAACAACTATAGGCCACGAAAAAAAATACAACCCGTTTTTGAAGTAATATCTACTTCGCTTTCACCCTCTGCATGAAGAAACACATCCCTAACTTTATAACTTGCCTTAACCTGTTTTCGGGTTGTGTGGCGCTATACTTTATTTTCCAGAACAAGCTGGTGTATGCCTCTTACCTGGTTGGCCTGGCTGCTGTTTTCGATTTTTTAGATGGCATGGTAGCCCGCGTGCTGGGTGCTTATTCTGAAATAGGCAAGCAACTGGACTCTCTGGCCGATGTGATTTCGTTTGGTGTGGTACCGGGCGCGATGATGTTTATGCTTTTGAAGCGTGCTGAAGGAGATATCATTTTTTCTGAGCTGCTGCCGTTTGCTGGTTTTATTATCACGGTTTTCTCGGCGCTGCGCCTGGCTAAATTTAACATAGATACCCGCCAGACTACCTCGTTTATAGGATTGCCTACACCGGCCTGCGCTATTTTTGTGGCTTCGTTGCCGCTTATACTGGCCAGTGGCGAGCTGATGGCTTTTGCCGTTATCCTGAACGAACTGGTGCTGTTGGCGACAACGCTTATCCTATCGTTTTTGCTGGTGGCCGAGCTGCCTTTGTTTGCGCTCAAGTTTAAAAATCTGACCTGGGCCGATAATTCTGTAAGGTTTATTTTCGTAGGGCTTTCGGTTATTTTACTGGCTCTTCTTAACTTCGCAGCTATACCACTTATCATAGTGCTATACATAGTGTTATCCATTTTCAAAAAACAAACCGCGTAACCATGAAATTCGTTGCCGAAATAAATGTAATGCCACGCCCAGAATTGTTAGACCCGCAAGGTAAAGCCGTGCTGCTTGGCCTGGAGCACCTTGGCCTGGATCAGGTAGAAGATGTGCGTGTTGGAAAGCGCATTACCCTGAACCTGGAAGCTGAAAATGAAACGATAGCCCGCGAAAAAGTGGAGAAGGCTTGCAGCAAACTGCTGGCTAACCTGATCATGGAATCGTATGCGTACGATCTGAAACAAGTATAAATTACTGGGGCACAATAAGCTGCCGGTTTTATTGTTATTTTCACAGATGATGCCTTCCTGGTTCAGGTGGGCATTATCTGCTTATTAAGTTCTGTGCGATGCCTATGCAGTCACGTTTACATTTCCTGGTATGCATCCTGCTTTTTTTAAGCGTTATGGCCGGCACAGCTGTAGCCCAACATAAGGCTCCGGACCCCATTAAACTTACCTGGGATGCGCAGGAAGCCGTTTTCCCGGCACAAGGCCATGAGGCAAAAATCCCCGCTTTTAAGGGTGCAAATATAGATCTGTTACAGCGACTGCCTTATTACCGGTTAGCTATCCCGCACACACACATCGGTAGTTTTAAGGTAACAGAAGCTGTATTTGCACCTTTCTCAGTTAAAGAACAGCAGCAGTTTAAGGGCATCACTTTTGGCACAGAGCCTATAGTTGAGTTTAAAAATGCAAGGCAAAGTAAGCAACCGGTAACTATAGTTTCCATCTTGCCCATCCGCCGTAACCCGCAAACCAACCAACTCGAAAAACTTACCCGCTTCAGCTATAGTTATGGTTCTGCAACTATAGCCACCCATACTATAAACCGTACTGCAAACAGTAACTATAGTAACAACTCCGTTCTCAGCGCAGGCGAGTGGTATAAATTGGCTGTTACGCAATCGGGCATCCATAAAATAGATAGGGCAACCTTACAGGCACTTGGCATAAACACGCAAGGTTTAGATCCTAAAACCATACAGATCTTTGGAAATGGCGGCGGTATGTTGCCCCAACCAAACAGTTCGCCGGTTTTAGATGATCTGCAGGAGAATGCTATAGTTGTAAGTGGTGAGCAGGACGGGCAGTTTAACGACAACGACTTTATACTTTTTTACGGGCAGGGGCCGCATACCTGGAACTATAATCCGCAGCAAAACAAGTTTGAGCATACCTACAATCTATACTCTGACACCACTTTTTACTTTTTGCGGGTAGGCTATACTTCCGGGGCGCGTGTGCAGAACCGGCCGCAGGCAACAGGCCCCACACAAACTATAACTACCTTTAACGAACGGGCTTTTCATGAACGCGACATGGCCAGCATCATCCATTCGGGGCGTGAGTGGTATGGCGAGGATTTCAGTACGTTTAACCCCAGCCGCGAGGTCAGTTTTCCGGTTACAGGCATTGTTCCCAATTCGGAAATAAAGTTAACAGCAGCCGTGATGGGCAATTCCGCTACTGATTGCTCATTCAGTTTAAAAATGGGTAGTAACCTGTTGGGAACTATACCCATTGCCGGGCGCGGCACTTACAATTACCACCCCGAAGGTGTAAACGGCAGCAAGACTTTCACATTTAACCAACAGCAACTAGGCAGCGCAACTGAGGCTAAAGCAGGTATAACCTTTAACATGCCTTCCGATGCAACAGCTACCGGCTACCTGAACTACCTGGAACTGAACTACAACCGCCAGCTTAAACTATACAACGACCAGACTGCTTTCCGGGCAACGGCAACTATAGGTAACAGCGCAAGCACCTATAGAATCGCGGACGCCCCAGCCACTGCTATAGTTTGGGATATAACTGACCCGCTGCGGCCACTACAACAACAAACCAACTATAGCGGCACGCTGCAATTTACAGCCCCAGCTACAGTGCTACGGGAGTTTATCGTTTTCACAGACAACAACATCAGCTTAAAACCTATAATTAAAGGCAAAGTAACCAACCAGAACCTGCACAGCCTTAACCTGGATGGAACGATAGACCATGTAATCCTCACGCACCCATCGCTACTGCAGGAAGCTAAGAGGCTAGCAACACATCGCAATGCTAAAGGTAACCTGAAAAGCATAGTTGTAACTACTACGCAGGTATATAACGAGTTTTCGTCGGGCGCACAGGACGTAACCGCTATCCGTAATTTTATGCGGATGCTGTATAAGCGCAGCACCAAACCTGCTGGTGAGCCGATGTATTTATTGTTGCTAGGTGATGCTTCCTACGACTATAAGAACCGCATCCCGGTAAATACCAACCTGGTTCCGGTTTACGAATCGCGCCAGTCGCTGCACCCTATTGCCAGTTACTCTTCCGAAGATTATTATGGTTTCCTGGATGAGGAAGAAGGCGAATGGGCCGAGAACAATTTAGGAGATCATTTACTGGACATTGGCATTGGCCGTTTGCCGGCTAAAAACCCGCAGGAAGTTGCTGTTTTGGTTGATAAGATCATTGCGTATGAAAGTAACAGCCATTTTGGTAAGTGGCGCAGTGAGGTAACGCTGGTTTCAGACGATGGCGACTTTAACGAGCACCAGGAAGATGCTGAATTTCTGGCTGATTTTCTGGAGAACAACGCACCGGATTATACCACCAACAAACTATACCTGGACCTTTACCGCCAGGAAGCTGTTGCCAACGGACAGCGTGCGCCCAAACTTAACCAAGACCTGACCGAAGCTGTTGAGAAAGGCACGCTGCTGGTAAACTATACCGGGCATGGCAATGAGGTGAGTTGGGCATCGGAGCAGATACTTACGCTTCCACAAGTTACCGACTGGCAAAACCCCGACAACCTTACCTTTATGCTGACTGCTACCTGTGAGTTTGGCCGCTACGATGACCCAGCGCGCGTATCCGGGGCTGAGGTGGCGATGCTGCATGCCAATGGCGCAGCAGTTGGGTTGGTTACCACTACAAGGCCAGTATACTCAAGCAGCAACCGGGTGCTTAACCGTAACTTCTTTAAAAGCGCTTTTACACCAACCCCAGGCACTACTCCCCGCCTCGGCGACCTGGTGCTCCAAACTAAAAACAACAGCATTACCGATAATATAAGCGGTTCGCGGGGCGTGTACAACCGTAATTTCACGCTGCTTTGCGACCCTGCTGTGCGCCTGGCATCCCCAGACCTGAAAGCAGAGATAACCTATATAAATGGTAAAGCTGTCAGCACCGATACCTTAAGTGCATTAGGAAAAGTAACTATGCAGGGCCAAATTACAGCTGATAATGGTAAAATAGCCAACTATAGCGGCACACTTCGGATCACGATTTACGAGAAACAGACCACCCAGCAAACTTTTGGCGACGAGAACGCCCCGGTTGTGCCTGTAACACAGCGCCAGAATGTGTTGTATGAAGGTTCCGCAACTATAGCAAATGGTTTGTTTTCGGTAGCTTTTGTGGTGCCCAAGGATATTGCGTACCAATATGGCCCCGGAAAGATTACGCTTTATGCCAGCAACAACACACAGGATGCCCTGGGCGCAAACACAACTATAACAGTAGGCGGTACTGCCAGAAACATAGCCACCGATAACACCCCTCCAACTATAAACCTGTACTTAGAAGATGAGTCGTTTGTGTTTGGTGGCAGTACCGGACAGCACCCGTCGCTATTAGTTAAACTCTTTGATGAGAACGGAATAAACACGGCAGGTTTAGGCATAGGCCACGAACTGATTGCTATAGTTGACAACAACGAAGAAAACCCTGTCATACTTAACGATTACTATACTTCCGAGAAAGACAGTTACCAGCGCGGGCGTGTCAGTTATTCGCTAAAAGACTTATCTCCCGGCCCGCACTCCATCCGTTTTAAGGCCTGGGACACCCATAACAATGCTTCCGAAGAATATATAGAATTTTTTGTATCTAATACGGAGGATTTTTCGTTAGACCATGTGCTTAACTACCCGAACCCTTTTTCAACTAAAACCACGTTTCATTTTGACCATAACCGAGCCGGAGAAGACCTGGATATACAAGTGCAGATTTACACAATCTCCGGAAAGCTTGTTAAAACATTACAAACTATAAGTATGGCATCGCCTGCGCATGTTGCAGCACTAACCTGGAATGGCCGCGATGAATATAATGATTTGCTTGCACGGGGCGTTTATGTATATAAGATCAGCGTACGAACGCGTAAGGATGGTGCCGGAGTCTCGAAATTTGAAAAACTTGTAATATTAAACTAAACAATACTGTAATATCCCTATATTTGATATAGTTATCAATACCCTATCTATGTACAGAAAAAGCATTCTATTAAAGGTCGCAGCTTTTGCATTAACTTTTATTGCGGCGCCAGCTGCCTACGCCCAAACAACTATAGGCCAGGAGGGCCAGGTACTTACTACTGCCGTTCCGGTGTTACTGGTTGCCCCCGATTCGCGCTCAGCTGCCCTTGGCGAGGCTGGTGTGGCCTTATCGCCTGATGCTAACTCCCCTTTCTGGAACCCGGCCAAATTAGGCTTCGTGCCAAACGATCTGAGTGTGAGTTTCTCTTATTCTCCATGGTTGCGTAACATCACCGACGATATGTCGCTGAACTACCTTTCCGGCTACAAAAAGATAAATGAAACATCGGCCATTTCGGTGTCTTTAATGTACTTCGACCTAGGTGATATCCAGTTTATAGATGAAGACCGTAACCCGATCCAGGATTTTAATCCGAAAGAATATGCCGTATCGGTAGCATATGGCCAGGCACTGAGCGAGTACCTAAGCTTAGGTATAGGAGCACGCTTTATCCACTCTAATCTGGCAGGCGATGTAAACGTGAGCGGCTCTAATACCGAAGCACAACCAGGCAACACAGCCTCTGTAGATGTGGGCGTATACTATAACCGCGACCTTAACCAGCAAATAAACATGGCGTTGGGCGCTAATATCTCAAACATAGGTGGGAAAATAGCTTACTCAGAGTCTACGGCAAAGAGCTTTTTGCCAACAAACCTTAAGTTAGGTACAGCTATAAAGTATAACCTCGATGCTTTTAACTCACTTACGTTTCTGTTAGATGCCAATAAGTTGCTGGTACCTTCGCCGGCGGCTGACCCAGACCAATCGGTAATTGCCGGTATCTTCACTTCTTTTGGTGATGCTGAAGGTGGTGCAAGCGAAGAATTTAAAGAAGTAAACTTTAACACAGGCCTCGAATACTGGTACAATAACCTGTTTGCAGCGCGTGCCGGTTATTTTTATGAGAATGAAGAAAAAGGCGGTCGCCAGTTCTTCTCAATGGGCCTTGGTTTACGCTATCAGAAATTTGGTGTAGATGCAGCTTACCTCATACCAAACGACAAAAACAATCCTTTAGCCGAAACTATACGTTTTAGTATTGGTTTGAATTTGGATTAAGGAATAAACAATTTAAAATGCTTGACAGAACAAAAGCACCAGACATACAAGAAATAGATGCGGTTTCAATTCAGGTTGCAGAGGTAACACACCTTTCAAACGGAGTTAAATTACACATCATAAAAAGCGAAACCCAGCCTGTCATCAGGCTGGATTTTGTTTTTAAAGCCGGCAAAGTCTACGAGAACATAAAAGGAGCATCTGATCTATCAGCTAAGATGCTCTTTGAAGGGACAAAAAACTATACGGCTAAAGAAATAGCGGAGAAAGTAGCTTTCTATGGCGCATCGTTCGATAATACCCACGGCTACGACAGATCAGAGTTTACCTTATACTGCTTATCAAAGTACACAACCGATTTGCTTCCTGTAGTGCTGGATGTATTGCAGAATCCTGTATTTCCGGCCGAAGAGTTTAAGATCTTAAAAAAACGGAATCAGCAGAACCTGAAAATCCAACGGCAAAAAAACAACTACCTGGCAACGCATTCATTCACCAAATTAATTTATGGCGAAGATCACCCATATGTTTATGGTTACGAAGAAGGCGCTTTGGATGGATTGACGTTAGAAGATGTAAAGAATTTCTACTTTCAAAACTATAGCTTAAGTGGTCTTGAAATATTTGCCTGCGGAGCTATAGATGATAACCTGGAAAATATACTGATAGAAGAATTTTCTAAAATCAAGACTCCTGCAGAAAAACCAACAACTTCACACTATGTTGAGGCAAGTAATACGAATAAAGAAGCCTTTGATAAAGTAGAAGAAAGCTTACAGTCATCCATACGCACTGGTATGACCTTCCCTCATATTCTGCACCCTGACTTTCATAAGTTAACAGTGCTGAATGAGATCTTGGGTGGGTATTTCGGATCAAGATTGATGCGAAACATACGAGAAGATAAAGGCTATACATACGGCATTTACTCTACTATTTCTCCGAAAGAAAAGGACAGCATGTTTTATATCGGAACCGACGTAAATTATGAAGTAACCGAAAATACGTTATCAGAAATAAAAAAAGAGATACAGTTACTACAAAGAGAGTTGGTGCCAAATGATGAATTGAAAACGGTGCAAAGCTACATGATCGGTAAATTCCTGAATAACATAGCCACCATATTTGAGCAAGCTGATAAGTATAAACGTATTATTCTCTATGGCTTACCCAAAGATTATTATTCCAACTATATAAATACCATTAAAACTATAGATGCAGAAGAAATACAGCAATTAGCTATTAAGTATCTCAATATAGATGACCTTAAAACAGCAGTAGCTGGCCGTAAAGCATAAGTAATAGTAATATCTATATTCAATAAACAAAGGAGCTTATCTGCTCTTTTTTATTGAATATAAATGAGTAAAATCAAAATCTATTCTATTAATATAAGGCATCCTATTTAGTTAAGCATAAGAGTTGCTTATTTAATCACTATACTCTTAACGATTGCTTATGCCTGAGTTTTGTTTTTACTAGAACGTTTTCAAAAGCAAAAAAGGCCACGATCCATATCGTGGCCTTTTTTAATATCACTAATTATTCTATTAGATGCTTATTTGCTTTAATTAAGCAATATTCTACATCCAGCAAGGTAACGCCTTCCAGTCCGCAGTTTCCTATTTATTGGGTTTGCAGTTACCCCCCTTCCCCCTATGCTTAAACGCAAGAATCCCCTGCCTTTTGTGAGACAGGGGATTCGAGGTATAGGGTTGGCGGCCACCTACTCTCCCAGTTGTGACACCAGTACCATCGGCGCGTCCGGGCTTAACTTCTCTGTTCGGGATGGGAAGAGGTGCTCACCGGAGCCATAGCCACCATTATTTTTA